>NZ_JBMPPB010000001.1:0-71191 GCF_049340485.1 Undibacterium sp. Ren11W
ATAGCAAGTCGGTACCACCCCTTCCCATCCCGAACAGGACCGTGAAACGACTCCGCGCCAATGATAGTGCTGCAACCAGTGTGAAAGTAGGTCATCGTCAGGCTTTTATTAGAAAACCCCTCAACAGTTTCCTGTTGAGGGGTTTTTGCTTTGCAGGTCCAAATTTCAATCCGATTCCCCTTGACTTGCCTCCCATATACTCGGCTTTCGCACCTCACTTGCTCAGCCGACTACCTACCGGGTTGCACCGCACCTGCACAGCCATTGCAAAGATGCTCCTGCCCTGTATCTTTACAATACGCACGTTGTCCATGCGCAATTGACCTGTTTCAATTTAATTTTAGGGGAGTATGTGAGAACGAAGCACGCTGACGATATCATGGGGCCAAGATCTTTCGCACTTTAAGTGCTGGGCCTAAGCAATACTGCAAGTAGAGAAGAGATCCGACGACGGAGTGAAAATGAATCGGGATTGCCCCGATTCATTTCGTCAGCTTGCGTGTGATGATGTGATACTACCTACCAGTATATTTGTACCGCGCGCTATTCGTATGCGCAACAGGCATGCTTTTGAAAATTTTTTGGGGAGTATATAAAAATATTGTAGTAACTGAGTTTGTCTGCAAGATAATTCATCCTAAAATTACACATCCACATGCCGGTCGCACCACGGCTCTTACTGCAATTCATTTAATTGTTTTTGCCATCGAATCTGGATGCGAATCGTAAAGCTCATCAATGTTGCGATGAACCTTACGAGAGTGTTGGAATCACTAATTTCTTATCGATTTTCTGCAACTTGATCAATCGACCAGATCAGATGCGCGTCTAGTAGCAGGCGGGCCAGCGCGGCCAGTGCATCTATCTGTGCCGATTCGCTTGCCAGCGTGGCGTCCAGCGCTTGCCTTCTGGTTGCCAGTGCTTCGCTTAAGCTGGCTTCGCCCAATTTATAGGCGCTCATCATCTTGCTTGCCTGGGTCAGGCTTTGTTGCTGTATCTGCTGCATGGTTTGCCAGATGGCATGGCTGCGTTTGCTGTCGGTGATGACCCTTTGTGCTGCTGAGTACACTTTCAGCCTGGCCTGAGTCACTCTTTCCGCAGCCATTCTGGCTTTCAGGCTGGCATTGCTTGCTTCGGCGCTGCGTGCGCCGCCCGGTAAGGGGATGGAAATGCTGATGCCTAGCATGCGCGTCTGGCCGCCATTCTGCGTTTGCTCCCGGCTGCTCAGCACGCCTACGGTCGGGTCTGGCATTTTGTCGCTGGCGATTCTGCCCGCTTGCAGGTTAAACAGATCGGCTTCGGCTTGCGCCAACTCCAGTTCGTGGTTGTCGTCCATAATCTTGTCTTGCCAGAAGCTGGCTGATTCCGTCAGTGTCGCCGGCACCGGCAATTGTTCTAGGCGAGGTTGCGGCAGGCCCGGATAATTGGTTTCCAGCATCTGACGAATTTGCTCTTCCCTTAACTGCGCTTGCTGCAATAGGATGCTGACACGTCTGGTTTCGGTATCTGCCATCAACAATTCCAGTTGTGCGGCGTCGCCGGCCTTCACCCGTTTTTCTGCGATGCCGCGCAATTGCTCGGCCAGCGTCAGTTGCTCACCAAGTCTGCGTATGCCGGCGCTTTCACGCAGACTATCAAACCAGTCTTTCATGAGGCTGCGGCTGGCTTCATGCCACAGGTCGGCTTGAGCGGCATGGGCCAGTTCTATGCCTTTGTCTCCTATGGCCAGGTCCTTGGCCGCCTTGCCAAACCAGCGCACCGGCCTTTCTAGTGTCAGCTCTTGCTCATTGAAACGCTCGCCATTCTGCTCGCTACGTCGTTTGGCGGTTGCCCGTAGCGTCCATTCGTATTGCCCGGCTTGCAGCCGTGTTTTGCCGGAATTTGCCAGCTCTATGCCAAGTGCGCCGGAGCGCAATTGCGGTAGATTTTCCAGGGTCTTGCGCACCGCCTGTTCAGGGGGGAGTGCGGAGAGCGCATGCACCAGATCGGCGTTATACGGCATCGCCTTGACCGCATGATGCGCGGTATTTGGCACAGTTGCTTGTGACACTGTTTGCGCGATGGTTGCCGTAGCCGTCGCTGCAGCGCTGAGTGTCGTCAGCAGCAAGAAGAAAGCGCGAGCTGATTTCATTGTAGTCTCCCGAATGCCGAAACGGCGGTGATCCAATAGGCGACATCGTGATTGCGAATTTCCTGCCCTAGCGCTTGCAGCAGTAGCTGCAATTCCGTGTCTCGTCCGACAATGAAGACCAACTTGCGTTTGCAGCGCCCCTGGACTTTCTCCATGGTCGAGAGCAGGGAAGCTCCGTGCCCCATGCCTTGCGCATCGATGATAGAAAAACCGTTGGCCCACTGCGGGTGTAGCATCAGGAAATCAAGTATCTCTTCTTCCAGCGTGACCGGAATCGCCAGTGTCAGCATGGCGTCGTATTTTGTGCTCGCTGTTGTGGTTGTTACGTTAGTCGTTATCATTTAGCTTTCCTCATATTCAGTATTGGTTTCCGGAACGCCAAAGCGCTGGAATAAAATCGGTAGCAGGATCAGGGTCAGCAAGGTCGCAGTCACCAATCCGCCTATCACCACGATCGCCAACGGACGTTGGATTTCCGAACCAGGGCCAGTGGCCATCAATAAGGGAATCAAGCCGAAGCCAGTGATACAGGCGGTCATCATGACCGGCCGGAAGCGTCGCAACGCACCTTCCGAGACCACTTCGGCTAATGGCGTGCCGCGTGCCACCAATTGGTTAAAGTAGGTAATCATCACTAGTCCGTTCAATACCGCGATCCCCATCAGGGCGATGAACCCTACCGAGGCCGGTACCGATAAATACTCGCCGGTGACGGCTAGCGCCACCACACCACCCAATAGCGCAAAGGGAATATTGACGAATACCAGGAGGGATTGGCGTACGCTGCCCAGCGTGGTAAATAGCAGCAGGAAGATCAGTGCCAGCGCAATCGGTACCACCAGCGCCAGACGTGCCGCGGCGCGTTGCTGGTTCTCGAACTGGCCACCCCAGGACATGCGATAGCCGGCCGGTAGTTTGATTTGTTGCGCGACCTTGCCCTTGGCTTCATCGACAAAACCAACCAGATCACGACCGCGTACATTCGCCCTGACCACTACCAGACGCGAGGAGTTTTCACGCTCAACCTTGACCGGACCATCGACTGTGCGCAAGCTGGCTAACTGGCTCAAGGGAATCGAGGCACCATCGCTGACTGGCAGTTGCAGTTGACTGAACAACTCTACCGACATCTGTAGCTGGTCACTGCCGCGTATCAGTAATGGCAGACGTCGGCCTTGTTCGATGACGACTCCGGCACTACGGCCTTCGACCAGCGTGCGCAGCTCGTTTTGTATCTGCTCTACGCTAAACCCGAGGCGACCGGCAGCTTCGCGGTTGATGTCGACCTGTAGGTATTGCACACCTTCATTCTTGACCGTGAGTACATCCTCGTTGCCGGAGATGCCGCCCACCAGTTTGACGACTTGTTCGGCCAAGCTTGCCAGCACTTGCGTATCCGGGCCGTAGATTTTGATCGCCAGGTCGCCGCGTACCCCGGACAACATTTCCGAAGTGCGCATTTCTATCGGCTGGGTGAAGCTGAAATTCATCCCGGGGAATTGTGCGGTGACGCTGCGCAGGGAATCGATTAAGGCTTCCTTGTCTTTGCTGCGCCATTCCGCCCGCGGTTTCAAGACCAGAAAGGTGTCGGTTTCATTGAGTCCCATAGGATCTAGCCCCAGCTCGTCAGAACCGGCACGCGCCACGATGCTGCTGACATCTGGCACTTGTTCCAGGATGCGCTGTTGTACCGCCATATCGAGTTTGGCCGATTCCTGCAGATTGACGGACGGCAGTTTTTCTATCTGCATGATGATGTCGCCTTCATCCAGGGTAGGCATGAAGGATTTTCCTATGAATGGAAACAGCGCCGCCGTGACCACTAAGGCCGCTACGGAAGCGAGCATGACTTTTTTGGCGTTTTTCAATGCCATCGTCAATAAGCTTAAATACATCGCTTCTAGTTTGCGCACCAGCCAGGGGGCCGGGCCATGGGCTTCTTTCAGGAAAAACGAGGACAGTACCGGTATCACGGTCAATGACAGTATCAACGAGGCGGCCAACGCAAAAATGATGGTCAACGCAACCGGCGAAAACAGTTTTCCCTCCAGTCCTTGCAAGGACAGTAGCGGCAAGAACACGATCATGATGACGATCATGCCTGCCGTCACTGGCACAGCCACTTCACGCACGGCACGGTAAATTACATGCAGACGCGGCAGGCTAGGGCGTACCGCAGTACCAGCATTGTCGGTACTTACCGGGGTCTGGGCATGACTGCTGTGCGCTTCGATGTTTTCGACTACCACCACGGCGGCATCGACCAGCATGCCTATCGCAATTGCCAGACCACCGAGTGACATCAGGTTGGCGGTGAGCCCGAAAGCCTGCATCAGTAAAAAGGTACCTAAGGCTGACAATGGCAGTATGCAAGCCACGACCAGCGCCGAGCGTATATTGCCCAGAAATAGATACAGCAGTATCACCACCAGTATCGTCGCTTCCGCCAGCGCCTTAGTGACGGTCGCTACGGCGCGTTCTACCAGATTGCCGCGGTCATAGAAGGTCTTGATGGTGGTGCCTTGCGGCAGGGTTTTTTCCAGATCGACTAAGCGTGCGCGAATTTGATTCACCACTTTTTGCGCGTTGGCGCCACGCATTGCCAGTACCAGGCCCTCGACCGCTTCGTTTTTACCGTCTTTGGTGACGCTACCGTAGCGCGTCATCTGACCTATACGCACTGTCGCCACTTCGCCTATCTTGACTGAGTAGCCGTCACGGCTCTGGATCGCAATGGCGCGCACATCATCGAGACTGTGGATGCTGCCGTCACTGCGTATCAACAGCGACTCTTCGCCGGAAGCCAGACGTCCGGCGCCGTCGTTGCGATTATTCGCTTCCAGTGCGGCCAGCAATTGGCTTAGCGAGATTTTGCGTGCTGACAGCGCAGCCATATCAGGCACGACTTCAAAACTCTTGACCATGCCACCGAGCGAATTGACATCGGCCACGCCGGCAATATTGCGCAATTGCGGGCGTATTGTCCATTCCAGCAAACTGCGTTTTTCCATCAGCGATAACGGGCCTTCGATGGTGAACATAAAGATTTCGCCGAGCGGGGTGGTAATCGGGGCTAAGCCACCGCTGACCGAGGCCGGTAGATCTTTCATGATATTGCTAAGGCGCTCACTGACCTGCTGACGAGCCCAGAACACATCGGTGCCATCCTGGAAATCGAGCGTGATGTCGGCAATCGCGTATTTCGATTGCGAACGCAAAATCACTTGCTTGGGGATGCCCAATAGCTCTTGCTCGATAGGCGCGACGATGCGTGCCTCGACTTCTTCCGGCGTCATGCCGGGCGCTTTTAAAATGATCTTGACCTGAGTGCTGGAGACGTCAGGGAAGGCATCAATCGGTAAATTTTTGAAAGCATCTATCCCGGCACCTATCATCAGCACCGTGACGACTAGCAGCAATAGGCGCTGTGCCAGCGAGAACGCAATGAGGCGAGCTAGCATTATTTCGCTCCGTTTGGTGTGGCAGGTGTGCTAGCTGCCGGCACTGGCGCGTCCTCTGCACCCAAACCTATCCAGGCACCTTTGATGGCGATGATGCCTTTGACGGCAACTGCATCACCGGCTTTGAGTTTGCCGCTGACCCAGGTTTTATCTGCACTGCCGGGTATTACTTGTACCTTCACCGCTTCAAAGCCTGGCCCGTTACGCACAAATACATACGAGTTGGCACCGTTGCGCACGATGGCCGCGGCCGGCACACCCAAGCTGTCGGGATTGCGCTGGGTGGAACTGTGGCTGGCCTCGATAAACTGATTGAGCTTGAGGCAAGCATCCTGGCCGCTGGCCCGTGCACGTATCAGGGTGCTTTGGTTGCTGCCAATGATCTGTGGAGAAATCGCAATCACTTTGGCGTTGGCGGCATTCGCTTTGCAGCCCTTGATCTGCAATTGGTCGCCCAGACGGATTTGCTCAGCTTGCTGACGGGAGGCCTGAAACTCTATCCAGAGCTCGGTGTCTCTGGCGATCGTGGCCAGTGGCATGCCCGCTTCTACATGCTGACCATTGGCCAGCTTGAGTTCGAGCACGGTACCGCGCACCCCGGCATTGACACTGAGGTAAGGCGACAGTGCATGAGTGCTGAGGATGCTGCGCAATTGCGCTGCGCTCATACCTGCGGCGCGTAAGGCTTGATGGCGCTCACTGGCAGCAACCGCAGCCAGAGTGGCGGCGGCACGGCTTTCTTGTAACCGGCTCAGTGCGATGATGTCATCCTTGAACAAGGCTTCGTCACGTTCCTGTTTTTCTTTGGCGAGTCGCGCCTGAGTCGATAATTGCAGGTAGTCGCGCTGTATTTCAAGCAGTTGTTGACTAAATAATGTCGCCACTATGGTCGCTGGTTGCACCGCTTGTAGCGAGCTAATAGGTACGCTCTGAACCACGCCGCTAACCGTGCTGCTCACCACACTGATGGCATTGGTCGGTGCCACCACGGTGCCCGATAGTTGTTGGCCGACATTGGCATTAGAGCCAGTTGTGTTGATGGCGCTGTCGCTTGCCAATGGGGCTTGAGCAAGCTCCGTAACGATGCCGGCACGCGCGATTTGCTCCTTGCTGAGCTTGATTTGTGTCGTCGCTGTGGCATCGGCCATGCCGCTTGTCGACATCGCCAATAGTCCTGTGATGAATGGCATACTTGCTAGCGCATGAAACACCTTTGGTGCCAGCGAGGAAAATAGCGGGGGGATTTTTGCCTGAAGCGGGGTCGTAATCTGAGTCATAAAAGTTTGCAGGAGTAAGGAATGGCGCTATCTTGCAGGGGGTAACTTAAGAACTTCTTAACAAGTGCCGGATAAAATGCCTACCATCAACAAAGTAAGGAAAATTCATGCGCATACTATTGGTCGAAGATGACCCGCAACTCGGACGCGCCACTCAGATAGGCTTAGATCAGAGCGGCTATGCAGTGGACTGGGTGCAATCGGCTGAGGCGGCCCTGACCGCGCAGCGTCTGCATCAATATGCTTGCATCTTGCTTGATCTTGGCTTGCCCGGTGAGGATGGCATGCTGGCGTTGGCGAAATTGCGCAGGGCCGGGTTTGCCGATGCGATCTTGATCGTCACTGCGCGTGATCAGGTTACTGACCGTATCGCCGGCCTCGATGCCGGTGCGGATGATTTCATCATCAAACCGTTTGACCTTGATGAATTGGCGGCCCGTATACGCTCGGCTAGTCGGCGCGCGTCCGGCCGCACCCAGGAGCTGATCTGTCACGGTGAGATACAAATCAATGTTGCTGAGCGTCAGGTGTGGCGGGGTCAGGAGACTGTCGCCCTGACCAGTAAAGAGTTCGGTATTTTGCTGATGTTGATCGAGCACGTGGGCCAAGTGTTGACCAGGGAGCAGCTCGAAGAGGCCCTGTATGGCTGGGGCGAAGAAGTGGAAAGCAATGCGATACAGGTACACGTGCATCATCTGCGCAAAAAACTCGGCAAGGGTTTTATCCGCACCATTCACGCAGTGGGCTATGTGATCGATAAAAGTAGTGATAAAAATAGCGAAAACTGCTTAGAAAAGAACATGGATAAGCCATACTAAGATGATGCCACTACCGGTAAAAATACTAGAAACAAGGAGTTTGGCGATGGATTTACGGTTGCAGCCATGGTCCTTACGTCGTACCTTGCTAGCGATTTTGTTGACATTGACAATCTCTGTGTGGGGAGTGAGCGCTGTTATCGTGTATCTCGATGCAGATCAGGAAAGCCAGGAACTGTTTGATCAGTCCCTGTCAGAGACCGCCCATCTATTGCTAGCCTTGGCTGGACATGAAGTCGAGGAACGTATGGCGATTGACGGCTCATCGACCCTGGTCGAATCTAGTCATGAAACACATATTCAGTATCTGTTGTTCCAGATTTGGGATGCCGAGAAACGGCTGCGCTACAAAAATCGCGGCGCGCCAGATCAGCCTTTTGCCACCGATAACAGTACCGGCTTTGGCTATGCCACGGTGAATGGCCAGCGTTGGCGTATCTACACCACCTGGAACGCTGAGCACCGCCTGCAAATCCAAGTCGGGGAACCTAGTGCGCACAGAAAGGAAATAAGCGGGCGCTTCGCCTTTAAATTATTGTTTTTCGCATTGCTGATTATTCCTTTGCTGGCTGGAGCCATTTGGTGGGCAGTAAACCGGGTCTTCCAAGTTTTGCAAGTGTCCGCCAATCAGGTCGCCCAGCGCACTCCCAACGATTTGCAATTAGTCAGTTTGGCAGGAGTGCCGGCGGAGGTTCGGCCACTATTGCAGGCAATTAACCGCCTGTTTGAACGGGTCAGCAATACACTCGAGCATGAGCAGCGCTTTACCGCAGACGCCGCGCACGAACTGCGTACTCCGCTGGCCGCTATCAAGACCAATTTGCAAGTGATACAACGCGCCCGCAACGAGGGCGAACGTGCCGAGGCGATAGAGGGACTGGGTGCCAGTGTGGATCGCGCCACCAGACTGGTCGAGCAACTTATGACGCTGGCTCGCTTAGATCCTCAAACGAATAAAGAGCAGGCGCAGAACCAGCAATGGCAGTCACTCGACATGGCCCAGCTGTTGACGGCGCAATTGCCGATCTGGCGTCTACAGGCAGAAAAATCACAGCTTATTTTTTCGGTAGATCTACAAGCTGCCATCTGTGCGCTGAATCAGGATAGCTTCCTGATCTTATTGCGCAATCTTCTAGATAATGCTTTTCGGTATACGCCGGCAGGCGGCGAAGTGCGTTTGTCGTGTCGTATCGAGGAGGGACTAGCCTGTTTGACGATTGCTGATAGCGGGGTTGGCATTGCGCCAGCGATGCGAGAGCGGGTGTTCGACCGGTTTGTGCGCTTGGCCGCTGCCAGCAAGCCCGGTAGCGGCCTTGGTTTGTCTATCGTTAAACGTATTGTCGAAGCCCATCAGGCCAGCATCGTGTTTTCGGAAGGACTCAATGGCGCAGGATTGACGGTGGAAATTCGTTTCCCAACTAGTTTGCCTGTGTAGATTTATCCGCCAGAAACTCGCTACTTTAGGTGCTTGATCACGGTGCTGTCTGACGATCGGGTTTTAGTGCCAGTCGCGGCAAAACTGCATAAAATGCGTCAGCCGCGCCGATAGTATTTTGTGCTTACTGCGCACCAGATAGAAGTGTCGTTGTAGCGGGGGCAGTGCGGTATTTAGTTCAATCAGACTGCCCAGCGCGAGCATGTCGGCCACTACCACGCGTGACAAACAAGCCAAACCAAGTCCCGCGGCGGCGGCATGTTTGATTGCCTCAGAATTACTTAATTCTGCTGCACAGTGCAGCGTATGCAGGTGCGGTAGCAAGGCATGCTCTACCGCTACGCGGGTACCGGAGCCAGCTTCTCGCAATAGCCAGCCAGATGCACTTAAGGCGGGTAAGCTGATATTGGAGGTATTTTTTTGCTGACTTTTACTTTTGTTGCTAGCTGCTAGCAAAGCATGCTGAGGCGCGCAGACTACGATCAATTCATCCTTAATCCACGGCTCTACCAGCAAGTCAGGCTCCTCACAGGGGCCTTCGATGAAGCCTATGTCGGCCGCAAAATTTGCCACTGCAGTGGCAACATCGCTGGTGTTGGCGATCAGCACGCGTGGATTTGCCTGAGGTGCCTGTACTGAAAAACCGGCAAGTAATTGTGGTAGATGATAAATGCCTATCGTGGTACTGGCCGCTAGCCGCAGCTTGATCGCCAGCCCAGCATCGGCACCGGAGAATTGCTGCTCTATGCCAGCGGCAGCATCTAAAACCTGCCGTGCCTGTGGCAATAGCAGGCGACCATTATCGTTAATGATCAGGCGCTTGCCGACCCGGTCGAAGAGTTGTGTGCTCAACAGATGCTCTAGTTCATTTAAGGCGGCGCTGGTTGCCGATTGCGATAAGGCCACCACCCCTGCTGCCGCGGCGGTACTGCCGTGATCACACACGGCGAGAAATATCTGTAATTGTCTGAGGCTTAGTCGCATTTGCCTGTTCTTTGATTTGGATTTGATGGCGTACTTGCTACGCGTTAAAAAAATAATTAAGCTGAAATTTAGCTTAATTATACATAAACAAGTTGTTTTATTGTTTTGCCGGGAATGCGTAGACTGGCTGTATTCGGATCGATACCGCATTTAATAGGAAGATGATGTTTAGTTTAGTGAGTAAAAATCCCGCAGCAGCGCTTTCAAACCGATTCTTCGTGACCTCGTTTGTACGTCTATCTCAACCAGTACCCCCTTTATTGCCGATATTGCCGGGTTTGTTGTTGAGCGCCGCTCTCGGCTTGCTTTCCATCGCATTGGGACAGATCAGCTATCTGCAGCAGCATGGTCTAAGTGCGCTGACGATTGCTATACTTATAGGTAGTTTGCTTGGCAACACACTATTTTCGCAGATGACACAGAATTATGGTGCCGGTGTGAATTTCTCCAGACAAAAACTGCTGCGTCTGGCCATCGTTTTGTACGGCTTGCGACTGACGTTTCAGGACGTGGCTCAGGTCGGTATCGCTGGTGTGTTGATCGACTTCTTAATCCTCAGCTCCACCTTCGCTCTGGCTTTATTGTTGGGTCTGAAGCTATTTAAGCTTGATCGCGAAACGGTCATTCTAATCGGTGCCGGCAGCTCCATCTGTGGTGCCGCTGCAATCATGGCTTCGGAGCCTGTCTTGCAGGCGCGCTCGGAAAAAGTCGCTGTGGCAGTTGCCACGGTGGTCGTTTTTGGCAGTATCGCGATGTTCGTCTACCCTGTGCTATACAGTCTTAATCAGCAATGGCAGTGGCTGGCTTTTTCGGAACAGAGCTTTGGCGTTTATATAGGATCGAGTCTGCACGAGGTCGCGCAAGTCGTGGCGGCTGGGCGCGCCGTGAGTCAGGATGCGGCCAATACCGCGGTCATCGCCAAGATGGTCAGGGTCATGATGCTGGCACCTTTTTTGATATGGTTATCGATCTACCTGCTGCGCGATAAGCACGCTGGTGAAGACGTGAAACATCATCCCGCAGACGGGGCATTAAGTGGCATCAGCTTTCCTTGGTTTACTCTGGGATTTATGCTGGTAGTCGGGCTGAACTCGCTGACATGGCTGTCGCCAGCTATGGTGAATGTGCTCATCGATTTTGACACCTTGTTAATGGCGATGGCGATGGCTGCGTTAGGCTTGAGCACGCATGTTTCAGCGATCCGTCAGGCGGGTGTCAAGCCGCTGTTGTTGGGGGCATTTCTCTTGTTATGGTTGATGGTTGGCGGTGCGTTAATTAATCTAGGCGTGAGCGCGCTGCTGACGTAAACGCCTGCGACTACTTACGAGTATAGATTGAAGAAAATCGCAGGCCGATTTGCATCGTCAGTCTCGATATGTAAATTGCAAGTGTGGGTGTCGGAAAATTTTACACTTGCAGCGCTTCGTTATTCGAGAATTTCCGTAAGTGAATGATTTCAAAAAAGAATATTTTCCAGGCATAAATATTGCTGTGTAAGAAGCTAAGTTCAATTTACATCCTATATCATGAAAAACTTACTCGCCTCCTTAGTTCTGACTGTTGTCGGTATTACTTCTGCCAATGCAACCGTCCTGACCGCAACGACTAACGTTGATAATACGTTTAAATTATACGTTTCCACTAGCGACGCAACCTTAGGTAGCTTGATGGGCTCAGGAACCGACTGGCCAACAACCTATACGTCGAGCGCGACTCTGGTAGCAAATACCACGCAATATATCCATTTAGTGGCAACTAACCAAGGCGGCCCTGGCGGTTTCCTGGGTATGTTTAACTTGAGCGACAATGCCTTTGCATTCGACAATGCGACACAAACACTGCTGACCAATCCAACTGACTGGAAGCAAAATACCAGCGGTTTTGGTAATGCTAGTTTTGCTGCGGTAGGTGAAGGCAATAACGGCGTTGGACCATGGGGTACACGTCCTGGCTACGGTACAAATTCGCCAACCTGGATCTGGAACTATGTCAGCAACAATAGTAGTGATTTCCAAACGGTGTATTTCTCAGCCAGAATCAACGCCAGCAATAATAGCTCGCAAGTTCCAGAGCCAGCTTCATTGGTTTTGTTAGGTTTGGGTTTGGCCGGTTTGGCAGCGGCACGCAAGCGCGGCGCTAAATAATCATTTGCATCCAATAAAAAACCCGCTTTGGCGGGTTTTTTTACGCCTGACTTATTGTGTTGCAAACCAGTCGCTAGCTTAAATCTATACTTTATTGCTTAAGCAAACTGGCATTAATAGTGTCGTCAGTAGTCTTTTGCAGATCAGGGTGCAGGGGTTTCGGTTAGGCTCTGTAACATCGCTTGAGCTTGTTGTAGATCGGCCTCTTTATCGAGATAGATCGCGAATTCAACTTGCCCGCGTTCGCCTATGGCAAAACAGTAAAACGCCGCAACAGTCTCATCCTCGTCGTCGCTGGGTTCTTCTTCGCTGATGTTTTCATGCAAGCGATAACTAAAACGCAGGATGCCGTCGCTGGTGCTGCTGTTGATCTGGTATGCATTTGCCGACATCGCTTTTTTGATACTCTCCAGGCGTGACTCTTGGCTCTGGGCGTGATCATTGTTCCAGATTGCGATCCATATAGTTAAGTCGGGGTTCCACAGTACCAAATCCCCATCTTCTATGCGGCGATTAAATTTTCCCGGAAGCATTACGCTCCAGTTTTCGGTCAGTTTGTAATTACCCTCAACAACCGGGAAGTCGGCGTGTAACATGTTTTTTTCCTTCTAACGAGTATTCTACAATCGTAAAAAATAGAGTTAAAGTTGATTTGTGCGCGTCTGGCCAGTTGCGCGCGCGAGTTCGAACGAGCTAGGTCGAATCAGGGTTTTGCCTTGAATAAATTCGCCGATGACGTCGCCGCAATTGCGAGCGCAAATAAAGTGAGAACAATCTGCTGGGCTTGAACTGCATTGTCCTCTTTTGCCTTGTCCCTCAGCACGCTACGCATACGCGCAATCAGCGATTCCTGATTGGCGGAATCCAGTGTCTGGCCAAGCACGGTAATTCCTTTCATCGTCAGCTGAGCCTGGTATAGGGTGGTGCCTTCGACGTAGTGATCAGAATATTTTAGTAGGCCCTCATCTTTTAGAAAAGCTAAGCTTTCAAAGGTCGGCTCAAGGATCTCGAAAGATGGTTCAGTCTGTTTAGCTTGATCGCTCGCCGGATTTGCCAACGCTGCAATTTCGGCGACATTAATCTCAGTGGGCATAGGGAAGGCTGCATATAAACGATCGAAGCTGTGTAGTACTACGCGATTGAACTGGTCTATGTTGTCGGGTGTGGACATGGATACTTCCTTATTCCGGGGACGCTGATCGTCGAGGCTGCTGTCATGGTATTTTTTAGCTTAATGTTCATTTTATCAATTGCTCCGCGAGTTGAGGAATATTTCCTTACTCGGTTTATGATTGTTTTTTTGCAATAGCAGGCCAGTGCAGGGGTGAGGTGCGTGAGGTTTGCGCTCTCATCTCGCTGAGCTTTACTGAATATGGCGCTTTAATCTCGTCGACCTGAGGCTGAGGCTGACTAATGTGGCAAAATAGCGGACTGGCGCTGAGTGCAGGAATGTCTATCTAAGCACTCAGCTTGACGCTACGTTTATTACTCTGGAGTTTAACCATGTTTCAACACGTCGAAGCCTACGCGGGCGATCCTATCCTTTCCTTGAACGAAGCCTTTGGCAAGGATCCACGTACCAATAAGATTAATCTCTCTATCGGGATTTACTTTGACGATGCCGGCAAGATTCCTATGCTGCCGTCGGTACGCGCGGCCGAGTTGAAAGTGGTAGCCGAAGCCGGTGCCCGTCCTTATCTGCCTATGGAAGGTGCGGCCAATTTCCGTACCGCAGTTCAGCATTTGCTGTTCGGTGCCGAACACGCGGCAGTCAAGGCTGGTCGTGTAGTGACCTTGCAAACCGTGGGTTCTAGCGGCGGTTTAAAAGTCGGTGGCGATTTTATTAAACGCTATTTTCCGAACAGCACTATGCTGATCAGCGACCCGACCTGGGACAATCACCGTGCCGTGTTTGAAGGTTCTGGCATCACGGTTAAGACCTATCCTTATTACGACGCTGCCACTGGTGGTTTGCGTTTTGAAGCAATGCTAGCAGCCTTGCAGCAAGCCGAGAAACACAGCATCGTGCTGTTGCATGCCTGCTGCCACAATCCTACTGGTGTCGATTTGACGCAGGCGCAGTGGCAAGCGCTGGTGCCGGTGCTGCAAGAGCGTGAACTGATTCCTTTCCTCGATATTGCGTATCAGGGTTATGGCGATGGCATCGTGGAAGACGCGTATGCCATCCGCCTGCTCGGTGATTCCGGTCTGAGCTTCTTCGTTGCCAATTCCTTCTCTAAGAGCATGAGCCTATACGGCGAGCGTTGCGGTGCCTTGAGTGTGGTGTGCCCGGATGCGGCGCAAGCGGTGAATGTGCTGGGCCAGATGAAGGCCAATATCCGCCGCAATTACTCCAATCCTCCTCTGCATGGCGGCCAGATCGTGGCACGCGTGCTGACCGATCCAGAATTGCGCGCACAGTGGGAAGGCGAAGTGGTCGCTATGCGCGAGCGCATCCAGGCTATGCGTAAAAAACTGCATGATGTCTTGAGCGCGAAATTACCGGGCCGTGACTTCAGTTATTTCCTGACTCAGCGCGGTATGTTTAGTTACACAGGCCTGTCGGCTGAGCAATGTGACCGCTTGAAAGAAGAGTTCGGCGTGTATCTGGTGCGCTCCGGTCGTATGTGCGTGGCCGGTTTAAACAACGGTAACGTCGAAGCCACCGCCACAGCGATGGCGGCGGTACTGGCCTAAGCCAGCTTGGCGGACGGTGTTCATACAATTTTTATGAACACCCCCGCCAGAGCGCATATTCCATGCGGGTTTCCAGCCTGCCAGGGCTGCAAGGCGCATGGAATATGCGCGTCAGGGCAGGTGATTTCTTGAACGCGAGCCCAGCGTAAGTACCGTATTTCCAGCACATTAAGCACAGTAAGCACTTTCGGTAATGACCTCGAACACCACACAAAACCCTGGGCGTACAGCTCCTGTCGGCCTGCTGCAAAAGCTGATGCAAGCGCAGCGTCAAAATATTTACCTGCGCCTGGCGCTAATCGCCATGTTGTGCCTGATCCCCTTTTTGCTGGCGCGCCTGGGCCTGTATCTGGTGTATTTTGAGCACTTTAAAAATCTCAGTCTGCCTCAAGTGCTGATGGCTTTTTGGGTCGGTCTGCGTTTTGATCTCTCCGTGATTACCTTCAGTATGATCTTGCCCGGCATTTTTTTGTTACTGCCATTTCGCTGGGCTCAGCATGCGCTGTGGCAGCGCCTGTGGTGTTGGATCATCTATCTGGCGCTGCTGCTGTTGGTGGTCTTATTGATAGGCGACGCGGTCTACTTTGGCGAAGTCGGTCGACACGTGGGTTCGGAGATCACTACCATACGCGCCGATCTCGGCCCCATGTTGGTGCTGGCCTGGCGCCAGTATGCGGGTTTGCTGGCGCTGTTCGCCGCTTTCTCTGTGCTGGGTGCGTGGGTTTGGCATAGAGTGGTGCACCCTGTAGCGCCGGTCATCAAGCACCGTTCGCTCAGGTTGATCGGCTTGTTATTGGTGCTGGCCTTGTGTGTGGTCAGTGGGCGCGGCGGCTGGACCAATAAACCTATCAGCGTCTCAGATGCCTTCTTTTCAAATTCCGCCCCGCAGGCCTATCTGACGCTGAACGGTGCCTTTGCAGTGAGTCATGCGCTGGCCGATAATACCCCGCCGGTACATGATTTTATGCCGCAGGAAGAAGCGATTGCACGCACCCAGAAGTCGCTGGCAGGCGAGCGCGCTGTATTTCAAGATCCAGCCTATCCGTTGTATCGACAGCTTAATACGGTCGCCAATGGAGCTGAAGGCGCGAGCGCCAAGCAGCCCAATGTGGTGGTCTTGGTGCTAGAGAGTTGGGGCGCGCAACATATCGATGCGATCCGCTCGCATCTCGATTTGCCGTCCATAGGCGCCACTCCCAACTTTGATGTGCTGGCCAAACAGGGCCGTTTGTATACGCGGTTTTTTGCCAATGGACAGCGCTCTATCGTCGCTGCCGAATCTATCCTGGCCAGTCTGCCTACTTTACCCGGCATGCTGTTTCTCGGTGAGGGCATAGAGCAAAATCGTCAGAGTTTCATGGGAGAGATGGCGCAAGCGCACAACTACCAGACGATTTTTTTACAGAGCGATCATCGAGTCTCGTTTCGCTTTAACTCCATCGCTGCGCGTGCTGGCTTCGCGACTTATCTGGGCGCAGAAGACATGCCCGAACTACACCCTCAATCCAAACCTGATTTGGTGTGGGGTACCTGGGACCACAATACCCTGCAACAAGCGAATCGTCTGTTTGCCCAGGCGCATCAAGCTCAGCAGCCTTTTCTTGGTTATATTTTCACCTCCACCACGCATGCACCGTTTATGGTGCCGGAGCAGCGCTGGCGTAAATACCCAGAGACCAGTGAGCTGAATAAATTTCTCAATTCCATGTACTACGCCGATTGGGCGATTGCCGAAATGATGAAGTCCGCTAAACAAGCCGGTTATTACGACAACACCATCTTCATCATTACGGGCGACCATGTCAGTGGCTTGGGCGACTATAAACAGCATGTGCCCAATCTCTACCATATCCCTCTACTCATCGTCGGGCCGGGGATTACGCCCGGGGTCGATGAGCGTATCGGTAGTCATGTCGATATCTTGCCCACTATCGCGGATCTGGCGCATTGGCCGACTGGCTACGCAGGAGTAGGGCGCTCTTTACTAGACCCGGAACGGGTGGACGAGCGCGTCGCCTTGTCGGTGCGCGGCGAAGTGATAGACCTGATCTCAAATCGAGGCTGGGTCTCGCATAATTTAACGCGTGCGGTGGGCAATAGCGCCGATCTGCCAGCCACAGTGAAGTCCGAATTAGAGCAACTGCTACTGGCGCAATATCAAAGCATTAGCCACCTGATGCTGGAGAATCGGTTGCTGCCGCCCGCACTGAATTAATTTAAGCACTGCCGCCAGCGCGCATGGAATATGCGCGCTGGCGGCAGTGCTGGCATAAAAAGCGTTGGTGGAATACGCATGTAGTGTTACTGTAGTGTGAAAGGGGCGGCGTCACCGATCTTGATCTGGTAGTGCCTCTTTACTTCCTGCTAAAGACCATGAATCCTATTTCCGATACGGCCTTTTATACTTGCGCCATCAGAGCGCAAGACGCGCAAGAGGCCCAGCCTTTATGCGGTGATGATTTTGCCCATCTATTCATGACCAGGCATGGTAAGGCCATCTTTGATAGCATGAAAGCAGATACCCGGCCGTATCAAAGTATTGCAGTGCGCCATCGCATGATAGATAACTTCTTGCGCATGCGTTTGGCGCAACAGCCCAAGACCAAGGTGATATTGATCGGTGCCGGTTTTGATGCGCGTGCATTTCGCCTCAGTGACGGCGTATGGTTCGAATTAGACGAGCCGCAGCTCATCAAGCATAAAAATCACTGCCTGCCAGAAATTAGTTGCCCGAATCCATTGCGCCGTATTGCGATTGATTTTTCGGAACAGACGCTGGCATCAAAACTCCCCTTGAACGCAGACGAGGTACCGGTCATCGTGGTGATGGAAGGTGTGTTCGGTTATCTGGACGAGGACCAAATTACGCAAACCCTGCAAACCTTAATCAAGGCTTATCCGCGACACAGTCTGATCTGTGACCTGATGACCAAATATTTTATCCTGACGCAAGGTAAAGAACTGACCGACTGCATAGAAAAACTCGGGGCTAAATTTCGATTTTTTGCCGATGATCCTACCGATATTTTTAAGCGTGCCGGATACCGGCACGTCTATGGCAATTCGATATTGAGCGAAACGCTGGAGGTTTCGCAGCAAGACTTCTCGCTGTTTGTATTGAAAAATTTCTTCAGCTACATCATGCGCGGTTACTCCATGAATTTGTTCGAAGTGAAGTCACGCGCTTGACGAATCGCGCAAGGATACGGTCTTAACTCATGCACCGTTGATACTTGGTGAACAGAGAAAAGCATAGATATTTGGCTGCGGGAGGAATAGAAAAAAAGACGGCAATGCGCCGTCTTTTTTTGTGTAAAGCTATTCGAGACTTGGTTAGTGCAAATTATTGCTGATCACTGAATTTATTCGATTTCGGTGACAAACTGGGCATGCGGTCTACGGACTTTTTTCAGCTTGACCAGCCAATCCTGCTCTTCTTCACGGTAGCCCAAAGGCATGATGACGACGCTGCGCAGGCCGCGTTCTTTTAATCCCAGGATGGCGTCTACCGCATCTGGATCAAAACCTTCCATCGGCGTGCTATCAACTTCTTCGGTCGCGGCCGCGATCAAGGCAGTACCGACGCCGATGTAGGCCTGGCGGGCAGCGTGCTGATAATTCACTTCGGCGCTGCGCGCAGGATAGCTGCCCAGCAGTTGCTGGCGATAGCTTTCCCAGCCTTCGTTTTTAAAACCGCGCTCATCATTGGTCAGATCAAACATCATATTGATGCGTTCTGCTGTGTAATTATCCCAGGCGGCGAACACCAGCAGGTGAGAGCAATCCGTGATCTGTCCCTGATTCCAGGCGACCGGTTTGATCTTCTCGCGCACTTCTTTATTCGTGATGACGAATAATTCATACGGTTGCAGGCCGCTCGATGTGGCAGTCAGACGTACCGCTTCGATAATGCGATCAATTTTATCTTGTGCCACCACTTTGGCAGGGTTCATTTTTTTTGTGGCATAACGCCATTGCAGCTTGTGTAATAGATCGGACATGCGTCGCTTTCTGGATAAGGGGCTTAGGGATGTAACGCTCAGGACGACAGCCGCAAAGCTTAAGCTGGCTGCCGCGTGTGACTGTAGCTAGGCACTTTTTTGGAGCGTGCGCTGCAGCTTACTGGCCACATCTGGGGTGGCGATGGCGTTTTACAAGCGCCAGATCCAAATTATCGGAGCGAAAGTCCGCTCCGCTCTGAGATATAGCAGCGCGCGCCCAGCCTTAAAATCTCACTGTTACATTTAAGCCCTGATAGTTGATCTTGCTGGCGTCCGGCGCTGCCTCATAGTCTAGTTCTATGATGGCATCATCACTAAAACTGGCATCGAACAAGGGCGGTGAAAAGCTGGCGGGTTTTTTATCTGACTTCTCGGGTTTTTCCATCATGATCGCAAGCCGGCGCTCGCCTTGTATCAGGGTCGCACTACGCAAATCGGTAAAATCTGCCGGAAAGCTGAGCGTGACTTTATTCGATTTGCAAGGTCCGCCCAGCGCCCGCACAAAATTACGCGCCACAAAAGGCAGATCGTCGTAATGTATCGCCCAAAACATCTGGCACTCCAGCCGCAAATCACCCAAACGCCTTTGATTCGCTGCCAGCTGCGGGCTGCGCACATACGGCCACCAGCGAAACAATTCTTTCTTGCGATTGATCATCAGTTCGGCATTGTCTTGCTCAGCCTGCGCGTCGCGTGGCAAAGAGAAAGTACCGTTGTCGGCCAGCGCGATAGGCAAGCTATGTGCATCACTGGCCAGCCGCAAAACCACGCCGCTTAATGTGGCCGCTGCGTTACGTGGCTTGAGGACAAATTTGGCACTGGCCTGCGGTGCCATATCATGTTGCTTATCAAACGCAGCTAGGCCCTTGAGCATGACGCGATACGGCTTCCAATCCGGATTTTTGGTAGCACTGACGTCCACCTCGGCGATAGGCTCAGCGCTAACTTCGGCAGCGGATGCGGCAGTATTTTCAGTGCTAGCCGGGGCAATTTGGGCGCCGCTTTGGGTCGTCAGCAGTGTGCCGAATAGGAGGGCCAGTAGGATAGATTTTTTCATTTTTTTGAGGGCTGTGAAAAGCAAAAAATGCTGCTGTTGATGCGCCAGAGTTAAATTCCGTTCGCAGTATAAGCGATTATTTATAAGCAAAAGTGCCAGGTAATTAAGTAGCATCGCACGCCCCCGGCGGTCTTGGCTGGCGCGCCTTGCGCATTATTTTTTCTATCCACAAGTAAGCGCGGCTAAAGCATATTTTAATGCTGTTCGCCTTGCCAAGCATTTTCGGATGCGCTACTGCTCTGCTAAAATCTACAGTCAGACAGCTATTTACTTCTTCATGAAAAAATTTCAAAGTCAGCCGGTTTCGCAATTGCGACCCTACGTAGATCGCATTTGGGGATGGGATAGTGCTGCGGCGGAGACCGTTCACTTGCCCGTTTTGTTACCCGGCACCGGAGCCGAGCTGTATTTTCATTATGGAGATCCTTTTCGATATACGACAGCGAGCAGTTGTGAGCAAAAAACAGGACGCGCACATCTGTTCTGCGTGCGCCAAAACAAGATAGACTTATCGGCATCGGCCGACATCGGCTTTGTTGCGGTTCGGTTTAAGATAGGCATGATGCACCGTTTTACCACGATCCCCGGTGCTGCGCTAATGGATCAAGTGCTGTCGGTTGACGATATTTGGGGAGCGTCGGGTGCGGCTTTGTTGCGCCAGTTATCGTATGCCAGTGAGATGCCAACAAGGCTGACTCTGATCCAGTCTTTTTTGCTGCAAAAACTCAGTCATACCTCCCTCGATTTATTGGCTGAGCACGCCATGGCGCGCATTTACAGCCGCAGTTCTACCGTTTCGGTCGAAAGCATCGCTGAACATTTTTGCCTTGGTCGCAGGCAACTGGAACGCCGCTTGATGGCATTGTCCGGATTAAGTCCCCGCGATATTAAAGGGCTTAGCCGGTTCCAGCGTACCATACGCAGCGCAATGTTAGAGAGCGCAGAAAACCCAACCTTACTTGCTTTGGAAAATGGCTATTATGATCAAGCCCATTTCATCCGCGATTTTCAAAAGCGCGTGGGTAGTACGCCACATCTTTACTTAAAAGAAGCGCACAACAAGACGCATTTTTACAATACAAGTTTTCGCCCGCAAGGCATGCTACCCACTCCCCATTCACATGTTTAAAGGAGTATCCGATGTTCGCTTTAATTGTTGAGCTGGAAGTAAAGCCAGCGTTTGCCGAAGAGTTGGAAAACGTATTGCAGTCCCTGGTCGATTTGACCGGAAACGAGTCTGGAACAATTTTTTATGCGGTGCATCGTTCACAAGATCGCCCGCATTTTTATGTCCTTTATGAGCAATACACAGATCGCTCGGCATGGGAGACGCATCTTGCGGATACATCGGTACAAGGTGAGCTGAAACGCTTCGATACGCTGTTGGCGGCACCGCCTGCTATCACTTTTTTAGATGCGATCGCCAACAGGCTTGCTAAATAAAGACCTTGCCGCCTCGCGCCTCTCGTGCCGAATCGCTGAGCAATAATGTGACAATCAAGTAAGGGGGAGGGCTTCTAAAAAAACCTTAATCGGGATGCGGATTGCATTGAATAGTCGCCACTGCGATGCGCCCGAATATAGGGTTTTTAGAAGCTCCCTAAGCCCTATACGCATATTCTATGGGGCCGCCAGCCTGGTTTTGCTTGCAAAGGCGCATGGAATATGCGTGTTCGATTTGTAAAGTGGTAAGGGCGCAGTTTTGCCATCGGCGCGCCGCCCTTTACTTTAGATGCGCTCTTTGAGAAGCGGCTGGCGCTAAAAAACACTGAAAAAACACTGAAAAAACACTGAAAAAGCAGTGAAAAAGCAGTGAAAAAGCAGTGAAAAAGCAGTGAAAAAAACGCCCGTTAAATTTGCCGGGAATGCCGCATAATCGCATACTGTATCAATACGATCTGAAACGGAATGTCTCATGAACGATTTTGCCGACGCACTTGCTAAGCCCTCCGCCACCAAAAAAGCATTGCCTGAAGAACTCTGGCAGGCACTGCAAAGTCTGCTGGAAAATCGCTGTACGCGCGCCAGCGCGGTGTGCCAGCATCATGGCAGCGACGAATCCTCGTATCCGTCTATGCTGCCCGATGCGGTGGTGTTTGCGCATAGCACAGAAGAAGTCGCCGCCATTGTCAAGCTCTGCCATCACTATGCGGTGCCTGTCATCCCCTACGGTGCCGGCTCTTCGCTAGAAGGGCATATACTCGCTTTGCATGGCGGCATTAGCCTGGACCTGTCGCAGATGAATCAGATCGTCGCAATACACCAGGAAGACCTCACGGCTACTGTGCAGGCCGGTGTCACGCGCAAGCAAATCAATCTGGAAATCAAGGATAGTGGCTTATTCTTCCCGGTAGACCCGGGAGCGGACGCCTCGCTAGGCGGGATGGCGGCCACCCGCGCTTCCGGCACCAATGCAGTGCGCTACGGTACTATGCGCGAAAATGTGCTGGCGCTGACAGTGGTGACAGCCGATGGCAGCATCATCAAGACCGGCACCCGCGCTAAAAAATCCTCCGCTGGCTACGACCTGACCCGGGTGTTCGTCGGCAGCGAAGGTACGCTAGGCGTGATTACCGAAGTGACGGTCAAATTGTATCCGCTGCCGGAAGCGATAGCGGTGGCCGTGTGCAGCTTTCCCAGCGCTTTTGACGCCGTCAATAGCGTCATACAGAGCATACAAATGGGGATCCCGCTGGCCCGCGTAGAATTTCTCGACGAAAATAGCGTCAGAGCGATAAACGCCTATGACAAACTGAGCCTGCCAGAAAAGCCCTTGTTGCTGTTTGAATTTCATGGCAGTGCGACGGGTGTTAAAGAACAGACCGAGCTGGTACAAGAGATCGCCACTTCCAACGGTGCCGATCATTTTGAATGGGCCAGTCAGCCTGAACAACGCTCACGTTTGTGGGCCGCCAGACATAATGCCTACTTCGCCCTGCTGCAACTACGTCCGGGTGCCAGTGCCATCACTACCGACTGCTGCGTACCGATTTCTCGCCTGGCAGAATGCATCATAGAAACCCAGCTAGATTGCGAGCGGCATCAGATCCTGTACTCGCTGATAGGCCATGTCGGCGATGGCAATTTTCATGTGCTGATGCTGATCGACCCGAATAATCCTATCGAAGTTGCCAATGCGGAAGGCGTCAATGCGCGCATGGTGAGCCGGGCCATCGCGATGGACGGCACCTGCACCGGCGAGCATGGCGTAGGCATGCACAAGATGGCGTTCCTGATCGAAGAACACGGCAGCGCTGCCATCCACATGATGCGCACCCTCAAGCAGGCTTTCGATCCTCTTAATATTCTGAATCCCGGAAAAATGATCGCCTGGGATGAGGCTTAGAAGCTCGCAGCTGCGGTTTGAGAATTAGAGCAAATCTGGGTGTAATTACAGTATGCAAATTTCACGCGCCTCACCGCCTGTTGTGACCTTTAAAGACCCATGGGATATGCGTATTCATTTTTGATGTCGGCTAATACCGGAGCAGTAATCGAAGCAGCTTATGGATTTACGCCTCACCTTTGGTTAAGTGTGCGTGCCGAGTCGGAAAAATACCAGCAGGATGTTCCTTACGGTAAGTTTTACAACGGTTCGCATGTAGGCGTTAATTTCGCCTATCAATTTTAAGCGCAAGCCCGCTTGGTAGTGCGCTGATACCGGCACTACTTCACAAAACGGCACCTCAAAAAACCCGCGCTCAGGGATTTGTTTTGCGCCGGTTTTGCATAGATAGTCGCCGCTTGTGCTGGTTCTGAAAACCATCCGTGCCAGCGCGCATATTCCATGCGGCCGCTGGCGGCATCTGTCCGCAAACCCGCATGGAATAAGCGTGTGCGGACAGGCACTTGTTAAAATTGGATCGCTGGCCCTGCACCAATGCAGGCGCTCAGCATCGCCAAATTTTTGAGTGATGCCGCCTTTTTGATTCACAGTTGGCGATAGTGGCGGTCAAATAAATACTATGCAATACCCTAGCTCAATCTCAGTTTATGTGTTCGATGCCCAAGTTCAGGCGCGCCATTTACTATAGAATGGGCGGTTTTTTTTAATGTTTAACCTAGGACTTACATGAAAACTGAAGTGCCCGTAACAAAAGGCGTACATGCTGCGCTGATCGTCTTGATGTCGACTATCGTAATCGGATGTGGCGGTAGTAGCAGCAATGATGCAGTAAGTGGCGGCGCATTAGTGAGCACGACCAGTACTACTCTGAGCGGCGTCGCTAGTAAAGGGCCACTGAACGCCGCAAGTATCTGCGCTTACGCCATTGCTAACGGTACTACAGGCGCGCAGATTGGCTCTTGCGTGACGACCGACGCTAACGGTAACTATAGTCTTAATCTCGGCACATATACTGGCGCGGTTTTATTGCAAGCGACCGGCGGTTCTTATGTGGACGAAGCGACTGGGAAAACGCTGTCATTGGCAACACCTTTGCGCAGCGTGCTTGCAAATGCCAGCGGTGCTGCAGTAAACCTGGCAGTGACCGCCTTGACCGAGTTGGCATACACAAATGCGAGTAATTTATCGGGCGGTTTAACTCCGGCAAATATACAAGCTGCCATTAGTAAAGTGCAAAATAACTTCGGCGTGGTCGATATCGTCAACACCATGCCTGTCGATGCGCTCAATGTACCGACTGCTGCCAGCTCTGCGCAATTAAGCTACGCCTTAGCGCTGGCAACCATCTCGCAATATGCCAGCTCACTGCCTAACGGGACTAGTCTAGCTAGTGGCTTGCAAAGTTTACAGGCATGCTTGGCAGCACCGACGACTGCTTGCGGTAGTGGTAACAACGGTGTTGGGGCTCTGTTGAGTCAGGCCTTGAGTACATTTGCGACAAAACATGCAGAATTTTCCTGTGTGACTTTGCCGCTCCAGACTTTTGGCGCGGTGAATACCTTACCGGCCGCCGGCGGCAACGCGTGTGCCGTGAAAAAAATAGCATTCTCGGTACAAAACTCCGCGCCTGTTAGCGCCTGCCCTAATGGCGGTTTGACTATTTCTAGTGGATTAGATGCCAATGCCAACGGTGTGCTTGACGCGAGTGAATCCAGCAATACACAGGCGGTCTGTAATGGTGTGAACGGGACTAATGGTACTAACGGTACTAATGGTACTAACGGAAGCAATGGAAGTAACGGTGCTAGCGGTGTCAATGGCGTGAACGGCTTGAACGGTGCAACCGCCTTGTTCGTGGTCAGCAGTGAAGCGATCGGTAGCAATTGCGCCGCGGGCGGAAAAAAACTCAGCACAGGTTTAGATGTCAATGCAAACGGTGTTCTGGAGAATGCAGAAGTAAGTTCGATTAACTATCTCTGCAATGGCGTAGCCGGAGCAACGGGTGCAACAGGTTCAGCGGGCGCAACAGGAGCAACAGGTGCAACAGGTGCAACAGGTGCAACAGGTGTAGCCGGAGCGACGGGCGCAACAGGCGTAGCCGGAGCAACGGGTGCAACGGGCTCAACGGGTGCAGCAGGTTCAGCGGGCGCAACAGGAGCAACAGGTGCAACAGGTGCAACAGGCTCTAACGGCAGCAATGGACTTAATACCTTGGTGACTATCGTTGCCGAAGCTACTGGTGTAAATTGCCCGAAAGCGGGTGTGAAAATGAGTTCAGGGATTGATGCCGACGCCAATAACGTTCTCGATGCAGGCGAAATCTCTACTACGACTTATATTTGTAACGGTGCAACTGGCGCAACAGGAGCAGCGGGTGCGACAGGTCCAACAGGTGCTGCGGGTGCGACAGGAGCAACAGGCGCAACTGGCGCAGCAGGTGCAGCAGGTGCAGCAGGTGCAGCAGGTGCTACATGGAGAAATGCGACTGGTGTTCCTTCGAATAGTTTAGGCACCGACGGTGATTATTACATCAATAATGCTACTGGTGACGTGTATGCGCGTGCCACTGGCGTGTATGCATTGGTCGCCAATCTCAAAGGGCCAACAGGAGCAACCGGTGCAGCAGGCGCAACAGGCGCAACAGGCGCAACCGGCCCAGCAGGCCCAGCAGGCCCAGCAGGCGCAACAGGCGTGCAGAATCTGTTTGGGACCAACACAGGTAATGCGCCCGCAGGTCAATCCGTAGGTGATTGTGTTATGGGTACCGTATCGTTGACAGCTGGCGTGAGCGCCGGAATGATTGCGGATGGACGGCTTTTGTCAATTAATGCATATACCGCTTTGTTTTCGCTGCTTGGCACCAATTTTGGCGGGAATGGAATGACAACCTTCGCCTTGCCAAATTTAAAGGCGGCAGCACCGAATGGTCTGACCTATTACATCTGTGACCAAGGCATTTATCCTTCGCGCATTTAAATACTAGATTCAATGAACGATAGATGGGCGGCGGGCAAGTTAAATGTTACACGTACACTGCAAGCCATAGCGGGGCTTGCAGACGCATGGGGAATGTTTGTTGATTGCCTGTTAATGCCGTGAAAAAAAGGACGACACTTTGTCGTCCTTTTTTCGTTTGATCATTTCTTGTTAATCTGGCGAGTGTCGTCCCAGCCTTGTGGTGCGCGTGAAAATGGCGCTCAGGTATTTGTTTTTCGCGGTAATTAAGTAAATAATCGCGGCTTGCTAAACAAAAAAACTAAAAATCAAATCTTAGTGATCCAGTTAAAAGTATCTGCTTCTATCCCTTGCTGAATATCGTTTAGATACTTACGCAGGCGTTTTGAATTGACCGCTTCTTTGCCTTGATTAACAGTGTGTGTTTGACCTTGATAGACGATCTCACCGACTGGTGCCAACACTGCGGCGGTGCCTGACAAGGCGACTTCGCCGGTCTTGATCCATTCGATTAATTCAGTGGCTGAGATATTGCGCTCAGTAACTTGGTAGCCTAATTTAGCCGCTACTTTTAGCAAAGAATCGCGCGTGATGCCAGGCAAAAATTCACTGTTCAAAGGCTTGGTGAGCAGCTCAGTGTCACTGATTAAGATGCAATTGGCTGCGCCGGTTTCTTGTACGTCACCATTCGGTGCAAAAATCACTTGGGCCGTATTGTATTTTTCTTTGGCTTTTTGGATTAAACCTAAAGCGCTGGCGTAATTGCCACCTGATTTGACGTTGCCAAAATGGGGCGCGCAGCGTTGATTTTCTGTGTCTAATAAAACGCGCATGGTGGCGTCGGCAGAGAAGTAATCTCCCACTGGCGAGATCAAGACATACAGCAGTGCTGTGCTGGTAGGCGCGGCAGCCCGGCCGATAGAGGCATCGGTGCCGATCAGAGTAGGGCGGATATAGGCGGAGCCAGGGAAGGCGGGTACTTGTGCTTTGTATTTTTTCAGTAAATCTAAAATCATCGTCTTTAATTGCACCGCATCAGGAACCGGCAGATACAAAGACGCTGCGCTGTTTTGCATGCGTTTGATATGGTCGTCAATGCGAAAAACACAGACCGCACCATCCGCTGCACGAAACGCCTTCATCCCTTCAAAACAGGTACTGGCGTAGTGTAAGACGTGCGAAGCAGGGTGTAACGGCAGGTGGTCGCTAGGGCCAAAGCGTGTGTCCGACCATTTCTCGCCATCAAAATTTGCGAGTGTTATTTCATCAAAAAAGACTGTTCCAAATTCTGCGCTTGCCATGTGATTCTTTCAAAAAATGAAGGATTGCAAAAAAACTCTAGACGCTAGACTGAGCTTGCTCTGGTCTAGCGATTGCCAAAATAATAAACCAATATGCCAGGAGTCGCAGCTGAAATTTTTCATTGACGCTGAGCGTTTTGATACAGATTTGATTTCGTTTCGATTCGGCATTTTCTTAAAAAATGAAGCAGCGCGTAGGGTGGGCACAGCAACATCGTGCCCACGTGTAAGGCTCACGCATCAACGCGCCACCTTGGACATCCAGGCTTAAATTACCAATGCAACTCTCCACGCCCAACCTCAATGACGCGACCGCCAACCTGAATTTCTCCATTAGCGACATGTAAACTGAGTACGTTTGGGCGCTGAATAAATGTGCCCTGATTAATTTTTGCGATTAAGGGTTTATCACCTTCTGTTGATAACCACCAAGCGCCAAGATTTGCGCAGGCAGACCCTGTTCCTGGATCTTCATTGATGGAGTTTTCATCTGCCATTGAAAAATAACGAGACTCAAACCCACCAAGTGTTTTTGCAAATACATAGGTTTTTGCCTGCCCGGAAAGGTTCTTGCTGTACTTGGCTATTAAACGTAAATCTGGACGACAAGCGTGAATAAACTCAGCGCTGGCAAGAGGAATCATCAATTGCTCTGTTCCGCAATCAACCCATAATGGATCACCAGCGATGGCAACTTCTGGAAGATTGAGCATTGCCGCTAACTCGGGACGCGAGGCTAACATGGGGCGATAGCGAGGCGTATTGGCAAATAAAGTCCAGCGGTTTTCTATCGCTGATACGGGAATCAGACCGGCCTTCATTTCAATTTTAAATGCATCTCCCAAATGAAACAGCTCTCTGATGACCTGCGCGGAACCCAGTGTCGGGTGTCCGGCAAAATCCATTTCGTAAGTGGTCGTGAAAATGCGAATTTGAGCGGCCGCTATATTCGAGGGCAGGATAAATGTGGTTTCAGATAAATTGAATTGACGCGCAATCAACAGCATTTCTCTATCAGTCAAAGCACTGGCATCTTCAATCACCGCTAACGGATTACCGCCAAAGGCTGTTTCAGCAAAAACATTGAGTAATCTATAGCTAATTTTGGTCATCTGATTTTATGAAAATGAATAAAAATTGCAGCTCAGTGAATTGGGCCGCGATCTGCTGATTGTAGTCGCTGATTGTAAAATTGTCGCGGATCGTTAACTCCCCCAGAGCGCCGGCCTTACGCTTTACTTGCGGTGGTGATGGCGGGTTGATCGTGTTTTAGCCCAGACTACCGCGATTGAATCCAGATTCCAAAAGCAGGCAAGCCCAGTGCGCATATTCTATGCGGCTGCTGGCGGCATCTGCCCGCAAACCCGCATGGGATATGCGCCTGCGGGCAGGTCTCTGTAAAAAATGAATCGCTAACCTGGCACAAATGCAGGCGGGCAGCATAGGCAAATTTTTAATCGATGCTGACCCGTTTGATTCGCGTTTGATTACTTTTGATTCCTCGTGTTACGCTTCGCATCGAAAATACAATTTACATGCTTAAGAGGTAATATTTTCTCTATAATCTATTGATTGGATTAATAGGTTATTTTGTATTATGTATCTATGTGAAAAGTTCACTCAAAGAAAACATATTGATGATGGAACGGCTTGCCGTGATGCGCTCAAGAGGACTGATAGTACTGGTGTTTTAGTAGGAACTTTCGAGTCGCCAATAGATTGGATAAAACTGTGGAAATTATAAAATTTCGTTTGATAAATATTGGGCGATTTAGCGAAATTGACATTCATCTTGCACCTACTACCGAACAGAGCAGTAATGTGACTGTGTTTGTTGGGAATAATGGTTCTGGTAAAACTTCGTTGTTAAAATCACTCGCAACTTCACTAAGTTGGCTGGTTTCGCGCATTCGCAGTGAAAAGGGTAATGGTAGCCCTATTGACGAACTCGATATTAATAATCTCGCAAATACGGGGGCAATCGACATCGCAATATTTGATGAACAGGGACAGTCCGCCAATCCTGACGCGGATGAGGGGGATTTTATCTTTAATTGGACAATTGCGAAAACTCGTAAGGGTCGTAAAGTTGAACAAAGTAGTCAATTGAGCGAGGTATCCTTACTTGCCGATCACTATCGATCTCTTTTGTCAAAAGATGATAAAAGTGCGTTGCCATTAATCGCTTTTTATTCGGTTAATCGTGCCGTGTTAGACATCCCATTAAAAATCAAAGATAAACATACCTTTACCCAATTGGATAGTTACGATAATTCGTTGAGCCGAGGTGTTGATTTTCGTCGATTTTTTGAGTGGTTTCGGGAGCGAGAGGACACTGAGAATGAATCAGGCCTATCGGAAGATGTACTAGAAAAACTTAAGACTATGCTTGATGAAAAAGGCAGTTTCTGGGAAAAACTCGAGAAAGTCAGGGCTAGCTCAAGGGATAGGCAACTAACTGCCGTTCGCACTGCGATTGTGAGCTTTATGCCTGGTTTTAGTAATTTGCGAGTACGCCGTAAACCACGTTTGCATATGTCTATTGAGAAAAATGGAGAGAGTTTAAATGTAATGCAACTATCTCAAGGTGAGAAGTCGCTGATGGCTTTAGTTGGTGATCTTGCACGTCGTTTAGCCATGATGAATCCTGATCTTCAAAATCCTCTTCGCGGCGACGGCATTGTGTTGATCGATGAAGTTGAGCTACATCTCCATCCTCAATGGCAACGTAGCTTGATCGAGCGCTTAACTACAACATTTCCAAATATTCAATTTGTTCTGAGTACGCACTCACCCCTGGTTATTAGCGACAGTAAAAATATGCTGATCTATTCACTTGATGATGGTGATTTGACCGAGCTACCGTCGCAGTTCGGTCAAGACGCGAATTCTGTATTATTAGAAGTGATGGATACGGACATACGTAATGCCCAGGTAAACGGTAAGCTAAATGATTTATTGGATACGATTCAAGACGGGGATTTGGTGCTTGCAAATTCCAAGTTGAATGAGTTAGAGAATGAACTGCCGTCGTCTAATATTGAACTCATTAAGGCTCGCCTCTTACTGCGAAAACAGGAACTCCGACGTGAGAAAAATTAACAAACGAGAGGAACCAAATTCACTGACGACCTGGAAAAGGCGCAATCCGAATGCAACGTACGACGATTTGGATCAAACGAATCCCGCAATACGTCAGGATATTCGTAATGCATGTCTTGAAGAGCAATTTTACTTATGTGCTTACTGCTGCCAACGGATTACTGGTGATCTTGATTCTAAGAATGAACACGTCGAAGCTAGGAAAATCGCCCCCCAAAGAAGCCTTGATTTTTCAAACATCGTGGCAAGTTGTAGATCAAAACGCCAATGTGACGCGGCGCATGGATCCCAACCGTTGCCGTTAACTCCGCTAATGGATGAATGTGAGACAGAATTTAAATTTAAAATTAGTGGCCGTGTCGAAGGACTAACTGCGCAGGCAAAAACATCAATTCAAGTATTAAACTTAGGGGATGCGGAGTATCTCAATAGAACTTTAATAGAGAAAAGAAAGCAGCTTTCAGATGCTTTACTCTTTGCTAATGGTGTTGAGCCAAATAACCAGTTGGAGGATGAAGATTTGGTTCAAATGGTTATTGATGATATTCAACGACCCAAAGATGGCAAACTTGAACCTTTCGCGCCAGTAGTCGCCAATATTTTACGCGGGTGGCTGGCAGCCGTGTAGGGCGAGTTCAACCCACGCCGGCATGTGTAAGAAACTAGTAGAAAATAAACTTTGCTAGTTTTCTCAATTTCATTTCTTATGAATTTCCCCAAAAATTGCGCTTGCACCCGTCCTCCGCTATTACTGGCGATGGAGCTATTGCTTGCGGTGGTGCTGCTGGGCTGATACAGCTTTAGCCCAGCCTACAATGGTTTAGCGCTAGCTGCGGAGATTCAATTCAGTTTTTAAAAGCAGGCAAGCCCAGCGCGCATATTCTATGCGGCTGCTGGCGGCATCTGCCCGCAAAGGCGCATGGAATATGCGCGTGCGGCTAGGCACTATTTGAAATTGCTAGGTTTTTCGGACGCGTTGGCGCTGGTCTTATGCCAGGGCGCTGAGCTGGTACTGGTCGGCGCGCAAGCCTAGCATGTGCTGTAGTGCATGTTCCTGACTGCTGGTGCTGCCTGTTGTGTAGGCGTTTAGTACGCTTGTTGTGTGCTGAGGATTGAGTAAGCCTTGCTGCTCTAGTAGTTTGTGCAGACGTCTGGCGACCGCTTCGCCTGTGTCTATCAGGCGCACTGCGTCTAGCTTGGCGTCTGGCTGGTTTTCTGCCACAACTTGACGAATCAGATGAGCGATGAACGGGTAGTGGGTGCAGCCTAGTACTAGCGTATCGGCGCCTTGCGCCAGTAGCGGCGCGACGTAGCGGCGCACCAGTTGCAGGGTTTCGGCAGAATGCAGCTCGGCTTTTTCAATTTGATTGACTAAGCCTATGCAGGCTTGCGCGATAAAGTTGACGCCGGTTTCGACGCTGAGCTGGTCGCGTAACTGGCTAAATTTTTGACTTTGCAAGGTGCTCTTGGTGGCTAATACGCCGACCACTTTCGATACGCTGTGCAGCGCGGCCGGTTTTAAGCCCGGCTCCATGCCTATGATGATCAATTCGGGATAGCGCAGGCGTAAAGTGGCGACCGCAGCGGCGGTGGCGGTATTGCAAGCGATGACTAAGGCTTTGATATGCTGGGTCCGCAGAAATTCGGCAACTGCCAGACTGCGTTCTATCAGCACCTCATCGGATTTTTCGCCATAGGGCGCAAAACCAGAATCGGCAAAATAGATCAGCTGTTCGCCCGGCAGGTGCTGGCGTATATGCGCCAACACCGAGAGGCCGCCCACGCCAGAATCAAACACCCCGACTGGTTGCTCGGGGTGTTTGATCGATGTAGTCTTAGCTAAGGTGTTAATGGCAGACAAATTAGGCAACCGGGATGATGCCTATCTTGGCTTGCCATTCTTTCGGGCCGGTGGTGTGGACCGAGGTGCCTTTGGAATCAACCGCTACCGTGACTGGCATGTCGACGACGTCAAACTCGTAAATCGCTTCCATACCCAGATCGGCAAAGCCGACTACCTTGGCGGTTTTGATGGCTTTTGATACCAGGTAAGCGGCGCCGCCCACTGCCATCAGATAGGCCGAACCATGTTGTTTGATCGATGCAATGGCAGCTGGGCCGCGCTCTGCCTTGCCTATCATAGAGATCAGGCCGGTTTTTTCTAACATCATGTCGGTAAAACTATCCATGCGGGTCGCTGTAGTCGGGCCGGCTGGGCCTACCGCTTCGTCGCGCACAGGATCGACCGGGCCTACGTAGTAGATCACGCGGTTGGTGAAATCTACCGGCAGGGTTTCGCCCTTGGCCAGCATGTCCTGGATACGCTTGTGGGCGGCATCGCGACCAGTCAGCATTTTGCCGTTTAACAGCAAAGTTTGGCCTGGCGTCCAGGAAGCGACTTCTTCTTTGCTTAAGCTATTCAGATCGATGCGTTTGGATTTCTCTGTGTCGGCAACCCAGTGCACATCCGGCCAGCTAGACAGCGCTGGTGGTGTCATGTAGACCGGACCAGAACCGTCCAGCACAAAGTGACCGTGACGGGTAGCGGCGCAGTTAGGAATCATGGCTACTGGCTTAGAAGCTGCGTGCGTCGGGTACATACTGATCTTAACGTCGAGCACGGTGGTCAAACCGCCCAGACCTTGTGCGCCTATGCCTAAGGCATTGATCTTGTCGCACAATTCTATGCGCAGTTCTTCAGTCTTATTTTGCGGGCCGCGTAATTTCAGCTCGTACATATTGATGTCTTCCATCAAGGATTCTTTCGCCATCAGCATGGCTTTTTCTGCGGTACCGCCTATGCCTATACCCAGCATGCCAGGTGGACACCAGCCTGCGCCCATGGTCGGTACGGTTTTCATGACCCAGTCGATCACAGAGTCGGATGGGTTGAGCATCACGAACTTGGATTTGTTTTCTGATCCACCGCCTTTGGCCGCCACTTGTACGTCGACCGTATTGCCCGGCACCAGTTCCATGTGGACCACCGCTGGGGTATTGTCCTTGGTGTTTTTGCGATCAAACAAAGGATCGGCCACGATAGAGGCGCGCAATACATTGTCGGGATTGTTGTAACCCTGACGCACACCTTCGTTAACGGCGTCGGTAATGGAGCCGCTAAAACCTTCAAAGCGCACGCCCATACCGATTTTCAAGAACACATTGACGATGCCGGTGTCCTGGCAAATCGGGCGCTTACCTTCGGCGCACATGCGCGAGTTGGTCAGGATCTGGGCAATCGCATCTTTGGCGGCCGGGCTTTGTTCTGACTCGTAGGCGCGCGCCAGATGGGCGATGTAGTCAGCCGGATGGTAGTAGCTGATGTATTGCAGTGCGGCGGCGATGGATTCGATCAGATCGTCTTGCTTGATGATAGTCATGATTTGGCTCTGGGCTAGGTAAAAAAATCGTGCTTGCTTAAAATTTTGTTGCTAATGCGCGTTTCAATTGCATCGTTGGTGTTGGCGCCGAAGATAACTCTCAGTCTTTGCGGTTTTTATATCGCTGAACGTACCAGTCGCCTCGTATCGCGCCGCCATTTTGATCTGCGCCACGCAAGATGGCAGTATTTTACACGGACACAGATATTGCGGTAAGCCACTTGCGGATAAATGGTATTGTTGTGGTATTATCGTTTTAGCACTTTGGCGTAAGGCTTGGGTAAGTCTGCGCGACTAAGGTAGAGCTGTCTATTTCAAGTTTGTCGTTTTAAAATAAATCAAAATAAACCAGTTGGAGATATCAATGTCAGACCTCGATGCCGTAAAAGCTGAATCACGTATTTTCCCTCCACCGGCAGCATTTGCTGCAGATGCCACGATTTCTGGTATGGACGCCTATTACGCGCTATGCGCTGAGGCGGAACAGGATTATGAAGGTTTCTGGGCCAGGCTAGCGCGAGAAAATCTGCATTGGCATAAGCCTTTCACCACGACCCTGGATGAAACGCAAGCGCCGCTGTATAAATGGTTTGAAGACGGTCTGCTGAACGTCTCTTACAACTGCCTGGATGTGAATCTGCAAAAGGGTCTGGGCGACAAAGTAGCACTGGTGTTTGAAGCCGATGGCGGCGAAGTCACTAAGGTCAGCTATACCGAATTGCATCAAAAAGTCTGTCAGTTCGCCAACGGCTTAAAGTCGTTGGGGATTACTAAGGGCGACCGCGTGGTGATCTACATGCCTATGTCGGTGGAGGGCGTAGTGGCGATGCAAGCCTGTGCCCGTATCGGCGCAACGCACTCTGTGGTTTTTGGTGGCTTCTCTGCTAAATCCCTGCAAGAACGTATCGTTGACGTTGGCGCGGTGGCAGTGATTACTGCCGATCAGCAAGTGCGCGGCGGCAAGCATCTGCCTTTGAAAGCGATCGTCGATGAAGCGCTGGCGCTGGGCGACTGCGAAAAAATTAAAAACGTGGTGGTCTACCAACGCACCGGCGGCGAAGTGGCTATGGCCGGCGGACGTGATCGCTGGATGCATGAGCTGGTGGCGGCGCAATCTGCCGTCTGCGAGCCAGAATGGGTCAGTGCCGAGCATCCGCTGTTTATCCTATACACCTCTGGTTCTACCGGCAAGCCAAAAGGCGTGCAGCATTCTAGCGGCGGCTATTTGCTGTGGGCCATGCTGACCATGAAGTGGACCTTCGACATCAAGCCCAACGACGTGTTCTGGTGTACCGCCGATATCGGCTGGGTCACCGGCCACACCTACATCACTTACGGCCCCTTGGCCGTGGGTGCGACCGAAATCGTGTTTGAGGGCATCCCAACTTACCCGAACGCCGGACGCTTCTGGGACATGATACAAAAGCATAAGACGACGATTTTTTACACCGCGCCGACCGCGATCCGCTCGCTGATCAAGGCGGCTGACGGTGATGCCACTATCCATCCGAATAAGTACGATTTGACGTCCTTGCGTTTGCTCGGCTCGGTGGGTGAACCGATTAATCCGGAAGCCTGGATGTGGTACTACAAAAATATAGGCGGCGAGAAATGTCCGGTCGTCGATACCTTCTGGCAAACCGAAACGGGCGGTCATATGATGACGCCTTTGCCAGGCGCGACACCTTTGGTGCCTGGCTCTTGCACCTTAGCTTTGCCGGGCATTATGGCCGCGATCGTCGATGAGACTGGCCATGATTTGCCGAACGGGCAGGGCGGTATTTTGGTGGTTAAGCGTCCTTGGCCTTCGATGATACGCACTATCTGGGGTGATGATGAACGCTTCAAGAAGAGCTATTTCCCAGAAGAATTCGGCGGTAAGGTGTATCTGGCCGGCGATGGTGCGATCCGCAATAAAGACACCGGCTATTTCACGATTACCGGTCGTATCGATGATGTCTTGAATGTCTCCGGTCATCGCATGGGTACTATGGAAATCGAATCGGCATTGGTGGCCCACCCTATGGTGGCCGAGGCGGCGGTGGTCGGTAAGCCAGACGATACCACCGGCGAATCGATCTGCGCCTTCGTGGTCTTGAAGCGCAGCCGTCCTACCGGTGATGAGGCTAAACAAATCGCCACCGAATTGCGTAACTGGGTCGCCAAGGAGATTGGTCCGATTGCCAAGCCGAAAGAAATTCGTTTCGGCGACAACTTGCCAAAAACCCGTTCCGGCAAAATCATGCGTCGTTTGTTGCGTGTACTAGCCAAGGGCGAAGAAATTACTCAGGATATTTCCACGTTGGAAAATCCGGCAATTCTGGAGCAACTGAAACAAGCTTTGTAATTTTGGATTGTTAGTTTTAAAAACCGAGTGCGCAATGTGGATGCGGCCTGCAGACCATTATTGGCCTGCAGGCCGCATCCACATTGCGCGTCCGAAATTGAAATGTAAGTGCCTGCGCCTGGTGTTGACTTCGCGCATAGTTTTACTTCGCGCCAATCGCGGTTATACTCCAGCCTCTTAGTCGCCGCGTAATTGCGCGGTCAATGCGATTAATTCGCTGTGATGGTGCCTGGTCGCTATCCTCATCTACCTAGAATAGACGCATGTCCTCATTTAAAAAACGTCAGCCCAAGGGCAGTTTTAAGTTGTTCCCGCGCGGTGCCAGAAAAACCAAGCTGGTAGGCAATCAATCTACGCAAGCCGATGATCTGGGTTCGCCCGTTAAGCCACGGCGCGGTATTTATCTATTGCCCAATGCGTTTACTACGGCGGCCTTGTTTTGCGGCTTTTATGCAATCGTGATGGCGATGACGCAACGCTTTGAACATGCCGCATTGGCGATCTTTGTGGCAATGGTGCTCGATAGTCTGGATGGCAGGGTGGCGCGCATGACCAATACCCAGAGTGAGTTTGGGGCGCAATACGATAGCTTGTCGGACATGATTTCTTTCGGTGCGGCACCTGCGCTGGTGGTGTTTGAATGGTCGCTCAAGGGTATGGGTAAGCTAGGTTGGTTGGCAGCTTTCGTGTATTGCGCTTGTGCCGCTTTGCGCCTGGCACGTTTCAATACGAATATCGCGGTGGTCGATAAGAAATATTTTCAGGGTTTGCCTAGTCCGGCTGCGGCCGCGCTGGTGGCAGGTTTTATCCTATTGATGGATGACTTGCATTTTAAAGGCGCAGAGCTGAGCTGGAGCGCCTGGAGTATTACCTTGTTTGCCGGTTTAACGATGGTGACGAATGTGCCGTTCTATAGTTTTAAAGACGTGAATATGCGCAAATCTGTGCCTTTCGTTGCGCCATTTTTGATCTTGCTAGGCTATGTGGCGATCGTTAGCGATCCGCCTCGGGTCTTGTTTGGTCTATTCGTCTTGTACGGACTCTCCGGTTACGCCGTATTGTTGTGGCGCTGGCGTAGTGGTCGTCCTATCAGTATCGTGCAAACCACGATTGATCATGGCGAGAAATAAATTTTTGGAATTGTAGGCTTGTTTAAATCCACGTTTTTGGCGTGGATTTTTTTTGCCGCTCATATGAAACGCACTGCCTTAAATTCTTGCACTTTTCTGGTACTTGTCCTTGCACTTTTGGGCAATCGCGTTTATAGTCGTCCAATGAACTTCGCATTCACCTCTCTCGTTACACCAGCTAAGGCAGGCCTATCAGGCCTGCTGTCGTTACTGGTGCTAACTGCACTAAATCTACTAGTGCGGTAACGCGCTAAATCTCATACCCCCACAATCTGAGTAGTCTCCCCATCCGTGTGCGTCTTGCAAGGATAGGTGAAAGAGTATTCAGACCAGTATCAGCCGCATTTCAAACATCACTTTTTGCAATTAATTCTCTGGAGAGCAGACATGGCAGACCAACTCATCATATTCGATACCACCTTGCGTGATGGCGAACAATCCCCCGGCGCATCAATGACCAAGGATGAAAAAGTCCGCATTGCGCGTCAACTGGAGCGCCTGAAAGTCGATGTGATCGAGGCTGGCTTTGCGGCTGCGTCGCAAGGTGATTTTGAATCGATCAAGGCGATTGCTTTAGCGGTGCGCGAGCCGATTATCTGTTCTTTGTCGCGTGCCAATGACAGGGATATTGCGCGTGCTGCCGAGGCTCTGGCCGGTGCCGAGCGTAAGCGTATTCATACCTTCATCGCTACCTCGCCTCTGCATATGGAAATGAAGTTGCGCATGAGTCCGGATCAGGTGCTGGAGCAAGCCAAACAAGCGGTGCGCTATGCCCGCACATTTACCGATGATGTTGAATTTAGTCCTGAAGATGCAAGTCGCTCGGACATCGATTTTTTGTGCCGTGTGATTGAGGCCGTCATCAAAGAGGGCGCGACCACGATTAATTTTGCCGATACGGTTGGCTATGGCGTGCCTGAGCTGTACGGCAATACGCTGAAAACTTTACGCGAGCGCATTCCCAATTCGGATAAAGTAGTGTGGTCGGTGCATTGCCATAACGATTTAGGGATGGCAGTTGCCAATTCTCTGGCCGGTGTCATGATAGGTGGTGCGCGCCAGGTTGAATGTACGATTAATGGTCTCGGTGAGCGCGCCGGAAATACCGCGCTGGAAGAAATTGTGATGGCGCTGCGTACTCGCAAGGATTATTTCAATCTTGATTTCGGTATCGACACCACGCAAATCGTGGCAACCTCAAAATTGGTCTCGCAAATTACCGGTTTTGCAGTGCAGCCGAATAAGGCCGTGGTTGGGGCTAACGCCTTTGCGCATGCTTCAGGCATCCATCAGGATGGTATTTTGAAGGCGCGCGATACTTACGAAATCATGCGTGCCGAAGATGTGGGGTGGGCCGCGAATAAGATCGTATTAGGCAAATTGTCGGGTCGCAATGCGTTTAAACAACGTTTGCAAGAATTAGGTATCGCTCTGGAATCCGAGGCAGAAGTGAATGCCGCGTTTGCGCGTTTTAAAGAATTGGCGGATAAAAAATCGGAGATTTTCGACGAAGACATCATGTCTTTGGTGTCCGATGAAGAACATGCGCATGGCAATGAGCATTACCGTTATGTGTCTCTGGCGCAGCATTCCGAGACCGGTGAGCGACCGACTGCCAAGGTGGTGTTTTCTATCGCCGGCGAGGAAGTCAACTGTGAAGGCACAGGGAATGGGCCGGTCGACGCCATCGTCAACGCGATCGAGTCGCTGACCCAAAGCGGCTCTGAGCTCTTGTTATTTTCAGTCAATGCGATTACCACCGGCACTCAGTCTCAGGGCGAAGTGACGATGCGTTTGTCTAAGGCTGGGCGTATCGTCAATGGGGTAGGGGCGGATCCGGATATCGTCGTCGCGTCAGCCAAGGCGTATTTGTCGGCGCTGAATAAACTGCACTCTAAGTCTGAGAAGCTTAATCCGCAAATTTAGTTTGCCTGCCAGGGTGATCGCACGTGGTGAGATTTAATCTTAGACGATCACCCTTTTTACGCATGCAAGTATTTGAATTTGCGTAATTTTCATGCTATAGTCGCAGATCTCATCATTCCGATGGGATTGTTATCTTGTAAAAAGTAAGCACGATAATGAGGGTTGAATTAATTTTTACTCTTGTTACCGCATGTAAAAGGAAAATCATGACTATTGAAAAAACAGCAAAGGCCGCTATCGTTGCGGACAATGCCCGCGGTCAAAACGACACCGGATCCCCAGAAGTGCAAGTTGCTTTGTTGACTGCACGCATCAATGACCTGAATGGTCACTTTAAAGCTCACAATAAAGATCATCATTCACGTCGTGGTTTGATCATGATGGTTAACCGTCGTAAGAGCTTGTTGTCTTACCTCAAAGGTAAAGATTTGAATCGCTATCGCTCACTGATCGAAAAACTCGGTTTGCGTAAGTAATTCTTGCTGATTTTAGCAAAAAATTTATAGTAAAAAGCCTGCCTCAGTTTAGCTGACGCAGGCTTTTTACTTATCTGGTGTTTTGGTGGTTCGGTTGTTTGGTAGTTAAAGTTGGTAGTTAGAGTTGGTAATAGGGCGGCCATTTGGCTGCTTGTGGTGAGGTGAACGACAGCGCCTGAAAATCTGTTGGAAAATTCGAAAGGATATATTGTGTTTAATAAAGTTACGAAAACCTTCCAGTACGGTCAACATCAAGTGACCCTGGAAACCGGCGAGATCGCTCGTCAAGCTTCTGGTGCAGTGTTAGTCTCCATCGAAGATACCGTTGTTTTGGCAACTGTTGTTGCTAAAAAAGACGCTAAACCTGGTCAAGATTTTTTTCCTTTGACAGTTGATTACATGGAAAAAACCTATGCGGCTGGCCGTATTCCTGGTGGCTTCTTCAAACGTGAAGGCCGTCCATCTGAAAAAGAAACGCTGACATCGCGTTTGATCGATCGTCCTATTCGTCCTTTGTTCCCTGAAGGTTACTTGAATGAAGTTCAGGTAATTATCCATGTGTTGTCGGTTAATCCTGAGATTGATCCGGACATCGCTGCCATGATCGGCGCTTCTGCTGCGATCTGCATTTCTGGTATTCCTTTCAATGGTCCTATCGGCGCGGCACGCGTTGGTTACATTGATGGCGCTTACGTCTTGAACCCAACTGCTAGCCAGTTGAAATTGTCTGAGATGGATCTGGTTGTTGCCGGTACCGAGCAAGCGGTCATGATGGTTGAATCAGAAGCCAAAGTATTGTCTGAAGAAATCATGCTGGGCGCGGTCGTTTACGGTCACGAGCAAATGAAGGCTGTGATTGATGCGATTCACGATCTGGTTGCTGAAGGCGGCAAGCCTGAAGTGCAGTGGGCGCCTGCGCCTAAGAATGAGGCTTTGATTGCTCAGGTGACTGCCGTGGCTGAGCCACTGTTGCGTGCTGCTTATCAAATCAAAGAAAAGCAAGCGCGTACTGAGCAATTGAAATCTGCTAGTGCAGTTATTTCGGCTAGCTTGGCTGAGCAAGCCGCTGCTGCTGGTGTTGATGCGCCAAATTCTGCTGATGTCAGCAATGTCATGTTTGATCTGGAAGCGAAGATCGTTCGTTCCCAGATCTTGGATGGCGAGCCGCGTATCGATGGTCGTGATACCCGCACTGTGCGTCCTATTTCCATCCGTACTGGCGTCTTGCCACGTACGCATGGAACTGCCTTGTTCACACGTGGCGAAACTCAGGCTTTAGTTATTGCTACTCTGGGTACTGCCCGTGACGAGCAAAAAATTGATGCTTTGATGGGTGAGTTCACTGATCGCTTCATGCTGCATTACAACATGCCTCCGTTTGCTACTGGCGAAACTGGCCGTGTTGGTACGCCTAAGCGTCGTGAAATTGGTCACGGTCGCTTGGCTAAGCGTGCTTTGTTGGCTGCCTTGCCAGCGCCAGAAGATTTCAGCTATTCGGTACGTCTGGTATCGGAAATTACTGAGTCTAACGGTTCTTCCTCAATGGCGTCGGTATGCGGTGGTTGCTTAGCCTTGATGGATGCTGGTGTGCCTATGAAAGCGCACGTTGCAGGTATCGCAATGGGCTTGATCAAAGACGGCAATAAATTTGCAGTCTTGACTGATATCTTGGGTGATGAAGATCACCTCGGTGACATGGACTTTAAAGTTGCTGGTACTGCGGCTGGTATCACTGCTCTGCAAATGGATATTAAAATCCAGGGTATCACTAAAGAAATCATGCAAGTCGCTCTGGCGCAAGCTAAAGAAGGCCGCGTGCATATTCTCGGTGAAATGCAAAAAGCTGTGCCAGTCGGCAATGTTGAATTGTCCGATTTCGCGCCACGCCTGATCACAGTGAAAATCAACCCAGAAAAAATCCGTGATGTTATCGGTAAGGGTGGTGCGGTGATTCGTGCTCTGACTGAAGAGACTGGTACTCAGATCGATATCAGCGATGAAGGTATCGTGACTATCGCTTCGGTGGATGCCGCTGCTGGCCAAGAAGCCAAACGTCGCATTCAAGAGTTGACGGCTGAAGTTGAAGTCGGCAAGGTCTACGAAGGTACCGTTCTGAAACTGTTGGATTTCGGCGCTATCGTGCAAATCATGCCAGGTAAAGATGGTTTGTTGCACATCAGCCAGATCGCCAATGAGCGCGTCAATGCAGTTGCCGACTACCTTAAAGAAGGTCAGCAAGTGAAAGTGAAAGTTCTGGAAACAGATGATCGCGGTCGCTTCAAATTGTCGATGAAAGCCGCCGCAGCCGAAGTAGAAGCAGCGCCACAAGCGCAAGAAGCACAACAGTAATACCGTTTGCGATGAAGCGCATTCATCGCAGGTTTTGCTGAGTCGTGTATAAAGGCCGTACGCATATCAATGCGTACGGCTTTTTTATTCTGGGGGCTTACGCAAATCAGCCCAAACGTCGTTGCACTCGCCTTGCTGTACTAAAGTGCGGTCTCCGGCGGAGCTCCTAGCTAAAGCAATTTTGCGTAAGTCCTAATTCTCAGAAAATTTTATACTGGAAAAATTGATGCGAGCAATCGAAATCACTGCCTATGGCAAGCCTGAAGTGTTGCAGTTGTGTGAGCGCCCCGTGCCGCAAGCGCGCGCTGGAGAGGTGTTGATTAAAGTGCAGGCGGCAGGTATCAATCGACCGGATGTATTTCAGCGTATGGGGCAGTATCCGGTGCCGCCAGGCGCTTCCGATTTGCCGGGTCTGGAAGTGGCGGGCGAGATTGTTGGTGGAGATCTGGCTGGCAGTAATTTCAAATTGGGTGATATGGTGTGCGCGCTGGTGCAGGGCGGTGGCTATGCCGAATATTGCGTCGCTCCGGTCTTGCAGTGCCTGCCGATTCCGGTTGGGCTGTCTGCGCTGGAGGCGGCCTCCTTGCCTGAAAACTATTTTACCGTCTGGAGTAATCTGTTTGATCTGTCCAGGTTGGCGAATGCTGAGAGCTTGCTGGTGCAGGGTGGCACCTCCGGGATAGGCGTGGCGGCGATCCAAATTGCGGCGGCACTCGGCCATCGGGTGTTTGCGACTGCAGGTTCAGATGAGAAGTGTCGCATCACCGAGAGTTTGGGAGCTGAGCGCGGGATTAATTACCGCACTGAGGATTTTACTGAAATCGTCAAATCATTGACTGGCGGTGTCGGGGTCGATGTAATCCTGGATATGGTGGCGGGGGCTTACTTGCCGCGTGAAATCAATTGCCTGGCCGATGATGGGCGTTTGGCGATTATTGCCCTGCTTGGTGGAGCTCGCGCCGAGCTCGATATGGGGCAGGTGTTGCGTAGGCGTCTGAGTATTACCGGCTCGACTTTGAGGCCGCGTTCGGTAGCATTTAAGGCGGCAATCGCAGCGCAATTGTTGGAGCGGGTTTGGCCCTTGCTGGAGGATAAGAAAATTAAACCGGTAATTTATCAGGTTTTTGCCTTGGATCAGGCGGCACAGGCGCACAGCTTGATGGAGAGTAGTGAGCATATAGGGAAAATAATGTTGCAAATTTGATTTGCAGTAGATTGACAGTGATTTTCTACTTTGTTTTATATACTCCCCTATTTTTGTAAACGATTATGGCATTTGCGCTTGTTGTTATTGCGTAGTTGAGAAATACATGGGGGAGTATGCTGCATGTGTTGCTGAGTAAGTGTGGTTTGTGACTTATATTTCGTCTAGCGCAAGGGATGAACTGTTTTGAAACTGGTCTGCTCAATTTGACCCCTATGCCGCCCTCGCGATACAATAGAGGGTTAATAAAATTTTAGAATGCTATGCGCCGTACACTAATAGCTGGTAACTGGAAGATGAATGGCAGCCTCGCTGCAAATAGCGCGTTGCTCGCCGAACTTAAAGCTGGCATGACGGGGCAGTCTTGTGATGTATTGGTGTGTGCTCCTGCTGTGTATTTGGCGCAGTGTGCCGAGTCGCTCGCGGGTAGTGCTGTAGCCTGGGGGGCGCAGGATGTTTCTATGCATGTGGCGGGTGCTTACACGGGTGAAATTTCGGCCGCGATGCTGAATGATTTTTCCTGTAAGTATGTGATCCTTGGTCACTCTGAGCGTCGCGCCTACCATCACGAGTCGAATGAATTAGTTGCTCAAAAAACGCTGCGCGCATTGGCTTCGGGTATTTTTCCGATAGTTTGTGTGGGTGAGACTTTGGAGCAGCGTGAATTAGGGCAGACGGAAGCGGTCGTTAGCGCGCAATTGCAGGCGGTACTCGATGTGCTTGATGATAGTGTCTTGCCCAAAATCGTCGTTGCCTATGAGCCGGTGTGGGCAATCGGTACCGGTAAAACGGCAACGCCACAAATGGCGCAGGATGTACATGCGGTATTGCGTGCTCAGTTGGCGGCGCGCTCGGCCGATGCTGCGCAAAAAATTCAAATTTTGTACGGTGGCAGCATGAAGCCGGAGAATGCGCAAGAACTGTTGGCGATGGCGGATATTGATGGTGGCCTGATAGGTGGGGCTGCACTTAAGTCTGTCGACTTTTTGGCGATCATTAATGCAGTGTAATAATCGATGTAAAAGGGCGGTGTGAAAACGCGCTATAAAGAATGTTTTGGTGGTTGTTGTTTTTAATGTGGTGATTAATTTAACTGGGTGTTTTGAATGCAAAATTTTTATACTTTGGTCGTGGTTGTGCAGGTTTTGTCAGCGTTGACTATCATTGGTTTAGTCTTGTTGCAGCACGGTAAGGGCGCGGATATGGGGGCCTCTTTTGGTTCTGGCGCTTCAGGCAGTCTGTTTGGTGCTACCGGCTCATCGAACTTCCTTTCTAAATCGACTGGCATTGCAGCGGCTATTTTCTTTGGTGCGACTCTGGCCTTGACTTTTATCGGTGGTCATCGCACTAGTTCGGTCGGTGTTATGGATAATTTGTCGTCGGTGAAAACGGCTCCTGCAGCGGCTTCTGCTGCTGTGTCGGCAGTTTCGGCGAGTGCTGCAGGTCAGTCGAATCAAATCCCTAAATAATTAGAAATTTTTTAAAATATTTAAAATTTTTAATGTTGCGCTGTAAAAAATGATTGAATTTCCGCAATTGTGCGTTGAACAATTGGGCTGAAGAGAGTAGAATGCAGCGCTTGTGCCGACGTGGTGAAATTGGTAGACACGCTATCTTGAGGGGGTAGTGGCGAAAGCTGTACGAGTTCGAGTCTCGTCGTCGGCACCAATAGTTTGTCTTTAGTTTTTGTCTTGAGTTTGATCAAGGAATCCTTCCTTATTGATGCTGCGATGAAATTTGCGGTTATCATAATGCGAATTATTTCAATCTGACATTTAAATACGGGGAACCTATCGTGAATCTCGAAAATTATTTCCCTGTTCTTCTCTTCGTTTTGGTTGGTATTGCGGTTGGTGTGGTTCCGCAAATTTTAGGTCGCGTTCTAGCGCCTTTTAAGCCCGACAGTCAAAAAACTTCTCCTTACGAATGCGGCTTTGAAGCGTTTGAGGATGCTCGCATGAAATTTGATGTGCGTTACTATCTCGTCGCTATTTTGTTTATTCTGTTTGATTTGGAGACTGCATTCTTCTTTCCGTGGGCAGTGGCAATGCGTGACCTTGGTTGGATGGGTTATTTGGTCATGTTGGGTTTTATTGTCGAGTTTGCGGTGGGCTTTTGGTATATCTGGAAAAAGGGCGCCCTGGATTGGGAGTGATAGATTATGGCAATTGAAGGCGTACTCAACGAAGGTTTCGTCACCACGACGGCCGATAAGCTGATCAACTGGACGCGTACCGGTTCTTTGTGGCCGATGACCTTTGGTTTGGCTTGTTGTGCGGTGGAGATGATTCATGCGGGTTGTTCACGTTATGACTTGGATCGATTTGGGGTTGTATTTCGACCATCTCCTCGGCAGTCTGATGTGATGATTGTGGCTGGTACTCTGTGTAATAAGATGGCGCCAGCCTTGCGTAAAGTTTACGATCAGATGGCTGAGCCGCGTTGGGTAATTTCCATGGGTTCTTGTGCCAATGGTGGTGGTTACTATCATTACTCTTACTCTGTGGTGCGTGGTTGTGATCGCATTGTTCCGGTTGATATTTATGTGCCGGGCTGCCCTCCAACCGCTGAGGCTTTGATCTACGGCATTATTCAGTTGCAAAATAAAATTAAGCGCACGAATACGATCGCGCGCTGATGCTGCGAATTTCTTTGAAATTCAGCGCTTCAGTAGCGTAATTAAGGGCAGTTCATACTATGACTACAAAATTTGAAAATCTTGAAGCGGCTGTGAAAAATGTCTTGGGGGATAGGATTCTTCAATCGTTTTCCGCTTTTGGTGAGTTGACGGTGGTTCTAGCTCCTGCTGCATATCTGCAGGCGATGATCGATTTGCGCGATGATGCATCAACTGCATTTGAAGAGCTAATTGATTTGTGTGGCGTGGATTACTCAGCTTATGCCGATGGTGTTTGGGATGGCGCGCGTTTTGCTGCAGTCTCGCATTTGCTGTCGATTTCGAATAATTGGCGTCTGCGGGTGCGAGTGTTTGCTGCTGATGATGAAATGCCGGTAGTGCCTTCTTTGTCTGAAGTTTGGAGCTCGGCTAATTGGTATGAGCGTGAAGCTTTCGATTTGTTTGGTATTTTGTTTGATGGGCATAATGATTTGCGTCGTATTTTGACTGACTATGGATTTATCGGTCATCCGTTCCGCAAAGATTTCCCTATCTCTGGTTATGTTGAAATGCGTTATGACGCAGATCAAAAGAGAGTTATCTATCAGCCAGTGACAATAGATCCGCGTGAGAATACTCCGCGGGTTATTCGTGAAGAGCATTACGGGATGAAGGGTTGAGGCACTATTAATGGCTGAAATTAAAAATTACACCTTAAACTTTGGTCCGCAGCATCCTGCCGCCCATGGCGTATTGCGTCTTGTCTTGGAGCTTGATGGTGAGGTGATACAGCGTGCCGATCCGCATATTGGTTTGCTGCATCGCGCTACCGAAAAACTCGCAGAGCAAAAAACATATTTGCAGTCGGTTCCATACATGGATAGGCTTGATTACGTTTCCATGATGAGTAATGAGCATGCCTACGTAATGGCAATCGAGAAAATGTTGGGCCTCGAAGTGCCATTGCGTGCGCAGTACATACGCGTCATGTTCGACGAGATTACCCGCATCTTGAATCACTTGCTATGGATAGGTACGCATGCACTTGACGTTGGCGCGATGGCGGTGATGTTGTACGCTTTCCGTGAGCGTGAAGATTTGATGGATTGTTATGAGGCGGTTTCTGGTGCGCGTATGCATGCTGCCTACTATCGTCCAGGTGGAGTGTATAGAGATCTGCCAAATGAAATGCCTAAGCACAAAGCATCGCTGTTGAAAAACGACAAGGCAATGCGTTTGCTAAATGAAAATCGTCAGGGTTCTTTGCTCGATTTCATTGAAGATTTTACCAATCGGTTTCCGACGTATGTCGATGAATATGAAACTTTGTTGACGGATAATCGTATCTGGAAGCAACGTCTGGTTGGCATCGGTGTGGTTTCCCCTGAGCGCGCCAAAGCTATGGGTTTTACTGGCGCTATGTTGCGCGGTTCCGGCGTTGAATGGGATCTGCGTAAGAAGCAGCCTTATGAAGTTTATGACTTGCTGGACTTTGACATCCCTGTCGGTGTCAACGGTGATAGTTATGATCGCTATTTGGTGCGTGTAGAAGAAATGCGCCAATCGAATCGAATTATTAAGCAGTGCGTAGAATGGTTGCGTAATAATGCTGGTCCGGTGATCAGTACGAATCTTAAAGTAGCACCTCCAGCACGCGTGAATATGAAATCGAATATGGAAGAGTTAATCCATCATTTTAAATTGTTTTCAGAAGGTTTTCATGTGCCAGCAGGTGAGGCATATGCGGCAGTTGAACATCCTAAAGGCGAGTTTGGCATCTACATGATATCGGATGGCGCTAATAAGCCGTATCGTTTGAAGATACGCGCCCCGGGATTCGCTCATTTGCAAGGTTTGAATGAAATGGCTAGTGGGCACATGATTGCGGATGCAGTAACCATTATTGGTACGCAAGATATTGTGTTTGGCGAAATTGATCGATGATAGAAATGATCACACGCGGTTTGCGTGTTGATATTTGAGGCAAAAGCGATGGTCTTATCAGAGCAAGCATTTAAAAAAATTGATCGTGAATTGGCGAAATTTCCGGCCGATCAAAGACAGTCGGCCGTGATGGCTGCGCTAGCAATTGCGCAAGACGAAACTAGCTGGTTGTCACCTGAAGTGATGCAGGCTGTTGCTGATTACATCGGTATGCCAGCGGTCGCGGTGCAAGAAGTAGCAACTTTCTACAATATGTATAACACCAAGCCAGTTGGGAAATATAAAATTTCGGTTTGCACTAATTTGCCTTGTGCCTTGTCGGGTGGCGAGCGTGCTGCGCATCACCTGAGAACTAAGTTAGGTCTCGCTTACAAAGAAACTAGTGCCGATGGTTTGTTCACCTTAGTCGAGGGTGAGTGCATGGGGGCTTGTGGCGATGCACCGGTGATGTTGGTGAATAATAAGCGTATGTGCAGTTTGATGTCGCATGAAAAAATCGATGCTTTGGTCACTGAATTGAAAGAGGCGGGTAAATAATGACGAGTCTGCACAATCGCCATATCAAACCCTTGATTTTGGCCGGCCTGGATGGAAAAAATTGGCATCTGCAAGATTATGTTGCACGAGGTGGCTATCAGTCGCTCAAGCGCATACTCGATGAAAAAATACCGCCTGAACAAGTTATTGCTGAGTTAAAGGCTTCATCCTTGCGTGGGCGCGGCGGCGCTGGCTTTCCTACTGGCTTGAAGTGGAGTTTTATGCCGCGTCAGTTCCCTGGTCAAAAATATTTGGTCTGTAATACTGACGAAGGTGAACCTGGTACTTTTAAAGATAGAGATATCATTCGTTATAACCCCCATGCCCTGATAGAAGGTATGGCAATCGGTGCTTACGCGATGGGGATCACGGTCGGGTATAACTACATACACGGTGAAATTTTTGCCGATTACGATAGATTCGAAGAAGCGATTGAGGAAGCACGCGCTGCCGGCATGTTGGGCGACAAAATCCACGGTTCTGAGTTTTCGTTTCAGCTGCATGCCTTCCATGGTTATGGTGCCTATATCTGCGGTGAAGAAACTGCACTGCTGGAGTCCTTAGAGGGAAAAAAAGGGCAGCCACGCTTTAAGCCACCGTTTCCTGCTAGCTTCGGTATGTATGGAAAACCGACTACGATTAATAATACCGAAACTTTTGCTGCGGTACCGTTTGTATTGGCAATGGGTGGCGAGAAATATGCTGCCTTGGGTAAGCCAAATAACGGTGGCACAAAAATCTTCTCGATGTCAGGTGACGTTGCACTGCCGGGTAATTATGAAGTTCCTATGGGGACGCCGTTTGCCACCCTGTTGGAATTGGCGGGCGGTATGCGCGATGGTAAAAAGCTGAAGGCAGTTATTCCTGGTGGCTCTTCTATGCCAGTGTTGACGGCTGACGTTATGATGGCAACCGACATGGATTACGATTCTATCGCCAAGGCCGGTTCTATGCTTGGTTCTGGTGCCGTGATTGTGATGGATGAGACCCGTTGCATGGTCAAGTCTTTACTGCGCTTGTCTTACTTTTATTTCGAGGAATCTTGCGGTCAATGTACGCCATGCCGTGAAGGTACTGGTTGGTTGTATCGCATGGTCCATCGCATAGAGCACGGTCAAGGACGTCCTGATGATTTGGATATGCTGAACTTTATTGCCGACAATATCCAGGGGCGCACTATTTGCGCACTTGGTGATGCTGCGGCGATGCCAGTTCGTGCCTTTATCAAGAATTTCCGAGAAGAGTTTGAATATCACATCGAGCATAAGCATTGCTTGGTTCCTACTTACATGTAAGCCAGCTTGAATTTTTATTCGCTTAGCGCACCCAGAGTAAACCATGGTTGAAATCGAAATAGACGGCAAAAAAGTTGAAGTGCCTGCGGGCAGTATGGTAATGGATGCTGCCAATAAACTTGGCACTTACATTCCTCATTTTTGTTATCACAAAAAATTATCTATTGCGGCCAATTGCCGTATGTGTCTGGTCGAGGTTGAGAAAGCACCTAAACCATTGCCCGCCTGCGCCACGCCGGTGACACAAGGTATGATCGTTCGCTCCAATAGCGACAAGGCGATCACAGCCCAAAAAGGCGTGATGGAGTTTTTGTTGATCAATCATCCTTTGGATTGCCCGGTTTGTGATCAAGGTGGCGAATGTCAGTTGCAGGATCTTGCGGTTGGTTATGGCGGCACGACTTCACGCTATCAAGAAGAGAAACGCGTCGTCTTTCATAAGAGCGTTGGTCCTTTGATTTCTATGGAGGAAATGACGCGCTGCATACATTGCACTCGCTGCGTTCGTTTTGGTCAAGAAATCGCTGGTGTGATGGAATTAGGTATGCTCGGCCGTGGTGAACACGCCGAAATTACTTCTTTTGTCGGTAAAACTGTTGATTCAGAATTGTCGGGCAATATGATAGATCTTTGCCCAGTCGGTGCTTTGACGTCGAAACCCTTCCGTTTTTCTGCGCGTACTTGGGAATTGTCGCGCCGTAAATCGATTAGTGCACATGATGGACTAGGTTCCAATCTGACGGTTCAGGTCAAGAACAATAAGGTTATGCGTGTTGTCCCTCTGGAAAATGAAGCGATTAATGAATGTTGGATCTCGGATAAGGATAGATTTTCCTACGAAGGATTAAATAGTTCTGATCGCTTGACCAAACCTATGATTAAACAGGGCGGTCAATGGCAAGAAACTGATTGGCAAACCGCGCTGGAATATGTCGCGCATGGTTTGCGTAACGTCAAACATGAACATGGTGCCGATGCCATTGCGACCATTGCAACAGCAAATTCAACTTTAGAAGAACTGTTTTTGGCGCAAAAAATTATGCGCGGCTTAGGCTCTGAGAATATTGATTTCCGCTTACGTCAGGCAGATTTTTCGTTGAGTTCTGAAATTAAGCCTTGGCTAGGGATGTCGATCGCTGATTTTGGACAGCTGAAAAATGTATTTGTGATCGGGTCTTTCCTGCGTAAGGATCATCCTTTGTTGGCCGCGCGTTTGCGCCAGGCTGTGAAGATGGGCGGAAAGCTAAGTATTTTGCACGCTACAGACGATGATTTGTTAATACCAGTAGCAAATAAAACGATTTTGGCTCCCTCAGCATGGCTAGGTTTCCTGGCTGAAGTTGCAGTTGCTATCGCAAACAAAAAAGAAATCGCGAAACCAGCCGGGTTTGACGCTGTTCAAGTTTCTGCATCTGCGGAATCGGTTGCCAAAAGTTTGTTGACTGGAGCTGATTTAGCATCGAGTGGCGTATTTATTGGTAACGCTGCAGCACAATGCGACGACGCGGAAAAAATACATGCGCTCGCTCAATGGATTGCGCAAAATTCGGGCGCTGGATTCGGTTATTTGACCGAAGCTGCAAATACTGTTGGCGCATATCTGGTTAATGCTAAACCAGCCGCAAATTTGGGTTCGCTATTTAGTGCTCCGAAAAAAGCTTACGTATTGTTGAACACTGAGCCAGAGTTCGACTGTGCGAATCCTCATCAGGCAAAACTAGCTCTGAATCAGGCTGAGATGGTGATCGTCATGTCTGCATTTAAGCACGCCGCTGATTATGCTGACGTATTGTTGCCAGTGTCGCCATTTACAGAAACTTCAGGTACTTTCGTTAATTGCGAAGGCCGTGCGCAGAGTTTCCACGGAGTAGTGAAACCTTTAGGCGAAACCCGTCCAGCATGGAAAGTGCTGCGCGTTTTGGGCAATTTACTTGGATTGGATGGCTTTGAGTTCGAAACTTCAGAAGCGATACGTGATGCAGTCTTGGGTAAGGATATCAAGGACATTTCAACTAAGTTAAATAATTTCTCTTCTGTTCAACCATCACTGGCGAACCCAACTGTAGGTCTGGAGCGTGTTTCTGATGTGCCTATTTACAGCACAGATGCGATTGTTAGAAGATCTGAGTCCTTGCAGAAAACCGCTGATGCTAAGACTGGCAATGTGTCATTAAGCAGTGTCGAATTTGCTAAGTTGGGAATAACAGTAGGTGAGTTCGTTAAACTGATGCAGGGTGATGCAGTTGCCATCTTGCCAGCAGCGCTTGATAAGTCTTTACCTGATAATGTGGTGAGAGTATCGGCTGGAATTGCTGCGACCCAAGCTCTCGGAGCGATGTTTGGTGCTATTAGTGTGGAGCGTGCAGTATGAATTTTTTGCCCACCATACAATCCTTTGGCGTCAGCCTTTTCGGAGGCCTGTGGCCATTAATCTGGACCTTGATTAAAATTATTTGCATTACCTTGCCAGTAATGGCTTGTGTTGCCTATCTCACGCTGTGGGAACGCAAAATGATAGGCTGGATGCACATACGCCTGGGACCTAATCGCGTGGGCCCCGCTGGCTTGTTGCAGCCTATCGCCGATGCCCTAAAACTGCTGTTAAAAGAAATTATTATTCCGGCCAAAGCAAACAAAGTTCTGTTTGTATTGGCGCCTATCATGACTATCATGCCGGCATTGGCCGCTTGGGCGGTTATACCCTTTGGCCCAGAAACAGTATTGGCGAACGTCAATGCTGGTTTATTGTTGATTATGGCGATCACGTCTATGGAAGTGTATGGAGTGATTATTGCCGGGTGGGCCTCCAATTCTAAATACGCCTTCCTTGGTGCAATGCGCGCTTCGGCTCAGATGGTGTCCTACGAAATCGCGATGGGCTTCGTGTTGGTGATCGTTTTGATGGTCTCAGGTAGTTTGAATATGACGGACATCGTAAATGCGCAAACGCACGGCCGCTTCGCAGATATGGGACTCAATTTCCTTTCTTGGAATTGGTTGCCATTATTTCCTATGTTTGTGGTGTACATCATTTCTGGTATTGCGGAAACTAACCGTCATCCGTTTGACGTTGTGGAAGGTGAATCCGAGATTGTTGCCGGGCACATGGTGGAGTATTCGGGCATGTCATTCGCAATGTTCTTCCTGGCTGAATATGCCAACATGATTTTGATTTCGGCAATGGCGTCGCTGATGTTCTTAGGTGGCTGGTCAGCGCCATTGGATTCCATCGTGTTTAATTGGATACCGGGATGGATTTGGTTGGGAATGAAAACATTTGTGGTGGTGTCTATGTTTATTTGGGCGCGCGCTTCTTTTCCTCGCTATCGTTACGATCAGATCATGCGCCTAGGCTGGAAAGTATTTATTCCGCTCACTTTGGTGTATCTGGTGATTGTTGCGACGTGGATGCAAACCTCCTGGAATATTTGGAAGTAAAAGGCTAAAAATGGAAGCAATTAAGGATTTTTTTGGCAGCCTGATGCTGCGCGAATTGATTAAGGGTTTTTCCTTGACCGGACGCTATATGTTCGCTCGTAAGATTACGGTGCAATTTCCTGAGGAAAAAACACCGCAGTCACCTCGATTTCGTGGATTGCATGCTTTACGCCGCTACCCGAATGGGGAAGAGCGTTGTATCGCATGTAAATTGTGCGAAGCGGTTTGTCCCGCAATGGCAATTACGATAGAGTCTGAGCAACGCGAAGATGGCAGTCGTCGTACCACTCGTTACGATATCGATTTGACTAAGTGTATCTTCTGCGGTTTTTGCGAAGAGTCTTGTCCAGTTGATTCGATAGTTGAGACACATGTACTTGAATACCACGGTGAAAAGCGTGGTGATCTTTATTTTACCAAAGAGATGTTGCTTGCTGTTGGTGACCGTTATGAACCCGAGATTGCTGCAGCGCGTGCCGCTGACGCAGCGTACCGCTAAATTGGATTTGGCCTGGCTATGGAATTTATAACCGCTCTATTTTATGTGTTCTCAGCAATTTTAGTATTGTCTGCGACCTTAGTAATTACTGCCCGCAGTCCCGTTCATTCGGCATTGTTTTTGGTTTTATCATTTTTTACTGCTGCCTGTCTGTGGCTATTGCTAAAAGCGGAATTTCTCGCAATCGTCTTGGTCTTGGTGTACGTCGGTGCGGTTATGGTCTTGTTTTTGTTCGTGGTTATGATGCTTGATATCGATATGCCAAAATTGCGCGAAGGCTTCTGGAGTCACTTTCCTGCCGCTGCGGGGGTTGGTGTCGTGATCGTTCTGGAAATGTCAGCTGTATTGTGGCGCGGATTTCTGCGTCCAGACAATCATATTCCTGCTGCGTCTGAGCATATTGGCGACACCAAAAATTTAGGGATAGCGATTTTCACCCAATACACTTTAGCCTTCGAGATCGCAGCGGCTATCTTGCTGCTCGCTATCGTAGCTGCCGTTGCATTGACCTTACGTCGCAGAAAAGATTCCAAGTACTTTAGTCCGTCTAAAGCCTTGAAGGTTAAACGTAGTGATCGTATTCGTATTGTGAGCATGAAGGCTGAATCTGATCGCGTCAACGTTGTAGAAAAGACAGAGGCATAAAATGACTTTAACGCTGACACATTTTTTGATTTTGGGAGCGATTTTATTCGCGATCTCCATAGTCGGAATTTTTCTGAATCGGAAAAACATTATTGTTTTATTGATGGCAATTGAGTTAATGCTCTTGGCTGTGAATATGAATTTCATCGCATTTTCGTATTACTTGGGCGATGTGGCTGGACAGATTTTTGTTTTCTTCATCTTAACAGTTGCCGCGGCTGAGTCTGCTATTGGTCTGGCTATATTAGTGGTGCTGTTTCGTAATCTCGACACGATCAATGTTGAAGATTTGGATGCACTCAAAGGGTAATAGATGTGCTGAATTTTCGCTCATTCTTTGACGCGAATAAATCATCATTGGCTAGCAATTTAAAAAAAGTACTAAGATAACAAAGGGTCATCATGGCGGGGCAACTTAACCCACATTTACTACTGGCTGTACCTCTAGCACCTCTGGCAGGATCGGCCATCGCTGGTTTGCTTGGTACTAAGTTTTTCGGTAATTTGGTTGGTCGGACTGTGTCGCACAGTGCCACCATACTTGGCGTGCTGGTCGCCTTTATCATCTCTTGTTTTACTCTATCTGCAGTGGTGGATGGAGCTAGTTATAACGCCACTTTGTATCAGTGGATGAATGTCGCGGGACTGAAGCTGGAAGTGGGTTTCCTAGTCGATAGCCTGACAGCGATAATGATGTGCGTGGTGACTTTTGTTTCGCTGATGGTGCATATTTATACTATCGGATATATGAAAGACGACGAAGGTTATAACCGCTTCTTCGCGTATATCTCGCTTTTCACCTTCGCCATGTTAATGCTGGTGATGAGCAATAACTTTTTGCAGTTGTTCTTCGGTTGGGAGGCTGTTGGTTTGGTTTCTTATTTGTTGATAGGATTTTGGTACACCAAACCCACTGCAATTTACGCCAACATGAAAGCATTCTTGGTAAACCGCGTTGGTGACTTTGGATTTATTCTCGGAATAGGTCTGTTGGTTGCCTATGCGGGGTCCATGAACTATGCCGAGGTTTTTGCTAAAAAAGAACAATTGCTGGCGCTTACTTTGCCGGGTACTGATTGGATGTTGATTACGGTTGCTTGTATTTGTCTGTTTATTGGTGCAATGGGTAAATCGGCGCAATTCCCTTTGCACGTTTGGTTGCCAGATTCGATGGAAGGCCCAACGCCGATTTCCGCTTTGATTCACGCTGCAACGATGGTAACCGCGGGTATTTTCATGGTGGCGCGTATGTCGCCGTTGTTTGAACTGTCTGATACCGCTTTGTCCTTTATTTTGATCATCGGTTCGATTACTGCGCTGTTTATGGGCTTTTTGGGTATTATCCAGAATGACATCAAGCGTGTTGTCGCTTACTCGACCTTGTCACAGTTAGGATATATGACTGTGGCCTTGGGTGCTTCAGCCTATTCAGTCGCGGTATTCCATTTAATGACCCACGCCTTCTTTAAAGCGCTGCTATTTCTGGCTGCTGGTTCTGTGATTATAGGTATGCATCATGACCAAGACATTCGCAATATGGGTGGCCTGCGTAAGTACATGCCCGTCACCTGGATCACCTCTTTGCTGGGTTCATTGGCACTCATAGGAACGCCGTTTTTCTCGGGTTTTTATTCTAAAGACAGCATCATTGAGGCGGTACAAGCAAGCCATCTGGCTGGTGCTGGATTTGCACAGTTTGCTGTGTTAGCCGGTGTCTTTGTAACGGCTTTTTATTCTTTCCGTATGTATTTCCTGGTATTTCATGGGGACGAGCGTTTTGGTAAAGATCACAGCCACGACCATCATGGACATGATGATCACGATGCTCATGATGAGGATCACCATGGATTAGCTCCAGGACAAAAACCGCATGAGTCGCCTTTGGTTGTTTGGCTACCTTTGGTATTGCTGGCGATTCCATCAGTCATCGTTGGATTTATCGCAATAGAACCAATGTTGTTCGGCGATTTCTTCAAAGGCGTGATCGTCGTAGATGAAGCGCATCATGCGATGGAAGAATTGAAGCATGAATTTCATGGTCCGATTGCGATGGCTATTCATGCATTAACTAGTCTGCCTTTCTGGTTAGCACTTAGCGGTGTCGTCACTTCTTATGTGTTCTACATGCTGAAGCCGGCAATACCTGCAGCAATCAAGAAAAACATGACACCTATCTATAATTTGTTGGACAACAAATATTACCTCGATAGATTCAATGAGATCGTCTTTGCAGGTGGCGCGCGTCTCTTGGGTGATGGCTTTTGGAAATTTGGCGATAAAGGTCTGATCGATGGTTTAGTCGTGAATGGTAGTGCTAAATTAGTAGGCTGGCTGTCGTCTGGGGTGAGGTTGTTTCAGACCGGCTACATCTATCACTATGCTTTCGTAATGATAGTAGGCGTATTGGGATCCCTGACGTATTTCGTCTTGCCTTTACTGTTCGCAAAATAAGTGTCCATAAAAAATAAATCATGATGCAGTCAAACTCTTACTTATTAAGCCTGGCGATTTGGTGTCCTATCGCTTTCGGATTCTTTATTCTGGCCTTTGGTCGCGACAGTAACCCGGGTATGGTACGCGGGGTTTCTTTGCTTGCAGCTATTGCGAGTTTCCTGGTGACTCTTCCATTGGTGAATCGTTTTGATAATCTTGCCCACGGTATGCAATTTGTCGAAAAAAGTGCATGGATAGAGCGCATCAATGCCTTCTATGCGTTGGGGATAGATGGAATTTCACTTTGGCTGGTTCCTTTGACTGCCTTCATAACCGTGATCGTGGTGATAGCAGCTTGGGAAGTAATCGAAAAGCAGGTTGCTCAGTACATGGGCGCATTTTTGATTTTATCCGGCTTGATGATCGGTGTGTTTTGCGCTACTGATGGCCTGTTGTTCTATGTGTTTTTCGAAGCTACATTAATACCTATGTATATCATCGTCGGTGTTTGGGGTGGCCCAAACCGAGTGTATGCAGCTTTTAAATTCTTTTTGTATACCTTGATGGGCTCCTTGCTGACTTTGGTAGCGATCATTTATCTCTACTTGAAAGCGGGAAACTCCTTTGACATCTTGGCGTGGCATGGTTTGGCTCTGCCGTTTCAAACACAAATATTCTTATTCCTCGCGTTCTTGATGGCGTTTGCGGTCAAGGTACCTATGTGGCCGGTGCATACATGGTTGCCAGATGCACACGTAGAAGCGCCTACTGGTGGTTCCGTAGTATTGGCCGCGATCATGTTGAAGCTTGGCGCTTATGGTTTCTTGCGCTTCTCTTTACCTATCGCCCCTGACGCCAGTCATTATTTGTCTAGCTTCATGATCACGCTGTCACTGATCGCGGTAATCTACATCGGTCTGGTTGCCTTAGTTCAGACCGATATGAAGAAACTGGTTGCTTATTCATCGATTGCGCATATGGGTTTTGTCACCCTAGGCTTCTTTATGTTTAATGACATGTCAGTGCAAGGCGCTATCGTACAAATGATTTCTCATGGCTTTATCTCCGGCGCGATGTTCTTGTGTATTGGTGTCTTGTACGACCGCGTACATTCTCGAAACATAGTCGACTATGGAGGAGTCGTGAATACGATGCCGAAATTTGCAGCGTTATTCGTACTGTTCTCTATGGCTAACTGCGGTTTACCTGCAACTTCTGGTTTCGTTGGTGAGTTTATGGTGATATTGGGTGCCGTAAAATACAATTTTTGGATAGGTATGTTAGCTGCCACCGCTCTAATTTTTGGTGCAGCATATTCCTTGTGGATGGTAAAGCGTGTGGTGTTTGGTGCGGTAACTCATGAGCATGTCGCACAGTTAACTGACTTGAATAAACGCGAATTTTTTATGTTGGGAGTGTTGGCGATTGCGGTCATTGCTATGGGACTGTATCCAGCGCCTTTCACCGATGCGATGCAAGTATCCGTGAGCGATCTTTTAAAGCATGTCGCAGTGTCGAAAATTGCGCCCTGATTGATCTATTGAGTTGCTGAGCTGCGCTTATAGCGCGTAAGTGCAGATAAATGTTAGTACAAATAAATAATATGAACCTGATACCTCTTTATCCTGAAATCTTTCTACTGCTGGCCATTTGCGTAATTCTTTTGGTCGACATGTTTCTTGCGGATGATAAACGCAACCTCACCTATGCTCTGAGTTTATTGAGTCTGGCGGTGTGCGGCGCATTGACACTGTTTAATTCTGACGGTGGCACCGCGTATATCAGTAACAATATGTTTGTTTCTGATCCTATGTCGAATCTCTTGAAATTGTTTTCCTATATAGCGATCGGTGTGACTTTGATTTACGGGCGTCAGTACGTGGCGGATCGTGGCATGACTAGCGGTATGTTAGGGGGGGAATTTTATGTATTGGCTTTGTTCTCTTTGCTAGGTCAAATGATCATGATCTCAGGAAATAACCTCTTGGTTATCTATCTGGGTTTGGAATTGATGTCATTGTCTCTGTATGCACTTGTTGCACTCCGTCGTGACCATACGCTCTCCACCGAAGCTGCGATGAAATACTTCATTTTGGGTGCATTGGCTTCAGGATTTTTACTGTATGGTATTTCTATGTTATATGGTGCTACCGGCACCCTCGATTTGAGCGCGATTGCCAAAGCGGCGGCGTCGCCAACCGCGAACAAAACTATCTTGGTATTCGGTATCGTGTTTGTGGTGTCTGGTCTGGCCTTTAAACTGGGCACGGTACCTTTCCATATGTGGGTGCCAGACGTATATCAAGGTTCCCCAACGGCGGTTACTTTACTGCTGGGCGGGGCACCAAAACTCGCTGCCTTTGCGATCTGTTTCCGCATTTTGGTAGAAGGTTTGTTCCCGCGTGCGGTCGATTGGCAACAAATGTTGATGGTGTTGGCGGTTCTGTCTATGGCGATCGGAAATATTACAGCGATAGCGCAAACCAACTTAAAACGTATGCTGGCTTATTCCACGATTTCGCAGATGGGCTTCATGTTATTAGGTTTGCTGTCAGGTGTTTCAAATGGCAATATCAGTTTAGCCGCAGATGCCTACAGTGCCTCTATGTTTTACAGCATTACTTACGTGCTCACCACTTTAGGTAGCTTTGGTGTGATCATGTTGTTAGCTCGCTCAGGGTTTGAGGCGGAAAATCTGTCCGATCTGAAGGGCTTGAATAAACGTAGTCCATGGTTTGCCTTCGTGATGTTATTGCTGATGTTCTCTTTGGCTGGTATTCCTCCATTGATGGGCTTTTATGCGAAATTGTCTGTGCTCCAGGCAGTCTTGGCATCCGGCCAAATCTGGTTGGCGGTGCTTGCAGTATTATTCTCTTTGATCGGCGCCTTTTATTATTTACGCGTCGTTAAATTGATGTACTTTGATGAACCGGCTGATCAAGGCGTCATCGTAGCGAGTGCCGATATGCGTATCGTATTGAGCGTGAATGGTTTAGCAGTGTTGGCGCTGGGTCTGATGCCAGGTTCATTGATGTCGGCATGTTCCGCTGCCATAGTTAAAACACTGGCTTCTTAAGTCACTAGCAATCGGATGATGTTTTGAATCTTACCTCTGCTAGTTGGCTGCTTATTTTGCTGTCTTTGGTAGCAGCAAATCTGCCTTTTTTTAATGAGCGCTGCTTTGGTATTCTCGCCTTACGCGCTTTCCCTGTGAAGCCATTCTGGTTTAGTTTGCTAGAGTTGATCAGCCTGTATTTTGTCTTGGGTGGATTGGCCTTTGTGCTTGAATCTGCCACTGGCAATCGCTTTATCCAGACTTGGGAGTTCTACGCAGTCACTGCTTGTTTATTTTTGGTGATCGCTTTCCCCGGTTTCGTCTATCGTTACCTGAAAAAATAAGACCTCATGTTACGTTTTGATCCCGCTAGCAATCCGCATCTGGCGGAAGTTCAAACAGACAGCAGTTGTGCTTATCAAGGTAGTTTTCTTCAAATAGAAAAAGATACGGTGCGGCTGCCGGATGGTCAGCAAGTCAGTCGCGAGTACATCAAACATCCTGGCGCGGTCGTGATCTTGCCTTTGTTTGAGGATGGTTCGGTTTTGCTGGAGCGCCAATTTCGCTATCCCCTGAATCGGGTTTTTCTCGAGTTCCCTGCTGGAAAAATTGATACTGGCGAAGATCCTTTGCTGTGCGCAAAAAGAGAGTTACGTGAAGAGACTGGTTACAGTGCTAGCGATTGGCGCTATCTGTGCACCATACACAATGCGATCGCTTATTCGGACGAGCATCTGGATATTTTTCTGGCGCGAGGTTTGATCGCTGGCGATGCGCAATTAGACGCGGGTGAGTTTCTCGAAACCTTCAAAGCTCCGCTGTCACAAGCTCTCGATTGGGTGAAGTCTGGCACCATTACAGATGTTAAGACCATCATAGGGTGCTTCTGGTTAGAAAAAATTCTCAAAGAAGCTTGGTAGCGTACACAAATAATGCGAACTCACTAGTTCAGCACTGGAGAAATAAAAAGCCGCTAAATTCATAGCGGCTTTTTTTATTCCAGTAGGTATTCTTAGTCGCTTACATACTTGGGTAATTCGGCCCGCCACCACCTTCAGGAGTGACCCAAATTATATTTTGGGTAGGATCTTTGATATCGCAAGTTTTGCAATGCACGCAATTTTGTGAGTTAATCTGCAAGCGGTCTGCGCCTTCATCGGTTTTTACAAATTCGTACACTCCTGCCGGGCAGTAGCGTGCTTCTGGTCCCGCATAAGTCGCCAAATTGATAGCAACTGGGACGCTGGCATCTTTCAAGGTCAAATGAATAGGTTGATCTTCGGCGTGATTGGTATTGGATATGAATACCGATGACAGACGATCAAAAGTCAATTTGCCGTCGGGTTTTGGATAGACGATAGGGCTAAAATCAGCGGCCGGGCGCAGACACTCGTGATCTGCCTTGGAGTGATGCAAAGTCCAGGGCGCTTTGCCACGCAAGATCATTTGATCAATCCAGACCAGAGGCGAGCCGTAAGTCCCTTTTTTCAGCAAAGGTTTTACATTGCGGGCCGTGTACAGCTCTTCGTGTAACCAAGACTGCTCAAAGGCTGTCGCGTAGGCGCTCAGTTCATCATGCTGGCGTTGTGCACCCAGCGCCTCAAACGCAGCTGTGGCGGCCAGCATGCCGGTCTTTATGGCAGCGTGGCTACCCTTGATGCGACTCATGTTGAGGAAGCCAGCATCGCAGCCTATCAAGGCACCACCCGGGAATACCAGTTTTGGCAATGATTGCAAACCACCGGCGGTAATCGCACGGGCGCCATAAGAAATGCGCTTGGCACTTTCAAAGAAACCGCGAATAGCAGGATGCGTTTTAAAACGTTGAAATTCTTCAAACGGTGAAATATACGGGTTCTCATATGCCAGGCCAACGACATAGCCGACCGCGACTTGATTGTTCTCCAGATGGTATAAGAACGAGCCGCTGTATTGATCCATCATAGGCCAGCCGGTAGTGTGGACTACCAAACCTGGTTTATGTTGCTTAGGATCGATTTCCCACAGTTCTTTGATACCTATGCCATACGACTGCGGATCTTTGCCCTTATTCAAGTCGTATTTGGCCATGACTTGTTTGCCAAGATGGCCGCGCGCGCCTTCGGCGAACAAGGTGTACTTGGCGTGCAATTCCATGCCCAGTTGGAAAGCTGGTGACGCTTCACCATGTTTGTCCACGCCCATATTGCCGGTTGCAACGCCTTTGACTGAGCCGTCGTCGTTATATAAAATTTCGGCAGCGGCAAAACCCGGGAAAACTTCCACACCCAAAGTTTCGGCTTGTTGACCTAACCAGCGGGTGACGTTGGCCAGTGACACGATGTAGTTGCCATGATTTTCAAAACAGCCAGGCAGCATCCAATTCGGGGTTTTATAGGCTTTTTTCTCAGTCAGTACCAACACCCGATCTTCTGTCACTTCGGTGTTGAGTGGTGCTCCCATTTCTTTCCAGTTAGGGAAGAGTTCGCTCAATGCCTTGGGATCCATTACCGCGCCGGATAAGATATGCGCGCCAGGTTCTCCGCCTTTTTCCAGTACGCAGACTGAGACTTCGCGTCCAGTCTCTGCGGCTAACTGTTTTAATTTGATCGCAGCTGACAAGCCAGCAGGGCCGCCGCCTACGATGACGACGTCATATTCCATTGCATCGCGAGGACCGAATTGTTCAACTAGACTTTGTGTCATGGCTTTTATCGCTTTAAAAAATTTTACGAACGAACGTGCTTATTTGTTGTCAGCATGTTATATGCTGTGAAGTGATTCTGCAAGCAGTGCAATAACTAGGTGAAAGCTTAGTTGGCACGAGAAAACTAGAGAATTATCGCAGAGCGATGCATAAGATGCAGTATTTTCATGCTTTGCAGCCCGATTTATCCGCAAAAATCGTGCGAAAGATGTAATTTATAAAACGGAGGCATGGTGACTATGTCATCATAGCGTTTCATTTAGAGTAGTACGATTATTCGAATATACGAGTGGGAGAATTAAATGGGAATTGAAGTCAACTTTGAAGGCAAAATCGCGCTGGTGACCGGTGCATCTAGCGGCCTCGGTGCCCGTTTTGCAAAAGTCTTAGCGCAAGCAGGCGCACAGGTGGTGTTAGCCTCACGCCGCATCGACAGACTGAAAGAATTACGCGCCGAGATCGAGGCCGAAGGTGGTGCTGCGCACGTAGTTGCTTTGGATGTGACCGACTACGCCAGCATTAAATCTGCCATCGCGCATGCCGAGACCGAGGCCGGTCCTATCGATATTCTGATTAATAATTCTGGCGTTTCAACCACGCAAAAACTGGTCGATGTCACGCCTGAGGATTATGCCTATGTGATGGATACCAATCAAAGAGGGGCATTTTTTGTGGCACAGGAAACCGCCAAGCGCATGATAGCGCGCTACAAAGGTGACCATAAAAAACAACATCGCATCATTAATATCGCCTCAGTCGCAGGTTTGCGGGTGCTGCCACAAATTGGTGTGTATTGCATGAGTAAAGCTGGCGTCATCCATATGACCAAGGCGATGGCGCTGGAGTGGGGTAAGTTCGGAATTAACGTCAATGCGATTTGTCCCGGTTATATCTCGACCGAGATTAATGCGGAACACTTCAATAGTGAACAAGGTAAAAAATTGATCGATATGCTGCCACGCAAACGGGTAGGCGTACCGGAAGATTTGGATGGCTTGTTATTGCTATTGGCTGCAGAAGAATCGCGCTTTTTGAACGGCACCATAGTCACCGCCGACGATGGGATGAGCGTGCAATGATAGTGTCACCCGTAGCGGAAAAAAAATTGGTGTACACCGTAACGATTCCTATCCGCTGGGGCGATATGGATGCCATGGGCCATGTGAATAACACGGTGTATTTTCGCTATATGGAGCAAGCACGGATAGAGTGGTTGACGATGATGGGTTGTCTACCCGACGATAAGGGTAACGGGCCGGTGATCGTCAATGCGTATTGCACGTTTAAGCGGGCTTTAAAATATCCGGGGCAGGTCGAAGTCTGTACTTATATTGGCGCTGCCGGTCGCAGCAGTATAGAGACCATACAAGAAATGCGCAGTGTAGGCGATGGGTATGCGCTGTACGCAGAGGGCGGTGCTAAGGTAGTCTGGCTTGATCCTAAAACCGAAAAATCGGCACCGCTGCCGGACGCTATCCGGCAAAAAATACAGGAATTGAAGGCGGCGGCTAAGCCAAAACGTAGAGCGGTTTGAACTAGTGGACTTAATTACCTAGGCTGTATTGGCTAGTCTCAACTACCTAGTCTCAACTACCTAGTCTCAACAGTTTATTCACCAACTCGTTCGAGGTGGCAGCGCTGAATTTACGCATCAATTTGGCTCTGTGCATCTCCACTGTGCGCGGACTTAAACCAATTTGTCTGGCGATTAATTTGCTGGTTTTTCCTTCAACCAAAAGAGCGGCAACTTCGCGCTCTCGTGGAGTTAATTCCGCCGACACCTGGCGCTTGGCGCTGAGGTCTTCAAAGGTCCAGATGCCAGCCGCATGCGCATCCTCCTTATGCAAGCCGCGTCCTGATACGTGGCACCAAAATAGTTCGTCACTGGCGCGTTTCATGATGCGCTCGTCCGAGTAATGGCCTTTGGCATTCATGATCGGCGTAATGCGCGCGCCAGTACGTTCAAATTCCGCCAGGGTTGGGTACAAGACTAAAAAAGAGCGTCCCAATAATTGCTCCTTTTGGTAGCCGAACATCTTCGCTAAGGCATCATTGCAGGCCAGGATAATGCGATTTTCTGAGACGCACATGCCTACCGGTGCATATTGAAAAATGGATTCGAAATCGATAGTACGCGCTGCATTCATAGTTTCTGGTGTTTTCTGTGTTGTGCGCCGTGCTGAGTTCGATTAGAGTAAGTCTTTGTTCGCTTGAGTTTGAACCTGAGCTTGGGTTTGAGCTTGATGATGTCGCATAATCTGAGCCGCATTTGCATCAGGTAGTTTTACGGTATTGCGCGCGCTAGCGTAGCATCATATCCTGTGTCACACAATTGCCTGGTGAGATCTTTTATCTGGGTATCGACAACATTTAAATAAGAAAAAGGGACAGCTATGGACAAGGTATATCCTGATGCAGCATCCGCTCTCGCGGATATCGTCAAAGACGGGCAAACTATCGCCGTTGGTGGTTTTGGTTTATGCGGTATTCCCGAGGCATTGATAGGCGCGTTGCGCGATTCTGGCGTGCAAAATTTGACCGCCATTTCAAACAACGCCGGTGTTGATGGTTTTGGCTTGGGGCAGTTATTGACCACCCGCCAGATCAAAAAAATGATTTCATCATATGTCGGTGAAAATAAAGAATTCGAGCGTCAGTATCTGGCTGGAGAGTTGCAACTGGAATTTACTCCGCAGGGTACTTTAGCTGAAAAGTTACGCGCTGGCGGTGCCGGTATCCCTGCATTTTTTACCAAGACCGGAGTCGGTACTATCGTCGCCGAAGGTAAGGAAATACGCGAATTTGACGGTCATCAATATGTGATGGAACGCTCTTTAGTCTCCGACGTGTCACTGGTCAAGGCGTACAAGGCCGATAAGGCAGGCAATCTGGTGTACCGTAAAACGGCGCGCAATTTTAATCCGAATGTTGCAATGGCTGGCAAAATCACGGTGGCAGAGGTCGAGGTCCTGGTCGAGATCGGCGAACTCGATCCCGATGAAATCCATACGCCTGGCATTTACGTGCAACGTATTGTGGTCAATGCGACGCCGGAAAAACGCATAGAACAACGCACCGTTCGTCCAGCTTAGTCCAGCAAAAAAATACACGGGAGAAATAAGATGGCATGGAATCGCGATGAAATGGCTGCGCGTGCAGCACAAGAATTACAAGATGGTTTTTACGTTAATTTGGGTATAGGTTTACCGACGATGGTAGCCAACCATGTGCCACAGGGCATGGACGTCTGGTTGCAGTCAGAAAACGGCTTACTGGGCATAGGGCCGTTTCCTACTGAGGATGAAGTCGATGCCGATCTGATTAATGCCGGCAAACAAACCGTCACCACCTTGCCTGGCTCGGCTATATTTAGCTCGGCCGATTCATTCGCCATGATACGTGGCGGCAAAATTAATCTGGCGATCCTGGGGGCGATGCAAGTGAGTCAGGGCGGCGATCTGGCTAACTGGATGATCCCGGGCAAGATGGTCAAAGGCATGGGCGGCGCGATGGATCTGGTGGCTGGTGTCGGCCGGGTGGTGGTCTTGATGGAACACGTGGCCAAGGGCGATGCGCATAAAATTTTAAAGGCCTGCAATTTACCGCTTACCGGAGTCGCCGTGGTGAATCGTATCATCACCGATCTGGCCGTGATCGATGTGACGCCACAGGGTTTGAAATTGATAGAACTCGCACCTGGCGTGAGCATAGAAGAAGTGATTGCCAAGACCGAGGCTGAGTTGGATGTGAGCGCCTTCGTTTAATCTTGATATTTTAAGTTCCAGAAAAAAAGCGCTGACTAAGCTAGTCGGCGCTTTTTTATTTTCAGATACTGGATAGGGGTATATGCCATATAAATTAAATTGCGCATATCCTATATGCGCAATATGCCAGGTATAAGCGATACTCCCTACAAATTCAGATTTTCCTGGCGCGCACGAGGCTGAAGTTTTGGCGTGCGGACTTGCCGTCAAGGATAGAAAATGGCACTTGTTATCATGGATTTAATGAATCATACTAAGTTAGCCGTGCCTGATGCCGGGATCCATCACCGATAGCCTGGCAGGCCTAATTACGCTGGATGCCTCACCTGGCTTAAGCGCATCGTCGAGATTTTTTTCATATTGAGCGAACATGGAAAATTTTTTCAAATTAATTCCTGAGCAGATCAGCACAGGTTGGATGGCACCCTTGGTGGCGGTGGTGTTTGCCTGCTGGCATTTTTTCAGAAAACAGGCCGAGTTGGAAAAAATTGTCGCGGAAAAAAGCGACAAAGTTACTTCCTTGCAGAGCGCCTTAGAGCAGCAAATAAAATCCAAAGAATTGCTGCATAAGCGCATGCTCGATTTGCAAACCCAGATGGATCAGATCGATGCCTTGCTGGTCGATGCCAGAGTCAGCATCAAGGCCAGCGCCGACTCTATCTTTATCAAAAATCCTTATAGCGAAGACATTTTGGTGTTCCTGATGGCGCATGGGCCGGCCGCCGATAAAGTGGCGAAACTACAAATTTCTATCAAGGGCAGTCAGGCCGGCAAAGTGTTTAGCTCTAAGCAAACCTCGATGTATTCAGAAAACACGGCCACCCAGCGTCATGATGGGCGGCTGGATAAAAAATCGGGATATCAATCGAAGAATATGTTGACCAAGCCCTTGCTCAGACATGGAAATGAAGTGGTCGGCGTGGTGCAATTTTTAAATGAAAATGCAGAGACGCCGTTTAGCTTGGCCGATGAGAAAAATATCGAGGTCATCTGCAATAAATTGGCCTTGGCGGTAGGGGCGATTGTGGCAGAGCCATCGAATCTGGTGAATTTAGGGATGGTATTTGATCCGCAGGTGAACCAGGCGACGGTGTTATTTACCGATATCAGTCATTCTGAATCTCTGTTTCGCAGCATACCGGTGGCCGATGCAAGCGCCATGATAGACGAGTATCTGGAGCGGCTAAGCCGCATAGGCTTACAGTTTGATGCGCGCATCGATAAGTATTTGGGCGACGGTATCCTGTTCAGTTTCGAGAGCCAGACTTCCTCAGTCGAGAACGCCTGCAAGGCGGTGCAGGCGGCGTTATTGATGCAGACAGAATTTCAAAACATCTTATCGGAATGGGAGCGCCTCGGTTATCAGTTGCCGTTGGCCCATAGGGTGGGAATAGCCAGCGGTGCCGTGTTTGGGCGGCGCATGGGGTATGCGCAGAGCTGCGCGTATACGGTGATGGGTTTGCCGGTGCACATGGCGGCCGGTTTATGCAATGTGGCACGCGATGTGCCTGGCCACGCTTTGATCTGCACCGAGACTTACCAGCAAGCGCAGAGTATCTTGGCCGGCTCCGTAAATTTTATACAGCATACTCAGCAAGATGGCCAAATCTGCTATGAAATTGAGAGTAACTGAAATAACCGACAGGCTGGCCATCATTTTAAATGTCAACGATGCTGTGATCTTTTGAATCTGAGATCGTCAGCACGTGGGTTAATTACGGATGGGAATATTGTGACGTGACTTGTGTAAATTATTCATTAGACATTAAAAATATATAACTCAATAATTTGATTAATCGTAAGGATAACCGTATTGGTTGTTGCACAATAAAACATCCGATCAGCTTGATTCCCGATATTGTCGGGGGCGTGCTCTGAGCGATAAAGCTAGGCTATTCGTTGAGCTTGCTTGAATTTGCAACATGGACACTCAAAAAACGGCATCGCCATAAGCTGAGGTATGAATAATGCAAACGAATAACGCTTACATACGCTGGTTCTCCGCCCTTAGTATTGATGATGTTTCTTTGGTCGGTGGTAAAAATGCTTCATTAGGGGAGATGTATCGCGAATTAAGTGCGCAAGGTGTCAGGGTGCCCAATGGCTTCGCCATTACGGCAGAGACATATCGCCATGTGCTTGATTATGCCGGCGCTTGGTCTGGCTTACATGCCGCACTTGATGGGCTTAATGTCGCAGATGTCGATGATTTGGCGCGGCGTGCCCAATTGGCCAGAGAGATCGTGTATGGTGCAGCCTTACCCGCCGAGCTAGTACCGCAAATCACCGATGCATACCACCAACTTCATAATGAATATGGTGAACAATTAACGGTCGCAGTGCGCAGTTCCGCAACAGCCGAAGATCTGCCGACGGCTAGTTTCGCCGGACGGCACGAAACCTATCTCAATATTACTGGCGAAGCCAGACTGATTGAGTCTGTAAAACGCTGCATTTAAGGCGCCGACAGACGCTGCCTGAAATGGCAACGTCAGCTTAATCAATAAATTTATTGCTGTATTTTGAAGCTTCAATTCGCTAAGGAGGGCGTCAACATCGTTTTTATCGAGTCAGTAAGACGTCGCTTTTTTAGGTGCGACAACTTGCTGCGTCGAGCAAAATTTCTTGTTGAAGTATGACAGTCTATGACCGAGAAAAATAATCTATCACAACGATCAGAGACGGGGCGCATACAAGGCTCAGATAAAGCGGAAACATCACGACATTGGCTTAGCTTGATGCCAGGTTTGAACATCGTAAGTCGCTATGAGTTTGCGTGGTTACGGCATGACATCGTGGCCGGACTAGTGCTGACGACGATGCTGGTGCCGGTTGGGATTGCCTATGCGGTGGCATCCGGGCTCCCTGGTATTTACGGGCTATATGCGACCATTGTTCCACTATTGGCGTATGCACTGTTCGGACCCAGTCGCATACTTGTGCTGGGTCCCGACTCTTCTCTGGCTGCGATTATTCTGGCAGTCGTGCTGCAGCTGTCTGGCGGCGTCCCGGGGCGTGCCATCGCGCTAGCGAGCATGATGGCCGTGGTGTCAGGTATTGTGTGTATCGTCGCCGGTCTGGGGCGACTTGGCTTTATTACCGAGTTGCTTTCAAAACCTATTCGCTATGGCTATATGAATGGTATTGCGCTGACGGTGTTGCTCAGTCAATTGCCCAAGCTGTTTGGTTTTTCGATCATCAGCAAAGGCCTGCTGCCTGATTTGCAGGCCATCGCGCGGGCGATATTGGATGGACGGGCTAACTGGACTGCGTTCATGGTAGGCGCGGGGACGCTCGCAGTGATTCTGTTGCTTAAAGGGTGCAAGCGCTGGCCAGGCATCTTGATAGCCGTGTTCGCGGCCAGTGTCACCGTTGACATCTTCGATCTTGCTGCCAGTGCCGATGTCGCGGTACTTGGTTCCCTGCCGCAAGGCTTCCCAAAGTTTGTAATTCCTTGGATTACTTTCGCCGATCTTCGTCCGGTTCTCAGCGGCGGGTGCGCTGTCGCGCCGGTTTCTTTTGCTGATGCCAGTGCGCGCTCGCGCGTCTATGTTGCCAAAAATCACAGCTACGCCAATCCCAATCAAGAGATGGTAGGGCTTGGCCTTGCTAATTTGGTCGCAGACTTGTTTCAGGGGGGCCTATTAGCAGCAGTGCTTCCCGTACACCGGTGGCCGAAGCCACTGGTGCCAAAACCCAGCTCGCTGGCGTGATTAGTGCGCCCGTCGCCACGATAGGCAGGTATGCAGTTCGTTACCTCTGTTTTTGATATTGATTGCAGATATCTACAAGTGATAATTAATTCATATGTTTATGCCAGGTGTTTATGTCAGGCTTTTTTCGCCCATGCCAGACACCAGCCTTTGGCATTGACTTGTTTTCCACCTAGCGCCCCACATGCGGCCCATGCATCCCCAGCTTTGCCTTGAAATAGTGTGCAGCTTCCACAGTTTTTTCCTGCTGCATAAACAGGATACTTTTTGGTATCAACTTTGCTTGCATCGTTTTTATAGCCTAGCGCAATCGCTGCGGCAGAGTTTTCGTCCACGTGCGAAGCTTGCGCGGTCGCCGAGGCCGTGTGGCCCAGAGTAAGTGCTGCTGGAATAGTGTAAAAAATAAATTGACGACGTGTTTTCATGATCTTAGCTTTCTGTTGGTGGTAATGGATGTGTCGGGCAAACACTGGTGTTTTTAGGTGGGGGCTTGCGCCACAAAGGACGGATTTTTAAAAATAGTCGGTAGAGTGTATCCAGCAATTTGATCGTCATTGGCTGTGATAAGCAAGGTGTGAACCACGCCATCGCTGGAAAATGCGTCCACAATTCAATGAATGCAGCAGCACCTTGCTCCAGCTCTCCGTCCGCGTTGCGCACGTGCAGCCGCGCTAATGCAGTATCGCGCTTGAGTTCTGAACCTAATTCATACTCTGGACATGCGCTGGCATCGATCCAGAGAATCGACTCTGCGCCACGCCATTGTTTGTAAGTGGCAATCTCTTTGCTGCAAAGTGGGCAGGCACAGTCGAAATAAACAGTGCAGCGCTTTTCTTGGATTTGCGTTTTACTTTCAATATCTAGGTTCATCAGTGCCTCGGGGCTATCAATGTCTGTTTCAAAATGCGTCTAGCTTTAGTTGAATAATTGTCGATGTCCAGATTATGAACCGATTTAATGCTGTAAAATTGATTTTTTTCGGTTCAATATCGGGTCTTTGTTTCGTAAGACGCTTTTTTAATTGAAGACCAACTAAAAAGTTGA
>NZ_JBMPPB010000001.1:71289-170913 GCF_049340485.1 Undibacterium sp. Ren11W
GAAAAGGTAAAAATGATGTCGAATAAACGCAAAAATTCAGCGATTGACATAGCTGATAAGCAGTCTGAAGCCACTTTCCGTAGCGGTGCTGCCGCGCGCTTATCGGGCGTACCTGTTGAAACTCTAAGTAAAAAGTTGAAAAGGTAAAAATGATGTCGAATAAACGCAAAAATTCAGCGATTGACATAGCTGATAAGCAGTCTGAAGCCACTTTCCGTAGCGGTGCTGCCGCGCGCTTATCGGGCGTACCTGTTGAAACTCTAAGGGTGTGGGAGCGACGCTATGGTGTCACCGATCCTCATCGCAGTGAGCAGGGGCAACGTCAATATTCTTTTGGTGACGTCCGGCGTTTGGGGTTGATTAAACAATTAGTCGATGCAGGCAATCCTATCGGGACAGTGGCTACTTTAGATGTGCCGCAATTGCTGGCCCAATTAGATGCCGCGTCTGGTTTGCCGTCAGCGCAATTGCAAGCTAGTTTGCTCGAGCAAGGAATCATCCGGATCGCTGTAGTCGGAACCTCCTTACGACATGCTTTACTCAATCTCGATCAGGGGCAGAGCAAACTTCAATTGAACGTGGTGCAGACCGCGTCCAATCTACAGCAGGCAAGCTCGCAGCTGCAGGATGCCGTGGTTGATGTTGTCGTCATTGAGTTGGGAGAGATTACCGAGCCTGCTGTGCAAATAGCACTTATCCGGCAAGTGCAGCAAAGCTGCCAGGCCAGAGCTGCGCTGGTCTTGTATCGTTTTTCTTCGAGTGATGCGATACGTCAATTACGGCAGGCTGATTGTTACGTCGCGCGTATTCCCACTGATATGCAGGAAATTGAAAGCCAGTGTCGTTCTGCCTTGGCGCAAGTGCAATTGAGCCAGTCAAAAAAAACACAGCAAGAAAAAAAATCTGTGGGGAGCGTACACGGTGGGAAGAGCAGAACGGCCAGTCAGTTGCCACCGCGATTATTAACGGATGATGCCCTAAGCCTGATCGCAAAATCGGCGGATGCTATCCATTGTGAATGTCCGCGTCACTTGGTGGACTTGCTGCAAATGCTAAGCAGTTTCGAGCGCTACAGCGCGCAATGCGAAAATCGAAACGACGACGATGCCTCACTTCATCGTGATTTGCACCACACGGCGGCGCACGCCCGTGCGTCCTTAGAGCAAGCTTTGCTGAGAGTGGCGCAGGCCGAAGGAATCATAGTGCAATAGAAACGGCTGAAGAAAAAAATGAAAATGCGTAAGAAAGCCGATCTCCCTTTTAAATTATGCAAGCGTTGTGGCCTGCAATTTATGTGGCGAAAAAAGTGGGAGAGGGTGTGGGACGAGGTGAAATATTGCTCCGCTCGTTGCCGTAAGCTTAATCCAACTCATGAATGACTAGCGAGGCCGCGATGAAGGAAAATCTAACTATGACTGCAGCAAAAACAGCAACGCTAAGATTAATTTTGGGTGACCAGTTAAATCCTGAACATAGCTGGTTTTCCCATCAGCACGACGATGTTTTATACGTCATGATGGAAGTACGGCAAGAGACCGATTATGTGTTACATCACGCCCAAAAAATCATCGCCATTTTTGCAGGAATGCGCGATCTGGCTCAGCAATTGCGCCAGGCTGGGCATCGGCTACATTATTTGTGCATTGATGACCCCGAAAATCAGCACAGCATCCCGGCGAATCTGAGTTTGCTGGCAGAGCGATACCAGGTTCAGGAGCTAGAATATCAAGCGCCCGATGAATGGCGCCTCGATCAACAATTGCATGACTACGCCAGCGTGTGTGGGCGACCATGCAGGATGGTCGATTCCGAACATTTTTATACTTCGCAGGACGAAGTCGGACGCATTTTTTCTGGCCGTAAAAAATGGTTGATGGAATACTTTTATCGCCAGATGCGTGTCAAACATCAAGTTCTGATGGGGGAGGCCAATCAACCCCTGGGCGGTGCATGGAACTACGATCATGACAATCGCAAAGCATGGCCGGGCTCTCCGTCCGAGCCATCGGATATTCGTGCAATGCATGATCACACTGCGCTCTGGCACAACATACAGATGGCTGGCATCAAGAGCTTTGGTGAACCGCAAGCGGAAAATTTTTGCTGGCCCTTGAACCGGCAAGAAGCCTTGTTGCAACTAGAGGCTTTTGTCAATGGCGTCCTGCCGCACTTTGGTGAGTTTCAAGATGCAATGAGTAGTAAGGCTTGGCGTCTATTTCATTCATTACTGTCGTTTGCGCTCAACTCCAAGATGCTCAATCCGCATGAAGTGGTGCAGCGTGTAGAGGCCGCATTTCATCAGGGTATAGCGCCATTGAGTGCGGTCGAAGGGTATGTTCGTCAAATCATTGGTTGGCGCGAATATATCCGTGGTGTGTACTGGCACCACATGCCAGGGTATGCACAAAAAAATGTGTTTGATCATCAGCGCGATTTGCCTTCCTGGTTCTGGACCGGCAAGACCAAGATGCGCTGCATGGCGCAGGCAATTGGCCAGTCTTTACAGCAAGCGCATGCACATCATATTCAACGCTTAATGGTCATAGGCAATTTTTCTTTGCTGGCCGGGCTTCATCCTGAGCGGCTACATGAGTGGTATCTCGGTGTCTACATCGATGCCTTTGAGTGGGTGGAGCTACCCAATACGCTAGGCATGAGTCAGTATGCCGATGGCGGCGTGTTAGCAACTAAACCGTATGTGTCGAGTGCCGCCTATATTGACCGTATGAGCGATTATTGTAAGGGCTGCCATTACGACAAAAAGTCACGGGTGGGAGACAAGGCATGTCCCTTCAATTCTTTGTATTGGGATTTTTTTGCGCGTAATGAAAGCACCCTGGGACATAATCCGCGAATAGGGATGGTGTACCCTCAATTACGCAAGATGACGCCAGAGGCAGTTCACTCTTTTAAAGAGCAAGCGATGTTCTATCGAAAAAATATTGAGACGATTTAATTTTATTCGCCAGACCGAATTGACCGAGATATTTGACCGAGATATAGACTATGACCCCATTGAATCCATTGAATCCACTGAACCCATTGAATCCACTGAACCCATTGAATCCCAAAAAACTGCTACTGACAAAGTGGACCTCCGTGCAGGTGACGGCGAAACAGAAGCATTTTTTGGTCAGTAAAGTGATACAACCCGATGATACTCAGGCGGCGATTGTCGAGGTGGAGATTGAAGCCATTTATTCGAAACAAAAACAGCTGATCGCATGGCGCGAATTACAAGACGCCAGCCTATGGAAACAAGGCTGGCTCTGATTAACACTGCCTGTGTTTGACTTTACTTGGGTGCCATTATGCTGAAATCATTTCCTAATCATTTTCGTGCCTGCGTGATCGGCGCTACTGGCGCAATCGGCGCCGCCTTTGTCGCACAACTACAAGCTGACCCGCGTTGCGACACCGTGCTTGCGCTGCACAGAAAATCCTCCCCACCCATCGATATGAATGATGAACGCAGTATCGAGGCAGCAGCAGAAGCGCTACAGTCAAGCGGGCCATTTCATTTAATCATTCATGCCGCGGGTGTTTTGCATAGCGACGATTTTATGCCTGAGAAGAAATTAGGCGATTTGCATTTCGCGCAGATGCAGACGACATTTATGGTCAATACTTTTGGTCCCGCGCTCGTGTTAAGGTACTTTTCAAAATTGCTAGACAAGCAACGCGGAGTGCTGGCGCTGCTTTCAGCCAAAGTGGGGAGCATAGAAGACAATCGACTGGGCGGCTGGTACAGTTATCGCGCCTCGAAAGCAGCTTTGAATATGATGATCAAAACCGCAGCGATCGAGATCAAGCGCACCCAGCCAAACAGCGTGATCGTAGCACTGCATCCCGGTACAGTGACTTCTGCTTTATCACAGCCATTTCGCGGTGCCGAAATTGGCCGGCCCGCATTGCAAGCCGCCAGCGAAATGCTGCAGGTATTGGACGCTTTGCAAGCCGAGGATACTGCCTCGTTTGTGACGTATCAAGGGCAGCGCTTGCCTTGGTGACGAGGCTAAGTTTGTAGGGCGTCTGTCTGAAGTTCTGGGTTTGGGACACCTAGTATTAGGGGCCTCAAGGTTTGGCATAGGATATGCAGATTTTTATTTGTAGCTAAAGGCCTACGCAAAATTGTTCCAGCAAACGAAGCGCAACAATGTTGCTGCACACTTGAACTTGCTTAAAATGGGACATTAATAATCGCTTTGGCCACCCAGCGGTCAGATGCAGAAGTGAGTCCGCGTCCTATTCCCAAGTTAAGATCCCATCCACGCACATTAAAGTCGACTACTGCAAATACGGTTTGACTCTGCTGATCAAGATGTCCCATATGGTGAATAGGACCAAACTCATTGTAACTCTCTAATCCTACTTCGAGATCATGATCGGTTTTATAGGCAATTTTTGAATCCAAATGGAAGCTGCTCGGGCTCTCTACCGGGCCGGAAATTTTCCAACCGATATTTGGATTGGTAGCAACGGTCCATCGATCACCTCGATACCCGAACATGCCTTTTAATTCTGCGTTCCATGGATTTTCGTCGATGCGATAAGCGACCCGGCCTATTTCCAGATTGGCACCCCAAAAAAAACCTTGATCGCTAGCCTTGGTCGCTAAGAATTTCAAACGAATTTTTTCTCCATCGACCGTGCTATTTTCGCTCGCTGCATGCGACATCAGAATGTACGCGCCTAGCTCCCAATTCGGAGTTAAACCATAAGAAAATTCTGGTGTTATTCGGAAAACTCGCCCAGGAGCTTGAGCACCGGGGTAGTCGGGAGTACGATTGCCAGACATGACGAAGTTGGTATGGATATCCAAGCCAAACTGTTTAGGGGCATTAATTTCGTCCATATACACTTGGATTTCTTCTGAGGCGGCCCATGCTTGGTTGTTGATAGCGCACAAAATTATCAGTGTTGCTGTGCAAATGTGAAGAAACTTAATCATGGTTTTGTCCTACTCTTTAGGAGAAAATTGGAGTGCCTGACGAACTCACGTCAGCCGTGGTGAGAATGTGCTTTCCAACTATTGGGTATCGTCAAGCTTGAATGCATGTACTTGTTGCGCCAGATTCTGCGCTCAGGCATCATCGGATTACCCTGATCAGAGCCACCTTCTACATAGGCGGCCGCTAGTTTTTTGCCTTGCTCGTAAAACTGTTGCCCCCGAGTTTTGATGCTCGCTAAAGCATACAGCTGAGTTTTATCGGATTTACCTTGATAATATTTTTGGAACTTGTCCAGGCCAGCCATGAAGTTATTGAAATGTGCGTCTGCTTCTTTCCAGCCGTCGTTGAGGCCATCTTTGGCACGAGTGGCCGATACATCGGTCAAAAACTGCTGCACTTGTGTGACGTCAAGCTCCATTTCTTTGGCCAGTAATGCGTACACGAGACTTTCATTTTTGACGACTTCTGTCTGACTTTTTATTGTCATCAAACTCTGCGTGAGAAACATCGCAAACCCGACAAACAGAATAATGGGAATGGCAAAGCCCAGTACGATGCGCAGTTTTACTGAGAGTTTATCTATGTGCATCTTTAGCCTCAAGCTGAACCAAGTGAGCGTTGCAAAGAATCGATGAATAAAGACAGTGAAGTGCGCTGATGAACTCAGTCAAAGAGGGGCTGAGCCGAACAAGCTATTTTTCACTGTAGCATATCTCGTTACTGCCTGTCGCGAAAATAGGGCGCCTAGTTCTAGCGATAGTTAGTCTGTGCAACGTGGCTGATCGATATGGGATGGCACGCACGTCCAAGCAATGCTGTCGTCCCTCTTTTGAATCACGGGAAAGTCCGTGCGTGTGCGGTTTGTGCCTGGGAACGGAATATTCGCGATACTTTAATTTTATATACTGGGGTAGGGTATATGATGTACGCAATAAATTGCGCACGTGGTATATGCGCTATTTGCTGGGAGAGAGCGATACTCCCTCATTAACTCTTGGTTTCGTCTTTATTCTTAGGTAATCTGACATGATTCTGTGTTGCAGTTTTCACCTGAGCGTAACTCTTGGATAGCCTCGATTTTTTGCTCTTTTGGTACCGCCGATTCGACCAATAACTGCCCTATCAGTGCACCTAGGCGCAAATCATCCAAGCGCCCAAAGTGATGAAGTCTAACCATGCCTAATCGGTCCAAAACGATCAAACTTGGCGTGCCGCGCATGCCATAGCTTTGCATCGTGATGGGAATCCCGTTCACCGCGTCCGGCGTATCGATGCCGATAGGAAAAGCAATTTTGTATTCATGGACAAATGCTCTAAGTGCATTCGCATTCATCACAGCGTGATGCTCAAACACGGTATGGATACCGATCACAGCGAGTTCTGACGGTGGAAATGCGGCGTGAATTGCACTCGCTTGCGGCAGACCGTGAGAGACACAGCCGGGACACAGCATTTGAAACGCATGTATGACAACCACGCGGCCTTTCAGTTCGGCGAGCGTGAGCGGCGCTTGGGTGTTGATCCATGCGAAAATGCTTAATTCTGGCGCTGGCGTATTCATCTTTAACATAGTGTCCTCTTGCATTGCGATGGGGGAGCGCTGCGGAGTGGGCGGTCTAGCCATACTCCGCAGACGATTGATGGATGCTGGGCTGTCGACCAAACTATTGATTTACTTTTCCCGGCAAGGAGAGATTGCCTGAGGCGACTTTGAATACATCGGCAACGCATAGCAAAGGTGCATGGACACTCGCGTTGACCCGCAAGGCAGCGGTTACGCCATCGAAATTGGCCGCAGTGACAACGCCGATGTCGTCAAAAGGGACTTTGACTTCCAGTGTGTTGCCGTTGAAAACCGGGTTCCAGCCCGGGCTATCAATCAAGATGGGCAAACCTGGCCAAGTTTTTGGCAGCTTAGGTTTGCTGCCCTCGGGTATGTCGACTACTTTTAACGTGTCTTTGCCACAGGCCGGATCGGCTTGCAGTACGACCCAATGGGAATGCCATTCGCCACCGCCACCGGCAAATAATGGCGTGTCGTTGAAATCCGGATGGGACGTGACCGTGAAGGCCAAGATGCCACTTTTTGCTTCGAAGCCGACGGCGGAAGGATCTATCGTCGTTGGCCAAACATAGGAGAACACCGTGCTACCGGCCAACTTGCCCACTTTGTTTGGTTTGCTTTTTCCTGCCTTGCCAGAGACGGCGATATGGAAAGTGGCGATATTGCCTTCTGTCGTGATCTTGGTATGAAAGATATCAAAAGCGGCCTTTACTGTTGGTGTCGCTGCTGTCGCGATGCCGCCGCTATGCTCATGCGCTGTGACTAACTGCGCTGCGGAGGCGAGAGTAAAGATTGCCGCCATCTGTGTAAATGTGTGTTTCATGTTGTGTCCTTTTTAATTGGTTGGTATTTCAAGCGTGGCTCGGGGTAGTGCGATGCGATGTATGAGCCAAAAAACATGCGCATTTAATATAGGAGTCCTAATTATTTGTCTTTTAAAAAAATGCCGAACTTGCGTTAGGCATAGCCATGCGAGTACCTATTTAAACGTCATTATCGACCTCAGTTACAGGGACATTTTTTCTAATTTCTTCCAATTTAATGTAGCCGTTGCAGGCTCTGCTGGCGCGTGCTCTTCGCAATCTAAGCGCAACAGCATGTGCGGCAGTGACGCATTGACCAAATTACAGTGGTGTGGTGCTTGGTCATTTTTATGTTTGTTGGCGACAAAATGCTGACACGTCACACAGGCGCGAATTTCGGGAAAACGTTCGCTTTGCTGAAGTTTTCCTATGTAGGCCAGCAGACCTTCAAACATGGCTTGCTGAGACGCCTCCGGTAATTCATTCACCGCATCAAAAGCGAAAGACATCGCGCTATTTATTTTTTTGGCCAGCAGTCGCCCCTCATTGGTTAGGTAGATCGCAATTGCACGTCCGTCATCCGAGGCCCGGCCTTTTTCGACCAGTTTTTTTGCCACAAGCGAAGCGACGGAATCGCTGGCGCTGGCAGCGGTGACGCCTATCTGTTGCGCTATCCAGGATAAGCGCACTCCTGCATCACGGCTCAACAGTATTTGCAAGATATCGACCTGCGTCGGATTTAAGCCTTCAGCGGTAGCAAACTGCCAGGCACCCGAACGCAGTACATTGGCGATGCGAGATATAGCGCTGACTATGCGTTCGCTGATCGCTGGTGTGGTGTCCCATGGAGATGGCGGTAGTGAGTTCATGCCGAATTGTAGCGTTCGTTAAATTATTTGTAAAGGAGTCCTAACTAAATTATTTCAAGTCTGAGTCGTGCTAAAAATTCAAATGCTGCTGCTGTGTTTGCCCGCACTATCCCTGGACTATCCTGCCTGACGACCTATCGTTAGCCCTGTTCGTCAGTGGGGGAGATAATCGCTGGCAAGGCATGGCGCATGGCGTGGATACCAAAATCATCTACATTATCTCCGGGATTATTACTGAATCTTATAGATACCAGGGGGGGTATCTGTTTTGATGCTAGGATTGCGCAGGTGGGATATGCGCAATCCTATAGGGGGGAGTGATACTCCCTCCTTTTTTATTTTTGCTTGGCTATTTCACCTAGCCATAATCTATTTTTTCGGCACACCGCCGATAGGTTTTACATCGCCACAATCAGCGGCTAGCCATTTGCCCTTGCTTTCCATATGCTGTGTCATCGGTTTACCGTGCGACATACCTTTAAAGTCGTAGCTGGAGCGTACGCTGTCGCTGCCGTTATAACTGCCCTTTACCATGCCTATGCCTTTTAGTTCAGGGCTGTCGCAAACTAGTTCCATCGAGTAATCATTGCCGCTTTGTTTCATGTTTTGCGGCGTGCATCCCGAGGCTTGTTTTTGCGCTAGCGGTGGCTGCTCTTGCTCCGCCATTTCTTTGCTGACACACACTTTTACGGCCATCCCTCCATCTTGCATGGTGGGCAGTTTGACTCCCATTTTTTTCATTTGCTCCATCTGTTCCGGCGAAATTTGCGGCATGTTTTTCATTTCATCGGATTGCATATGCATTTCCCATAATCCCGGCTTCATTTTTCCAGCGGCCTGGGCATCGCCAAAGGCGAGAGCTGCAATGAATGCCGAGAGAATAGAGAGGGGAATCATTTTGCGAGATAAGGACATGGCGAACTCCATAAAAGAAAAGGACGATGGCTTACTATAGAACGTGGCGTAGAGAAGTGTAAGGGTCTACAACAGTTTTTAAAAAAATAAGATTATTGCGTACTTGGCTGCTAGCGTGGCTGAACTGCTTATTAAACGGCTTATTAAACTGCTTGTCATTTAGTGCGGCAAGGCAAAAGCAGCGAGGCTGGGGGGGAGCTTGTGTCAGCCCCAGCCTCAGCGCGTCCTTATTGCGCGACCCAGCCGCCATCCATATTCCAGGCCACACCACGGATCTGATTGCCCGCCTCGCTGCAAAAAAATACCGCCAGCGCGCCTAGTTGTTCTGGCGTCACAAATTCTCCTGATGGCTGCTTTTCGGCAAGCAAGGATTTTTTCGCATCTTCATTGCTAATGCCTTCGGCCAGGGCGCGCGCATCGACTTGTTTTTGCACCAGTGGTGTCAATACCCAACCCGGGCAGATGGCATTGCAGGTGATGCCGGTGTGCGCGGTCTCGAGTGCAGTGCTTTTGGTAAAGCCGACCAGTCCGTGTTTGGCAGCGACATAGGCTGATTTCTGTGCTGAGGCGACCAGGCCATGCACCGAGGCTAAGTTAATAATGCGGCCCCAGTTCTTGGCCTTCATAGACGGCAGTGCCAAACGCGTCGTATGGAAGGCGGAGGTGAGATTGATGGCGATGATGGCATCCCATTTTTCAACCGGAAAATCCTCAATATTGGCAACATGTTGTATGCCAGCATTGTTGACCAGAATATCGACACCGCCGAATTCTTGCATGGCCACTTCCATCATCGCCGCGATCTGCGTAGGCTGACTCATATCGGCATTGTGGTAAGCGGTTTTGACGCCAAACTCTTTTTCTATATCGGCGCGGATCGCATTGATTTGATCGATTTCGCCAAAACCATTGAGCATGATGTTGGCGCCGGCGGCGGCCAGACTGCGGGCTATTCCCAATCCTATTCCCGAAGTAGATCCTGTAACTAATGCAGTTTTGTCTTTTAGTGTGAGAGCGGACATCGTGACTCCTGTAGAATTGTTGAAGAAATGAAAAATTTACTGCATGAAAACTGTTCCGTGATTTTAAGTCTAAGGGCCAGTAAAATGTCATATTAATAGCATATTAATAGCATATTTTTGCCCTAGTAAAACTACTAGCTTCTTTTCAACAAACCGATGAAAGCTTAACTATGCAAGCTACCCGCAAATCAGTGCAGTGTCTGTCGCCGGCAGGTTTGCACAGGATGTCGTATAAAGAATGGGGCGATCCAGCCAATTCCAAAGTCTTAATCTGCGTGCATGGGATTACCCGTGTGGCGGATGACTTTGATGTACTGGCTCCCGCCTTGGCTGACGTGTATCGCGTGATTTGTCCTGATGTGGTTGGACGCGGGCAATCAGACAGTCTGCGCAATCCTCTGCACTATCAAATCCCGCAGTACGTCAGCGATATGGTGACTTTGCTGGCGCGCGTTAATGCCGCGACGGTAGATTGGTTTGGTACCTCAATGGGCGGCTTGATCGGCATGGGTCTGGCGTCCTTGCCGGATACGCCAGTCACAAAATTGGTCTTAAATGATGTCGGGCCTGCGCTCAATTTAGAGGCGATCGTGCGGATAGGCGAGTACATAGGCCAGGATGTGCGCTTTGCTAGCTTTGATGAGGCGGCTGCCTATATTCGCGCCATTTCCCTGTCGTTTGGCCCGCATACTGAGCAGCAGTGGCATAAATTGGCGAGTGACGTGTTAAAGCAAAATGCCCAGGGCCAATGGATACGTCACTACGATCTAGGTTTGGCGATACCAGTGAAGAACACTACGCCTGAGCTGGCAGCGGCTGCACAAGCCATGCTGTGGCAGGCGTACGATGCGATACGCTGCCCGACCTTACTGGTGCGCGGTAGTGAATCTGATTTATTGACGGCCGAGGCGGCGCAGCAGATGACGCAGCGCGGCCCGCGTGCCCAATTAATCGAGTTGCCCGGGGTAGGGCATGCGCCGACTTTTGTGCAGGTCGATCAGATCGCACTGGTCAGAGAATTTTTACTAAAATAAATTAAATTTTATCGGGATAGAAATGAGTATTCAAAGGTTTCATGTAGGGGCGCGTTTGTCAGAGACCGCCATCTTTAATCGCACCGTGTATCTGGCTGGGCAGATCCCGGATGATGTGAGTCAAGACATCGTTGGTCAGACCGAACAAGTGCTGGCGCATGTGGATAGATTGCTGGCCGAGGCGGGTAGCGATAAAACGCAGATCTTGATGTGTCAGATTTTTTTGACCGACATCAATGATATAGGCGGCATGAATCAGGCATGGGATGCCTGGGTCGCGCCTGGCCATAGCCCGCCGCGTGCTACGGTGCAGGCCGCCTTGGCGAATGCCGCATGGCGCATCGAAGTGGTCGTGACGGCCGCGCAAAAATAGTCAGAAACATGCGAACATCAGCCCGGTGCTCGCCATCGTTGCAGTAGAATAATTTGCCATAATCCAGAAGTCGGGAGAGTGGCATTAGTAGGCTTAAGTAGGCCTAAGAATAGTTTGAAAAAATAATTATGGTATCGATCTCAGCGACATCCTCAGATTCTCCCTTGCTTGATGGCTTGTCCGCGCAAGAGTGTGAAAGGGTCATGACAGCCCTGGAATTTGTCACCCCTTACTACGCAAATTGCAAGGTCATCACCGAGCAAAACGCCTTACAATTTGTACAGGGCGTGGTCGCCACTCTGGCGATGCTCAAAACCGATGTCGATACCCGTATCGCCGGTCTGCTGTTTGAACTGCCCGAGCTTAATCCTCATGCTGCCGAGCAAATCGAGGCGCGCTTTGGTCACGAAATTGCCAATTTAGTCTCGAGTATTCGCCGCCTGATGCGCCTGCGTGATGCGGCGCTGACCCAGCACGAAGTCGGCAAAGGCAAAGACGCTGCCGAAAAAATGGCAACCCAAATGGAAACCCTGCGCAAGATGGTATTGGCGATGGCGACCGATATGCGGGTGGTACTGGTGCGCTTAGCTTCGCGTGTCACCACCTTGCGTTATTTTGCCGATTGCAAGCGTGAAGATGGTCTGGCCCAGCAATTTGCCAGTGAGACCATGGACTTGTATGCGCCATTGGCAAACCGCCTCGGGGTCTGGCAACTGAAATGGGAGCTGGAGGATTTATCCTTCCGTTTTCTGGAGCCGGTCCAGTACAAGCGGATTGCCAAAATGCTGGAAGAAAAACGCCTGGAGCGCGAGAGTTTCGTGGTCTCGGCGATTGCCAGACTAGAGACCGAGTTGGCAGCGGTCGGCGTCAAGGCCGAAGTCTCGGGCCGCCCCAAGCACATCTATAGTATCTGGAAAAAAATGCGCGGTAAGGATGTCAATTTTGATGAGTTGTACGATGTACGCGCGTTCCGTGTGATCGTCGATGATGTCAAGGATTGCTATGCCGTGCTGGGCATCGTGCATAACGCCTGGACCCCGATTCCGAAAGAATTTGACGACTATATTTCGCGTCCTAAAGCTAACGGCTACAAATCTCTGCATACCGTGGTGGTGGTCGAGGATGGCCGCCCGCTAGAGGTGCAAATCCGCACGCGCGAAATGCATCAGTTCGCCGAATATGGGGTGGCGGCGCATTGGCGCTATAAAGAAGCTGGTGGCTCCAACTTCTCGGCGCAAGAATACGATAGTAAGATCGCCTGGCTGCGCGAGCTATTGGCCTGGAAATCTGAAGTCGCCGATGTGGTGGTCGGGCAAGAAGAATTGCAGCGTGAATGGGTAGAGAAAATCAAGGCCGCCTCACTGGACGATCGCATTTACGTGCTAACGCCGCAGGCGCGTGTTATCGAACTGCCTAGTGGCGCGACGCCGGTCGATTTTGCCTATCATTTGCATACCGATGTCGGCCATCGTTGCCGTGGTGCGCGCGTCGATAATGTCATGGTGCCACTTAATACTGTCTTGAAAAATGGTCAGACAGTAGAGATCATCACACTCAAAGTTGGCTCGAATCAGACCGGGCCATCGCGCGATTGGATGGGACCAGATTATTCGGCCAGTAGCCGCACCCGTAGCAAAATCCGCGCATGGTTTAACCTGATCGACCAGCAAGAAACGCTAGGTAACGGCCGTGCCCTGGTCGAAAAAACCTTGCAGCGTGAGGGCAAAACCGCCGTCAATCTCGATGAGTTAGCGCGCAAACTGGCCTTTGCCAATGTCGATGATTTGTTTTTAGCGGTAGGCAAAGAAGAGTTTAGCCTGCGTCAGATAGAAAACGTCTTGCGCGATCAACCAGAGCCGGTGGTGCTCGATGAAATCAGTATCACCAATAAGAGTAAGGCATCGAGCGTAACACGGGGCGCTAAATCGGGCGTGCTGGTAGTTGGCACCGATGGCTTGATGACGCAATTGGCGCGCTGCTGTAAGCCAGCACCGCCGGACGATATCGTCGGTTTTGTGACGCGCGGTAAGGGCGTCTCTATCCACCGCTTAAATTGCAAAAATTTTGCCGAGATGCGCAATAAAGCACCGGAGCGGGTGATCCATACCACCTGGGGCGAGCACGGCAAAGAGACCGTTTATCCGGTGGATATTTTTGTGCTGGCACAAGACCGGCAGGGTTTACTCAGAGACATTTCTGAGGTGTTCTCACGTGAAAAAATCAATGTCATCGGGGTCAACACGCAAAGCGCCAAGTCGCAAGCCCGCATGTCATTTACCGCCGAAATCGGTGGTACCGCGCAACTGCAAAAAGCGCTGGCCGTGATACGTGAAGTGAGTGGGGTGCAAGAGGTTAGGCGCCAGTGATGGCTAGCTTCTTTTTGCATTGTGAGCGCCAGCGGACTGGGTTGATCACGTAGGCGCGATTAGCGCAGCGTAATCGGGCGGATTTTTCCTTGAGAGAATCTAAAATCGCAGCCTGCCAACGCGCATATGCCATGCGCTTCTTCAAGCATGCTGGCCTGCGAGGCGCGTGGGATATGCGTGTTGGCTTGGTGGTGTTTTTGTTGTCTGGTCTTGTTTTTACTTCTGTGGTTGTTGTGCGATTGCTGGCCGGTGGTAGACCGGCAACTACATACCTTTTTTGCTTCGCCAAAAAAGGTATGCCAAAAAAGGCGACGCAAAGTCGCTGTCCCTGCGGGATACCCAATTGTGCAAGTCGTAAAATGGGAAATGAAGCAAACTCGCTGCGCTCAGACAGCTTCACTTCTAATCCATTTTCCGCCCCGCACAATTGGCAGCGCCACATGCGAATTCGAGTCAAAAGCAGAGTCAAAACCAACGTCAAAATCCAAGTCAAAGGCGGAGTCAAAAACGGAGTCAAAAGCCAAGTCAAAACCCAGGTCAAACCCCAAATCAAAACCCAGGTCAAAAGCACCGGATTGCCGTAGCTCGATGTGCTTGGGCATTGCGTGTGTGGAGAGCTGAAAGTCGCACTACGGACGTGTTGACTTTCGCCCTCCGCATGTGGCGCTGCCGCTTGTGCATGGCAGAAAATGGATTAGAAATGAAGCTGTTTGAGCGTAGCGAGTTTGCTTCATTTTCCATTTTTTGACTTGCATAAGCGGGAATCCCGAAGGGACAGCGACTTTGCGCCGCCTTCTTTTGCTTCCTTTTCTTGGCGAAGCAAGAAAAGGGACTAGCCGCCGGTCTACCACCGGCCAGCAATCGCACAATAACGACAGAAGTACAAACAAGACCAGACCACAGCAAACCAAAAACAGCATGCCGCCATCACGCATATCCCATGCGGCTCGTGTAAAATCGCGCCGCATTTGGCACGGACTTACGATCTATTTGGAACGGAGTATTTAAACATATTTACGTCCTATTTGGCACTAGAACCGTTAAAGGCCGCGTCAAACGGCCTTCGATTAACGCATGATTAGAACAGACTATCCATGATGGTCGGCTCCCAGTTCATAATTACCAGCTCTTTGCTTGTTTCAGGCTGACCGTGGGTGTTTGATACGCTGTATTTGATGTCTAAGCCCATCATATGCAGACCGTTAAACGCCTCTCTGATGGCTGGATGGTCGTTGATACTGACCATAACCTTACCCTTGCAAGTACGCATGAAGTCGGCCATCTGTTGGTATTGCTCGAAACCGAAGTCGACCCCGTATCCTTCTGTCTCCCAGTATGGTGGATCGCAATAGAAGAAGGTATGCGGCCTGTCGTAGCGCTTCATACAGTCTTGCCAGCTCAGGTTTTCTACATAGGTGCCGGACAACCTTAGGTGGGCGGCGCTCAGGGCTTCTTCTATGCGGCACAGGTTGATCGGTGAGCCTGTGGTGGCGGTACCGAAGTTCTGGCCGCTGACTTTGCCGCCGAAGGCGTGCTGCTGCAAGTAATAGAATCGGGCAGCGCGCTGGATGTCGGTAAGGGTTTCCAGCGGTGTGTCTTTCTGCCACTTGAATATCTGGCGGCTGCTGATTGCCCATTTGAATTGTCTGACGAACTCTTCCAGGTGGTGCTGCACTACCCTGTATAGGTTCACCAGTTCGCCGTTGATGTCATTGATGACTTCGGTGGCCGCTTGGACGGGACGCAGGAAATATAGGGCTGCGCCACCACAGAAGACTTCTACATAGCACTCATGTTTAGGAAATAAAGGGATCAGTCTATCGGCTAAACGGCGCTTACCGCCCAGCCATGGGATGATGGGATTGGTCATTGTTAGATACTTCTATTGACGCTCCTGGGCGTTCTGGATAGGTGCTCACGGCACTCAGCTGATTGATGGTGCTGCAACGCGGGCACTTGATATTAAGCCTGCGATATTCACCTTCTGCTAATTTTTTATGACAATTGCCACATCGGATATCCTGCATTTAACGCCCCTGTGCTAAGATTCGCCGCCTCCGTACGGGGTGGCAGAGCCTTGGTTTGTGCGCAGGTCAGTCTGCAATCGAACGGCCAGGGCGATGTTGACGCATCACTTTGGTCGCTCTGTTCTTAGTTCTCAATATTTTCGCTTAGGCTCGAATTTCGAGTTTCAAGCGCAACAGGTCAGCCAGCTCACCAGGAGAGATGATCCGGCTATGTTCCTGCCAGCCTGCCTCTTCATAAATCGCAACGCAATAACCTGAACAGACAATGATTTTGCGCCAGTGAACAAAGGTTTTTAGTTTTAACAGACCAAGCAAGCCGATCATGAAAGCGGCGGCAAGACCGTATTTCACTTTGACCCGCAAGGATTCCAGGGCGGCCTTTCTGATATTCGATCTGGTTAGCTCTTGCGGCGGCAGGAACACGTCAAAATCATCTCCCTCAAGTTGTGACATGGGGATAGCATGATTTTTACCACCATTGATTTCGACCATCCATAAGCCTTCGTCTAGCCATACGGCGATGCCGTTGTGTGTGTAAATTTTACGGGTAAAGAATTGCGTCAGCTTTCCAAACAGGCTGTGGGCTGTTCGAACAGCGATGACATCGCCATCTTCGATTTGGCTGCGAGCGTCTTGATAGTTCATCGTAGCCTTATGAGAAAAACTGCTTACGCAATGCCAAGTTCTCGGCGAGCGTCGGCTGGATGGTCATCACACGTGAGGCAATTGCTGGTGTCACCTCTGGGACGATTGCAGCGATTGCAGCAACCGACTGCGCGACGATTGGCAATCTTAGATCGACCCACTTACGCACACTAAGATTGGCGCGAATCGCGACAATATCCGCATTGGTGCTTTTTAATACGGCCATCTGTGCAGAGCCAAAACGGTCATAGAATGGCCCCAGATCAAGATACCAAGTCCACTCAGGCTCGCCAGACGGTCTGCCGCTATCAACGACGATTAATTCAGGGGAGGCGCTCATTATGCGATCCTTAAATAGTTTAGAACAGGGGATGAAGCTATTAGTGCGATGCCAGTAGCAACGTAAGTCGCAGGACAAGACGCAATGAAGTTATCGATATAGGATGCAATCGCTGCATACGACGTTGCAGTGGTTGACATCGCGAATTGATACGTACCGTTTCCATAGACGCAAGGCAGTGAATTCGAGGGAGATCCCATCACGACCGATAGGGTAACGTTACGCCAATTGTTTCCGTCCACCGAGGTGGCGATCACCGCATTACTAGGGTATGCCGCAACGAATATGCCGTTTGCATACGAAATATAGACATGATTCAGCAATGTCGAGAATTGATTATTCACGCTAGCAGTCCATGTGATGCCATCGGCGGATCTGAAGCTGGTGCCGCCTGCTTGCGGAGCAGTCACAAACACACCTCCACCGAATGCGACTGGCCCTGCATTGGTTGCCAACCGCTGGAGCCACGCTACGCCATCAGTCGACGACCAGATTCCCGATGTGGTCGAAACGACGAACAGGCCTGCGCCGAATGCAATGCTATTTGGTGCAGTATTCCAACCGACAGCAGCGGCCCACGACGTGCCATTGATTGTCTTTCGTCCTATCGTGGATGCACCGCCAGAAATAGTGATCGTGCCATCTGTTGCTGCATACGTTGGATTAATAGTATCGGCGTTGGCTGCCCTGACAGTCCATGCCGTTCCGTTTGGCGATGTCCACATGCCGTGATAGCCGATGGCAATGAATACCGCCAGTACAGAACACCAAATAATGACATTGGGCGCATTCCACGTTGACCCGTTAGTGGCATCGCCTCTCGATGTCCAGGCGATCCCATCTGGCGAAGATTGAAATACATTACCCGCCAAACCGACGAAGACCCCAGCCGCGTACGCCAATGGTATGACCGCCGCCGAGCGCGTGACAGGTGTGGCTGTGCTGAAAGTAACGATAGCGGCGGTGGGGACGACAGGGTATGCCGCTTGTAACGCCAGGACACCTGTCCTTAAATAGGATCGGCCATTGATCGTGACCAGGTTGGGCGTAGTCGATGGAAAGCTAGCGATGCCACCAATTTCAACGCCGCCGCTACCGAATAATTCTGAAGCCTTCATTTAACTGCCCATCCTTTTACATTGCCTGTGTAGACGAAACGCACAGTGAGGTTTTTAATGTCCGCCACGAAGTTGGTGAGCAGAAAGTGAATCTTTAGGCCGTTGTTCAATGCCGTGAAATTTTTAGTATCAAACGTACCCGCCCAATCCGATACTTCAACCCAGTCACCCATCACAGCTACGGCAGGCAATGGAGCTGAAAATGCGCCAGCGCTGGTATCGACGTCATAGGCTGTATTGACTGCCAGCACAGTGGATGCAGTAATGGGAACACCCGCACCAGCCGTTTTAAGCAGTTGGCCTGCATTGGGTAATGTCGGCAAGCCTGCTGCTGTCTGCGCCGCCATTGCAGCACTTTGTGCGCTACTTGCGCTTGCCGCTGCATTGACTGCCTGGGCGGTGGTGGACGCCAATAGCGTTACAGCATCGACTGCCGCCTGGTAGGCGATGAGAGCGTTATTGTAGGCAACGAGGTTTGCCGCGTTTTGCTGCGGCACCATGTCCACTACATCCTGCACATGCTGATCCGCCCTGGCATTAAAATTGACGGGGTCGTTGATGGTGGGAGGTATGCCCAGTTCATCAATTGGGGTTGGTGCGACGGGTAGTGTCATTAGATTTCCTCAAGTTCTAGCGAAATTTTTGCTTTAGTCGGATGCTGTGCGTTGATGCCAAATTTTTTCCAGACACCGGCGATCAGGAACATTTCAAAATAGCCGTCATCCGAATCAACAAGACCCGCCCAAATCGCGGGGACAGCGTCAAGCAAATTCCTTACTTCACGGATTTTATTGACGTGTGATTTTTTGGCGAGCAATGTCTGCGCTGTTTTTGGCACACTACGGCGCGGCACCAGATTGGCGTCGCCCCACTTGTTGCGCTCAATCAGGCTGAAATTAAGCGGCTCGTCCTCCGCCCCATATTCAATATCGCCAATATCAACAGCTGTACCAATGACACATCCACCACATTTGACCGTGCCGGTGGTACTGACTAAGGTCACGGTGATCTGCGCTCCGGTAAAGGGTGGTAGGTCGAATAAAATCACGCTTGGTTTAGTAGAAAATTCACCAAAGTAATAGTCTGACCATGACAACGTGCGCCGGTTATCCAGATTGAGCACGCGGGTGTAGACCACGGTTGCACCCACACGCACTTCTATGGTGGCCGATGTGACTTGTGTCATGCCTGTCAAGGCCAACGAATCAACGCGCTTGCCGGGCGCTAACACTACGGTCAGCGGTGAAGCGGCCGATGTCTGGCTGTTGCGATATAAATCAAACATGGCTTTCTTGTTGCTGGCACCAATATCCTTCCAGTTGACCGGATCATCCTCAGGAGCGATCGCTCCGCCACCGGCAATGATCCGGCTGAAGGCTCTGCCGATGCTTGGCCGGATACGTTCGACATTCACTGCACAGACCTCGCCAGAGACCCATGCAGTCTCGCCAGCCCCTATATCTGGTACCGTGCTGCTAATCAACCGTGCGCTGGTAATTTCTAATGAAGGGATGACTTTCATGCCGTCACCGTTTCCAGGCGCATGCCTTCACCGTCGAGCGTGACACGCTGAACGTTGTCTTTTATTTTTCTCGTATTCTTCTCGTTTTCGACAGTGGGAGCCAGCAAAAGCGACATGGCTGCCTTTAACTCACGCACCTCTGTAATTAACGCGTTGACTAAGGCATCATTCGACCCGCCCAGCATAGATTTGGTCTGATTCGCGTTAAAGATGCGGGATGCACCTGTCGCCTCAATCTCTGGACCATGCTCACCGACAAGACGCAAGCCACCGCCAAAATCACCGCCGCTGGCAAAGCCGGGGATCTTGACACCGTACTTAGTTGTACCCTGTGCCGTTTGCTCCAGGCTCGCTGCCAGCAAGTTCCGGTTACGATTCAGTTCAGCGAGACTTCCAGCGCTTGCCTCGTACATCTTCTCCAGCGTCTGGGAAAGCTGCGGCAAGAGTTTGAATGCCTCTTGGTCACCGGCGCGTGCTTGTGCGGTGGTGATAGAAAACTGGCTCTGGGCATTGGCGAGACTCGCCGCGCTATTCCCGCCCACCAATCCACGAAGGCGATTGATCTCGCTAACCATCGAATTAACAGCAGACTGCCATGCGGAAGCAAGTTGCTGCGCCGCCTGCGCGGCCTTCTCGGCCGCTTGTGTCGATGCCTGTTGTGCTGCGAGAGCGCCTTTTTCCGCCTCTGCCTTGTCTTCCAATGCATAAATTTGCAGCTGGTAAGGGCGTAAAGAGGCATCCAAGCCATCCAACTCTTGCTTGCGCTTCATGTTTAACGCGCCAATCTTGTCGCCGCTTAACTCCATGATGCGGATCTCAAAACTTGTGCGCTGCTGTCCCAATGCTGCGGCCTTTGCGGCAGCATCCGCTTCATCGTTCAGAAGGTAGATGCGCTGTTGCAGAGGACGCAGTGATGCATCCATACCCGCCAATTCAATTGCACGCTTTGCAGTTAATGCCCCTGCCATGTTGCCCGTGAGTTCCATGATCTGGATCTCGAGATCCGCCCTTTGCTTGGCAGTACCGCTGGCGTTACTGTTGAAATCGGCGACCTCTTTAAACTGCGGGGCTAGTCCGATCAAGGTGGCATACAGTTTTGCACCGGCCTCGGTGCTCAAGTCTAAGCCCATCACGACACTCTTAAATTGATCCAGCGAGGTCACGCCAGAGAGGCCAAGATCTGCCATGACCTTGGTGACGTTATCTGAAACGGGCTTGATACGCTCTGCATCGGTCAAGAAGTTCTGTGCAAAATACTGCGTACCGGATGCCAGCTTATCGATACCGCCGACCAGCCCTATCAGGTTTTCTCGCGCTGCTACACTGGAGATGCCGACTGCGCCAAATTTCATGCCAACAGAGGTAAGAATGGCATCGACGCTGGAATAGTTGACGGCAATACGCACGACCGTCTCGGTGTAACCCTCGCCAACTTGTCTAAACTTTTCAAGCTCAGGGAAGACTGACTGCGCGACATTGTCCATCGCGCCAGAAATCACGCCGTTAATGGCGTTTTGCAGATCCGCGCCTTTTAGCCCCTGCAATGAAATTTTGGTGGTATCGATGACGAATAATTTAACGGCCTCACCCACCGCCTGACCATTGCCGCCCAAGGCCGTTGCTGCCGACGACAGGGTAGCTTGCAGGTTAGTGAAGATCGCGCTGAACTGCTGCGAGATCTCGCTTGATACTGCTTGTGTCTGAGTGCTGTTGGATGTGCTTTTCTTTAGACCAAACCAACTGCTAGTAGTGGTTGCCACATTGGCGTATTGATTGACTCCCTGCCCTTGTTGCAAGCTTCCAACAGAGCCGCCGATTTGCAAACCTCCATCTGTGATGGACTGCTTTGTACTTCCCCACACTCGCATTAATTGACCTAGAACTTTACTAATAGGATCAAAAAACATTAAGGCCCAACCTGTGGCACTGCCAGCACTGAAACCATTTTTTTCAAAGACATCGTTTCTTTTTATCGTTCCAGTCTTGATGCCCATGTTAGAGCCATCTGTCACTCCCGTAGTGCGGAAGATGATGTTTGTCAGCCCGACCATGCTACTTTCAATATTCCTCAGTGATGCTGCCATCTGCATGGTCGCCGGAACCATCAAGTCTGAATTATTGTTTAGCAGATCAAGACTTTGTTTAATTGAATCGCTTTTGGCATCCGAATCGCCAAATACCGTGCCGGTGCCTTGACGTTTCTGAACCGCTGCTGCACTCACGTCTGGGCCAGACGATCCACCGCCACCAGATACGGCGAACCCTAACGCCGCCATCGCTGCTGCCATGACTGCCATGCGTGCAAATGCTGAATAAGGGTCGCCTTGCGCCTGATTCGCAACACCTACCGCTGCCGCAGCAGTGCCTTTTGCTACAGACGCGGCGATGTCAGGCGCTATGCTGGCCGTTGTTGCCGCCGTCTCCGTGGCTTTGCTGGCGACAAACAGGCCGGTGAAGGCGGTCAATAAGCCGCTCTTGGTCAGCATGGTTTCAATCGACATCGCCAATTCAGCAGCGCGGAAAGCCTTCTCAGCGCCTTCCATAGCACGGTAGCCGGTCGAATTCTCTTTAAAGAAACCCTTGGCCGCACCGGCCATATTCGCGTAGTTTTTAATTTGTGCCTGGGCGGACTTGTCATTTAACGCGGCCATGTCTTTGGCGTACTTGGCCGGATCTGCCGATTTGGTTTTTTCGGCATTCTCGCGTTGCTTCGCGATCTCTAATTCAGAACGGCCATACTCTTGCAAACTGACGGAGAGTTTTTGTAAGGCATTGCCGGTGTTGCCCATTGCGCTGACCATCGCATCACCGAAGCTTTGCGCCTTGGACGGATCAAGGAAGGCATCGAGTTCCTTCCGTGCCTTTTGTATTTCTTCCGTATCGACCTGGACAATCACCGCCTCTTTACGCGATTCTGCCGCTGTAGTGGCTTTTTGGATCAGGCCTGGCTTGTCCGCCTCAAATGCACTCGATGCATTGATGGCCTTGATCTGCTTTCTTAATTCAAGCTCTACCTTAAACTGTTCCAGCGCGATTTTTCTTTCGCGCTCACTTTTCCCTGCCAACGTCGATTCAAGCTGTGTTTGCTCATTCAGGGCATCCATTGAAGTCACATAGTCTTCAATCGACCTGTTGATTTTGACGGTGGCTTCATACTGTTCTTTGAAGCCGTCAATGATTTTTTTGGTTCGGTTGAGTTGCTCTTTCTCAAACGCGGCCATCTGATTATTTATATCAAGCTGACCCGCCAGTGACCTGGCATAGTCTCTTTGTGCAGCGGTGGCAACAATCTTCCCTTCGCGTAGTTCAGTGTCAAACTTGATGCGCGCCTTTTGGCCTTCCGTTAAATTTTGGTCGCTAGCCAATTCAGCCTGGCTGACGGCGAGCTTTTCCTTGATGGATAAGATTAGGGTGTTATAGGCAGTGACTTCCTTGGCGGCGTTCTCATTTTTTGGCTTGAACCCTTCTTCAATTTTTTTATTGGCAATCGCGTTTGCTTCTAACGCCTGTCGATACTCTTGCGAATCCTTTGAAAATCCCTGCGTCGCTTTCTTAAACGCCTGGCCTTCTAGCTCAAGCGCTTTCGCTTTAGTCAAATGCTTATCAGAATCAAGGTATTTCGCAAGCTCGTCATTTCTTGTCTTGAGTTCTTTCTGCGCTTGACTCTGCCGTCCTGTTGCTTCAGCATCGCGATTTTTTGCGACTATCGCAGCCTCTAAACTTTTGACCAGTTTTTCCTGGTCGGCTATTTCTTTTGCCGCCCGCGAGTCAGGCGCAACATTGCCCGCAGTCTGGCGCATGCTGCCAAGCTGATTCCTCGCTACAGCCAGCTTTTCGCTATCTAATTTAACTCTACCGAACCCGAGGAAGGTATCTAGCGCAGACGCGCTTTCCTCTTTAATACCTTTCCATGCTTTCTCGATATAACCAAGATTTCCCAGCACCTCCGCATTACGTGTCTTTACCGTATCGGCATACACATTCATTGCCAATGCTGCGGCTTTTTCCACTTCGCCACGATCCTCTAATGCCTTGATTTGCTTATAGATATCAACCGTCAGGAAATTGTATTTTTCGTTCAATTCCGAGATGGCCTTGGTCGGCTCTGACTTAAGTTTCGCAAATTGAGATACTGTATCTTCAATACTCTTGCCAGTCAGATTCGAGCTAGCGACTACCGCACCGGATAGCGCTGATATTGCATTTGCCGAAAACTTGCCGGACTCTGCCAATGCAACGACCGCCTCTCGCGCCTCACCATATTTACCCGTCGCCGCGCCAACTTTCTGGGCGATAAGGTCAAGCTGGGAACCTGTGGTTCCCGCATAATTGCCCGTGGCAATAAGCGCAACCTGCATGCGCTTCGATTGCTCTGAGCCGTAATAATAAGCCGCGCCCAAACCAACTGCGGCAGCCGCCGCTACGGTGAAGGGATTAATCAATCCCATCACATAGCCGCCCAGGGCTTTGGCGGCATTGCCTGCTCCGCCAAACATATCTTTAAGCTGGCCACCTTGCTGCATGAACACTGTCAGCGGTGCCTGGCCACCTTGTAAGCTGGTGACGATATCAGTAAATTGTGCTGGCACGTTACGCATTGCTGCCGACGTAGCGGCGGCACTCATGCCGACCTTTTGCACACCTTGTTCGGCTTGCGCCAGTTTGGCGATCATGGGCGCGGCGGCATCGGCCACGCCCAGTTGTTGCGCACGCATTAAGGCCAGTTGTGAATTCGATTTTCCTATCGCATCACTTTGTTTGACCAGTCCGTCCAAAAAACGCTGCTGTGATTGCGTCAATTGTGTAGTGGAGGAGCTGGTTTGCTGATTAGCGGTGACGATTTTCTGCCCGGCCTGCTGTGAGCTGGTGCCCGCCTGTGCCATCGCTTCGCCCACATTCTTCTGGCTGATGGAGAGTTGCGCCGCGCTTTGCACCACATCTTGCTGGGCGGACGTGATCTTCTTGCTCGCACTAACGGCAGCATCCCCCGTTTTGCCGGTGGCTTGCGTGATCTGGTCAAAACCATCGACAGCGGTTTTATTGCCATCAATGTTAATCCGAATGCCTACTTCCACCATGCTGTCCGCCTTTGTTTAACGCTAATTGTTTCGACTTTGCTCAGCTTCTGCCTCGCGTTTTTCTTGCCTCGCACTACGCGCCTTGTTCATTTCCGATAGCGCTGGCCGCTCCATCCAGAGCATTTTGTCAAACAGCACGTTCCACTCACGTACCGGGATGCCATTAGTCCGGCGCAGTACGCTTTCGATGGCTGGCAAGCGCATGCCAGTGCGTATCATTTCGCCATCGGGGCTGATGACGATGTCCCACTGATTTTCCAAGGCCAGAAACAACCTGATTGCTTGGAGGTTCTCTGGCCATATGTCATAAGCGGGAGATTCAACGTCATCGGAAGTGGGGGCGTCGGCGATCTCATCACTCAATCCGAAAAATTCCATGTCGTCGACCACTTCATCGCTGACATGGGATTTTTTTTCAACGTCAGCACCGCCGAAGGAACGCCCCCATACCTCGGCAGCGCCTTCTAGTTTTTTCTTACGGCGTTGTTAATGGTCGTGAAGAAGGCTTGAACGATGGTTGGACGCGTCGGATACACGTCCAGCAAAGCCGATAAATTATCTGGGTTGAATTCTGCTTTTTGACCATGTTCATCAGCAACGTCATCCCATCCAACCATGACTTCATTGATCAAGCCAGCATCAGTTAATGTCTTTTCTTGAATGCGCTCATGAATATTGTCGAGTTCAGATTGACTCACGCGTTTAAAGATCGCCTTGAAAACATGCGTCTTGTTTTTTCCGCCGTCAGTCGGAACATCAACGCGGACAGAGGTCGAATAGGTTTGATTTGCAGAGGCAAGTTGAAACATGGTGAAACTCCTAGAATAAAATTTGAAACTTCGGGTTTGGTGGATTTTTCCAAAACACCGCATCAAAGTAGACTTTTACTTTGATGCGATGGTGTTACAGACAGCTCAACGCGATTTCGTCATTGCCATTCACCGGCAGCGGCTCTAAGGTCAGCTTATAAGCGGTCATTTCATCGATCTGGTCGTAATCAACACCAACGATGCGGGCCTTTAAATCTGTTTTGATTTTCTTGCCAGCGGCACTGCCATGGGTAGCACTCACCGGGACGGTGGTGCCCGCATCGGCCATCGCAAATGGGTTGAATACTGCGAGGTCTGGCGCAAGTACCGTGATCGACGCTTGTGGCGAGCGGTCACTGATTTCAATTCCGTACTGCGGGCCTGGCAGATCAATACGCGCAACCTTGTTGCCGATGGACCAGTCAAAAGCGGAATACGAAAGCGCAATACCATCAATCGACACGGGAGCAGTGTTTTTGCTATTGACGCCTTCTTCCAGCTTCCAGCCAGTGCGGGTGACAACCGGCATGCCGTCCGTGGCAGGCATCAGGTACAAGGCATCAAAGCTAAAACTCAGCATCGGCGCACCTTTGGCATTGACCTTGCCTTTGACTTCACCACGCATGCCGCATAATTTATGCAGGGTGCCGTCGATATTGATATAGCCGACCACGCTGGAAAATGCATTACTGACCAGGTTGTAGTTGACCGAGACACCTGGCGCGATCGTTTCAGCCATGCCACAGGCCATGATTAACGGTGCCCATTTAGGCGCGGTTCCTACTACACCCGATGGGGCAAGCGCCACATCAAAGGAGAGTTTTGCCCACTGGCCCACTACGATGCTTCCGCTATTCCCCATGTAAGGAAGAATGATATTGGTCGCCACCTTTTCAGTGTCCATCGGCGTTAAATTCACGTTGCGCGCCTCAATCCAGTTGGCCGCACCAGTCGGTGTCGCATCCACACCATAGGTAGCTTCCAACTTGATCAGAACCGCTTTATTTTTCCACTTGCGTGGTTGGGCAATAAGGTTAGCCACGGGCTTTCTCCTTGGTCGTTACTTTCTTTGTTTCTGAACCCTGCTCAGCACCATCAGCAGGCGGTGATTCTTCTGCAACTTCAACGCGCACACGCTGACCTGTTGCCGGATCAAGCACATACTGGCCACCTTTGCCCCAGTACGGGCAGGCTGTCAGGTAGGCTTCTGGTTTCTCTTCTAGCTTCATAAAACGCTCCTGTCGTAATACATCGTTATATATTGGTCTTGCCACCAGGCATGGCCATCGCGAAAGGCTAAGAGGTGACTATTGCCCCGTTCAAAAGGGTCAAGCTCGGCATTGGCTTGCCAGCCGAAGAGCTGGTCTTTTACCTTCTTGCGCAAGGCATCCAGATCAACGCGGGACGCCACACCTTTACTGTCCGTCAAATTGCGCACCACCAGCACAATGCCTACCGTGGCTCGCACCCGCTGTATCACGATGTCACCCATGTGACTGGGCGAAGGCGCTTCTTCCATCGGAATCACGAAACAGGCTGGTGTCACAGTAGGGTTGCTCTCCGCCGCATGCTGAAAGTCCGCCGCTTCTCCGACCAGCTTGATCTCTGGCACCGTGGAGAGAATGCGTGCCTTGATCGCATCTATCATGGCCGCCCCGCACGCTTAAACACGGCGGCACTGGTCTCAATCAGCACCATCGATTCGGGCGCATTGCCCGGCACCGGTGCGGCCGCTTGCAGCTGTACCCGGCCAGTGGAAACATCTTTGAGCCACGCCAGCGCATCTTCATAATCCTTACGCGCACGTTCGGTAGCCGCATCACCCATCAAGTTGTAACGCGCAATCGCACACGCCACTTGCGGCAGGTTGGGCGGCATGGCTGTCAACGGCAAGCTGTAACGGCTCGCCAGATAACCGTTAATAAAAGCATCGGCGTCCAGCAGCGACTGTTCCACCGCGCCAGGCGGCAAAGCCGATTCACGCTGGGCAATTTCATCTTGCCCATAGCGTTGTTCCAGGTTGGTGCGCGTGGCGTAACTCATGGAGTGCAATGTCCTGAATTAAATAATGACTGGCTTGAGGTTCAGCATTGGCTCGGTCAGCAAGGCCACATACTGTTCGTCAGTGAGGTCGGCCAACAGAATGCGGGTGGCCTCTCTACTCCAGATCAGGCCTGCACGCCGAAAGCCATCTTGTTTCGATGTCACTTCGAGGCCATTTGTGTTTCCAGTCACGTCGCTGTTCTCGCTGGCAGTGGTCGTGTCTGACTTGCCGGTAGAACCTTGACCATCCGTAACGACGGCTTTTTTTTCGTCATCAGTGACAGGCTTTGCTGCTGGTGCCTTCACTGCCGGTGCTTTCGCGCTCTTCTTCGTCATGCTGTGCTCCAATGGTGTTTTTACCTACCCCTCTTGAAAAAGAGGGTCAGGGAAGATGAGGTTTAGACCGTGCCGTTGGAACCGTAAGCCAACTGCCAGAAACCATAGCCGCCTGCCGCCCGTGCTTCGGCACCGAACTTAAATTTCTTGCGGCTAAACACATCGTCGGCTTGCGGGTCGATCTGCTGCACAAATACCGGGGCTTTACGTTCCTGGTAAATGAAGGGTTTGACCGGTTTGGTGGTGTCGAGCAAAAACCAGGCGGTATTCGATGTCAGACGGCCATCGACCACGACTTCATACGTGCCCTTGTATGGATTCGGCTTGCCCACTTCCAACTGATCCGCCGTCATCAAGGTATTGGCTGTGGCCTTTAAGGCAGGTGGCACCAGCAAGATATTGGGCTTGACATTCAAAGGACGGCCTTCGTCGTCTTTAAATTGCATCATGACCACTTCAGCTGCGCCCAGCGATCCTTGTGCAAGCGCTAAGCTGGCACAAGACAAGACCGCTGTGCCTTTGTTGCTGACCGAGACAATGGTGCCGTCCAATTGCTTGACCGGATGATCGACATCAATAAAGTATTGGCCGTCATAGCAATTCGTGATCATGGCATTGTTGACCAGGCCAAAGACGATCTCATCGGGCAACTGCTTGGCCGACTCGCCCGCCATCTGCGCTTGTGGACCATAGATGCCTAAGTTGTCATCTTCCATGTCGTTACGGTCTACCTCTACCGTCGCTTCAAAGTCATCATTGACGACGGAGTATTTAAAGGCTTCCAGAGACTTGACATTCTTTTCGCCGACCCACTTGCGCATACGCGGGAACTTGGACAGCCATGCATAATCATTCTGGCCAGTGGTCGAGGGCACTTTCATGGCCAGCTTTTCCCACACGCTGGGCGCGGCGGCAAATGCATTGTTAAAGGTGGTCTTTAGGCTGATAAACAGATTACCGACCGATTCTTTGTTAATCAGCATACCTGCTGCAAGGAAGCTGCCGCTGTTTTCAGGCTGGATCAGGTTAGATGGCAGCAGTGCCGCCAGCGCCGGAACAAATGGCAGAGCGCAGAGCGCTATACCGATCATTCCAATGACGCCAAAGAGAGAAAGAGAGCGTTTCATAAAATTCCTATGCGTTGATTAATATGGATGGGTGCTGCTATTTGGTACTTGTGGTGGAAACTTTTTACTACCTTCTGTTACTTAGGACTATTCGATCCAGACACCGTCTGCATCAATACCCAGTACGCGACCTGCCAAAGAACGGGTAGCGCCGCCGCTGGTTTTAGCGACGGTCTGGTCATCGACGACATACACGGTCTTGCCCATATCGGCCTGTGTGACCAGGTCTGCGGCCAGATTGGCAAACTTAAACATTTTCTTGCGGCGCACTAAAACACACTTGGCAGCATCGGCACCGCCCGTGTTATCTACCGTTTCTTCTGCACGGCCCAGATAAGTGAGCGTCGTGGCGGTAGCGCCTGGCACGGCAAAGCCAGTGGCATTGGCGCATACGATTGATCCGCCAAATATCTTGGCATTGGCGGCAACGAAGACGCCAACAACTTCGGCATCCTTGAAAGGGGTATTACGGCCTGCGGTTAATGCTGTCATGGAGTTCTCCTATGAGAGGTGATCAAATGGTTTGTGATTGGTTTTGTGTTACATCAGCGAGCTGATTAACGCTATCCGGTGACGGTTTCGGCCTTCTGTGTCTTAAGAAAATCTGTTTCAGAAATGCCCATCACTGCGCACAAGGCGACCTGATTTGCGGACAACATAGCGCCGCCTGCCACTGGGGCGATGCCACCGCTTTGCATACCCGCCAGCAGCGCAATCGGCGGCGCGTTGTCAAGGTAGCTCGATAGCGCCGCCAAATCTTTCGCACCCCATTCCAGCGCCCAGGCTTCCTGCGCCGGTAACAGCTTCTTGCCCATGGCCGCAGCAACAACAGCCTGCACGCGTCCGCCGTTGAGTTCGGCAGAAAGGCTGGCCACTTGCGTTTGCAGGCTCTGCATCACACTTATGCCCACGTATTTGGCCGGGTCGGGTGTTTGCGTACTTAAACTAACAATCGCTGTGCGCTGGGCGGCGATAAAGCCAGCCAGGTCAAACGAGGCGGCCGCCGTGGCGGTTGGGTCTTCCTTAATCAGGCCAATCAGCTTTTGCAGTTGTGCCTGGATCTCTTCCGAGGTACTGCCGACTGGCAGGTTAAGCATCCAGCGTAGTTGTTCGAGTAATTCTTCCATGGGGTTCTCCGTTGTAAGTGGTGTTGCGGTTGAAGTCGGTGGGAATTTAAAATGCAGCGCGGCGGCAGACAGCAGCACTTCGTCCATGCCGTCGATGGCGGGGTTATTCGTGATGGCCGCCATGAACAAGGCATTCACCGCGCCGCTGGTCTTGTCGTAGCCCAGCACCGGGCTGATAAATTTATATTCGCCGGAAGCGATCCAGGAGAGCGCACGCTCCGTCCAGCTCACATCCACCGCAAACAGGCCAAGTCCTTCGCGCCATTCCAGGCTCTTGAACCAGCCAGCGGCCGGAGCCGGTTGGCCGTTGGTCTTGGTGAGCATGGTCTGATGTTCGTAATCAATCACGAAAGGCGTGCTGCGGTCATTGGCCTGGGCGATTAAGGCAGTGGCCAAGCTGGCATCGACAAACCAGCCTGAAAGTCCTTGCGGCCGACCATCGCGCGCAGTGAAGCGGCCAGCGGGCAGCAATTGCAATTCGTTGGTGCCGGTAAGCGCCATCGAGCAAGCCGCTACCGCTAGCAGCGATGTGTTCTGTTGAATTGGATGTGGGGCAGATGGCTTTGTCATGTCGCCATGTTGCCAAGGCGAAGACCACAACATCAGACTGACGCGTGTCAGCAGTGGGTACTGATTGGTAAAACGAAGGGGGGAGACTTAATTCAAGGACTGCATTATGTGTAGTGTAAGCCCAAATCCGCAAGCAGATAAAAGGCCGCACCCGGCTATTTCTGCCAATTTGTTACTTGCCGACCAAGCTTTTCAATCGGCAATGCCATTTAAAGCGATTTTAACGGGGGTGTAACGGGGGGTGTCCCATCAAAGACGAGGGAATTTGCCTACCGTGGATTTTAAACGCCTTAAAAGCCCGCTAATGCAAAAACCGCTTTTTTTAAACCGTACTACGGTTCGGCCAGGTAACGGCGCAAGGTATCCACGATCAGGCGCTCTTCTTCAGGGTAGAAAGTTCCGGCCGCTGTAATGGGCAGGAAAGGCCTTGCCGGAATGTCGCCCCATAAATTAGGGAACTGGCTCTTCTTGCCGCCAAATTGCTGCATGGCGGCGTATTTCATGGTGGAGCCAACCGTCACGCTACTCGCATCGCTACTCACATGGAATTGTCCGGCCAGGCTGCCGCTCTCGCCTATCAATGGGCGTTTGCTCATGGCCAGCCCTTTGCCCTTTGCACTGATCTTTCCGCTCTTGGCTGAAAAAACCTTCCCTGGAGACTTCTTTTCGTTCTTGTTCAGATACCGCATCAAGGTGGCCTGGCTATTTGCTGCCCACGGTGTGCCGTCCGGTGCCGTGCCCGTCGAGAAGCGTTGCTTGGTGCGTTCCATGATGTCTTCGCCGATAGCGGAGAGAATAGGCTGCATGTTGCCGGTGCGCTGCTGCAAGCTCGTTAATAGCGCCGTCAGTGCCGTGCTGTTAATTGTGATCACGCTAGTCATGTGCTATCCTTTCTATAGAGCGGTTGTTTCCAATGGGAATGGTTAGGCATCTTAGTCATAAGACCCCTATGATCCGGTTCGAATCCGGCACCGCTCGCTTACTTATTCAATTTGATAAAACGTTCTTCTTTATCAAGATGCCTTTGATCAAAAACGCCTCCAGTGCGTATGAAATTAGATTTAATTCGATCACGCACACCATCAAACCGCGCTTTCTCTTTATAGTTCACACGCACTACCACTTTACCCAAACCATCTGGTACTTCAAACACATAAATTAATGCCTGGTCTTCTGTATCAAGATAGGGCGTTGCTTCGTCTAAATACGTTCTTAGGTTCTGCCAAACTTCTATTGGCAAGCTGACGCCACGTGCATCTTTATAATCACGCAAGGCATGTAACAGTTCATCGTCACGCAGCCATACGGCCGCATTGTCCAATTTGACGCCAGCTTCAGCTAAACTTTTAACGGTCTCTGCTTCGACTACGTGCGCAAGCCTTGCCTCACCCGTCGCCTTCAAGGTGGTGCTGACCCGATCCACCATGGCTTGCCACGCTAAGGCCTGCTCTTTTTCCAGCACTGCTTGCAAGCCTGCCCATAAGCGTGAACCTATCGGTGCACTGAGTTTAATCAGCTTGGCATCAATAAAATCCTTGAGCGGTCGGTGCGCATTCGCTCCTGGTGCGTAATCAAAACCCCGATCAATCCCCACAGGCGCGCCGGTGCGCGGGCTAGGCGCTTGCCAGCCTGCGGGCGGTTCGCTACGTCCTTTTGCTTGCGCCTTGGCGTATTCCTGCGCATCCACCGGCGTCACCCGGCAATGGCACATCCAGCCATTGGGCGGGTAATGGGTGTCCCAAAACGGGTGCTCATGATGTAAGACGAGGCCGTTCCAGGAAACGTGCAGCGGCCGGGGGTGCGCCACGCCATCGGCATGCACGTACTTCCAGTACGGCCGTAAAGCCAACAGGTCTGGGTGTTTCAGTTGCTTCCAGCGCCCGGCGGCGTAACTGGTGGACATATTGGTCTGATAGATGATGCGGGTGCGCCAGGCGCGTCCGGCTTCGCTAGACTCACCCGTCCAGCCCGTCCAGCCATGCTTTTGCACTAGAGCGTCAAAGTCTTGGCGAAAGACTTCCAGCCCGCCACCGTCAGCAATGGCTTTGGTGATCGCGGCATTTAAGTCCTGCATCAAATCAGCCGTGCCCGCACCGGCGACGATGAGGGCACGGTCATGCGCCGATTTAAAGATGTCGTCCCAGCGCTCACTCGGCAAATTCAGCTTTTGCCGGAAGAACTCCAGCTGTTCTTTAAACGGGTTCGATACCTGATTACCGGCAGCGTCTTTGCCGGGGAAGCCTAAATTGACTGGCATCTTAGGTTCCACTCCTAGCCTCATCCATGACGTCACTGATGCCTTTCAGTTCTGCCAAGGCAAAGGCTGCCGCCATCAGACTGACCAGGGCTTCTTGCGGTTGGTCACCAAAGGCGTTAATCATGTCCGTTTGCAGGGCGGAGAGGCTGGTACTGCTGTCCACCAGGCTCTTGAGTTGATCGAGCTGGCTAGCCCAGGCTGGGGCGGTATGCTGCGACAACTGATCGACCAGTGGCAAGGTGGGGTCAAGCGGATCAACCGGCTCTGAAGCAGGCTGAGCGGACAGTGCCGCCGTTAATACCGCCGTTGGGGTAACAGACGTAACAGGAGCCATAGGGACGGCCACTGGCAAACTTAACACCTCTTCGTCCTTTTGCGCCAGCGGAATATGCAGCTTCTCCTGCGCCCAGGCACGCGGGATCTGAAAGCCCACGCCGACCAGCTTGGGCAAGGCATCGGCATATTGCGCCATGTCGTCCGTCTCAGCGACATCGAGCACAAAGCGCGGGCAACGTGCCAGACCATCCAAGCCAGGACGGTTCAGCGCTACCAGCGGATAGATCAGGTCGCGGGTTAAGGTGGCCGCGATCTGGCGGGCATCACCACGCATGATGTCATGCCGCACCTCGTTATGCACTTTACCCAGGGCAAAGCTGCCGCCGCCCTTGCTGCCGGTATCGGCGGACAGCGTCTGCCCCAGGATGCCTTTGGACTCGGCTTTTTCTGCCCAGGTGACCATCGCCAGGTGCGCAGAATCACCGCCCTTGGCGCTGGCCTCATTTATTTCCAGCGTCATTCCGGCAGGCATGATGGCGCGGGCATCATGGCCAAGCGCCGTCACGGCACGCATCAGGCTGGCTTTCTCATCGGCGGATGCACCAGCAAAATACTTGCCGACAATGATAGGCAAACCGTAGGTTTCCAAGAATTCGGCGAAGTCGCCCAGGGCGTATGCCTTGTACAAGAATGGCCAGACCAAGGTGCGATACAGACCCATGCGCCCCTGATAACCGCTTTTCGCCTTGCCGTGCGTATGCATGACCCAAGAAAACGGGTTTAACGCAGTGCCGTCGATAGAGGCGTCGATCAGGGTCAAGGCGCTGCGCGTGCTGTTCAGGCGGAACCACTCCTGTGGCCGTGGATGAAACGAGGGTAGCAACTCACGCCCCTGCTGTCGCCATTCCAGCTCTACTGCGGCAAAACCATGCCCAGGGCCTTCCATCAAGGCCAGCAGCATGTCTTCTATCGGGTCTATCGCGTCTTGCAGCACCTCGCGCACCCACTCGGTAGTAGCTAGCTCTGCGCTACTCGGGTTGCGCGGTGGCACGATGTCCCAGGGCAGGCTGGCGACAGCGTTCTTGCGTTTATCCATCTCGGCACGCAAATGGGCGTCGCGCTCTTCCATGTCAGAGAATAGCCGGTGCTGTTCGACCAGGTTGCCGTTGTCAGCCTCTTGCAGGGTGCGCGCCAGGCGTGCCGGTGTCAGGCCGCCTAGCATCGGCGTCAGATAGGTATTTTGCAGGGTGTTGATGCGTGCGGTCTGCGGCTCAGCCAACAGACCGCTGTCGATAGGCTGGCCATATTGGTCTAGTATTTTGGTTGTTTTTGTGTTGTTACTCATAGCATGCTCCTGGAGCTGGAATAGTCATTGTCATTGCGGCCTGAATCTTCAGTGCTCCCTCTACGGGCGACTGATTCAAAGCCGTCACAGACACCGGCAGGCGTCATTTGGTAGACCGCATAAGTCGCCATTGCCAGCGCCACGGCGGCATCGCCATGACGGTCACGGCCATCGCTGCCACGGGTGTGGGCGGTATCGGGCACCTTGGCGACCCCGCGCTCGATGCGTACGGCGCGTAAGTCGCCCAGCACGTCGGCGTCTTCCGGTATCACCAGCACCTTGTCTTCAAACGCCGCCTTAAAGCGCGGCATATTCTCGCGGTACCATTCCACCGACAGCATCACCTGGCCGATACGGGCCGCGCTGTACTTCTGCATCGCGACTTCGGCGAGGTACTGGCCATTGCCGCGTGCATCCATTGCACCCGCCTGAAAACGCGGCAAGCGGTCAATCATGTAGAACAAGATTTGCTTTTGCTGCTCAAACGGCACGTTGCGCAGTTCCACCACAAACGGGGTGATCAGGCGCAGGCTGCGGCTTTGCGCCAAAGGCCAGAACACGGTCAAATCGCCTGAACGGGCAAAATCTTCACCAAAGTAATGGTCAAGGTTAGGGTCAAGTTTCTTTAGCAGCGGTAACAGGTGCTCATTGCACCAGTCCGCCGTCTCTGCCTCACGCAGATGGGCTGGCATCAGGGTAAAGGCATCCGTCAAGGCCAGGCGCAATATCGGGATACCCGCTTGCATACAGGCCTCAATCACGGCACGCGGTAGATACGTGCCTGCGCCAGATCCGGGGATCACGTCCAGCTCTTCACCGGCACTGCTGCCGTAGAAGGCGCGCATGGAGGCGACCCAGTCAGCCTCGGCCTGCTCTGTCCATTGCCGTTTAGTCGATAGACAAATGCGCTGAAACAGCCCTTCCTTCACCGCCTTGTCAAATTCGATGCGGTGCACCGAGTACGGCAGCTTTTTGGCGCGGCAGTCCTGGATCAGTTCGTTAAAGGCATTGGTGTCGCCGTTATGGGTAGAGATGATGCGTACTTTGCCGCCCCACATCAACAGCGCCATGGCCGCCTTGAGCAATCCCGGCAAATCGTTATGGAATGCAGCCTCATCAATAATCACGCGACCTTGCTTACCGCGCAAATTGGACGGGCGGCTAGACAAGGCGGTGACCCGAAAGCCTGAGGCAAAGCTAATCGCAAAGGTCAGGATGGACTTGTCTTCATCGACAAACACCGCCTCTTCCATCTCGCCAGCCGCCAGCTGGTAATGCTTGGCCCAGAAGGCGACATCGCGGATAAACTCTTTGGCCATGTCCTGGTTGTAGCCGATGTACCAGGAATCATCGCCACCGGCCGTGGTACTGGCGGCAGCAGTTAATGCCGCATCGGCCGCTTCCGCCCAGGACAGACCGACCCGGCGCGACTTCTCGCAGACCTTGACGGCGGCGGTGTCGGCAATCCAGGCTTGCTGATACGGCAGCAGCACCGTTGGGGCGAGCAACTGGCTCATCCGGCTATGCCCAAGATCTCACGGCGAATCTGGTCTATCGCTTCACCAGACAAACCGGCTTTTTTAACAACCTGGCTGATCGCCTCGGCCGCTGATTGCGCCCTGGTCTTGACTTCGGCTGCGTACTTCTTATTGGTAATGGAGGCGCGTGACAGATCGGCGATGGCGCGGGTGACACTGGCTAAATTCAACTTTTCCGGGTCCACTTGCAGGTCAAGCACCACGTTAAACAGCTTCTCTTGCGTCATCCTGATTAACGCCTGGCTGACGGCATCCTCTTCATCTGGGCTGCCATCGATCATGGCTTTAGCCTGCTCGCTGACTAGTTTTAAGGATTTGAGTTTGTCTTCAAAGCCGCTGCCATAGCGGTGGATGCTGCTCTTGCCGATGGTAAAGCCAGCGCCCGCCTCACGCAGGCGGGTGTTGACTTCCTGCTCCAGCAGCTCGTAACCGGCAAAGCTGCCATCGACTAGCTGGGCATCGAGCCATTGTTTGATCGCCTTGGGTAGTTGCTCTACTTTAGAACGCGGTGGCATCTCAGCCCCAGGTCTTGACAGGCCGGGCAATGCCAGGCTCACAGGCAACGGTGTACTCGGCAATATCGATGCCGGTACGGCTCAATTGCGAGAACCAGCGGCCGCTGGCCTCTTTATGGATGTCGATCAGCTCACGCGTCTCGAGATAATTGGTCTCGCGGCGGATCTCCAGCGCTGTCACATCGGGGTAAATCCCGCTGATGGTCGAGAGCAAGACCTCTTCATAGCAGCCCACCGGTTGCGCGTTGTACAGCGTCAGCAGTAAATACCAGCGCATCGCCTCGCGCCTTACCTTGGTGTGATCAATCATTTATTGCCTCTCAGTTGAATAATTTCTAGTTTCTGCCACAGGCCGTCTAGCTTGGATTCGATAATCGTCTGGTTGCGGATATAGTCTTCACGCCGCACATACTGCATAGGCAGCTCGGCGCGCCAGGTCAGGAAGTCACGCTCCAAGGCCTGCATCTGTATCAGCGCCTTACCTTCTTCCAACAGGTGGCGGTTTAAGGCGTCATGAATGGTCTTGTTTGCCGCTAGCGCCGCGTTCTCTTGCGCCACAAAGCGCACCGCCAGCGTCTTCTCAAACTGGGCAAACAGCATCTTGCCACCGGCGCCAACCGCGCCAAAGAAGGCGACCAGCAGCAAGATGAGATGCCATAGTTCTAGTTGGACTGTCATGCGATACCCCTGTTGCAGTGCTTGCCGCTGTAGTTCACCGCACGCTCCAGCTCACCCTGGCAGCTGACGCAGGTCTGCACGCCCGGCAGCGCTACGCGGCGTGCCTCTGGCAGTTCTTCGTCGCAGACTACGCACTCGCTGGCCGAGTCCAGCACGGTCTTGCCAGCCAGGCCGGACTGGCGTAGCTGCCGGTTTATTGCGTCTTGCCTGGCATTGGCCTCATGCTCTGAGGCGCGATCAAAAATATCAGTCATGCGGGTTTTCTTCTGGTGAGGTGATAGGGAAGTGCCAGTCGATCAAGGTGTCTAACCTGGCGCGGCAGACGTTGTATTGGGCTTTGGCTTCGTTGATCCATTGGGCGACGTCGGTATCGGTGGCAATGGCGGCATCCGCTTCAACAGGCTTGCTGGCGGGCGTGGGCAGGGTTGCAGCTGGACTTCCTGCGGCCTGATCGTTGAGCAGGCGCACAGTAGCGTTGTTAAGGCAAGCGCGGCCAGTAGTCGACATTTTGATTGCATGTTGCTTCTCCAGTTTGGACGTGATTAAGTCTTTTTCGGTTTGGTCCAGGGCGATTTGCAAGCTGTCTGCTCGCTCATTGGCCGTCACGATGCGCTTGAGGGCGGCAGTAGCCGTCTGCGCTACCTGTTCTTTATGCTCCGCTTTGAGCGTGGCATTGTCGCCCTTGGCAATCGCTAGTTCGCCAGCGTTAAACCAGCCGGTGACAAAGCAGCCAAGCAATATGCCAAGCGCCAGCGTCACCAGCTGCGACCAATAGGTTTTAATGAACAGGTCGATCATGTTGGCACCACGACTCTGCCCCAGGCCGCATAGCGCGGCTGGATGCGGTTAAGGATGCGGTCTGGGTAAGCGAGGTTTTCAGCGCAATGGCTCACATGGCGGCTGGCGCGGCCACAGGCGGCATCGATGGCGATCCGGTTAAATCCGGCATTGGCGATGGTCGCTTCTTTTTGCCAATGACCTAGCCCGCCGTTATAGCTGCGCAGCATCGCCCAGGCACGGTCAAACTCTGTATTGCCTTTGACACGCTGATATAGCCAGCGGTCATAACCCACCAGTGAGCGCATGGCCCAGACCGGATTGTTTGGCTGGCATTCAATGGCTGACAGTTTGTTTAAGGCACACCACCACTGAGCAGTGGCTGGCATAAACTGCGCCATGCCTGTGGCACCGACCCGCGAAACAGCCTGCGGGTTCCAGCCAGATTCTTGTTGCACCTGCGCGGCGAATAGCGGCACTGGTGCATCTAAGCCCCAGTCCGCGTGTGCAATACGCGTTAAAGCGGTACGGTGTTGTAACGATGCGCGGGGTGTCTCTTGCGCGTGGACAGGGCTGGCGCAAGTGGCGAGCACCACGGCACTACCGATCTGGACAGCCCAAAATGCCATCACGCCTAAGGCAATCTTGACGACGAGTGTGCTTGAGTGCGATTTTGGGTGACCCTGCATTACGCCCCCAGCCCAACCGCGATCATGCTGGCCGCCACGATGATGGCGCGGCGGATCTGTGCGGTGGCAAACAGCACATTGCTCTGCACCGCGACTTCCAGATCAAAGTCCAGGCTACCACCGTCAACACTAGTGTCGTGCGGTGTCTCAGCAAACAGAAAGCTATCCGGGCGTGCATACGGAAACAGCGAACGATCCAGCCAATAGCCGACCACGCCCGCCATGGCGATCAGGTTAATTTTGTACAGGCTGACGGGAATCTGGTTCGGTGCCAGGGCAAAGATTAAGGCTGACAGTGCCAAGGCAAAGATCAGCCAGCCTGCCATGCGAAATTTGAGCAGTTTCATTGTGCGACCCCACATTAAAGTATTTGGAAAGACTGATCGATGTCAGCAAATGCCAATGTACGGGACGCGCGGGCGCGACTACAGACTGACGCATGTCAGCAGTTGTTGAATATTTGGGAGGGGAAACGTCAAAGTAGCAAGGGTAAGCTTGCGACATTAACATGTACTGATGGAAAAGCTTTTTATGAAACGTTATAGTACAGAAGTTAGGTTAATTGATGAACTTAATCCGCAATCACCATTGCGACCTTAGCTTTCTTAAATGGAGACACCATGAAGTTATACATTTTTTTTCTCACTGTCATAATTTGCACAAATACAAACGCGGCGGATATAAAAAAGAAGCGGATCGATTGCTTAAACTTGTCTCAAGTAGAGCTTAGAAACATGGAGGATAAATCCGATTGCATTCCAATAAAAAAGTCAGAGGATTACCCTGCGCAACCTGCGCGACCTCAACCAAGAATCGGAATGTCGAGCAAAGCAGTATTAAATACAGGTTGGGGAGAGCCAAGAAAAATTAATACGACAATCACGGCGAGCGGCAGCAAAGAACAATGGGTCTATGGCGATAACAGTTATTTGTATTTCACCAACGGAAAACTGACAGCAATACAATATTAAATCACATAAAAAAACCGCTAGGCATCACTGCCTAGCGGTTTTTATTTGTATACCGCTGTCAAATCAGTTAGCGCTCAAATCAAGCTCATCTGGCGCGGGTCGACTTCTTTGGTTTCCGTGCCGGTGGTTTTGAGGATGCGCCACACCTGGCGTTCATGCAGATGCAGGCGGCGCGTGATGCGCAGCACGCTGGCCCGTGCCGACAAACCTTCGCGCAGGGTCAGTTGGTCAAACTCGGCCAATATCCCCGCGTTGCGAAACAGCCTGATAGCACGATGGCAGTTGGGCACCGTGAACGGGTCGTTGCCGAAAAATTTTAGCAGCGTCGCGGCAGCGTCCCGCCCGACTGTCTTGCTCATGCGTTCCAGACTGGTTTCGCTATGGTATAAATTAACGATGGTGCCGCCATGCGCATCGATCAGGCGTAAGGTCGGCATGAGGCCGATCAAGGCGATCAGCTTTTGCGCACTCTCTGGCAAATTGGCCAGTGGTGGCACATCAGGCACAGACTGATCGATGTTCAGGCAATTCATCCCAGGTTTCTCCCGTTGCGCTGGGCGTCTTTCATCAAAGCGGCGATGATCTTGGACAGGTCGTCACCATCGCAAAACGCAATGTCACTGCGCCCCAGGTTTTCTATCATCGGCTTAAGATACGCCCAAGGCCTGCCAGCCTCGGCCAGTAGCGCCTCTATCTTGCGCATGCGCGGCATGCGCTCAGCTGCCACATTCGGCAAGCTGCGCCCGGCTGTCTTGGCCTTAACCTTGAAGCCGCACTTTTTAAAATGATCCAGCAAGGCCTTACGTTCTTGCCACGTCAGATCCTTGCTAGAGGTTTTTCCGGTGACTTGCAGCAGGATGGCGCGGTAGGCGTCATCTTCCAAGGCCAATTGTTTTTTGGCGATATGGATCTGCGCCATTTCAGCAGTGCGCAACTGGGTAGCGTTTTTTAATGGTTTCATGCTTGAAAACCAATCGATACCAATTCAAGGCTTTGATTGTTTTTTTCAAAGTGGCGGCGCATGGTTTTAACGTTGCTCCAATGTGGCATGAGTATCGTTGTTTTCTTGTTTAACTCTTCCAGTTTCGCCTTCGGGCAACGTTTACCACCCCAGATCTTAATCAATTCGGCACGGTGTTTAGCTGACAGCACAAAGGATGACTTAGTGCAAAAAAATCGCTTACCTTCCTCGCTGTCTGCAATCATCCATTTGCCACAAAATTGGCCATTGACGTAGGTCATGATGGTGTACTTCAGCAATTTAACGCGCTCAACGTGCAAGTTAACTTTAAAACCATCTATCAGCATTTCAACATGCCCCCATGATCCTGATAGTTCGGTCTCGACCTGCGTCCATTGTTCTTTTGTGATTGACATATTTTCCTCGGCTGCTCATCAGTACCGGACAACCGCGTCCGGCAGACCCGAGAGTGACCTCGGGTTTCGCTTAAGGTCTAACAGCGTCCGATTGCATCTTTCAACACCTTGGCGGCGCTGAATTTCGGTACCGTCTTTGCAGCGATGTCGATCTCGGCACCAGTCGCAGGGTTGCGGCCTTTACGCGCTGCGCGCTCTTCTGCACTGAATTTGCCTATGCCGGGCAAGGCGACTTCTTCACCCTGAGCCAATGCGACGTTAATGACATCGGCCAAAGAGTCCAATACGGCTTCGACTGAATTTCTTTGCACGCCAGAGTCTTTGTAATGGATGGCGCGTGCTTGAATTGCTGCGATCAGTTCTTGCTTGTTCATGTGTTACTCCGTTAAATAAATAGGTTTTAAATAAAGTGACCAGTCTCGTGGGTCATTCGGCACATTCACAGAGGGAAAGGTTGAACCCCTGCATGGGCTGGTGCTGTTACCGGAAATATGGTGAAGATGTGCGCCACCTGCACCCGGGCGCTGAAATACCTATTAAGCTTCCTGCTCAAACGGCTCGATTACAAAATCTTCCACGCCCGTCACTACAGAAATTCCCGCTACCCCAGCTACGCCCGCCGGTTCATTGAGGATGGCTTCCTTGTTGACTTCATCCTTGGTGCGGATGAAGCGGGTCAGGCCGAGGCGTTTCAAGGTATCGATCACGGCATCGGCACCGCGCACCGAGCAGCTCGGCGGCCTTTGACGCCACATGACTGATCCAGTGATGAAGCTATAGCTCTTGACGCGGCCAGCGTTGGTCAGCGTGTCGCGGTTGGATTCGCACCATGTCTGCACACCGGACTGCATTTCTTTCAAGCGTTCTTGCTGGGGCGTGATCAGTGCCTGGTATTTATGGGTAATGGCCGCGATTTCGTCATTCATGTCGGCAGTGAAGCGGGCGACAATCCGGCTGGTTTCACCGATCTGACGGATGGTGGCGGCTGCGTCGTCCTGGGATTGGGCAACCCAGACCTGGGCTGCTGCTTTAATGCGTTGTTTTTGGGCGGTTGCCATATTGCTGTTCTCCTGGTGTTAAGTTAAACATCGGTAGGGCCGATGGGGGTACGTTGCTGCGGTGGTTTTTTCTCTTGCGGTTCTGGCGGTGGCCAGGGTTCGTTTGGTTCAAAGTGATTCATTAGTGCACCTCGTTGGAATGCTGCCGACCAACCCTGACATTCTTCTCAATAAAGCAAGCCAGGATGTCGGTGACCGCCACGGTGTCGCTACAAAGTTGCGCTGTCACCAGAGAAGACATCCAATTGATCAGATCCTCAGCAGCGCGCTTGTGAAAATTCCTCTCACGCAGCGCTTGTTCCAGCGCGGCTTCGATTTCGCTATAGCTGGGCGTTTCGCCATGGCTGAGCAGTACTTCAATGTTTTTAATGGCGTTCATCTCAATTGCCTCCCAAGTCACGCATGTCGGCACGGATAACAACACGACGAATTAGTAAGGCAACACGGGCGCGCTCTGCATCGACTTGATTCACTTGCAGCTCCTGGACATAATCGCCGAGGGCACGATACTGGCTATCAATCCACCAGATCTGCCATTGCTTCAGCATGCGCTTCGCGCTGGCAATTAAGGTATTCAGTACGACGTGCTGTGCCACGGCATTTAATTTTGCGGTTTTCATGCGGCTTCCCCCTGCGTCTCTTTGATGGCTGGCGTATCGATGACATGACCAGCAGCTGTTAAGGCTTCTTCCAAATACTGGTAGGCCATCTGTTCGCTCAGTTCGACCATGCCGTTACTCTTGATGACACTGGCGGCAAAAATGGCAGCGTCGATCAGTTCAGGCACAGCGGCAAATTTCTTTGCAAATGCCTCTCTGGGAATGCGTGCGGCGACCACGTAATCTTTCGCTCCGGTGACGGCACACACCAATGCGTAACCCTTGCCATCAGGCCTGATATGTAAGATTGATTTACTCATGCTGCCTCCTTTACTTTATCGAATGATGGTTCGGGTTGATGCGGGCAAGACTGACAACAAGTCCAGTACGCCAGGCGGGCATTGCCGCCAAACGGCTTGGGGCTTCTGGCGCGGCTGTGGCATTCATTCGGCGTGATCTCGATCTGGGTATGCGGACACACCCTGCGGTCAAAATGCTCGGCGATGCGTTTTTCTATATCCTTGACGCCGTCCAAATCGTTGTTCAGATAGCGCGATAGGTACGGCCTGGAGACATCGATAGCCAACGCCACCTTGGTGGTGCTGCCCAGGCGCGCCACCGCCTCTTGCGCCAGAGCGACTATGCGCGGGTCACGTGGATCAAGTTGCTCACTCATCGCCATCCTCACTCGGCTTGACCAAGGCAAACACGGTATCGGTGTTAGGGTCGTATAGCTCTTTGCTGATCGTGCGATATACCGGCGCTTTCGGGCCGTTATTAATCACCAGGCGGTAACGATAAGACTTGCGCCCGCCTTGCGTGCCCACTGCCGCCAATTTGGCATCGACGTGCAGCACGCCGTAACGCATCAAGCAATTGACATATTTCGCCAGATTGCTGCTGCTATTCGTTTCTGTGCCATCCGTGACGATGGAGAGCAACTCGGGGACGGTGAACACGATGCGGCGGCGCATCACCCACCAGCTGCGCTGGCGCAGGCCGCCGCTCGCGACTCTTTTATATGGCCTCATTTGCCTTGTCCCCGCTTCAAGGCTTTCATGGCGTCTTCGCACAAGGCGATCTTGCTGATGTCCGACGCCGTCAGGCTGGCCTTGCCTAACTTGCCGGCAATCGCCTCCAGGGTGCGGCCTGCATTGGCCATCAGTCGGTAGCGGCCGGATGATTGCTCAAACACCTGCTGTGCCACGCCGGTATCGACCTGCACCTCGCACAACTCGTTCAGGTAAATCACGCAGTCGGCCACCGTGGCGGCGCGTAACTGCGGGGCATCAGAGATACGGGTGGCGATGTGGGCCAGTTTTTCTTCTGAGAAGCGGTGCCGTTCCGAGGTATGGCAGACCAGTACCAGGATCACGTTGGCTTGCTCGGCAATGCGGCGCAGGTATTCGATACACTCGGCCTTATTCGCCAGGCCGTGGTGCGCCTCGTCCAAAATGATGGGCTGGCCACTACGGCTAAAATGTTCCACCATCGCCTTATACTGAGCAAACTTGCTGCCCTGTGGCACACCGGTCTGGTCGGACAGGTAGTCACGCACAAAGGTAATGCTCATGCCTGGCATGCCTTCCAGATAGATCGCGTCGCGCTCACTGCCCCAATGATCAACGGTAGTACTCTTGCCAGTGCCAGGGTTGCCCGTCAGCAGCAAAATGCAGGCTTCAGGGCTGCCGCGATTCTCGACGGCAGTGACACCTGCCATAAAGCGTTGGTGATTCGTAGTTTTGACGTAGTGACGTTTCATGTAAAATCCTTCTTTGTAGTTAGTGGTAGTGTTGTTAGTAGTGGTGGTGCCGTTGCTTAATCTCTAGTTAAGCAGCGGCATTTTCTTGCGCTGCCTCGTCTTTGCCCTCCTGTAGCCACATCATCGTGTCGTTAAAACTCATCATTTTTTCTGCCTCTTTCTTTTCCGGTAAAAAATCCAGGATATTCAGTTTTGCCTCGGCGGCCTGGTGCGGCACCACATCGATAAAATCGGCAATCGTCTGAAGGCGGGGCGTTTTGCTATCTTCAATAAAGTCACCCTCGTTTTCAATCACGGTGCCAGGGATGCGGGAGCGGATGTTTTCAGCTTTCTTATTGATGCGCGCTATCTGTGCCAGGCTGCGTTTTTCTACAGCGGCTTCAAGCGCCGTCTGGCTGGCATACGGTGTTGCTTTCACCGCCAGTGCTTCGCAGATGATCGTGCCCTGGTTGTCTTTTACCCAGACGTGTTCGCTGTTGTTCTCATCAAAGGCCACGGTGACTAATTTGCCTTCCCAGTTGGCCAGGTCGCCATGGGTGAATTTCATCTTGCCGTAAGGCTGTACCGTGGCGCGGATCACTTTGCGCTGGGTGTGCTGCCAGAACATGTCCACCAGATGCAGCTCGTCAATCATTACTGGTTGCCAGCCTGCGGCCTTCGCGGCGTCAAGCGCTTCTTGTGGGCTTTGGTGGCGGCGCTTTCCGCTCTTGGCATCACGTATCTGTTCTAGTGCGCTATGCGGCTTGTGATTAAACGCAATACGCTTCTCTTCCAGCCAGGCCAGCGCCTCGGCATAGCTATCAAACACCTTGCCTTTGCCCATGCGCTCGGCTTCGCGTTTGAGCTGGGCGCGTTCAGCCAAGTCACCTTTGTTGCTGGCCACCACCATCTTGGCCGTGATCTTTTTAACGCGCTTGAGCGTCAGGCTATCCATATCCTTGGACTGGTAGGTCGCTAGTTCACGGCTACAGCGATCCAGGTACTTATTAAAATTTTCGGCTATCCCGTTGGCCTGGCTGTTACCCACTTCTACTGGGTGGATGATGGTAAAACCGGCGCGGTCTGCCAAGCTGGTGGCGCTATTGGTTTTCAGGCGCTCACTGTTCTTGATGACCCCTGTCGAATCCGTTTGTAATAGGGCAAACACACCGCCGAAGCGCATCGCGTTTTCTATGCACGATGAAATGACTTCAAAGTTTTCTGTCAGGCCGATACCATATGGCGGCACATAGCGCGTAGCCACATCGTGTGCATGCCAGACTTCATAGGTTACATACTCGCCGCTGACCGGGTGTGGTGCCGTAAAGTGGGTATTCCAGCCATCGGCATGCACAATCTCCCATGGCGACAAACCGGCATTGCTGCGTGGGGTAGAAGCCATATGCGAGCGCATGGCAGAGCCGGTATGGCGTCCCTTCAGCTGATCCAGTGCTGAAAACTTCTCATTAAAAAAATAGGACACCGCCCGCACAGTCGGTGGCGCATCGCCCCAGGACTCTTGCCATTGCTCGGCAATCTGCTCAGCGATCCAGACCATCATTGACCCCTGCGGCCTTTGCTTAAGCGAGATAGCCAGCACATGCCAGGGCAATATCGTCATGTCTTTGGCAGGCTTCTTGGGCGCACAGCGGCCAAATTCCTTCTTTTGCGCCAGCCAGTTGTAATACGTCTTGGCCGTTAATGTCTGGCCAGCCCGTGGTTTGTCCCAGGCATTGGCCAGCGCCCACACCATAGTGCCAGCCAGCGTACCAGCGGCTTTTTCAGTATTGAGCCAGGCTACGGCGGCCTTGGCACCTTGCGGGTGGCCTTGGATAAAAGCCACAATCCGCTCCCGTGCTTGCTCTACCGTCAGCTGACGTGAACTCAGGCTATGCGCATCCACCGGCGTGACGACTGCCACTGCCGTGGTTGCTGGTGTGACGAGCGCTGGGGCGGCGTGCTGGGTCGCTTTCTGATAGATCGCCGTCATCACTTCGGCTGGTGGTGCATATTCGCGGCGCAGGCCGCCACGGCCTTTGACTTCGTTGAATGTCCAGCCGTCGCGCTCGCCTTTTGCAATCATGCTACTAACAACCGTAGGCAAGCCCGGCAAGCGCATGGCCGCCAACTCTGCCGCGCTGTAATGGGTTTTAATAATTACCTGGCTCATGCCAAGGCTCCTGATAAGGTGAGAGGTAGTCTCGTTCCAGTAAAATGGCTAGGCAGGCTCAACTGCAATACATTCACTTTCACAGGACACCCCTCATGGAAAAATTAGAAGAATTTATGCTTGTTACAAATCTTCGGTTCCAACAACTACAAGATCAGATCGACACTCAAACGATGGTCATCGCATGGTTACTAAGCAATCTGGACGAAACAGAACATTTTCATCCATCTAAGAATCGTGATTTTCTGATTGGTCAGTCAGCTGCACTGACTGGGGAAAAACATGACGAAGCTGTAGCAATCTTCGCTGCTCTCTTAGATGATTCCGATAACTACACGTTGCTTCGACATAATCTTGGCTAGCAACAACCGCCACTTGCTTACTAATTTCCACAGTAGATGTAGGGAGTGGTGGCGGTGGTGGAATAAGACATTCAGCCATTACATTTCTCCAAAAAGTTCAAGTTCTGGCTGCGCCGCCTTGAGCACGTTGCAGCGCTGATACGCCAGTTGTGACAGGGTGGTGGTAATCGCCGCCACGGTTTCTTCCACCGCGTCGCCGTGCTGATAAAAGCGTGCCAGCAAAACAATTACTCCCGCAAAATTACCTTGCACCTCAGCCAGGTCGGTTACATGCGCCTTTTTTCCCATGGGGATATCCACCACCACCTTATCGCCCTGTGCCATACACAAATATTCACTGATGAAAGTCGCGCCACAAAAGGTTTCAAACTGCCGTACCTTGTTCAGTGGCATCGATGTTTCCGCCAACCAGCGGTACAGGGTTTTTAGCTCTACGCCCATCAAATCGGCCAGCACCTTGGTCGGACGGCGTTGCTCGGCGGCATAATCTACGCACATCTCTACCGCCTCAGACAGGCTGGTGGCACGGCGCGACTTCCAGCTTCTTTTTCTTAACACCATGGTTTTCACTCCGGGAAACAACTTAGTAGAAGTTTTTAAAATAATTAATTAATATGCAGTCATCGCAACAGACTTAAGCAGCAACGGCGTTAAGTGGTTCGGAAACTGGTATGACATTCCGCGAAGTGTTTTGAGTGTTTCGCAATGAAAGGGGTAAAACGGGCGTAAAATTGCGCTTTGCGTAACGTTCAGGCCAGATGACTTCGGGAGCAATACCGATAGCGGCGGCAATGATTTTTTCCGCCCTGAGGTAAGGTTTGTCCAAAGCAGTGCCCAGTGTTTGGGCTTTGTATCCGCTTTGCATCGACAGCTTTCGCATTGACCAGCCCGCCATATGAAGTTCTGCGATGACTTGCGCCCGATGCCAATCGCCTTGTGCGGTTTTTTTTACGCCATTTAATGCATTCATTTCTTACCCCTGTTTGGTTAGTCAGTGAATGCATATTAAGTCTTAGGAAGTCTTCTGTAAAGATCTTTTTAATCAGAAGACTTAAATTTTTGTATCGCCTCGCCAAATGCATTAACAAGTCATTGATTTATATATGAATATTTTGCTTTTTTGGATTTAAAAATAACCGACGGAAACGCAACAGTTAGAAGAGAGGAAGTCTTGTGTCGAGAAAAATGTATGCCGCGTCAGAAATCGCAAAGTTGAAATTGCCAGAGTTACCTACAACGATTCCAAGCATTCACGCACGAGCGCAAAAAGAAGGGTGGCACTACGAGACCAAGATTGGCCTGGGTGGTATGCGCAAGATGTATGAGATACCCGAGCGTTATTTGCCGACGTCTGAGGCGATGCCGCGTCAGGCAGTCCCGACTACGCCGCAAGCACAGTCTGCCCCAGTAGCGGGGGCGATCATGAATGGGGCGATTGTCAATTCCAGGCAGCTAGCATCCGCCATGCGCGCCCTGGACGAATATCTGAAGGAGAATGGCCTGGTGATCGATGAGCCAGAGGTGAAGGCGGAAATTGTTGCCATCCTTTATAAGTACTTGCAAAAGGATGCCTCGGGCGAGGACTTGCAAGAGCTGCTACGGGTGGTGATGCGTTAAAGCCGATAAAATTAACGCTCTTTGAATTTCGCGCTTGATCTGAATTAACTGTAAAGCACTTTTACTTCAAATCAACCCTTAAAGTTGTTATCCAATCTGATAATATTGCATTTCGGCAAAATGTTGAAATGCATGCAGTTTGATGGGGGATGATGAAGAAGTTACGAGGCTGAAGGGCTTGCTAGCAAAGGCTCAAAAGGCGACAGGCGATGAATTTATGGCGGTCTATAAATTCGGAAAGACAGGTGCCCAAGCAACCCCAGCAGCAAACGACTCAAGTTATCCACAAGCTTTTACTACTTTGCGCAAACGCCATTTTGGCCTGGCAATTGCCTTAACCTTCCTTTTATTGAGTTCCAAATGGAACGTAAGCACCAGCGTTAAAATAGAAATCAGTGCCAAATACGAAGTAACGGTAAATCAAGCCGATTTTCCACCTCTTCCCAGTACAGCCGGGCTTATCCCACTACCAGTTCCAAATCAAGCGGAGTGCCAAGTACCCTGTCGTTTCACACTCGCAGGCCTATGTGCATGAAGAAGCGCATGGATTATGCGCAGTAGCGCTACCTGTTTTGGAAATTCAATGTGGCGCAATACGCTTGTGGCGATGGAAGACCTAAGTAAAGATTACGGATTATTAGATTTAAATGCTTCCTAGAGAATATTTCAATTTAATCTATATAATTGGTACAATAGAAATAAAATATGTTGACGGGTTTTACGTTTTTTTTAATGGTCTTGAAAACCAAGTGAGACTCTCCAAAGCTAGTCTGCTAGCGGGTTTCGAGAGTTTCTTTTTAATGGTTTATGCTTCACTCGTCCGATTCGCCCGTCACGGTGACGGACATATCTATTAACTCTCAAGGAAAGTTCTATGCGTGACCGTATTCCTACCGCTTTTATTTCCTTTGCTGCCACTGAGATGACAAGCAGCGGTCTCACTGGTTCAAAGCTCGTTGAAATTACGTCCGCTTATGCTGCTGACTTTGGGGTCGATATTCCGCATGCGCGCTATCCTTTTGAATCGCCAAATAAACGAACAGCCCTTTTAGATAACTTGCTTTGCTTCGCTCCAAAGCAGCAATATCAAATTATTCGCGAACTCTGTGATCGTCTGAATCCTGATGGATGTATCGCTTCACTTGTAACGCTTAAAGTAAAGCTGTTCTCTGAGTACAATGAATTCGCCGATCAAGATAATAGTGAAGCAATTCATAGAACTCTCATAGTCGAAACCCAACACTGGCTTTCAGATCACCCTGAAGTCAAAAAGCTATTCGATGAGGCACTTCAGAAACACGACCACGGTGTCTTTAGGCGCAATACTCTTGATGATTTACGTTTGGCACTCGAATTATTGGTTCGGCGGTTATTTAATAACCAAAAGTCGCTTGAGAATCAAATCTCTCTGCTAGGGCAATACGTTAAAGACCGAGGAGGGTCATCGCAATTGGCGAATATGTTTGAGAGACTTGTCGACTATTACACCAAGTATCAAAATACCTATGTCAAACACGACGATGCAGTTATCACGGCTGAGATCGAATTTGTATTTGAACTTACTTGCTCTTTTATGAAACACTTTCTTCGTTTAAAAAGTGTCCAGAGTTAACAGGACGATGGACAGGGAATCGCAAATGATGACTTCACATACTTTTAAATTTACGAAGGCGATCCCTTCATCTTTGCGTTAGGACACAATGAAAATCTGGATTTCTGCTATTGCAGCGGTTACTGTTCAGCCGCTGCTGCTTCTCTTGCGAATTTTGCCCGACTATCTCTCGTCTCCCCAGTCGCATTACGGTATTGGTTTCGTGCTGTTCGCGGTGGTGGCTGTCAGTGCGACGCTAGTACTGATACTTGGTGTTCCTGCATTTCTAGCGCTACGAAAACTTCGTCGCGATAGTTGGCGTTCACTTGCCATAGTCGGTTTTGTGCTTGGTGCCTTATCCGCTGCGTCCTCTTGGCCTAGTCGTCTTGATGGCTACTCGGCCGGGCAGAACTGGCATGGCAAGTACGTCGAAACTTATGTCAATGGTGCTCCGACTGCGTACGCGTGGTTCACCTATGCAGAGGGGGTGGCGATCTTTGCGCTTCATGGCTTGGTTGGTGCATTAGTTTTTTATGGCGTTTGGCGGTGGCGCCAGTACCCTAAGCAGTCATTCCAGTCGCGCAGCTCCGACGGCGGCTAAATTCCAAGGTCTAAGTTCCAACTCAAGCCCCTCATTACCGCTACGCCCTTTTGCTAGATTCTGGCCTGCGCTGCTAAGCCATACTCCTGCCAGTATCAGCAAATTCATGGTGATTCGCGCATGCCAGATGGGCGCTCTTAAAAATACTCCCTGGATTTTCTTAATTGCATCAAGCTAGGCTAAGAGTGGGTATCGCCAGTCCAGACGGTATCGACACGGCCACTTTGCGCTGCTTGCGCTACTAGGGCGCGCGGACTTTTGTTTGAACTGGGGGCTTTAGTTGTGTAGAACAAATCTAAAGCGACCTCTGCCAACGCGCATACCCCATGTGCTTCTTCAAGCATGCTGGCCTGCGAGCCGCATGGGATATGCGCGCTGGCAGCATGTTTGTTTTAGGTTTCACTGGCTGACGCGGCTAAAACGGCGGGTTTTTAAGCCAGGTAGGGTGGGCACGTTTTTGTGCCCAAGTAGAGATGAATCGACATCGATGCATGGAGGTTTTGGTTTGCTGGGCTTAACGTGTTGTTGCTTGAGCCTTAAGCGTGGGCACGATGATGCGGTCCAACCTACGCGCTGGACTCGAGGTTAAATCCCCTGCGCCACCTTTCAGCGCCGCTACTTCTTTATGCTAGTTTCTGACCTGTGCTGCTTAGTCATACTCCTGCCAGTATCAGCAAATTCATGGTGATTTGCGCATATTAGATAAGCGCTCTTAAAAATACTCCCTGGATTTTCTTAATTGCGTCAAGCTAGGCTAAGAGTGGGTATCGCCAGTCCAGAAAGTAACGACACGGCGCACTTTGCGCTGGTCGCGCTACTAAGGCGCGCAGATTTTTATTTGAGCGGGAGGCTGGAACATGTGTCGATCAAATCCAAAAGCTAGCCCTGCCAGCGCGCATATCCCATGCGCTTCTTCAAGCACATAGGCCTGCAGCCCGCATGGGATATGCGCGCTGGCAGCATGCTAGGTTTGTTTTTTTGGATTAGGTTCCAGCGGTTGACGCGGATACGGGCGGCGGGTTTTTAAGCCTGCCGTTTTTACTTCTGCAATTGCTGATGCAATTGGCTAGCGGCTTGCTTGCCGCCGCGTACTGCGGCTTCTAAGGTGGCGGGATAGTCGCCGGCAGTGTAGTCGCCCGCGATGAACAGTGTGCTGATACTGGTTTTATTCTCTGGCCGGACGAGTCCCGGGGTGCAGGAGTAAGTGGCGCGCTTTTCGGAGATGACTTTATGCCAGAGCGGGGTCGCCAAATCGGCGCGTTGAAAATTGGTTGCCAGTTGCTTGGCAATGGCGGTGGCCAGCTCATCGTGGCTGTGTTCTATCGCGGCGCCCGAGGCACTGACTACTACCGCAAGTAAGCCTTGCTGGCTTGCATGTAACTGGCCGCGGTCGAATACAAACTGGCCCCAGTGCTGTCGTTCTGGCGCGTCTTCCAACGCATAAAAGGCGCGTGGCAATTGCAGGCTGGTCTGGTATTGCAGATAGCAGGTGGTAATCGGTTCGTAGCTGAAATTGGTGCTGATGCTGGGTGCTGGTAACTCTTTACTGTTGACAGTCGCCAGCAAGCGTTTTGCATGTTCGGCATCGGTGGCGACGATGATGCCATCCCAGGGGTGTGCAAATGCAGGATCGCTCTGGCTGCCCTCACATTGCCAGCGCTGATCGGCAGCTAGCGTCAAACTCTTGACGGCATTGCCTAGCAAGACTTTACCGCCGTTTTGCTGTATCTGTCTGGCCGCCGCCTCGGGTAATAAGCTAGATAAATCCAGGCGTGGAATCAGCATGTCGGAAGCGGCGCGTTTGGCGCCCAGGCTATCGCGCAAGACATTTAAAAATACTTGCGCTGAGGCCCGTTCTGGCGGAGTATTTAAGGCCGCAATGCACAGTGGCACCCACATCAGGCGGCAGAGTTTTTCGGTTTGATCGAAACGCTGCAAGAGTTCGCTGACGCTGCAATCCTGATGGAGCTGCCAGTCCATCCAGCGCGCCGTAGTGGAGAATCTGGCCAGTGATAATTTATCTGCGCGGCTAAGGCCCTTGGCCTTGAGTAAGGCGATCAGCAAATGCAGTGGGGCCGGTAGTTTGGGCGCGATAAATTCCATGCCGCTCGCGGTATCCGGGTAGCACATTTGCAGAGGCAAAGTCAGTAAGGCGCTGGCGCTGTCTATGCCCAGGGCTTTCATCAGCGCAAGAGTCTCGCTGTAGGCACCAAGTAAGATGTGCTGGCCGTTATCGAGTGCGTAATCGTGCAACTCTACGCGCCTGGCGCGCCCACCCAGAGTACGTGCCGCTTCTATCAGGGTGACATTATGTCCGAGTTCGGTGAGGCGAGTGGCGGCGCTGCAACCAGCCCAACCGGCACCGATCACGGCAATCTTTTTTCCTTGCGTATTTTTAGCCACGAACGTAAGTCTTCCAGGCCAGCCATAGTTTGCGCAGGGGCGTGAGTGAAATGCGTTGATTCAATACATGAAAACCATCGTGCTCAATTTCCACCAGCAGGGCGCGGTAGATCGCTGCCATGATCAGGCCGGTACGCTGGGCTCTGCGGTCTTCTGGTGGCAAGGCGAGTAGGGCGTCGTCGTACAGAGTTTGCGCGCGCGCATACTGAAACTGCATCAGTGCTTCAAATTCTTTGCTGTGGCGGTTGTTGAGGATGTCATTGGCCGGAACATTAAATTGTTGCAGCTCATTGACCGGCAGATAGATGCGACCTTTACGTGCATCTTCGCCGACATCGCGAATGATATTGGTCATCTGCAATGCCAGGCCTAGCTTCTCGGCAAATTCTTTGGTGCGCGCATTTTTTATGCCGAAAATACTCGCAGAAAGTATCCCGACCACGCCCGCCACGTGCCAGCAATATTTTTGCAGGGCGATGAAGTCGAGGTATCGGTTTTGATTCAGATCCATTTCCATACCGTCGATGATCGCCAGCAGATGCGCGCCATCGAGCGCGTAGGCGCTCATGTGCGGCAACAGTGCTTTGGTTACCGGATGAGTGGGCTGATCCGCCAGCATGGCTTTAATTTCTTTGCGCCACCAGTTGAGCTTGGTACGGGCAATCGCATCATCAATGCTGTCATCAACCACATCATCGACCTCTCTGCAGAAGGCATACAGGGCGGTGATGGCACGCCGCCTTTCTACAGGTAGGAATAAGAAACTGTAATAGAAGCTGGAGCCGCTCTGGGCGGCTTTTTGTTGGCAATATTCGTCTGGTGACATGCTGGCTGAAATGGCTAGGGCGGTTGGCTACCCAAACTCGGTAGCGATAATTCAGTATGTTAACCGAAGTAGCTCCAGCGCAGTGCGTCTGCGAGCAAAGTAGAACACATCTTCACTAGATGTTTGCACTAGGGTGAGGCGAGGAGCTTGCTGTACAATACTGAGAGCTCAGTATTTGATGTGACTATTTAAGCTTGGCGGCACTTGCGCGTTGATGAATTTTCCGCATGCCGTTGGCGGCTATTAGTTTTTAAGGCGATCTCTCACTTTCGGTTTGTGTAGTGACAGTTGCCACAGTCTATTTTAAAGGCAGAATTTATCTTGGTTACAGTAAAAAATCTCACAAAAAATAAGGCCCTGCTGATCGGCATGGGCGCAGTCTTGAGTCTGGCCGCTTGCGGTGGTTTTGTGTACACCACGGTAGGTGGTAATGTGACCGGACTCACAAAAGGCAGCTTATTAATACTGCAAAATGAAGGAAATTATACTGTTAACATGGTGGATAGTGGTCCGTTTAACTTTAAAGCGGCTAGTAATGCGGCCTATGTCATCAGCGTGAGAACCCAGCCAAATACCGATAATTGCACAGTGTTAAATGGTAAAGGGCAAATGACAGGTGATACACCCGTGACGAATATTGAAGTTAAATGCGTGCCGAATGTACCTATTTCCGGCAGCATCACAGGTTTGGTAGCAGATACCCGTTTGACGTTGGCCACTAAGAATGCACCGGTGATTGATGCAACGATTTTGCCTGTTAATCAAGGCGTTTACACAAAAAGCGACGGGATCACCTTGCCATACTTCATGGTGAGCGGATATAAATACGCAGTTTCTGTGTTGTATCAGCCCGCAGCGCAAGTCTGTAGCGTACAAGGTGGGGAAGGTACTGCCGACAACGCTAATATCGCTGGCATGCCTAAATTTGCTGTCAGCTGTGTTCCAGCTGTGACTGTTGGCGGCACCGTGACTGGCTTAAAAGCGGGATTATTTTTGACTTTGACCAATACGGCTAATCTGAATGGTGTTGCAGCCACTTACACTATGAGCACTTTTGCCGCCACTACTGCTGCTACGGCCTATGTGTTTAACGATAGCGTGCTTGATAATACTAGCTTTGATGTGAAGGTGACTACGCAACCAGTCGGTCAAACTTGTACGGTTACTAATGGCAGCGGAGTTGCTAAGCTCCCAAATTCGACAACAAATATCGCCTCAACTATTGCTGTGAATTGTATTTAAATTAGATTTTGATAGGAAAAAGAGGCTAAGCACATAGCGCTTAGCCTCTTTTTCCGTCTCGCATCGCAACTCACGTTTGCGTTAGAGCACCTCCAGCATCCCGGCCTGATTGAAAAAAAACACATCTTCATGTTTAAAGCCCCAGTTTCCCCCTTTTAGTCGCACGAAAGGTTCAAAACTGAAGAAGGGAATATCCCCCAGTTTTACCTGATTATTCGCCTCGATAAATTGACGGTCTTCTTTGCGCAGCGCAATGCTGTGTCCGACATTGCTTCTATAATCTAAATTGACGAAGCCACTTTCCCGAATGCAAACATTGCTCCATTCAAAGAGTTGCCCAAAACTGGTATCTGGATGCACTTGCTTTAGCATCTTGTGATGCAGTTGTTCTAGGAAACGCATGCCATTCATGAATTCAATATTTTCAGGTCGTACGGCAACTCTGCCATGCTCAACTGGAAACGAGCGTGCGCAATCGCCCCAGTATTGTTCATGCGTAGGACTAAGGTCGATGGTGATCAAATTGGATAAACCAACTTTTTCGTCACTGGGTTGATACGCTTTGCCCGATACCGACAGGCAACTACGCGAACCAAGTAGAACTAACGCAGGGCAGTGGTAATACCAGGTGTCCGGATAGCCCAACTCTCTGAGCATCTCATGCGCCTTGGTCGCTATGCTTTGTTCGCTGTCACGCGCAGTAATGACCTCTGGTAATCTGTCGAGTACAGATTTGGCCGCATTCTGGGCTTTGCGATGTTCGGCAATTTGCTGGGCTGTCGGCATAGTGTAAAAAATAGGGTAGAGGTAAACGCTGAGTTGGTATGACTATTTACTACTGCCGGTGACCGCGCCTACCCCAGCCTTGGTGACATCAATGGCCGTTCCTACTACTGCTCCGCCTAGTTTAACTGTTGTCGATACTGCTACATCGGCAATCGCTATGACCGTGCAGGCGTTTAGAGATAAGCTGCATATTAGTAGTGCAATATGGAATATACAAGTGCGCACGTAAATTACCCTTGATTTGCAAAAGTTGATGAGGAGCTAGTGTAAGTCGGGAGAGTTGTTTAAAGCAATGTGATTTTTTACAGTTTGTAAATGATATAAATCCACTTCTAAACCTGTCTTAATCTCAGGTCTTAGTGTTGGAGTTAGATTTGTCGCAGTGTTAGTTTTTTGATGACGTAATTACATTCTGATCGCACGCAACATGAGTAAAATCCAGTCGATCTTCCCCAATCTGGGGCGCTGTTTGAATATGTCGCCATCGATCTGATCGAGTCGTTCTAGTATTCGTAATCCACCTTGCACAACCAGGCGTAATTCCCAACCTATTCGACCCGGTAAGCGCTGGCAAAGCGGACTCCCTTGGATAAGCAAGCTGCGCGCTCTGTTTGTTTGAAAACGCATCAGCGCTATCCAGCTCGCATCGATTTTCGCTGCAGCGATTTGTTGTTCGCTTATGCCAAAACGTTGCAGATCTTCTTGCGGCACATACACACGCTGCTTTTCCCAGTCGATAGCAATGTCTTGCCAAAAATTAATGAGTTGTAATGCCGAGCAGATGGCATCCGAATCGCGCAAGTTTTCTGTGCTGCATGCACCATACAGGCCGAGCATGATGCGACCGACTGGATTGGCAGATCGATTGCAATAATCCAGTAATTCGTCGAAATTTTGATAGCGGGTCTTAACGACATCTTGCTTGAATGCTGAAATCAGGTCTCGAAATGGTGCTAGCGGTAAATGATGTTGCTCAATGATGTTACTTAAGTTTTTAAATAACTGAAGTTCGCTATCCTCACTGCATTCTATTTTGCTCAATTCACTTTCATATTGCTCAAGCGCGAATAAACGTTGTGTCGACGCGGCATCGCCTTCATCGGCAAGATCGTCGGCGCTTCTGGCGAAGGCGTATATACCCGCGACTGCTGGTCGTAAATGTGCGGGCATTAAAAGCGATGCTACTGGGAAATTTTCGTAATGATCTACGGACATGATTGGAATAAATAAATTAATGACTCAAAAGTCATTGAGGAAAAAAGAACACGCCCTTATAATTACTAACCTCTGAGTCAGTAATTTGATCTTGGTAAAAATTTAGTCGGCTGCTGGAAGTACACTTCATCCCATCAATAAGTAATCTCGGTTCTGTCACGATGTTTATTTGGTCACTGATTATCATTGATTAAGTGCTGTATAACATACGCTAAAGCCGGAATAGTAAAGGAAAACTCTCGTGCTCACATCACTAAAAGCCTTGCCACGCAAGCTAATACAAGAGCAAGACTATCGTCAGAGCTGCTTGCGCTACTCTTCCGCATTAAGTATGGCCGGCTTGTTAATGTTGACTGCCTGTTCTAAACAAATCGAGAAGGCCGAGGACATTCGCCCGGTTCGGGCGATTAAGGTAGCAGCGGACAATGCCGAGATAGCTGCAGAGTTCTCGGGCGAGGTACGTCCTCGCATTGAGTCAAAACTTGGTTTTCGTGTTGGTGGGAAAATTATTGCGCGCAAAGTTGACCTGGGTAGTGAAGTGAAACGTGGTCAGGTGCTGATGCAGTTAGACCCTCAGGATCTCGGTTTGGCACAAGCGCAAGCGAAAGCCGGCTTGAGTGCGGCAGAAAGTAGCCGTGATTTGGCAAAAACTGAAATGAAGCGCTATCAGGATTTAAGAGAGAAAAATTTTGTTGGTGCCGCCGTGCTAGATGGTAAAGAAGGTGCATACAAAGCGGCCCAAGCTAATTATGAGCAAGCATTGGCGGCGTTTAAGAATCAATCTAACCAGGCTGGTTATGCCACATTAGTGGCTGACGTTGATGGCGTTGTGACTGCAGTAGACGCCGAGACGGGTCAGGTAGTGGCGGCGGGCGTGCCAGTATTGCGCATCGCGCAGGCCGGAGAGATGGATGTCGTCATCGGAATTCCGGAAGATAAGGTGAACACTATCCGGCAAATCAAAGATATCAGGGTTCGTCTCTGGGCCAATCCGAATGAGTTAATTGCAGCAAAAATGCGTGAACTCTCACCAATCGCAGACCCGGTGACGCGTACTTATACCGCCAAATTGGCTTTGCCGGCAAGTGCTAAGGATGTCAAATTAGGCATGACAGCAGCGGTTACATTTGCCACTAAGAATCCCAGTGCCATGATTAAATTACCAATGACGGCTTTGTTTCAAGATAAAAACACGACCTCGGTTTGGATCGTGGAGAGTGGCGCCGTGAAGTTGGTGCCGGTTCAGTTGGCTGATGCTTCGGGGGCGGATATTTTACTGTCATCTGGGGTCGCGATAGGACAGACCGTGGTCACAGCTGGCGTGAATTTGCTCAAGCCTGGGCAAAAAGTAAGTGTGCTTGGGGTCGATTCTGTGCAAAGTACGACAACACCTAGCCCATCGAAAAAGCTTGCCATTGATGGCGCGAATGCTGGAGTGGCTAAATGAGTGACTCTTCCCGTGGGTTTAATTTGTCGCGTTGGGCGCTCGAACATATCCCGCTAACGCGTTACTTAATCGTCGCTTTGTTGCTGGGTGGGATTTTTAGTTATGCTCGGCTTGGGCAGGACGAAGATCCTCCGTTTACTTTTCGAGCAATGGTGGTGCGGGCGGTTTGGCCGGGTGCGACGGCTTTGCAAATGGCTGAGCAAGTCACTGACAAACTAGAAAAAAAACTTCAAGAAGTACCTAACGTAGACAAAATTCGCAGCTATTCAAAACCTGGTGAAACCCTGATTATTCTACAGGTGCGTGAATCTACTTCTCCAAAAGATACGACGCAATCCTGGTACCAGACCCGTAAGAAAATTGGCGATATTCGGCCTACTTTGCCGCCTGGCGTGCAGGGACCATTCTTCAACGATGAGTTCGGTGATACCTATGGTTCTATATTTGCCTTGTCTGGCGATGGTTTTACTTATGAGCAAGTGAAAGAGTATGCGGATTTCGTGCGTCAGGAATTTTTGCGTATTCCTTCGGTCTCTAAGGTCGAGTTGTTTGGTGTGCAGGATGAAAAAATCAATATAGAATTTTCGCAAAAAAAGTTCTCGCAATTAGGCGTTCCTTTTGATGCCATCGTCGGTCAAATCAATTCTCAGAATACGGTCGAGGCCACCGGTGTACTGACCACTGCGACCGATAACTTGCAAGTGCGCGTATCAGGCGCTCTGATGGGTGTGAAAGATCTAGAAAACTTGCAATTACGTGCTAACGGGACGACTTTCCGCTTGGGCGATTTTGCGACGATAAAGCGCGAATATAAAAACCCTCCGCAAGACAAGATGCGTTTCAATGGGAAAGAGGTAATCGGCCTGGGTATTTCTATGGATAAAGGCGGCAATATCATCGACCTTGGCAAGAATTTACAAGTTTCCATGAGTGCTTTAAAGGCCAAATTGCCAGTTGGAATACAGATAGAGCGGGTCTCAGATCAGCCAAAAATGGTGGCATCTTCAGTCGGCGAGTTTGTCAATACATTGATAGAGGCGGTAGTGATTGTGCTTGCGGTCAGTTTTCTGGCCTTGGGTTTGCATACCAAACCATTTCGCCTGGATATGCGTCCGGGTTTGGTGGTCGGTTTAACCATCCCTTTGGTGTTGGCGGTCACTTTTTTGTGCATGCGCTTCTTGGATATTGATTTACATAAAATTTCTCTGGGTGCTTTGATTATCGCCTTGGGTTTGCTGGTGGATGATGCCATCATCGCGGTTGAAATGATGGTGCGTAAGATGGAGGAGGGTTTTTCACGTTTTGATGCTGCGACTTTCGCCTATACCTCAACTGCCATGCCTATGCTGACGGGTACCCTGATTACCGCTGCTGGCTTTTTGCCGATCGGACTTGCGAAGTCTTCTGCTGGCGAATACACCTTTTCTATGTTCTCGGTAAATACTCTGGCGCTGATTATCTCGTGGTTGGTCGCCGTTTTGTTTACTCCGTATCTTGGTTACTTGTTGTTGAAAGTAAAACCCTCTGCTATGGCTGATGGTCATCACGAATTGTTTGATACCCCTTTTTACAATAGTTTTCGCTCTATCGTAAATTGGTGTGTTGAATGGCGTAAGACGACTATTGCGATCACTTTGATGATCTTTGGTTTGGGCGTGTTTGGATTTAAATTCATCGAACAACAATTTTTCCCTGATTCGAGTCGTCCCGAATTAATGGTGGAGCTTTGGCTGCCCGAAGGTTCCGCCTTCGCAGCCAGCGAGGCTCAGGCTAAAAAGTTTGAGGCCTTCATACAAAAACAAGACGGTGTAGAGAGTATCACCAGTTACGTCGGCACCGGCAGCCCTAGGTTCTATTTGCCGCTAGATCAGATTTTCCCGCAAACCAATGTTTCACAAATCGTTGTATTGCCTAAGGATTTGAAGGCGCGTGAGGCTTTGCGTTTGAAAATTACGCAGGCGTTCAAGACTGATTTTCCCGAGGTTCGTGGTCGTGTTAAGTTGCTGCCAAACGGGCCGCCGGTTCCTTACCCGGTTCAATTTCGGGTGACCGGATTGGAAGTAAGTAAGGTGCGTGAAATTGCGGATAGAGTGAAAGAAGTGATGCGCGCCAATCCGAATGCGATCGGTGTCAACGATAACTGGAATGAGTCCGTCAAGGTGATTCGTATCGACATGGATCAGGATAAGTTACGTGCACTGGGTGTGACCTCGCAAAGTGTGATGCGTGCCGCAAATACTATTTTGACCGGGACAACGGTAGGCCAATTTAGGGATGGGAATAAACTTATCGATATTGTTGTGCGTCAACCCGTGGAAGAGCGTTCTACTGTCACGGCCTTAGGTGGGGCGAATATTCCCACTGCGAGCGGCAAGTCGGTGCCGTTGTCGCAATTGGCTCGCATTAAGTTGGTCTGGGAGCCAGGCGTGGTGTGGCGCGAGGGACGGGAATGGGCTGTTACAGTTCAGTCGGACGTCGTTGATGGGATACAAGGCCCAACTGTTTCATCGCAAATTTCTCCAAAACTCGATGCAATACGAGCCAGCCTGTTGCCAGGTTATAAAATTGATCTGGCCGGCGCTGCAGCCGACAGCGGAAAAGCGCAGGGCGCCATTGCAGCGATTTTCCCCCTGGTTATTTTTATTATCTTTACTTTGCTGATGTTGCAACTGCATAGTTTTTCGCGCTCGCTGTTGGTATTTTTAACCGGACCATTAGGGATTGCAGGAGCTGCTGCCGCTTTGCTGATTTTCCAAAGACCCTTTGGCTTCGTCTCTCTTTTAGGTGTGATTGCTTTGTTTGGCATGATTATCCGCAATTCGATTATTTTGATTGATCAGATTGAGCAGGACATTCAAGCCGGTGCTGCGCCTTGGGATGCAATTGTCGAGTCTGCCGTAAGGCGTTGCCGGCCGATTATCCTTACCGCTGCGGCAGCAGTGTTGGCTATGATACCCTTGTCGCGCTCTGTTTTTTGGGGGCCAATGGCGGTGGCTATTATGGGCGGCTTGATCATTGCTACTGCCTTGACTCTGCTGTTTTTGCCCGCTTTGTACGCGGCTTGGTTTCGGGTAAAGCGAGCTGTTTAAGTTAAGTAAATTAGCCTATTCCATTGAGGAATAGGCTTGCTTAGCTTGCTATATTAAAATCTAAGCTTAAAGCGAAGAAAAATAGTGACGCGCCAGTTTAAAATCCAGTAGAATATGCGGCTGGAGTTGAAATGCAATAGTTACAGTTCTGGGCGACACTTGAATTTTAGGTCGCCCTTTGCTTTTGTGCTGGTTTTACGCCAGTAAGTATCTCATCCTGCGAGGATGGCGAAATTGGTAGACGCACCAGGTTTAGGTCCTGGCGCCAGAAATGGTGTGGGGGTTCGAGTCCCCCTTCTCGCACCACAGAATTTTTTTTATTTGGACGATTTTCATGGCAATTGCAGTCGAAACTTTAGATAAATTGGAACGCCGCCTTACTATCTCTTTCCCTGTTGCAGAAGTGCAATCTGAAGTGGAAAAACGTTTGAAAGTGCGTGCGCGTACCGCGAAGGCTCCTGGTTTCCGTCCTGGAAAAGTGCCTATGAAAATGGTTGCCGCTCAATACGGCTACCAACTCGAAACAGAAGTGCTGAATGATAAAGTTGGTCAAGCATTCAGCGCAGCGGCTAATGAGAATAAATTACGTGTAGCTGGCTATCCACGGATAGAGCCTAAGTCAGGCGAGGCTGCAGTTGAAGGCACTCTGGCGTTTGAAGCGACTTTCGAAGTTTATCCAGAATTCACAGTCGGCGATTTGTCTTCGGCAGAAGTCGAACAAGTTAAAACTGAAGTGTCAGATGCTGAGATCGACAAAACTATCGATATCTTGCGCAAACAACGTGTGCATTATCACGTAAAAGGCGAACAAGGCGAGCACGGTGATGGTGGTGCTGATTTGTCCGCTCAAACTGGCGACCGCGCTACCGTAGATTTCATCGGGACACTGGACGGTGTTGAGTTCGCAGGCGGTAAAGCAGAAGGCTTTGCGTTTGTCTTGGGTGAAGGTCGTATGTTACCTGGGTTTGAAACGGCAACAATCGGTTTGGTAGTCGGTGCAAGTAAGACTTTTCCCTTGTCGTTTCCTGAAGATTATCATGGTAAAGATGTTGCCGGTAAAACTGCAGAATTCACGATTACATTGAAGCAGTTGGAGTGGGCGCATTTGCCAGCAGTTGATGCTGAATTCGCGAAAACTTTGGGTGTTGAAGATGGCGATCTGGTTAAGATGCGTACCGACATCAAAGAAAACCTGGAGCGTGAAGTTAAAGGTCGCGTAAAAGCCAAGACTAAAGACAGCGTAATGGATACTTTGGTTAAGGCTGTTGAATTTGATGTGCCTAAATCATTAGTTGAGCAAGATGGTCAGCGTTTGGCTGAGATGACACGTCAAGACATGGCGCAACGTGGTATGAATGTTAAAGACGTACCATTTCCACCAGAATTGTTTACTGCGCAAGCAGAGCGTCGTGTGCGTTTAGGTTTGATCTTGGCTGAATTGGTTAAGTCAAATAATTTGCAAGCGACTCCTGAGCAAATTAAAGCACAGGTAGAAGATTTTGCTCAAAGTTATGAAGATCCTCAGCAAGTAGTTAAATACTATTTCAGTGATCGTAGCCGTTTAGCTGAAGTTGAAGCCCTTGTGTTAGAAGAAAACGTCGTTACTTATGTACTTGGTAAATCGAAAGTGACAGAAAAAATTCTGCCTTTTGATGAGTTAATGGGTAGTAACCAAGCGTAATTAATAAGGAAATCACATGACAGGTATCATCCGTAATTCTGCACTGGACACCAATATGCTGGGCATGGTGCCTATGGTGGTAGAACAAAGTGGTCGAGGAGAGCGTTCTTACGATATCTATTCTCGCCTACTTAAAGAGCGTGTGATTTTTTTGGTTGGTCCTGTTAATGATCATGCCGCAAATTTAATCGTTGCTCAGATGTTGTTTTTGGAGAGTGAAAATCCGGATAAGGATATTTCTTTCTACATTAATTCACCTGGCGGTTCGGTGTCAGCTGGTATGGCGATTTTTGATACGATGCAATTTATCAAGCCAGATGTTTCAACTTTGTGCACTGGTTTGGCTGCATCTATGGGTGCTTTCCTGTTAGCTGCTGGTGCAAAAGGTAAACGTTTTTCTTTGCCAAATTCACGCATCATGATTCATCAGCCTTCAGGTGGTGCGCAAGGTCAGGCCACTGATATCGAAATTCAAGCGCGCGAAATTTTATATTTGCGCGAACGTCTGAATGGTATTTTGGCTGAAAAAACTGGCCAAACTATAGAACAGATTGCTAAAGATACTGAGCGCGATAACTTTATGTCTGCTGAGTCTGCTGCAGAATATGGTTTAATCGATAAAGTTCTGACTCATCGTTCTTGATGAATTGAAATATCCAGAAACGCCCGCATCTTTGAGTTGCGGGCGTTTTTCTATTCTGCCCTATAATTGCCTTTCATCGCAAAGATGCCTGTATCTCTCATGACGAATCATGAATTTGCAGGTAATATTACATCCACTCCGTTAAATAATATTCCGTACCATGCCCGATAAAAAATCCTCCACTGGCGAAAAACTGCTTTATTGCTCATTTTGTGGCAAGAGCCAACATGAGGTTAAAAAACTGATTGCTGGGCCATCTGTATTTATTTGCGACGAGTGTATCGATCTTTGCAATGACATCATTACTGATGAAATAAGCAGTCTTGATACTATTGCAAGTGCAAAGACCGAATTGCCAACGCCGTCTGAAATTACCGGATTGCTAGATCAGTACGTGATTGGGCAAACCACCGCAAAAAAAATTCTAGCGGTTGCCGTGTACAACCATTACAAACGCCTAAAGCATCTCGGTAAAAAAGATGATGTGGAGCTGTCAAAGAGCAATATTTTATTAGTTGGTCCAACTGGATCTGGTAAAACCTTATTGGCGCAAACCTTAGCACGCATGTTGAATGTGCCGTTTGTGATTGCTGATGCGACTACCTTAACTGAAGCCGGTTATGTTGGCGAGGACGTAGAAAATATCATTCAAAAATTGCTGCAAAATTGTAATTATGAAGTTGAGCGTGCACAGAAAGGCATAGTCTACATTGATGAGATAGATAAGATTTCCCGGAAATCTGACAATCCTTCAATTACCCGTGACGTTTCGGGCGAGGGTGTGCAGCAAGCTTTGCTGAAGTTAATTGAGGGCACGATGGCTTCGGTGCCACCGCAAGGTGGTCGCAAGCACCCAAATCAAGATTTTATCCAAATTGATACGACTAACATCATGTTCATTTGTGGTGGTGCATTTGACGGCTTGGCTAAAGTCATCTCTGATCGCTCAGAACGCAGTAGTATAGGCTTCTCGGCTAGTGTAAAGAGTCAAACTGAAAAGAGTGCTAGTCAAATCATGCAAGATGCTGAGCCACAAGATTTGATTAAATTTGGCTTGATTCCTGAATTAGTTGGTCGTTTGCCTGTGATTGCTACGCTCAATGAATTGGACGAGGCTGCTTTGATACAGATTTTGCTTGAACCGAAGAATGCTTTAATCAAGCAATACTCCAAATTATTGGAGATGGAAGGCGCTGAACTGGAGATTCGTCCAGCCGCCTTGCAAGCGATAGCCAAAAAAGCGATAGCGCGCAAGACTGGGGCACGCGGTTTGCGCTCTATTCTTGAGCATGCACTGCTCGATATTATGTACGAATTACCAAACGAGCAAAATGTCGTCAAGGTAGTGATTGATGAAAATACCATCGCTAACGGAGCCAAACCATTGTTAATTTACGATGAGCAACCTAAGGTCTCTGGCGCCAAATCTTAAATGTTGAATGTTGAATAGTAGTCGGTAAATTTTTTTGCCGACCGCTGATTTAAATTAGCGGTACAATTTGTTTAAATAATAAAATTCAGGCTTCAATCGAAAAAGCTGCACGGAGCCCTCTCTGCGTGGCTTTTTTTATTGTTTTTTGGATGACGGGCTTGTGTTTTGGCCTAGTGCGCCAATCTAACTGTTAGAAATTTTGAAAAAGGTGCGCCATGACAACTTCCATAATTACAGAACGAACTGAATTGCCCCTGCTGCCTTTACGCGACGTTGTCGTGTTTCCGCATATGGTCATTCCTCTCTTTGTCGGTCGTCCTAAGTCGATTAAGGCCTTAGAGGCTGCGATGGAGCAAGGCAAGAGTATTATGCTTGCGGCTCAAAAGGCCGCTGCTAAAGATGAACCTTCGGCAGATGATATTTATGAAATTGGCTGTATTGCCAATATTCTGCAAATGCTGAAATTGCCTGATGGCACGGTTAAAGTGCTGGTCGAAGGCGTGCAACGTGCGCGAATTCACAAAATCACTGAAACCGAATCGCACTTCACCGCAGATCTGACACCTGTCGAGACTGAAATTGGCGACGACAGTGAAATCGAAGGAATGCGCCGCGCTATCGTTCAGCAATTCGATCAATACGTTAAATTAAACAAAAAAATCCCTCCTGAAATTCTGGCATCTTTGTCTGGAATTGATGATGCTGGTCGCTTAGGCGATACCATTGCAGCCCATCTTCCTTTGAAGTTAGAGCAGAAGCAAGTGATACTGGAGATTTTTAGTGTCGCGAAACGTCTCGAGCATTTGCTGGGGCAGTTGGAGGGTGAGCTAGATATCTTGCAAGTTGAGAAGCGTATCCGTGGGCGTGTGAAGCGGCAGATGGAAAAGTCACAGCGTGAGTACTATTTGAATGAGCAGGTAAAAGCGATTCAAAAAGAGCTGGGCGAAGGCGAAGAGGGCGCCGATATTGATGAGCTTGAGAAAAAAATTGTTGCGGCGAAAATGCCTAAAGAGGCGCGCGATAAGGCAATGAATGAGCTGAAGAAGCTCAAAATGATGTCTCCTATGTCGGCTGAGGCGACCGTGGTGCGTAATTATATTGACACTATCGTAAATTTGCCTTGGAAGAAGAAATCTAAGGTGAACAATGATTTAACCAATGCCGAAAAAGTATTGGAAGACGACCATTACGGTCTAGATAAGGTCAAAGAACGCATCTTGGAATATCTCGCCGTACAGCAACGTGTCGATAAGTTGAAGGCGCCTATACTTTGTTTCGTTGGTCCTCCTGGTGTCGGTAAAACGTCCCTTGGCCAATCCATTGCTCGCGCTACAAATCGTAAGTTTGTGCGTATGGCGCTCGGTGGCGTCAGGGACGAGGCCGAGATTCGTGGGCATCGGCGTACCTATATCGGCTCTATGCCAGGCAAGATCTTGCAGAGTCTGGCAAAGGTAGGTGTGCGCAATCCTTTGTTCTTGCTCGATGAAGTCGATAAGATGGGGGCTGATTTCCGTGGCGATCCGTCCTCTGCTTTGCTGGAGGTCTTGGATCCAGAGCAAAATCATACTTTTTCGGATCATTACATTGAGGTTGATTTCGATTTGTCAGATGTGATGTTCGTCGCTACTTCAAACTCATATAACATCCCGGCCGCGCTGCTAGACAGGATGGAAGTGATACGTTTGTCTGGCTACACTGAGGATGAAAAGACCAGTATCGCACAGCGTTATTTGTTGCCGAAACAGATAAAAAATAACGGTCTTAAAGAAGAAGAAATTACCATCGCAGAAACCGCAATACGCGACATTATTCGTTATTACACACGTGAAGCAGGGGTGCGTTCACTTGAGCGCGAAATCTCCAAGATCTGTCGCAAGGTCGTGAAGATGTTGTTGCTTAAGAAGACCGAAAAGAAAGCCACCATCAATTCGAAAAATATCGACAAATACCTTGGTGTGCGTCGTTATGATTTCGGTGTGGCAGTCAAAGACAATCAGGTTGGGCAAGTTGTGGGTTTGGCGTGGACTGAGGTCGGCGGTGATTTATTGACGATAGAAGCCGTAGCAATGCCGGGTAAGGGGGGCGTGATACGCACTGGCACCTTGGGTGATGTGATGAAAGAGTCGATCGAAGCTGCCCGTACAGTGGTGCGTAGTCGCGCTAAGCGCTTGGGGATTAAAGCGGATGTGTTCGAAAAAAGTGACATTCATATTCATGTTCCTGAAGGTGCTACGCCGAAGGATGGACCTTCGGCCGGTATCGCGATGACGACCGCTTTGGTTTCTATCTTCACTGGCATACCTGTAAGAGCTGATGTGGCGATGACTGGTGAGATTACCTTGAGAGGCGAGGTCTTGCCTATTGGTGGGCTGAAAGAGAAATTACTAGCAGCTCATCGCGGCGGGATCAAGACAGTGTTAATACCTGAGGAGAATGCGAAAGATTTGACTGATATCCCGGACAATGTCAAAAATAAACTGGAAATTATCCCAGTGCGTTGGATAGATAAAGTCTTGGAAATTGCCTTGGAACGTCAACCTGTGGCATTGACTGATGAGGACGTGGCGCTCGCCGCTACTGCAAAGCCAGATGCTGCAGTCGAGGCTTCGACAATTAAGCATTAATGCCGTATTGGGTCTGTGCTTGTATTGGCATAGGCATCAATGCCTAATAAAAAACGCCCGATAATTTATCGGGCGTTTTTTATTGACAGACTTACTTCTATTGAATGGATTGCTGTTTTAAAAGCGGCATGTCCGAAGCGCAATCTGCATGCGGGCCGCAGCATGCCTGGCTCGAAAGCCGCATGGATAGGGCGCCTTGGCGCTATGCCTCTTTAAGACCAACTGCGCAGTAGCCCAACGGCCAAGCCTTCCAGTGAAAAATCGGTTTCGGTGTCGCTGACTTTGATAATTGGATAATCTGGATTTTCTGGGATTAACTCTATGCCAGTGCTGGTTTTTTTGTAGCGTTTGACGGTGACGTCATCCCCTAGTCTGGCAACCACGATTTGTCCATTGCGGGCCGTATCTGATTTTTTCACAGCTAATAAATCGCCGTCCAAAATACCCGCGTCACGCATTGACAAGCCACGTACTTTAAGCAGGAAATCCGGTTTTGCGGAAAAAAGAGCTGGATCCACATTGTAGGTGGCCTCTACATGCTCAGTAGCGAGTATTGGTGAGCCAGCGGCAACTCGCCCAACCAATGGCAGGCTCAATTGCATCAGGGCTGGATGTGGCAATGCCATTTGTATTCCAGGCATGTGGCTAGATAGTTCGGATTCTAGGAGTCGTATGCCACGTGAGGTGCCTGCTGCTATTTCGATTACGCCTTTTCGCGCTAGTGCCTGCAGGTGTTCTTCTGCTGCGTTGGTCGAGCGAAATCCAAGTTCTGTTGCGATTTCTGCTCGCGTCGGCGGGAAGCCTGTGTTTTGAATGGCATCCTTGATCAGGTTCAGGATCTGCTCTTGGCGAGCGGTAAGTTTCAGCATGATGGTTCTTTCAATTAGCTGTATGTATATGCAGACTGTATTTTTATACAGTAAAGTCACTTATGCAAGTAAAACCTGTTAAAAACTCAGGAATAAATGATTTAACTGATACAGGCTCTGCTAGGGTGCTAGTTGAATTCTCCTCATTCATAGAACTAATTGTACAAAATTTGAAAATCGGTTACTATTGTCGGCTTTCCTCTTCCCGCACTCGTCTTGACGCCGAGGCGGGCATCTTTTTATTGTCCACAAGGAGAATATATGCGTCATTATGAAATAGTATTTATCGTACACCCGGATCAAAGCGAGCAAGTGCCTGCAATGATCGAACGCTACAAAGCTAGCGTTACTACACGTGGTGGTCAAATCCATCGCGTTGAAGACTGGGGTCGCCGTCAACTTGCCTACATCGTTCAGAAATTGGCTAAAGCTCACTATGTTTGCATGAACATAGAGTGTGATGCTGAAACTTTGCTTGAGTTGGAAACAGCATTCAAATTTAACGATGCCGTTTTGCGTCACCTCACAGTTAAAATGAAAAAAGCTGAAACAGCGCCATCTCCAATGATGAAAGCAGTTCAGAAAGAAGATGCAGCTAAGACGCAACGCGTTGAAGCACCTGCAGCTTAATAGTTTTAACGAAGGACGCGTAATTATTTGTGAATGAGCTTAAAGTCGTTGCTAGCATTGCAGAAAAATCAGCGCTGCGTTATACGCCAGCCGGAATTCCGATAGCAACTGCGGTATTAATGCATCACTCTAAGCAAGAACAGGCGAGCACCCAGCGCCAGGTTGAATTTGAAATCACTGCAGTTGCTGCAGGCGCTATTTCTAAGCGATTCCTGGAAATACAATTGGGTGTCACGATGTTATTCACAGGTTTTTTAGCGCGTAAAAATCGCAACAGCAAAAGTCTCGTTTTTCATATCACTGATTTTCAGGAAAATGAGTTCGAGACACCTTTACTAGATTAGGAGCCTAAAATGGCATTCGGTAAAAAATTTGATAAAAGCAAACTGAAGCAAAAGCGTCAGCAACAAAATCCATTGTTCAAACGCAAGAAGTTCTGCCGTTTTTCAGCAGGACATGTAGCTGCAGTTGATTATAAAGACATCGATACACTGAAAGACTTCGTGCAAGAAAACGGCAAAATCATGCCAGCACGTTTGACTGGCACTGTAGCCTTGTACCAGCGCCAAGTTGATACAGCGATCAAGCGTGCACGCTACCTTGCGTTGCTGCCGTACACTGATCTGCATACAGCGTAATTAGGAGAAAAATATGCAAATTATTCTGATGGATAAAGTCGTTAATCTCGGCAATCTGGGTGATGTAGTTCGTGTTAAAGATGGTTATGCACGTAACTTTTTGATTCCACAACGTATGGCTCGCCGTGCAACTGCTGCTGCAATCGCTGAATTCGAAGCGAAGCGCGCTGAGTTGGAAAAAGCTGCTGCTGCTAAATTGGCTGCCGCACAAGCGCAAGGCGAAAAATTGAGTGGTTTGACAGTTCAAATCTCACAAAAGTCTGGTGTTGATGGTCGTTTGTTTGGTTCCGTAACCAATTCAGACATCGCAGATGCATTGACTAAGCAAGGTTTTGCAGTTGAGAAATCACAAGTGCGTTTGCCATTGGGTCCTTTGAAGACTGCTGGCGATCACTCTGTATCAGTTGCGTTGCACACTGATGTCGTAGTAGATGTCATCGTTGCGGTATTGGGCGAACACGCTTAATTAATATACTTAATTAAGTACGCAAAAAAAAGCCGGGTTTTCCCGGCTTTTTTTATTTTTAGCTTTGATCTTGCGTAAATGCTTAAGTTTTTAATTGCAGAAAGTATTCAGATTTTCTCATTAATTTGTCAATTAGGTATTGCATAAATTTTTGCCGCAATGCATCTTTTTCCTTTTCTAATTTAGGCTAAATTAGGCCTACTTTCATTTGCTTTCGAGGGGGAATAAAAAGGTATAATGCGCGCCATGAAAGCACCTTCCGATCCGCAATTAGATAATCTTCGCATCCCGCCGCACTCCATAGAATCAGAGCAATCTGTTTTAGGTGGCTTATTACTGGATAACGCTGCTTGGGATAGAATCGCCGATTTTATCAATGAGGGTGATTTTTATCGTTATGATCACCGCATTATTTTTCAGGCTATCGTTAAACTGATTAATGCCTCGCGACCAGCCGATGTCATTACCGTCTTTGATGCGCTCACTGCCATCAATAAAGCGGAGGATGCAGGTGGATTGAGTTACCTGAATGCACTGGCGCAAAACACGCCATCGGCAGCAAATATACGTCGATATGCAGAGATTGTTCGGGATCGTGGCGTATTGCGTAAGCTTATTACGGTTTCCGATGAGATAGCCGGACAGGCATTCAATCCTCAGGGTAAAGAAGTGAAACAAATGCTGGACGAGGCAGAATCAAAGATTTTTGCGATTGCCGAGGAGGGCTCGCGCGGAGCCCAAGGTTTTAACGCGATTCAGCCTTTATTGACGCAAGTCGTCGAGCGTATTGATGAGTTGTATAACCGTGACCATACCAGTGACATCACAGGTGTACCCACCGGTTTTACCGATCTCGATAAAATGACTTCAGGCTTGCAGCCTGGTGACTTGATTATTGTGGCGGGTCGTCCTTCCATGGGTAAAACGGCGTTTTCCATCAATATCGCTGAAACGGTCGCAATTGAAAGTGGCTTGCCGGTAGCGGTATTCTCCATGGAGATGGGGGGCGCTCAGCTGGCTATGCGTATGCTGGGTTCGGTCGGACGTTTGGATCAGCATAGGTTGCGCACTGGTCGCCTGATCGATGAAGACTGGCCACGCCTGACTCATGCGATACAAAAAATGAATGATGCCCAGCTTTACATTGATGAGACACCTGCGCTTAGCTCAATAGAATTACGCGCCCGTTCCCGCCGTTTAGCAAGGCAATGCGGCAAGCTCGGTTTGATCGTGATCGATTACTTGCAATTGATGTCGGGCAATACTCAGGGCGAAAACCGCGCCACAGAAATTTCGGAAATCTCACGAAGCTTAAAGGGGTTGGCAAAAGAATTGCAATGCCCGGTAATCGCACTCTCACAGTTGAACCGCTCATTGGAGCAGCGCCCGAATAAGCGGCCAGTTATGTCCGATTTGCGCGAATCTGGCGCGATTGAGCAAGATGCCGACGTGATTTTATTTATTTACCGCGATCAGGTGTATAACCCTGATTCACCTGATAAAGGTACGGCCGAGATTATTATCGGTAAGCAACGTAATGGCCCTATCGGTAGCGTGCGCTTGACCTTTTTGGGCGAATATACCAAGTTTGATAATTACACCGGTTCCTTGTCTATTTACGGTGATAGTGAGTAAAAATAAAACGCAAGCGGAATAGAGAATTAATTTATTGATTCATTGGCTTCGTAAAATTTTGTAGTCCTTAGTAGTCGCAATGCGTGTGGTATAGCAGTATCCGGGAAGTCAGGTGATCCTTGCACTTTTCGGATCAATTCTAGAAATTTTCTATTTTCAGTGAGAAAAAAATGTTTGGACGATTCATGCCCACCGAGGGTAAATTCTTTGACTTATTTAATCAGCATGCGGAGTTATGCGTCAAAGGATCGAAAGAGATGGTCGCTTTGATGACCAATTTTGACGACTTGGAAATCCGGGTTCATGCAATAGAAGGCATAGAAAAACAAGCGGATACTGTCACTTACAATACGATAGAGCTGCTGCATAAAACATTTATCACGCCGCTGGACAGAGATGACATTCATAAGCTCATTACGCGCATGGATGATATTCTGGACTTGTTGGAAGACGCTGCACAGACAATCTCGCTCTACGATATCCGCGAAATCACTCCGGAAGCCAAGCGTCTGGCCGAACTGTGTCTGGCTTGTGCAGAGAAGGTGAAAGCAGCGGTTGCTCTGCTACACAATATGGATAACTCTCGCCAGATTTTGGCGATCTGCGAAGAAATAGACCGGTTAGAATCGGATGCTGATCACGTGATGCGTGCGGCTATGTCGAAGTTATTCCGTGATGAACCAGATGTACGAAATCTGATCAAGCTCAAAGCGATCTACGAAATTCTGGAAACGGTCACCGATCGTTGTGAAGATGTCGCGAACATCATTGAAGGTATCATCGTCGAAAACGCATAATTTTTGCGACGGCAAGCGGTCACAGGCTTGCCTTAAAAACGAGAGTATTGATTAGTATTAGCTCTATCTGAACTGATAGAGCTTAAAAGAGAAGTGATCCCTATGCAAACCTTCCATATGAGCATGTATGTCATTGTATTTCTGGTGATATTGGCTTTGTTATTTGATTTTATGAACGGCTTCCACGATGCGGCAAACGCGATTGCCACCGTGGTTTCTACTGGCGTACTCAAGCCGCAACAAGCGGTGGCTATGGCTGCCTTTTTCAACGTGCTGGCAATCGTCGTATTTCCTCTGACGGTAGCAACGACGATAGGTAAGGGTACCATTGACCCTGCAATCGTCGATCACTATGTAATTTTTGGTGCCTTGGTAGGCGCCACGTTTTGGAATTTTGTTACCTGGTATTTTGGTATTCCTTCGTCCTCATCGCATGCCTTGATCGGCGGCATGGTCGGCGCAGCCGTTGCTAAATCGGGTACTAGTGCCTTGATTTCAGCCGGTCTCTACAAAACGATTATTTTTATCGTGGTATCGCCATTGCTAGGGTTTTTCCTTGGGTCTTTGATGATGCTGATCGTTTCCTGGTTGTTCGTTAAATCAACGCCGATGAAGGTCGATAAATGGTTTCGTCGTCTACAGCTAGTATCTGCCTCAATGTTTAGTCTTGGTCACGGTGGAAATGACGCGCAAAAAACCATGGGCATTATATGGATGTTATTGATCTCGGCTGGTTACTCTAATCAGGCGGATAAAATGCCACCGTTGTGGGTAGTTATTTGCTGTTACACCGCAATCGGACTTGGTACCTTGTTTGGCGGTTGGCGCATAGTTAAAACTATGGGGCAGAAAATCACTAAGCTCAAACCCGTTGGTGGGTTCTGCGCAGAAACCGGCGGCGCCATTACTTTGTTTATGGCAACTGCTTTGGGTATTCCAGTATCGACTACTCATACCGTCACCGGTGCGATTGTTGGTGTTGGTTCGGCGCAAAAGATGTCGGCGGTGCGTTGGGGTGTGGCGGGGAATATTGTTTGGGCATGGGTCCTGACCATTCCAGCCTCAGCCTTTGTCGCTGCTATTGCATGGTGGGTGGGGACGAAGATTTTGTAAGGCCTGAATCACCGTGCGAAAAAGCCACTCAGTTTTGCTGAGTGGCTTTTTTATTGATAGTAATTTTTATAGTAATTTTGATAGTGCATTTTTGATCGTAGCCCCAGCGCGCAATAGGCATGCGGGTTTGCGGGGTGCCAAGTCTGAGAGCCGCATGGATCATGCGTGATACGGGTGCCTTGTTTGAAAAGCGCATGGAATATGCGTGTTCGGCGTATGCACCTTTTTTACTTACATTTGCTTGAAAAGGTGGACGAAACTGCGACTCACTTCCAGTTTCTCCGTTAAGCCTTTGATCTGTACCAGATGGCGGCCGCGCATGTCGCGCACGACGCCGGCGATGGCTTTGGCGTTGACCAAGGTGGAACGATGTATTTGCCAGAACAAGGCGGGATCTAGTTCTTCGCATAAGTCGCGCACCGGTTTGCGGATCAGGGCTTCGTAGTTGGCGGTCTGCACTCTCGTGTATTTTTCATCCGACTGAAAAAAAAGAATTTCCTCCGTTGGAATCAGGCGTAACTCCTGACCTATCGAGGCTTGTATCCATTGCAAATAGACGGGCTTGGCAGCGATTCCCATCTGCTTGGCTAACTGCGACAGCATAGCGCTCATATCATTGGGGTTGCTGGCCACGCTCAAGCGGGCCTTGAGCCTATCGACGGTGCGACCGAGCCGCTCTACATCGGCTGGTTTTAAAACATAGTCCACAGCACCCTGGTCAAAGGCTTCAATCGCATATTGATCGTAGGCTGTGATGAAGACGATGTGTGCTTTGCTGCCGATTTCTCTGGCGGCTTCCAATCCGGTTTTGACAGGCATACGGATATCCAAAAAAGCCAGGTCAGGTTGATGTGTTGTTACCATCTGTATGGCTTCCTCACCGTTCTTGGCTTCGGCAAGTATTTCTAGTTCGGGCCAGACCTGTTCCAGGCGTGACCGTAACTGGTCACGCATCATTCTTTCGTCGTCGGCAATAATCGCGGTAGGCATAGATAGTCGTATTTAGTTGGCTAATTCGTAAGGGATTTCTATGGTAACGCAAACGCCCGTCGGTTGGTTGGGTGTGATGATCATCTGTGCTTTTTCTTTGTAGATCAACTTGAGTCTTTCACGAATATTTTGCAACCCGAGACCCGTTCCGTTACTTGGTTTTGCGCCAAAACCAAGGCCAGTGTCCGAGACGGTGACACGTAATTTATTGTGAGCTACTTCTGCTCTAAATTGCAGCGTACCTCCTTCGGCTTTGACTTCCAGGCCATGTTTGATGGCATTTTCTACCAGGGATTGCAGCATCATCGGTGGGAAGGAGGCGCTACGTAAGCCATCAGGCATGATGAAATCAATCTCTAGCCTTTCTTCCATGCGCATCTTAAGGAGATCTAGGTAGGTTCTGACCATGTCGGCTTCACGTCCGAGATTCGTGGTGGTGGCATTTTCTCGCATCTGCGGCAACACCGCCCGCAAATACGAGATCAGACTACGTTGCATGGCGGCGGCACGCGGGGGATCGGTTTCGATCAAATATTCCACTGAGGCTAAGGTGTTAAAGAGAAAATGCGGTTCTACCTGCGCCTGCATCATCTGCATTTGGGCTTCGCTGACTTGGCGCAGTAAGGCTTCTTTTTCGGCGCTGTTATTCGCTTCTTTAGCTTTCTCTTCTGCGCGAACCTTGCCGCCCATTAAAGCTTTCATCCCGAACAAACCGAAAATGGCGAGCAGGACAAAATTAATAAACCATTGCGATGATTTTTTCTGGTAGCTGCGAACTTCCTGATCCGCTGCGTCAGCCACCGCGTCGTCGATTTCATCGCTAATTTTTTGCGCTATTTCCGGTGGCATTCTAATGTGGATCTCGTCTTGCCCTATGCTGACACCCGGGGTGTTTGGCATGTTAGGTACATTAGGTACATTAGGTACATTAGGTACATTAGGTACATTAGGTACATTAGGTAGGTTTGGAACGTTAGGCGCATTCTGCGTGCTTGATGTGACAGGCGATTTCGCCGAGTGATTGGAGTCTTTACTAATATGGACACCGTCGCCGTCGATTTCTATCTGCTTAGCGCCGCCAGTCGGATTGTTTTTGCGTATATGTATTCCTGTGGCATCAATTTCTACGTTGGTGTCACCGTCTATCGTGTGTTGCGATGTCAGTGGTTTTTTAGGACCATGTTTTTTGCTAACAATTACACTTTCTTCGCTTGTGAAAAAGGTGTCTTGCATAATCCCGCCAGCGGCAATGGTGAGGGTCGCAAAGATAAAAAACTTCCACCAGGATAGTTTGGTGACCCACGCGGCTGTAGTGTCAAAAGCTTTGCTGAGCCAGAGTAGGAAATTCGCACTGACTTCTTTGGCCGTTTGGAGGGTGTCTTGATTCATGATGGGCTTCTTTAAAAAAAATCCTAGGTTGTCACTTACTAGGTGGCTTATTTTGCGAGTCTTTAGTGCATGTAGGCACTCTAAAGTGCTAAGCAACATTTGGCGACTCGGTTGCGACAGTCTGCAAAATACTAGGAATAGAATGATTAAAATCCTTGCTGTGGCGAAAGTTGCGGTAAATCTTGGCGTAAGAATAGCTGCACCAACAATAGTCGTCAGAATGAAATGATGGGGTTAGCCACAACAGTGTCCGATTGACACTAGATGGTATGGCGTAGGTGCCAGCGGAAAATGAAATACACAAGACAAAGTGCAGTGAATTTCATTTCCTTTAGTTTGTCGCGTTAGTTTGTCTATTCAGCGATTGAAAAGCCAGACTGCCGCTTAGGCTAAGTTTTTTTGATTGTCCAGCCAGGGATAGAGGTCTTCTCTCGTCATAGGTTTTGCGTATAAATAGCCCTGCGCCAGGTAGCAACCGAAAGAAAGTAGGGTGTCGGTCTGGGTTTGGGTTTCTACGCCTTCTGCAATGATTGCCATTTCCAGGCTTTGTCCTAATTGCACCACCATTTTGGCAATACTGCCATTGCCACTGGCACTGTCTATTTCATTGACAAAAGCCCGATCAATTTTGAGTTTGTCTACATTGAGTTTTTGAAGGTGACTCAGGGACGAAAACCCTGTACCAAAGTCATCAATGGAAATGCGGATTCCTAATTGTTTAATCTGATGCAGGGTTTTGATCAGCAGCTCAGGATCTTTCATCGCCATTGACTCAGTGATTTCCAGTTCTATGCAGCCAGGAGGCGCCTGCGTGTCTTGCAAAGCTCTGTGGAGGGTTTGCATAAACAGGGGGTGGGAAAACTGCGCCTGAGAGACGTTAATTGCCATTTGAAAATCTGTATGACCCATACTACGTAGGTTCACCAGTTCATAGCAGGCGCTCCGCAAAACCCACTCACCAATATCAACAATTAAACCGGAATATTCTGCTATGGGAATAAATTGATCAGGTGGGACAAATTTCCCTTCTTCGGTCTTCCAGCGCAATAAAGCTTCAGCGCCTACGGCTTGCTTAGTGCGCATGTCGACCTGTGGCTGATAAACCAGAAATAGACGCTCACTTTCGAAGGCGCCACGCAGTGCATGCATCATCCTTACCCGCTCGCGTATCTCTACCCCCATGTCGCGTGTGAAATAGGCATGGCCTGAGCGTTGGTGTGTTTTTGCCCGTTTGAGGGCGATGTTGGTATCCTTTAATGCTTCAGATCCATCACCTTCATAATCACTTAATTTAATCAGGCCAATGGTGGCAGACAATTGAACGTCTTGATTATCAACCTCGAATGGCGCGGTAAATAACGAGAGAATTTCATCTGGGCAAACTTTTTGTTCGTCGCCGACGAGGGCAAAGGTGTCGCTACCAACGCGCGCTATTTGATAGTCATTGCCGAAGTGGTCGGATAGACGTCGCGCTACCGCACAAAGTAGTAGATCTCCAAAATGATGGCCTAATGCATCATTGGTTTCCGCAAAGTGATCAATGTCGATCAGGGATAGTGCAGTTTCTTGTTTAAGGGGAGATAGTAGTGTTTCGTTCAGCGTCTGTAGTAATTTGAGACGATTTGCCAAACCAGTTAATGGGTCGTAAAACGCGTAATTGTGCAGGCGAGAGTTGAGCATTACGTTATCTAGACCAACGGAAACGTTGCTACAGAACACTTCGAGTAGGCGTTTATCCATCTCGTTAAGGTGTGAGCCGGTATTGAGGTAGACGGTTAACTCTCTTTGCGCGACATTGCTAAAAAACAGCACGGTAGCCGCATTTTCGTAAATATTGTGGCGCGCCAGCAAAGTTTGCTGCACTAATGTCTGAATTTTGGCATCGGCTACAAGATCAAGGATTTCACCTACCCAATTATCGAAGCTTTGAGTAGCTGCAAGTACATGCAAACCAGAAGGGGTTTCTGGGCTGGAGAGAGAAGGTTCTAGTGGGCTGATCGCTTGTTGACTGCAGACAAATCCTTCAGTGTGCCCCCCTAAAAGTGCAACTAATTGCGCCAGCACTCCAGATGAGAAGTTTTGTAAACCTTGTCGCGCCATGAGCTCGGTGCTGGCGTGGATAATTAATTCTAAGCCGCGACGGCTCGCCGAGATGGCGCAAATTTGTTCATAGGAGCGGATCGCGGAAGTGACTGCAGTATAGAGCTTTGTTCGCGTTAATTCAGACTTGGTCTTGTAGTCGTTAATATCGTAATCGCGGATGGCATCAATTTCTGGTGCATAGCCAGGCTGGCCAGTGCGGAGAATGATACGCACGTCTGATAAGCCTAAGGTTGTGCGTATATGGCTTACTAGTTGCAATCCAGCATCTTCCTGTTCCATGACCACATCGAGCAAAATGATCGCTATGTCGGTTTCATGCGCCAGAATGTCGCGAGCTTCGGCTGCGGAGTATGCGTGTAGAAAACTGAGGGGGCGGTGTTGTATCTCTAGGCTGCCTAAGGCAAAGGTGGTTGCTGAGTGGACGTCTGGATCATCGTCAATGATCATGATGCGCCATTTTTTTGTCAATCTTGTCCTGTGCGAGGCGTCATTTGCCTCTGGCTCATCCAAAAAAACCAGATCATCTTCTGACGAATGAATCAATGCGCTCATCTGATGTACAACTCCAAGAATGTAATTATCTTTTTAGGTGCCGTTGTTGGCAGATCAGAAGGGTTCTGCACCTAGTCTCAGTATGGAGTATAAAACAAGAATGTGCCTAAAATCATTATTTAAGTCGTGAACTCGCTAGTTTTAAGACATATTTTGGTGAAACCGTTGATAAGCTGTGGCTGATCGGTTTTTGTGCTGCCTTATCACTGTTAAAATAAGCGTATTCCTGAATTTTGTATTGTAAATATTATGTCTGGTAATACTTTTGGTAACTTGTTTTCAGTAACTACATTTGGTGAGTCTCATGGTCCGGCGATTGGATGCATTATTGATGGATGTCCACCTGGTTTAGAACTGTCGGAGTCTGATATCCAGCCGGATTTGGATAGGCGCAAACCCGGGACTTCGCGTCACGTTACGCAAAGACAAGAATCAGATACTGTAGAAATTTTATCTGGTGTATATCAAGGAAAAACCACTGGCACGCCGATTGCATTGCTAATTCGAAATGAGGATCAACGAAGTAAAGATTATGGCAATATTACCGAGACCTTCCGTCCTGGGCACGCCGATTATACTTATTGGCATAAATACGGCATTAGGGATCCGCGTGGTGGTGGACGCTCTTCGGCTCGGTTGACCGCGCCAGTTGTAGGTGCGGCTGCGATTGCAAAAAAATGGCTATTTCAGCAATATGGCACGTTTTTTAATGGGTGCATGAGTCAGTTGGGCGAAATTCAGATTCCCTTTGATTCTTGGGATTTTGTTGCTCAAAATCCTTTTTTTGCGGCATCAAACGATTCGGTCCTGATTGCTCAGTTGGAAGATTACATGGATGCGTTACGTAAAGACGGCGACTCGATTGGCGCACGTATTGATGTTGTCGCTAGAAATGTGCCAGTTGGTTTAGGTGAGCCGATTTACGATAAATTAGATGCGGAAATAGCCTACGCCATGATGGGAATCAATGCTGTCAAAGGAGTGGAGATTGGTGCTGGATTTAAATCTATCGCCCAGCGTGGTTCTGAGCATGGGGACGAATTGACTTCGGATGGTTTTGTTGGAAATAACTCTGGGGGCATCTTGGGTGGGATTTCTAGCGGGCAAGATATTACTGTTTCGATCGCGATTAAGCCTACTTCGTCTATCCGAACGCCGCGGCGCTCGCTTGATAAAGATGGTAATCCAGTTATGGTGGAAACCTTTGGTCGGCATGATCCCTGTGTCGGAATCCGCGCGACCCCCATTGCTGAAGCGATGCTGGCGTTGGTGTTGATGGATCATGCATTACGTCATCGCGCGCAATGTGGCGATGTGAAGATAAATTGATTCAATTCTTTTGCTGTGCGTTGAAATAATCTGAATATAAACTGGAAAAAGCGGTACTTGCTCTTAATTTTCAAATGAAAATTTTGTATTTGGTGCTGTTTTTAATTTTTTATATTGAGCTTGTTAGGCCTTAAATTGATGTGTCTGTGCAGTTTTGCGTTGCACAATTGTGGCATAATCAAGAGCTAAACGAAATTTACGCTCAACGATTTACTCCATTTTAGACATCAGATCATGCTTAAGACGCTGTACGACAAACTTTGGGAATCTCATGTAGTTCATGAGGATCAAGATGGCACTGCCATTCTATATATTGATCGACATTTATTACATGAGGTCACGAGCCCGCAAGCTTTCGATGGTTTGCGCTTAGCCGGACGTCAGCCTTGGCGCCTGTCTGCAAATCTGGTAGTGGCAGATCATAATGTACCCACTACTAACCGCATTAACGGTATCGATGATCCGATTTCGCGTTTGCAGGTAGAAACCCTGGATGCGAATGCCAGGCAATATGGTCTGACCTATTTTGGCATGAATGATAAGCGTCAGGGCATTGTTCATGTGATCGGGCCTGAGCAAGGCGCAACCTTACCGGGCATGACCGTTGTTTGTGGTGACTCCCACACATCTACGCATGGCGCGTTCGGGTGCTTGGCGCATGGCATTGGTACGTCGGAAGTCGAGCATGTGCTCGCGACACAAACCCTGATCGCAAAAAAATCAAAATCTATGCTGGTCCAGGTCGATGGTGTCATGCCTGTTGGCGTGACTGCCAAGGATGTGGTTCTCGCGATTATCGGCAGGATAGGTACCGCTGGTGGAACTGGCTATGCGATTGAATTTGCCGGTTCGACGATTCGTAGCTTGTCTATGGAAGGCCGGATGACCGTATGTAATATGGCAATCGAGGCTGGCGCACGCGCGGGTATGGTCGCAGTCGATCAAATTACGATTGATTATGTTAAAGGCCGTCCTTTCTCTCCGGTTGGACCGCACTGGGATCGTGCAGTTGAATACTGGGCGAGTTTGCATACCGATATCGGCGCTAAGTTCGATATGGTGGTGACACTGAACGCCGCCGAGATTAAGCCTCAGGTTACTTGGGGAACATCACCGGAAATGGTCGTTGCTATCGATGCTCGTGTGCCGGATCCGGATCTCGAAAAAGATGCAGTGAAACGTGATGCGATGGAGAAAGCCCTTGCATATATGGAATTGCAGCCGAACATGGCTATCGAAGACATTCGTATAGATAAAGTGTTTATCGGCTCCTGTACCAATTCGCGGATAGAGGATTTGCGTGCTGCTGCGGCCGTAGTGCGCGGCAAGTTTCGCGCTTCCAATGTTAAATTGGCGATGGTCGTGCCCGGTTCTGGGTTAGTAAAGGATCAGGCTGAGCGTGAGGGACTGGACCAGATATTTCGTGATGCCGGTTTTGAATGGCGTGAACCTGGTTGCTCGATGTGCTTGGCTATGAACGCCGACCGACTGGAGCCGGGCGAGCGTTGTGCATCCACATCGAATCGTAATTTTGAAGGTCGCCAGGGACAGGGCGGACGCACCCATCTGGTTTCGCCAGCGATGGCCGCTGCCGCTGGTATTGCAGGTCATTTTGTTGATGTCCGCGCGTTACGCTAAACTTTTCTCGGGAAAATTACATGAAAAAACTATTTACACTCATTTTTTGCGTCGTGTTTTTGGCTGGTTGTAATACGGTCCATGGTTTTGGTCAGGACGTAAAAAAAGTCGGTGAGTCGCTCGAAGGTGCAAGTAAAAAATAATATGGAAAAATTTACCGTACTCAATGGCTTGGTCGCACCTATGGACAGGGCGAACGTAGATACCGATGCCATCATACCCAAGCAGTTTTTGAAATCCATCAAACGCAGCGGCTTTGGTCCGAATCTGTTCGATGAATGGCGTTATCTGGATCATGGTGAGCCAGGCATGGACAATAGTCAGCGCCCGTTAAATCCAGATTTCGTCCTGAATCAGGTTCGTTATCAGGGGGCCTCTATTTTATTGACTCGCAAAAATTTTGGCTGTGGCTCTTCTCGTGAACATGCGCCATGGGCGTTGGAGCAATACGGTTTTCGTGCCGTTATAGCCCCGAGTTTTGCCGATATTTTTTTCAATAACTGTTTTAAGAATGGTTTGCTGCCTATCGTTTTGTCTGAGCAAGACATTGATCATTTGTTTAATGAAGTCAAGGTTTTTCCTGGATATCATTTGGTCGTTAATCTGGAGAATCAAGTAGTCGCAACGTCTAACGGCAGTGTCAGTTATCCGTTTGAGGTCGATACTTTCCGTAAGTATTGCCTGCTAAATGGTCTGGATGATATCGGACTGACATTGCGTCAGGCCGACAAAATTCGTGCTTTTGAAGAGCGCCATGTCGCTATGCAGCCTTGGTTATCGAACACTATTTAACTTGACTCGACTGGATTTTAACTAAATATGAAAATTGCAATTTTGCCGGGCGATGGTATCGGCCCAGAGATCGTTGAGCAAGCTGTAAAAGTATTAAATGCGTTAGGTGAGTCCTTTGAGATGGAAACGGCTCCAGTTGGTGGTGCCGGTTACGAGGCGCACGGACACCCGTTGCCTGAAGCGACATTAAAACTGGCGCAGGACGCCGACGCAGTGTTGTTTGGCTCTGTCGGTGATTGGAAGTACGATACTTTAGAGCGCTCCTTGCGTCCGGAGCAGGCAATTCTTGGTTTGCGTAAAAACTTGAATCTGTTCGCAAACTTACGACCTGCAATTTTGTACCCGGAACTCGCTGGTGCTTCGACTTTGAAACCTGAGGTTGTTTCTGGATTGGATATTCTGATCATTCGCGAATTGACTGGCGATATTTATTTCGGGCAGCCACGTGGCGTGCGTGTTTGTCCTGATGGCCCTTTCAAGGGGCAGCGTGAGGGGTTTGATACCATGCGCTATGCTGAAGATGAAATCCGGCGCATTGCGCACGTGGCATTTCAGGCTGCGCAAAAGCGCGATAAGCGACTAACCAGTGTGGATAAGGCTAACGTACTTGAGACCTTTCAGTTCTGGAAGGATATAGTTATTGATGTTCACAAAGAATATCCTGATGTTGCTCTGGATCATATGTACGTCGATAATGCGGCAATGCAATTGGTGCGTGCTCCGAAAAAATTTGACGTTCTTGTTACTGGCAATATGTTTGGTGATATTTTGTCTGACGCTGCTGCAATGTTGACGGGTTCTATCGGTATGCTGCCATCGGCCTCGCTCGATGCCAATAATAAAGGCTTATATGAGCCATCTCATGGGTCTGCTCCTGATATAGCAGGTAAGGGTGTGGCAAATCCATTAGCAACTATTTTGTCTGCTGCGATGATGTTGCGTTATTCTTTGGCGAAAGCGGAACAGGCTGATCGTATAGAAAATGCCGTGAAAAAAGTATTGGCGCAAGGCTTACGTACCCCGGATATTTATGAAGCTGGCACCACCAAAGTCGGTACCGTTGAGATGGGTGCTGCCGTGGTACAAGCGTTGGCATAGTCGGGATGAAGGTTAACAGTAAGTGGTATTGAAATCCGCAGGTGATCCTGTAACTATTAGGGAAAGATGATGAAACTAGTTGGTCTGGTAGGTTGGCGTGGAATGGTAGGTTCAGTCTTGATGCAGCGCATGCAGGAAGAGGGTGATTTTGCCGATATCGAGCCAGTGTTTTTCTCTACATCCAACACGGGTGGTACAGCCCCTGCGATGGCGAAGAATGAAAAAACATTAAAAGACGCAAATGACATTGAAGCACTGAAAAAGTGCGACATTATTATTACTTGCCAGGGTGGTGACTACACCACGGAAATTTTCCCAAAATTGCGTGCGGCTGGCTGGAGTGGCTACTGGATTGACGCGGCATCGAGTCTTCGTATGGATGACGATGCCATCATTGTGCTCGATCCTGTGAACCTTGATGTCATTAAGTCCGGTTTGAGTCGTGGTGTGAAAAATTACATTGGCGGCAATTGCACCGTGTCCTGTATGTTAATGGGACTCGGCGGCTTGTTTCAGCACAATCTGGTCGACTGGATGTCTTCCATGACTTATCAGGCTGCATCTGGTGGTGGCGCAAAGCATATGCGCGAGTTGTTGACTCAATTTGGCTCGATACATGCGGAAGTGAAGTCTTTGCTGGATAATCCGGCTGCCGCTATTCTTGAAATAGACCGTAAAGTTTTATCTAAACAGCATTCTTTTGGCGCTGATGAGATCAAGCAGTTTGGCGCACCTTTGGCTGGTAATTTGATCCCTTGGATTGATAAAGATCTGGGCAATGGTGTTTCTAAGGAAGAGTGGAAAGCTGGCGCTGAAACTAATAAAATTCTTGGAACTGGCGAGGCATTTGGAACTGCCGCAATTCCGGTTGACGGTTTATGTGTTCGTGTTGGCGCTATGCGCTGTCACTCGCAGGCGTTGACGATTAAGCTAAAACGTGACGTTCCATTGGATGAAATCAATGACATGATTGCCCAAAATAATCAGTGGGTAAAAGTTGTGCCAAATGAGCGTGTCGCGTCTATGCAGCATCTTACACCTGCCGCGGTTACAGGCAGTCTTACTATTCCGGTGGGGCGTTTAAGGAAGATGCAGATGGGAGGAGAGTATCTGTCTGCATTTACGGTGGGTGATCAATTATTGTGGGGGGCAGCGGAGCCGTTGCGACGCATGCTGAGAATTTTAATTGCACATTAAATTTGTAATTTTCCAATAAATGTAATATGAATAGAGCCAGTGGAAATATTTTTCAGTGGCTCTTTTCATTTGCATAGCCATGAGTTTTTATTTTTTCTGCGTTTATTACTAACTTGAGGCTCTCAATTTGATGTATTTAATGGTCATTTGATGCAATTTATCGGTTTTTCTAGTGTATATTTTTTGAGAAATGTAAATGCTTTGTAAGTATTTGATTGCTTCTATGCCTTTATTCTTGGTGATCAGCTATTATGCGGAAACATTCTCTCAAAAAATGCGAAGCGCTTAATTTATAGTTTAAATCGAGAAGAGGCGCTTTTTTAATAGATTTGATTTCTGAATTTGGATTTCGCCATAATTCCTTAAATTGTTAAACCGCAACAACGATTTTTAATGTAATAAATAGTTTGCCTTCTTAATTTATTTACCATGGGCGGAAATCGGGTTAAGCTTGCGCGGCTAACTTTGTAATGTTATCTTAAGACAATAAGATAACAATTAGACGCGATTGATAAAAACTGCTATCGCTAACTGTAATTGCCAAAGATCAAAAAAATGTCCTATAAAATGCATAATTATAAACGTTTGCCAATGAGTTCACTAGGACGTAAAGTGTTGAGTGCTGCTGTAGCCTCCACACTTTTATTGTTGTCTGAAGTTCATGCTACTGGCCTTGGAAAGCTTACTGTGCTTTCAGCTTTGGGGCAGCCTTTAAGAGCAGAAATCGAACTGACGTCTCCCGATAAAGATGAAATTAGTTCATTGGTGCCCAAGCTGGCTTCGGCTGAAGCATTTAGGCAGTCGAGCATAGACTTTAATCCTGCCTTGTTGTCATTGCGCTTTGCCGTTGAATCTCGCGGCGCTGGTTATGTGATTCGCCTATCTTCAACTCAAGCAATGAATGAGCCGTTCGTTGATTTGTTGCTTGAAATGAATTCCAATAATGGTAAGCTGTTGCGTGAATACACTTTTTTACTTGATCCTGCTGAATTGAGAAGTAGCCAGTCGGCACAGATTGCAAATCCGGTAAGTGTCGCAGCACAAAATGCATCTACAAAGGCTGTATCGCAATCGAAATCCCAGGTAGCTCCAAGTCCGAACGCTACGCCGATAGCGTCAGTTGCTCAGAAAAAGCCCGTTGAGAAAGTACCTGTAGTCAACAAGGAGGATAAGTCATCCTCAGATTATCAAGTTAAAAGAGGCGATACGCTTGGTCGCATTGCCGAGGCGCACCGAAGTGAGGGGGTTTCTCTGGATCAAATGCTGGTTGGGTTATATAAGGCAAATCCACAGGCATTTTCTGGGAATAACATGAATCGTTTGAAGTCGGGGCAGATATTGTCTATTCCCGATGCGAATGCCATTCAAGCCAGCACGACAACTGAGTCTCACTCAGTTGTGATGGCACACGCTGCAGATTTTACTTCTTATAGGAATAAGCTGGCCGGACAGGTGGCTGATGCGCCTGCGCAGAGAGTGGCGGATAGTAAGCAAAACGTCAGTGGCTCTATAACTGCTAAGGTTAAAGAGGTGCCTACGGCTACTAACGAGTCCTTGGATAAACTGAAACTGTCAAAAGCGGTATCGACTGGATCCTCAAAAACTGCTACAGCAAAGGCCTCTGTTGAGGAGGACAAGCTTGCAAGAGATAAAGCCGTCGTAGATGCAAATGCGCGGGTAAAAGAGTTGGAAAAAAATGTCGGGGATTTGCAGAAAATTCTTGAAGTGAAAAACAAAGATCTTGCGGAGAAGCAATCTGCAGCAGCGAAAACGGTCACCACTGTTGTTGCACCTGTTAGTACGTCCAAACCAGTAGAGTTAACGTCCGCTTCCGCGGCTCTGGCGTCGAATGCGCCGGTCCCTGCCGCTCCTGCTTCCGTCGCTGCAGTGCCGGTTTCGCCAGCTCCTCCCGTTAAGAAGAAACTTGCTCCTCCACCGCCGCCTCCAGAATTAAATTGGTATGATAATTGGAGTGATTGGTTGTTGCCTGGTACGGCAATTTTGGCTTTACTGGGCGGCGTAGGTTTATGGTCAAGTCGTCGGAGTAAAAAAACTCAACAGTTTGATGATAGTGTTCTTACTGGCTCTAGCATGAAGGCGAATTCTATGTTTGGCTCTACCGGAGGTCAAAGTGTAGATACAAATAATAGTGTCTTTAATTCTAATTTTGCGCCTTCCGCTAGTCAATTAGATGCTAATGAAGTTGATCCAGTTGCCGAAGCCGATGTCTACATTGCCTACGGTCGAGATTCACAAGCTGAAGAAATTTTAAAAGAAGCATTGCGTACGCAGCCTGAGCGTCATGCTGTTCGTGTGAAATTACTTGAGATATATTTTAGTCGCAAAGATCCGAGATCATTTGAACGCCTTGCCAGTGAGCTGTATGGTATGACGAGTGGTGAGGGGGATGAGTGGGCCCAAGCTATCTCTATGGGGGTCACTTTGGAGCCGACTAACCCGCTGTACGCCGGCGGCAAGTCCCAAGCGGATTTTTCTACTAATACTGGTGCTCAAGGTGTCAGTGCTCAAACTCAAGATGATCTTGATCCAGAATCTCTTTTGGGGAATTCGCTATCTCAGGATATGCTTGACTCTATTAGTATTATAGATACTGCATCTGGATTGACTGAGGACCCAGATCATCCAAATGCTGAATTTGTAAGTACTAAAGATAGTCATCTTGAGCCAATATTGGATATCGATTCACTCGATTTTGATTTGGATATGTCAGATATCGCTTCAACTAATGAACTAGATATTGCGCCTATCGTGCCAGCGGAAATAAAAGAGACTGGTAAGTCGGTTGTTTCCGACTTGGCTGCGGAGTCGAACTCAGTCGATTTTGGTGTCATTGACTTTGATTTCGGATCAAGTGACGCTGACGCAAAAGTCGAGCCTAGTGCAAATGAAGTCGATCATCTAAATGCCGATGTTGCAGCGTTTCAGTCAGCGTTGATAGCAGATGAAAATCAACTGGCATTTGAATCGACTTCGCCTGCGAATGCTTTGGATTTCAAGAGCCCGAATGTCGAACATGATCTGAATCAATCTGCTGAGGATAGTGATGGGGCGGTTGCTTCGGTTCCATCTGCGTTTGAGTTTGATTTGTCAGGGATTAATCTGGATCTCGGTGCGGATGATTTGAAGCTTGATATTCCTGTTTCGACGAATGATGATTCGTCTTCCTATAATGCTGAAATGGCGACAAAATTAGATCTCGCGGTCGCATATCAGGAAATTGGTGATAAGGAAGGCGCCCGTGAATTGTTGGATGAGGTGCTGAAGGGCGGGACGTCAGATCAAATAGAAAAAGCGAAAGCTATGCTCGGTCAACTGATTTAAGTAAAAATTATTAACATGAACGGGCGCAGCGTGTAGCTTGCGCCCGTTTTACTTTTTAAGTAATAGAATATTCGAAATGAAGCGACTTGTATTCGGTGTGCAATACGATGGTAGTTGTTGGCACGGCTGGCAAACACAGCCTGGAGGGGAAACTGTTCAGGATGCTCTTGAGAAGGCGCTAGGCCTATTTGCACAATGTGAAATTGTAACAACATGTGCCGGGCGAACCGATGCTGGTGTTCATGCAATAGAGCAAGTTGTTCATTTTGATACTGTACTGGATCGATCTGAGCACTCGTGGCTAAATGGTGTTAATGCGTTCTTGCCTTCGTCCATCGTTGTTAGGTGGATTTGTGAGGTCGCATTTTTTGATCCTAGCAGTCAGGACAATTTTCACGCAAGATTTAGTGCGCATGCCCGCACCTATCACTATTTGTTGTACAACAATCGTATTCGATCTCCGATGTGGTCTAAGCGAGCGGGATGGGTATATCGCCCTTTGGATGTGGGGCAAATGCTGCTAGGTGCTCGTCATTTGGTTGGAGAGCACGATTTTACTGCGTTTAGAGCTGCGGCATGTCAGGCGAAGTCTCCTATAAAGCAGATGTACAAAATCGAGATTAAGCGGCAGGGCGATTTGATTGTTTTTAGCTTGCGTGCAAACGCTTTCCTGCATCACATGGTGAGGAATATTATGGGGGCTCTGATTGCAGTTGGTACAGGGAAAAAAGATCCAAAATGGATAGAGTATCTTCTGCAAAGTAGAGATAGAAGCTTGTCGGCACCTACATTTATGCCAGACGGGTTATATTTATCACGGATTGAATATGATAAAAAATGGCAATTGCCGCAGAATTTATGCCCAAATCAGCCTTGGTTCTTATCTTTGTTTGACGATGAACAGATGGTTGGCCTCTGAAATAAACTCTAATTGTAAATTTAGCCGCATTTCTCGATTATATTAGCGGTTGACAATAAGGCATTTTTTTACCTTTCCAGTATGAATAATCAGTTTTCTATTCGGAATTCCGGTAAAATGGCGTTTTGCATAATCCAAACTTGAGGCGCTCGCCTGGGATCTTTGCCCGGTTAAGGGCGCTTTTTTTGTAATCGGCTTTTTCTCTCCCTAATGAATAACATTCGTAATTTCTCCATTATTGCTCATATTGACCACGGTAAATCCACCTTGGCTGATCGTATTATTCAGCTATGCGGAGGTTTGTCCGATCGCGAAATGGAAGCGCAGGTTCTGGATTCCATGGATATTGAGCGCGAGCGCGGTATTACTATCAAAGCGCAAACTGCAGCTTTAACCTATAAAGCTAGAGATGGTCAAACATATAATTTGAATTTAATCGATACACCAGGTCATGTCGACTTTAGCTACGAAGTTAGTCGTTCGCTTTCTGCTTGCGAAGGTGCGTTGTTGGTGGTTGATGCATCTCAGGGGGTCGAAGCGCAAACCGTTGCTAATTGCTATACCGCAATTGAACTTGGCGTGGAAGTTGTACCGGTATTAAATAAAATTGATTTACCTTCTGCCGATCCGGATAATGCTATTCGAGAAATTGAAGAAGTCATCGGTATTGATGCAAGCGAGGCTGTCCATTGCTCCGCAAAAACAGGACTGGGAGTGCAAGATGTTCTTGAGTCTTTAATTGTTAAGGTTCCTCCTCCAAGTGGAGATCCGGATGCGCCGCTCCAAGCTTTGATTGTTGACTCTTGGTTTGATAATTATGTTGGTGTGGTGATGTTGGTGCGCATCATAAATGGGACCCTACGTCCTAAAGATAAAATTTTGTTTATGGCAACTGAGGCGCAGCACCTTGTTGAAAGCGTGGGCGTATTTACTCCGAAGTCTTTATCGAGAACGGCTTTGTCCGCTGGACAAGTTGGATTCATTATTGCTGGTATTAAAGAATTAAAATCTGCCAAAGTAGGTGATACGGTTACTCATGCCGCAAGACCTGCAACTGCATCTTTGCCTGGCTTTAAAGAGATACAACCGCAGGTATTTGCGGGTCTGTTTCCCGTCGAGGCAAATCAATATGATGCGTTACGTGATTCCCTAGAGAAATTGAAGCTCAATGATGCCGCGTTGATGTACGAGCCAGAGGTTTCACAAGCGTTAGGTTTTGGTTTTCGCTGTGGATTCCTTGGTTTATTGCATATGGAAATAGTGCAAGAGCGCCTCGAGCGTGAGTTTGATATGGACCTTATCACGACTGCCCCTACTGTTGTTTATGAAGTTATTATGGCAGATGGTAGTATTTTGATGGTAGACAACCCGTCTAAAATGCCGGAGCCATCAAAAATAGAAGAAATTCGTGAGCCAATTGTTACTGTTAATTTGTATATGCCACAAGAGTATGTCGGCTCAGTGATTACCCTGTGCACTTCGAAACGAGGAGTGCAATTGGATATGAATTATCATGGCAGGCAGGTTAAGCTGACTTATGAAATGCCGATGGCTGAAATTGTTTTGGACTTCTTTGATCGACTTAAGTCAACTTCACGTGGTTACGCGTCGATGGATTACGAGTTTAAGGAATATCGATCTGCGGATGTTGTTAAGGTTGATATGCTGATTAATAGCGAAAAAGTAGACGCCTTGGCAATTATTGTACATAGATCCAATAGTAATTATCGGGGGCGGGCAGTTGCGGCTAAAATGCGTGAACTGATTCCTAGGCAGATGTTTGATGTAGCTATTCAAGCTGCTATTGGAGCAAATATTATTTCGCGCGAAAACGTCAAAGCGTTACGGAAAAATGTTTTGGCGAAGTGCTATGGTGGTGATATTAGTCGTAAGCGCAAGTTGCTCGAAAAGCAAAAGGCGGGTAAGAAGCGTATGAAACAAGTTGGTTCAGTAGAAATACCACAAGAAGCATTTTTGGCAATTTTACAAGTGGAAGATAAATGAGTTTTCAATCAATTCTAGGAAATTTTGCTTTAATCCTTTTAATCCTTACCTTTGTTACGGGGATAATTTGGTTTTTAGATGTGTTTGTTTTGGCAAAACAACGTCGTATTAACGCGAATAAGGCCCTGGCCGACTTTGATGCACGTAATCAGAAATTGACGGCGGAAGGGATTCGTTTGCAAGAAGGCGGGCGAATTGAATTGGCAGCGCGCTTACTAAAACAGCCTGCATGGATAGAGTATTCAGGGAGTTTTTTTCCAGTAATTGCGATGGTGTTTTTTTTACGATCATTCTTGTACGAACCTTTCAAAATACCTTCGAGCTCTATGTTGCCAACTTTATACGTCGGTGATTTAATCTTGGTAAATAAGTTTACTTATGGAATACGTTTGCCGGTTATTAATAAAAAAGTGCTGTCCTTAAACGACCCTCAGCGGGGCGATGTAATGGTCTTTAAGTATCCTGAAAATCCAAGTTTGGACTATATTAAACGTGTAGTTGGAGTTCCTGGTGATAAAGTTGTTTATAAAAATAAACGTTTGTCTGTAAATGGACAGGAAATCACTTATGACGCTCTGCCAGATTTTTTGGATGAGGAACGTCTTAATTATTCAACTCAGTATCGTGAAAATTTAATGGGTGTTAAACATAGAATATTGAACGACGTTCAAAGACCGTCTTTTGTGAGTGATCCGCACCAGTTTCCGAATCGCCAGTTGTGCTCTTACGATGATGCTGGCTTCACCTGTACAGTGCCTAAAGATCAGTATTTCATGATGGGTGATAATCGTGACAATAGCTTAGATAGTCGTTACTGGGGATTTGTGCCAGATCAAAATATTGTTGGGAAAGCTTTTTTTATTTGGATGAACTTTAGCAGTCCAAAGCGTATCGGTGGATTTGAATAACTAAGGAACTGTACATGAAAAATCGTAAAAATTACTCTTTAAAGCGCCAACAGGGACTTTCTTTGGTGGGGCTGATATTGACCTTGGGCGTGCTGGTTTTTGCAGCTATGCTGGCCGCAAAGGTTGTTCCTACGGTAATAGAGTATTCATCAATAAAGAAGGCAATGGTCTCTTCTAAACAAACAGGTAAAACGGTAAGGGAAATACAAGAAGCGTTTGATAAGCAAGCGGACGTTGGCTATTTTGATGCTGTCAAAGGTAAGGAATTGATAATAGTAAAAAATGGCGAAGACATGGAAGTTAGTTTCGCTTACTCAAAAAAAATACCCTTGTTTGGGCCTGCAAGCTTATTGATGGAGTATGAAGGTACTACAGCAAAAAGTGGTGCAGTCGCTAAGGTGAAGGAATAAGCAGGCATGTATGAATGAGCAATTATTACAAAAAAGGCTAGGGCATCAATTTTCAAATGCAGCATTGTTGCAGCAGGCCTTGACGCATCGAAGTCATAGCGTTTTACATAATGAACGCTTAGAGTTTCTGGGAGACTCAATTTTAAATTGTGTGATCGCTTCTTTATTATTTGATAGTTTCGCTAATATAGACGAAGGGGATTTATCTCGTGTTCGCGCTAACTTAGTCAAGCAACAGTCTTTGTATGAAGTCGCGCAAAGAATAGAGTTGTCGCAATTTTTGCGCTTGGGGGAGGGGGAGTTAAAATCAGGTGGATTTCGGCGGCCTTCTATACTAGCAGACACTTTAGAAGCCTTATTTGGTGCTATTTATCTTGATGCCGGTTTTGATGTTGCACGTGAAGTAATAAAGTCATTGTATGCCTCTGTTTTGGTGACGATAGATCCGACTACCCTAGGTAAGGATGCTAAGACCTTATTGCAAGAATTTTTGCAAAGTAAAAAAATTGCACTACCTCAATACAATGTTGTTGCCACGCATGGGGCTGCACACAATCAAGAATTTGAGATTGAATGTTTGGTTCCAAAACTGGAAATTCAGGTTTTTGGTGCTGGTGGCAGTCGCCGTGCTGGCGAGCAGGCAGCAGCTAAACTAGCGCTGGAGACTGCGCTAGCCTTACTTTCTAAGACGCCGGCAGCAAGAAAGAAAAGCAAGCCTAGAACTTCTCAGTTGAAACTGACAGGTATTGCCACCATCCAGACAGATGTTTATAGCGGCAGCGAACCCGAATTTCAAAATTCAAAATCTCCACAGGGTGCTTTAAGTGGCACAAATAAACCTGACTTGGCAACGCAACATAACTTAGATCCGAAAACCGCATGACTGATACTTCCTTAGATAATTCTGAATTTCGATGTGGTTACATCGCGATTGTCGGCCGCCCCAATGTAGGTAAATCTACTTTGATGAATGCACTTATTGGTGCAAAGGTGAGTATTACCTCGCGTAAAGCACAAACCACGCGACATCGGATTACTGGAATTCAAACTAAAGACAATGCTCAGTATATCTATGTGGATACTCCAGGATTCCAAACTCGTCACTCAAACCCTTTGAATCGTACATTAAATCGTACTGTTACAAACACATTGACCGCTTCTGATGTGATTTTATTCATTATTGAGGCAGGTACTTTTGGCGCAGCGGATCAGCAGGTAATTGATCTGTTGCCAAAAAATGTACCTTGCATTTTGGTGATTAACAAGTCTGATCGGGTGAAAGATAAAGCTGTGATGATGCCGTTTGCTCGAAAAATTATGGCCTTGTTTCCTTTTGCCGCAGTGGTGCCTGTTTCTGCCACTTTGAGATTTCAGTTGGAAAACCTGGAAGGCGAGACTAAAAAATACTTACCGTTGAACTCTCCAATTTTTGGTGAGGACGACATCACTGATCGCAGCGAGAAATTTCTTGCCACTGAAATCGTGCGCGAGAAGCTATTTCGCTTTGTCGGCGATGAATTGCCATATACCAGTACAGTGTTGATAGAGAAGTTTGAGCAAGAAGGTAACTTACGACGTATTTTTATCGCCATCTTAGTTGAGCGTGATGGGCATAAATCTATGGTTATCGGCAATAAAGGCGCTCGCTTGAAGGATATCTCCACGCAATCTCGTCAAGATATGGAAAAACTGTTCGGTGGCCCAGTGTATCTTGAGATCTGGATTAAAGTTAAATCCGGCTGGGCAGATAACGAAGCTGGTCTGCGTGCCTACGGTTACGAATAATAGACATGATAGAGGCGCTTGTCCGTTCCGATTTTGAGGCGCAGCCTGAAGCGGTAGAGACCAAGACGTCGATCATTGCGCCGATACGACGTGTTAGCGCTGCTAGGCCAATTGGAAAAAGAGCCCCGCTACATGTCAACCGTTGTTTGGCTCAGCCTGGTTTCGTATTGCATTCCTATCCGTATAAGGAAACTAGTCTTATTCTCGACGTTTTTAGCCGGGATTACGGACGGGTCTCATTAGTAGCCAAAGGCGCTAAGCGTCCGCACTCGCAGCTACGCAACGTTTTGCAAAGTTTTCAGCCATTAATCTTGGGTTGGAGTGGCAAGTCTGAAGTGCGTACCTTGATTTCCGCTGAGTGGGTGGGGGGTATGCTCCCTTTGGAAAAGTCTGGGCTCTTATGCGGATTTTACCTCAATGAGTTAATGCTGAAATTTCTGGTAAAAGATTCCCCGCACGCGGAACTATTTGGACACTATGTCTCGACCTTAAACCAACTAGCACATAATGAGCCAGCTCAAATTGTCTTGAGGAAATTTGAGCTGCTGTTGTTGACCGAGTCCGGCTTAATCGGCGAACTCTCGATTTGTACGTCGTCAAAAAAACGGCTCCTTCCAAGTCTCTATTATGTCTTAGAGCCTGAAAGAGGCGCGCGTCCGGCTAGAGCAGAAGATAAAATACCGAAAGTACTCGGGAAGACCTTGCTAGATATGTGTAATGAAGATTATTCTGATCCGACTACTCAGTTGCAAAGCAAAATGTTGATGCGGTTTTTACTGGCACATCATTTACATGGCATCCCATTAAATACCCGACAAATTCTGATTGATTTACAGAAGCTATGAATATTCACAACCAGACACAATTAATTGACCTCGGCATTAATATTGATCATGTTGCCACCTTGCGCAATGCACGTGGTACTAGCTATCCGGATCCTTTGCAGGCAGCTAGAATGGCTGAAGAGGCTGGTGCCGATTGTATTACTTTACACATGCGCGAAGATCGTCGCCATATTAAAGATGAGGATGTGAGGAAGCTTCGCCCCTTAATACTGACACGTATGAATCTGGAAGCAGCCGTGACTGCTGAAATGATCGATTTTGCTTGCAATATTAAACCACAAGACGTTTGTCTGGTTCCCGAGCATCGCGATGAGGTGACAACGGAAGGTGGATTGGATGTTGTTAGATACTTTTCAAGAGTTCAAGCGGCGGTCAAGCAATTGCAGTCTGAAGGTATTCGTGTAAGTCTGTTTATCGATGCCGATGAGCAGCAGGTGCAGGCGTCTAAGGAGGTCGGTGCGACGGTGATTGAAATTCATACCGGTCGCTATGCCGATGCTCCTGATGTCATAACGCAGGCTAGGGAGTTGGAGCGCGTACGGGCGGGGGCGAATGAGGCTCTTAAGCGGGGACTCAAGGTTAATGCCGGTCATGGCCTGCATTACAGTAACGTGCAGGTAATTGCTGCTATACCTGGAATTTCGGAGCTTAATATTGGCCATGCGGTAGTTGCTCACGCACTCTTTGTCGGTTGGAGTAAGGCTGTTTGTGATATGAAAGCGATCATGGTGCAAGCAAGGTTAAGTGCCAAATGATTTTTGGCATTGGCACCGATATCGTTCAGATTTCGCGTATAGAGGCTGCCTTGCTGCGTAGCGGAGAGCGCTTTGCCGAAAAAATACTTGGTGACGATGAAATTCATATTTACCTAAAGCGGAAGGCAAAGTCACATGCCTTAGGCGTTAAGTTTTTAGCGAGTCGTTTCGCTGCAAAAGAGGCATTTTCTAAAGCTCTTGGGCTCGGAATGCGCGCCCCTATGAGCTGGCAGTCGGTTCAAGTTACTAACGAAATAGACGGGCAGCCAAGTGTCGTGCTTAGCGGGCCAATATCTGAGTGGGTGAGCGAGCGAGGCTTAGTTGCTAAACTGTCCTTGTCGGATGAAGTCGAGTACGCGCTTGCCTTCGTACTCATCGAACACCTAAACTTGCATTGATATGTCTGACTTAATAGTTGACGCAGACAACGATCCGACACACCAGGATCCACGTTCGGTGGTGCTTGAAACTGTCGCTAAATTACCCAATTTGCCAGGTGTTTATCGGTATTTTGATGTACAAGGCCATGTTCTCTATGTCGGGAAAGCACGCGATCTAAAAAAGCGTGTTTCCAGCTACTTTCAAAAGACCTTGAGTAGTCCTCGTATTGCAATGATGGTTGCAAAAATATCACATTTGGAGACGACTGTCACCCGTAGTGAAGCGGAAGCATTGATTTTAGAGAATACTTTAATCAAAACTTTGCGGCCTCGCTACAATATATTGTTTCGTGACGATAAATCTTATCCCTATCTAAAAATAACTAACGAGCAATCGCCTCGCATGAGCTATTACAGGGGAACTATCGATAAAAAACATCAGTATTTCGGACCGTTCCCTTCGGCTTGGGCTGTGAAAGAATCCATGCAACTCTTGCAGAAAATTTTTCTTTTGCGAAGTTGTGAAGATAGCGTATTTGCCAATCGTACCCGTCCATGCTTACTGCATCAAATTCAAAGATGCAGCGCGCCTTGTGTCAATTTTATTCCTCACGAAGATTACCTTGTGGATGTTGACAATGCCGCCAAATTTTTACGTGGTCGGCAATCTGAGGTGATGCAAAATCTGGAGTCGAAAATGTTGGATTTTGCAGCGCAACTGAAATTCGAACAGGCTGCATTGGTCCGCAATCAAATGTCGGCGCTCTCCAAAATATTGCATCAGCAAAGTATGGAAACCAGTGGTGACAGTGACATTGATATTATCGCGGTGATTGTTGATGGGGGGCGTGCTTGCGTCAATCTTGCCATGGTTCGTGGTGGTCGCCATTTGGGTGATCGCGCTTACTTTCCCAGTCAGGTGGCAGAGGTCGCAGCTACTTCCGATGAGTCTATTGACGTTGCGGTGCTAACTGCTTTTCTGGCGCAGCACTATGCAGATCAGTTTATTCCTTCACAGTTGATCTTGAATGTTGAGTTCGATGCCCCTGATTTGATGCTTGCTTTGATGGCGCAATGCGGGCATAAAATATATTGTTCGTTTCAGCCTCAGGAACAAAGGCGAGCATGGCTTGAGATGGCAATTAAGGGGGCGCAGTTGTCATTGGCTCGGATGTTGTCAGAGCAAGGCTCGCAGCAGTCGAGGACGCGTTCTTTATGCTTAGCGTTGGAATTGGAACCCGAAGATATTGATCAATTGCGTATAGAGTGTTTTGATATTAGCCACACACATGGTGAGGCTACGCAAGCCTCCTGCGTAGTATTCCACCATCATGCTATGCAAAATTCTGAGTACCGTCGATTTAATATTAAGGACATTACACCTGGTGATGACTATGCTGCGATGCGACAGGTCATCTACAGACGCTATGAAAAAATGAGAGGTCTAGAGTCTGATGATGGCGATGGTAGTTTAGTACCACAACTAAATATGCCAGATTTGGTTTTAATAGATGGCGGTAAGGGACAGGTGGAGGTGGCGCGTCAGGTGTTTGAGGAGCTGGGCCTTGATGTGAGTTTAATTGTCGGAGTGGCCAAAGGCGAGGGCCGTAGAGTTGGGTTGGAAACGCTGATTTTTGTTGATGGTCGCTCACCGAGAGAGTTGGGTAAGGAATCGGCCGCCCTAATGCTGATCGCGCAAATCAGAGATGAGGCGCATCGCTTTGCAATTACCGGTATGCGTGCCAAGCGTGCCAAGGCAAGGCAAACTTCTCAGCTCGAAGAGATAGAGGGCGTTGGTCCGAAACGTAGGCAGCGGCTGTTAGTCCGATTTGGCGGCTTAAAAGGTGTCGCTGATGCTAGTATCGAGGATCTAATGGCGGTTGAAGGGATCTCGCGTCTACTTGCAGAAGAAATCTATAAGCGATTGCGATAATATCTGTAGAGATTGCTTTCGATAGTCGCGATACATCAGTAAAATTGCTAAACATAGTACGCGGTATCAATTTTAATAAAACTTACTTTTTAGCTGCCTAGCTTTTTCTCCTGCTTGAGTCATCTCGTTTGAGGAATATGACTGGATTTAATATGACGATAAAATTTCTACGCCAAAAAAATGCCGTTTAATTTCCCCATTTTACTTACTTGGTTACGCGTTGCCTTGATTCCTTTGGTAATGGGGGTGTTTTATTTGCCTAAGTCTTGGCTGGGGTCGATTGATCCTGGCGCTGCATCCACCGCGGTTTTTATAATTGCTGCGGTCACTGATTGGTTTGATGGATTTTTGGCGCGGCGATGGAATCAAACTTCTGCGTTTGGCGCTTTTCTTGATCCTGTGGCGGATAAACTGATGGTGGCGGGGGCCTTGTTGGTGTTAATGGAATTTCGTCAAATCGAGTATATCGCCATCATCGCTTTTATTATTATCGGTCGTGAAATTACGATTTCTGCGTTACGTGAATGGATGGCTCAGATCGGTGCGTCTAAGTCCGTTGCAGTCAGTTCTATCGGTAAAATTAAAACGACTGCACAGATGATTGCTATTCCTATGCTGCTGTTCGACAAGGTATTGTTCGGCGTGATAAATACGCATTTATGGGGGCAGTTCTTGTTATGGATTGCTGCCGCGTTGACATTGTGGTCTATGTTTTACTATATGCGCAAAGCATGGCCATTGATTAAAGCAAATGCCGAACAATGATCGAGTCTGTGCCCGGGCAAAAGTCTTGACAGAAAAGCTGGGTGCTATATAATGTGGGGCTGTTGTTCATGCGGGAGTAGCTCAGTTGGTAGAGCGCAACCTTGCCAAGGTTGAGGTCGAGAGTTCGAGCCTCTTCTCCCGCTCCAGATTTT
>NZ_JBMPPB010000001.1:171011-1491628 GCF_049340485.1 Undibacterium sp. Ren11W
TTGTTGTAATGGTTTTAGTAGTGCTCGATGTAAGAAGTAGTAAGTAACACATGCGGGAGTAGCTCAGTTGGTAGAGCGCAACCTTGCCAAGGTTGAGGTCGAGAGTTCGAGCCTCTTCTCCCGCTCCAGATTTTGTTGTAATGGTTTTAGTAGTGCTCGATGTAAGAAGTAGTAAGTAACACATGCGGGAGTAGCTCAGTTGGTAGAGCGCAACCTTGCCAAGGTTGAGGTCGAGAGTTCGAGCCTCTTCTCCCGCTCCAATTTCAAAGAGCAGATTTTCCTTTGATCTGTTTTATAGTTGCACCGCTTTTTTGTTATCAGTTTTAATGAAAAACGCACCCCTGGCGGGGTAGCAAAGTGGTTATGCAGCGGCCTGCAAAGCCGTTTACGCCGGTTCGATCCCGACCCCCGCCTCCAATATTTCTCCCTTTGAAAAAAATAAGTTACGAAAACAATTCGCAGATGAGTTAAGCGCGGATTGTCTGCGGTATTTTTTTTGTCCTTAGCTCACTCTTGCTATAGTTGATCCACTTATTCCAGGGAGAAGTGGTGGCCGCCTTTTGTTGGTTATAGTCCGCTAAATTTGAAAGCCACTTCCGGCATGCTCCCGCCGATTATTTCGCTTATCGCGCGTCCGGAACCTGCGCCCATAGTCCAGCCCAGACTGCCGTGGCCGACATTGAGATAGAGATTGTGAAACTTTGTTTTCCCGATATAAGGGCGATTGGAAGGTGTCAATGGCCTTAGCCCAGACCAATAAATTGGGTTTTCGTAACAGCACGCATCAGGAAACAGCTCGCGAGTGCGGCGAGTAATTGCTAAGCAGCGGGCTGTATTAAGTTCGCGCGAGTAACCATTAATCTCGCAGGTCCCCGCCACGCGCAGGCGCTCACCCAAGCGTGATATTACGAGCTTATAGCCGTCGTCCGTGAGGGAAACGCAGGGTGCTTGATCTGGTTTGACGATAGGGTAGGTCGCCGAATAGCCCTTGCCTGGATAAATCATTAAATTTATACCCAATGGACGCAGTAATTGCGGTGCAAAGCTAGCAATGGCAACCACATAGGCATCCGCGTGCAAGATTTTGTATTGACCAGTTTCATCAATCACTTCAACACCGATAATCTTTGCGCAAGCGCCACTACCTTCAGAGAGTAAGCGCGTGACGCTTGTGTTGAATCGAAAAGCTACCCCTGCTGCAGCAGTTTGCTGCGCAAGGCCGCAGGTAAATTTGTGGGCATCACCTGATTCATCGGTTTCCGTATAATCACCACCGACTATCTTGTGACGCATGCTGGATAAGGCTGGTTCTTTTTTTACTACCTCATCGGCATTTATTGTGTTACGTGGGCAGCCAAGTTCGCGCATTAATTTTGCGGCATGCAAAGAGCGTTCGAACTCTTGTTGGTTGGTGTAGAAATGCAAAATCCCTTTGCTTAAGTTGTCGTAACTGAGTCCGGTTTCTTTGCGCACAGCCAGCAAGGTTTTGCGACTGTATTCTGACAGTGCAAGGATCTGGCGGATATTTTCATCAGTACGTTTGCGGCTGCATTCCCGTAAAAAACTTAAGCCCCAAAGCCATTGTTGCAGTTCAGCACGAGGTCGAAACAGTAGTGGTGCGTCGTCTTTCCCCAAATATTTTAAAAGCTTAAAAGGCGCATGGGGATTTGCCCAAGGTTCTGCGTGCGATACCGCAATTTGTCCGCCATTGGCAAAGCTGGTTTCTTGTGCGACGCCTGGTTGCCGCTCGATTACGCAAACATCATGGCCTGCTTTATTTAAAAACCATGCGGAGGAAGTACCGATGATGCCCGCGCCCAAGACCATGATCTTCATTGGTGTGCGCGCCACGGTGTCGCTACTAAGCTAAGCGTGTGCCATATTGGGTCAATGTGAGTCATCAAAGCAGTAGGAGGACGGGGCAGGGGCGCTGCTAGAAAAAATGCAGTAGGAGTTTATTTGGATATCTTGGCTTTGGTGATTTCTTGTGTAACGGCACGTGTAATCACCTCTTCCATCGTTTTGTGGAGTCCTGAGCGTATTTCTAATGCAAGACTCTCGACGGCGGTTTGCAAGACATCTGCCAGGCTATCTCTGACCCTGTGCTCGAGCACAAAATCAATCCGCCCCAATACTTGTCGTAAAACGTTTTCCCGTATGGTTTGTTCTAGTGTCTGCCACTGTTCTTCGCTAATCTTTGCCTGACTAAGAGAGGCTTGGTTGCTAGCATCCTCAAGTTGAAAATCAGAGTTCAGGCTGGGGTAAATTACTTCGGTAAGGACGGGGATGCTTGAGTCGATTTGATTATTCATGTTGATTTTGCGACGATGTGAGTTGGCGTCATGCCTTGCTGTTGATAGTTGCGGTAGCGCTCGCGGCCAGAATTGGTATCTTGTTGCTCGCTAGAGATGATTTCTATCAGGCGCGTAAAACGATTGAAATTTTTGGGAATGCGCTGCGTCAGATTGATGAGTAGCTCGTGATGCGGGAACTCTGCGTTGGCATCGTCCGTCAATATGATCGCAGTCTGGCGCGCCAGGGAATCACCAGACATCACATGAGGCAAAAAATCGCTTTCTGAGAAGTTCCAAAGTGCCTCATTGAGCTTGCTAAGTTGCACTTGGTCATTGTCAAATACCACCACTTTGCAGTTGGCTGCGCGGGCTTTTCTGATTAAACGGCAGGTGTAGCTAATTTTGTCGGCGACATTGCTGTGAAAGTCGATTCTAGTCATGATAGTCTGGTCGGGCTCAGAAACGAATACCAGATTCGGATTCCGATTTACGATTCGATTCTGGGGGCGCTTTCTCGGGAGCGTTCTTAGTTTTCGGCGCAGGTGCAGGGGCGGCCGACTCTGCCGCTGGATAGCGATATTCTTTAGGCAGTTTGCTGCTTTCTGGGTAGCCAGCAGTACTAAAGGCGGTGCGCCATTCTGCGCTGTTAAATCCGCGAAATTTGCTATTTTTAATTACCAGCAGCGGCAATTGCGTGTCGCCCCCCGCTTGCTTTAATTTGGCAATGTCATCGTTAGATGTGACAGTTTTTTCTGAAAACGGTATGCCTTGTTGTTTGAGTAATGCGCGTCCTTCATTGCAGGGCGCGCAGGATTCTGCGGTGTACAGGGTGACCGGGTTCATCGCAACCGCGGCAGCTAATTCAGGTGGTAATGGAACGCCGCTATTGTCGCTGCTGAGAGATTTTCTCTCTACTTGTTTAGCGTTGGCCGGTGGCGGTACATCGCTGTACGTTATTTTTCCATCCGCGCCTACCCATTTGTATAGCTCGGCGTGGGCATTGGCCGCTAACAGGCAGCTCAATAACAGGCAACTGGCATTAAATAAAGTGTGTGGTTTCATGGTCAAAATCTCCTTGGAGCAAATAGTGCATGATAGTGCATGATTTATCGATTGAACTGTATTTCAATTTGTAAGCGCGCCTTCAATTACTCATGCCGCTATGGCGCAACAGTGCATCTATGCTTGGGTCGCGATCGCGAAATGCGCGGAAAGATTCAATTGCCGGGCGCGAGCCGCCCACTTCCAACACTTCAGTCTGGAATTTTTTCCCAGCGCTGCGTGATAAGGTGCTGCCTTCGATTTTTGCCGCTTCTTCAAAAGCGCCGTAGGCGTCGGCAGATAAGACCTCGGCCCACTTGTAACTGAAGTAGCCAGCGGCATAACCGCCGGCGAAGATGTGGCCGAAAGAATGTTGAAAGCGATTAAACTCAGGGGGATTAAATACCGAGACTTGTTCCCTGACAGTATTGAGTATGTCTTGCACTAAATGAGCTCCGCCTGGGTGGGCGTCATTATGCAAGCGCAGATCAAACAGAGAAAATTCGACTTGGCGTAAAGTCTGCATGCCAGACTGGAAGTTTTTCGCGGCGATCATCTTATCGAACAGGGCGCGCGGCAAAGCTGCGCCGGTATCTGCATGCGCCGTCATATGCTGCAAGACATCCCATTCCCAGCAAAAATTTTCCATGAATTGTGAGGGGAGTTCGACCGCATCCCACTCTACGCCGGAGATGCCGGAGACTGACAAGTCCTCCACCTGGGTCAGCAAATGATGCAAGCCATGGCCGAATTCGTGGAACAAGGTGATCACTTCATCATGCGTGAACAGGGCTGGCTTCTTGACGCCATCTACGCTGACTGGCTCGCTGAAATTACAGGTCAGATATGCCACTGGTGTTTGCATGCCCTTGCTGGTGCGACGGCGGCCGCGCGCATCGTCCATCCAGGCACCGCCACGTTTGCCATCACGCGCATACAGGTCCAGGTAGAACTGACCGACCAGTTGGCCGTCTTTTTCTAGCCGGTAAAATTTCACGTCAGTATGCCAGCTAGGGGCACTGTCTAGCTTGATCTCTACCGCAAACAGGGTTTGGATCACGCGGAACAAACCATTTACCACCTTCTGCTCTGGGAAGTAGAGTTTCACTTCTTGTTCAGAAAAGGCATAACGCTGTTCTCGCAATTTTTCAGAGGCATAGGTGGTATCCCAGGCTTGTAAATCATCAAGGCCCAGATTGTCACGTGCAAAGGCGCGCAGTTCTGCCAGATCTTTTTCGGCAAAAGAGCGTCCGCGGGTTGCCAGGTCGAGTAGAAATTCACTTACTTGCGCCGGGGTTTCTGCCATCTTGGCGACCAGTGAAACTTCAGCATAATTTTTGTAGCCGAGTAAAACGGCTTCTTCTTTGCGTAGCTCGAGTAATTCGTTAATGATGCTGGTGTTGTCCCATTCAGGCTTGGCACCTAACTCTGAAGCTTTGGTAGCATTGGCACGATAGATACTTTCACGCAGCGCGCGATTTTCTGCGTATTGTAAAACCGGGAAGTAAGAGGGGAAATGCAGGGTAAATTTATAGCCTGGTTTTCCATCTTTTTCTGCCGCATTTTTTGCCGCCTGCAAGACGTCTTCCGGCAATCCTGAGAGCTCGCTCACATCTTCTACGAACAGACCGTAAGCGTTGGTCGCGTCAAGTACGTTTTCAGAAAACTTGGTCGACAAGGCAGCATGCTTTTCTTGTATCTCGGCATAGCGCTGTTTTTTATCATCGGTCAGTTCGGCACCGCTCAGGCGGAAATCCCGTATCGCATTGTTGATGATGGTTTTTCTGGCCGCTGGCAGTTGTTCAAAATTGGCGGCGGCGCGCAAGGCCTTGTATTTGTCGAACAGTGCCAGGTTTTGGCCTAGCTCGGTCCAGAATTCGGTGACGACGGGTTGATTCTCGTTGTAGACGGCGCGTAATTCAGGCGTGTCGACCACTGCATTGAGATGGCCGATGATGCTCCAGGCGCGTCCTAGTTGTTCGGTCGCGTCTTCTAAAGGCACTACAAAATTCTCCCAGCTTACCGGCTCTGTACTTTGTTCTAGTTGCGCCACTACCGCACGATTTTGTTCCAGTAAAAGCTCAATGGCTGGCGTGACGTGTTCTGGCAGTATCGCGTCAAAACGCGGCAAATCACTAAAGTCGAGTAGTGGAGAGGGAGAATTTGCTAGTGTCATATTAGGTTCTTTCAGCTGCTTCAATCGTGTTAACCAAGAGCATGGTAATTGTCATCGGGCCTACGCCGCCAGGTACCGGAGTGACATAGCCAGCGACTTCCTTGACGTTAGCGAAGTCGATGTCGCCACAGAGTTTTCCTTCATCGTCACGGTTCATGCCGACATCGAGTACCACGGCGCCAGGTTTGACCATGTCCGCGGTGACGATGTTGCGTTTGCCGGTGGCGACCACCAGAATATCTGCGTTACGGGTGTGGTAGCCCAGATCACGGGTCTTAGAATTGCAGATGGTGACGGTAGCGCCTGCTTGCAAGAGCAACATGGCCTGCGGCTTACCAACGATGTTCGATGCACCGACCACGACTGCATTGGCGCCACGTATTGGATAGTCGATCGATTCCAGCATTTTCATCACGCCATAAGGCGTGCAAGGGCGGAACAGCGGCTGACCTGTCATTAACAGACCGGCGTTGCTGATATGAAAACCGTCCACATCCTTGTTGGCAGCGATCGCTTCGATGACCTTATTGGCGTCGATGTGCGCAGGTAAAGGCAGTTGTACCAAGATGCCATTGATTTTTGGATCCTGGTTGAGTCGATCTATATGTGCCAGCAGCGCCGCTTCGCTGAGCTCAGCTTCATATTTCTCTAAAACCGAATAAAAACCACAGTCTTCGCAAGCCTTGACCTTGTTGCGTACATACACTTGTGAGGCCGGATTTTCACCGACCAAGATCACCGCCAGGCCTGGTTGTTTGCCCTGCGCGCTCAGTGCCGCGGCGCGTTGTGTCACGTCGGCTCGAATTTGTTGGGAAAGTTGGGTTCCGCTAATGATGTGGGCTGTCATGATGGGCTTTAGTGTAGATGTGTAAAGAAGAGTGCAAATTAGTTCAGACTAGGATTATAAGGGATGCATACAGGATGAGGGCGCTCAGTGATACTGAAAAGCCTTGATTAAGTGTGGTTTGTGGCGGTTATTGCGAAACCTGTGCTGCGCCCGATGACGCGGTTTTTTAGAAAAGTTAAAAATGCTCTGCGCAATATCCATGCGCCTTACAAGCCATTTATGCTCTGGAAGGCGCATGGATGCTGCGCGTAGCAAAAAAAGAGCGAATTTACTAGAAGAAAAAGTAATATATTTATTGAAATGATATTTTTCCCCAGGGTTTTGTTTGATGCCCGCATATTGCCAAATCAGGCGCGAATGCTAGGTGAAAAAGACATGAATATTTTTGCACCGCAGCACAAATGCCACATTATGAAATCATAAACCGCAATTTGAAAAATTGAAAAACTCCTGTTAGAATGCCTACACTAATACAATGATGTGCAATTTGTACTCGGTTTGTCTGCAGTTTTGAGATTCTATTTTGTTTGTCGTTACGTCCATAGCGCACTCCCCATAAGCGCACCCACTAGGAAAGAGGAGATTCTTTATGTCACCCCAGATAGACCAAGTTTTGGCGCAAGCCATCAATGATCCTGATGTTATCGAAACCAATGAATGGCTGGCGGCCTTAGAGTCAGTTATTGATAACGAAGGACCTGAACGCGCGCATTATTTGATGGAGCGCATGGTCGATCTGGCGCGCCGCCGTGGCTCGCATATCCCTTTTTCCAGCAATACCGCCTACGTCAACACAATACCGGCCGATGTCGGCGCGCATTGTCCGGGCAATCTCGAGATCGAAGAAAAGCTGCGTTCCATGATGCGCTGGAATGCGATGGCGATGGTGGTCAAGGCGAATCGTCTGGATGGCGATCTGGGTGGTCATCTGTCTAGTTTCGCTTCTTTGGCGAATATGTTGGGCATAGGTTTCAATCACTTCTGGCATGCACCTACTGAAGACCATGGCGGCGATTTGCTGTACATCCAGGGCCATTCTTCACCAGGCGTGTATGCGCGGGCCTTCCTGGAAGGCCGTCTGACCGAAGATCAGTTGCTGCACTTCCGCCGCGAAGTCGATGGCAAGGGTTTATCTTCCTACCCTCATCCGAAATTGATGCCAGACTTTTGGCAGTTCCCTACCGTGTCTATGGGCTTGGGCCCTTTGATGTCTATTTACCAGGCGCGTTTCCTGAAATACCTGCATGCGCGCGGGATTGCCGATACAGCCAATCGTAAGGTTTGGGCCTTTTGTGGCGACGGCGAGATGGATGAGCCGGAATCGATGGGCGCGATCGGTATGGCCGGGCGCGAACAACTCGACAATTTGATCATCGTTGTCAACTGTAATCTACAGCGTCTGGACGGTCCGGTGCGTGGCAACGGCAAGATCATTCAGGAGCTGGAATCCGATTTCCGTGGTGCTGGCTGGAACGTGGTTAAAGTCATTTGGGGCGAGGGCTGGGATGCCTTGCTGGCCAAAGATAAAGACGGCATCTTGCAAAAAGTCATGATGGAAACCGTGGATGGCGAATACCAAAACTACAAAGCCAAAGATGGTGCCTATGTACGCAGCCATTTCTTCGGCAAGCACCCTAAATTATTAGAGATGGTCGCGCAAATGTCGGATGACGATATCTGGCGTCTGACCCGCGGTGGCCATGATCCACACAAGATTTACGCTGCCTTTAAAGTGGCACAAGAGCATAAAGGTCAACCGACAGTCTTGCTGGTGAAAAGCGTTAAAGGTTTTGGTTTCGGTAAATCTGGTGAGGCGCGCAATACTGCCCATAACACCAAGAAGCTCGATGACGAAGCCATCAAGGCGCTGCGTGATCGCTTCCAGTTGCCGATCTCGGATGATCAGTTGCCGGCGATTCCTTTCTTCAAGCCGGCCGATGACACGCCAGAGATGAAGTATCTGCAAGAACGTCGCGCTGCCCTCGGTGGTTATTTGCCGCAACGCCGCCAGAAAGCGGATGAAGTACTGGTGGTGCCAGAATTGACGGCGTTCCAGGCGATGCTTGAGCCTACCGCCGAAGGTCGTGAGATCTCAACTACCGCAGCCTATGTGCGTGTCTTGACCGCCTTGTTGCGTGATTCCAGCCTGGGTCAGCGTATCGTGCCTATCATGGTCGACGAGTCGCGCACCTTTGGTATGGAAGGTCTGTTCCGTCAGATCGGTATCTTTAGTCAAGTCGGGCAATTGTATGAGCCTGTCGATAAGGATCAGGTGATGTACTACCGCGAAGATAAGGCCGGCCAGATTCTACAAGAAGGTATCAATGAAGCCGGCGGTATGAGTTCATGGATCGCTGCGGCGACTTCTTACTCGACGAATAACCGCGTGATGATTCCGTTTTATACCTACTACTCAATGTTCGGTTTGCAGCGCGTCGGCGATCTGGCTTGGGCGGCTGGTGACATGCGTTCACGCGGTTTCCTGATGGCCGGTACAGCTGGCCGTACTACCTTGAATGGTGAAGGTCTGCAACATGAAGACGGTCATAGCCACGTCTTGGCCTCAACCATTCCTAACTGCGTTCCTTACGATCCGACTTTTGCGCATGAGGTTGCGGTGATTATTCATGACGGTCTGCGCCGCATGGTCACCAATCAGGAAGATGTGTTCTATTACATCACCATCATGAACGAGAACTATAGCCATCCTGGTCTGAAAGCGGGGCAGGAAGAGGGCATCATCAAGGGTCTGTATCAGTTGCAAAAATCGCCTGAGACGACCAAGCACCGTGTGCAGTTGATGGGTTCGGGCACGATCTTGCGTGAAGTGATCGCCGCCTCTGATCTGCTGTTTGCTGATTGGGGGATTGCCGCTGACGTTTGGTCGGCACCATCGTTTACCTTGCTGGCACGTGATGGTCAGGACGCAGAGCGCTGGAATATGTTGCATCCAACCGATGATGCACGCCTGCCTTACATCACCGCGTGTCTGAAAGATACTCAGGGTCCTATCGTGGTCTCTACCGATTACATGCGTACTTTTGCCGAGCAGGTGCGTGCCTTTATTCCTAAGGGCCGCAGCTACAAGGTCTTGGGTACCGATGGTTTTGGTCGCTCCGATTCTCGTGCTAAATTGCGTGAGTTCTTTGAAGTGAACCGCTATTTTGTCGTGATTGCCGCCTTGAAATCGTTAGCAGATGAAGGTGCGATTTCTGCATCGGTAGTGGCGCAGGCGATAGATAAATATGGCATTGATGCTGAAAAAGCCAATCCAGTGTCGGTGTAAAAATATGCGTAGGGTGGGCACCGATCTTGTGCCCACGCGGTTGATTTAGGCATGGTGGGCAAAAAATGCCCACCCTACATAAAAGCAAAGCGGAGTGAATACTATGAGTGCAATCGAAGTCAAAGTGCCGGATATCGGCGATTTCAAGGAAGTGGAAGTCATAGAGTTGATGGTCAAGGTAGGCGATACCGTCAAACTTGATCAGTCACTGGTGACGGTAGAATCAGACAAGGCCAGCATGGAAATTCCCTCCAGCCACGCCGGTGTCGTCAAAGAGATTAAAGTCAAGGTCGGTGACAAAATCGCCGAAGGTTCTCTGCTGCTGATCGTAGAATCCGCTGGTGATGCCGCTGTTCCTGCTAGTGCAGCACCCGTAGCTGCCGCTGTGGCCGCAACCGCAACTGCTGCTACCCCGGTTGCAGCAGCTGACGCCGCGCCTGCACCAGCCGCATCAGCCGCAGCACCAGCCGCAATTGCTTCGGTGACGCCAGCTGGTAATGCGCACGCTTCGCCATCGATACGTAAGTTTGCGCGTGAACTCGGTGTCGATCTGACGCGGGTTTCCGGATCGGGCCAAAAAGGCCGGATTACCGAAGAAGACGTACAAAACTTCGTCAAAGGCATCATGTCCTCATCGACTGCTGCGCCAGCATTGGCTGCCAGTGCGGGTGGTGCTGGTAGCGCCACCAATGGTAGCGGCCTGGGTATCAACCTGTTGCCTTGGCCTTCGCTCGATTTTAGTAAATTCGGCGCGACCGAATTACTGCCTTTGTCACGCATCAAAAAACTCAGCGGCCCGAATCTGCACCGCAACTGGGTGATGATCCCGCACGTGACGCATTTTGACGAAGCCGATATCACAGGCCTGGAAGAGTTCCGTAAATCGTCCAATGATGCTTTGGTCAAGTCTGGCGTTAAGCTGACTATGCTGGCCTTTGTGATCAAGGCTAGCGTTGCGGCACTGAAGAAATTTAAGGCCTTCAATGCTTCCTTAGACGCCACCGGTGAAAACCTGATCCTGAAGTCTTACTACAACATCGGCTTTGCCGCCGATACGCCAAATGGCTTGATGGTGCCGGTGATTAAAAACGCTGACCAGAAAACCCTGTCGCAAATCGCGCTAGAAATGGGTGAGTTGTCGGCGCAGGCGCGTGACGGCAAGCTTAAACCTGCTGACATGCAAGGCGCGACTTTTACGATTTCCTCCTTGGGCGGCATCGGTGGTACGGCATTTACGCCTATCATCAATGCGCCTGAAGTGGCGATTTTGGGTCTCTCCAAGTCTTCCATGAAGCCGGTCTGGGATGGCAAGCAATTCGTGCCGCGCCTGATCCTGCCTATGTCGCTGTCCTACGATCACCGCGTGATCGACGGCGCGATGGCGGCCAAGTTCTCTGCGTATCTGGGCGATGTCTTGTCCGATCTGCGTAAAACCTTACTGTAAGCGGAGACTAATAATGAGCACGATAGAAATTAAAGTACCGGACATCGGCGATTTTAAAGAAGTTGAAGTCATAGAATTACTGGTCAAAGTGGGCGACACCGTTAAGGTCGATCAGTCACTGGTGACGGTAGAGTCAGACAAGGCCAGCATGGAGATCCCTTCCAGCCACGCCGGTGTCATCACCGAACTAAAGGTCAAGATCGGTGACAAGATTGCCGAAGGTTCTTTGCTGGCAGTAGTCACGGCAAGTGCTGATGCGGCACCTGCAGCGGCACCAGTTGCAGCAGCCCCCGCTCCAGTCGCAGTATCACCAGCTGCAGTAGCAGCACCGGCAGCACCGACAGCAGCGCTTACGGCTGCACCAGCCGCTTCCAGCTATGCCGGTCAAGTCGATGTTGAATGCGACATGATGGTGTTGGGCGCAGGTCCGGGCGGCTATTCGGCCGCGTTCCGTTCGGCTGATCTGGGCATGAATACCGTCTTGGTCGAGAAGTATGCCACCCTCGGCGGTGTCTGCCTCAATGTCGGTTGCATCCCGTCCAAAGCCCTGTTGCACGTGGCTGCCGTGATCGATGAAACCGCTTCCATGGCCAAGCATGGCGTGACGTTTGCCGCACCGGCAATCGACATTGCGGCTTTGCGCGGCTACAAAGAAGGCGTCATCAAAAAAATGACCACAGGCTTGTCCGGCATGGCCAAGGCGCGTAAGGTCAATGTAGTGCAGGGTGTCGGTCAGTTCGTCAGCCCGCATCACATCACCGTGACTGCGGCCGATGGCACGCAAAAGACCATACAGTTCAAGCAGGCGATTATCGCTGCAGGTTCTGCCGTAGTGAACCTGCCATTTGTGCCGGCGGACCCGCGTATCGTCGATAGTACCGGCGCGCTGGAATTGCGTCAGATCCCTAAACGCATGCTGGTCATCGGCGGCGGCATCATCGGCCTGGAAATGGCGACTGTGTATTCGACTTTAGGTGCGCGCATCGACGTGGTCGAGATGATGGACGGTCTGATGCAAGGCGCAGACCGCGACATGGTCAAGGTCTGGCAAAAGTTCAACGAAAAACGTTTCGACAATATTATGTTGAAGACCAAAACCGTAGCCGTAGAAGCACTGCCTGAAGGCATCAAGGTCACGTTTGAAGCCGCAGAAGCGGGCGCTGCTGCGCCGGCACCACAGCTGTACGATCTGGTATTGGTTGCGGTAGGCCGCAGCCCTAACGGCAAGAAGATCGCCGCCGACAAGGCTGGCGTGGCAGTGACGGATCGCGGTTTCATCAACGTCGATAAGCAGATGCGTACTAACGTGCCGCACATCTTCGCCATCGGTGACTTGGTCGGCCAACCTATGCTGGCGCACAAGGCGGTACATGAAGCGCATGTCGCAGCCGAAGCAGCGTTTGGCGAGAAAGCCTTTTTTGACGCCAAGGTCATCCCATCGGTGGCTTACACCGACCCTGAAGTGGCATGGGTAGGGATCACCGAAGACGAAGCCAAAGCTAAAGGCATCAAGCTGGAAAAAGGGCATTTCCCTTGGGCTGCCTCTGGCCGTGCAGTGGCCAATGGTCGTGACGAAGGCTTCACCAAGTTGCTGTTTGATGCGGAAACCAAACGCATCGTCGGCGGCGCCATGGTCGGCACCCACGCCGGCGACATGATAGGTGAGATCGCGCTGGCAATAGAGATGGGCGCAGATGCAGTCGATATCGGCAAAACCATCCATCCGCATCCAACTCTGGGTGAATCGATAGGCATGGCAGCAGAAGTCTACAAAGGCGTCTGCACCGATTTACCGCCTATGCGTAAGAAGTAAATCAGCGCTTAGCACTAGGATCTGAACTTTAGACCTAAGCCGCCAAAGCCTAAAAAGCCCGCGTGCAAGCAATTGCCAGCGGGCTTTTTTATTCAGAGTAAATAAAAATAGTGCCTAGCCCAGCGCGCATATTCCATGCGGGCTGCAGGGCAGGCAGGCTGGAAACCCGCATGGAATATGCGCAGTGACGTTGCCTGCATTTGAAATTGCATGCGGGGTAAACGATGAAGTCCTATACGCCTTACTGGCTTATGTATTGATTGCGGCTTCTGGGCCTGGTGTGTTCATATCGGTAGGGTGCGCCATGCGCACCGCTGGCGCGAGACCAACAGCAGGTAAATTCGGCAAGCATTGCTTCAAATGGTGCGCATGGCGCACCCTACGCTTGATTGATGACGCACAATTACATGTCAAATTAATAGCAATATTGTAAGCGCATCGCTTACAATCTCCAGTGTGGCCGCCGCTGAGGCGGTTTCGTCAAACAAAGTTCATCCGCCGCAAGCAGGCCGCGGATCTTATTTTTGCGTTCCGGTGCGGCGGATAAACGCTATTCGTTAGGCGTCATTAACCCCATGCTCCACGACAATCTTCTTAGCAGAATCTTCGACCATGTGGAAAACGGCGAAGTCGACAAGGCCGTTAGAACCTGCCTGCGTTTGTCTCGCCACATTGGCGATCACATGAATACAGCACTGTTCCTACGTGAACTCCTCGACGATAAGAAGGAAATCGAGCGCGTTTTATTTGATGAAACCAGTCATCTGAAGGAAGAGGCACAAAAGTACATATCCAAACAGTCATTCGAACGATGGTTAAATTCGCGAACCCTCCCGTTTAGTATGACGCAATCGACATCTGACGGCGAAGAACGGAATGTACTAGTGATCTCTGTTGGAGAGTTCCCGGCAGAACTTGAACAATGTGAAAAATCGATCTCAGACCTAAAACTGCCGCCAACTATGGGTGAGTACGACAGCGCTGCCTTTACGGATCGATACGACTCAATGAAGAGTGGATTTCGATTGCGAATCAAGGGAATTAACACTATAAAATCGAGAATTCTGAACCACTGTCAGAATTTTTCTATTCAAGTTGAAAAGCAACTGCAAGCCCAAAAGAAGTCAGTGACGTTCCTGCAAGCCGCGCAAAACGAGGTGCAAAACTACTTTAAAACCAGATCTGATGATGTCTATGAGAAGTTGCAGAAGGCCAATCAACTCGTGGACTCAAATTCCAGTGAAGATTTCTCATTGCTTCTTACTCAAGTGCGCAGAGCAATAAAATCGGTAGCCGATCATTTTTACCCAGCGGAAGTCGCACCCAAACGCTGCGCCGATGGCGTTGAACGCGTCTTGGGCGATGAGCAGTATCTAAACAGACTCCATGAGTTTGTCTACACGAGTTTCCCTCGATCGACCGCTACGGATCTCTTTCGGGCGGAGTTGGATTTCCTCCTGCTCTTCGCACGTAAACTTAACGACATTGCTTCCAAAGGCGTTCATGCAGATGTTTCGCTCTCAGAGGCGAAGCAGGGTTTTCTAGGGCTCTATCTATTTCTCTACAACCTATGTCAGCGGCTTGAAGAAAAATGACAACTAACGAGTAAGGTTAGATTGTGATCGCGAAGCGAGTCACAATCTAAAGAGGTCAGGGTCAGGCCTTTCGGTAACACATTTGCACGAGCTGCCAGGGTCAGGTCTTGCGTTGCAACAGCGTTGTGAAGCAAGGCGCACTCGATGTGCGGCATGCGCAATGCGCAGCAAGCTCAGTGGTAAACTGCTCGCTGCGAAGAAAATTCGATGAATATCCAATAGAGTGAGCACATGAGTTCAAAAGGTCCTGGGTTTGCCGTTTTGTATCGGTGGCGTCTGCACGAAGACGCTGAAGTATCATTTGTGAGAGCATGGACACGCGTTTCAGAGTTGCTGCTTTCTGAGCGTGGCTCGCTAGGCTCTCGTCTGCACCGCGGTCCCGATGGTCTGTGGTACAGCTATGCACAGTGGCCGAGCGCAGAAGCCAGAAAACAGGCATTCGCTCTCGAATCTGTCGATCCTGAAGCTGAGCGCCAGATGGCCGAGGCCATCGCCGAAGGGTTTCCTGAAATCGTTCTAGAGTCAGTCTCTGACCTCATGGTTCTACCTACAAAAAACCAAAAAAGTGGGCATCGCAATTGAATTCAAGCTTGCAACTCGGTAAGGCGTAGCGCGCTTCATCTATTCCGCCGTAGACAATCTCAAAACAGGCACCGCCACTGCGCATATTCCATGCGTGCTGCAGGCCAGGCAGGCTGGAAACCCGCATGGAATATGCGTGTTGGCGATACTCATTTTTGTTTTAGCTCCTGGCGCATCGCGTCTAAGGCTACCGACTGGTGGCCGGCGCGCCAGACTAAAACGGTTTTCACGCGTGCTAGCCGTTGCGGCAAGGTGGACACGGTAATCTCATTTTCTGCGCGCACGGTATCGAGTACCGAGCGCGGCATGATGGCTACGCCGGCGCCGGCCGCCACACAGGCGACGATGGCATGATAGGAGCCTAGTTCCAGCACGCGGTCAGGCACGGTGTCAGAGGCGCTTAGCCAATCTTCTAAAATGCGTCTATACGTACAGCCTGCCGGAAACGCGATCACGCTGCGTTTTTTTAAATCTCTGGCAGTCTTGACCGCTGGGGTATTCTTGGCGGTAATTAACACCAGTTCTTCGATGAAGGCGACTTCGGATTCGAGTTCATTCAGAGTAAATGGCTGGGCCACGAAGGCCGCTTCTATCTCAAAATTATGTAGCTTGGCGATCAGCGCGCCGGACGTACCCGGCACCAACTCTAACTGTACCTCTGGATATTTGAGGTGATAGTTTGACAGCAGTGGTGGCAGGCGTGCCGCCGCCGTGCTCTCCATCGTACCCAGGCGCAAGCTGCCGCGGGGTAAGCCGCTACGCATTGCCGATTCTGCCTCGGTCGCCAGACGCAGCAAGCGTTCTGCATAGCCCATCAGTATCTTGCCTTCGCTAGACAAATTGAGTTTGCCGCCGTGGCGCTGGAACAGTTGCACGCCCAGACGTTGTTCCAGATTTTGCACCCTTGTCGTGATGTTCGATTGCACGCGGTTCAGTTGGTTGGCGGCCTTGCTAATGCCGCCGTAATCGGCAACCGTCTTGAAAATATGCAGTGATTCCAGATCAATGTTTCTCATGCTATGTTTCTCATTTTAAGATCCTCCTATCTTTATTATTCATTTTTACAAATACCTTAGTCAAGTTAAACTTGTTGCATGACTGATCGCCACTTACCCATTTCCTCGCATTCATGCGCCGCTGCTGATACGCCAGTAGCCTCACCCTTAGCCAAGGTATTGGCTGGCTTGATCGCACTGGCGATTGCGATGGGCATAGGGCGCTTTGCGTTTACCCCGTTGCTGCCGATGATGTTGCAGGATGCTGGCTTGTCTATCTCAGGCGCAGCCTGGCTGGCTTCGGCCAATTATCTTGGCTATCTGATCGGCGCCTTGAGCGCCATGGGCTTGCGCCTGGTGCCGCCACGCGCTATCCGTGCCGGATTAGTGCTGATCGTGATCGCCACCTTCGCGATGGGGTACACGCAATCGTTCCAGGCATGGTTATGCTTAAGACTGATCGCCGGCGTCGCCAGCGCCTGGGTATTGATCGCAGTGTCGGCCTGGTCGCTGGCAGCATTGGCGGTGTATCAAAAACCGCTGTTCAGTAGTATGGTTTTCTCTGGAGTCGGCTGTGGTATGGCTGTGGCAGGTATCGCGTCCTTGGTACAGACTGAGCGCCATGCCGGATCGGCCACAACATGGATGGCACTGGGACTGATGGCAGCAACGGCGACGGCCCTGGTCTGGCGCTATTTTCGGGCCGACCAAACGCTCGCTAGCGTTGCTGCTGATGCGGCTAGCGCTGGTGGCAATGGCAGCAAGCGATTTCAGTGGAATAGCGATGCCATACGCCTGGTATGCTGTTATGGCGTGTTTGGTTTTGGCTATATTATTCCGGCCACTTTTTTGCCTGTGATGGCTAAAAATTTATTGCAGGATTCGAGCTTGTTTGCCTGGTTGTGGCCAGTGTTTGGGCTTGCCGCTGCCGTTTCTACGCTGTTGGTGGCTGTGCTGGTACGGACTATGAGCAGACGTCATATATGGATGTTGAGCCAGTTGCTGATGGCGTTTGGCATCGTCTTGCCGGTAGTCTCACCGCAATTGCTGACCGTGTTTGTGGCCAGTTTATGCGTAGGTGGTAACTTCATGATCATTACTCTGGTGGCTTTGCAGGAAGCACGGCAGACAGCGGGCCATAATTCCGACTATGCCGGCCATCATGCCGCCACCTTGATCGCCGCCATGACGTCGGCGTTTGCCTGCGGGCAGATTATCGGCCCGCTAACGATTAATGCGACGCTTAATGGCAACGCCCGATTTTCTAGCGGACTGGTGATGGCGGCAGTCTTGCTGGCGCTGGCGACGCTGCTATTACGTAAACCTTTGCGCAAACCAGCCAGTGACAAACTACAGATTTTTAATCAGGGAGTAAAGCGATGAGTCATAGTGAACAAATACAGCCAACGGCATCAATGAATACCGGTATGTCAGGCGCTGAGCGTATGCCGGCCTTATCGACGGAGTCTATGGATGCGGCCCAGCGCGCAGCCGCCCAGGAATTAATCGATGGACCTCGCGGCGCTGTATTCGGCCCTTTTATTCCTTTGCTGCGCAGCCCGGATCTGATGAGTAGGCTACAGAAAGTCGGTGAATATATCCGTTTTCATAGCGCACTGGAGACGCGCATCAATGAGTTCGTGATGCTAATCGTATCGCGTCAATGGACCCAGCAGTTTGAATGGCGCATGCATTATCCGCTGGCGCTCAAAGCCGGTGTGGCAGAAGATGTGTTAACTGCGCTCGGAGAAGGACGTCGTCCGCTAGGCATGCGCGAGGACGAGCAGATCGCCTATGACGTATGCGAAGAACTGGCGCGCACCCATGGCGTCTCTGACTTCACTTACCAACAGGCGGTAGCGCAATTTGGCGAGCGCGGCGTGATCGACATGCTGGGCTTGGTAGGATATTTCAGCACCGTCTCGATGATCATGAACGTGGCGCGCACACCGCCTATGAGTAGTTCATATCTGCCACCCTTGGCAGCGTATCCGGCTTAGTGCTACCGCATTGAAGGCTAGATTTGCGACGGGACGGTATTCCAGCAAATACACGTGATGAATTGCTGCTTGATCGCCATGCTCGTCTTGCCTTACGACAGCTTTGTCTGCGCTGCCCACAGAGAGTGAAATTGACCAATCAGGGTTTTCCCGGAATGTATCATTTTGGGGGAGTGTTACTGTAGCCTTTTGGGGTGTATGCTGGTGGTTCTGTTATATACAGGGGAAAAGCCATGCGGCGTCGCACACTAATACAACTGGCCGGGCTATCTGGTCTTGGCGTTAGGCCTGCATGGGGGCAGGAACTCAAACCCATGCAGATTTCCACCTTGTCCGAGCTAGACCCAGCGACCCGCATCGCGGAATTAATCATTACTGAGGCCTATCGTAGGTTGGGGATACAGGCGGTGGTCCATAAACTACCGGGTGAGCGCTCATTGCGTAGCGCGAACAATGGTGAAATGGATGGCGAGCTATATCGTAGGCTGGGGATGGAGCTTGACTATCCAAATTTATTGATTGTACCGGTACCTCTACTGACGTATGAAATTGTGATTTTTTCGCGTGGCACCAATTTTGTGGTTAACGGTTGGGAGAGTTTGCGTCCATACACGATAGGCTTTGTCAAAAGTATCAAAATTGTAGAAAAAAATACACAGGGAATGAAGGTCGAGGTGGCGAATAGTTTGCGTCAGGCATTTTTGAAAATGATGCTAGGTCGTTCTGATGTCGTTGTGGCGAATCGAGCCTCGGGTTTAGCGGTGCTCAGAGAACTTAATTTGACTGAAATTAAAGTGCTGACGCCACCCTTGGCTTCGTTTCCCGTATTTCACTATCTCAATAGTAAGCATGCGGCCCTGGTGCCTAAGCTGACCACGGTGTTGCAGCAAATGCAGAAAGACAAAAGCATAGAAAACTTCCAAAAGACGGTCATGTCTGAACTGGATGGGTATCTTGCTCCGCCTGTCGATCTGAGCGTGCCAGGCAGCGTTTGAGTGCAGTGGCAAGGGTGGCGATTGCTTGCGAACATCAAGCATTCATGCTTTTTTGATCCGGTTTCGACGTTCAACTCATCCCCATCGGTGCCAGGCAAACGGCAGAGCAAGCTGATTGATGTGCTTGCTTTCGTTAGCGCTAAGCCTTACCTTGCTTGCGGATCTAGGCAACTTCTAACAGCCGCTATTCGGACGTATCGCCTTGTTGTAACTCCTCACAATACCGACCTTGCTTTGGTTTGCGCCTTGCGCTGTATCCCTATCAAAGCCTTTTAAAAGTTCACTGAAGTCAGGACTTAGAATTTTCTCAAATATTGTGTTGCTTGTAATAAATAAATTGCGACATTTGAACTGTTGTTGTAGTCAGATCGCTCTGTTGTTCAATCTGGGTTTGCCGTTGTCGTTTATCGACTAAATGTCTGCTAGCATGCAAAGTAGCCAGCAATGGCGCCAATGCAGAAGAACGAGAAGTTAAGGGGGAATCCCGACTGCATAGAACAAAAAACTATTTTTGGAGAAATGGGTGTTCAATTCCTACTCTGGTGTAAGTCGATTGCTCGGTGTAGCGCTAATTCATGCATTGGCGATCTGCCTGGTACTGGACTATCTGACGATCGATGGAAATATCTCTATTTTCTGGATACCTAGTGGCATCGCTTTGGCCAGCGTCTTACTGGGTGGTCGCGCTTATCTGATATCGATTTTTTTCGGGGCATTCGGTGCCTACCTGTGGATGGGGCGTAGCGTGGCTCCCGCTCTGATTATTTCTCTGGTCAATATAACAGACGTCTGGCTAGTGAACTTACTATTGAGCCGACTGAGTGTTCATCACTTCCCATTTAACGCCCGCCTGACGCATGCCCGAGATTATCTGGGTTTGCTGGCGGTTGCCATGCCGGTTGCTGTACTGGCTGCGCTTATCGGCGTGCTTTGTTTGTTGGTTGTGGGTGAGGTCGGTGCTGACGCGTTCGCGATTTCTCTGCTGCATTGGTGGATGGGCAGTGTCTTGGGAATTGGCATCGTCACGCCCTTGATCTTGGTGTGGCGACATAATACCGTTGGTCAGTTTATTGCCGCGCGTGCCGCCGAAGCCTTGATCGGGTTTACTTTGTCTTTTTTGATAGGCCAAATCGTTTTCTTGGGGTGGTGGGACGAATCGCTAGAAATTATTGTCAATCCGTATTGGAGCTTTTTGTTTGTCGCCTGGGCTGCCGCACGTTATGGACGGCATGGCGCTTTGTTAATGGTCTGTATGAGTGTCTTGCAGGCGCTGATGGGAGCAATTCGTGTCAGCGGCTATTTTGCCAAAGACAGTGTGCAGTTGGGCTTAACAAATTTATGGTTGTATGCGTTAGTGCTGACGGTGTTAGGCGTGATGCTTGCACTGGTTATTAATGAGCGCAAGCAGGCTGAAACTCTGGCGAAGGAGAGTGAAAAGAGCCATAGGAATTTACTCGATTGCTCACCTGAGGCTATCGGGGTGATACGTAATAACCGTATCGTCTATGTAAATCGCTCCGCAGTGACGATGTTTGCTGCGAACAGTATCGAGGATTTGGTCGGTAAATCGATGTTGGATTTGGTGCATCCTGATTTTCATTCAATCGCAGCGGCGCGCGCTAAACAAATCGTCGTCGATGGCGTCGCCGTACCCATGATAGAGGAAGTATTTGTCAGATTGAACGGTAAACCGTTTGATGTTGAGGTACAAAGTACCCCGATTATTTTCGATGGTTTGGCCTCGGTTCACGTCATTGTGCGCGACGTGACTGAGGGTAAATGGAATATTAAAAATGAAAAATTTCGTACCAAAATTTTAGAGTTGCTCGCCAGCGACACAGCACTTCGCGAGCAGCTCCAGGCTATCGTGTTGGGTGTAGAGCAGCTCGATACGACTGCCATTTGCAGTATTTTATTACTCGATAAATCAGGCCTGCATCTTGGCCAGGGAGTCGCGCCCAACTTACCTGATTTTTATAATCAAGCCATTGATGGCGTCGCTATCGGAATGGGAGTCGGTTCATGTGGCACGGCGGCGTTTACCGGCGAAACCGTGATCGTCAGCGATATTGCCCACCATCCTTATTGGGCACCCTATGCCGAGCTAGCGGCGCGTGCTGGTCTGAAAGCCTGTTGGTCGCAGCCGATACGCTCGTCTGCAGGGGCAATTTTGGGCAGTTTTGCGATTTATCATCGGACCGTGAATATCCCTGGCGATAAAGATATCGCACTCATAGAGCAGTGCGCAGATCTGGCCAGTATTGCGATAGAAAGAAATAATGCGGAAGAAAAGCTGAGCGAGAGCGAAGCGCATTTCCGCCTGCTCACGGAAGATGTTGCCGATGTGGTGTGGCGCATGGACAGTAACTACATCATCACCTACGTCAGTCCGGCTGACGAACGATTACGGGGTTATCCTGCTAGCGAGGTAATCGGACGCTCTTTGGCTGATTTGTTGACAGGCCTAGGGTCCGAAAAAGTAGCAGAAATCATGCATCGCCGTAGTACCGCTGAACAAGCCGGGCAGTTGATAGGGAGTGAGACCTTTGAGGTGGAGCAACACTGCAAACATGGCAAAACCATCTGGATGGAAACCACCTCAAATCCGGAACGCGGCCCCGATGGGGAGATCATTGCTTATCATGGGATTAGTCGTGATATCACAAAACGTAAGGACGTAGAACTGGAGCTACGCATTGCGGCGATAGCTTTTGAATCGCAGCAGGGGATGTTTGTCACCGATGCCGCATGGTCGATTTTACGTGTGAATCAGGCGTTTACTGAAATTACCGGTTATAGCGCAGAGGATGTATTCGGGCAAAGCCCACGCATGCTCAGTTCAGGGCGGCACGACGAGAAATTTTATGAAGAAATGACAGAAAGAATCGCTAGCAGCGGAACCTGGCAAGGCGAGATCTGGGATAAACGTAAGAACGGCGAAATTTTCCCTGCCTGGTTGATCTTGACTGCGGTCAGTGGCGAGGATGGTTTGACCAGCCATTACGTCGCAACCCTGAGTGATATGAGTGTGCGCAAGGCGGCCGAAGAGCAGATTAAGACCCTGGCGTTTTATGACTCGTTGACGGGATTGCCGAACCGACGTTTATTGGTAAATCGCCTCGAACAAGCCATGGCAACTGTGTCGCGCCATCAAAGGTACGGCGCTTTATTATTTATCGATCTGGATAATTTCAAGACGCTCAACGACACCTTGGGCCATGATATCGGTGACTTATTATTGGAGCAGGTTGCGCAGCGCCTGTGTACCTGCATACGAGATGGCGATACGGTAGCGCGTTTGGGCGGCGACGAATTTGTGGTCATGTTGGAAAATTTAAGTGAGCATCAGATAGATGCAGCCAGCCAGGTCGAGGTTGTCGGTGAAAAGATTTTACATGCATTAAATCAGACTTATCAGCTGGCGAACTATGAGCATCAAAGTACCCCTAGCATAGGCATGACCTTGTTTGGCGGTGAGCGCGAGAGCATAGAAGAGCCGCTAAAACGTGCCGATTTAGCGATGTACCAAGCCAAGGCAGCCGGCAGAAACACCCTGCGCTTTTATGATCCCAAGATGCAGGCCGTGGTGACGGCAAGAGTGCTACTCGATGCAGAATTACGTGAAGCGCTAAGCAGTGCGCAGTTCGTTTTGTATTACCAGGCGCAAGTCCAGGGGACATGCCGAACCGTCGGTGCGGAGGCGCTGGTGCGCTGGATGCATCCACAACGCGGTATGGTTTCACCTCTGGAATTTATTCCATTTGCCGAAGAGTCAGGCTTGATCCTGCCTTTAGGGCATTGGGTCTTGTGTGCCGCCTGTAGGCAGTTGGCCGAGTGGGCGCTGCAGCCGGAGATGAGTGCATTGTCGATGTCGGTCAATGTCAGTCCGCGCCAGTTTCACCAGGTCGATTTTGTCGATCAAGTGTTACGCATTCTCGACGATAGTGGTGCCAATCCCGAGCGACTCAAACTGGAATTGACTGAGGGACTGTTGGTTACAAATGTGGAAGACGTGATCGCCAAGATGAGTGCGCTCAAACAAAGAGGGGTGGGGTTCTCGCTGGACGATTTTGGTACTGGCTATTCTTCTCTGGCGTATTTGAAGCGTCTGCCGCTGGATCAGTTAAAGATTGATCAAAGCTTCGTACGCGATATTTTGATCGATCCGAATGATGCCGCGATCGCTAAGATGGTGGTGGTGCTAGCCGATAGTTTGGGTTTAGCTGTGATTGCCGAAGGCGTTGAAACTGAAGAGCAACGCGCCTTGCTGGCAAGCCAGGGCTGCCATGCTTACCAGGGTTATTTATTCAGCGCTCCTCTACCGATTGCGCAGTTTGAAGACTTTGTCCGCTATAGTTTTGCCGCCAGTCTGCAGGATCGCAATTTACTGGGGCTATCCAGGCATCCCCGCCAACACGCATATCCCATGCGCCCTGGCGGGTAGGCAGGCTGAAGACCCGCATGCTTATTGCGCAATGGGCCTGGGCTATTTTGAGATGAGTTTGGTGCCAGGTACTAACCAGTGCTTGGCAAGTTTCAGGTAAACCTGAATGGCCGATATGCCGTAAAAAAGCCGGGCAGTTCGATTGGCCCGGCTTTACATTTTGCGTTAGGGGCGCTCAGTGCCCGCGGTGTTTCAGCGTTGAAGTGCCTCAGTCTATAAGTCGCAGACTTAGTAAGGTCCGCTTTCTAACCAGCGTTCTAATTGCGGCATTCTGTCGTTACCCCAGAAACGCTCGCCTTCAACGATGAAGAAGGGTGAGCCGAAAACGCCACGGGCTTCGGCCATGTCTACCTCGGCTTTGACGCGGGCGCGGCTGGCCGGCGCGCTGATCGCTTCCTGAAATTCTTCAGTTTCTATTCCCAGTTCGGCGGAGAGGCTCTGTAATTCTTCTGTCGCGGCGATATTTCTGCCTTCGACAAAATAAGCTTTGAGTACCAGATTGGCGAATTGACAGCCAAGTTTAGGGTTGCGATCGTGGATGGCATGAAACACGCGTGTCGCCTGTTCGGTATTCACGCCTAAGGACGATGGACTCTTGTAGGCAACGCCATAATACGCGGCCAGACGTTCGGCATCGCGTATCACATAGTCGCTACGCATCATACTGCTAGGTATTTTGATGCGCTCCAGCGATTGAAAATTGGCATCGAGTACGATTGCGTGCCAGTTGACGCTGCGCGCATGGCGCGCTGCCAGAGCATCAATCAACTGCGAGGCGATATAGCCGTAAGGAGAAGAAAAGTCGAAATAAAAATCGATAGGCGTGGACATGCATGTTTCCTAAGGGTGAGCGACGGGGCAGGGCGCTTATGCCACCTTGCGAAGAACGCAAAGTATCTATGAAACGGGCACTTCTCACAAGTACCAGTTGTTCGAATTTTAAGGCTGCTCGCTTTTCAATGCGCGCGTGCCAGCGTGCACGTTTATTCGGGGCGGTGATTCAGCGGAGAAGGTCAAGGAAAATTCGTGTAAAATTGCCCGTTGGAAACAATCTTTAGTTGTTCAGCACTCGTTTTTTGAGCGGCTACAATGAGAGTAATCGCAATATCAGCATAGATAGACCATGAATAACGACGTTACATCGCAACACCATAAAGCCATGGATTTTTTCCTGGCGCGGCAACCTATATTGAATCGGCAGCAAAGTTTGATGGCCTACGAATTACTCTTTCGTAGTGCGGCTCTTGGTCCTGCAGGTGTGGTGGACGATGTGGCGGCGACCGCCTCGGTGATTGAGCATGCTTCAGAACTGGGGCTGGATAATGTAATTGGTGGCTCATTGGGCTTTTTTAATGTCGATACCAAAGTCTTGTTAAGCGATTTTATAGAGTTTTTACCACGCGATAAGGTGGTGTTGGAGATTTTGGAAACGGTAGAGGCCAGCGACGAAGTGCTGGCGCGGGTAGCCGGGTTGCTGGCGCTGGGCTATCGATTTGCGCTCGATGATGTGATTGCTGATTCACCCAGTCTGCGTAAGCTCTTGCCTATGGTAGAGATTATCAAGATCGATATTATGGGCATGTCGCGCAGCGATCTGACTGCCCTGTATCAGCAATTTAAAGGTGCCAACAAGAAAATGCTGGCCGAAAAAGTCGAGACTCTGGACGAATTTAATTTTTGCATGGGCTTGGGTTTTGATTATTTCCAAGGCTATTATTTTGCCAAGCCGCTTATTCTGACTGGCAAAAAGCTCTCGCCCTCACAACTGGCCATCGTGCAATTGATTGCATTGATCGTGGCCGATGCCGACACTGCTGTGATAGAGCTGGCGATCAAACATGATGCTTCTTTAGGTTTAAATTTACTGCGTCTGGTCAATACGCCTGCTTTTTTGACTTCTCAACGCATAGAGTCGTTGCGCCAGGCGCTGGCTGTGTTGGGGCGTAGGCAGTTACAGCGCTGGTTACAAATTTTACTGTATGCCGCACCTGGTAAAGTCGACAGTTTTATGTCGCCCTTGTTGATGCTAGCCACCACCCGTGGCAAGTTGATGGAGTTAATCGCCCAACAAATCATGCCACGTAATCAAACTGCGGCCGATACCGCTTTTACGGTCGGTATCATGTCCTTGATGGATACGCTCTTTAGTTCTGCTATGCCGCAAATTTTGGAACAAATTTCGGTGGTGGACGAGGTTAAGTCGGCTTTGCTGGAGCGCCGTGGACGCTATGGCGAGATGCTGCACTTGGTCGAGCAGATCGAAATGCTGGATCAAGATGAAGTGGCCGCAGCGCAACTGCTGGCTGAGTTGGAACGGCTAGGCATCAGCAAGGAGAAACTATTCGAATTGCAAGTACAGGCCTTTGAATGGAGTGATGCGATTTCGCGCAGTGCGGCCTAATTTTTTTCGAATCAATACGCTTCACTTCATCGCTGTGCTAAATTTTCATACGTGTCTGGCGCATTTACTGTAAGGTCACGCTACTCTTCCGCAGTAGTAAGCGCGGCCTTCCTCTCTCTTTCCCCCTCTGTAAATATTGACGCGAGTTTGATCGTGATGGTCCGGGCTCGGGCATGGCGGTGCTCTGGATTGATGCTTATGCTGGTGGCGAGTGAAAAAGCGTAAAGTCTCAGAAAGCAGTATGGCAATATCTTCCGTGTTACCAGTATCTCCTGATTATTTTAGTGATGCCCTGCAGTTGAGCATGCTGGCCAATCTGAGCCAACACGGCTGGTCGCAACACAGGCTTTTTTTGCCTGAAACGCTCAGAATGTTGTTGGCGGCAGAGTGTGGCAGTTTAGCTGCCAGCGGCGCACTCAAACCGGCCGGGGTTGGGCGTACGGCCTTATTGACCTTGCAACCGGCTATCCGAGGAGATCAGATCCTATGGTTAAACCCTGGTCAGTCTCAGGCTTGTGACGATTATTTGGCTATCATGGAAAGTCTGCGCCTAGTTCTCAACCAGCATTTTTATCTGGGGTTGGAGGAGTATGAAAGTCACTTTGCTTTCTATGCGCCGGGTAGCGCGTATCGGCAGCATCTGGATAGATTCCGGGATGACGATAGCCGTACCGTATCGGTCGTAATTTACCTGAATCAGGATTGGCTGTCCGAGCAGGGCGGTGCCTTGCGCTTGCATCCGCAAGGGCTGGCGAGCCAGGATGTGCTGCCTACGGGCGCCACCATGGTCTTGTTCTTATCGGCAGAAATGCTGCATGAGGTCTTGCCGGCAACGCGCGACCGCCTGTCGCTGACCGGCTGGTTCCGCCGGCGTCGTTAATTTACCCCAGCCTAACCCGCATTTACAACACATACTCCAGGATGGCAAAGTAATGCGCGCCGCTGCCACCCAAGACAAACAAATGCCAGATGCCGTGGCCGTGCTTGACACGGGTGTCGAGCACAAAAAAGATAATGCCTACGGTGTACAGTAAACCGCCTGCTGCCAGCCAGGCGAAGCCTGCGCTGCCCAGTGCGTTCATCAAGGGTACGATGGCGGCTAAGGCGGCCCAGCCCATCACGACATAAATCACTACAGAAAAAATTCTGGCTTCACTTTGTGGCCTCAGCTCCAACAGGCTGCCTAGGATGCCTAGACTCCAGATCACTGCGAGTAAAGGCCAGCCCCAAGAGTGGCGCAGTGTAACCAGACAAAATGGGGTGTAACTGCCGGCAATGAGCAGATAAATACTGTGATGGTCTAGTTTTTGTAAGAGGCTTTTTGCCGGCCCGCGCACGCTGTGATACAGGCTAGAGAAGCTATATAGTAGTGTCAGCGTGATACCGTAAATGATGACACTGGTGAGTTTCCACGGGTCGCCGTCCATCGCTGCACGCATTACCAGCACGCCGCTACCGATCAGGGCTAACAGCGCACCGAATAGATGAGTCGCTGCGTTAAATCTTTCTCCGTAGTACATGGCTTGATACATCCTGTGGGTTTGAACTGTGTGCGGTGCAGCATAGCACGCCCCGGTTTTTTCTTGCTAGAGGGCGTGGTCTAGCTTAGGCCAGACTGCGCAATGTAGAACCGCAGGGCAGCGCGCCGCTACTGCGATTTTGCATAAGTCCGAATAGGCTGTGTTAGTCTGCTGGCATGAAAAATATGGCACTTACATCAGAATCACGAAACCAGTCTTGGAAAGACTGGTTTTTACTCCTATTTTTACTCAGCGCAGCCACGCTGGCGTGCCTATTGTTGGACCCGTATGTCTCGCTAACTAGTCTCTCCATGCTATACGTGTTGGCGGTCGTGCTGGTTTCGTCTCGCCTCGGCCGTAGCCATTCCGTGCTGGCTGCGTTTGCCGCGGTGGCGGCTCTGAATTTCTTTTTCGTACCGCCACGCTGGACGTTTCAGGTGGAACGCTCGGAACATTTTATCGCGCTCCTGACCATGTTGGTGCTGGCTTTGGTGATTAATCACTTAGCCTCAGGGATGCGGCGCGAGACTGAGATGGCAAGGCTCAATGAAACCCGGGCCCGCCAATTGCAAAGCCTGGCCATCGCATTGGCCGATGCCGATACGCCGCAGGCGGTAAAACTGTTGGGGCAGCGTGCACTCGATACCGCCTTCAGCGGTACCAACACCCTGGCGCTATTCGAGGCTGACGCGAGCGAACTTGATCTTCCATTAGAACTTCCGAATGCAATACGTGACGGCTTGCGCTGTTGCCTCAAGGAGGCCGTGGTCCTGGGGGCGGGTACTGGTCGCTGGACTGAACTCGATGCCTGGTATATACCGCTAGGTGAGCTGCGTCAGGGGCGAGAGTTGAGTGGTGCAGTCTGCATACAAGCGGTGGCCGGCGATGATGAGAGTGGCCGTGAACACGCGGTGGCGCTGTGTAGCATGCTCGCGCAAGCTTTGTGGCGTCTGCGCCTGAGCGTGGCGATGCAGGCTGCGCAGCGGGAGGCGCAAAAGCAGCAATTGCAAGGCATCTTTCTGGCAGCGATTTCGCATGATCTACGTACTCCGCTGGCGGTGGTGGTGGGTGCCGCCTCGGCTTTGCAACTGCAGCACGATAAACTTAGCGTGCTAGAGCAACAGCGCTTATTGACGAGTATCGTGAATGAGGCTGGCCATTTGGCGAACCTGACCGAAAATACTTTGCAATTGGTACGTCTGGCCAATTCTGCTCAGCCCTTGACACGCGACTGGGAGTCTATGGAAGAAATCACCGGCAGCGTGCTGGCCAGAATCAGGCAATACGATAGTAGTCGCCGTATCGTCTCTAAGGTCCCGGATAGCCTACCTTTGGTGCGAGTTGATGCAGTGCTGATTTCTCAATTGATAAGCAATTTGCTTGAAAACGCATTGAAATATACCGACGCCGCCATCCATCTGGTAGTTAGTCTGGAGACTCAGGTTGAGGGTGAGAATCTGCTGGTATCTGTCAAAGACCGCGGCCCGGGTATCTCGGAGGCCGAGTTAGCCACTATTTTCGATGCTTACTCGCGTGGTGATCATAGCGAGCGCAGTCAGCAACGTGGCTCAGGCCTGGGTTTAGCCGTCTGCCGCGCCATCGCGCAGGCGCACGGCGGCAGCTTGATTTTGCGGCGCCGTAGCGGTGGCGGCAGCAGCTTTATCCTGAGTTTGCCGCTAACTCTAGAACAACCATTTAAGCAAGGAGAGCAGCCATGAGGGTGCTAATCGTCGAAGACGATAAAGATATCAGAGCGCTGATGCGCACCTCGCTGTCGGTAGAGGGCTTTGAGGTGCAGACGGCGGTCTCGGTGAGCGAAGCGAGCGCCTTGTTAAAACACGCTATGCCGGACGTGATGGTGCTCGATCTTGGTTTGCCCGATGGTGATGGCGTCGATCTGGTACGCCAGGTGCGCAGACATCACAACTTGCCGATTTTGGTGGTGTCGGCACGACATCAAGAGGCACAAAAAATCCAATTGCTCGATGCCGGTGCTGACGATTATCTGACCAAGCCTTTTAGCGTGGGCGAGTTGCTGGCACGCATACGGGTCGCCTTGCGCCATCGCGGTACCAACTTGGCGGCGGCGGTCACGCAATATAGTCTGGCCGATTTGTGCGTGGATTTAAACGCACATTCGGTTGTTAATAAAGGGCAGCAACTACATCTGACCAAGACCGAATTCAACTTGTTGGCGCGACTGGTGCGCAGCAGCGGTAAGGTGGTCACGCACAGACAATTGCTGGTCGATGTCTGGGGTGACGAGTTCGTCGATCACACTCATTACCTGCGTTTGTACATGGGGCAGTTGCGCGCAAAAATCGAAGACAATCCGGCCGAACCACGTTATCTGTTAACCGAAACCGGGGTCGGCTATCGCTTGGCGGCGAGCTGATTGACGGACAGGAAGCCCGCATAAGAAAGTCGTTGGGCTGTGTGTAAATACTACAATGAAATTTTTCCTTATGCTTTCCTAATGCTGGTGAATGGATAGTGGCCACCTGTCCCACTTTTTTGGATTGTCATGAGTAATAATTCTAGTCGCGAAAGCGTCGCTGCACTCACTCTGGGTGCTTTAGGCGTGGTGTATGGCGACATCGGTACCAGTCCTTTGTATACCATGAAAGAAGTATTTAGCCCGACTATCGGCTTACCGCTCGATGCTGCGCATTTGATCGGTGCCGTGTCGGCGATCTTCTGGGGGCTGATGATGGTGGTCACTCTCAAATATGTCTTGCTGATTTTACGTGCCGATAACCGTGGTGAAGGCGGCATCATGGCACTGACGGCTTTGGCGGCCAAGGCGGCTGGCACTAGCGGCAAGCGTCGCGTGATCTTGCTACTGACCGGTGTCTTTGGTGCTGCTTTGTTTTACGGCGACAGCATCATCACCCCTGCGGTGACGGTGCTGGGTGCGGTCGAAGGTCTGGAAGTAATCTCCGTTAGTTTTAAAACCTATGTGGTGCCGATTGCGCTCACTGTTTTGATCGCCTTGTTCGCGATGCAGCGCTACGGAACGGCGGTGGTAGGTAAATTGTTTGGGCCTGTGATTGTGCTGTGGTTTGGGGTGCTGGCCGTGACCGGCATCAATGAGATTATTCAACAACCGGCTATTTTGGCGGCACTCAATCCCCTCAATGCCGTGCGCTTTTTGAGCACACAGGGCTGGCATGTTTTTGTGGTGGGCGGCGCGATCGTACTGGCTTTTACCGGTGCCGAGGCGCTGTATGCCGACATGGGACATTTTGGCAAACGCCCGATACAACTGGCGTGGGTAGGTTTGGTTTTACCTGCGCTGGCGCTCAATTACATGGGACAGGGCGCTTTGTTGATGCGTGACCCTGGCGCGCTAGAAAATCCGTTTTTTCGTTTGTTTCCCGCCAGTTTATTGATACCTGCGGTGGTACTGGCTACCTTCGCTGCGGTGATTGCCTCGCAAGCGGTGATCTCGGGTGCGTATTCCATGACCAAGCAGGCCATGCAACTGGGTTTGCTGCCACGCATGCAAGTGAACTTTACTTCGGCCAAAGAAATGGGGCAGATTTACATGCCTGGCGTGAATTGGGTCTTGCTGGCCGGTGTGCTATTGGCGGTAGTGGGTTTTGGTAGCTCTTCGGCGATGGCGGCGGCTTATGGGATCGCAGTCACGGTGACGATGTTGATCACGACTATCTTGACCTTCTTCGTGGTGCGCCATAGCTGGAAGTTTCCTTTAGCGGTGGCAGTGACTTCTACTTGTGTATTTCTGGCGTTCGACATTTTGTTGGTGTTGTCCTGCTCACTGAAGTTCTTTCAGGGCGGCTGGTTTCCGCTGGCGATGGGCGGTGTGATCTTCCTGGTTATGGCAACCTGGCGTCGCGGGCGTGAATTGCTAATCAATAGCATACGCCAGCATGATCCAGAACTGCTGCCGTTTATCACCGCCTTGTCGAATGACAGCATACCGCGTGCTTCGCGTACTGCGGTGTATGCGGTGGCCAATCCGGATACCGTACCGCAAGCCCTGATGCATAACCTTAAGCATAATCAGGTGCTGCATGAACGCAATCTGATACTCACCGTGGTGTTCCATGATGTGCCGTGGATACCGTTTGAAGAGAGGGTGCAAGTAGCAGCGCTGGCACCGGGATTTTGGAAAGTGAAGGTGAACTATGGTTTTAAAAACACGCCGGATATTCCCAAGGCATTAGAACTATGCGCGGCGCATGGTCTGAGCTTGAACCTGTTTGAAACCTCTTACTTTTTGAGCCGGGAGATCGTGGTGCCGACCCGCGGTACTGGTATGGCGCATTGGCGAGAATTGCTGTTTACCCTGATGTCGCGTAATGCCGGAAGTGTGGTTGATTTCTTCCGTCTGCCGAATAATTGTGTGATCGAACTAGGCACGCGGGTGCAAATCTAAAAATCGGCCAGCCCTGTTGCGCAATCCCCATGCGGTTCTCCAGCCTGCATGGCTGAAGAACCGCATAAACAGTGCGCAACAGGGCATGCCCTTTGCACGCCCTATTTTAAATCCTATTTTATACAGAGTGAACTCATGAAAAAATCTATCTTAGTCCGTATCGTCTTAAGCCTGCTAGCCGTGCTGTTGACACCGTTATTGAATAGTTTGTTGATGCCCACTGCCGTGCTGGTATCGGGCAATGCGGCGCTGGGGCAAATGGCTAATTCGGATGCCAGCTATGTCGCTTCTATTGCCGGCATGAATCTGGGCAGCATGCTATCGGGTACCTCAGGCAGCGTGTTACTGCTGGCCTTGCTGCTGATCTGGGGCTCTTTGCTGATCAATCGCCGTAGTAAGTAATCAAAATAATCAAAAAAAAAATAGAAACGAGAACCTAAAATGAAAAAAACAATAAGCCGTAGTTTGCCGATTTCCCTGATGTTGATAGTCAGTCTGAGTGCCTGCATGGGTAAGCCTGACCTGGAAGAATTGGTCGAGATTAAGCCTAACGAGACCTCATTCATGATCAAGCTGGAAGGCGATAGCAAAACCGGGCAGGCCAAGTTTATGTCGGAAGAATTTTTGGAGCAAAACAAAGTCGCCACCAAACGCATTTCTATCCCACACCGCAAGCGCAGCACCGGCAATAATTCGAATGACTATGAATGGATACCGACTGCCAAATTGGTTACGGTGGACCGTACGCCGGTTTCGCGTGAATGGACTAGTAGCGAAAAAACCGGCACCAGCAGTAAGAACGAGGGCATACGGGTGGAGTCGGTAGAGTCTATCGATTTTTCTATCGGGGTGGTGATGACGGCTTCGATACCGGAAGATAAGGCCGCTAAATTTTTGTATAACTACGCCGGCAAGGCCTTACGCGACGTCGCCGATCAAGATATTCGTACCTACGTGCAGGCTGGTTTGTCGCGCGAGTTTGGGGTGCGCAGTTTGATCGATGGTCAGCATCAGAAAAAAGAGATTTTCGATAAAGTGCTGATCGATACGCGAGCCCACTTTGCCGATTTGGGCGTAGTCATCAATAATCTGGGCTATGCCGAAGGCATGACTTACTCTGACCCCGGCATACAAAAAGCCATCAATGAAACTTACGCGGCGCAGCAATCGGTAGAAAAAGCCAAGGCCAAGGTACAAGAAGCAACGCAGATGCGCTTAGCCGCTGAAGAGTTTGCCAAAGCACGTGAAGCGCAGGTGGCTAAAACGCAGTTGGAAATTGAAATGCTCAAGGCGCAGGCGATGGTAGAGTTTGCCAAGAACCTCAAACCGGGCATGTTACCCAATATCGTGCCGCAGGGCAGTCAGCTGTTGTTCGGTTTAGATAAACCGCTCAAGTAAATTTAAGTCTGGCTGCAAAAGTTGCTTGGCGGTGTGCACTGGTCGCGCTAACTGAACTCGAGCGCACCGCTGAATAAACCGTCGCGCATCAGGCTGGGGGGCTGTCCGGTCCAACGCTTAAAGGAGCGCCGGAAGTTGTTGGCATCATGGAAACCGAGGTGCTGCGCTACTGCCTCATTGTCGTAGTCTAGCGTTTGAAACAGGTAGAGTGCAACATGGGTGCGTACCTGGTCTAGTTCTGCTTGAAAGTGGCTACCATGGCGCGCCAGATGACGCTTCATGGTTGCCGGGCTGATGCCAAAGGCTTGCGCGCAGGCGTCTAGCGTGGGTGCGGCACGGATATTGACGAGTAGATAGTCGTACAAGGCACCGAGTAAACTCGGCAGCATCGGGGTACTGAGTGCCTCGAGTTCTAGCTTTTGCAGGATCAGCGCGGCGGCCATGGAGTTGCCACGCGGCCAGGGTTTATCTAAGTATTCTGAAACGATCAGCATGGCATCCAGATGGCAATTAAAACGCAAATCGCCGCCTAAATGCGCCTTATGTTGTTCGCTATGGCGCGGGCTGCCGCGATTGAAACAGAAGCGCCACGGCAGCCGTTCTCCGCTCAGCCAGCGGCACATTCCGGCCACCGCTGCCATATGCATTTCGACTAGAAATGGCAATAGACTGGGTGCGCCAAAACTATCGGTCCAGTACAGTACTGCCATACCGCCTTCGTCCTTGAAACGTGGCTGCAATAGCGGGCAAAGCTTGCTTTGGTAGCGCACCAGTATCTGCAAGGCCTGCCGCAAATTGCCTGCCTGCAGCAACGCGTGGCTGACGTCACCATAATGGCCTGGCAACATCTGTTGCCCCAGCATGAAACTGGTGTCGCGACTATCTAGTGCGCGTATCAGGTTGCTGAGCATTTTCAGGTACTGGCTAGGGCTAATGGTATCGCCGACTGGTGAGCCTAAACCAGCACCAAAATCAGCGTCAAAACCAGCACCACAACCAGCACCAAAACCAGCACCAAAACCAGCACCAAAACCAGCACCAACGCTGGCTTCGATCAAGGGCGAATTCAATGTGTCATGGGGCCGCCGGCTGGCCGGAGTCAACGCCACGCCATGCATGATGCAAGTGCTACTCAGGTCCTGGCTGTGGGCGTAGCCCAGCAACAGGGCCGGCTGATGTTGCGCCAGGATGCAAGGCTCACTCGCTTGCAGGTAGTTGATCACGCCGCCGCCAGAGCGTCACACTCTCTGGTGCTTGTATCGAGCACCCGATTTAATTTTGTCAATACGGTCTCGGCAGGAGCGTCTGCCATCGCGCAAGCATGGCGTATGCGGATATCGATGTGCTGGCCCATGGAACGATGCTGCATATGGCGCACCATAAAACATAGATGCTGCGCCATTGACTCGGCGCTGGCCAGGCTGGTTTCCGGCATCAGGATGGCAAAGCGATCGCCGGCGTAACGGCACAGCAAATCCTCGTTGCGTAAATTGAGTAAGAGCATGTGCCCGACCGCTTGCAGCACAAGGTCGCCTTGCGGCTGGCCAAAGTGACGGTTGATCAGGTGAAAACCGTCTATATCCAATAGCACGACGGCGCAGTTTGGCAGTGGCTGGCGCTGCTGTTCTTGCTCGATTTGTTCGCGCAGATATTCGGCAGTGGCGAGCTGGGTAAGGCGATCAAAGGCACGATGACTGCGAAACAGACGCTCACGTTTTTGCAAATGTTCGTTGAGTCGAAATTGTTCCTGACGCCAGTAATACATGCCGCTTGTCAGTGTCAGCATGCCACCCAACATCAGGGCGGCTTCCAGAAAATTATCCCAGAGTTGTTCTTTGGGAACAGTGAAGAATTCGTCGAGGCAATCGGCCGATTCGCCTAACATGATGGCAGCAAGGCCCGCCGCCAGTAAAGTTGTGACCCGACCTTTCGGGCGGCTGCTGAGCAACATCAGTAGCCAGATGCCAGCCATGATGGCGCTGCCACCTTCGCCGGCGATATCCATCCATTGCCAGCGCTGCATAGGTTTGAGCGTGCCCATGCTGGCATACGCGACCAGACACAGCAAGAGCGCAACCGCGGTGACGATCAGGAGAGGTCGATGTAGTCTGAGCATAATAAAGGTCTTTTTTGGTGGCTGGCACAGATAAATTGAAGTGCGCGAGGATAGCGCCGCAAGGTGACAGGCGGATGACAGGGATGCATGAATTTTTGAATCCGTAAAAAATGTCGTCAGGCAGCAACGAGGGGCAATTTAGCTCACCGTCGTGACTGACTTAAACAGGACTTTCGCAAAATTGTTACGGCAAGGCCGATACCAAGACGCTGGGGCGGTTTTGCGTAAGTCCTATTCAAGTGAGAAATACCTGTATGGCCGGAATCGCGTTCTGGTGTCGCAGTCAATCCGGCTCATTCTTTCTGTTTTTTCGTGCATATCGCCGAAAAATGGCGCTAGGACATGGAGCGGACGGGCCAGAGCGCCGCAGCTGTCATGTAATCGTCATATACGGCTTCTACACTCCGTGCTTTCTTTCCTTCCACCTGAGCTTGATCAATGAAAACCACGCAAACCTCCTCACCTATCACGCAAGTGCAAACAGAAACACAATTTGTGCATCGTTGCCGTCCTTCAGTGTTAAGCCTGTGCTTGTTGAGCGCCTTTGGCTCGATTTGCACGCTTGCGCCATCGAGTGCGCAAGCTCAAACGAGCGATGCGCCAAGCACGAGTGTCGAGATCCATGGCCAGCGCGCCAGTTTGCGCAAATCGATCGCCGCGCAAGAAAAAGCGGACAACATCGTTAACGTGATCAGTAGTGATGATATTGGTGGCTTGCCGGACAAGAACGCCGCTGAAGCGCTGGCGCGTCTGCCTGGCGTTTCGGTGCAGCGCGATCAAGGCGAGGGCCGTTATGTTACGGTGCGCGGTATCGGTGCCGACCTCAATGCCGTCACCATCAATGGCGCCTTAGTACCGTCGCCGGAAGCGAGTCGCCGCGCGCTGGCGCTCGACATCTTGCCCGCTGGTCTGATACGCACGCTGGAAGTAACTAAGACCTTAAGGCCGGATCAGGACGCTAATTCACTGGGCGGCACTACCGACGTCAAGACCTTATCGGCTTTTGATATTTCTGGGAAGATGCTGACCTTGAATGCCGGTGCCAATTATGACGAGAACAGCGGTAAGACCAGCCCGAATCTGGGTATGGCATGGGCCGATCGTTTTATGGATGGCAAGCTTGGGGTGGCGGCCGGCATCAGCCTGGAAAAACGTGAGTTTGGCTCAGACAATGTGGAGACGGGCGGCGCCTGGAGCGGCACCGGTGCCGATGCCAAATTGGGCGGATTTGAATTGCGCAATTACCTGCCGGTACGTGAGCGACGCGCATTTGCATTGAATCTCGATTTTCGCCCGGGTAAAGACAGTGCGTATTTTCTGCGTAGTTTTATGAGTGACTTTAGTGATGATGAAGTTCGTGATCGACTCACGATCAGTAATATTGCCGGTGGGGCAGTGGCTGAGGGCGCGACCGCCAGTGCCCGCGCCGAACGTCGCTTGCGGCAACGTAAATATACTCAAAACATCAGTTCTGTGGTGCTTGGCACCGAGCAGAAATATCGGCACTGGACGCTGGACCTCAATGCAGGTGTCAGTAAGGCCAGCGATGACACGCCGGAATCCATTAACGATGCGCGGTTTCGTGGCAATAGTATTTTTGCGGAAGTCGGGTTTCACGGCAGTCAGGTGCCGCAGTTAGTCGGACCGGCCAGTATGTACGACGCCGCCAGTTACAGCCTCAATGCGATCACCTTGCAGCAACGGCTATCCGAAGATAGCGAAAAACATGCGCAGTTCGATCTGGCACGCAAGTTTCATCTCGATCATGTTGAGTCCACCTTGAAATTCGGTGCCAAAACCAGTCGTCGCGAAAAAACTAACGATACCAATCAGTGGTTGTATAACAGCAGCAAAAGTTCTAGCGCAAATTACTGGGGGGCGGGCACTACTGCGCTGAAAGACTTTGTGCAAGAACCGCTCGATTACCAGTTGGGACAGATAGTCAATGGCATTAATCCGGCCTTGATCCGTGCCCGGGTGGCGGGTCTGAATCGTGATGCTGCCAGGATGCAGCTGGAGTCGAACCTGAATGATTACAGCATGCATGAAAATATAGACGCTGCGTATCTGCAAAACGCTTTTGATTTTGAGGCCTGGCATGTTTTGGCTGGCGTGCGCATGGAACGTACCGGTTTTGATGCCAGCGGCAGTCAGGTCAATGGCAGCAAATTGCAGGCCGTCACGCGTGATAATTCTTATACCGATTGGCTGCCATCCTTGCAGGCGCGCTACGATCTCGATCGTCAAACCAGCGTCAGGGCGGCCTGGACCAATGCGGTGGTCAGGGCCAATTTCGGCCAGCTTGCGCCTGGCATTAATCTGGTCAGTAATACCGAGGCGGTGATTGGCAATCCCGACTTGAAACCTCTCAAAGGCGCGAATCTGGATCTAGGCGTGGAACGTATGTTGGGCAGCGACGGTAGCGTGTCAGCTTACCTGTTTTACAAAGACATTAAAAATTTCACTTATTCCACCAATCTGGCTGGCACAGGGAAATGGCTGGGTTATACCAGCGCGAGTTCTTACGCCAATGGCGATGCGGCAAGCGTGAAGGGGATAGAACTGGCCTATACGCAAACTCTGAGTATGTTGCCAGCGCCCTGGAACGGTTTGCTGGTCGGCGTCAATACCAGCTTGAGCAGTTCCAGCGCCAACATCAGTCGTTACGACAGCGCAGCCGGCAAGACGCTGGCACGCAAGATCAGTTTGCCTAGCCAGTCGGATCAGATCGTCAATCTCATGCTGGGTTATGAGCAGGGGCCGGTCAGCACGCGTCTGGCACTCAATTACAAATCTGCGTATCTGCTGGAAATGGGCTCCGACATCTTGAAGGCGGATCAGGATCGCATCGTCGATGCGCAAAAACAACTCGATTTTTCTTTCGCCTATCAGTTTAATAAGCGCATTCAATTGATCTTTGAAGCGAGTAATCTCAACAATGAAAAATACTATGTGTATCAGGGCAGTACTCCCTACAACGCGCAGTATGAGCAATATGGACGTAGCTATAAATTGAGCCTGAAAGCGAGCCTGTTTTAATTTTTATTTGGCAGCTTAAAGAAATCACTACACGGCAGCCCTGTTACGCAATACCGGTGCGCCTGTCGGGCCAGGATGGCTGGTAAGGCGCATGGATACTGCGTATTGGGGCATGCCGTTTTTAAAATTATCTGCGCGCGGTAGGGGCGGGATGTAAATAACAAGTCGTAGAAAAATATGATGAGAACATAAGATGAGAACAATCGAATTAAGTAAACATTTGGGTGTGGGACGCTTGCTGGTGTTGGTGATAATGCTGACACTGACGCAGACTGTATCTGCCGCCAGCTCCCCTAAAACCCCCGCAACTATTCCTGCTGCAGTCGCCAGGGCACAAGAGTTGGCGGCGCTGCCGGACGGCGGCTGGTTGGTGCTAGACAAGCAGACTCTGCGGCTGTTGGATGGCAATGGTAAAGAGCGGGCAAAACTGCCTATGCGCGCCAAGCATCTCGACACCCGGCCGCATGCACGGGGCGTCTTTGCGGTGCTCATCGACGCCGATACACAGCGCCCGATCCCGCTTCTGGTCGATGTGAAGGCCGGCACTATTCAGGCGCAATCCGCATTTCCTCTACCTCAATTTGCGGTCGAGACCGCGTGTTTGTATCGCGACGCGCAGCAACTTGATTATCTGTTCCTGGTCGGTAAAAACGGGGTGAGCGAGCAATGGCTGTTGCAGGGCGAGAGCCCCAGGCTAGTGCGCAAACTGGCCTTGCCGCCGCAAGCCAAACATTGCCGCAGCGACGATCTCAGTCATACTTTGTTGGTCAGCGAAGCTGATTTGGGATTGTGGGCCTATGCTGCCGATCCAGAAGCTAGCGCAGCGATAGGCAATCATCTGCCGCTGGCGCTGCGTGCGCCATTTGGCCGTTTGCAAGGCGGAGCGGGCGCCTTTGTCGTGCTGCCGGGTGGTGTGGCATTGATCGACACTAAGAGCGAAAACCTGCATTTACTGCGCCTACATCAGGGGCAGTGGCAGCACTTGGCGCAGCAACGGCTTCGCTTTGGTCATGAAATCGGACAGTTAGGTTTGCGAGAAGTTGCCGGTGGCATGCAACTGCTATTGCGCGACGAACAGGCTAAGACCTGGCATGTGCAAGCGCAGCCTTGGAAGCGTACGCTTGCCACAGGCAAGGCATCAGACGATAGGGAGATTGCGATTATTCAAGCGCAAGTGCAAACCGATCCTGTGGCGCGTTACGGTGACGCGGCAGATGATCCGGCGATCTGGGTGAATCAAGCGGATACAGCTAACTCAAGAGTGCTAGGCACGAATAAGAAGCAAGGTTTGCTGGTCTACGATATGGCGGGTAAACAATTGCAGTTGCTGGAAAGCGGGCGCTTGAATAATGTTGATCTGCGCCAGAATCTGCAATTTGGCGGGCAAAGTTTTGATCTTGCTGTAGCCACCCAGCGCGACGAGAATAGTCTGGTGGTGTTTGCGATTAATGCCGGCGGCGAGGTGGCCGAGGCGGCACGTATCGCCACTGATTTGGATAAGATATACGGCACCTGCCTGTATCGTCCTCTGGGCGGCGGCTTGGAAGTGTTCGTCAATGACAAGGACGGTCGCTTTCAACAGATACGCATAGAGCGATCGGATCAGGGTTTTACCGGACGCGTGGTACGACGCTTCAAGCTCGCCAGCCAGCCAGAGGGCTGCGTGGCTGATGATAAGAATGCCAAGCTCTACCTCGGCGAGGAGAAACGCGGCATCTGGCTGGCCTCGGCAGCTGCCGACAGTGAACCAGCGTTGCAGTTGATACTGCCGGTCGGCCCGCAGTTACACGCAGACGTGGAAGGCATGGCGATCTATTTCGGCGCCAAGCAAGATTATCTGCTGGTCTCTAGCCAGGGCGATAGCAGCTATCTGGTGCTGGATGCGCAAGCGCCTTACCGCGTGCGCGGCAAGTTTAGAGTTGGCGTCAATCCTTCCTCGGGCATAGATGGCACCTCTGAAACCGATGGACTCGATGTCAGTTCGGTCAACTTCGGTGGTAAATTTAGTGCAGGAATGCTGGTGGTGCAGGATGGCAACAAGCGACTGCCGGACGGCCCGCAAAATTTTAAATATGTGGCCTGGGAAGACATTGCGCGTGCGCTCAAACTGCCACTGCCCTAACTTGCGTGCGGACCAGCAGTCTTCAGATCTCGGTATTGGTCCGCATTGCCAGGCTTTACTCTTAGCGATTGGCCGCTGCCCGATTTTGCAGCGAATAATGCTGAATAATACTGACTAATGCCGACCGATTTTATTTGCGTTTGCGGTGCACGAAATTCTGAGAGATTCGGAGAGATAAGTTTCGCAACGGAAATGAAATCGTGTTATTTTATTATGGGTAAGCAATAACAAAAACCAAAAAAATCCCATGCAAAAATCTGATAGCGAATTTTCTGCCGAGTTTGAACGCTTGTTAGACCTTGCATTTCATGCCGAAAAGGTCGCTAGTCGCCGTTTGGCGCGCCAGCTAGGCTGCTCGCTAGAGCAAGCTCTCAGACAGACCCTGGCGCTAGTGGCAGGGCCTGCTGGATTAGCGCAATTATGTGCGCAGCGTTTAGCTCAACGCGCTGAGTTGGCGGCCACACTGGCGGCGCGCCGCCAACTGAAGGTCGAGGCCCGTGCGGCTCAGTCTTTGCAGCAGCAGGCACCGGCCCATGCATGGCGTGCCTGGTTCGATGGCTCGGCCCATCCAAATCCTGGGCGTTGCGGTATCGGCGCGGTATTGATTGCGCCCGATGGCCGGCAGTTTGAGATTTCGCAAGCGGCGGGTTATGGCAATAGTAGCGAGGCCGAATACCTGGCTCTGATCGCTTTGCTGGAAATGGCCTTGCCATTGCAGCCTCCTTTGCTGTTTGTATATGGCGACAGTCAGGTCGTGATTCATGATGTCCAGGGCTCGGAGCGGCTGGCGGCGCTTAGTCTGCAGCGCTACCGGTCTCAGGTCTGGACAGTGTTGCGGCAAATGCCAGAAGTGCATTTGCGTTGGGTGCCACGTCATAAAAATGCTGTCGCCGATGCCTTGTCGCAAAGTGCATCCGGCCTGATCGTGTCTGAAAGTGCCGACATTCATACGCCAGACACAATCGTTCATCAATATTGAGGCTAAGCAAGGTGTATACTTTTAGTTCTATTGCTAGCTTTTTTATACATTACTATTCGATGTAAGCATCAGTAAGGTCAATGCAAAATGCTCAAGCAGCCTGGTTTTACCTATCCGCTATGGCGCCGAAATAGTAACCATCACAACTCAAGGACCGCAATGAAATCTCCCTATGCTTTCGCGCAGTTAAACCCGCTTTTCCATAAGACGGTCTTGGCCGCCAGCATTGCCATATTCATCAGTGCCTGTGCCACCTCAAATTCTCCAGATGCTGTGCAGAGTGCAGCGCAAGCCTTGGCATTGGCGGGCGCGGACAGTATTTATTTTGGCGGCGACATTATTACCATCAATGATGCGCAACCGAGTGCTGAGGCGGTAGCGGTGAATGGCGGCAAAATCGTTGCGGTTGGTAAGCGCGCCGAGATAGAGAAGGCGCAGCGCGGTACAAAAACCAAGATGGTCGATCTGGCTGGTAAGACCATGCTGCCGGGTTTTGTCGATGGGCATAGCCATTTTACGGCGGTGGGCATGCAAGCCAATTCCGCCAATCTCTTGCCTTTGCCTGATGGCCCGGTTAATACCATTGCGCAATTGCAGCAAGTGATGCGCGAATTTATCGCCAAGTCGCCAGTGGTGAAAGCGCATGGGGTTGCGGTTGGCTTCAATTATGATGATTCGCAACTGAAAGAGCGCAGACATCCTACCCGTCAGGAGCTTGATGCCGTTTCTAAGGATATTCCGATTATGGTGATTCATCAGTCCGGTCACCTCGGTGTGTTAAACAGCAAGGCGCTGGCGAATATGAAGATCAATGCCAAGAGCGTCAATCCTAGCGGCGGAGTTATCCGGCGCGAAGCCGATCGCAAGACACCATCGGGCGTGCTAGAAGAAAATGCATTTTTTGGTATCGTGTATAAAATGCTGCCGGCATTGACTCCCTCCGAAATAGTGATGCAACTAAAGGCGAGCGAGGCGATTTATCTAGAGAATGGATTTACCACTATACAAGACGGTAAGACCGATTTAGCCACTCTGAAAGCCTTGCCGGAAATGGCCAAGAACGGGGTTTTTAAAGCCGATATCGTGTCCTATGCCGATATTGCGGCAATGGGCGATGACCCTATCTTGCATAGTGCCTCCATGTCGCGCGATTACAGCAATCATTTCCGTATCGGTGGCGTGAAGTTGACCTACGATGGTTCGCCGCAAGGTAAAACAGCCTGGTTCACCGAGCCGTATTTCAAAGTGCCGGCCGGTCAGAAAAAGAGCTATGCCGGTTATGCCGCCTTCAGTGATGCCGAGGCGCTGAAATGGTACACCTTGGCGACCCAAAATAATTGGCAAATGCTAAATCATGCGAACGGTGACGCCGCTATCGATCAACTGATCAAGACCGTGACGTCGGTGCAAACTGCAGCACCAGGCAAAGACAGACGTAGCGTTTTGATCCATGGTCAGTATTTGCGACAAGACCAGATTCCGGCGCTACAAAGACTGGGTATATTCCCCTCGCTATATCCTATGCATAGCTTTTACTGGGGCGACTGGCATAGAGAATCGGTGGCCGGTGCCAAGCGCGCCGAGTTTATTTCGCCTACCGGCGCGGTGCTCGCTCGTGGCATGAAATTTAGCATACACTCGGATGCGCCCGTGACTTTTCCTAACTCTATGCGCATCTTGGATAGCGCGGTCAACCGTACTACCCGCAGCGGCTACGTGTTAGGTGCAGATCAGCGGGTCGAGCCTCTGGTCGCCTTAAAAGCCATGACGCTGTGGCCTGCCTATCAGCATTTTGAAGAAGCCAGCAAAGGCAGCATCGAAGTTGGTAAACTGGCTGATCTGGTGATTTTATCGGCGAATCCACTCAAGCTAGAGCGCGCTAAACTGGTCAATCTGAAAGTGCTGGAAACCATCAAGGAAGGTCAGTCGGTGTATCTTTCCGCGTCCAAACGAGATTAGGCAGGATTTTTTTAGCATCACGCCAGCACGCATATTCCATGCGCTTCTTCAGGCATGCTGGCTTGAAACCCGCATGGAATATGCGCGCCGGGCTAGGCGTTTTGGTTAGCTGTTCGGGCGGGCTAAAGGTAAATCTGATGGGTACGCAATTGCGCTATTTTTATAAAGGGTAGAGTATGACGGTGCAGCACAAACACGTTCGCCATGTTGGCAGCAAGCAGAAAATTTTTCGTAATCTGGCTTTTGTGTTGGTCGGTCTGGCTGGTTTTTCGACCTCTCAGGTTCAAGCTCAAACGCAAACTTCCTCCTCCAGCAAAGCGGAAACGAGCTTTGTGATCGTTAGTGGCAGTGCCGCGTATAAACAAAGAATCGCCTTGCCGCCAGATGCAGTGCTGACTGTGCGGGTAGAGGACGTCTCGCGTGCTGATGCGCATGCCCGGGTCTTGGCTGAAACTAGCGAAGTGTTCGGCAACCGCCAGGTGCCGATACGATTTTTACTCAAAGTGCCTAGCTCAGCGATAGAAGAGCGGTTTAGCTATTCGCTGCGCGCCAGCATTAAGTCTGGCAATGATTTGTTGTTTACCACCACGCGCAGCTACCCGGTGCTGACCCGTGGCGCGGCCAATCAAGTTGATCTGATGCTCGATGCGGTGCCACCACCAGTGCCCACGTCAGTGCCGAATGTGGCGAAGCCTGCGCCTGTCCAAATGCTCAAGCGTGAGTTGGTTTTGCCCGCCAGTTTCGCCGGAGTGCTGCCTTGCGCCGATTGCCAGGGCGTGGCGCAAACCCTGAGCTTGCGTGCGGACGGCCTGTATCGCTTACGCCGCACCTATCTGGGCAAAGATGTGGCTGCGATGTCTGAACTGGGGCGCTGGAGCCTGGACGCCAGTGGCAAACAACTTCGCTTGACTAGTCCGGATGCGGTGATTCACATGGCGTTGCTCGATGACGGGAATTTACGTTTGCTCGATCAGCAAGGCCTAAGCATCAAGACATCGGCAAATCTCGACTTGAGGCGTACCGTCCAACTTGATCCAATTAGTGAAACATTACGCTGGCGTGGTGAATTGAGCTATGCCGGGGACGTTGCGACTGTTACCGATTGTGCCAGCGAAATACGCTGGCCGGTGGCAGTCGGCGCAGATTATTTGAATGTAGCGCAGCAGTATAGCCAAGCGGCCAAACCTATGCTGATACATTTTGATGGTCGACTTAGTCTCATGCCAGCGACGCAAGGCGCGGCTCTTGAGCAAATGCTGATAGAGCGTCTAGAGAAAACCGAGCCAGGCAAGACTTGCCTGCCGCTTAGAACGGCGAACGCCAGGGAGCTGCAAATGCCGGAAAAAAACCATGTTGATGCCAAGCCGGTCGCCAGTTTGAGCGAGACTTACTGGAAGCTCAGCGAGTTAGATGGGGTGAAAATTTCCATGTCGGCGACCCAAAAACGCGAGGTGAGAATTACTCTGAGCGCGGAAGGAGGGCGTGTCAGCGGTTTTGGTGGTTGCAATCAAATTAATGGGGCGTATCAACAAAGCGCTAGCGCGCTACGTTTCCTGCAAATGGCGAGCACCCGTATGGCCTGCGCGGCACCGTTTATGGAATTGGAAAGTCAGGTGCTCAGTATGCTCGATGCTGTGAGCGCGTATCGGCTAGATGGCGAGCAGTTAGTGTTACTCAAGGGTGAGCAGGTGGTGGCGCGTTTTGACGCGGTTTATTTGCGCTGATTACACGAGATTAATAGGCGTAGATGAGGCTATTTGGGCGGTAATTTGGGCGGTAATTAGGGCTGTATTAAGGGTTTATAGAGAATTATTTGAAATTATTTGATTTTCCCGACATATTTATCGCGAGAGACTGTTACTAATGCTATTCTTTATGCCAATTGCAAAAAGCCAAGGTTTTTTTGTGATATTTGCTCGTTGTTGATGTTTTGTTTTTTCTTATTTTATTTCACTTTACGGAGATTTTCATGACACGTTTGACTAAAATCGTACTCGCTTGTGCATTAGCTTTCCCAGTTGCCGCGTTTGCCCAAGCGACTGTTACTACTGCCAGCGCAGCAGCATCTGGTGTCCGTGCAAAAGCCGGTGAAATCGAAGTGCGCGCGACCGTGGTTGAATTAGACATGGCCAATCGTACCGCTACCTTAAAAGGTCCTAAAGGTAAATTGGTGACAGTAAATGTACCAGCGGAAGTGAAAAATTTTGATCAAGTCTTAGTCGGCGATGAGTTGGTCGTGCGTTACATGACTGCAGTTGCTGCAAAACTGGAGCCAGTTTCAAATAATGGTATTCGTGAACGCGTAGAGTCGACCACTACAGGTGCTGCTCCTGCTGGTGGTATGCCAGGTGCGCTAGTTGGTCGTAAAGTTGAAATTTTGGCGGATGTCAAAGCGATAGACACGAAGGCTGGCACTGCTACACTGCGCGGCGCAACACGCACTTTTACAATCGCGATTCCTGAAGGTATGGACGTGAGCAAAGTAAAAGTCGGCAGCCAAGTCCGTGCTGTATTTGTTGAAGCGGTAGTTCTCAATGTTGAGCATGTAGCTAAGCCAGCAGCACCAGCGGCTGCAGCTAAGCCAGCAGCAGCGTCGGCACCGGCAGCGAAGAAGTAATCGGTAGTCGCTTGGTTTTTCATCATAAAGGAGTAAAAATTGATATGAAAATTCAACTGAAAAATAGTCTATTGCCACTGGCAATGGCGGCCTCTTTGTTGAGCGGCTGTGCAAGTGGTCCAGAAGTGCATGCGGTATTTGATAGAGCTGCCGACTTCACGCAATATAAAACCTTCGCATTCGCCAGTCCTTTAGCAACGGATCGCGGTGGCTATCAAAGCATTGTTTCGCAAGAATTGAAGGCCAATACCAAGCGTGAAATGGAAGCGCGTGGTATGCGTCTGGTTGAAACAGCACCGCAACTGCTGGTCAACTTCAATGCTAGCTTGAGTGACAAAACGCGTGTCAGCACGATGCCGGTTTCCACGGTTGGCTACGGCATGGGTATGGGTTATTACGGCTACCGTGGCGGCATGTATACGGCCTATCCTATGTATATGGATCAGACCGTGGTATCTCAATACAAAGAAGGCACTTTAAACATCGACGTAGTTGATGCTGCACGCAAGCAATTGGTGTGGGAAGGTGTTGTTACCGATAGCGTGACGCAAAAAGATCTGACAAATATGCCAGAAGCCTTAGCAATTGCGGTGAAAGCGGCTTTCGCCAAGTATCCTTTGCCTGCACCAGGTAAGTAATTCTTTGCGATTTAGTTCGCGAACCAAAAAGCGAACCTGAGGGTTCGCTTTTTTTATTGGTGGATTGTTCGCGAATGCGCTGGTTTCAGTATTTTGTGCCGTTTGAAGCTGTATAAATGATTGACCATGCTTGTTGCTATCCCATACACTTTCGCAATTAATAAGAATTTCCCTACCTGAAGAAGACCTATCATGACTTTTAAACGAATTTTCCTTGCTGTACTCATTCTGGTTTTGCTGGTGACTGCGTATTTTGCGGCAGCCTTAAATTGGAGTTATTCATCGGGTGAGCGGGCTGGCTGGATACAGAAATTGTCGAACAAGGGCTGGATCTGTAAAACCTGGGAAGGCGAACTGGCTTTGGTGTCTTTGCCCGGCAGCGCTACGGTAGAGAAATTTCAATTTTCGGTTCACGATGAGAAAGTGGCGGCCGAACTGACTGAGGTAATGGGGCGTCGCGTGACCTTGCATTATGAAGAAAAAGTTGGCTTGCCAACTTCATGCTTCGGTGAAACCCGTCATTTTGTGACCAAGGTCACTGTCGCTAATGATATTTCTATTTCTCCAGGCGTGGTGGTACATAGAGAAGCGCCGGATGCCGCTGCCGCATCAGTCCCTGCCGTCACTAAATAGTTTTTTAGTCCTGAACAACTTAGCGCAACTTAGCGTCATTGCGCGCAGCGTTGTTGCATGACCTTGACTGGCGAATTTGACTGTCAGCGTATGAGTATTTGATATGGATGCGGTAATGAAAAAACGTCTGCTCATGGGTGTCGCATGGACACTGAGTCAGTGCTACCTGGCTGATCTTGCCTACGCCGCGCAGCCATTGGGCATCGGTCAGGCGCTTGCCCTTGCGAGCCAGAACTCGGGTAAGTTGGGTGGGGCTAATGCCGCCGTGACGCAGGCGCAGGAACAAGTGCAGGCTGTGGCTGGTCTTGGTGGCCCTATCCTCGCGGTAACTGGTATGGGCTATAGTTTTGAGCGTCAGCAAAATATTAGCCTGCAGCCCTACGCGAATAATATTAATGGCATGATCAACGGTCTGCCTATACCACCTAGTGCTTTGCCGATTCCGATTGATATTCCGACCTTGCCAGATTCGGTGAATCTGCATGTGCGTAAAACCGGCGCTGCGGGTTTTGTGAATGCGATACTGCCTTTGTATACCGGCGGCCGTATCGACGGAGTACGCGGTGTCGCAGCAGGGCGCGCTTCTGAAAGTGTCGCGAATGCGCAGCAAGAGCGCGATGAAGTACAAGCGACTCTAATACAGCGCTATTTCGGGGTGCAGGCGACGGGGCAAGTGGCGCAATTGCGCGAGGCGGCAAGATTGGGCGTGGCCGAGCATCTGGCCACTGCCAAACGTCTGGAAGCGGCGGGTCTGTTGGCAAAGGTAGAACGCTTACAGGCTGATGTGGCGTATGCCAATGCCGTGCGCGATGCTTCTAAGGCGCAGCACGATAGTGCACTGGCGCGGCGTGCCCTCGATGCCATGCTCGATACCGAACATGCTGCGGCGGTGCTGGCGACGCCATTATTTGTCGATACCCGCAGTCTGGAACCTTTAGAAAATTATGTCACCCGTGCGCTGGCCGCGCATCCTGGTATGGCTATCGTCAGCGCCAAGCGTCAGCAAACTGAGGGCCTGCATCAGATTGAAGAGGGCTTGCACAAACCTAGTGTGTTTGCCTATGGTGTGGCAGAACCGCATGGGGGGCGGCCCGATTGGATGGTTGGCATTGTGGTCAATTGGGTGTTGATCGATGGCACGGATAGAGCCGCCTTGTCACGATCGAGTTTGGCCGCGGCGCAAAGAGTCGATCAGGCTGAACGTCAGGCCAGGCAAGATATCGCCTTGCTGGTGGAGCGCAATTATCGCAATCTGGATCAAGCAAAATTGAAATATCTGGCGCTGCGTGCCGACGAGGAGTTGGCGCGGGAGTATCTGCGACTGCGCGTCAAGAGCCTGGCGGCCGGTCTGGGGACTGCGGTCGAGGTGATTGATGCTCAGCTCAATCTGGCTAAGGTGCAGGCCGAACAAACCGGCGCGGCCTATGAATACAGTATGGCGCTGGTGGCTTTGCTAAGCACTACCGGTGAGCTGGCAAATTTTCCGCAACTAGCACAGAGTGCAGATATTCAGCACAGGCAATAATGTCTTTGTCGGTCGGTTTTGAACTGTGTACATCAAATTTAATCTAGTCTGAATAGTGATAGCGAGTTGTCTTCGATGAAAACAAAAATAATTCCAATCTTGGTACTGGCGCTGGTGGCTGCTCTGATCGCCTTAGGCTTGTGGTTGTCTGGGCGAACTGGGCCTATCCAGTTTCAGGGGCAAATGGAGGCCGAGCAGATTTCGGTTGCGCCTAAGGTGCCGGGGCGGGTCAGCCAGGTGCTGGTCACCGAAGGGCAGCTCATTACTGCCGGTACCCATCTGATCGTCATGGATGCGCCGGAAATAGAAGCCAAGGCGCAGCAAGCTAATGCGGTAAGAGACGCGGCGCAGGCGCTCAATGATAAAGCGCAAAACGGAGCCCGCAAGGAAGAGATACGCATGGCACAGATGAACGCGCAGCGCGCTACGATAGGCGCGAATCTGGCGGAAACTTCGTTCAAGCGGGTAGACGGTTTGGCACGCGATGGCCTGATCGCAACACAAAAACGCGATGAGGCAGAGGCCAATTGGCGCGCCAATGCTGATCTGGCGCGTGCCGCACAGGCACAATACGAGATGGCGCTGGCCGGAGCCCGTAGCGAAGATAAGGCGGCCGCTGCGGCACAATTACGCCAGGCGGGCGGTGCGGTGGCAGAAGTCAATGCGGCATTGAAGGAGTCGCAATTGACTAGCCCGGTGGCCGGTGAAGTGACCAAGGTCAACGCCAGGGTGGGCGAGTTGTCGCCCGCCGGGGTGCCGGTGGTGGTGGTGACTGATCTGGCGCGCAACTGGCTGGTCTTGAATGTGCGCGAAGATTTACTCAGCCGGTTTCAGAAAGGTAAACGATTTACTGCCGCGATTCCGGCGTTGAATTTAAAAGAGCTGGAGTTCGAGGTATATGCGTTGGCCGCGCAGCCCGATTTTGCCACCTGGCGCGCCGCACCTGGTGGTACCAACTTTGATGCCAAAACCTTTGAAATTAAGGCGCGCCCAGTCAAGCCTTTGGCTGGGGCCCGCCCTGGTATGTCGGTGTTGGTGAGTGTGACGCCCTAGTGTCCGTGTCTAAGAAAAAAACATCAGCATGGCGCCGCGTGATGCGGCGCGAGTGGCTGGCCTTACGCGCCAACCCTTGGGAATTGGCCTTAATGAGCTGGTGGCCCTTGTTGTTGCTGGCGATACTATGGTGGACGCTGGCTGCAGGCCTGCCGCGCAATTTGCCACTGGTGTGGGTTGATCACGATAAGTCAGCCAGTTCGCGTCAGCTTTTGCAGTTACTTGAGTCCTCGCCGACGCTCGGCCTTAGTTTACGACTGCCCGATGAAATGGCCGCCATGCACGCGGTACGCAGCGGTCATGCGCTAGCTTGGCTGGTGGTGCCGCGTGATTTTGAGCGCGATATAAAACATGGCGTTGCACCCACCGTGCACCTGCAGGTCAATGCCCAGCAATCGACCGGGGCCGGAATGGTGAAGAGTCAGGTGCAAACTGCGCTGGCGCTGTTTTCGGCGGGTGCTGAATTGAAAATCCGCACGGCGCAAGGCGAGTCGGCCGCATCAGCCATGAATAATCTAGAGCCGCTGCGGCCGGGCTTGATGACTTTATTTAACGGCAGCATGAATTACGAAGCGTTTTTAGTCCCAGCCTTAGGCACCGCCTTGCTGCAATTATTTGCCATGTTCATTGCGGTCGCCTGTGTTGGCCGTGAGCTTAAGCATGGCACGGTCAAGGCGTGGCTGGAGCACGCTGATGGTAATTTGCTGACTGCCTTGGCTGCGAAATTAGTGATCAATCTGGCGCCATTGGCGCTGCTTACTTGTGGCATGTTATTTGGGCTTAGCCTGGTCCGCGGTTTCGTGGTCCAGGGATCCTTGCCCCTGTTATTGCTGGCCCATCTGCTGGGCTTATTAGCCAACGCGGCGCTGGGCGTGGTGGCGGTGCTGGCAACGCGCAGCTTGCGCATGGGCTTGTCGGTGGCGGGCGTGATCGCTTCTCCGGCGTTTACCTATTCCGGTGCTGGTTATCCTTTGATGGCGATGCCGTTGGCGGCGCAGGCCTGGGCCTGGCTGTTGCCGTTGACCCATTTATTAAGACTACAGGCCGAGCAATGGGGTATGGGCGCGCCTGTGATCTATAGCCTCGATGACTTGTGGGTATTGGCAGCGATGGCTATTTTTCCTTGCTTACTCGTGCCTAGACTGATGTCGCGTTGCTTAAGTGCCGATGCCTGGGGGCGAGCATGAGTTTGAGTTTGGGTTTGAGTAAGTGCGTGAGCAAGAAGCATTTTATGGCCGATTTTTTACGCGGCTGGCGTTTCACTTGGCGTTATCTGCGGCGCGACAGTGGTGCCTTATTATTGCTGGTGGCAGCTGGCGCTTTCTATGCATTTTTTTACCCTTTGCCGTATTCGACCGAGCAGATCAGACGCGTGCCGGTAGCCGTGGTGGATGGCGACCAGAGTAGTTTGTCGCGTCAGTTAGTGCGCTTCGCGCAAGCCTCACCGGGGCTAGATGTGAAGCTCGTCACCGCCAGCCAGATTCAGGCACAGCAAGCCTTGTGGAAGCGCGAAGTGGAAGGTGTGCTGGTGATACCCCCAGGTTTGGCGCGCCATGTCACGCAAGGGCAAGCCATGACTTTACCGGTGTTGGGTAATGGCAGTTATTTGCTCCTGAATAAAATGGTGCTGGAAGGTTTCGCCAAAAGCGTGGGTACGCTGTCGGCGGGCATAGAAATCGCCAAGCGGCAAGCGCATGGTGCTAGCCCGCAGCAGGCAGCGCAGCAACGCGCTCCCGTGCATTTAAAAATTGACGCCTTATTTAACGAGAGCGAAGGTTACGCCAGCTATATCGTGCCGGCAGTCGCGGTAATTATTGTGCAGCAAACCCTATTGATCGGTGCCTCGATTATGGTTGGCAGCTGGTGTCAGCGTGGACGGGCCCGAGCACGCTGGTTGTTGAAGCGCCCGGCACGTGCACTGGGTGTTTGGCTCTTGTTGGCGCTGATAGGCATGCTTAATGGTCTGTTTTTCTTTGGCTTTGTGTTTTGGTTTTGGGATTATCCGCGTGGCGGTGATTTTTTTGTGGCGACGCTGGTGTTATTGCCTTTCGTGTTGACCAGTTCTGCGCTGGGTATCGCCCTCGGTGCATGGGCGCGTCAGCGCGAAGCGGTGTTTATGCTGGCGGTGGCTACCTCGATTCCCTTATTGTTTTTAAGCGGCATCTCGTGGCCGCTAGAAGCAGTGCCACAGGCTTTGCAATGGCTGGCCTTGGCCTTGCCTACCAGTTCCGGTATTCAGGCACTGGTGGCGGTGAATCAAATGGGCGCTAGCTTAGCGGAGGTGTTGCCGCAGTTGCGACATCTATGCTTACTCAGTTTTATCTGGATGGCGCTGGCTGTGTGGATGCTAGCGCGCGCCGCCAAATCTCAGCGCTGATATTGCTGCTGATCCTTCCCTAAAAAACACACGCATGCACAAGCCGTCGGCAGGCGCGTAAGTATTGCGTTTTGGCTGAGCTACTTTGGATAATTTTGCGGGCCCGGCTTGCGGCTTTGCCTCGCCATTTTGCCCCCAACTCCGGCACTTAGGGATAGGTTGTTGTGATCAGAACGCCAAAGGTTTTTGGCATGATGACTATGCGGCGTTTAGAGTGAATCCTCTACGATATTGCTAAATGATTAATGAAAATAACTAAATTTGTTACTGTTTTAACTATGAAAATTTCTGTAAAAACACGTCTTTTCTCTATTGAAGAGAGTGAAATTCGGTAACGGAAGCGGTAAAAACAAACTGTTGTTTTTTGTTGTTGTTGGAAAATATTTTATTTTGACAACATAAATTCCATATCAACATAGTGTGGTAACTTGATAAATCGGGGTTTAAGCATAAGCCTTGTGAGGGATATTTTTTTAATAATTGTCTGATGATGCTGTGAATTCCGGATGAGGGATACGATGTTAAAGCGTTCCAAAGAAGAGACAATTTTTTTGATGCTCGGTGCGCTGAGCATTTTTAGTATATTTCCGTTTGGCGTAGTCAGATTATTGCAGGGAAATTGGGCGCTCGCTGCGGTGGATTTAACTATCGTGTTGGTGATAGTGGGCGTGATGATTTTTGTCTGGATGACCCAGAAGATACGCATTGCCAGCATACTGGCCACCATCTTTTATTCTGCTGGCATGCTGGCCTCGGTGTACGTCAAGGGGCATGCCCTCGTGTATTGGGTTTATCCAACCATGATCGCCGCTTTTTTCATGCTCAATGCGAGCGAAGCTTTGCTGATCAACACCACGTCCCTGGTATTGTTGGTGGTAACTCTGTTCGATAGGATGAGTTTGCTGGATCTATCCAGCGTGGTGATTACCCTGATACTGATTAATCTTTTTTCGTATATTTTTTCTTATCGTACCAACCTACAGCACCTGGAACTGAATCATCAGGCCGAGCTCGATTTTCTGACCGGTGTCGGTAACCGGCGTGCCTTTAATCGCAAGATGACGGAGTTGTTCCGTCCGCATAATGCGCGTATTGATGCCTGTCTGTTCGTGCTCGATCTGGATCACTTTAAATACGTCAATGATCAATTCGGCCATGCGGTTGGCGATCAGGTGCTGGTGAGGTTTTGCGAATTGATGCGCTCGCGCATCCGCGCGATAGATAGCATGTTCCGTTTCGGTGGCGAAGAATTTGTGATCGTAGCGATGCGCACCGATCACGAGTCGGCGAAAAATTTGGCCGAGGAACTACGCGCCTTGGTGGAAGGCACCATTTTTATCCCTAACTACCAGGTAACGGTATCGATAGGTGTCGCCAAACGCTGCGAGGCCGAGTCTGGTGATGCCTGGTTTCAGCGTGCCGATGCCATGCTGTACGAAGCCAAGCAAGCAGGTCGTAACCAGATCATTATGGCGCACTGAGGTAATCTCTGCCGTTTCTATCGCTCGCTTTTAACGCTGATTTTGACGCGGATCGCTTTTTTAATTAAGCGCTGATCTGTTGATATAGACCGGTCACTTTATCCATGATTTCTAAAAGACGCTCGCTGGTGGTGGCAACGTTGGTCGCGGCCAGATTGCGCCCTTTGTTATCGTCGGTTTGCTTGATCGCGTTATCGAAAAATAGCCATTGTTGCTGTGCCATCGCCAACTCTTCATTAATCCGCGTATTGTTGTTCGCGGAAGCGTTCAATATGCTCATGCTGGCGATAAATTCTTTGCGGGCGGCTTCTAGCTTGGCATTGCCATCGGTGGGTGTGACACCCCATTGCGCGGCCTGATAATACTTGGCGATACGTTGCGACAGCATACGTTGGCGGCCGGCTAAGTTAACCAATTGACCGTTGCTGGTGCCTGCATGTTTTTCCAGTTGGCTGGTGATGCTATCGTTCATGCGCAGCAATTCTTCACTGATGCTCATGATGGCTTTGGCGTCGTGTTTATTCGCGGCCTTGCCGACCAGCAGCTCTTTGTAGCTGCCCCAGGTTTTTTCCATCTCCTGCATGGCCGATTTTATTTCTGGCGTCGGCGCGTACGCGCGTAACTCGACCGCCTGTCTGTCAAATGTCGATAGTGAGAGATCGAGAATTTTTTTGGATCGTTCCAGGTCGACTTCTAGTCCGATTTGCAGATAGGCCTTGGCCATGCGTTGCGAAAGCATGCGTTGCCGACCGGATTTGTTGATGGCATCGCTAATATTGTTGAGCTGCGCCTGGGCGCAGGAGACTGCCGCGAAGTGGCTGGTCAAAAGCAGGCTGATCGCCAGAAAATTTCTACGCTTCATGTGAGTCTCTCTAGATCGTGGGGGATAGCCCGCAGTCTAGGTAGTGTGTTGCGTAATCGCAATAGTTCTATAGAGCTAAGTCTTCTGGAATCTATTCTCTGTCTATTTATATACTCTACCCGGGTATTTTTCTATTGCGCAATGTTTATATGCGCAAGCGATGAGTTTTAGAAAATTTTAAGGGGAGTATATGTCAAGAGCCCAATGAAAACTGAGCAGCTTGGTTAAAGAGAGCCGCCAAAGAACAGCAGTAAGGGTGGTCATGTCTACGTAATGAGGCTGGCGCGGTTTTGTATACCTCCGGTAAATATCAGGGGGATTGCGCAGACGTGCATTGCCAAACTGCTAGCAAGTGAATTAGCATGGTATTGATGCAGATCATGAAAAATGGCACAGGCATCTTAAAATAATTGACACAGGAGACAAGTATGTCGCAACAAAGTAGCGGTAGATCGGGTGATAGTGCCGCGCCGGATATCAAAACCATCATAGACGAAGAGTCGCCTTTCCCACCTATCCGCAGAGTGGGGATGTTTCGGACTTTCGTGTGGTTGCAATTGGGTTGGAAAGATTTTCTGGCCGCACCGCGGGTTAGCCTGTTTTATGGCGTCTGTTTCGCTGCCATGGGCTTACTGTTGAACACGGTGCTGGCGCACGCTCCACAGTATTTGTCGGCGATGTCTTGTGGTTTTTTGTTACTCGGGCCCTTATTGTCGCTGGGACTGTACGATATCAGCCGCCGCCTGGAGCGCGAAAAAAGCGGCATGCTGGCCACCTTGTTTTCTATGCGTGGGCGTTGGAGCAATATCGGTATTCTGGCGCTGGTGCTGGCGGTGATCATGCTGGTGTGGGCGCGTGCTTCTCTGGTAGTTTTTGCGCTGTTCTATAACAAGGGCATGCCGACCATGCACGGTTTTTTATCCCAGCTTTTTTCGCTCGAGAACCTGGAGTTTATTGCGGTCTATTGCTGCATAGGTTTTGTGTTTGCCAGTGTCGTCTTTGCCATCACTTGGGTTTCGATACCCTTGATGCTCGATAGAGATACCGACGCGATTACCGCCATGATCATCAGTACCGTTTCTTTGTTTATTAACGTGCCCGCGACCCTAGTCTGGGCGTTGACGATCGTGGCTCTGGTGGTGCTGGGCTTGTTTAGCTGGAATCTGGGCTTGATTATCGCCATGCCTGTGGTTGGCCACGCTACCTGGCATGCTTATCGCGAGGTAGTGGGGCGGCACGGCGAGTCGCCTTGATGCGATTGCTGTCGTAAAAAAGGGTGTTGATGTCTGAGATATCAACGCCCTTTTTTCACTTTTACACTTTCATTTCAGTGCTGGTATCGCTTGCGGAGTCAAAGTTTTGATCGCTTGTTCGCTGATTTTTTTCTGCAGCATGCTCAAGGCCACTTCCAGTTGTCTGTCCTCGCCTTTAAATGTGGCGTTGGGTAGATTATCGACTTCGACATCCGGCGCGACGCCCGCACCTTCTACCAGCCAGCGGCCGTCGCTGACCGCAAACTGGCCGTTTTCTGCGACCCGCGCCATGCCATTGTCGGCCAAGGTGTTTTGATCATCTAGCCAGACCCCGGCACCGGCGGTGCGCTTGCCGACTAGCGGTGCGAGTTTAAGCTCCTTAATACCCGCGGCGAAGGTTTCGCCATCCGAGTAAGTGAGTTCATCAATCAAGACCACCAGATGGCCGCGGAAGGTTTGCTGCATATTGGTGCCGATTACGCCTTTGGGCGAGGTCCAGAATGCCCAGGCCTTGCGCAAGAGTTTTTCTATGATAAAACTATCGATATTGCCGCCATTATTGCGGCGCACGTCGATGATTAAACCATCACGATTGATATTGGCATAAAACTCGCGGGCAAAATTGGCGATATCATTTTTACCCATGGCGCGCAGATGCAGATAGCCAATCTGACCCTGCGAGGCGCTATTCACGCGGTTGCTGCGTCCTTGTTCCCAATCGCTATAGCGCAGACTGGCGTGCTTCTCCATGTTGACCGGGGTGACGATGAAGTTATTGGCAGCAGCCTTGCCACGCTTAACTTGCAACAGCACTTGCTGGTCGACCTGATTAAGTAAGAGGTCAGAAATGTCGCGCGCCTCCAGCACCGCATGGCCGTTGACGGCGGTGATCAGATCGCCGTCTTGAATATCCAGATCAGGCTGTGCCAAGGGCGAGCCCTGCGATGGTAATTCGGCCTCGCTGCGATAAATGTGCTCTATCCGATATCCGGCGTCCGTGCGCGCCAGTATCGCCCCTAGGCTGGCGTTTTGCCCATCAGCTGCTGCTTTGCGTACGTCGCCGGCACGTAACTGAGAGTGCAGGGTGCCCAACTCACTGATCATCTGTGCCAGCACATCATTGAGCTCGGCTCTATCGGTGACGCGCTCTACCAGTGGTGCGTATTTGTGGCGCATCTGCTCCCAGGAGACACCGCGCATTTTGTCATCGAACAGAAAATCTCTGTGCATGCGCCAGGCATCGAGAAATATTTGCTGCCATTCTTTGCGTGGAGCGGAGCGAAAACTCCAGTCATCCATCTTCACTTTGGCTTTGCTGATGTCGGCCGGCTGTTTGGCACCGGCCTCGACGATCACAAATTCGCCGCTGCTAGTTGCACCAGCGGTGCTGGCAGTTCGATAGAACAGATGTTTCTTAGCGTTGGCTAGTTGATAGCTCTGTACGCTTGCGGCAAATAGTTCGGGCTGTGCTGCGACAGCGCTGATCGCCAGTGTTTTTAAGTTGAACTTGCGCTCATCAGTACCTTCTCGCTCCATGAAATACAGGCGTTTGTCATCGACCGCCAGATCCTGGTAATTGCCGGCCGCTAGCGGCACCTGGTACAGACGTTGACTCAGACCTGCATAGACGATGGACGGTGTTGCGGGTGTTGCTGGTGTCGATGTTTTGCTGTCGCCTTCAGTTTTTTTGTCTGCATGGGTTTCTGGCTTATTCGCTTTGCTTAGTTCATCCTCAGGTTTGAAGGGGAAGCGCAGGCCTGCTTGCAGCGCCAGAGCATATACGCCACCGCGCTTGTCGAAATACGGGCCCATATTTCGGTCGCCCCAAGGGGCCGGGTTGCTGGCCTGAAAATTGCGATTGGAGATGAAATACAGCCAGTGACCATCGGCAGAAAAAGCGGGCGAAAAACTATCATAACGGTCGCTGGTGGTAAATGTCAGTTGTTTGTTATCTATGCTGTACAGACCAATCTGACGGCGGTCCAAATGCTTAATCGGGCGCGCGAAGGCGATGGTTTTGCTATCGGCCGACCAGCTTACCTCTTCATGTTTTTCTATGCCGAATTTACCGCCGTCATCAATCAGAATATTTGCCTTGCTGAGCAGATCGAGTCGGTACAGACGGCCGCGCTTGTCGCTGTGTGCCAGCCATTTACCATCTGGAGACGGGTAGATGTTCCAGCGATGTACGGTGCCGTCGCTGGTGAGGGCGCGCCCCTTGCCTGTGCCATCGGCCGCAAATTGCCAGATTTCGTTTTCGCCGCTAGCATCAATCAAGGCATACACCGATTTATCATCGTGCGAAAACACCGCCTCACGCGCCCTTGCGCCATCGGGGATGGCGATCTCTACCCGTCTTTGTAGATCATTGCCAGCGATGGCAATATGGCCGCGTGCGGTGAATAACAGACGTTGCTGTTTGCCTGCCAGTTCCACATGGGTCAGATGCTCCAGTGGTGATTTGATTTGACGTTGGCGTTGCTGGTCAAAATCAGAGAGTAGAGAAATCTCCAGCGTCTTATCATTCTGGCTCGCGAGGTCGAAGACGTGCAGATCTGCGCCAAGCTGGTACACGATCTTGCCATCGCCCAGGGAAGGGTTGCGTACTTCCCATTCTTTGTGATGGGTCAGTTGGCGGCGTGCGCTGCCATCGGGATTGGCTGAGTAGAGGTTGTAGGCACCATCTTCGTCGTTCAAGAAATACAGGCGATTATTCCACCACATAGGACGCTTGTTATTGACGCTGCCGCTCGCAGTATCTGCGAATAACTGCACCGCTTCGCCCTTGCCTTGTACCTCGTAGCGCCACAATTGGGCGTAAGCGCCACCTCGATAGTGTCTGGCGTTGTCGTTGCTCATCTGCAGGCCATAGCGTGTGAAGAACAACTGTCTACCGCTATCGTCGAGCACTGCCTCGTTGGCGTCCGCCACTGCAAACACCTGGCTACGCATGCTGACCGGGTTGATGCTCGCCGTTACTCTATGCCCGGAGGGGCCGCTACTGCGCTGCATACTCACTAGCACTTCGCCAGTTGTCGTCCAACCCAAGACGGTAACCGCGCTATTTTCAAAACTCAGACGCTTAGGTACGCCGCCGGTCGACGGCATGACGTAGGCTTCCTGTGGGCCTTCATACGAGGCTGAAAAAGCAATCCATTTGCCATCGTGCGAGATGGCGGGATTAATCTCAGCGCCCGGGTGGCTGGTCAGGCGCTGCGCCTGACCGCCGCTGGCAGCAACTTTCCACAGATCGCCCTCAGACGTAAACACAACGCTGTCGGCACGTATCGCCGGGAAGCGGCTGTAGGCTAAGGGAGCGGCAGCCACCGCAGTGGCGCAGGTAACGCTGAGCATGCTACTCAGCGTGAGCGTCAAAACCAAGGGGGAGAGTATGCTTAGCTTCATATGGGGGAGGGTCTCGTGGAAATGTTTTTTAATTTTTAGTACAGGGAGTTTTAGGCCAAGATTCTTGCATAGTTTTTGACTCAAGGCTTACCGTAGTGACGTGGATTAGGCACAAACATAGTTAATGCCCAGATGCGTAAATTGCACAGCATAAAATTTTGCTCAGTGACAGGATAGAGCTATGAAATTAAGCCATTTGTGCGTCATTCTGATTCAGCTTGTTTGTTGAATTTGCAATCTGCTTCAGTTAAGCTGCCCGTATGACTCCAGCAAATGCCCATCAAACAAATCCGCAAGCGAAAACTCAAGCCAACAATGCCGGTGCCGAAGCATCGCTAGACCGCCCCTTGGCTGGATGGCGACTCTCGGTGTACACGATTATTTTTGAGGCCGATACGCGCGCTGGACGTAACTTCGATATTGCTTTAATCGTCGCTATCCTGATCAGTGTTCTGGTAGTGATGCTCGATAGTATGGCCAGCTTTAACGCCAGTCATGGCACTTTATTGTCCTGGGCCGAATATGGCTTGACCGCGATTTTTACAATCGAATATCTGGCGCGTCTGATCTGTGTGCGCCGCCCCTGGCGTTACGCCCGCAGTTTTTTCGGGGTGGTTGATTTGCTGACTGTGCTGCCTAGTTATCTCACGCTATTTTTCCCTGAATTGTATGTGCTAGTCGATGTGCGTGTGCTGCGCCTGTTGCGGGTGTTCCGGGTGTTTAAAATGACCGCCTATCTGGAGGAGTTCAGCAGTTTGGGGCGTGCTTTACGTGCAAGTTCGCGCAAGATACTGGTGTTTCTTTGTGTGGTCTTGATGGTGGTGCTGATCATGGGTACCGTGATGTTTCTGGTCGAGGGGCCGGTGCATGGCTATACCAGCATACCTATAAGCGTGTATTGGGCAATTACCACCATGACCACGGTGGGCTTTGGCGACATCACACCTCAAACGGATTTAGGTCGTTTGATTGCCTCGATGATGATGCTCTTAGGCTGGGGTGTACTGGCGGTGCCGACCGGTATCGTGACTGCTGAGATGGGCGCGCAAAGGCACGAGAGCACACCAACTAAGCCAACTATACCAACGACACGCAGTTGCCACGAATGCCTCACTGAGGGGCATGTCAGTGAAGCCGTGTATTGCCTGCATTGCGGAGCCAGTTTGCCACCGTATCAGCGCGAAGCTCACGAGAGCAGCTAGCGAGCGTCGCTCAGTGTGCCGCTAAGCGCAGCGGGAGTACTCACTGTGCTCAAGATATTCATTCAAGCAAAGCATGATTAAATTATAATTGCTTTCATTTTTAATTTTCCTTAGCGAAATCCTCCATGAGCCAACACAGTCAGTTTGCATTACTCAAGCAACGTCGCTTCGCGCCTTTTTTCTGGACTCAGTTCCTCGGCGCTTTTAATGACAACGTGTTCAAGACCGCTTTGCTCACCATACTCACTTATGATGCCCTGCATTGGACCAAGATGGATGTGGGTTTATTAAATAATCTGATCCCCGGTCTCTTCATTTTGCCGTTTGTGCTGTTTTCCGCCACATCCGGTCAGTTGGCCGATAAGTTTGAAAAAGCCGGTATGGCGCGTAAGGTCAAGCTCTTAGAAATCATCATCATGTGCGTCGCCGCAGGTGGCTGGATGACGCACCAGTTATGGTTGCTGGTGGCGGCGGTGGCCGGCATGGGCATCCATTCGACCCTGTTTGGCCCGGTTAAATACGCTTACTTGCCGCAGCATCTGAAGAATGACGAGCTAGTTGGCGGTAATGGCGTGATAGAAACCGGTACCTTTGTCGGGATTTTGCTCGGCGAGATACTAGGCGCAGTCTTGGTAGTGCAAGAAGGTTGGGGCATACAATTGGTGGCCGGCGGTACTATCGCGATTGCCATCATGGGTTGGCTGACCAGTTTGCGCATTCCGCATTCGCCGGCACCTGAGCCTGAATTAAAAATTAACTGGAATCCGGTTACCGAGACTATCCGCAATATCGGTTTCAGCAAACAAAACAAGCCGGTATTTTTGTCCTTGCTGGGCAATTCCTGGTTCTGGTTTTATGGCGCGATTATCCTGGCGCAGTTCCCGCTGTTTGCCAAGGATTATCTGCATGGCGACCATTATGTATTCGTCTTGCTGCTGACCATATTTTCTTTCGGTATCGGTGCCGGCTCTTTGTTGTGCGAACGCCTCTCTGGTCATAAAGTAGAGATAGGTCTGGTCCCTTTCGGTTCTATCGGCTTGTCGTTGTTCGGTTTTGATCTGTATTTGTCCAGCCTTAGCTATACCAATACCGCCGCAGTAGATATGCTGGGTTTTATGCATCAGACTGGCAGTTGGCGCATCTTGTTTGATATCGCCATGATAGGTGTTTTTGGTGGTCTGTATATCGTGCCGCTGTTTGCCCTGATACAAACGCGTTGTGACCCTAAACATCTGTCACGCACGATTGCCGGCATGAATATCCTCAATGCCGTCTTCATGGTGGTAGCGGCGCTGGCGGCGATGCTGATGCTCAACGCGGGTTTCTCGATCCCGCAATTATTTCTCGCTACCGCAATCCTCAATGCCATCGTCGCCACTTATATCTTTAGTCTGGTGCCAGAATTTTTGATGCGCTTTCTGGCTTGGTTGTTGCTCCATACCGTGCACAGAGTCAAAGGTGTGAATATTGATCGTTTGCCGGAAGAGGGCGCAGCGGTGCTGGTTTGCAATCATGTCAGCTATATGGATGCGATCGTCATCGGTGCGTATAGCCCGCGTCCTATCCGTTTTGTGATGGATCACCGCATTTTCCAGATCCCGTTTTTATCCTGGGTTTTTAAGACCGCCAAGGCGATCCCAATAGCCTCGGCCAAGGAAGATCCGTGGCTGATGGAAAAAGCCTATGTCGATATTGCTAAAGCGCTGCATGAAGGCGAACTAGTGTGTATTTTCCCCGAAGGTAAGCTCACTACCACCGGTGATATGAATGAATTTAGGGGTGGCGTCATGAAGATCTTAGAGCGTAGCCCGGTACCGGTGTTTCCTATGGCTTTGCGTGGTCTGTGGGGCAGCTTTTTGACGCGTGGTAAGGGCAATGCTTTTGAGCGTGCATTCAGACGTGGCCCTTTCTCTAAACTGGAGCTGGTGGTCGGCGAGTCCTTATTACCTACCGCTGTGAACCCCATCATGCTGCAAGAAAAAGTCAAACAATTACGTGGTGACTGGAAATAATCATGAAACATTTATCCTTGGCTTCTGCGCGCAAACTTAGCTGCGTTGCGGCAGGTATTTCCGCTTTTATGCTGCTAGCGCTCACTGGTGCATCACATGCGCTGGCGGCGAATGTCGTCAAATTTTCACCGCAGGGAGAAGTCGCCCAGATCCGTCAGGTCAGAGTGACTTTTTCAGAGTCCGCAGTGGCTTTTGGTGACCCGAAAGCGGCCTCACCATTTGATGTTAAGTGCAGCGAGGCTGGTAGCTCACGTTGGGCCGACGATAAAAACTGGATTTTTGACTTTAACCGCGACCTGCCACCTGGTACCCAGTGCAGCTTCACGCTCAAGCCAGGCTTTAAGACGGTGGGCGGCAATCTTTTGAGTGGCAAGGCAGCATTCCAATTCTCTACCGGTGGCCCGGCCGTGCTGCGAGTGCAGCCGTATGAGGGCGGCAGCATAGAAGAAGAACAGGCGTTTATTCTGACGCAAAACGGCCCGGCTACCGAGGCCAGCATACGCCAGCATCTGTATTGCGAAATTGAAGGCGTACACGAAAGGGTGCCGGTTAAGTTTGTCGACAAAGACGCGCGCGCCGCCTTGTTAAAACATTTTGCGCCAAATGAAGATGGCGCTCGTGTCACAATAGTCCAGTGCCAGCAACGCTTTCCGAATGAGGCGGCAGTCAAGCTGGTGTGGGATAAGGGCATCGCCACAGCCAGCGGTCTCGCCACGTCTAAGCCGCAAACATTCAGCTTTAATACCCGCAAGGCCTTTACCGCCAGCATGAGTTGCCAACGCGAAAACGCGAATGCCGCCTGTACCCCGATCTCGCCAGTGACTCTGTATTTCAGTTCACCCATTAGCCGCAAACTGGCGGAAGACATACTTATCAAAGGCAGTAAGGGGAGCGTCAAACCTGATTTTCAACGTGACGACAAAGAAGCCATGGTGCAATCGATTAGCTTTAAGCCACCATTTGCCGAAAAGACCGAATATGCAATTGTGCTGCCGTCCAAACTGGTGGATGAGAGTGGTCGTAGTTTATCCAATGCGGCGCAGTTTCCACTGAAATTTTCTACTGCAGATTTTCCACCGCTGGCGAAATTTCCTGCCGCGCCTTTTGGTATCATAGAACTCAATGCCGATGCCACTTTGCCGGTGACGCTCAGAAACGTAGAGAAAAGTTTGATAGTACGTAGTGTCGATGGTAAAAATTCACCGGGTAAAGTGAGTAATCTGAAAGTCAGTGATGATGCCGCCATCATCAACTGGATTGCCAAGCTCAATGCCTACCACGAGAGCCGCGTCACGATAGGTCGCGAGTCGGTTGAGACTCGTAGCATAGGCTTGTTAGCTAAGGAAGCGGGCGTGCGTAAGCTCGATCTGCCAGCGATGCCAGATAATGCTGATCCTTCTTCGCGTCCGTTCGAGGTGATCGGCCTGCCGCTCAAAGATCCGGGTTTTTATGTGGTTGAACTGGAGTCGAAAAAACTCGGTAGCGCCTTATTGGGCAAGGACGCACCGATGTTTGTGCGCACCAGCGCCCTGGTGACGAATATGGCGGTGCATATTAAACTCGGGCGTGAAAATGGCGCAGTCTGGGTCACCACTTTGGACCAAGCCAAACCAGTTGCCGCCGCCGATATCCGTATCTCCGATTGCTGGGGCAAGGAAGTCTGGCGCGGTACTAGCGATGCCAAAGGTGTCGCGATGTTGCCCGCCACCTTGGATCATCAGGCCGAATGTGGCCGCTACAATGGCTATGACCCGAAAAACCCTGTCAAGCTTAACGGCTACTTTGTCAGCGCCCGTAAAACCGATGAGAAGGGCCGCGCCGACATGGCCTTTGCGCTCAGTTCATGGAATAACGGCATAGAGTCGTATCGCTTCAACCTGCCTACCAATACCGATAAAGCGGCAACCGTCAGAGCCCACACCATACTCGACCGTAGCTTATTCCGCGCTGGTGAAACGGTGGCTATGAAACACGTGATACGGATAGAAAATCTGCGCGGTTTTGGCTTGCAAAAAGCCGAGTTATTACCGGATAGGGCCAGAATCATCCATCAGGGCAGTAATCAGGAATTCCAGTTTCCGCTGGTGTGGCGCGGCAGAAGTGCGGCCGAAACGGTGTTCAAGTTGCCGGCACAAGCCAAGCTCGGTACTTATGAGATCGTCTTGGATAAAGGCACGATAGAGACTAAAACCGAGCTCAATAATGAAGAAAGCCAGAATGATGGCTACGACGAATCGCGTTATGGTCAGGGCACGTATACCACCGGCAGTTTTAGGGTAGAAGAATTCCGCCTGCCTTTGCTGCAAGGTCGTATCACTCCACCAAAAGAGTTGCAGGTGGCACCGAAAGAGATACCGCTGGCAGTGCAGCTTAATTACCTCAATGGCGGCGGTGCCTCTGGCCTGGCGGTGCAAGTGACCAGTTTGCTGCGCAATAAAGCGCTGTCCTTTCCTGCCTATGAAGAGTTTTCTTTTTCCAGCGGCGAAACGGAAGAAGAGCAAAAAATTGTCGCGAATAAATTGCCTGTCACCCTAGATAAAAACGGCGCTGGCAAGACCGTGGTTAAAAATCTGCCCGCCATCGTCAAGCCGCAAGAATTGCTGTCCGAGATGAGCTATGCCGATCCGAATGGCGAGATCCAGACCATCAGCGCGGTGACACCTTTGTGGTCATCTGCGGTGCTGGTCGGTGTCAAAGCAGGACAATGGGTCTCGGTTAAAAAGAAAATCACTTTAAGCGCGATCGCGCTCGACACCAATGGCAAACCTAAGGCTGGCGTGGCGCTAGAACTGACAGGGATTGCCAAGCAAAATAACTCGCACCGCAAGCGCATGGTCGGCGGTTTTTACGCTTATGAAAATGCCGAAAGCAGCAAGGATCTGGGTACACTGTGTTCGGGCAAAAGCGATGAACGTGGTCTCTTGATCTGTGAAGTGAGCCTGACTGAACCGGGGAATATAGAGATCTTGGCCAAAGCCAAAGATGAAAATGCTAAAGTTGCACAAGCTAAAACCTCGGCCTGGGTGACTGGCCGTGGCGAAATCTGGTTCGATGGAGAAAACCAGGATCGCATGGATGTGCTGCCCGAGCGTAAACATTATGAAGCCGGTGAGACGGCTAGTTTCCAGGTGCGTATGCCTTTCCGCTATGCCACTGCTTTGGTGGCGATCGAACGCGAAGGTGTGATCGAAACCATGGTGGTGCAACTTAATGGCCGCGACCCTAGTGTACAAGTGCCGATTAAGGCCGAATATGGTCCTAACGTGTTTGTCTCGGTCTTGGCAGTGCGTGGTCGCATGCGCGAAGTGCCCTGGTATTCTTTCTTCACCTGGGGTTGGAAAGAACCGCTGAATTGGTGGAGCGAGTTTCGCGAATATCAAGACCCTAGCGCCACGGTGGATCTGGCCAAGCCCGCTTATAAATACGGTATCGCAGAAATTACGGTAGGCACTGCCGCGCATAAACTGGCCGTCACGGTCACTACCGACAAGACTACGTACGCTATTCGCACCAGTGCCAAAACCACGGTACAAGTATTGCTACCGAACGGCAAACCAGCCGCCGGTGCCGAAATCGCCATCGCGGCGGTGGATGAAGCCCTGCTCGAGTTGCAACCCAACGGTAGTTGGGATCTATTGACCGCCATGCTGCAAAGACGCAGCTACGGAGTCGAGACAGCGACTGCGCAGATGCAGGTAATCGGCAAACGCCATTATGGCCGCAAGGCCGTGGCGGCAGGTGGTGGCGGTGGTAAATCCTCTACCCGCGAGTTGTTCGATACGCTCTTGCTGTGGAAGCCAGTGCTGATCCTGGATGCCAATGGCCGTGCCCAGATCGACGTGCCGCTTAACGATGCTTTGACCAGCTTTAAGATCGTGGCGATCGCCTTGAATGGCGAAGGCCTGTTCGGTACTGGCAGTGCCAGTATCCGCGCCACTCAGGATTTGCAAATCATCACTGGTCTGCCGCCGCTGGTGCGTGAGGGCGATGTGTTTACTGCCATGCTAACACTCAGAAACACCACCACGCGCGCGATGCAGGTGCAAGTAGCGGCCACAGTCACTGGCTTGGCCACTGAGCTGCCTAAGCAAAACATCGCGATACCAGCGGGCGAGGCGCGCGAAGTTAACTGGAACGTGACAGTGCCGGTCTCGGCGCTGCCCGAGGATAAGCAACAACTGGTGTGGGAACTAAAAGCGCAGGAGCAGGGTGGCGCTGGTGTCAAAGACGCCTTGAAATTTACTCAGCGTGTGGTGCCTGCGGTGCCAGTCACGGTGCAGCAAGCGAGCTTAATGCAACTTGATAAGGCGCTCAGTATGCCAATTACCCAGCCGGCCGATGGCTTGCCGGGGCGCGGTGGTGTGGCGATTTCTCTGATGCCTAGCCTGGCCGGATCGCAAGAGGGGATACGCAAATATTTCAACGATTATCCTTACTCATGTCTGGAGCAAAAAACCTCGCGGGCGATAGGCTTGCGCGATGCTGCGCAATGGCAAAAAGTGGCCAGTGACTTGCCAAGTTATCTCGATGGCGATGGTCTGGCGTATTACTACCCGCCGGGTGAAACCAGCGCTAACCGTGGTAGCGATAGCTTAACCGCTTACCTGATCTCGGCCACCCATGAAGCCAATTATGCCGTGCCCGATGCCAGCCGCAACAAGATGCTGCAAGGTCTGGCGGCCTTTGTTGAAGGCAAGATCACGCGCGATTTCTGGTCGCCGAAAAAAGATTTGGAAGTGCGCAAACTGGCGGCGCTAGAAGCGCTGTCACGTTACGGCCAGGTGCAGGAGCGCATGTTGGGCTCGATACAGATCAACCCGAATCTGTGGCCGACTTCGGCCGTGATCGACTGGCTGGCGATCTTGCAAAACACGCCCGCCATCAGCAAACGCGCAGCTTACTTAAAAGAAGCCGAGCAAATTTTGCGTGCGCGTCTGAACTACCAGGGCACCCGCATGGGCTTCTCTAATGAGCAAGACGATTACTGGTGGTGGTTGATGGGTAATAGCGACAACAGCGCCAACCGCTTGATTTTGGTGACGCTGAATAATCCAGCCTGGGCCGATGATATGTCGAAATTGGTGACCGGTTCTATCCAAAGGCAGGTACGCGGTCACTGGATGTCGACCACCGCCAATGTCTGGGGCAGCCTGGCGATGGAGAAATTTGCGCTCAAGTTTGAGACCGAAAAAGTCGCCGGTAGCAGCAAGGCCAATCTGCAAATGGCAGCCGTCAGCGGCCCTGTGCAGACCTACAACTGGGGCCCGACTGGTGGCGGCAAACTGATGCTACCGTGGCCGGCAACCGGTAGCGCCACCGACAGCATCAAGCTCAGTCACGAAGGCAAGGGCAAGCCTTGGGTGACGCTGCAGTCGCTGGCGGCAGTCACGCTCAAAGCGCCGTTCAGTAGCGGCTACCGCATCACTAAAACCGTCCAGGCGATAGAGCAAAAAGAGAAAGGCAAATACAGTCGTGGCGACATCTTGCGCGTGAATATCGATGTCGATGCCCAGACCGACATGACCTGGGTAGTGCTGAACGACCCGATACCGGCCGGTGCCAGCCTGCTCGGTTCTGGTCTGGGGCGCGATTCAGCGATTGCCGCCAACGCCACTGGCGCCGTCAGCAGCGAGCCCGATTACAGCGCAGCCTGGATGGCCTACGAAGAGCGCAGCTTCGAATCGTATCGCGCCTATTACCAGTTCGTACCTAAGGGCAAATTCAGTATCTCTTACACCATGCGCTTAAACAACGTCGGCGAATTTAAATTACCGCAAACCAGGGTAGAAGCCATGTACGCACCAGAGATGTTTGGCGAGTCACCGAATGCGGGGATGAGTGTGAAATAGGGGATAAAGGCCCGATAGGTTTGTTCGGGCCGATGCAGTTCGCTATGCCGTCGTTGTTGAAAATTATCGACTTGCCAGTTGAGAAATGAATATACCAAAAATAATTTATAAATATGAGTCGTTCTCTGCTCAAAGTCTAAAAAATTTGAAAGCTCAATCCATATATTTTGGATCGCCTTTGGGCTTTAATGATCCTTATGATTGTGCATTGAAACCTAGTATTAAAGAGCCCACTAATCAGGAGTTAGAGCTGTTTCGAGCGGAGTATTCGAAAAAAGATGACGTGCCACTCGATATGCAAGAGCGATTTCGTTCGGCCAATATTCTTGATTTGCGCAGAATGATAGTAGGCAACGCTGTTCCAATATTAGAAAAGCATACTCAAAAATTTTTAAAAAATAATGGTGTTTCTTGTTTTTCTGAAAAAAATGACGATTTACTAATGTGGTCTCATTATGGGGGGCGCTATAAAGGATTTTGTTTAGGATTCATAACAGAGTTTGAACCATTTATAAAAATGAAAAAAGTTCAATACACCAGTGTTATGCCAAAATTTGATGCAGTTAGTGCTCTGGTCACAGGTAATTATGAACAAATTTTGGATTTATTTTGCACCAAATCAGAGGCATGGAGTTATGAAAAAGAATGGCGATGTCTTCACACGGATGTTGGCACGCTTTATACATACGAATCAAAAGCATTGGACTCCATTTATTTCGGACCTGATATCGACGAGCAATCCTTGCAGATAATTTGTCTAATTATTGCAGGACAAAATCCCAATGTAAAATTTTGGCGCGGAGAGCGAAGTTCAGAAAAATTCGAGGTGAACTTTAAAGAGTTCACTTATATAAGTAACATAGACTCTAAACGCCTTGGTCTAATTAAATAGACCGTCGGACGGAGTCAAAAAAGTATTTCGACAATGTTAGAAAAATTTATGAATTGATAAATCTCTAGCGGAGCCGAAAGATGAATTTAAAAGACGCTTCACGCAGTATCCATGCGCTTCACCAGCCCAAAATGCCCTGTAAACCGCATGGATACTGCGTGATCGTTTTTGGTAGTTCAACACCCGCGCTGAGGACGACCTCGGCGCTCTTCTTCATCGCGGGGACGGCCCCGACACTTTGGAGCTTTTTATGAATTGGTTGATCTTGATCGTTGCGGGATTATTTGAAATTGTCTGGGCCATAGGGCTTAAATATACCGAGGGCTTCACGCGTCTTTGGCCTAGTGTCATTACTTTGGTGGCGATGACGATCAGCGTGGTCTTGTTGGGCATCGCCATGAAGTCGCTGCCGGTAGGCACTGCCTACGCGGTGTGGGTGGGAGTCGGGGCGGTCGGCACTGCGCTACTCGGCATTCTTTTATTCGGCGAGGCGGCCAATATCGGCCGCTTGCTGAGTCTGGGTCTGATCGTGATCGGCATCATTGGTCTGAAACTAACTACCGCAGCCACGGAATAATCTGTATGACGCAGCCCATCTCGGATCTGAATGAACTCCTCAAAACCATGCAGCCGGTGCTTAATCCCGGCGTGTTTGTGTTTGCCTCGATCGCGCGAGATCAAGTGCGCAATCAACCGCTAGATCCCGCCCTGATCGTGGCGTCTATCCACGAGCCTGAAGGCTGGTCCGTCATCATGGCAGAGCAGGATGCGCAGCGTTACGGGCTGCAGCCACTTTTTTCCTGTGCCTGGATCACGTTGACGGTGCACTCCGATCTGCAGGCCGTCGGCCTGACTGCCGCATTCGCCACTGCTTTGGGGGATGCTGGTATCAGTTGTAATGTAGTCGCTGGTGCTTATCACGATCATCTCTTTGTGCCGTTAGAAAGTGCGCAGCAAGCGATGGCTGAGCTACGCGGCTTACAAGCCAGAGCGCTGGCACAGTGCTAAACAGTGATTTACTTAATGCCAAATACAGCAATATAGACTATGCCTACTCTGATTGAACACTACCAACAACTAAGCTTAGCCACCGGCCCAGATGAGCCTGGCTTTAGCGTCGTACTTAGCAGCGATGGCGAGCCACTTCTAGAAAAACACCATGGTCTGGCTTGCCTGGAACTAGGTACTCAGTTATCGGGCAAGAGCGCCTACTATCTGGCTTCGGAGTCTAAACCGTTTACCGCGATGTGCATAATGCATCTGGTAAGTGCCGGGGCGATTTCTCTGGATCAAAATGTTGTTGAAATACTACCAACATTAGCGCAATATGAAACGCCAGTCTTACTCAGGCATTTACTCAATCACACGAGCGGCATCCCGGATTACCTGTGGTTGTTGGAATGCCAGCTTGGTCGTCACGAGAGCGATTATTTTAATAATCAGACTGCGCTGGAGTTGATACGGCGCGCCGATTCGCTGGACTTTGTTCCCGGTGAAAAATTCGCCTATAGCAATAGTAATTATGTCTTGCTGGCTGCCCTGATAGAACAGCTGAGTGGAATGTCTGCGGCTCGCTATGCGGCGCAAACCCTGTTCCATCCCTTGGGTATGCACCATACCCGCTTTGATGAGGATAGAGCTAGCATTATTCGGAACCGTGTACGCAGTTATGATAAAGACGAGGCCAGACCGTTTGGCTATCAACAGCATCTTGGCAACGCCAACACGGTGGGTGACGGTGGTGTGTATTCATGCACCGATGATTTGCAGATTTGGCAGCGCGAGCTGCACAGGCAATGGCAGGATAAGGACAGCCTGTTGCATATGATGCTGCTACCATCGCCATTAAATGACGGCACTGTGATCAGTTATCGCTTTGGCCTGGAGCTGATTACCCAAGGGGGGATAGACTATCTTTATCATCAAGGCCACTTGTGGGGTTTCACTGCAATTTTGCTCCTGGTGCCGCAAAAAAAGCTCTCGCTGATACAACTGGCAAATACAGACCAGATAGCCGCCGATCCTACGATTCTGATCGATTTAGTTGGTAGGCTGGGCTAGTTTCCAAGCAAGCATACAATCACGTTTAGAAATGCCTTGCGCAGTATCCATGAGCCTTCCAAGCCAAAAATGCCTTGAAACCCGCATGGATACTGCGTGATCGATTTGAAAGTTTTCATCGATGTACACGCCATGTACTTGAATTTTTTACTCTCGCTAGCGCGTAGATTTGTCGTCGCTCTTTTCTTATTGGCTAGTTGGCATAGCAGCGCGCTGGCGATCCCTAGCTTTAAAGAAGTGCAGCTAGCCTACCAGTCTTCCGATGCGGTTTTGCTTGACCGCAACGGTGTCGTCATTCATCAGCAGCGCATCAATCCCAAAGAACGTAAGCTGGCCTGGGTAAGGCTGGAGGATGTCTCGCCCGCCTTGCGCATGGCTTTGATCGCTTCGGAAGACAAACGCTTTTACCAGCATGGCGGGGTGGACTGGAACGCGGTGGCGGGCGCGGCTTGGGGTAACCTGTGGAATAAAAAAACCCGTGGCGCTTCTACCATTACCATGCAGTTGGCCGGTTTGCTGGAACAAGATTTGCGGCGTAAAGCCACGGCGCGCACTGCCAGCCAGAAGATCACGCAGGCGCTGGTGGCGCAGTGGCTGGAGCAAAGCTGGCGCAAGGATCAGATCCTGGAAGCCTATCTGAATCTGGTCGCGTTTAAGGGCGAGCTAGTCGGCGTACACGCCTTGTCGCGCGTAATGTTTGATAAACACCCTAGCGGTCTCGATAAGATAGAGGCGGCAATTGCGGTGGCCTTGATACGCGGGCCCAATGCCAGCGTCGCCAAAGTGGCCGAGCGCGCCTGCGCCAGCTTGAAGGAACAAGGCCTGCCGCAATTTTGCGCGAATTTAGAGGGGCTGAGCACGCAGTATTTCGCCCGCCTGACGGCTAAATCTGATGTGGCGCGCAGCATCAGCGGGCCGCAATTAGCCCCGCATCTGGCGCGCAAATTGTTTGCCGCGAATCCTTCTGTAACGGCAATTCGATCCACGCTAGACGGTGCTGCCCAAGCCTTTGCGCGCGATGCCCTGGTGCGTCACTTGTCGGCGCTGGTGGATAGAAATGTGGAAGATGGTGCGGTGCTGGTGATCGACAATCAGAGCGGCGATGTGCTCACTTGGGTAGGTTCTAGCGGGGCCTTGTCGGATGCCGGGCAAGTCGATGGGGTGCAGGCTTTGCGTCAGGCTGGTTCGACCTTAAAACCTTTTCTGTATGAATTGGCGCTAGAAAAAAAATTCCTGACCGCCGCTTCTATCCTCGATGATGCGGCGGTGAATTTGCCGACGGCATCGGGTTTATATATTCCGCAAAATTACGATAAACATTTTAAGGGCTTGGTCAGTGTTCGTACTGCGCTCGCTTCATCTTTAAATATTCCGGCAGTGCGCACTCTGGTCACGGTCACGCCGGAATTGTTTTTCCGGCGCTTGCAGCAACTCGGTTTTGGCCTGCGCGAATCGGGCGATTATTACGGCTACAGCCTGGCGCTAGGCAGTGCCGATGTCAGCTTGCTGGCTTTGACTAATGCCTACCGCACTTTAGCTAATCAGGGGCGTTACGCTAGCCCACGCACTAGCGATAAAGATCCGCTAGCAGCTCAGCCTGCTACTGCTACTGTTCGTGTGATGGATGCGGGTGCTGCCTTTATTATTAGCGATATTTTGTCAGATAGAGCGGCGCGTGCCACCACCTTCGGGCTGGAGAGTGCCTTGGCCACCCGCATCTGGGCAGCGGTAAAAACCGGCACCTCAAAAGACATGCGCGACAACTGGTGCGTTGGCTATTCTGATCGCTACACGGTCGGGGTCTGGGTCGGCAATGCCTCGGGCGCACCGATGTGGGATGTCTCTGGCGTCACCGGCGCGGCACCGATCTGGCAAGAAGTCATGCACTACTTGCATCAACATAAGGTGGCCAATTCGCTAGTCAATAAGGTGGCAGGCAAGTCGACTCTTACTGTCACTAGTCCCATGCAATTGCCCGCTGGTGTTATCGCTCAACCGATAGAATACGAGGGCGCTTTGGAAGCGGCGCGTACTGAATACTTTTTAGCCGGTACCGAGCAAAGCCTGATCAGCATCGCGCATCCCAATCAGATCCGGCCGCTGATCATTTATCCTACCGCTGGCATGCTGGTGGCGCTCGATCCGGATATTCCACCCGAGCGCCAACGCATTCGTTTTGCTGCGCAAGGCGTCAAACAGGCGGCGTGGCTGCTCGATGGCAAAGCGCCAGCCAAAGCTAGCGCGGCGAATCAGACTAGCCAGACTGCGCTGAGCATAGACTGGATGCCGTGGCCAGGTAAGCATCTGCTGCAACTGGTCGATAGCCAGGGCAAGCTGCTAGCTCAGGTGAAGTTTGAAGTGCGCGGCGCGGTGGTGAGTGCGGCAGCACCGAAAGCCAAGCGCAAGTGAATATGCGTGCAGTGCTTAAACGAGACCCAGTGCGCATTCTGTCAATTAAATAGCCATGTGCCTAGTAGGCCTGGTCGCTCAGCCGCATGCGGTCTGCGTTCTGAATTGTCGCTTAGCGCGTTAATGAAAATAGGCCTTGATGATCTTGCTGATTTCGCCCTTACTCTTCATGTCGGAGAGGGCCGCATCCATCTTGTCGATGAAGTCTTGTTTATATGGCGCATTGAAGTATCGGCTGTATCCGAGGAAGGTATCTTCTTCGGATAAGATCGCCGCTTCTTGCAATTCCAGAGTGAAATTAATCTCTTTGATGCGCAATTGTTTGGCCGAGTAGAGCGCTGCACCACGATCGCTGACATAGCAATCTATGCGTTTGATTGCCAGCTTTTTTAGATTCGAATCGTTGTTAGGGGCAGGGTCTATTTTGACTTGGCCAGCAGTTGCCGCCTGCGTCAGTTTGTCTGACAATAAAAATCCAGCGTTGACGCCCATGCTGCGTCCGATGAAATCGTCAGGGAAGCGTTTTGGATGCGACAGCATGACGTCGTCATTACAAAAGACCACCACGGTCTCACGAAATAAGGACACCGAGTATGGTGCAATGTAGTCGCGTTCCTTTTTTAAGCCGGGCGGGAAGAGCGCCAGGCCTCGCCCATTTTTTAGATAATCGAGACCGCGTTTCCAGGGGACGGGGACCAGTTCTATCGCATAGTCCGCTTGCAGTCGCTTGGCTGCCGCTTGCAGTATGTCGATATACAGACCTCTGAATTGACCATCTTCGACAAAGCTGTAGGGCGGATAGGCGGCATCGCCGTAGAGCACGACTTTCTCAGGCGCACTGGCATGTGCGCCTAAGGCGGATAAGATCGCGCCATAGCAAACTGAGCGCAACCACTGGCTTAACATCATCAGTTAGAACTCTTCCCAGTCGTCAGCGCTTTGCGCTTTGCTGTTATTGTTGTTATTGCTGCTGCTGCGGGCACTATTGTTGAGTTTTTTTGGCGCGTTGCTTGCCTTGGCTGGCGCCGGTTTTATAGCCGCTTTTGTGGCAGCGCGTGGCGTGCTCGTCGCCGCAGCGTCTGCATGATCGAGTTTAAAGGTGGCGACCGTGGCCGATAAGGCTTCCGCCTGTTCTTGCAGGCTCTCGGCAGCCGCTGCGGCTTGTTCTACCAGGGCCGCGTTTTGCTGGGTCATTTCATCCATATGCGTGATGGCAGTATTGATTTCTTCTATGCCCGAACTTTGCTCTTGGCTGGCGGCGGTGATTTCGCTCATGATGTCGGCCACATGCTTGATCGAGCTAACGATTTCGCCCATGGTGCGGCCTGCTTCATCGACCAGTTTGCCGCCCAGATCGACTTTCTCTACCGAATCAACGATCAGTGCCTTAATCTCTTTTGCCGCGCCGGCCGAGCGCTGTGCCAGATTGCGTACTTCCGATGCCACCACGGCAAAGCCGCGCCCTTGTTCACCGGCGCGCGCCGCTTCTACCGCCGCATTTAAGGCCAGGATATTGGTTTGAAAAGCGATGCCGTCGATGACGCTAATAATATCGAACATCTTGCTAGAACTGCCCTTGATCGAACCCATGGTGTCGACCACTTGCGAGACCACGTCGCCGCCTTTGACTGCGACCGTTGAGGCTGATAAAGACAGTTGATTGGCCTCACGCGCATTGTCGGCATTTTGCTTAACGGTAGAGGTCAGTTCTTCCATAGAACTGGCTGTTTCTTCCAGTGAACCGGCTTGCGCTTCGGTGCGTGACGAGAGATCGGCATTGCCTGCTGCGATTTCTGAGGTGGCAACTTTGACCGATTCGCTGGCGCTGCGTATCTCCATCAAGACCTTGGCGATTTTGTCGACAAAGAGGTTAAACGCTGAGGTAATTTGCGCTAATTCATCGACGCCTTGCGCGTCTAGTCTGCGGGTTAAATCACCGTCGCCGGTGGCGATTTCTTGCATGGCGTCACGCACTGTGGCAAGGCGCTGCAAGGCACGGGCGATGAGTCCTGCCAGCAGTAAGGCGGCTAAACCGCTCACTACCAACGCAGTCACGGCCGAGACGGTCAACATTGTGCTTAAGGCCTGGGTGGCTTCGGTTTTATCGAGGACGATGGCGAGTAGCCAATCAGTACCTTCAATTTTACTGACAAAGAGCAAGCCATCGCGGCCAAGTAATTGCACCGCGGCGCTAAGTTTGGATTTTTCGGTTGCTGTCAGTAGTTCTATGGATAAAGTGTTGCTTAAATCCGAGACCGGTTTTAAGGTCAGTTTTGGGTCCGGGTGGGCGATGATATTGCCTTTACTGTCGACCAGAAAAGCAAAGCTGTTCGGTGTCGGTTTGATCTCGACCACGGTTTTTACCAAAGTGTCGATCAGAACGTCAGCGGCGGCCACGGCGGTGGTGCTGCCGGTAGCGCCTGCCGCTTCTGCCACGGTGACAAGTAGTTTGCCATTGCTGGCACCGATGTAGGGCGAGGTGACGATAGCGCCACTAGCTTGCGAGGCCTTGATATACCACGGGCGCGCCGTTGGGTCGTAATCGGGTTTGCGTACCCGTACTTGAGAAAACACCGCGCGTTTATCCGGGTAACCCAGATAGGTGAGGTCAAAACCACCGGCTTGTTCTGCCGCTTTGAGTGCCGGCAAAGGATCTGCGGCATCAATGGCTTGTTTGATGGAGCCGACCACCAGTTTTCTGGCATGTATCCATTCAGCGATTTGGCTGGAATGGCTCTGTGAAAGCTGCGTCATCTGGCTAGTGAGCGATTCTAAAGTGTGCGCGCGGGTCGTGACGAAATTGGCGACGACGACGGCAATCATCGCTAAAACGACGATGCTGACGCAAATGGCGATCAGACGCCGGCGAAGTGTTGATAACATAATATGAATCTCCTGTTTAAACGAGAAATCAAAAGTTTCAAAGCGAACTATAGGCGCGAAAATCTGTGTCGCTGGCAGAGTATTGCCGAATAAACCCATTATCACAAGCATCATTGCAATTGATTGCAACAGTTGCAATGAGACTTTTGTCAGCTAGCTTTTTTATAACAGGCCGGAGGCGCATATTCCATGCGCTTCTTCGGCATGCCTGGCCTGCAGGGCGCATGGAATATGCGCGCTGGGCCAGGTCTTGTCGGGAATCACTAGCGTCAAAATACCAACAGTTAGATTATGGGATAATGCTAGGCTAGAAAATGATTTAACGCTGCGCTCAGAGCATGTTCTGACGCCGGCTTTACCCACTTGTAATGGACTGACCATGAGTTTTTACGGCGTTACCGATCTTTGGACCTATGTATTGGGGGCCTTGGGCATTATTTTGTTACCCGGCCCGAACTCTTTATACGTGCTGGCGGTTGCCACTGCGCGAGGTGTGCGCGCTGGTTATCAGGGCGCTTTGGGCGTGTTTGTTGGCGACACGGTGTTGCTGATGTTGACAGCCTTAGGTGCGGCTGGGTTGCTGCGCACCTATCCTGCCTTGTTTATGGCCGTGAAGTACGCTGGGGCCGGCTATCTGGCCTGGTTGGGTGTCAATTTGATCTGGGCGGCAATCCAAAAATGGCGTAGCCGCGACCAGCCAGTGGCCGAGATCACGGCGGTCGCTGAAAACATGCAGAACCCGTTTAAACGTGCCTTATTTATTAGTCTGTTAAACCCCAAGGCGATCTTGTTCCTGTTGTCTTTTTTTGTGCAGTTTATCGACCCAAACTATCCGACGCCAGCCGTGCCTTTTTTAATCTTGAGTGCGGTGGTGCTGGTGTTTAGCTTCACGTATTTATCCGCTTTGATTTTTTTGGGGGCTAGGCTGGCACAGGGCTTTAGCAAACGTCGGCGTCTTTCTGCCGGTCTCTCTAGCGGGGTAGGGGGGCTGTTTATCTGGTTTGGTGCCAAGTTGGCGGCAGCTAGTCTGCATTAAGAAGCACGCGTACGTTCACAAAAGCCTGGTAAATTGCCAGGCTTTTTTGTTTTTGTCGTGGAGGTGAGGTCTTGGAGGCGAGCGTAATGAAATACATAATACGGCAGCGTTCAAGTTGAGCCTGCCTTGATTTGGCGCTGTATTGCGCGCGCCAATGCTCCAGCACGCAAACGTGGTGCGGCTTGCAGAGGTGGCAGGCCGGAAAGGCGCATGGAATATGCGTACTGGGCTTGCTCGACCAGCAATGCTAGAAAATCAGGAAGTGTTGTAGATTAAGCGTGATCATCTTACTCATCTCAAACTGCTCAATCTATCGGTACTCCCGCTAATACAGTCATTCGCCATCATTATCGATGCTAGGGTTTGCAACTTAATGCGGCATCCTTGATTGAGTTTCTGATCTTTCTCAGTCACAATCAGGAAGAAACGGGCATCAAATGTCTGGGTTTGGCACAGATTGCCGGCACAATTGCAAGTCCTTTACTGATAGGGAGCTTAGTCAATGAGATATCGAGATACCTCCCCTTACTCCCGCGAGTTATGGCGTACCGGCTTTGTTTTTCTTCTCATTGCCATCGTTTTCGGTACCTATGTCTTGGTTGAAAAAAGGATAGATCGCGCCAACGAGTTGCGTCACCAGTCTTTTTTACTAGCTGATGAACTGCATCAAAGTTCGGACGATCTCACGCGCATGGCACGCTCTTATGTCATTACCGGTGACATCTCTTATAAAAATTATTACAAAAAAATCATCGCAATCCGTGATGGTCAATTGCCTCGCCCATTGGGTTATGAAAATGTGTACTGGGATCTGGTACTGGCCGGTCGTCCGCCGGATGTGGGGAATGGGCCAGCGTCCGCGATGTTGGGATCGATGCGTCAACTTGAATTTTCCGAACAAGAAGTTCAACTGCTGCAAAACGCTAAGGCCAATTCAGATAGTTTGGCGGTGACTGAATTGGAGGCAATGAAGCTAGTCGAGGCCGATGGTGATCTGCATGACGCTCATTACGCTAAGGCAAGAGCGATGTTGTTCGATCAGCCATATCTGCAGGCTAAGGCGGCCATTATGCTGCCGATTAATTCCTTTTATACCTTGATGGATCAGCGCACTTTGGGTGCCGTCCATCAAGCCGAATTCATGGCCGATGCGATGAGAATTGTTTTTTGTTTGCTCGCCGTATTGTTATTGCACATGCTCTGGCGGGTTAGCACAGTCTTGCAAGTGACACTGGGAGCCACCATCGATGAAGTTCATGGGCATCTCAAGAGATTAGGGCATGGAGATTTTTCCACCCCGATTGTGGTTGCCAATGGCATGGAAGAAAGTGTGCTTGGCTTGTTGGCCACTACGCAAAACGAACTCCGCCAAATTGACGATGAGAGAAAGCAGTCCAAAGATTTTGAGCATTTTCGTAGCCGCGTGTTGGAGGTGCTTAGTAGTAGCGCACCACTGCCAGAGATGTTGGAAGCGGTGGTGCGTGGTATGGAAGAATTCAATCCCGAAATGTTGTGCAGTATTTTGCTGTTGGATAAAGAGGGGCGGCATCTCGGCAAAGGTGTCGCGCCAAGCCTGCCTGATTTCTATAATAAAGCCTTGGATGGTGTGACCATAGGCGTGGGTGTAGGTTCTTGTGGGACTGCCGCATTTACCGGTGAGCGCGTGGTGGTCGAAGATATACAAACACATCCTTACTGGAAAGAGTTTAAAGAGCTCGCCGCCAGCGCTGGCTTGGGTGCCTGCTGGTCGCAACCGATACGCGCCTCACAGGGGCAAGTGCTAGGAACTTTTGCCATTTATCATCGACAGGCAAATAGGCCTTCAGAGGAGGATAATTTTTTGATCGAGCGAGCAGCTCATTTGGTCAGCATCGCGATAGAGCGTAACCAGGCGGCTGAGAACTTGCGTGAAAGTGAAGCACATTTTCGTTTGCTGGCGGAGGACGCCTCTGACGTGGTGTGGAAGCAAGACATTAATAATCTATTTACTTACATCAGTCCGGCCGACGAGCGGATGCGGGGCTACCGGGCGGATGAGGTGATAGGTCATCATTTTTCGGAATTACTCACCGAAGAAGGCGTTGCTATTGTCGCGCGAAAATTGCAAGAAAAACGGACACCTGATCAGCGCGATAAACCAATTGCTTCTACAACGTTTGAAGTGCAACAACGCTGCAAAGATGGTCGCCTGATCTGGACTGAGATACTGACGCGCCCGGAGCGCAACGCGCAAGGTCAATTGGTCGGTTTTCACGGAATTACCCGAGATATTACCGAGCGCAAGCTCAATGAAATGAACTTGCGGCTATCTGAACAAAGGTTTGCGACCGCTTTTGCCTCGGCACCTATGGCGGCGTCGATTGCCAGCGCCGAAGAAGGGCGTTTCATCGAAGTCAATGCAAACTATGAACGTGATTTTGGCTGGAGCTCGGCTGACCTGCTGGGCAAAACTGCTGTAGAGGTGGGTTTGTGGGATAGTGAAGCCGCGCGCCGCCCTTGGATCGCGGGGCTCGATGCCCGAGGTCGGCTGATGAATTACGAGACAGTATGGAATTGCAAAAATGGAGAGCAACGTAAGGTCAGTATTTCAGGTGAAATAATGACACTGGAAGGTCAGCGATGCATACTTGCCTTTGCCTCTGATATTACCGATAGAAAAAGATCTGAAGAAAAAATCAATGAACTCGCTTTTTACGATCAACTTACAGGATTACCCAATCGTACGCTCCTGAATGATCGCCTCAAGCAAGCGATCTCGTCGAGTAGCCGCAGTGAGCAATATGGTGCGGTGCTGTTCATCGATCTGGATAATTTTAAATCGCTCAACGATAGTATGGGACATGACATTGGTGACAGTTTGTTGAAGCAGGTCGCACCGCGCCTGACACAGTGCGTACGTGAAGGCGACACCGTAGCTCGCTTAGGTGGCGATGAGTTTGTGGTGGTACTGGCTAATTTGAGTAAAAACGAAGTTGAGGCGATTGCTGGCGCTGAGGCGGTCGCCGAAAAAATTATTACGGCGGTGGGTAACAACTACCTATTAGGAATTATTTCACATCATAGTACCGCCAGCGTAGGGATTACCCTTTTTAAAGGAAATCTAAGCAGCACTGACAACTTGCTCAAACAGGCCGATATGTCCATGTACAGGGCCAAAGCTGCCGGTCGCAATACCTTTCGTTTCTTTGATCCTAGCATGGAAGAAACCGTTAAAAAGCGTGCTGAGCTAGATGCCGATTTACGTTTGGCGGTACAGTCGGGACAATTCCTTTTGCATTATCAGGCGCAAATAGCGGGAGCCGGACGTATCACTGGGGCTGAGGTGCTGGTGCGCTGGCGGCATCCAGTTAGAGGCATGATATCGCCAGCCGAATTTATTCCGGCCGCGGAAGAAACCGGTCTGATTATACCGATTGGTTTATGGGTGCTCGAGAGTGCATGCGCTCAATTGGCAGAGTGGGCCAAGCAGCCTGCAACGGCGCATCTGACAATTGCCGTGAATGTGAGTGCACATCAGTTCCGAAAATCGGATTTCGTCGAACAAGTGCTGGCCGTAATCAGTAAGATGGGTGCTAATCCGCAAAGGCTGAAGTTGGAGTTGACCGAAAGTCTGCTGGTCGACAATGTAGGTGATGTGATTGATAAAATGTTTGCACTTAAAGCCAAGGGGGTGTGTTTCTCTTTGGATGACTTTGGAACCGGCTATTCATCCCTCGCTTACCTCAAACGTTTACCGCTGGATCAGTTGAAAATTGATCAATCATTTGTGCGTGATGTTTTGATCGATCCGAATGATGCGGCAATTGCCCGTACTATTATTGCCTTGGGTCAAAGTCTGGGATTGGCGGTCATCGCTGAAGGAGTGGAAACGGCCGAGCAGAGAGATTTTCTAAGCACCCATGGTTGTCACGCGTATCAAGGTTTTCTGTTTAGCCGACCGGTGCCGTTAGGCGACTTTGAAAAACTGGTGAAGTCGGTTTGAGTAGATTTTGGCAGAAGCATCGACCGAATACTTCGCCTAAGTAAATTTCTCGGCGCTTCTGACATGCCTGCAATCGGTTTCAAATTTCCGCGCGCTTTCCGTGCTTTTCAGATGGCAATAATGCCGACCGATAAGTTGGATTTTCCGGTGTTTTTTTGATCAAGGGATTGCGCCTTGAATTGGCAAAATAAAACGGCTGTCGATGGTGAATGTCGGTAGGATGAGCTAATCTGCGGTTTTCTTGAGAGATGCATGAAGAATAAAAAACACCACACCAGCGAGCATGCCGGCAGCAAATTTGCACCGCATGGAAGTATTTCGATTAAGCGTGAAGAATCGGTCATCTATTACGAGATCGCAGGGCCGTTTAATCTTGAGGTGATCAGGGCTTTTGCGCGGACAGTGGCGGCCTTGTTAAGTAGTTGGACCCCGCAAAAACCCTTCGTGACTGTGTCTAGCTGGAGTGTGAGCATGATGACCTCGCCCGACGCGCTCTCTGCCTATGGACAAGTGCTGCAAAAAGGGCGAGCGCATTTCCCAAAAGAAGTGATGAATATCTGGTACCTCCCTGATGAGCTGGAGGGCCGCCGTTTCATGTTACCAAAATGGCAGGCCCTGTATGAGGAACATGGCTATCCTCTGGAAATCGTGAATACTCTCGTGCAGGCGCATGAGCGAGCTGCTTGGCATTTGCAGCAGGCAGCAGGTATTTCGCCAAATTCTGTGCAGATTTAGCGTAGCTTGTGCTCGGTAGTTCTTTATTTTTGGCAATTGTGTTTTCAGTGGTGCGCTCAAGATCTGCGGATCTTGGTCGATATCTCATCTACCTAGCCACTTTGGTGAATTCTGATGAACACACTTTCCTCGCTCGCGAATAGCCGATTTTTGCCACAAAAAATGAGTGATGTATTAGCTGCCGCTAATCCATCGACACCAAGCCGTTTGCCCAAGCTGCAAACGATTGAGCAGGCGTCCAATGATGATGTGGTCAGTTTATCTGATGCAGGATTAGCGCTTGCCAAGCGCGCCAATGATCTTGGTAGTGCCACCATCGATATGGCACAAAGCTTAATAAATAATTTTGCCAAACAATTGTTTGGTGATGCCGCTAAGGATATGAAAATTTCTTTTGATAGCGCTAGTATCTCGGCAATGGCAGGTTTTTCCTCGACTGTGCAGCACGGTAGTGGCCCCAACGGTAGTAGTGACGCGACGACGATGAGCGTGCAGGAAGCCTCCGATTTTATCGGTAAGGGACAGATTACGACGGCCGACGGGCATGTCTATAATTTTGAGGTAGAGGTGCATTATCAAGCGATGGCGGAGGCGAGCGCATCAAGCTGGACGCGCAATGGCAATAATTCTGAGATTAACAATGATGCAGGCGTATCTTCTAATCAACACGCATCAACTCACGATCACCGCCATCATGCTGACACCGCTCAGACTCCAGTCACGACTGCGCAAACTGCTGCAGACTCGCCATCGCAAGCATCTCAGGACTTGAGAGCGCACTTCCCTGGAAGTATTCAGGATCTATTTAGCTTGTTAGACGACGGTAAATTGAAGATGACATTTCAATTACCAGCAACTGGTGTCGGCAATCAGGCTCAGCGTAATGGTAATTTAACATTGCGTTTGCTCGATTTGTTGACGTCACCCACGTCGCAATCTAAAAAACTCAATAATGCTTATGTAGACGAAGCGAAGTTAAAGCCAGTACAGCTTGAGAGCAAGCCTGTGACTCCCGATACAGTTGTAAATACTGCCGCAATTCCAGAGAGCATGCATTCGGCATAGTCGCCAAAAGCGTAAGTGATGTCCTCCAGAAATAAAAAATGCCAGATTGCTCTGGCATTTTTTTCACTACTAGTTTTTTAATGCAGTCTAGGCTTCGGCAATGCGCTTGGCGATATGGGCCAGGGCTTCTTCCACCTGATCAATCAGGATCAGACATAAATCTCCTTCAGACAAGCTTGCCAATGCAGTGTCAATGGCGATGAATTCTCCATTGATTTCCTTGATCTCTCTGGTCCGCCTGGCATTGGCCAGCCCCATTCTGAGCAAGGCAACGACTTCACCGTCGGCGCGGCCACGTTGACATTGATCCTGATACAGCACAACTTCGTCAAAGGCGGCACCGAGAATCTCGGTTTGTTGGCGAATGTCCTGATCGCGCCGGTCTCCTGCGCCACTGATAACGACAGAACGGCGTTTGGCAGGCATGCTTTCCACTGCTTGCACCAAGGCTAAAATGGCATCCGGGTTGTGTCCGTAATCTGCGATGAGTGTCGCGCCACGATAGTCAAAGACATTAAAGCGCCCTGGTGCATTATCGCTTTCATTGGCAAAACTTGTGAGGCCTGTGCGTATGGATTCCCAGGTGATTCCTACACCCCAGGCTGCGGCGACCGACGCCATGACATTTTCAACTTGAAAACCGATGGCGCCATTGCGAGTGATAGGTATCGCGGAGAGTGGGATTTTTTGTATTTCTGCAGCTTCGTATGCGATCAGATTTTGACCATCGATATACACTACGCGGTTGCCTTGCGCCTTGTGGCGCGCCATTACCGGATTTTGGTTATCCGCGGCAAAAAAGGTAACCGTGCCGGTGCAATTGTTAGCCATTCCCGCAATGATAGGGTCGCCGGCATTTAAAACTGCGACACCGCTGTCTGCAACGTTTTGTACAATGACACGTTTAAGTACAGCGAGATCCTCTACCGTGGTGATGTAGTTCAATCCAAGATGATCGCCGGAGCCTATATTCGTGATGACCGCCACCTGACAGCGATCAAACGCCAGACCTTCGCGCAATACTCCGCCACGTGCTGTTTCAAATACTGCCGCATCGACATCAGGATGCAGCAAGACATTACGGGCACTTTTGGGACCGCTACAATCACCAGTATCAATACGACGGCCTTCTATGTAGACGCCATCGGTATTGGTCATGCCGGTACGTAGACCGCTTGCTGTCAATAGGTGAGCAATCAGACGCACTGTCGTGGTTTTTCCGTTGGTGCCAGTGACTGCAACAACCGGGATGCGACCATCATCGCCATCGGCAAACATAGCCGCGACGATCGCTTCACCCACTGGCCTGCCTTTACCAAACGAGGGAGATAGATGCATGCGCAGGCCGGGGGCAGCGTTAACTTCAACGATGCCACCATTTTGGTCTTCTATTGGTTTGAGTACGCTGTCGCAGACCAAGTCGACACCACAAATGTCCAAGCCTATCATCTGGGCGGCCGCGACTGCGCTGGCTGCGATGTCTGGATGGACATCGTCAGTGACATCGGTGGCAGAGCCGCCTGTCGATAAATTTGCGTTATTGCGTAAGATGACACGCTTGCCTTTTGGCGGTACCGTGTCTGCCAGATAGCCTTGTTTCGCCAGGCTAGCTAGTGCGATATCGTCAAAACGAATTTTGGTTAGCGAGGTGGCGTGACCAGTGCCTCGACGTGGATCTTTATTTACTTGTTCGACTAGCTCGCGCACGGAATGCGTGCCATCGCCGACCACTTGCGGTGGATCTCTACGAGCTGCCGCAATCAACTTGTTACCGATTACCAGCAGGCGAAAATCGTTGCCTGGCAAGTAGCGTTCCACCAAAATATCATCGCGAAATTCGGATGCTGCGATATAACCGGCATCGAGTTGCTCGCGCGTGGTGACGTTGACGGTGACGCCTTTACCCTGGTTGCCATCCTTAGGTTTGACTACCACCGGCAATCCGATTTCGCAGGCGATTGCCCATGCATCATCCATGTCAATCGCAGTGCGCCCCAATGGTACAGGCACGCCGGCAGCATCAAGCAAGCGTTTGGTCAGTTCTTTGTCTTGTGCAATCGCCTCCGCGATGGCGCTGGTGCCATCCATTTCAGCCGCCTGAATTTTTCGCTGTCGGCTACCCCATCCAAATAAAACCAGAGAACCATTTGTGAGGCGACGATATGGGATGTTGCGGGCAACGGCAGCTTGTACTATGGATCCGGTAGACGGACCCAGGCGCACATCTTCATCCAGATCGCGCAATTGAATGAGCGCACCCGGCAGATCAAAAGGCGTGTCATTTAATGCTGATAGACATAGAGTCTCAGCCAATTCTAAGGCAAGGCGACCTACTGCCTCCTCTGAATACTCGGCGACTACCTGGAATATGCCGGTCTCTAATGTTTGGGTAGTGCGACTGAAAGTGACTGGACAACCGGCTTGGGCTTGCAGGCCTAGTGTCGCCAATTCCAGGACGTGTGCCATTGATATGGCCTCATCATGGCCGGTCGTTTGCAGCGGGCCAATTTCTGGAAAGCGGGCACGCAGACGAATTTCAAGATCCGGTAAGTCAGCGATAGAACATTCTTCTGGCGTGCAACTGACTATCGTTTCGATCGCCGTGTGGTGACTCCAGAGATTTGGGCCGCGCAGTGCCCGTATACGTGATACTTCCATAAACCTTTATCCTATCAGCTGGCATTTGTGCCAAAAAAAGTGTACGAGGAATGATGCAAACTGAACCCGCTTGTGTATATTTTTCGAGGGCTGCAGAATCGCAATTTACATCATCCTTAGTGAATTAATAGTTAGCTGTTTTTGGTGGCGGAGTCGAAGGTTCTCAATCCCGCACCTATTAATTCAGGTGAAATCTCCATTGCCCAAGCGGCAGCGACGGCGGCCATAATACTTTCCGGCTGCTGCGCTTTACTTGGTTTTAGCGAAGACAATGACATCAATACTAGTTCTTCATCACCGCTTGCCAATATGATGTTGCTATCTTTGAGAAACACCGCGCGCTCTCCCTTGCTGCGATGACTGACGATCGGTGCTAGCGCTGCATCGATGCCATAAAAAATCACAGCGCCGTCACATAATGCAGCCATTTCAGCTACTTGCGGAATTCCCGCATTCAGAACCGCAACGCCGTCGGGCAATACCACATCAATTTGCGTGCGCAAAATCTTAAACATCTGATCGGGATCATTGACGTAAAATTCAGCCAGTCCAGCGCTACTGCCCATGTCGGTGACGACGCCGACCTTACATTTGTCGTAAGCCAATCCATCGGTAAGTATCATGCGTGGATTGGTTTCAAATACTGCCGCCTGCACTGAGCGATTTAGTAACAAGCGTTGGCCTGCATCCCAATTGGCACAATTCGTTTTCACCACATGGCGACTGTCCAGAAACAGGCCCTGGCTAGAGGCAACCCCTGTATGTTTGCCGCTGACGCTGAGTATGCAGGCGACTAGACGTGAAATCAGACTAGTACCTTGGCTACCAGCGACACCAATAATGGGGATGCGCCCACTTTCATCTGCAGCAAAAAGATTGGCAATGATGGCAGTTCCGATAGGGCGTGGTTTGCCTTCGGCGGGTTTTAAATGCGCGAGCAAACCGGGGCTAGCATTGACTTCAATGATCGCGCCACGTTGTTCCTCCAGTGGACGTGAGATATCGTCTGCTACCAGGTCGACGCCCGCTATATCGAGGCCAACAATGCGGGCTGCCAATGCAGCGGCACGCGCCACTTCTGGATGCACCTCATCGGTGACATCGAAAGCGACATTGCCATTTGGCTGAATTAAGACTTTTTGGCCATCTAGCGGTATCGAATACGCGGTTAAACCTTGACGTTCGAGCTCTAGTATATGTTCAGCACCGTGTTGTGGAGCGATCGCGTTTAATGGCGAATCTTCATTGGTACCGCGCCGCGGATCGGTATTGATCTGGTCATCTACTAATTCGATAATATTCGATGTGCCGTTACCAATCACCCACAGCGCTTCACCTTTAGCTGCGGCAACTACATGCTTGCCTACGACCAAAAGTCTATGTTCGTTGCCAGTGACAAAGCGTTCAACGATGACGCTTTCGCTATCACCTTTTCGGGCTGCCAGATGATATGCCGCTACTACATCAGCTTCTGTCATTAGATTGAGTGAAACCCCTCGGCCATGATTACCGTCGTAAGGTTTTACTACCACTGGTAGGCCGATATCCTGCGCTTCTTCCCATGCTTCTTCTGCACTTTTTACCAGGCTACCTTCAGGCACCGGTACGCCGCAAGACTGCAGTAATGTTTTGGTAAGGTCTTTGTCGCTCGCAATACTTTCGGCAATCGCACTAGTACTATCCGTCTCGGCGGTCCAGATCCGGCGTTGTGCCGCGCCATGTCCTAGTTGTACCAGGTTTCCTTCGGTCAAACGGATGAAGGGAATTTTGCGTTCTGTGGCAGCATCAACGATATGCGCAGTGCTAGGGCCGAGGCAAAGATCATCGACTAGCTCATGCAATTCTGCGACCTTACTTTCCAGATCGTAGCTTTGATCGTTAATTAAAGCCATCAATAGATCACGCGCTGCCACCAGGGCCGCACGGCCAACTTGTTCCTGGCGGGTGCGAAAGGCCATTTTATACACGCCAGCAGTGTTGGTAGAACGTGTCTGTCCAAAGCCGGTACGCATGCCAGCCAGGTTTTGTAGCTCAAGTACGACGTGCTCCAGGATGTGGCCAGCCCAAGTGCCTTCTCGTACCCGCTCCAGAAATCCACCGCGCTCACCAACGCCACAGCGATGTTCAATTAAGCCAGGCAGTGCAGCGATCAGTCGCTCATAAAATCCGGGCAGAGTATTTGATGGGGTATTTTCTAGCTCTCCGATATCTAGCCATGCTTCAATTACCGGGCGGTAGGTCCAGATATTCGGTCCGCGTAAATGTGTTACACGGAGAAATTCTATGTTTTTCTTCTTCGTTGTCATGTATTTAATTTTTTCATGGCAGGATTTCCTTATTGTGAAACCCGTTCAATCGTTTAGAAGCGTTGAAAAATTGTGTCGTTTTACTATTTGAGTTTGCATTGCTGTTTTCTTGGTGACGCAGGCGCAAATATCTCAGATAGATCATCAGTTATTTTCTAGGCAAAATTAAGAATAGACCGATAACTCTTGCTGGTATACTCGCGCTTGCTTGAAAAAAACATCGCTTCCCTATTTACAGATTTTGATCTGATTTTTTTCTTTCGATAGAATACCGTAAATTTCTACTCTCGTGACACACTACGATGCCTTGGCGCATTGATTTGCTGCAGTTTTTAGCCAGAGCAGTTTGAATAATCAGATATGTCCTTCATTTACCTTATTTCTATACCTTGCCGCGAGCTGTGCAAGGGGATGAACTGGAGTTTGCTTTACAATGACAACTAAACAATTAAGTGCGAATAATTCATTTTTGTCGCTGCCCGAAGCATGGCGTGCGGACGTCAAAAAACAATTGTCTGTTGATGAAAACGTTTTATGCTCGGTCGAGGTTGACTTGGACGAGCGACTTCATTTTGTCAAAGGTCTCATTGTTGTCACGGAGCTGCGCTTGCTGGCCAAGGCAGATGGCGATGCCGAATGGCGCACTTGGTCATATGTCGAGGGGCTGCAACTTAAACATCATGACCATGCCGGCGTAGGTCATTTGGAGTTGTTAAATGCGCAAGGTTGTTTGGCGAGCTGGCGGTTTACCTTAGGACAGAATTTATTAGCGATTCGCCTGATCGATCAATTTAAAGAACAGTGTGAAAGTCATGTCAGTGGCTTACCCGTAGTGCATGCTGAGCAAAATATCTGTCCTAGCTGTAAAGCGATCTTGGAACCTGAGCAGGAAGAGTGCCCGGTCTGTACCAAAGTTATCTACACGCCACCTTCGACCTGGACTTTGTTTCGCTTATGGCGTTTCGCTCAGCCTTACCGCTGGCAGTTGCTGTTAGGTTTTAGTTTGATGTTGCTCGGCACCGCGGCCCATATGATACCGCGCTACCTAACTAAACCACTGACGGATGAAGTGCTAATTCCCTATCAAAATGGACAATATGTTGATCCTAAGTTGGTCAGTTTGTATATAGGCGGTTTGCTTGGTTCCGCAGTCATTGCGTGGCTGTTGAGTTGGGGTAAAACCTATATTTTGGCCTTGGTGTCTGAACGTATTGGAGCCGATTTACGTACCACAACCTATCAACATCTTTTAAAACTATCTTTAGAATATTTCGGTGGCAAGCGCACTGGTGACTTGATGTCACGCGTTGGTAGCGAAAGCGATAGGATATGCGTGTATTTGTCCTTGCATTTACTTGATTTCGCGACCGACGTATTGATGTTCTTGATGACAGTCGTGGCTCTGATGCAAATTAATACCAAGCTCGCTTTAGTGACCTTACTGCCATTGCCGATAATCGCCTGGATGATACATTTAGTGCGCGACAAATTGCGGACTGGCTTTGAGAAAATCGATAGGGTGTGGGGTGAGGTGACCAATGTCCTGGCAGATACCATCCCGGGTATTCGTGTCGTCAAGGCCTTTGCTCAGGAAAACCGGGAAGCGACACGCTTTCGCGAGGCAAACAAACATAATCTCGCCGTCAACGATAAGCTCAATAAAGTCTGGTCCCTGTTCTCTCCAACGGTATCATTTTTAACCGATCTCGGTATTTTGGTGGTGTGGGCCTTCGGTATCTGGCAAGTGTCGCACAATGAAATAACCGTTGGATCTCTAGTTGCAGCGGTAGCCTTTATTGGTAATTTTTATGGACGTATCGATTCCATGAGCCGCATCGTTTCTGTTACCCAGAAGTCGGCCTCGGCAGCGAAACGTATTTTTGACATCTTGGATCATGTTTCTAGTGTGCCTGAACCGACGCAGCCGGTAAAAATTGCCGAAGTAAAAGGCAAAATTGATTTGCGAGAAGTTGGGTTTCGTTACGGCAATCGGGCCGTCAATCGCGGTATTAATCTGAGTATTAAACCAGGCGAATTTATTGGCTTGGTCGGGCATAGTGGATCTGGAAAAAGCACTTTGGTTAACTTGATTTGCCGCTTTTATGATGTGACCGAAGGCGCGATTATGCTTGATGGGGTGGATATCCGCTCCTTTCCAGTAGCTGATTACCGTAGCAATATCGGTCTGGTTTTACAGGAACCGTTTTTGTTTTTTGGTACCATAGCCGAAAATATCGCCTACGGTAAACCGCATGCCAGTCGCGAAGAAATCATCGCATCGGCGAGAGCTGCACATGCCCATGAATTTATTTTACGGCTGCCACAGGGTTATGATTCTATGGTCGGCGAGCGTGGGCAGGGCTTGTCTGGCGGTGAGCGCCAAAGAATTTCGATAGCGCGTGCCTTATTGATTGACCCGCGTATTTTAATTATGGACGAGGCGACTTCTTCGGTCGACTCCGAAACCGAAAAAGAAATCCAGAAAGCCTTGGATAATCTGGTCAAAGGACGTACCACGATAGCAATTGCACACAGACTGTCTACCTTGCATAAGGCGGATCGCTTAGTTGTGCTAGATCGGGGGCAGGTGGTTGAAGTCGGAAGTCATGATGAATTGATGGCGCGCGAGTCGGCGTATTTCCGTCTGTACGAGGCGCAGGCCCGTAACGCTAATGTAGGAGGAGAATAAAATGACGTGTAATTTTCAGCTGACGCGAAATTCGTTTGAGCACTTAGTGTTAATTAGCGGCGACGGCACGGTGCACGAGAATGTGAGTCCAGTGCGCGCGTTTCCGATTCAGTCACCGGACGAGGGAGTATCCTTGGTGCTGGAAGATGGGCAAGAAGTGGCTTGGATAGACCGCTTGAGCGATTTACCTGATGCTATTCGCGCTCTGGTGGATGCTGAATTGGCTGGACGTGAATTTATGCCAGAGATACAAAAAATTGAAAGCATTAGTAGTTACGCTACACCCTGCACTTGGTATGTCAAAACGGATAGAGGCAATACCGCTTTTGTTTTAAAAGGTGAGGAAGATATCCGACGTCTGGGACAGGCGTCGATACTCGTGTCTGACAACCATGGCATACAATTTCTAATCCGGGATATGCATGCGATAGACAGGCATAGTCGTAAAATCCTCGATCGGTTTTTGTAAGCGTATTTTTATCAGTGCGGGGCAGTTTGACGGGCTGCCTAATTGGATTGCCAAAGTGATCCCTGCGGAAAAAATCTGGCTGCGTGGCTGTCGCGCATCGGATAGTCATCCTTTAACTATCGGTTTCGTATCTATTTCTGACGCAAGAATTAAACGGTAGTAAGATTAAATTTCTTGCTCTAATTCTTTTTCTCGATTGCTTTTCCATCATTTCCGTTTGAAGGAGTCGTCATGAATTCATTGAAAACCAGGCTGATCGCAGTAATCGCTCTGTTGGTGACGGTCTGCACTATATTGTTGACCGTCGGCAGTTATGCAAAGATGAAATCGCAGATTGAGACTGATCTGAACAATGAGATGCGCGGCGTTGCGGCAGGTTATAACGCGATGTTCAGTAATTGGATACAAAGTAATCTTTCCATTATGGAAAGTTTAGCGCAAGGATTGGGAAATGGTGCCGACTTAACCACTAGTTTGACCATGATACGCGCAGGCGGCAATTTTCTCAGCGTCTATCAGGGACAACCCGATAAGGCATTCACCAATATTCCATCCGACCCGCCTCCTGCTGGTTACGATCCTACAGTCAGACCTTGGTATAAAGGTGCGCTGGAAGCGAAAAAGCCTATTGTGACTTTACCTTATATGGGCGTCGCGCCTCCTGGCTTAATGATTTCTTTCGCCGCTCCGGTGAAGGGCGGTGACGGGGGCGTGGTAGGTGCCGACGTTTTTCTGACAAAAATTGCTGAGCAAATTTTAAATATTAAACTTGCTGGCGGTGGTTACGCTTTTCTTCTGGATAAAACTGGTCAGGTGCTGGCGCATTCTGATGCGTCGAAAGTGTTAAAACCGGCCAAGGAAATTTCAGCCGAGTTAGCTTTGGAAAATTTGACGAAGCTCACCGAACAAAAAGATCCTGTCGTGACCGATGTTGGCGGCAAGCCGCATTTCTTGTTGCTACAAAAAATATCGGGGTCAGAAATTTACTTGGCTTTGGTGATTGATAAGAAAAAAGCCCTTGAGGCGCTTGATCAGTTGCTCATCATGTCTATCGTTGTGTTAATCGCCATGCTGGCGGTGTTGCTTCCTTTGTCTACCTGGTTGGTGGGGCATATGTTGAGTGGCTTGCGTCGCGTGCGGGATGCGATGTCAGAAATCGCCGAAGGCGGCGGCGATCTGAGTCGCCAAATTGAGATAGACGGCCAAGACGAAGTGGCACAAACGGCACACGCCTTCAATAAATTTCTCGAGCAATTGCGTGTGATGGTGGTGGATGTCCGCAGAGCTACCGACTCAATCGCAATCGGCTCATCCGAAATCGCCACCGGAAATATGGATTTATCTGGACGCACCGAGCAGCAGGCTTCGTCACTAGAGGAAACCTCTGCCAGCATGGAAGAATTGACCGCTGCGGTAAAAAATAATGCGGATAATGCCCGGCAAGCAAATAAGATGGCCTTGAATGCTTCTGGGGTGGCGACGCAAGGTGGCGAGGTGGTCGGACGCGTGGTCAATACTATGCAAGGTATTACCGACAGCTCGAGAAAAATCGTCGATATCATTAGCGTGATCGAGGGGATTGCGTTTCAGACCAATATTTTGGCCTTAAATGCAGCAGTGGAGGCGGCGCGAGCTGGTGAGCAAGGCCGCGGGTTTGCCGTGGTTGCCAGTGAGGTGCGCACCTTGGCGCAACGCAGTGCCGCTGCGGCGCAAGAGATTAAAACGCTGATTGAGGATTCGGTTAGTAAGGTCAGTGAAGGGTCGCTCTTGGTTGATAAGGCCGGTGAATCTATGTCTAGTATTGTGCAGGCGGTGAAGCAGGTTGCCGAAATTATCAATGAGATTACTAATGCTTCTGCCGAGCAAAGCGACGGCATTCAACAGGTGAATCTGGCGTTGGCGCATATGGATGAAGCGACCCAGCAAAATTCGGCCTTGGTCGAAGAGGCTGCGGCTGCAGCAGGCTCTTTGGAAGAGCAAGTTAATCTGTTGAAAACTGCAATGTCCGCATTTAGGGTTGAAGCGCAGAGCGGGCCTAGAGTAAGGCCCGCTGCAGCGGCCAAACGCTCGAATGAGCCAGCCTTGTCCTACGAAGAATAAAAACGGGCCGGTGCTAGTGCGCTGGCTCTGAGTATGAGTGATGTAAGTGACGGTATAAAAAAGCGGCGCCTCCTGAAAAAGGTGCGCGCTTTTTTATTTAAAATGTTTTTTTGCATAGGCCCACTGCGCATATTCCATGCGCCTTCCCGGCCATGTGCCTCGGAGAGCCGCATGGAATATGCGTCTCCAGCCTATGCTTTATTTTATTTGATTGATTTAATGAATCATCCTTTTTGAGGATGCGTAAAAGAGAGAAATATCGTATGAAGCTTGCGACACTTAAAGATGGATCGCGCGATGGTCAATTGCTGGTCGTTTCACGTGATCTGAAAACTGCTGCTATCGCTGACGGAATCGCGGCCACCATGCAGCGTGCTCTGGACGATTGGGCTTTTATTGCGCCGCAATTGACTCAGTTGTCTGAGCGTCTCAATGCAGGTAAAGCGAGTGGTGCTTTCGATTTTGACACTCAAAAATGTATGGCTCCGCTACCTAGGGCTTACCAATGGGCTGACGGTTCTTCTTATGTGAATCATGTCGAGTTGGTGCGTAAAGCGCGCAATGCAGATATGCCCGATAGCTTTTGGCATGACCCTTTAATGTATCAAGGCGGAAGCGATGACTTTATCGGCCCTAATGACGATATCGAATTGCAGTCGGAAGAATGGGGTTTAGATTTTGAAAGTGAGATCGCAGTGATCACGGATGATGTGCCTATGGGGTGCAAGGTGCAACATGCCGCGCAACATATACGCTTGTTGATGCTGGTGAACGATGTCTCGCTGAGAAATCTGATTCCAGCGGAACTGGCCAAAGGTTTTGGTTTCTTTCAGTCTAAACCTGCCACTAGTTTTTCTCCGGTGGCAGTCACTCCCGACGAGTTGGGTGATACATGGAAGGATGGTAAGCTACATTTGCCCCTGCGTTCGAGTTTGAATGCTGTATTAGTTGGGCAGCCGAACGCCGGCGTCGATATGGTGTTTTCCTTTTCTCAGTTAATTACTCATTTATGTAAGACTCGTCATGCGCGGTCGGGCACTATTATTGGGTCAGGCACCGTTTCGAATAAAGACGCGAGTAAAGGCTTTAGCTGTATCGCAGAAAAGCGCGCGCTTGAGATGATAGCGGATGGCGTGGCTAGCACGCCGTTTATGCAGTTTGGCGACACGATACGCATAGAAATGCTGGATAAAAATGGCAAATCTATTTTTGGCGCGATTGATCAAAGTATCGTGGAATACCATCAAAAATAGCTACTAAGTAGTGGCGAAGTTGGGCCGTCTTGCGATAGCTAAAATTATTGGCGACCCAATTGGAAAAATATATTTCTGGCGCCAGATGTTCCCAGCGCAAAACCGACATAAATAGGGCCTATGAAGCTGTTAAATCCAGCGAATAAGCTGGCACTTTTATGGAGAGACGCGAAGGAAATGTCGCTCCCCTTATTCCAGACATTTCCTGTTTCCAGGGAGCTCCCCAAAAACAGGCTTTGCCCCGCCAGATCGAATTTCACAGCGCGCAATAAGTAGGTCAGGCTGCCATATAGAAGGTAATTGCCAGCAAATTGATCTGGTTGATAGGCCGATAGTTGTTGAAAGCCCCCAAGGGTAGGGCCGATTCCAGGTATTTCTGTGCCAGACTGAAATAGCCCAGATCCTTTTAGTTGCAAGTAAATGCTGTGATCCTTGATGCTTTGTGCCCAAATCGTATTGCTAGAAAATTCTTGGTAGGTATCCCGGGATCGATTCATGCCCCAAAAAAATTCAGTTTCATTTTTATAGCCGTGACGTGGAAAGACGGGATCGCTAAGCTGGTCTATCACCACCGATGTTTTTAGTCCAATCTGCTGAAGTTCCGCATTTTTAAAATTACTGGAGCTTGAATTTGTTTGGATATCGGCACTTGGTATCCCGCCCAGTTTGGGCCTGACCTGATATAGATTCGAGTTGATGCCGACTCGGGCTTCTCCCAGTTTGCTTTGCTCTCCAATCGGGAATCCAAGATCGAGTCCGGCCTGCATGTGACGATATTCGTATTCCGCAATACGGGTGTCTTGTTCATAAAGATTGCGCGTGCTTTTCAGGGCTTCGGCGTAGGGCGCGGCAAATAGACCGTCGCGATATTTGAGTGGTTGGCGTAGTTCTGAATGTAATTTTAGTGTATTGCCGAATTCAGCGTCGTTGCGCCATTCGAGTCCGCTCTCGTTTAACCATGGGCGCCGATGGCCGATTTGCAGGCGGAATCCTCCAGTGCCTTCATAGCCGCTAGAAAGTGCCAGGCCGAACCTTAAGAAATGCGGACCCCAATTACGTTCTTGCGCATTGATACGCACGCCGTATTCACCATCGCGCACTACCAATTCATGATTGATGTTGTCATATTCGCGGGATACGTTGAGCGTCGCCAATTTACTATTAATTTCCTCCGCGTCATAGCGGGCTCCGCTATTGATATCAACTTGGCGCCGAATGTCGGCTTCTGGTATTAAGCCATTTGAGGCGATTTCAACGAAATTTATCTTTATATCTGGTAAGTTTAAACGTAGGCGTGAGACTTGGTGCAGTGCGTATTGCTCGAGGCTTAAGCTGTAAGCGCCTAATTTGTCTGCGCTCGCAAGCGCTGCGTCTTGTCCAATTTGGGAAGCTTCTGTCGACCGGCCAAAGTCCATGAAGCTAATGGATCCTAGCTCTGGTTCTATCAAAATATCATTTGAACGCAAGCTCGCCTTCTGCATCTCCACATTTTGTTCCGTGAGGATGTTGATCATTTGCTGACTCACATTGAGTAGCGATTGCAATTGATCGCGATGCATAAGGGGCGTCCCTATGTTGACGGCAATGACTATATCGGCTCCCATGCTACGTGCAATGTCAATAGGTAAGTTGCGGACCAGGCCTCCATCGGTCAATAAACGACCATTTATTTCAATTGGGGCGAAGACGCCGGGTGCTGCCATGCTGGCACGTATGGCTTTATGTAAAGGCCCTTGTCTGAATACCACCATTTTTCCATCTTCAAGATCCGTCGCCACTGCTCGAAATTGTATTGGTAGTTGATCAAAACTGACGTCGGGGTCTATGTGGGCGGTCCAATTGTGGAGCAACTCTAAAAACTGCGTCGCTTGTACCACACCAGTTGGTAGGCGCACTCCGCTGCTGCTTAATCCTAGTGTGGCACCAAGTGGGTATTGGGCATCCTCTTCCCTTAAGGATTGTGGCAGGAGTCGTCGCTCCACTCTATCAAGGGCGATCTCATTGAGTTTGAGTTTGGCTAGCCGTTGCTCGATCTCGGAGGCGGAAAGGCCGGCCGCGTACAAACCACCGACCACCGCTCCCATGCTAGTACCAGCGATACAATGAATCGGAATGCGCAGATCCTCGAGCACTTTTAATACGCCGACATGAGCAAAGCCGCGCGCGCCTCCTCCAGACAGCGCCAGGCAAATTTTTGGTGTTTTTACGACTGCACTTGTGGAGATTCGTTCTGCAGAGCAGCTTCCATATATGCATAAAGACAGGAAGAAAGTAATAATGCGCCAAGTTTGCATAGGTAATAATCGAAATAATGAGGATGATACGAGAGGAGCGCTATTGTAAGCGTGGAATTCTTTTCCTAGGCTCTATATACTAGTGAAAGCATATTAAATGAAGCTTGTCATCACTCAATGGCATAAGACAATCACCAAGCAATCGGCCTAGTCTGAGGCCACAAGAGCTAATCAATGAACCTACACCAGTTGCGTTTTGTACGCGAAGCAGTAAGACAAAATTTTAATTTAACCGAAGCTGCTAAGGCCTTATTTACGTCTCAGCCCGGAGTCTCTAAGGCAATTATTGAGCTCGAAGAGGAGCTTGGTGTAGATATTTTTGCAAGGCATGGCAAACGTATTCGTGGCTTAACTGAGCCTGGTAGAGCGGTGCTTGAGTCGGTGGAGTTGATCATGCAGGAAATCGACGGATTAAAGAGAATCGGTAAGGAATATGCCGCGCAGGATAGCGGTAGTTTCACTATAGCGACGACACATACTCAGGCACGTTATATTTTGCCTAAAGTGGTGCAGGCGTTCATGCAAAAATACCCGAAAGTGCGACTCTCGCTGTTGCAAGGTAATCCTAAACAAATTGCTGAGATGGTGATGCGTGATCAAGCCGATATTGCAATTGCTACCGAGGCGATCGCAGGAATTGATGGTTTGGTGTCCTTGCCATGTTATCAGTGGGAGCATGTGGTTGTTGTTCCTCCCGAGCATCCCTTACTCAAGTTGAAGCAAATTACCTTAGAGGAGATTGCACATTACCCCTTGATTACGTATGATGCGGCCTTTGCCGGGCGCAGCAAAATTGATCATGCGTTTGAGATTCGCGATTTAAAACCAGATGTGCTACTAGAGGCAATTGATGCTGATGTCATTAAGACCTATGTTGAGTTAGGGATGGGCGTTGGTATTATTGCAGGCATGGCCTTTGACGCGGAGCGAGATACTCAGTTGAAAGCGATACCAGTAGGGCATTTGTTTGGCATGAATGTGTCGCGTGTTGCAATGCGACGTGGTGCCTATCTGCGTAGTTATATCTATACTTTTATAGAGTTATTGACTCCTACCATCAACCGCAAACTGATCGATCAAGTCATGCAGGGAAATAAAGATACCTATGATTTATAAGAACGCTGATTCGCTAGCAGCCTCATAGTCAGTATCGATACGCTGAATTGTTATTTGCTGGATGTCATTGAATAAAAATATGCCGTTGGATTTTAAAGTTCCGGCTATATTTTTTTAGAAAAGAGAAAATTATGCGTGAAGTAATGAGTAAATATTACGCACAGCGTGCTAATACCTACGAGAGTATTTATCAGAGGCCAGAGCGTCAAAAAGATTTATTGGAAATCGAGCAGCGTGTCAACAGTGCTTTGGAAAATCATAAAGTACTAGAAGTCGCCTGTGGGACGGGGTATTGGACTGAGCGTTTCGCACCCGTTGTGCAGTCTGTGTTAGCCACCGACATCAATCAATCCATGCTTGATGTCGCCGCTGCTAAAGAGTATCCGTTGGATCGGGTTCAATTTGGTTTGGCGGATGTTTTCGCCCTGCCAGCGTCAACGAAAGAGCAATATTCAGCTTGTTTTGCTGGTTTTTTTTGGTCACATGTTAAACGCGAAGAGCAAGCCGATGTGCTTGCGCAATTTAGTCGCGCCGCCGGAAAGGGGAGTTTTCTGGTAATGATAGACAATAACTATGTTGAAGGCAGTAGTACTGTGATCGCTAGAACTGATTTGGCGGGTAATACCCATCAGTTTCGCTTGCAGGAGGATGGTAGTCGGGTGGAGGTGGTTAAGAACTTCCCAACAGATAGTTTTTTGCGTAAAAGAATAGGCCTTGCGGCGAGGGATATCAGGATTTTTAGAAATCAATATTTTTGGATGTTAACTTGTGTCCTTAAGTAATTTTCGACAAAAACTAATAACTTATTTTTTTAGTTTTAATTTTCAAACTTCAAGTTAGATAATTTTTAAGAGGAGTGATCGCATGGATTTGCAAGCATGTACAGAGGCAATTCGCGCCAAAGTAGGAGATCAAAGTAATCTCAATGCCACCTTGAAATTTGATTGTGGTAGCGATGGCGTGGTATTTATTGATGCGCTTTCAACGCCCAATATTGTGAGCAATGAAAATTTAGACGCTGGATGTACAGTAGCAATGTTGTTAGAAGATTTAAGTGCAATGCTTAATGGGGAGCTAACTCCAGTTAATGGCTTTATGGCTGGAAAACTCAAAGTGTCCGGTGATATGAGTGTGGCAATGCGTTTGCAGAATGTCGTTTAAGCCTGATACATCTGAGTTGATGTGGGCTGCTGTTTTTTAGCGAGAAACAAAATATCAAGCATCCGTTACAGTGTTTACTGTCGGATGCTTGATACGGTTTAACTCAGTATTAAGGCAGAGACGCAGCGCCTAACGCAAGTGCAGAAGTACCGTCTGGATAGAGTGCATCAAAGCATCGAGTGCAATTCTCGCAAAAAAGATGTGCACGTTTTACATGTTTATAGCGCAAAATTAAGTCTAATGGAACGTTGTTGCAATAAGGGCAAATCTCTCGCATTTTTCCTGATGGTTGTGCGTCCTCTGAGGCGTAACCCTGTTCCAGCATCTCTCCATCGACAACTTCCCAAGGTGCTAGCTGAATTAAAGTAAAAAGCGTAACACTGCGTTTTCTTCTTTCTGAATATTCTTGATAATTGGATTGTTGTTTGAGCAATTCGGCCGCAACCATTTTGTGACTCCTATTAGTTCACCTCGGTCTTTTAATTTAGACAAAATAATCAAAAAATACAAGGTTAATTATTATCTAAAAAGTACTTTATCTCGTGGTTTTTGATTTGACTTACGTCGCTTTTTAAGCTGCCTTTATTAGACCAATTGATCGGAAGACATTACATGTCGGCAGTGTTGTAGGTCATCGAGGGAAAAATGACAAAAAAAGGAATTTCTGCAAAACTAAGTAGTCAAGGGTGGCAATTCCCAATGTCTGAGGGAGTAACGATCTTAGATGCCGCATTGGATGCAGGTGTGCGTTTGCCTAGCTCGTGCCGCAATGGAAGTTGTCGCACTTGTATGTGCAAGTTGCTTAGTGGTGCGGTGCAATATCAAATTGATTGGCCAGGTTTAAGTCTTGATGAGAAAACAGAGGGCTGGATACTGCCATGTGTTGCTTTTGGATTGAGTGATTTAATATTGGATGTTCCGTATGGGACAAGAATCAGCGTTTAAGAGTTTCGTTTTTCTGAAAGCTGTCTCTCGGTAAACTTCCGACTCTATCTCTAGGTAGTTCGATCATAAAAAGACCCTTTGGCAATTGTGTTTCTGTACAACATACATTGCTATAGGTGTTTTATGGTAAAATCTAAGGTTGAATGAATTCTTAAAATTTTTTCTTAACCCTTTCATTTTATTGGAGTTTTTAGATGGCTATTGAACGCACATTATCTATTATTAAGCCGGATGCAGTTGCAAAAAACGTAATCGGTCAAATCTACAGCCGTTTTGAAGGTGCTGGCTTGAAAATCGTTGCGGCACGTATGATGCATTTGTCACGCGCTGAAGCTGAGGGTTTTTATGCTGTTCACGCTGCGCGTCCTTTCTTTAAGGATTTGGTTGATTTTATGATCTCTGGTCCAGTTATGGTTCAGGCGTTGGAGGGTGAAAATGCAGTTCTTGCACATCGTGATTTGATGGGCGCAACTGATCCTAAGAAAGCTGAAAAAGGCACTATTCGTGCTGATTTTGCTGATTCAATCGATGCAAATGCAGTTCATGGCTCTGATGCTGTTGATGCTGCCGCAGTAGAGATTGCTTACTACTTCCCAGCCTTGAACGTGTATTCACGTTAATTCTGATTGTTTTTGATGAATAAACTTAGGCTTACTTTTTTAGTGGGCCTAAGGTCTGAAAGAAGATGTATATGACGGCTCTTACCAATTTGTTGGATTTGGATCCTGCGCAGCTTATTGCTTATTGTAATGAGTTGGGTGAGAAGCCGTTTCGCGCAAAACAATTGCAGCGCTGGATACATCAATTTGGTGCCAGTAATTTTGAGGATATGACTGATCTTGCGAAGTCTTTGCGTGAGAAGCTTTCTGGGCGCGCCTATGTCGCTGCGCCAGCTATTATTAGTGATCATACTTCCACTGATGGGACTCGTAAGTGGCTACTTGATGTTGGTCAGGGGAATGCTGTTGAAGCAGTTTTTATTCCAGAGGAGCGGCGAGGTACTTTGTGTATTTCAACCCAGGCCGGTTGTGCAGTAAATTGCCGGTTTTGTTCTACTGGTAAGCAAGGTTTTAATCGCAATTTGAGTGTGGGTGAGATTATTGGCCAGCTCTGGATGGCTGAGTTCGAATTGCGTAAAAGCAAAGGCGTTGAGCCTGGTCCAAAAGGTGAGCGCCAGATTACGAATGTCGTAATGATGGGCATGGGTGAGCCGCTGTTGAACTTTGAGCCTACTGTCACTGCATTGCGCCTGATGCTTGATGATAATGCCTATGGCTTGTCGCGTCGACGCGTAACATTGTCAACCAGTGGCGTTGTGCCAATGATAGATAAACTGTCTCAAGAATGCCCGGTTGCGTTAGCTGTTTCATTGCATGCGTCGAATGACGCTTTGCGCGATAGTTTGATCCCGTTGAATAAAAAGCACCCATTGAATGAATTGATGGCTGCTTGTAAGCGCTATTTGGAATTTGCGCCGCGTGATTTTGTGACGTTTGAGTATTGCATGCTTGATGGGGTTAATGATACCGATCAGCACGCTAAAGAGTTGGTGCAATTAGTGAAGAATGTTCCGTGTAAGTTTAATTTAATTCCTTTTAACCCCTTTCCCGAGTCTGGTTTAACGCGCTCCGCAAATCCTCGCATCAAGGCGTTCGCGCAGGTGTTGATGGATGCAGGTGTCGTGACTACTATACGTAAGACTCGTGGCGATGATATTGACGCTGCATGTGGACAGCTCGCTGGTGAAGTGCAAGATAGAACCAAAGTTCAAGAGCGTATGAAAAAAATGGATGAGTATAAGCGCAAATTTGGCGAAAATTTTGGGAAAATTGTGGAGGTCACTCGGTGAATATTGGAGCATTGCAGAGTTGTAAGATGTTGGGGGTTTTGTTTGCTCTAATGTTATCTGCCTGTGTAAGTCAAAAACTTGACGGCGGCCGTAATGATGCTAGCCCGTCGGCTGAGAAAGTTGATACGCAAAATCGCGCCTCCATTCGTATGCAGTTGGCGGTTGGATACTATCAGCAAGGGCTTCATAAGGTTGCTCTTGACGAGATTAAGCATGCCTTGCAATCATCTCCCGATTTAGTTGATGCCTATAGTTTGCGCGCCTTGATATATATGGATACTGGCGAGACGCAGTTGGCCGAAGATAACTTTTTGCACGCACTTAAATTGGCTCCAAATAATTCAGAGTTGGCGAATAATTACGGATGGTTTTTGTGTCAGAGTGGCCGTGAGAGGCAGTCGTTGCCATATTTTGAAAAGGTTATCAAGGATTTGAGCTACCCGACTCCGGCTAAAGTTTTAAATAATGCGGGGGTGTGTAGTCTGAAATTAAAGGATCTGGCTGGCGCGGAGCGTTATTTTATGCAGGGGTTTCGTGAGCAGCCAGATAATCCATCTTTAAATGTTAATCTGGCTAAGGTTTTTTACGATCAAGCTAGTTATGAAAAAGCAAAATTTTATATTGACCGTGTAATTAAGGCGGAAATTATGGCTGCAGATGTCTTGTGGTTGGCAATTAAAATCGAAAATAAGCTATCTGATCAGTTGGCTGTTGCTGGTCTTTCTACTCAGCTAAGGCGTCGTCACCCTAACTCGAAAGAATATGCAATGCTGCAACGAGGAGCTTTTAATGAGTGATAGGGGTGCGAGTCAATCATTGGAGTCAACAGGTTCGTCGGAATCTGGCATGGTTTTTAAACCATCTTTTGCTACTGTTGAAACAGTTGGAAGTTTGCTTTCTGCTGCGAGGCGGCAAAAAGATTTGTCCGTTCAACAAGTGGCAGACCAATTAAAACTATCGCAAAGACAGATATTAGCCCTTGAGTCGAATCAATACGATGCACTGCCTCAAATGGTGATAGTTCGCGGTTTTATTCGGGCCTATGCAAAACTTTTGAAAATTGATGCAGATGCGGTCGTTGCTTTATTGCCCGCTCCTGTTAGTAATGCGCAATTGGAGTCAGCCTTAAAGCCCGCACTTTCAACACCATTTCTTGAGTCTCGTCTCTCCTTGATGGGGCGTCAGGACAATAATCATAAATATTTGTTTGGCGCGGCGTTGTTAGCGGTGTTAGCGCTAGGATTTTTTTTACTGCAAAAATTTGAGCATGCGGAAATTGTGGGCCGACTGTTCTCGTCCGCGTCTAATCAATCGGAAAATGTTGCTAGCGTTAACTTAAACCAGTCGAGTGGCGCGACGCCAATAGTGGCTGCAGATGCTATCCCTATTCAGTCAATTGCGAATGTTCCACCAGCGTCGATGGCAGCTCTTGAAGTGCCGGTCGTTTCAAAAGGGATGCCTGATGGTGTTGGTGCATCGAAGGTGGCGGAGAGTGTCACTGATAAGCAAGTTGTAAACGCGCCCGCGATTATTGAGGAGAGGTCTAGCTCTTCTTTGCCGCTTGCTTCAGCGGACGCAAGCAGTGATGTTTTGAAGTTGAAATTTCGTCAAGATGCATGGATACAGCTTAAGAAGGAAAATGGAAATGTCATTACTTCTCATATGGGTAGAGCTGGTACTGAAGAGGTGTTGATGATAAAAGAACCGTCATTATTAAGAGTTGGGAACGCTGCTGGGGTTGACGCTTTTTTGCGAGGGCGGCCTTTGGAAATGCTACCTCTGAATGGCAGTAATGTAGTTAATTTGAATTTGAAGTGAATAAAGCAAAACTTAAATTATGATGAATTCCGGTTCCTTTAGGCGGCGCAATAGTCGTAGCGCAAAAATAATTTATGGTGACCGTGAAGTTCTGGTCGGCGGCGGTGCACCTATCGTTATTCAGTCAATGACGAATACAGATACTGCAGACGTGATTGGGACTGCGATTCAGATTAAAGAGTTAGCGCGCGCTGGTTCCGAATTGGTCAGAATTACCGTTAATAATGCAGAGTCAGCCGCGGCTGTTCCTGCAATTCGGGAGCAGCTTGATAAGATGAATGTGGATGTGCCACTGGTTGGTGACTTTCATTATAACGGTCATACTTTACTTAAGGACTATCCTGATTGTGCTGCTGCGCTGTCGAAGTACCGCATTAATCCAGGTAACGTAGGACAAGGTGCAAAACGCGATAGTCAGTTCGCGCAGATGATTGATATAGCATGTCGATACGATAAGCCTGTCAGAATCGGTGTTAATTGGGGTAGTTTGGATCAAGCTTTACTGGCACGTATCATGGATGAAAATTCGCAACGTGTTACCCCTTGGTCGGCGCAATCTGTCATGTACGAGGCGCTTATAACGTCCGCAATAGAAAATGCTGTGCGAGCCGAAGAGTTAGGTTTGGCAGCAGATAAAATAATTTTGTCATGTAAGGTTTCTGGTGTTCAGGATTTAATTGCTGTTTATCGGTCATTAGCACAGCGTTGTGAATATCCCTTGCACTTGGGTTTGACCGAGGCTGGAATGGGAAGTAAAGGGATTGTTGCCTCGACTGCTGCGTTGGCGGTGCTTCTGCAGGAAGGTATCGGCGATACAATACGCATTTCTTTAACGCCCGAGCCGGGCGGCGATCGCTGCAAAGAGGTCGTAGTCGGCCAAGAGATATTGCAAACTATGGGCTTGCGGAAATTCACACCTATGGTAATTGCATGTCCTGGATGCGGCCGGACAACGTCAACAGTTTTTCAAGAGCTAGCGGATGATATTCAAACTTATTTGCGCGGTCAAATGCCTGTTTGGAAGTTACAGTACCCAGGCGTTGAATCGATGAATGTTGCGGTGATGGGGTGCATTGTGAATGGCCCAGGTGAGTCGAAGCACGCGAATATAGGCATAAGTTTACCTGGTACTGGCGAGTCGCCAGCGGCACCGGTGTTTATCGATGGTGAAAAGGCGATGACCTTGCGCGGTGAGTCGATAGCAAAAGAGTTTCAGTCGATTGTTTTAGAGTATGTGCGGAGTCATTATTCTCCTTCTGCATCTGTACTTGCAGAAAATCAAATCAGGTAATCAGGAATGTCAGAAAATAAAAAAATCGAAAAAATAACCGGCGTAAAAGGGATGAACGATATCCTGCCAGATGATGCGCCTTTGTGGGAATTGTTTGAAAATACCGTCCAATCTGTTTTGAAAAGCTATGGTTTTCAGCAAATACGAACACCTATAGTTGAGTCCACGCATTTGTTTGCGCGCGGCCTTGGTGCTGTTACCGATATAGTTGAGAAAGAAATGTATTCTTTCGAAGATGCGCTCAACGGTGATAAGTTGACTTTGCGGCCAGAGAATACCGCTGGAATCGTGAGAGCGGCGTTGGAACATAATCTTACTTATGACGGCCCGAAGCGCGTTTGGTATAACGGCCCCATGTTTCGCCACGAGAAGCCACAACGTGGGCGTTATCGTCAATTTCATCAGGTGGGTGCTGAAGCATTAGGCTTTAGTGGGCCAGATATTGATGCTGAGCTGATCGTCATGTGTCAGCGATTGTGGGATGACTTGGGTTTGCAAAATATTCGATTGGAACTCAATTCGATTGGCGATGCTCCTGAAAGAAATCTACACCGCGCAGATTTGATTGCGTATTTTGAGTCCCACAGCGAATTGCTTGATGCTGAAGCTCAACGTCGCTTATATAGCAATCCATTGCGCATCTTGGACACTAAGAATCCAGCTATGCAGTCGATGGTTAACGCCGCACCTAAATTATTTGATTATCTTGGTGAAGAATCTAAGTCTCATTTCGAGGGAGTTCAAAAAATTCTTCGCGATAATAGTATTCCATTCTCGATCAATACTCGCTTGGTACGCGGTATGGATTATTACAACCGTACCGTGTTTGAATGGGTGACCGACGAATTGGGTTCTCAGGGTACGGTCTGCGGTGGTGGGCGTTACGATTCGTTATTCTCTATATTTGGTGGAAAGGCAACGCCAGCCTGCGGTTTTGCTATGGGTATTGAGCGATTGTTGGAGTTAATGAAAGCGTCCGGGGAGGCTCATAATCCTGCTCAGTGTGATGTGTATTTGGTGCATCAGGGTGAAAAGGGTAGGGCGCAGTCTTTCGTCTTAGGTGAGCGTTTGCGGGATGCCGGCCTCGATGTTGTGTTACATTGCGCATCGGCTACAGGTACGGGAAGCTTTAAGTCTCAAATGAAAAAGGCAGATGTCAGTGGTGCTGCATACGCAGTGATAATTGGCGATGATGAGGCAAATAGCGACGCGGTAACAATTAAGGCTCTGCGAGGCGACGATGTAAGTGGCAATCAGGTCAATGTGCCATTTTCCTCTGCAGTTGATTATCTGGTTGATCAGATGACAGGTGCGCTTGAAACGGATGCCTGTTGCGACGATCCTAATCACATTCATATTCATCACTAAAATTAAAAATTATGGCATACGATCTCGAAGAGCAAGAACAATTAGATACCCTTAAAGCATGGTGGAAGCAGTACGGTAATTTGGTGACTTGGCTGTTAATAGTTGCCTTGTCGTCTTACGCTGCGTGGACTGCTTGGAATACTTTCCAGCGCAATCAATCTACGCAGGCGTCCCAACTTTATGATGAGTTGCAAAAATCAACTACTGCTAAAGATAATGCGAAGGTGCAGCGCGCGACCAGTGACTTGCTAGAAAAGTTCCCTCGCACTGCATATGCGCCTATGGCTGCATTAAGTGCTGCGAAGAGTGCATATGATGCGAACGATTTGACTAGTTCTAAGACTCAATTGCGTTGGGTTGTGGATCATAGTGGCGTTGATGAGTATAAATTTTTGGCGAAAATTCGCTTGGCAGGAATTGCTTTGGACGAAAAATCCTATGATGAAGGCTTATCTTTGTTGACCGTAGAATTTCCATCTGAGTTTGCAGCGCTTGCGGCAGATTTGAAGGGGGATATATTTTTTGCTCAAGGGAAAATTGCAGACGCGCGCGCAGCCTATCAGTTAGCTTTATCTAAGCAAAAAGACAAAAATCCAGGTCGCCAATTGACGCAAATTAAGTTGGACGCAATTGGCGGTGCAGTTGATGGTGTTGCAAGTCTAGCCGTACTTAAATAAATCGGAGTTTTGCATGCAAATTTTTAGTAAGTCGTTCGCGGTAGCTTTGCTGCTTAATTTGGCTGCTTGCTCTTCCCTGTCCTCTCTCAATCCGTTTTCAAAAACGGATGTGAAAAATGCGCCAGCTACGTTGCTTGAGTTTAAGCAGACGATGAACCTTAAGTCGATTTGGACCGCATCAATTGGGACAAGTGGGTCTTTTGCATTTTCTCCGGTGCAAATAGGTTCGAATATCATTGCTATGGCGGTTGATGGCAGCATCGTTAAATTAGATAGTAGCAGTGGTAAAACGGTCTGGCGTATCAACGCTGGTATGCCTTTGACGGCGGGAGTCGGTGCCAATTCAACGACTATAGCTGTGGCGGGAGAAAAAGGTTTTTTACTCGCATTTGACCTCGATGGAAAATTGCGCTGGAAGGTGCAAGCGTCGAGTGAAATATTAACGGCCCCTGTAATTGGTCAAGGTTTGGTTCTTGTGCGCAGTATTGATAATCGTGTTGCTGCATATGATGTAGAAACCGGAATTCGAAATTGGGCCGTAAATCGTCCTTTGCCAGCACTCACTTTGCGTGCTGCCTCTGGTATTGCGATGACGAGTGAATTGGCGATTGTTGCTTTGCCAGGCGGCAAATTGGTCGCTTTATCCTTGAATAATGGTGGTTTGCGATGGGAAGCGTCGGTCGCAGACCCGAAGGGTGCTACTGAATTAGAGCGGATTGCGGATGTACTTGGTACTCCTGTGGTCGTTGGGCAAGTGGTTTGTTCCGCAGCCTATCAAGGGCGAGTTAGTTGTTTTGATTTGGGATCTGGTGCCGTACGCTGGACTAAAAACATTTCAAGTGAAGTCGGTGTCAGCGTCGATGAACGCTTTGTTTTTGCGGTTGATAATGGGGGGGCAGTTTCTGCCTATTCTCGCGCCGCTGGCTCTAGTGTTTGGCGCAATGACAAATTGGCAAATAGGAAAGTGTCAGCTCCTGCTTCTTTTGGCCGTGCTGTTGCAGTTGGTGATGCGTTCGGTTTTCTCCATTTTCTTTCTAGAGAGGATGGCTCTTTCATCGGTAGAGTTAGCACCGATGGTAGTCAAATTCTTGCGACCCCTTTGGTGGTCGATTCGAGTTTGATCGTACAAACTAAATCAGGGACAGTGGTTGCTTTTGCGACCGAGTAATGAAATGAAGCCGGTAATAGCACTTATAGGTCGACCTAATGTCGGCAAATCCACATTGTTTAATCGGCTTACGCGCTCTCGCGACGCATTAGTTGCAGATCTTCCTGGTTTAACCAGGGATAGACATTATGGCGAAGGCCGAGTTGGCGATCGTCCATTTTTGGTAATTGATACTGGTGGTTTCGAGCCAGTAGCCAAAGATGGAATTATGTATGAAATGGCGAAGCAAACAAAGCAAGCAGTCGCGGAGGCAGATGTCGTTATTTTTTTAGTTGACGGTCGCCAGGGTTTGACCCCTCACGATAAAACAATTACAGATTTCCTGCGCAAGTCAGGACGCTCGGTGATGTTGGTCGTGAATAAAGCTGAAGGTATGCGCTATACCTCGGTTACTGCAGATTTTTATGAATTGGGCTTGGGTGATCCTTATGTGATCTCTTCCGCACACGGTGACGGCGTAACCGATTTGGTTGAGGAGGCTCTCAACATTGCATTTGCGCAGCGTCCGCCAGAAGTGGAAGAGCCAGTTGATGCTGTAAGAGGGATTAAGATAGCTATTGTTGGTCGCCCTAACGTTGGTAAATCAACCTTGGTGAATACTTTACTAGGTGAAGAGCGAGTCATCGCGTTTGATATGCCGGGCACGACAAGAGATTCTATTGAGATTCCTTTTGAGCGGGACGGTAAACATTACACCTTGATCGACACGGCCGGTATTCGCCGCCGTGGAAAGGTGTTTGAGGCGATAGAAAAATTCTCTGTAGTGAAGACTTTGCAATCAGTATCAGAGGCAAACGTTGTTTTGCTATTGTTAGATGCCCAGCAAGACATCTCTGAGCAGGATGCGCATATTGCAGGTTTTATTCTTGAGTCAGGGCGAGCACTGGTCGTTGGCGTGAATAAATGGGATGGTTTGCAAAGTGATCGTCGTGATGAAATTAAAGTCGATATCGAACGTAAGTTGAATTTTTTAACATTCGCTAAATTTCATTTTGTTTCGGCGCTAAAGTCGTCTGGTATTGATCCCATGATGAAGTCAATTGATGCTGCTTATGCTGCTGCAATGGCAAACCTTTCGACGCCAAAATTGACGCGTGCTTTAATAGAGGCCGTTGAACATCAGCAGCCTAAACGTAAAGGTTCAATTCGACCTAAATTACGTTATGCTCATCAGGGCGGGCAAAATCCACCGATCATCGTTATTCACGGTAATGCCTTAGACTCTATTGGCGACGTCTATAAACGTTATCTCGAAAAACACTTCCGGGAAACGTTTTCGCTTGTTGGAACACCGTTGCGCATAGAAATGCGATCAGGGAAGAACCCTTTCGCAAAGGTGGAAAAATAGTCGTTTTGAAGTATAAATCTAGTAAATAAAAATAGATTATTTTGTATCGTAGTCATCGTTCGGCGCACTTGAGATTTATTAAAGTGCCCCCAACTCCTGAACACAACAACACACTGGAGCTGTTATGAGTAATAAAGGGCAACTGTTACAAGACCCGTTCTTAAATGCATTACGCAAAGAACACATCCCCGTATCAATTTACCTTGTGAACGGTATTAAATTACAAGGTCATATTGAATCTTTTGATCAGTATGTTGTGCTATTGCGCAATACTGTTACTCAAATGGTCTACAAACATGCGATTTCCACTGTCGTGCCAGCGCGAGCAGTGAGTATTAATACTGAAGCAGATCCTGAGTAGTATTTACTGGAATATATCCTTTGAGCAAAAGCATTTCAACGCGGGCGATTTTGGTTGGTGTCGATTTCGGTAAGGGAGATTTTGAAGCGAGTTTAGATGAACTTTCATTGCTTTCGAAGTCGGCTGGTGCAGAGCCTGTCGTAACCATTACTTGCAAACGTTCTAGTCCTGATGCTGCACTATTTGTCGGATCAGGAAAGGCCGATGAAATTGCACATGCGGTTACTGACGTTGGGTCGGATATTGTGATTTTTAATCACGCTTTATCGCCAGCACAACAACGAAATCTTGAGCGGCATCTTAAAGTGCGTGTGGTTGATAGAACGAGTTTAATTCTGGATATCTTCGCTCAGCGCGCTCACAGCCATGAAGGTAAAGTGCAGGTTGAATTGGCTCAATTGCAGCATTTGGCTACGCGACTGATACGCGGTTGGACGCATCTGGAGCGGCAAAAAGGTGGCATTGGTTTGCGTGGTCCTGGTGAGACGCAGCTTGAAACCGATCGACGTTTGTTGGGTGAGCGTGTAAAGGCGCTTAAGGCGAAGATGGAGAAGTTGCATAAACAGCGAGAGACACAACGCCGTTCCAGAGGTCGAAGTCATACTTTCTCGGTTTCCTTAGTGGGTTACACCAACGCCGGTAAGTCAACCCTGTTTAATTCGCTTACCAAGGCCAGTGCATACGCCGCAGATCAACTATTTGCTACCTTGGATACGACCTCTCGTCGTTTGTATCTTGGGGATGTTGGAAGTGTCGTTATTTCCGATACGGTTGGCTTTATTCGTGAGTTGCCACATCAACTGGTCGCTGCTTTTCGTGCCACCTTGGAAGAGACGATTCATGCCGATTTGTTGATACACGTTGTTGACGCCAGTAGTCCAGTTCGTTTGGATCAGATACTGCAAGTTAATCATGTCTTAAAGGAAATTGGTGCCGATCATATTCCGCAATTGTTGGTCTGGAATAAAATTGATTTGGCATCCCAGGATCCAGGATTCGAGATTGGTGAATATGATAAAATCGACAGGATTTTTCTAAGTGCTCGTACAGGGGCTGGAATGGAACATTTGCGTCATGCAGTTGCCGAATATGCGAAACTTGAGGCAATAAAACGCAGCGTACCAGTAGTAAATGTCGAGTTGAATGACGCACGTTTTAATTGAGCTTATTTATAGTTCAAACCACTATTTAATTGGATAACGACAGAATGCTTGTTTCACTTCTAAAAAGAATTGGATTGACGATGTCACTAAATGACCCGCAATGGGGGCGTGGCTCGCAGAACAATAATCAGGACGGAAAAAAACCTAATAACGGTCCGCCAGATCTTGACCAATTATGGCGCGATTTTAATCAGCGCATTAGTCAATTGCTGGGAGGTAAGGGTAGCGGTGACGGCGGTGGAAATGGCGGATTTTCGCCAGATCTCGCTGGTGCGAAAATTGGCGTTGCCATCATCATCGTGGTGGTTGTTTTTCTTTGGACTGTTAGTGGTTTTTTTATTGTTCAGGAAGGCCAAACGGCAGTCATAACAACCTTTGGGAAATACAGCCACTCAACCACTGCCGGCTTTAATTGGCGTTGGCCCGCACCAATCCAAGGCCATGAAATTGTTAACGTTTCACAAGTGAGAACGGTGGAAGTTGGTTACCGTTCAAATGTCAAAAACAAGCAGCCAAAAGAAGCCTTAATGTTGACTGACGATGAAAATATTATCGACATTCAGTTTGCGGTACAGTACAAGCTAAAGGATGCGGCGCAATGGCTTTACAATAATCGAGATCAAGAAGAGATGATACGACAAGTCGCTGAGACGGCAATTCGTGAGATTGTTGGCCGTAGTAAGATGGACTTTGTACTTTATGAAGGTCGTGAGAAGGTTGCGTTGGACGTGAACAGTCTCATGCAACAGGTTCTGGAGCGCTATAAGGCTGGCGTGCAAATCACAAATGTCACTATGCAAGGTGTGCAGCCTCCTGAACAGGTGCAGGCGGCATTTGATGATGCGGTGAAGGCTGGTCAGGATAAAGAACGCCAGAAAAATGAAGGTCAAGCATATGCAAATGATGTGATTCCTAAGGCCAGGGGGGAAGCGTCACGTTTGCTGCAAGAATCCGAGGCATACAAGGCAAAAATTGTTGCTAATTCTGAGGGTAACGCAGGACGGTTTAAGCAAGTGCTAAGCGAGTATCAAAAAGCCCCATCTGTCACGCGAGATCGCATGTATTTGGAGACGATGCAACAAATTTTCTCTAATACCACTAAGCTGATGCTTGATACAAAAAATAATAACAATATGATTTATTTGCCTTTGGATAAATTAATTGCTCAATCAGATTCGTCAACTGTAGCGAAGCCTGCAGTTGTAACGCCCGCCAGCATCTCTACGGAACAAGTACCGACAGTGGAGATGCGTTTTAGTAAAGATGGACGAGCACGCGATGTTAGAGATTCACGTGATAGAGAGGTACGATAATGAATAAGTTTTCTTCCTCTATGATTGGGCTGGCCTTGGTATTGTTGGTCTTGTCATCGACGATATTTGTTGTAGATCAGCGCTCCCATGCGATCGTGTTTGCTTTGGGTGAGGTGAAGTCTGTGATCAGCGAGCCGGGACTTCATTTTAAACTGCCTCCGCCATTTCAAAATGTCATGTTTTTGGATAAAAGAATCCTGACAATTGAGTCACCAGAAGCTGATAGGTTTATCACTGCTGAGAAAAAGAATATTTTGGTGGATACCTACGTGAAATGGCATATCGTTGCGCCAAAATTGTATTTCGTCAGCTTTGGTGGTGATGAAGGGCGTGCTCGGGATCGATTGTCACAAATCGTCAAGGCAGCTTTGAACGATGAGATTACCAAGCGCACTGTGCGCGATGTTATCTCGGGTGAGCGTGATAAGGTAATGCAGGCGATTCGTAGCAAAGTTACCGAAGAAGCGAAACAGATAGGCGTTGAAATAGTTGATGTGAGACTAAAACGGGTTGATTACGTAGAGCAAATTAATAACTCGGTTTACGATCGGATGAAATCGGAGCGCAGTCGGGTTGCGAATGAATTGCGTTCTACTGGTTTTGCTGATTCCGAAAAAATTCGAGCGGACGCTGACAAACAGCGCGTCGTTATTCTTGCTGAAGCCTATAGAGAGGCCGAACAAACTAGAGGTGCTGGTGATGCGCAAGCTTCCCAGATTTATGCGCAAGCGTTCGGACAGAACCCAGAGTTTTATAAATTTTACCGTAGTCTAGAGGCTTATCGATCAAGTTTTAAGACTAGGAATGATGTTTTGGTGGTGGATCCAAATTCTGAATTTTTTAAATACTTCAAGAGTCCAGGTGCAAGCAGTTCAGTAGCGGCTCCTAACAAGGCAAAATAGCACCCAAGCATTTAAGTAGTAAAAACGTAGGCAGACTGCAAGCCATTTGGATTGCAGTCTGCCTACGTTTGTCCGGTTTTGCGTGGGCATCTATTTTAATTTTTTAACTGTCTTTTTGAATCTAATCTCATGCCGAATTGGCTTTTACCCGAAAATATAGCGGATGTCTTGCCTTCTGAGGCAAGGAAGATCGAGGAGTTACGTCGCCTTATACTTGATAACTTTAGACTTTATGGTTATGAGTTGGTGATGCCACCGCTACTTGAGTACATAGAGTCCCTATTGACTGGCGCTGGGCAGGATCTTGATTTGCGCACGTTTAAATTGGTTGATCAATTGTCTGGCCGTACCATGGGTATACGCGCCGATATGACGACTCAAGTTGCCAGGATTGATGCGCATCTACTTAATCGCTCGTCCGTAACCCGTCTTTGCTACGCCGGGAGTGTTCTCCAAACGCGACCGTCAGGATTACACGCTACCCGTGAGCCTATACAAATCGGTGCTGAGATCTACGGGCATGGCGGTTTGGAGGCTGATGCGGAAATTCAGGAGTTAGTTCTTGCGACGCTCGCAATCGCGAATATTTCGGAAGTTAGTCTAGATTTATGCCATGTTGGGGTGTTGCGCGCACTGTTAGAAAGTGACGATTTGGCAAAAAAACACGAAGCCCAACTATTTTCTCTGCTTGAAGCTAAAGATTTGCCTGCACTGGATTTGATTACACGGGATTTTTCGCCTGTAGTGAGGCAAGCCTTACTCGATCTGCCGAATCTTTATGGCGATGCTTCGGTGATTCAAAGGGCGCGCGATCTGCTTCCAAAATTACGTGGGATTAGCGCTGCACTTGATGAGCTGGAGTCTTTGGTAAAACTGGCGCTTAATGCGAGTGTATCTATAGATCTTGCTGATTTACGCGGGTATCATTACCACAGTGGGGTTATGTTTAGCGTTTTTGTTCCAGGATTGCCAAATGCAGTTGCTCGTGGAGGTCGCTATGATCATGTTGGGGAGGCCTTTGGACGCGCTAGACCCGCCACTGGATTCTCGTTGGACTTGAGGGAATTGGCTAGATTAATGCCTTTAGCAGAGCGAAAAAATGCTATTTTTGCACCTTGGAGTCAAGACGCTAAGCTAAGAGAAAAAATTTACGAGTTGCGCCAGGCAGGCGAAGTGGTTATTCAAAATTTGCCAGGCCATGAGAGCGAACAGGACGAATTTGACTGCAATAGGGCAGTCGTTTTTGATGATGGTCAGTGGATTCTTAATAATGTAGGTTAAGTGATGTTACAAAATAAAATTGCAAAAAATGTCGTTGTGATCGGAACGCAATGGGGCGACGAGGGTAAGGGTAAGATCGTCGATTGGTTGACTGATCACGCGCAAGCTGTGGTGCGTTTCCAAGGTGGTCATAATGCCGGGCATACTCTTGTGATTGGCGGTCAGAAAACTGCGTTGCAATTGATTCCGTCTGGAATTATGCGAGCAGGGACTGCATGCTACATCGGAAATGGTGTTGTGTTGTCTGTGCCTGATTTGTTGCGTGAAATTGATAAGTTGCAGGCCAATGGGGTTGAGGTTGCTTCTCGCCTGAAAATTTCTGAGGCTTGCCCGATTATTCTTCCGTACCACACTGCTTTGGATGCCGCGCGCGAAGTCGCCCGTGGCGCTGCAAAAATTGGTACAACTGGTAAGGGTATCGGTCCGGCATACGAGGATAAAGTTGCCCGCCGCGCTATTCGCGTTGCTGACCTGTTGAATCCTGTTCGTTTTGCCGAGAAGCTTAAGGAAAATCTTGATTTTCATAATTTTGTTCTTACAAATTATTTCAATGCGCCGGCAGTCGATTATCAGAAAACATTGGATGATGCTCTTGCAAATGTTGAGCGCATTCGCCCGATGGTTGCCGACGTATCTAGTGCTTTGTATGCGGCACATAAAAATGGTGCAAGTCTATTGTTTGAAGGTGCGCAAGGAAGTCTGCTCGACGTCGATCATGGTACCTATCCTTTCGTGACATCGAGTAATTGCGTGGCCGGCAATGCGGCGGCAGGTACCGGTGTTGGGCCTAACATGTTGCATTACATCTTGGGCATTACTAAGGCATACACTACACGCGTCGGTTCGGGGCCATTTCCATCTGAGTTAACTACCGATGAAGGTGTCGGTAAACATTTATCTAGCGTCGGGCATGAGTTCGGTACGGTTACGGGACGAGCGCGCCGTTGTGGTTGGTTTGATGCGGCCTTGCTGAAGCGTTCGGTCCAGATTAATGGTGTTTCAGGTATGTGCTTGACCAAGTTGGATGTCCTTGACGGTCTCGCGACGTTGAAACTATGTACCGGTTATACGATAGATGGTAAATCTGTAGATATTTTCCCAGTTGGTGCGGAAGAGGCTGCGCGCTGCGTCCCAGTGTATGAGGAAATGCCGGGTTGGAGCGAAAGCACGGTTGGAGCACAAACATTGGATGCATTACCTATCAATGCGCGGAATTATATTAAACGTATTGAGGAAATGGTTGGCGTGCCGGTGGATATGGTTTCAACAGGCCCAGACCGCGAAGAAACCATCGTTTTACGTCACCCTTTCATGTAATTAAGTTTGAGAAAAATAGAAATGAATACACCAACATCTACAGAAAAAGACCTTTGGGTTTCTTGGGATGCGTATCATCGCTCAGTGGAGCAGCTGGCATTAAAAGTACATGAGTCTGGCTGGAAATTTGATCAGGTATTGTGTCTTGCTCGTGGCGGCTTGCGCCCAGGCGATATTTTTTCACGTATTTTTGATGTGCCTTTGGCGATTTTGTCGACCAGTTCGTATCGGGAGGAATCCGGGACTTTGCAGGGCGCACTTGATATAGGCAAGTATATATCTATGACCAAAGGTAGTTTGCAAGGACGAGTTTTGGTGGTTGACGATTTGGTTGACTCCGGAATTACCCTGGAGAAAGTGCTGCATCACCTGCGAGAAAATTTCCCGTCCGTTACGGAGGTGAAGTCTGCTGTTATTTGGTGTAAAGCTTGCTCGTCGATACGTCCCGATTTCTATCTCGATTATCTGGAGAGCAATCCGTGGATACATCAACCATTTGAAGAGTACGATAGTCTTCGGCCGCATCAACTTAGTGCCTGGTTGAAAAAAGGCGAAAGTTAATATCTAAAAAATGGAAACAAATAATTTTGTTTCCATTTTTTTTAATTCAATTTTGAATGTGGGTTTTGACGGAGGGGGAGGGTATGCATTTGCAAATGCAATCATGAACTTGAAATGAAAAAGCCCGTTGACGTATCAACGGGCTTTTAAAATTGCTGGTGCCCACGGAGGGACTCGAACCCCCACACCCGAAGGCACATGGACCTGAACCATGCGCGTCTACCAATTCCGCCACGTGGGCAGCGAAGGCAAAATTATATAGTATTAGCCATGACTATGGCAATTAAATGACGGAACGGAATTTTAATGTTGAATCTGTAAGTGGTTTGGAAGCGCATCGGAAATGAAAAAACCCGCTGACGTATCAACGGGTTTTTAAAATTGCTGGTGCCCACGGAGGGACTCGAACCCCCACACCCGAAGGCACATGGACCTGAACCATGCGCGTCTACCAATTCCGCCACGTGGGCAACGAAGACCATGATTATAGAGCATCTATGGGTTATGTCAATGGCTTAGGCCGTATTTACTTTCTTAATACTTTCTCTATCCTTTAGGTAAGGCGAATAATAAGTAGTGTAAAGTTAGGTGATTTTGGAGCTCTCCGGTAAACTAAGGGGAGTTAGTGCGAAGGTACTGATAAACGTTATTTACAACAGAAAAGACGCGAGCCTCTTGAATAAACATTCCTACCCCATCCCTAGCCGCGAGGAAATTCTCGGCATCCTGCGCACCACCAAAAGTCAGCAAAAAATTGACACGATTGCAGGCGCTTTAGGTGTCAAGCCTGAAGAGCTTGATGGCATGGTCAGGCGCCTCAATGCGATGGAAAGAGACGGCCAGCTCAAGTTGGATAAGTTGGGGAATTACACGCTAGCGAACCATGAAAATTTCATTTCTGGGCGCGTCAGCAGTCACCGGGACGGTTATGGATTTCTGACGCCGGATGATGGTAGTGAGGATCTGTATTTGCCAGAACGCGAGATGCAGCGTGTCTTGCATGGCGATAGAGTGAGCGCACGCGTGGTCGGTACGGATCGCCGCGGTCGGCTTGAGGGTGGTATTGTAGAAATACTAGAGCGTGCTAATACCCATGTAATAGGGCGCTTGTTGAATGAAAACGGTGCCTGGATAGTCGCGCCGGAAGACAAACGTTTTAGCCAGGATATTTTAATCTCCGGCTCGCCTGGAAAAGCGAAATCAGGTCAGGTCGTGAGTGTTGCGTTGATTGAGCAACCGACCAAGTATGCTCAAGCTGTAGGTAAAATAGTTGAAATCCTGGGGGATGTTGACGATCCCGGAATGGAAATTGAAATCGCTGTCCGAAAATTTGGCGTGCCGCATGAGTTTTCAGAGCCCGCGAAAAAAGCTGCCAGCAAACTACCTAGTGAGGTTAAGGCTGCCGATCTGCTCGATAGAGTCGATTTGCGCGACATCCCTATGGTGACGATCGATGGCGAAGATGCGCGTGATTTTGACGATGCGGTGTATTGTGAGCCGGTAAAAATAGGCAGAGCCAAGGGGCACAGGCTGATTGTCGCAATTGCCGACGTCAGTCATTACGTCAAGCCTAACGACGCCTTGGATAGTGATGCCTTGTTGCGCAGCACTTCTGTGTACTTTCCGCGCCGGGTTATTCCTATGCTTCCGGAAAAATTGTCGAACGGCTTATGTTCGCTTAATCCTGATGTAGACAGACTCACCTTGGTGTGCGATATGGTGATTACTGCGCAAGGCGAAGTCACTGCGTATCAGTTTTATCCGGCGGTTATCCATTCTGCGGCGCGCTTTACCTACACTGAAGTGGCGGCTATTTTAGGCAATACCAAAGGCCCTGAGGCGAATAAACGCTTGAGTTTAGTGCCGCATCTATTGCATTTGTATGAATGTTTTCAGTCTTTATTGAAGGCTCGCCATTTACGCGGTGCCATCGATTTCGAGACGACTGAAACCTATATCGTTTGCAATGCGGTTGGTAAGATAGAAAAAATTCTGCCACGCACGCGTAACGATGCGCACAAGCTGATTGAAGAATGCATGTTGGCGGCCAATGTCTGCGCCGCCGATTTATTGGCGCAGTACAAGCATCCAGGTACCTATCGCATTCACGCCAGTCCAACCAAAGAAAAATTAACGCAGGTCAGAAATTTCCTGAAGCAGGTGAGTTTGCATTTGGGCGGAGGTGATTCGCCTACTGCCTCAGATTATGCAGAGCTAATGCTTAAGGTCAAAGGCCGTCCAGACGCGCCCTTGTTGCAAACCATGTTGTTAAGGTCGATGCAGCAAGCCGTGTATAGCCCGGATAACATTGGCCATTTTGGTTTGTCCTACGATGCTTACGCTCACTTTACCAGCCCGATTCGGCGCTACCCGGATTTATTGACGCATAGAGCCATCAAGGCGATCTTGCTCGGAAAAAAATACGAGCCCAAAGGGATAGATGCGAGTTTGCTCAACACCACGATCTCTAACGCGGCGCGCAAACAGCAAGTCGCTGATAAGGCTGCTGGTAAGAAAAAACCAGAAAAAGATCTGACAATCTGGGACGCACTCGGCACTCATTGTTCAGCGAATGAGCGTAGGGCGGATGAGGCATCACGAGATGTCGAGGCCTGGTTGAAGTGTTACTTCATTAAAAATAAACTCGGTGAAGAGTTTACCGGCACAATTTCAGCGGTGACGCAGTTTGGTATTTTTGTGCAGCTCGATGACATTTATATCGAGGGTTTGGTGCATATTACTGAGCTCGGTGCAGATTACTTCCAGTTTGACGACGCGCGGCATGAGTTGCGCGGCGAGCGTACTGGCAAGCGCTATCAATTGACCGATAGAGTGCGAGTGCAGGTGAGTCGGGTCGATTTGGATGCGCGTAAGATTGATTTGTCTATCGTACAAGTACCGTCGGCGCGCGTTGCAATGCCGAATGAACGTGATCGCTTGACTGGCGGGCCGCGTGCCAAGAGCCATATTGCCGAAGGTAGCAAGCAAGGATCGAAATCGACTAAGACTGTGGGTAAATCCTCAGTAAAGCGTACACCGGCCGAGCCTGTGTCGGTCGCAACGTCGGGTGCAGGGCGCGCCAAGCTAAACCCGGCACGCTCCGGGAATGCCTCGAGAAATACCAGATCGACTAAGAAAAAACGTTAATAGTAGGCTGCGATAGTCTAAGGCTAACGTTTGTAAAGTGTGTTAAGAAGAGTGAGAAGTAAATATGAAAAGTAAAATGATTTTTGGTTTCCACGCCGTCACCTCGCGCATCCGTCATGAGGCCTCGACTGTGGAGGAAATTTATGTTGATAGTGGACGTTCTGATCGACGCATGCAGGATCTGATTCATGCCGCAAAATCGGCTGGGGTAAGGGTAATTCCTACCGATGATCAGCGTTTATCCAATATCGTCGGCACCCGTCGCCATCAAGGTGTGGTGGCGAAGGCTGGCGAATTATCGCTGGCGCGCAATCTCGATGAATTACTCGATGCAATAGAAGGCCCGCCATTGTTATTGATTTTGGATGGGATTACTGATCCGCATAATCTGGGTGCCTGTTTGCGGGTCGCTGATGGCGTTGGTGCGCATGCGGTGATTGCACCTAAAGACCGTGCCGTTGGCCTCAATGCCACTGCCGCCAAGGTTGCTAGCGGAGCTGCAGAGACCGTGCCCTACATTACGGTGACCAATCTGGCGCGTACTTTGCGTGAGTTAAAAGAGCGCGACATCATGTTGGTAGGCACCTCTGACGACGTAGAAAAAGACATTTATGATGTTGATTTTACCGGTGGAATCGCCATCGTGATGGGATCGGAAGGCGAGGGCATGCGCCGCTTAACCAGAGAAACCTGTGATGTGCTAGTGCAGATTCCGATGTTTGGTTCCGTCGAAAGTCTCAACGTTTCTGTGGCTTCAGGAGTGTGTTTGTATGAGGCGCGTAGACAACGTTTGGCGCGTGCTTAGTTTCCCGCTTAAATAAAAAAAAGGGAAAGCATGGCTTTCCCTTTTTTTTATCTTGCTCAATCAAGAAAAACGGGTGTGTTCAGCAAAATTTTTCTGCGCAGGCTAAGATAGTCTGGTTTTATTTTTCCTTCCTCTTTTTCTTTTACTTATTCCATGTTTAGTCATTTACGTGAAGATATTGCCAGTATTATCGAACGCGATCCTGCCGCCCGCACTGCCTGGGAGGTGGTTACCTGCTATCCGGGCTTTCAAGCCATCGTAATGCATGGCTGGGCTAAGTGGTGTTGGTTGCGCGGCTGGAAGTGGTTGGGGCGCTTCATTTCTTATCTGGCCCGCATATTGACCGGTATCGAGATTCATCCGGGGGCGACAATCGGGCGTCGCGTGTTTATCGACCATGGCTTCGGTGTGGTCGTCGGTGAGACTGCCGAGGTTGGCGATGATTGCACCATTTACCAGGGAGTTACTTTGGGGGGGACCTCCCTCTCTGCCGGTGCCAAGCGTCATCCAACGTTGGAGGCGGGTGTAATCGTCGGTGCGGGGGCCAAGGTGCTGGGGGGATTTACGATAGGTGCCGGTGCTAAGATAGGCTCAAATTCAGTGGTGGTAAAACCCGTACCGGCTGGTGCCACGGCCGTCGGTAATCCCGCCCATGTGATACACAAAGACGTAAAGCTTCAGGCGGAGGCAAAGGCCGCACAAATCTTTAGCGCCTACGGTGTGACCGCCAATGGTGACGACCCTATCTCTAAGGCCCTGCATAAGTTGATAGATCACGCCGTTTCGCAGCAAGAGCAAATTGATAAATTGACGGCGGCAGTTTGCGCTGCCGGGATTGCCTGTGAAAAACAGCTGGCAACGAATAAGTTAGATCCTGAGCAAATTAACTGCCTCGTGGATTAAGTTGCCATCTGATAAAAGACGATACTCCCCCTAAAACTAAATAGAATATAGTCAATTGCGCATATTCTATGTGCGTACTTGAAAATTACTAGGGGGGAGTATCTTTTATTCCTTTAAATAGAACATCTGCGCTGCCATCTACATGGTAGGCTAAAAATTGACCGTCTTGGTTTATCGCTAGCCAGCCACCGCGTAGTTTTTGCGGTGCGCCATCACACTCCCAATCTGGCAACACGTAACGCAGACCTTCTGCATGCTGATGCAGCGCCGTTCTGTGGGTATGCCCATGAATCAGGATATCTACCTGCTGCTGTGTAAACAACGCACGAATCGCATCCGGGTGCGCATCCATGATTTCAGCGCTTTTAGACTTTTGTTCGGTCTTGCTATTGATGCGCATACCTTCAATGATGGCTTTTCTTTGCGATAAGGGCTGCTGTAGAAATGCATCTTGCCATTGGGTTTGTCTGACCATATTGCGAAATTGCATATAGGCTACATCGTCGGTACATAAGGCATCTCCATGTGTGATCGCGATGGCGTGGCCTGCCAGATCAATCCGGCTTGGGTCAGGTAATAGCTGGCAGCCGGTGGCGGCGGCAAATGCGTTACCGATTAAGAAATCACGATTACCAGCGATCCAGAAAATGCGCGTTCCGGCATCGCTGAGTTCTCTTAAAGCGTGAACAATGATTTGATGATAGGCCTCGTCCATGTCATCGTCGCCAGCCCAATATTCAAACAAATCCCCCATTAAATACAGACGTTCGGCCAGTGGCGCTTGCTGTTTCAGGAAATTGAGAAAATAGTCTGTCGTACGCGCAAGTGCCGGATGGAGGTGGATGTCGGAAGCGAACAGCGCAAGCAATTTTGCTTGCGCCAGGGGGGCTGGGGAAGTGGTCACAGTGTCGAGGAGAGTCGATGAGAATTTACGCTATTTTTGCGTTATCTATCATAATATTTTCAACTGGTACGTCTTGAAACATGCCGGCGCGCGTGGTTTTAGCGCTCTTAATCTGGTCCACCACCTCTGTGCCGGAAGTCACTTTTCCAAATACGCAGTAGCCCCAGCCATCTTGACCTGGATGATCAAGGAAGCTGTTATCCGTCAGATTAATGAAAAATTGCGCCGACGCCGAATGTGGATCGCCAGTTCGTGCCATGGCGACCGAATACCGGGTATTTTTCAAGCCATTGTTCGCTTCATTTTGTATCGGCGCATTGTGCGCTTTTTGCTTCATACCTGGCTCAAAGCCACCGCCTTGTATCATGAAGCCATCAATTACACGATGAAAAATCGTGCCGTTGTAATGACCTGAGTCAACATAAGAAATGAAGTTAGCAACAGTTAGCGGCGCTTTTTCCGCGTCCAGTTCTATCGTGATGTTGCCCATGCTCGTGGATAAAATGACGGTCATGATGATCCTTGCGTGTTGGTAGCTAATCAGTGTTGGAATAGCAGGAGTTATTCGAGTGTATCAATCGTTAAATTATTTGACGATCTTTATCGACTCTATCGTGATGGTTTCTAAAGGTACGTTAGGCATCATGCCACTGTTGCCATTGGTGCGTGCCACCTTGATTTTTTCAACCACATCCATGCCTTTGATGACTTTGCCAAATGGGGTGTAGCCAGCGGTAGCGATCAGGGCTTGTGAACGGCTAGACTTAATTATTTCACCGCGTCTGGAATACTCCACTGGATCACCTTCAGGCAATATTTGATGATTCAAAAAATCGTTGTCGTTGACGTTAATGAAAAATTGCGCGGTTGCTGAATTAGGATCGTTGGTGCGTGCCATGGCAATGGTGCCTGGTTCATTTTTTAAACCATGATCCAAGGCAAAGCGCGCCTCCAGTGCTATCGGTTTGTTGGTCGATTTTTCATGCATTTTTTTATCAAAACCACCGCCCTGTATCATGAAATTATCGATCACGCGGTGAAAAATAGTGTTGGTGTAATGTCCGGCGTTGACGTAACGCAGAAAATTTTCTACTGTCTTCGGCGCGCGCTCTGGGTACAGCTCGAGCACGATTTCGCCCATCGAGGTCTTAATGGCCACATTGGTCAAAACCTCGCCCAGGGCGATTTGGGTATTCAAAGCCAAAATGGAAGCTGCAAATAGTTTAGTAAAGCTACGACGTTTGATAGAAAACATGATTGACCTCATTAATTAAATTAACTAAACCAGCGCTTCATAAATAATGCGCCATTTTGACGCTTCCTTGATCCAGTATTGGCGCTTGCGTAAACTGGTTTTTGTCTTGCCGATTACCGTGTCCTGGGTAAATGTACTGACGATAATTTCTTCTTTTGCCGGATAGCGAAACTGCGTAACATCGCGTAATTTTATCGAGATTTCGCGCGCTCCCTCCAAGACTTGCTGCTGCTTGGGAAACCAGGTGTTGAGATTTTCGCCTTGCAGGTTCTTGAAGTTACGCGAGTAGTTACCCAATAAGCGGTTGGCACTCAAACTTTCGACGTCTATGCGCCAATCCTCGAGCAGTTTGCTGGCAACTTGCTTGTCCGCATTCCACTTAATCCGATTGACGAATTCTACCTGCTCGCTAATGATGACCGGAGTTTTTCCGATGTCGATGGTGGCGGCCACTTTAAGGAAATCAGGGTTGGTCAAAACTACACAACCATCCGAGGCCAGCGGCGCGCGACTAAAATTATCTGATGGTACGCCATGTAACCAGATGCCGGAACCACTGCGACCATTGAGCTTATCCCATTCGTTCGGATAATTAAGCGGCAGGGCACCAGGGCCATAAAAATCCGGGAGTTTGGCACCAGCGAGTCGACTCGTAATGTAATACACACCGGTCGGCGTTCGTTGATCTCCCTCTTTAAACTTATTCATGCCAAGCTTTCCCTGGCTAATGTAATAATCGCTGATCAGTTTTAGTTGGCCCGCCGTATGCTCATACACATAGATGCGTGAACGTTTGGCGTCGACCACAAGCGCCTGTTTTTGATCGTCTCGGAGCTGCAATATGCTACGCGGAATCAGGTCAGGATCAGGTTTTTCGCGGATAGCTTTTAGTCGGGCACTTGCTTCGTCGCGAAAGTCTTTTAACTTGTCTGGAGTGGCGTTTTGCGCCGCTCCAAAACTACTCACCGGGCGCGCATGCATGAGGAGTAGGTCACCTCGAATTAAATGCGCCAGTTGAAAGTGCGGATAAGCCAAAACCAACTCATCAATTTTGAGTTGCGCCTTGTGCAGATTGCTGGCACCCAGACTCTGATACACCTCGATCAGTAGCGCTTCAGGATTGGGAAGCGGCTGACTGAGGTCGGATGATGTTTCCTTCTCAGTTACTTTTTTTGCGTGCAAAGGCTGCGGCAAAGCAAGCAATGTTGTTGCCGTGAAAAAAATACTGCAGTAAAAAAAAGTTTTCCCAGCCGAGCAAATTGTCGGCGATAAATTTAATACGAAACGAAACATCAGCTACCCGTGCGCTCCGCCTTGATGAGCCATTTGCCATCTTGCTTGACCATCTCTAATGATTTCCGGCTGTTTGCAGTGAGTTGATCAGAGCTATATATTTGGCGAAATTTAACGCTGGCAGTATGTCCTTCTATTGTCACTTTAGGCGTCTCTATTTTGACGTTGATCCGGCCCTTGCCTTCGATGCGTGCGCGGCGCTCTTCTGCCCAGGCTTTACGAGATTCATTTTTCGGTGTTTGGAAATCTTTCGCGTAATGCGCTAGATAGGCACTGGTATCTTTGCTACTCCATGCTTTTGCCCAGTCTTCCGTCGCCTTGAGTATGTCATTTTGATCTGTGTTGATAGCAACTGTAGTTTTGCTGACAGGTTTTGCTTCAACTTTAGATGTCGCCGGCTCGACCTTGATGGCGGCAACTTTAGGTGTAGTTGGTTCTACTTTCGCCGCTACAGCAGGCGTCGCTACTGATTTGCTTAGCGCACTTGGATTAACTGTTGGCGGCGCGACTGTGGCCGCGGGCATGCCTGTTTTGGGATTGCTGCCACCGGTGGTGTTGCCAATCAAACTTTTAACTAAAGTAAGTTTTAATTTTGCACCGGAATTCGCCGAGTCCAATTGTAGTGCTTTGTCGTAGGCTTGGCTGGCAAGTTTGGCGTAAATGTCACCTAGGTTTTCATGCGCCGTGCCATAGGTGGGGTTGGTTCTGATCGCCATTTCTAAGGCGGTCCGCGCTTTATCGTATTGTCCGCTAGAGGCATAGAGTACCGCCAAATTATTATACGGTTCCGGTAGTTCGGGGTAGTCGTCAGTCAGTTTTGTGAAGACGGTAATGGCTTCAGGGTTCTTATTTTGCTCAGCCAGTATCAAACCTTTGAGAAACCGCATTTGGGCATCTTTGGGACGTTGTGCTAAAACAGCATCAACTTTCTGCATCGCCTCAGGAAGTTGACCTGCCCTTAATAATTTGCCCGCATCGGTAGCATCATCAGCCAAGCCCAAGGCAGGAAGGAGGGCAAAAGACACTACTGATAGTGCAAAAACACTTTTTAAGAGGTGGCGCATAGTAAATTAACTTGGTTTCATTGGAGAACAGAAGAACACTAGGCAGCGATGTTATACTGAATTTAGTGCGACATCTTAACAAATATGTGTCAATTTTGGGTTTTTGATATGCTTTAGCTTCGTCTTTTATAAACAATAAGAAAAGAATTGACTAAAACTAACTTCAGTTGGTTTGAATAGCTAGAGTCTTTCTCTTAGAGTCTCGGGTAAAGTTGAGAAATCGACTAGCAAATAAAATTTTCTTATTGAGAATTGTGGCTGTTGAGATAATGGAATATCTTGTTAAATCGATCAAGATACGAAACTTCTTGTCGGATTGTGTAGATGCAACACAAATAGAAGTTAAAATCGCGCTTGGAGCAAACGCGAAGAAAAAGAAAATTTGCGATATCTCATCAAATTCAAAATACGTAGCTATCGGACGCGCGCTTCTTGAAGGATGAAACTGATAGAGTGACCGAATGGCGTAGGGTATTAGTAGAATGGAAAATGTTTTGAGATTACCAGCAGATAAGCCACATCTTCCAGATTATTGGGAAAATGCAAAAAGTGAATTAATGAAGCGCGACAGAATCATGCGCAAACTGATCCCTCAATTTGGGGATTTGTATTTGGTTGGGCACGATGATTCCTTTACCACATTAACGCGCTCTATCGTTGCGCAGCAACTTTCTGCAGAATCTGCGAACGTGCTTTGGCAGAAATTTTTAGAGGTTTGCCCGAAGTCTACGCCCTTGCAAGTAAATAAAGCTGGAGCGGAGAAACTCGCAGCTTGTGGACTTTCCAAGAGAAAAATAGAGTATATTCTCGATCTTGCAGAACATTTCAAAGAAAAAAGACTGCATGTGGACAAGTGGGCAGAGATGACAGATGAAAATGTGATCGCTGAATTGATGCAAATTAGAGGCATCGGACGCTGGACGGCCGAGATGTTTTTAATATTTAATTTGCTGCGACCGAATATTTTGCCTTTGGACGATCCTAGTCTTCTAAAGGGAATTAGCCTGAACTATTTTTCTGGCGAACCGGTTTCACGCAGCGACATCAGAGAAGTCGCCGCAAACTGGGAACCATGGCGTACAGTCGCTACCTGGTATTTATGGCGCAGTCTTGATCCAGTTGCATCTTAGTTGGTAATTAGTTAGCCATTTTTTTAACTCGTGTTGAATTTGAAGGAGGCACGATGTCTAAAACGACATTCCTAGGATTTGAGCAATCAATCTCAGAACTAGAAACAAAAATTGAAGAATTACGCTTTGTGCAAGATGACTCAGCAGTAGATATCTCCGAGGAGATTGATAGGCTTTCCCAAAAAAGCCAAATGCTGACCAAGGATATTTATGCAAAACTGACGCCTTGGCAAGTTTCACAAATTTCACGGCACCCACAACGCCCGTACACATTGGACTATGTGAGTCAGATATTTACTGATTTTCACGAGTTGCATGGTGATAGAAGTTTTGCCGATGATTTAGCGATTGTTGGCGGACTCGCGCGTTTTAATGGCCAAGCCTGCATGATCATTGGACACCAAAAAGGACGCGATACGAAAGAGCGTGCATTGCGCAATTTTGGTATGCCTAAGCCAGAGGGTTATCGTAAGGCGATGCGTTTGATGAAGTTGGCTGAGAAATTTAACATTCCTGTATTTACTTTTGTCGATACAACAGGTGCTTGGCCTGGTATCGATGCCGAAGAGCGAGGTCAGTCAGAGGCGATTGGTCATAATCTTTATGTGATGGCCGAGCTTAAAGTGCCTCTAATTGCAACGATTATTGGCGAGGGCGGTTCTGGTGGTGCTCTGGCACTTGCAGTTGGCGACGCTGTATTGATGTTGCAATATGCAACTTATTCCGTCATATCACCTGAAGGATGTGCATCGATCTTATGGAAAACTTCTGATCGCGCATCGGATGCTGCTGAGGCCCTGGGATTGACCGCGCATAGATTGAAGGCGATGGGTTTAATCGATAAGATTATTAACGAACCTTTGGGCGGGGCGCATCGCGACCCTAAGCAAATGTGCGCATTAGTCAAGCGTGCACTGGCCGACACCTTGCGTCAATTTCAAGGGGTGAAAACTAAAGATTTGTTGAGCGCTCGCCATGAAAAATTGATGGCTTATGGCAAATTCAAGGAAACAAAATCGTCTGAATGAAGTCTGTTAATCAACGTGATATGGCGCTCAAGCAGCGCTTTGAAGAGGCAATATCGTCTATCATCTCAGAGCAAGCCCCGGAGGTCGTGCAGCGCGGAATAGCGATTGCATATAGCGGAGGGCTTGATTCTGCAGTCTTACTTTCGCTTGCAGCTGATTTTTGTCGAGAAAAAAACATCCCTATTTTTGCTTTTCATGTTCATCACGGACTGAGCGAAAATGCGGATGAATGGCTTGCGCATTGTGAAAACGCTTGTGAAAAAATTGACGTGGGCTTCTCCTTTGCCAAGGTTCACATCAATCTTAATAGCAAAGATGGAATTGAGGCTACAGCCAGAGCGGAGCGTTATCGTGCTTTAGGCGCCTTATGTAAGCAATTTAATACGGCGATGCTTCTGACTGCCCATCATCAAGATGATCAGGCTGAGACACTTCTATTGCAACTTCTACGTGGTTCTGGCGTTTCTGGATTGTCCGGTATGGATCTGTTCAATTTTGCTCCGGCACTGCTCTCGAATAAAGAATTGCTTATCGCCAGGCCATTGCTAGGTTCGAGCAAAGAGATGTTATTAGATTTTGCCAATCTGAATTCAATTAATTATGTCGTAGACGAGTCGAATTTTGATTGTAGATACGCAAGAAATGCATTGCGGCAGCAAGTCATGCCTGTCCTCTCAAAAATTTCGCAAGGCTATACAACTAGACTGGCAAGAAGTGCGCGGCACGTGCAAACAGCTGGTCGTTTACTGATTGAACTTGCACAGATTGATATGGCGGCCTGCCTGATTGATGATGCATTGCAAATCGAAAAAATGCGGATGTTAAGTATAGATAGAATTGAGAATTTGCTACGGTATTGGTTTTCGACCTTGGGGGTTCGTATGCCATCAACCGCACGATTAACGGAAATGCGACATCAACTTTTTGACGCTAGGTACGATGCAAAAATTACGATCCAACATGATAAGTTAGGTGTGCATCGTTACAATGATAAAATTTATGCCTGCACTTTGCCCATAATTGACGATGAGTTGCTCGCAGCCAAAGAGTTCGTTTGGAATGGAGAGGCAGCTATTTATTTCTCGGATTTTTCAGGTAGCTTGCACTTTGAAAGTGCAAGCTACGGCGTAGATAAAGATTGGCTGATGCGGCAGAAACTTACATTGCGAGCACGAGAGGGCGGCGAGCGCTTAAGGCTTGCTGCCAATCGCCCCACGCGCGATATCAAAAGTCATTTTCAAACACTAAAAATACCATTTTGGCAAAGACAGCGGCTACCGTTTTTGTATGTTAACGATAAATTATTGCATGCCGCCAGCGTCGGCACACACTCAGAACTTTGTCAAATTGATAGTGCGAATTTGATAAATTTTAGATGGCAAGCTGATTAGGTCAGATGCTGTTGAATTGTATTGTTTGTTAGGTAAGGATGTTTGCGATGAAACGACAAATTGTTTTAGACACAGAAACGACGGGATTGAATGCCAGAGGTGGCGATCGAATCATTGAAATTGGTTGCGTAGAGTTGTTTAACCGTAAATTAACGGGCAATAATTTCCATTGTTACCTTAACCCTGAGCGTGATTCTGAAGAGGGAGCGTTAGCGGTACATGGATTAACTACAGAATTTTTACGCGATAAACCAAAATTTTCAGAGATTGCCAACGAATTTTTGGAATATGTTCAAGGTGCGGAAATTGTTATTCATAATGCACCATTTGACGTGGGTTTCCTAAATGCAGAGTTGTCACTCTTGGGAAAGTCGGCTTTTCCTGAGTTTGTTGGGCTTATTACAGATACCTTAGTACAGGCAAAAGAGCTACATCCAGGCAAACGCAATTCTTTGGATTCCTTGTGTGATCGATATGAAATTTCCAATTCTCACCGGAAATTGCATGGCGCGTTATTGGATGCTGAGCTATTAGCAGATGTGTTTTTGGCGATGTCCCGTGGGCAGAATAGTTTTTCCATCGAGATTGAGGAGGAAAATATTGCTCCCGTCTATACCGAAGTGCTTATTGATCTTCCTTTGCATGATGTGTTGCTTTGTTTGGCGGGAGCGGCTGAGTTGGCAGAGCACGAATTGTTGTTAACTGGATTGGATAAAGATCTACGTGCCAAAAGCATTTGGAATCAAATCTAGAAAATTTTTCTGTAATTTAGTTGTGTAGGGACGTCGAACTCCCTCACTCAAAAGTTACGTTTCCGTTGCCTCCCCCATCTTTCTAATTTCCTGTTTGAAATGCTCGAAAAAGCGGCCAATCGTTCGAATTGAGTTGCTGATTTTGCCTCATCCTCAAAAAACATCACTTTTTTTCTAAAGTTTTTCAATTTTTTTCCGTTAATCTTTATAGGAAAATTAAATTAAATATTTTTTATATTTCCCCTAAAGTTTTGAATTTTTTCGTCGTTAAAGTATATGAGGTTGTTTTGTTTCACTGCTTTTTTTCTAAGCCTATGATTTTAAAGCGAAGTTTAGATAGTCGCTGTATTAATTATTAAGTCAATTTTTCGCAAATTTATTTTTTGTGGATGTCTATATTTGCTTGTAGGAATAATTCCTATGGGTCATTTCGTTTTTTTGAAAATATTTTCAGAGTTTCACCTATACACCGGTAATTTTCTTAGTCCCACAATGTATCTCACTGGCAATGAAGTTTGGTCAGGTTAAACATGATGGGGTTGGATATGACACCGAACGATATAATGGCTGAAATTCGCGATGCTAACTTAAGCTACCTCATGTTGGCTCAGCAGATGATTCGCGCCGATAAACCCACTGCCATATTTCGCCTCGGTATTGGCAAGGAAATTGCTGATTTGATTGAGGGTTTAAATAACTCTCAGATTTTAAAACTAGCCGGCTCGAATATGATGTTGGCTAGATTTCGCTTCGAAGATAGTGCCATTTTATGTATGTTGACCAATTACAATAAAGAGCGCTCACTTGCACACTCCCATGCTGCGATTTTAATGGCGGGGCAAGCGGTTGAAGAGATCAATTAAATAATTCTCTTTTGTTCTTTTAGTTGAAAATAGGTGGCAATATGGCAATCAAAAGCGTAGTGAGTGAAGCGCATGAAATTCAATTGGCGATTGATCTCGTTAATTTGGGGGCTCGTCTACAGTTGCTGGAATCAGAAACGTCGCTTTCGCGTGAACGTTTGTTGAAAATATACAAAGAGCTTAAGGGCGTATCGCCGCCAAAAGGGATGCTTCCTTTTTCGGCTGATTGGTTCGTCACTTGGCAACCAAATATTCATTCGTCACTTTTTATGAATATTCATAAATACCTGCAAGAGAATGCTGGCATTATAGGTATTGAGGCGGTAGTGAAGGCGTATCGTCTATATTTAGAGCAATTTCCTGTTGCTGCTGGCGATGAGCCTATTTTGTCAATGACACGTGCTTGGACGTTGGTTCGGTTTTTTGAAGGGAAAATGCTGTCGTTTGTGAAGTGCAGCAAATGCGGCGGGCAATTTGTCGCGCACGCTATGGATTTGCATGATCATTATGCGTGCGGGCTTTGTCATGTGCCTTCTCGTGCGGGTAAGACTAAGAAACTTAAAGATGCTGAACCTCAAATGGACATGGTCGCATGATAGAAATATTTTTTTGGGGTGCTTTTGAACATAAGATTGGCTACTCGGCGGATAAATAGCGTTTTGAAATTGGGTGTTCATTCGCTTTCGCCCTCAATTGAGGCTATCCTGATTCAGTCCGCCTCCATGTTTTTTGGTTTCTTACTGTCCTTTGTCCTTCGTTCTACTCTTGACCATCCCCCTTCGATTATTTTCTATGTTATTTCCCAGGCTGCGTTCGCGGCCTTTTTAACATTTTTGCGGGAAATGGATTGGTGGTGGATTGCAATTCAATTTCTATTTCCGGTTCTTGTTCCAATTCTACTGATCGTGGATATTTCGCCAACTTATTATTTTTGTGGATTCGTCGTTTTGACTTTGATTTATTGGTCAATTTTTCGGACCCAAGTTCCATATTTTCCATCGACTTCTGCATTGCTCCCTGCGGTGCTTAATCTGTTGCCCTCTGACGGCATAGTTAGATTTGTCGATATTGGGAGTGGATTAGGTGGATTATTATTCCGGTTGTCCGCGATTCGCAAGGAGTCGTCGTTTGTGGGTATAGAGATCGCACCTTTGCCTTGGATTATTAGTTATTTGCGATCGTGGTTTGCTAAGTCAACAGTTCGATTTATTTTTGGAAGCTATGAGCGTGCGGATCTTGGTGAGTATGATGTTGTATTTGCATATTTATCACCTGTCGCAATGCCTAGCTTATGGCTAAAGGCAGTTGCAGAAATGAAGCCAGGTGCGTTGTTATTGAGCTATGAATTTATAATTCCAGATGTCGAGCCAGATTTGTGTATTAATATAGCCGGGAAAGAACCTTTTCTCTACGTATGGCGCATATAATGGAATATGTAAATATATTCCTTAGGCAATATTTTGGCCTCACTTAACAATTGTGTAGCTGGTTATCGCGTTCATTAATTGACGATCATGCTCGAAAAATAGCTCGTAATCGAAATTCATAAGGAGTCTTAGGCATGTTAGTCATCGTTGGCTATATTGTTGTTATGGGATCTGTTTTTGGCGGATTCGTTATGTCTGGTGGACATTTAGCCGTTTTGTTCCAGCCACTTGAATTGTTAATGATAGGCGGAGCTGCTGTTGGCGCGTCACTAGTTGGCAACACTGGCAAAACTTTAAAAGCGTCACTCAAAGCTTTGCCAGGAGTATTAAAAGGCTCTAAATATACAAAAGCTCTTTATATGGAGCTGATGACAATGTTATTTGACGTATTAACGAAAATACGTAAAGAGGGCTTAATGTCTATTGAGGGGGACATCGAAAAGCCTGAAGAGAGCCCATTGTTTAGTAAGTATCCTTTGATCGTCACAGACCATCATATGATGGAGTTTATTAGCGACTATTTGCGACTAATGGTATCTGGAAATATGGATGCTTTTCAGATAGAAAATTTGATGGATAACGAATTGGAGACTCATCATCATGAGGCTGCTGGGCCGTCACATTTTATTGCGAAATTAGGAGACGGACTTCCTGCATTTGGTATCGTTGCAGCCGTAATGGGTGTGGTTCATACAATGGAATCAGTAGGTATTCCACCAGCTGAATTGGGTATATTGATTGCTCACGCTTTGGTTGGAACCTTTTTGGGTATTTTGTTAGCTTATGGTTTTGTCGGACCATTAGCTGGTTTGATGGAACAGCAGTTAGATGAGTCGTCGAAAACTTTTCAATGTGTGAAAGTAACTTTGCTTGCGAGTTTGAATGGATATGCTCCTGCTTTAGCTGTTGAGTTCGGACGTAAAGTTCTCTATTCAACAGAACGACCAAGTTTTAGTGAGCTTGAAGAGCATATAAAACAATCTAAATCTAAATAAGGCTTTTAAGTTGGGTGCCATATGGCAAATGAAGAATTAAGACCTATTATTGTTAAACGAATCAAGAAAGTTGCTGGCGGTCATCATGGTGGCGCATGGAAAATTGCGTACGCAGATTTCGTAACGGCAATGATGGCGTTTTTTCTATTAATGTGGTTACTTGGTTCTGACGCAAAAGGAAATTTACAAGGTATTGCTGAATATTTTAAGACTCCCTTGAAAGTAGCAATGGCAGGTGGTGACGGGAGTGGAGACAGCTCGAGTATTATCAAAGGCGGCGGCAAAGACCTTAGTTTACGTGAAGGGCAAAGTCGGAAGGGCGACCTTGATTCTCCCAAAAAAAGCTACAATCTCCAGGCTGCTGAGGCTGCTCTTGCAAAGGTCGATGCTGAACGCCTGAAAGTATTAAAAGATAAGATAGAAGCGGCAATTGATTCCAGCCCGAGTTTAAAGCAATATAGAAAACAGCTGCTTTTGGATATTACGACGGAAGGGCTTCGAATTCAAATGGTTGATGAGCAAAATCGGCCAATGTTTGCGTCTGCAAAAGCTGATCTACAGCCTTATACAAGAGAAATTTTACATGAGATAGGTAGAACTCTAAACGATGTGCCGAATAGAATAAGTTTGTCTGGGCATACAGATGCAGCGCCTTACGGTAGTGGTGAGAAGGGATATAGTAACTGGGAATTATCGGCGGATCGAGCGAATGCGTCGCGCAGAGAGTTGATATATGGTGGCATGGATGAGGCAAAGGTTTTAAGGGTGGTTGGCCTCTCCTCATCCGTTTTATTTGATATAAAGGATCCCCTTAATCCTATAAATAGACGTATAAGCATTATTGTGATGAATAAAAAAGCAGAGCAATCTGCGTCACAAGATGGTGGCTCGATTGATGTAGGAAATTCAGGGGATGTTGCCTTGAGCGCCAAAGACAAGGCTGGCGATTAAGTGCTTGGTATCAGGTTGCACCATCAAACTGAAAATTGGGATGCTTAAGATGTCAAAAAAGAAAATGCTAGGGTCTCATGTCAAACAGTTGCTTGCCGGGGTCTCAGACCACGGAAATGAACATTTGATTGAACTTGAGACGGATCTGGTTCAAACAACTATTCTTTTAGCCGAAGCGATTGAGAAGCTCGGAGCAAGTTTTTTGGCTTTACATTCTGCGGTTTCGAGTCAGCAAGACGAGATAAATTTCCTCATTTCTTCGGGCCGCGCATCTAACGAAAGTATTGACCGATTAAAAACAATTCAAACAGAAATTTCCTTGCATATTAACGCAGCCGTAACAAGCTTGCAGTTTCAGGATTTGACTAGCCAGTTAATCTCTCGAACCGTACAGAGAAGTGTTGGTCTACGTGAGGTACTCAGTTCGTTGGGGATGGTTGGTGATGGTATTCCGCACGATGGTGATGTTGACGAAATTGCGGTGTTACTGAAAAACATGACCGTAACTCTGGAAAGTCAAAGCGTCGAATTAAAGAGCGTTTTACGTAAAGCAGTAAGCCAAAAGCATTTAGATAGTGGTGATATTGAGCTGTTTTAGAGTAGGTATTTAAGGGCAAATAGCCTTAATTTGCATAATGGAGTGATGATGTCCAAGACAATTTTAGCGGTGGATGATTCTGGCTCGTTGAGACAGATGGTAGCTTTTAGTTTAAAGGCGGCGGGTTATCAGGTGGTTGAGGCGGTAGACGGACAAGATGGTTTGGAAAAGGCCAAAAATCAGGTATTCGATCTTGTTTTGACTGATCAGAACATGCCCCGCATGGACGGACTTACTTTGATCAAATCATTGCGCGCACTGGCAACCTATCAGAAAGTTCCAATTTTGATGCTAACCACTGAGTCAAGTGATGATATGAAAAATAAGGGGCGTGCGGCCGGGGCAAATGGGTGGTTAGTAAAACCATTTGATCCTCAAAAATTGACAGAGGTTGTAAAAAAAGTAATTGGCTGATAAAGAGTAGAAAATCTAAGTACAGACGACTAAATGATGGAGCTCGATAATGGCAATTGACATGAGTCAATTTTTCCAGGTATTTTTTGACGAGGCAGAAGAACTCCTTGCCGAGAAAGAGAAGTTGTTACTGGCTGTTGATATTTCATCACCGGACCCAGAAGATTTAAATGCAATTTTTCGAGCTGCGCACTCGATCAAAGGAGGGGCATCTACGTTTGGCATTGTCGACATGGCGGAAGTGACTCATGTTTTGGAGTCTCTCTTAGATAAAATTAGAAAAGGCGAGATGACTTTGACGTCCGAGCATGTCGAAGCATTTTTGGCCGCTAAAGATATACTGAAAATGCAGTTGGATGGTCATCGCTTAGGAACTGCTGTAGATCAAGATGCGGTGGCTGATGTAAGGATGTTATTGCAATCTCTTTCTCAGGATGAAATCGCTCCTGTCAAACCGACCGAAAAATTTATTCAGGTAGATAAAAAACTTACTGAGTCGGCAAACTATACGCACCTTTTTGTTATTGAACTGCCACAATTATCGCCTAATGAAACCGACGCGATCATGTCGGAATTGGGATTATTAGGAGCTATTAGCAAACAGGTGACTGCGGCTGGCTTGAATGTTCTAAGCTTGGAAAGTAACGGTACTGAAGATGATATTATTGCAATTTGCTCGTTTATTTTGGATCCAAAGGATTTGAAAATAAGTATTACACCACTAGTTCAAAATAAAACTACTGAAATGCTTTCCGAGGATGATTTGGGCTATGGATTTTTTGAGCCTTTGGATCCTATGTTTTCGATGAATGTAGATCATGCTGATCAGTCCGACAGCGATACCGAGGTCGCTAAAGCCATATTGACTCATGGCGGCGGCTCTCCAGATCAAAAACATCCGTCCAAGAAAGACAACGAAAAACATCCAGTTTCTCATGAATCCACTACGATTCGTGTCGGAATAGAAAAAGTTGATCAAATAGTAAATTTAATTGGCGAACTGGTCATTACTCAAGCCATGTTGGAACAGCGAACTCAAGACTTGGACCCTCTTTTAAATGAACGGTTGCTCAGCACCATCGCGCACCTGACTAGAAATACCCGAGATTTACAAGAAGCCGTGATGTCGATTCGTATGATGCCTATGGATTACGTATTCTCACGTTTCCCCAGGATGGTAAGAGATCTCGCAACAAAATTGGGGAAAAGGGTAGAGTTTATTACTCATGGTGCGTCAACTGAGCTTGATAAGGGCTTGATTGAAAGAATTGTAGATCCATTAACACATCTAGTTCGAAATAGTATCGATCACGGAATTGAGCTTCCAGAAATACGAACAACATCAGGAAAAAGTGCCACTGGTAAATTATCTCTTTCTGCGGTACATCAGGGAGGGAATATCGTTATTGAAGTTAGTGACGATGGCGGTGGATTACATAGAGATAAAATTCTTTCAAAAGCCAAACAAAGTGGCTTACCTGTTTATGACACGATGCCCGATAGTGATGTTTGGCAATTGATTTTTGCACCAGGTTTTTCAACGGCAGATGAGGTCACTGATGTATCTGGACGTGGCGTAGGCATGGACGTTGTGAAACGAAACATAAGCGCTATGGGCGGAACTGTTGATATCCGTTCGGCGAAAGGATTCGGAACGACAATCACTATTTCGCTTCCATTGACGTTGGCAATTCTCGATGGTATGTCAATAAGAGTCGGCGACGAAATTTATATTTTACCTTTGGGATTCGTCATGGAATCGCTGCAACCGGCGGCTATTGATGTTAAGGAAATCAACGGGAAAGGACGGGTTATCAAGGTTCGGGAGGAATATCTACCGCTGATCGCTTTATACGAATGTTTCAATATTCAACCAAAATTTTCAAATCCATCTGAGGGCATCGCAGTTATTGTAGAAGTAGATGGTAAAAAAGCCGCTTTCTTAGTTGATGACCTAGTTGGACAGCAACAAGTTGTCGTGAAAAATATTGAGTCAAACTATCGCAAGATCCCCGGGATTTCTGGAGCGACGATTTTGGGAGATGGTGGGGTTTCGTTAATTTTGGATGTTGCCGCATTACTGCGTTCCGCTCGATAAATTGTGTGTTGATAGTTAAATAATAGGGGAAGAAAATGGCACAAGCTATGGAAGTTTCTAATAATACGGCACAGACTGAAAGAGAGCGAGCAGATATAGCGGTTCAGGAATTTTTGGCATTTACTCTTGGGCAAGAAGAATATGGGATAGATATTCTTAAGGTTCAGGAAATTAGAGGTTATGAAGCGGTAACAAGAATCGCAAATGCACCAGATTTTTTAAAAGGCGTTATTAATTTACGGGGAATTATCGTCCCGATAGTTGATATGCGAATCAAATTTGACCTTGGTGCCCCGACATATGATCAGTTTACTGTTGTGATTATTTTAAACATTGATGGGCGTGTTGTTGGAATGGTAGTCGATAGTGTTTCTGATGTGATGACCTTATTGCCTGAGCAAGTAAGGCCTGCACCAGAAATGGGAACTACTTTTAGCGGGGATTTTTTAATAGGACTTGGAACCCTAGAGGAAAGGATGTTAATTTTGGTTGATATCGTTAAGTTAATGTCAAGTTCGGAAATGGGCTTGATCGATCAAGCGGTTTAAGTAGAGTTCTACGATCTTTGTAATAGTTGTAAAAAATATAAAAAATAAGTTTCCTGAATGCCGAATTAAGGAGGTAAGTAAAATGAATTTACGTCATTTTCGTATTGGCGCTCGCTTGGGTGTCGGCTTCGGTGTAATACTTGCTGGGCTTATTCTTACCGTTACTTTAGTGAATATATTTGCATCGAATAGCAGAAATGCAATGATTGATGGCTTGAACACCGCGAGTCAGAAGCAGGCATTGGCAAATGCGATGAAAAGTGCCTTGTTTGAAGGCGGTATTGCAATGAGAAATATTGGATTGCAATCTGATGTTGCTGAAATGCAAAAAGAGGATGGCAAAGTCAAGGCTCAACGTAAGCAATACGATGACGCTAGAAATAAAATATCTGAAATTGGACTCGTTGATGAGGAAAAGAGAATTTTAGCTGAGTTATCGCGGATTGATAAGGAGATAGAAAAACCCCTAAAAGATGCCATTGGACAGGCGCTAGCGTTTAATGGAGAAGGCGCAGTTAAAATTATCTCCAGCGTAATTGATCCTTTGAGCACAAAATCAATTCAAGAAATAAATAAACTCGTAAGTTTCCAAGAGAGCATGTCAAAGCAAGTTTTTGAGGTGTCAGCGGCGTCTAGTGCAAAGATGAACTATTTTTTGTTTAGCGTATTGTTTGTGACGTCGTTTTTGGGAGGGCTTTTTGCATGGATCATAACCCGTAGCATTACCATTCCACTACATGGGGCGCTTGACGTTGCCGAAAAAGTTGCAAGTGGTGACCTATCTACAGATGTCCTTGTTAGTGGGCGGGATGAGGTGTCATTATTGCTAAATGCGCTAAAAGAAATGAACGATAGTTTGGCGACAACTGTAGGTAAAGTCAGAACAGGGACAGAAGCAATTGCTGTTGCCTCAAAAGAAATTGCCTCCGGTAACTCTGATCTTTCTAGCCGAACTGAATCACAGGCTAGCTCTTTGGAAGAGACTGCTAGCTCGATGGAAGAGTTGACATCGACGGTCAAGCAAAATGCTGACAACGCGAAGCAAGCCAATCAATTGGTTGTTTCTGCAACAAATGTTGCGATTAAAGGTGGTGCAGTAGTTGGGCAAGTCGTTGCTACGATGGCGTCTATTAAAGAAAGTTCTAGGAAGATCGTTGATATTATTAGTGTTATTGATGGAATAGCATTTCAGACCAATATATTAGCTTTAAATGCCGCAGTCGAGGCTGCGCGAGCTGGTGAGCAAGGGCGAGGATTTGCAGTGGTTGCTGCGGAGGTTCGTAATCTTGCGCAACGTAGTGCTGGTGCGGCTAAAGAGATAAAAAATCTCATAGGGGATTCAGTTGATAAGGTGGATCAAGGTAGCCGATTGGTCGACGATGCTGGTAAAACGATGGACGAGATCGTGACAAGTGTTCAGCATGTAGCTGACATCATGAGTGAAATTTCTGCGGCAAGCCAAGAACAGAGCTCAGGTATTGAGCAAGTTAATCTGGCAATCACACAAATGGATGAAATGACCCAGCAAAATGCTGCCTTGGTGGAGCAGGCTGCGGCGGCTGCAGAAAGTATGGAGGAGCAAGCCTATGAGTTGGCCACCGCAGTAAGCGTTTTTAAACTGGAAAATGTCGGACGTAATGGTAACGTTCAGTCGCAAAGGCACAAGTTGTCCGTACCAGTACAACGAACAACAGCATTGAAATCTCGCGCAGCCGGAAGTCTTTCGAATGGTACGAAAGAAAATAAACTTGTTTCAAGTGACACCACTACTGATTGGGTGGAGTTCTGAATGCGGGCTTAATATAATATTTACGCTGCGGTGGGGCTTATTTTACTATTTGTACCCTGACTTCCCTTACTGAAAAGTACACATGTAGTTGCATTGCGAAAAATTTTTTCTCTTTCAAAAAAAGCAATGAGTTTGAAGTGTTTTTTAAAAACACTACTGGACCGTCAATTGGCATCTATACGAATTTTATTTCAAGGAAATTTTGATGGCCAATTCTGCCGAAAAAAGCAAAAATGAGACAACGAAGGAATTTGTCTTTACTGGCAAAGACTTTGATCGCGTTCGAGATTTAATTTACAAAAAAGCGGGCATTTCTCTTGCCGATAGCAAGCAAGAAATGGTATATAGCCGCTTGGCTCGACGCTTGCGCGCTACTGGTATGAACTCTTTTTCAGTTTATCTGGATGCACTGGAAAGAGAGTTGTCCATTACCGAGTGGGAGGCTTTTACAAACGCATTGACCACCAACTTAACGTCTTTTTTTCGAGAAGAACATCATTTTCCTATTCTTGGCGCGCATGCAAAGAGCCGTAAAGATCCGGTCAACGTTTGGTGCTCAGCAAGTTCTACAGGAGAGGAACCTTACTCTATTGCAATGACACTCTGTGAGACATTTGGAACGTTGACTCCTCCAGCACAAATCATTGCCACCGATATTGATACGAATGTCTTAGCAACTGCTGCTCAAGGCGTTTATAACATCGACCGCTTGGAAAAAATGTCAGCTGAACGAGTTCGAAAATTTTTCTTGAAAGGTAAGGGCGCTCAAGAAGGAATGGCGAGGATACGTCCCGAACTTAGAAATTTAATCTCTTTTAAGCAGCTTAATTTGCTTGCGGACAGTTGGCCAGTAAGTGGAGAGTTTGATGCAATATTTTGCCGAAATGTGATGATCTATTTTGATAAACCGACGCAAGGAAAAATATTGAAAAAATTTGTTCCTTTGCTGAAGCCAGATGGCTTACTTTTTGCAGGACATTCCGAGAATTTTCTATATGTCTCAGACGATTTTAAGCTTCGTGGTAAAACTGTTTATGAATTAGCTAGTCAGCAAGATATTCGCAATAAAGCTACATCGCGCCATTTGAGTAAAGGTTGACCCATGAGCCAATTAAGTGAAGAGCATTTCGCGACAAATGTTTACTATGACCGAACATTCGATTGTGATGCCGCAAAAATTTTGCCGGGTGAATTTTATTTCACCGGAAAAGACATGCTAATTGTTACCGTACTCGGGTCCTGTGTTTCCGCATGTATTCGCGATCGAGTTTCTGGTGTCGGTGGCATGAATCATTTTATGCTGCCCGATGGCGGCGCGGATTCGGAGAACCCCGTGTCGGCATCAATGCGGTACGGAACTTATGCTATGGAAGTCTTAATTAACGAGTTATTGAAGGCCGGCGCAAAGCGCGAGAACATGGAGGCAAAAGTTTTTGGCGGCGGCAATGTGCTGCGCGGATTTACAGCAATTAATGTTGGTCAAAGAAATGCCCAGTTTGTTTTGGACTATCTACGTACCGAGAGAATGCGTGTAATTGCCGAGGATTTAAATGATATTTATCCTCGGAAAGTATATTTTTTTCCTAAAACTGGCAAAGTTTTAGTCAAAAAACTTAAAGTCGAGCATAACGATACATTGAAAAAACGAGAGTTGGATTATGCGAGCCGCCTTAAAACGGCACCCGTTGGCGGTGACGTTGATCTATTTTAGATCTGAATTTGACGATTTAATTTTTTAGCGCGAGGGTATTTATGAAAATTAAAGTACTAATCGTTGACGATTCTGCCTTAATTCGCAGTGTTTTGAGTGAAATTATCGGGAGTCAGTCCGATATGGAGGTGGTAGGTGTGGCACCGGATCCGTTGGTTGCTCGAGATTTGATTAAGCAAACGAATCCTGACGTTCTGACGCTCGACGTTGAAATGCCGAAAATGGATGGATTAGATTTTCTTGAAAAATTGATGCGACTTAGACCTATGCCGGTAATTATGGTGTCGTCTTTAACTGAGCGCGGGTCAGAAATTACGATGCGAGCACTAGAACTTGGTGCCGTTGATTTTGTTACTAAGCCCAAACTGTCAATACAGAGCGGGATGCTTGAATACACTGAATTGATTTGCGAAAAAATTCGTGCTGCATCTAAAGCGAAAATAAAGCCGCGTTCCGCGCCAACTTCTGATGGGCATGCCGTGCCTCTCGGCGCTTTGCCTATGGTGCGAAACCCTTTAACGAGCAGTGAAAAGTTAATCATTATTGGGGCGTCAACTGGTGGGACTGAAGCTATTAAAGATTTTTTGGTTCAGATGCCATCAGATTGCCCGGGGATCTTGATTACCCAACATATGCCAGAAGGATTCACGCGCTCATTTGCAAAGCGCTTAGATGGACTTTGTAAAATTTCTGTATGTGAGGCTGCGGGCGGTGAACGAGTACTTCCTGGACATGCATATATCGCGCCAGGGCACTCCCATTTATTATTGAGTCGTAGCGGTGCCAATTATATGACGCAACTTGATACTGGACCGCCGGTCAATCGCCATCGACCATCCGTAGATGTATTGTTTCGGTCCGCAGCCACATTTGCGGGGAAGAATGCAGTTGGGGTAATACTTACCGGAATGGGTAAAGATGGTGCCGCAGGTATGTTGGAAATGAAGAACATGGGGGCGCACAATTTCGCCCAAGATGAGTCAACATGTGTAGTATTTGGGATGCCTCGCGAAGCAATTGCAATCGGCGCGACACACGAGGTCGCACCTTTAAACGAACTTCCGACAAAGGTGTTGCAGTACCTTGCGCAACACGGTAGTCGTGCTTTACGTGTTTGAAATAAACAATTGTATTTTGTTATATGATTTTGGTATCGCTTTGTAATAATATGGCCGATAATGTTCATAACTGTCTTTAAAGAAATAATGGAGTAATTCATGGCTGATCAGAATCTTAAATTTTTAGTTGTAGATGATTTTTCAACGATGCGTCGTATCGTTCGAAATTTGCTTAAAGAACTCGGATACTCCAACGTCGATGAGGCGGAAGATGGTGCTTTGGGACTGGCAAAGTTGAAAAGTGGAGATTTCGATTTCGTCATTTCGGATTGGAATATGCCGAATATGGATGGTCTAACCATGCTTCAACATATTCGCGCTGATCCAGCACTAGCGAAATTACCAGTACTGATGGTGACAGCGGAAGCCAAAAAAGAAAATATTATTGCTGCGGCTCAGGCTGGCGCTAACGGTTACGTCGTTAAGCCATTTACAGCAGCCACACTGGACGAAAAATTAACAAAAATATTCGAAAAATTGGGCAAACCAGCATAGCTAATTAGTGATCAGAATAGGGAGCCGAAGATGAGTGAAAATGTGCACGAAAATACTCACATGCCGATCTTCCGTCGCGTGGTCTTTATATGACTCGGCTCTTACATTCCAGTTTAGCGAATTATGTATGGATAAACTGCTCGAAAGAGCAACCGAAAATATTCCAAGTATGAGAGATAGGCTGATGTGCTGATGGAATGTACATAAAAGCTTTTCACTAGGTGCTTACGGTAGCTGTTCTAGTGATTCCTCTTCAAACATCTCGCGCTGATGGTGCAAAATTGCAAGGTTTGATGAGATTGTTGATAAAAAATTATTAAACTTGTGCACTACTTTCGACGACAGTTGGTGTAAATCTTGAAATATTATTCTTCAGAAAAAATGGGAAATATCTGATCGGATATTGATTGTTCCTCAAATTTATCCTGAACGAAAAAGCGGTATCTACTCTGATCAAGGGCAGGTTTATGACATATTCGATAGTCTGAATTTTAGCGTAACGCCTACTATATTTTGCAATTTCCCTTCACATACTTACAGACTCAATTATGAATGAAGTTAATTTCATTGTAAGAGAACCCTTACTTGACCCTAAACAGCGTGTCATAGGTTTTCAGTTGTCATGGCAACACCCCGAGCAAGCAACCGAACAAAGTACCGAAGATTTAAACTCTTTGATGGAGTTCGTCGCCGAGCAATTGATGGATGACGATGTCGGCTTTCTTTTGGGTGACAGTGTCTTGTTTCTCGATGCCGTGCCGGAGTTATTGGCCGCCGAGGGATTAAAATTGTTGCCGCCAAAAAATACGGTGTTGGTCTTGTCTAAGCGAGATTTTACTAACCCGGCAACATTGGAGGTGATTAAAGAATTGCGCCTACTCGGGTACGGTATCTGTATGAAAGGTGCCGATTTAAGTACGCTGGAGCGATCGTTTTTCTCGCAAATTTCACATATAGAAGTACGCCTCGATGCTGGAAATTTCGCGTCGCAAGCGAAAGTTTACGCGGCATTAAAGCAGTCCAGTGTCAGAATGGTGTCGCGAAATGTTGCGAGTTGGCAGGATTTTGATGCTTGCGCTGCCTTAGGCTTGGATAGTTTTGTGGGGAAGCTGCATTTGATGCCTCGTCCGAATCCCGCGCAAAAAGGCTTGAATTCGGCGCAGACTACCATCTTGCAGTTAATGGAGATGATTAGAAAAAATGCGGATATTCAGCAACTCGAAACAGTCGTAAAGCGCGATGCAGCGTTGGCGTATAAGTTGTTACGATATATTAACTCAGCCGGTTTCGGTCTGCGCACCGAAGTTCAGTCTCTAAAGCATGCGGTAACCATACTTGGTTATAGCCCCTTGTATCGTTGGCTGTCTTTGTTGTTGGCGACCGCAAGTACAAGTGGCAACTCTCCTGTGTTACTGGAGACTGCGATTGTACGCGGACGTTTTGCCGAGTTATTAGGGCAACCGTTCATGTCGAAAACTGAGGCTGAGAACTTATTTGTTGCTGGTATGTTCTCGTTATTGGATCGCTTACTTGGGATACCTATGTCTGAGGTTTTGTCTTCGATACAGTTGCCAGAGGCTGTTACCGAAGCCTTAGTCTCTCGGAGCGGGGTTTATGGACCTTACCTGGCACTTGCCGAGGCTTGTGAGCTAAATAGCATGCTGGTTGGATCCTTGGCTGAGTCTCTGCGTATCAGCCCTGTTGAAGTTAATAAAGCACATCTATCGGCACTGGTTTGGGCGAAAAATATTGCTAACGTTTGATAAAATCTAATTTTTTTGTATTTTCTTGGTTAACAAAAATTACTTTGTAAAATCAAAAAATACAAAAAAATGAACGTAAAAAAGCCGGCTCGAAAGCCGGCTTTTTTATAAGTAAAAAATTACTTAGGAGCTACAGCTGCGCCAACTGAAGCTGCTGCTGCTTCAACTGTAGATGCTGCTGCACCAACAGAAGCTGCTGCGTCAACTGGAGCTGCAACTGGAGCTGCAACTGGAGCAGATGCTGCTGCTTCAACTGCTACAGGAGCAACAGGAGCTGCTGCTTCTTCTTTTTTGCTGCAAGCAGCTAAAGCGATTGCCAACAGGGATACAAGCAGGATTGATTTTTTCATGTTAATGCTTTCAATAAGTAGATCAAAAATAGGATCAAAATTTCAAGATGAATAATTACCGGTAATTATCGCTCTATAGGTCAATTCGTTGGTTTAATATCATAATAGATACGACTGCGCATACGAAAGTTTCCTAACCCGGAATTATAATGAGTTTTGCAGCAATAGAATAGCACTAGATGCAAATTTCAAGCGCTATCTTCACTTTTAGTTCCTCAAATTATATTTTATTTGGTATTTTTTTGAAAAATCCGCAATAAAAAGGTGCTTTGACAATCTCAGAGTCTGAATGATGTCGCACTTGTTTATTTAATTTGATTTAACTTCCAGCCAGCCATCTTCGTACCACATGCAAAAAGCTTCCAGCACATCTTCCGATGCGCTACTCATATCGTTTGCATCCAGGTATCTTTGATTGGCGAGCTTGCATAGGCTTAATTTATCTTCTTTGCCGGCAGCAAAAGACTCGCCATTGATGAAGACATGCTTCCCTTTGTAGAGCATTTGGGTTTTAAGTGAGAGCGCCACACCATTTTTTAATGCCGCAAGCGCAAAACGTTTTGGCGTCAATGGTTTGCTTGGCGAGTTAAAAAATACACTGGCTTTAGGTTCGGTTAAATACTCGCCCAGGAAAATTGCCATGTCTTCTTCGCTAAACGTAATTTTCTTGAGCTGCTCCTGTATCGTACTCAGCATTTCAGTGCTAATTTCGGCTGGATGCACGCTAGGTTTCAGTGCCGCATCGGCATAGCGACCTGGCAGCTCTATGGTATCCGCCATGAAGCTTAAAAAAGACTCGCCTAGTTCTTGGTAGGCTGGGGCCTTAAAGCCTATGGAATAAGTCATGCAGTCACCGATTGCGACGCCGTCGTGCGCATAATGTGGTGGCAAATACAGCATATCGCCAGGCTCGAGTACGAACTCTTGTTCCGGGAGGAAGTTACGCAGAATTTTTAAGGGCATACCCTCAATGATGGAGAGATCTTTTTGCGCACTGATTTTCCAGCGCCTTTGGCCATGTGCTTGCAGTAAGAACACATCGTAAGAATCAAAATGAGGTCCGACACCTCCACCATCCTTGGCGTAACTGATCATCAAGTCGTCTAGTCTTGCGTCAGGAATAAATCTGAATTGGCGCAATAGCGCATCGGCTGCATGGTCATGCAAATTGACGCCCTGTACCAATAAGGTCCAATCCTTTTTCTCTTTTACTGGTAACGAGGAGTGCGGGCCATTTTTCATTTCCCAGTGTTGTTTGAAAAAAGTGATGAGACGCGATTCAACGTCGTCGCGCCCGGCCAGTTCGAATAACTGCTCTGGGTTTAAGATGGGCGTGAAATTGGGAATCGCCTGACGTATCAGTAGCGGTTTTTTGTGCCAGTATTCGCTAAAAAACTGCTCGGGAGTCAGGTCGCCCAAGAGCGGCAATGGGGCAGATGTTTTTTTCATGTTTGTAATGTCGGGCTTCTAGGGTGGCGCAAACGGTATAATTCGTCTGCGAACTAATTTTTAAGGACTTAGCATGAAAATCGTTAAAAACACGGTAGTTTCCGTGCATTATAAACTGTCAGATGCCCAAGATAATCTGATTGAAGATGGCCTGGAGCCCATGGTCTATCTGCACGGTGGTTATGAAAACACTTTGCCAAAAATTGAAGAAGCTCTCGAAGGCAAAGAGGCAGGCTACAAAGTGACGATACAAGTAGAGCCAGAAGATGCTTTTGGTGAGTACGATGCTGAGTTGGTGAAGGTCGAACCGCGTAATCGTCTGCCTACACCTTTGGAAGTCGGCATGCAGTTCGAAGGTATGCCGGATGGTGGGGATAGTGAAGACGATGATGAAGGCATATTGTTTACGGTTACTGATATCGCCGACGATAAAGTTGTGCTCGATGGCAATCATCCACTGGCTGGAATTTCTCTGCGTTTTACTTTGGATGTGTTTGATGTCCGTGCTGCAACCGAAGAAGAATTGGCGCACGGCCATGTGCATGGTGCACACGGGCATGCGCACGATGAGGACGAAGATGAGGACGATGCTGGCAGTGAGTATCGTAGTCACCCTTTGCACTAATCTGCACTAATCTGAACTAATCATCAAGATATAAAAAAACCGCAGCACGCTGCGGTTTTTTTTATTTCTATGGCGATCTGGGGTTGTCGTTGTGCCTGACACCACCCGTGCCACTGCGCATACTCCACGCGCCCTGCAGGCAAGTATGGCTGGGAACCCGCATGGGATATGCGCGCTGGCGCAGTGTCCAAAATAATTCGGACGAACCACCTCAGCGTTCTTTTACAAGGTTTTTGCCAGGCTCTTTAATTGATACAAAGCCTCTAAGGCTTCTCTTGGCGACAGCGAATCCGGGTCCATCGCATCGATCGCTTCGAGTAATGGCGACTCTGCGGGGACGACGGGAATAATTTCCTCTTCCGGAGTATTAGTGTTGCTGTTGTTATTGCTGGAAAATAAATCAAATTGTGGCGTGGTCTGCAAAGAGTGCGCTTCCAGATCGGCCAAATGCTTGCGCGCTGAACGGATTACCGGCTGCGGTATGCCTGCCAGTTGCGCCACTTGCAAACCATAGCTTTGCGATGCTGGCCCAGCCTGTACCGCATGCAAAAACACGATATTCTCTTTATGCTCAATCGCGGATAAATGCACATTCTCAGCGCTAGGGTGTAGGTCCGGCAATTGTGTCAATTCAAAATAATGGGTGGCAAACAGGGTGTAGCTCTTTGACGTCATGATCAGGTGCCTGGCGATCGCCCATGCCAGCGCCAGGCCATCAAAGGTTGAGGTGCCACGTCCCACTTCATCCATCAATACCAAAGACTGCTCGGTTGCGCCATTGAGAATCGCGGCCGACTCGGTCATCTCCACCATAAAAGTAGAGCGGCCACCGGCCAAATCGTCGGCTGCACCTATGCGCGTGAAAATTCTATCAATCGGCCCTATCTTTGCTTGCGCCGCCGGGACATAACTGCCGACATAGGCGAGCAGGGTGATCAAGGCGACCTGACGCATAAAGGTCGATTTACCACCCATATTAGGGCCGGTAATTAAAAGTAGACGACGCTCGTTCGAGAGCAGGCAATCGTTGGCGATAAAGCGCTCGATCTGATTTTCCACTACCGGATGACGACCTTGCTCAATTTGTAGCATGGGCTCGGCCACCAGTTGCGGCGCGCACCAATTGTTTTTGGTCGCATGCTCAGCCAGACTCACCAGCGTATCGATCTGCGCGATGGCATGCGCGATTGCTTGTAAGCTACTGATGTGTGACAGCAAATCATGCAAGACTTGCTCGTACAAGACTTTCTCACGCACCAGGGCGCGCTCTTGGGCTGACAATGCCTTATCTTCAAAAGCCTTGAGCTCAGGTGTGATGTAGCGTTCGGCATTCTTCAGGGTCTGGCGACGCCGGTAATTGTCGGGCACCTTATCGGTCTGGCCGTTGGTCACTTCAATATAAAAGCCGTGCACTTTATTGTATTCAACCCGCAGATTGCTAATGCCGGTGCGGGCGCGCTCCGAGGTTTCCAGATCAATCAAAAATTGACCGGCATTTTCAGATAGAGCACGTAACTCATCTAACTCGGCATCAAAACCGCTCGCAATCACGCCACCGTCGCGCACCATGGTGGCCGGTTGTAGCATCAGACTGCGTTCGAGTAAATCCAAGCACTCGGTTGGCGTGGCTAGGTTCGCCAATATCTGGGTCAGTACCGTGGTGTGGCTCTCCTGCACGCACATGGCCACGTACGAGCGTATGCTGGGCAGGTGTTGCAGACCCTCACGTAAGCCTGCCAGATCGCGTGGGCGAGCCGATTGCAGCGCGATGCGAGTAGTAATGCGTTCTATGTCTGGCACCGAACTTAAGGTCGTTGAGAGACCCGCGCTAGAGTCGCCCTGTATCAAAGCCTCGATCGCATCATGCCGTGCACGCGCAATGCTTTGGTCGCGCCGCGCGTGATGCAGCCAATGGCGCAGCAGGCGCGAGCCCATCGCGGTGCGGCAATGATCCAGCAATGAAAATAGGGTAGGGGATTCTTGCCCGCGTAGGGTTTCAGTCAGCTCGAGATTGCGGCGGGTGGCGCTGTCTAAACCAATGAAGTCGTGCTCGGCCTCGACCGTCAAGGTATTCACGTGCTTTAAACCACGGCCCTGGGTCGATTCTGCATAACGCAACAAGGCACCGGCAGCACCTAAGGCTGAACTTAAGTTTTCTACGCCAAAACCAGTTAACGAGGCGGTGGCCATTTGTTCTTGCAAGGTCTTTTGACCCTGCTTAACATCAAAATGCCAGTCGGGTACTTCAGAAAATTTCCCCGGTAAGAGCGCCTGATGCTGCTCTAATAAAAGTGTGCCGGCCGAGAGCAAAATTTCGGCCGGAGAAATTCTCTCTAGCTCCTGCAACAGACGCTGCGGTAATGCTTTTTCGTCGGTAATAAATTCCATCAACTTGAGCGCGCCACTGGCAAGAGAGAGCCAGGCCAGACCTACTGTGACGGTTTTGCGTTGCTGCATCATGCATAGTGAAAGCAGCGGGCGCTCTGACTTGGCTGGCAACAGATCGGTATCGGTCAGCGTACCGGGTGTAATTACGCGCATGACTTTACGCTCGACTGGGCCCTTGCTGGTGGCCGGATCACCAATCTGCTCACAAATAGCCGCCGATTCGCCTATTTTTACCAACTTGGCCAGATACGGTTCCAGCGAATGGAAGGGGATACCCGCCATTTTAATCGGCTCGCCATTGGAGGTGCCGCGCTGGGTCAGTGTGATCCCCAGCAGACGTGATACTTTCTCGGCATCGCCAAAAAACAACTCATAAAAATCGCCCATGCGATAGAACACCAGAGTGTTGGGATGGTCGGCCTTAATGCGTAAATATTGCTGCATCATCGGCGTGTGGTTCGCTTGCTTGGAATTGTCGGACATGGAGTAATGTGAAGTAAGTGCAGGGAGGGCTCTGATCATCGACGAGTTACGCACGCAGTGCGCCTGAAAAGCCAGATAAAACGTCGATTTTTTTCAGATTGCCATAGTGGCGCGAGTTTACCAGATTGTGAGGCTAGCGCAGCAAGAAAGATCAGCGGGGAGCGACTGCTAGGTTTTCAATTCCAGACCGGTACGACCGAGAGGGCTGCAGCCTGGATGCAGATGTAAAGTGCACTCTAGGATCAGAAAATTGCAATTGAATGCGAATGTACTCCGTGCTTTAATCTTTTTGCTGACGTGTTCTATAACGGTAAAGCTTGCCATCCGGAAGATATGCAGGCCTGTGGCTAGTCAAATGGATCCATGGCGCGGCAATGATTGTTCAGTCGAAAAAACACCAGGAAAAAATCTATTATCGAGCCACTTACGCAATATCCATGCGGGTTTCGGGCGTATTTCGGTCTGGAGTGCGCATGGATGTTGCGGCTCACTTATAGAAGGGACTTTTTTCAAGCTTTTTTTTTGCTTGGCGATAGCTGGTCAATTCTCAGGAAACGGAGTTTTTAGGTCCGCTGTTTTAATCCAGCCACTTGAGATTTTTGAAGATCGAAGATGCCTAAATTTAACGTAAGAAAATTCGTCTATTTGTTTTACAACGATCACGATATCCGAGCTTGTTAGATAATTTTTTTGTGCAAAAAAATTGTTATTTATCCGATTATGAAAAAATGATTTTTCTTTTGAAATGATACGTATGCCGATAATTTTTGTACGCTTTTCTATGGCGAATCGTCTTGTATGATCCCCATCGGGATTTTCCTTAAAAGTGCTGCCGAGATTCAAACATCCGGGGTCTGGTGCGTGATCAAATTGAATAACCCACTCGCCCTGTTCATTTATGTAAAGGCGACCCTCGCTATCATATTCTTTGTCTCTTAGTTGGTAGGTGCTGTTCGTGATGTAGCCAGTTATTTTATTGGCCTTGTCCATGTTTGTAGAGCCATAAAATAATAATACGCATGAAAAAGGATTTCTTTCATAGATAGGCATTCAGTGCAAATGGGCGATGAAACCCGTCCATCCGGAAATTTTCCCAATTGCACCACCTTGTTAGCGCCCGCATCAAACACATGCATCGCTGCCTTCACCGTAAAATTGCCGGGGCAGGTGCAGATTATGTTGCTGCCGTATAGAGTAACTGATGATAGTCCAGCCATTATCTGGGCATTTACTGAAATCACCGTAATTTCTTTGTCTGCCAAAATTTCTAACTGATAGGTATGCGCTTGCAAAGACAAGGGCCCGATTCCGGCATACCGCTGTATCCCGTCTTCATTACTAAACAGCGCGGTCGCATTACTTGAGACTGCCGTCATCGTGTAGGCCGCAGCCCAATGCATCTCGTTTTGCGTGGGACTGTGTAGACAGGCTCAGTGCGTGGATATCCTTGAATGTTTCAATAATTCACTGATGCGAGCTATTTTATAGATTGATATACTGCTTCGTAGATCAAATTCAAGCGATTCGGTTGAAATTCGCCAAATGAAAATATAAAAATGCATTGTTCCTCGTTCGCTAAATTGACGGGCACGAAATACAGCATTAGCCCACGCTTACTTCCAATATATGCAATGTCACCATCGAATTTTGAGGTTTTAAGGCCTAACGATTTTGCTATCCATTGAGCAGCTCCAATAATTGTATAACCATCCAGCTTAGAAAATTCAATTAGATCTTTAGCAGTTATTTTGAATTTATTATTGTTAACAATAATTTCGAATTTTTCAACTGCCAATTTGGCATCGTCATCATCGAAAATCATTTTTTTTGGAGCTTGAAGTAAATTCAGTGTCATGTCATTTCACCTCTTTCAAATAACCTTTTGCAACGAGCTCTTCAACGGATCGTGGTAGTTCGTATTGTATTCCTTTCCCTCGTTGTTCAAACCAGGGAATTGCTTCATCAGCTTGAACATTGGGAATTTTTTTTGTACCTCATATATTTTGTAGAGTTTATTGAGTGTGTCCATTGGAAGGGCTCTGTTTTCAAATGGTTCATTAGCACTCGCAGAAAAAGTACCCTTATCGCGAAATACGCCCGTGTCGCGATCGAAATAGCCACCATGCCGATCTATTTTTTCTCCAGGTTCCAATACAATCTCTTCTGTTGAAATTGCCCCACGATTTGGTAGCCAGCCATCATTTAGTTTTTCGTCAGTGAACATTTTTTCAAGTGCTGCCCATTCTTCATTTTTTTGTAACTCATAGGCCTTTTTCGCCATTTTTCCTTGGCCATTAAAATCGTCAACTGTCGCTGAAAAGTCTTTGAGCGAGGCTTTCGCGGTTTGTTTTTCAGTTGCGCGCCCCTTGGTTTTTACAAATTTGGCCTGAGTGTCATTGTTTTTCTGATAGCTAGCCGAGATCGAGCTGGGAGGAGGCGCTGCTGCTGGCTAAGCGCATCCGCAATTGCGATTGGGTGGCCTCGGTGGCGCGTACGCCGTGGTGGCGGATGCTGCTCTCGCCCGGCATGGCCGGCGCTGTGACCTGCGCATCAAAGACCACTAACTGATGATTGGCATGGTTGGCCGAGCAAGAGTTAGATTCAGATTCAGAGCCAGTCTGATCGTGTTCAAAGCGGTAACTCAAACCTTCGGACGCCAATAAGTGGGTCAGAAACTCCAGATCGGTCTATCGGTACTGGTTGCAGATTGCACGTTTTTGCAAGGTCTGCGTGACATCCCAGGCAAAATTGGTTTGCGGATAATCCGCCATCAGATCGGTGACGATTTGCTGCGCATCTTTGTCTTGAAAAATAAAGGCATCGGGTCGCAAGCGCAAGAACGCCAGGAAGGGTCCAAGACGCAAGCGATAACGCGCCACGCTAACGCCTTTTGAGCGCAAGTTGGTGACAATATCTTTTTCGCTAGCGAGACCCTGATCGGGCGATATCGGCCTCAAAGTTATTCGTCGCCGTATGGACGACCATACTCACGGTGAAACAGTTATTACACGGTGCATATTGGTTATGCTGGCTGAATTGAAAAGTATGGGCGGCAGCGAGTTGCCTGACCGCGCCTGTACCGTTGAAGTGTCTGTTTAATTTTGGTGCTTCGATACAATCAAATGACCTTAATAGAGAAGCAATCGAACAATAAATTCGTGTGAATTTTTGCTTGTCCAGATGGAGTTGTTTCAATAAAAGATCCGTCCAAATTCTTTTCAAATTTATTATCTTTAATAAAGCTGAAGGCAATAGGAGAGGGAGTGGTATTATGATAAGAAAATTCAGTAATGTTATCTCTAAAGATATAATTTCCCGATACCGAGCCAAATTTTTTTTCTATGTCAGCAATATCAATAGTTTCATTTAAGGTAAAGCTAAATTCAGTTGGCTTTCCATTTGAAGAAAAGACGATAAAGTGTTTAAAACCAGAGATATTTGTGTCGTATTTTTCTATGCCAGCGGCAATTTTTTCACGCAACGTTCCTAACTGGCTTGCGGCGGCAGGTACATCTTTTGCAATAACATTTATTACGCTCAATAAAATATTTATATTGGTCACGTTTAATCGATTATTTTTGGACGGGATGTAACACTCGATTGGCTTCATTCCGCAATAACTGTCCATTTACGTCGAGTTAACTCATCAAGCAAATATTGCACAATCATTTTTTTCTCATTTTCGGTGACCACAATTTCCTCATGCGGTTGTTCCCATGTGTCTATGCTACCTATATTAATGATGAAATCTGGTGACCCAAATCCTCGTGCAAATGACTCGCCTAGTACTTTTAGGGTTTTATCATTAATCTGTAAACTGATAGAACTGGGTGTAGTTTTTATTATTGAGATCATGTCTCTTCGGATAGCTCATAATTTTTTGAGCAATGGGGCGATTACCAAGGTAGGCTGCTGTACTGTTGTCGATTTACCCCCAAGCTACTGTTAAGTTATGTTGTAGTCGTTGATTTTGTTTAACCGAAAAAATGTACCCAAAATAATCTTCATCTTCGTCTAGTTCAGGAAGATTTGGATCGAAATGTGGATCGTTTTTCCACCAAGCAGGATATTCAATCTTTAAACCATTTACAGCGAACATAGTGGCCTGCATTTTGAAATCATGCTGATATTCAATGACCAAATTTGACGAAGTCATATCCCAGCGATGATCGTTCCATTGAAAACACAGGATGCCAAAATCAACATACAGTGCGAACGTATGCTCGCCAAATTCAGAGAAATTACCGTTTGATCTTTCTATTTTATTTCCATCTATCGGAGAGAAAGTACCAGTATTGGCATCGAAAATAACCTGTTGTTGCTGCCTCAGAATTTGATTAAATACAATCATACGTTTAGATTGTGGGTTACGCTCTTACAGCCAATCTTTAGTGTAATTAATAAAAAACTGAGATTTTTCCGTTGCATTTGAAAGCATAACAAACATATTTATATCTTCTTCTTCTGTATCGTAGGGATTGCAATCAATGCCGTCTCGATCTAGGTAAGTGGTTTCGAATACTCGTTGCCCCTTAGAGTAAAGCGAAAAATGGTTAATTCCAGGTTTGACATTTTTCTGTATCTCTACTTTTATTGCACCAAGAGAACCTAAGAGTTTAGTTTCATTTTTAAAGAAGACAGGGCCTTTTGGTGTCGCATAAACACCAACAACGTTATTCCCTTCAACTACAAAAGTGCCAAATGAAATTTTTACGTTATTTTTAGTAATTTCATCGCGTGTTGTAATGCGATGTGAACCTTCATAGGTGTCATACTCCAAAATTTGCAAGTAGTTGTCGAAATTTTTGAGGTATATTCTTTTTTCCATTACTGACCTTAAAAAGATTTGAGTGCTGCGTCTATGTAGGAAGTGTCTTTCTTTTGAAGCCATTCTTCGAATTTCGCTAAAAGTGTGTTTATATCACTATTCGATGTGGAAGATGATTTAATTATTTTATCGTAAGCTTCATCAAGTGTTTTACCACTTTCCAATTGTTTGCTGACTAGATCTTCAAATTTTGGCCCTAGCGGATCGCCGTATCTACCTGAGTTCACCTCATAAATATAGTCTCGTAGTGGTTGTGGCGTGAGATCCTTATACTTCATACCAAGTTCTCTCCTGTCTTTCCACAACTCATTGGCGATTTCATTTTTCGGTTTTCCAGTCTCTGTCATATTTTGTGATTTTTTTTCTAACCCTGCCACTTCGTTTTCATAGGATTGGCGTAATGGATGGTTTTTAATATCGGCACCAATTTTCTCTCGAATTGAAGAAATTTTCTCTTGATTCGAAGATGCTGTAGTTTCTTTTGGTGATTCTTTTGCGTAATTTTTTTGTTGCTTTTCTCGCGCCTTAACGTTTTTCCTCTTATCACAACTAGGACAAGCCTTATTACTAGTCTTAGGATTCTTAGCCTTTTTCGCGTTTTTGCGAGCCCCCCAAGCCTTGGGTTTTGCTCTTGGCTTGGGAGTAGCCGTTGGCACCACCTTAGGAACAGCCTTAGCCTCAGAGGTCGCCAGAGATTTTAATGCATTCACTCCTTTAGCTGCCCCTTTCACTGCGCCCACGGCACCGGCTCGTGCGCCTTCTGCTAGAAATACTGCATCCGTTACTGCACTACCGAGCGCCCGCATATCCCCTTTGCCAGCGGCATCGGTCACCGCGTTGGCGACATTCGCTGGCATGCTTTTTAATGCATTGCCCAAACCCTCATAGCCGTCTTGGACTGCCACTTTACCTAAGGCACTGAGTGGTTTGATATCTTCTATCGTGATGGCCGCCGCAGCGTCTTTTGCGCCGAGTGCGCCTAAGCCTTCTTTTGCCAGAATCTTGCTGCCACCAACCACGACTTGTCCAAAATCGTAGACGCCATACGCCCCTTCCTTGGCCATATTGCCAACGGCGTCTCCGACACCTTTCATGTACTCTACAAAATTGATTGCTGCATTTGGATCGGCCATATCACTTATCCTATTTCTAATAATTTATAGCGCAATACGCCATTCAAGCTCGGTACAGCCCACCAGGGTCGCGCTGCGTAAGACGGGTAAAATGGCCGTGTCATGAAATACCGCCGGCACCCAGGCTTTGCCGTGAAGGCGGATAAAATCAGCCCCCAGCACATCCATGCAAAAGGCAAAGGCTGCCATGCCAGTGGCATCATTGATTTGATGCGTTCGTGCTGCTTGCATTGCTTTGGTAATGTATGCCGTTAGGTCTGCATCTGCCGTTTCATTGGTGGGCGATTCTTGATGAAGCGTTTCCAAATTGCTTGCATGCTTAGCCCAACAAAAACGTGCCGCCACTTCATCGCTCAAGCCCTTTGGTGTGGCGTCAAACCAGGCGCTCTTGCCATTCTTGCGTGCTTGTTGATCTGCTTCTTCCCAGCCTTGGTCGCTGACTCTATCGGGCAGCAGATCAGGAATATCATCCGGATACAAAGACAGGTCATCGAGCACAGATTGAATCTCGCTCTGCGTATCAAAGGCAGGACCAATCGCACAGCAATAATGGAGATACGTCGTCAAGGCACTCTGAAAGTGAATCTCGTAACGTTCTTCTGCGTAATCTATCTTGCGTGCCACCATGCGCTGTGTTAGTGCGGGCGGCAAGGGGGCAAACAGATCCGTATAGTCGGCACGCAATTGAGTACTCAGTTTTACTGCGAACTTATGGCGAATGTCGCTATCGAGTAGTCGTAATTGATCGAATGTAATTGTAATCATAGATAGCGCTTGTTGGCAGTCTGGGGTTTGCGAATAAACCAATCTCTAAGACACCGCGGTGGTATCAGTTGAGTAGGCTTGTTGGCCCGTTTCTGGGAGATACCAGTGCCACCGGACAATCGGCCCTAGCAGTGCCTTTGTTTGCTCTGTATTGAATAATGTCGTTAGTAATTGCTGCAAGACCCGTGGGTCATAAAATCGTAATAGCGCCTCATTGCCATCAGGTAATTTGGCAATTAATTGCTGTTGCAAGTGCCTGTGTAAAACGGACGGAATTGCCTCGCTCCAAATCCAAGTCACGCATGGCGCAAGTATCTGAGCTTTTATTAGCCAGCTTATCCTCGCTTCATGAGTGGTTTCAAAAGGATTTAGTTGCAATAAAAAAGGCCCTGCTGATTGCGCATCTTGTTCAGGCATTCCGGCAAATAAACCTAGGGCAGCATCAAAAGAAACATGCTGACGTATCATTTGAAGTTTGGTTGCGGTATGTGCCGCATCAATTAATGCATACAAGCGCAGCTTACCTGTTGTCAATGTCCGCAATTGTTGCGTTATTTCTTCCTGCGGCCTTACTTCAGAAAAATACATGCTGCGGGATTGATTTAAGTTGGAAGTTACCATCAGCTGCGAGCTACTAATGGACTACCAGATGCCGCCGCATCCTTTAGGCATTCAGTGCAAATGGGCGATGAAACCCGTCCATCCGGCAATTTCCCCAATTGCGCCGCCTTGTTCGCCCCCGCATCAAACACATGCTGGGCTGCCTTCACCGTAAAATTGCCGGGGCAGGTGAAGGTGATGTTGCCGCCTTCTAGAGTGACGGAGGATTGCCCTGCCATTAGGGTGATTTTTTGTTTGGCGTTGATGCTGATTTGGTCGTTGACCGAGATGATGGTGATCTCTTGGTCGGCCAGTAGTTCTAGTTTGTCGGTGTGGGCTTGTAGCGAGAGTGGGCCGTTGCCGGCGTAGGCCTGTATTCCGCCGGCATGCGTGAACAAGCTGGTGGCGTTGCCCGAGACGCTGGCCACGGTGTGGGCTGCTGCCCAGTGGCTGTCTGCTTGCGTGGTCCAGTGCAGCTGTTGGCCTGCAAACAGGGCAGTCGACGCCGGGCTGGCGAGGTTGATGCTGGACTGGCCTTCCAGATGGACGATGGCGCTCTCGAACTTTTCTACCGGCTGTGCTGGGTCTAACTCGCGTGCGCCAGGCGTGGCTTTCTGTGCGGTGTGGCCATTCACGGGGGCTGTGTATTTGCCTTTTTGTTGTTGATCTAATGCCGTGATGCGCGCACCTTGCGCCTTGTTGGCGTCGCTGCTGATCAAGGCGTTTTGATGGGTGGCGGCCTGGCTGATGGCGCTAGCCGTGCCTTGTGCGGCTTTGAGTTGGGCGACACTTTCTTGCACATCCATCTGGGTTGAGCTGACGCTGCTGCCTTTGGCCTGACGTGCGGTGGTGGAGATCAATACGCCTTCGGCGCCGCGCAGGCTAGCCCAGGCATCGCTGCGTAACTCAAAACCGATCCCTCGATAACTACCGCGTTGCGCCGAGGTGGGCGCTTGTGCGATCAGATAACCGAGATTGAGCTGGGATGCGGCGCTGCTGCTGGCTAAGCGCATCCGTAATTGCGCTTGGGTGTCATCGACCACCCATTGGTTGTAACCGCCATCTTCGAGATTGTTGCTATGCATGCCGGAGAGGTAACCGGCGTGATTCACGCCAGAATCGACACCGGCCGAGTAGGGCGGCAGATCACTGCCGTTGTAGAGCTGGGCGATAACGACGGGCCTATCCATATCGCCCTCAATAAAATCGACCACGACTTCACTACCCAGACGCGGCGTAAAATTCGTCCCCCAATTGGCTCCGGCCAGCGCCTCGGCCACGCGCACCCAGGTACCGGAGGTCTCGTTACCGGGGGCGTTGCCCTTAGTGTCTGCCTCACTGCCAGTCTCGCTCAAGCCACCAGCCAATGGCGCTTGCCCGCGTTGCCAGGCAAATTGCACCTTGATCTGATGATCGCGTTCTGTGCTCAAAGGGGTGCCAGCCAAACCGACCACCAGCGCCACCTGTGCGCCCAATGCGCTAGGCGGGCGACGCAATGCGGTGGCGGCGGGCACGATGGGCACGCTTTGGCGTACACAGCTAAAGGTATTTCTATAGGTGCCGCGCTCTAGCTCGTTGATGTTGAGCAGGCGCGCCACGCCCGCCGCTATATTGTTGGTGGCGGCATGCTCTACCGAGAGCACCGTGAAGGCGTCGTCACCGGGCAGGTAATGCGCATGCTGGCTTAAGGTGAACGCATGGCCAGCGGCCAATTGACGTACCGCACCGCCGCCTTGGTAGCGTTTATTTTGCATTTCCAAGGCGCGCAATTGCAGCTCGCTATGATCCGAGGCGGCCGCGCTATCGGTATAGGCGCGTTCTGCCACGCCATCATAGATAGATAAAGCGGGTAGTTCACCGGCTGCCAGACTAGAACTCAGTTCTGAGGCGGGTGCGCTTACTTGCGAAAAATCCCAGCTGGAGACAGTCACGGCATTGCTCTGTACCTGACGGATGGCGGCAAACTGATTGATAGAATCGCTGGCCTCGCTGGCGCGTACTCCGTGATAGCGGATGCTACTGTCGCCCGGCATGGCCGGCGCGGTGGCATGCGCATCAAAGATCACTAGCTGATGTTTGGCATGGCTAGCCCAGCCGGAGTTTGACTCGGATTCAGAATCAGAACCGGAACCCGAGCCAGCCTGATCGTGTTCAAAGCGGTAACTCAAACCTTCGGACGCCAATAAGCGGGTCAGAAATTCCAGATCACTCTCACGGTATTGCGTGCAGATCGCGTGTTTTTGCAAGGTCTGCGTGACATCCCAGGCAAAATTGGCTTGCGGATAGTCTGCCATCAGATCGGTGACGATTTGCTGCGCATCCTTGTCCTGAAAAATAAAGGCATCGCGCCGTAAACGCAAAAAGGCCAGGAAGGGCTCTAGACGCAAACGATAACGCGCCACGCCGCCATCGGCACCCAGCCATTGCGCCTCGGTACAGTAGCCATGCCAGGCACGCTTGCTGCCATCTGCCTGCAACAGCCTTAGCGTAATCTCTTCTCCGATGAATTGCTTGAGGTCGACCGTGGTCGATAAACTCAGGGCATCGATCTCGAAGCAGAACAAATCATTGACCGCCTCCGTGCCGCTAAAGCTCTCTACCATCAAAGAATCAGGAAGATCTGAACCCTGCGCCGTCTCCAGAGTAATGAGACGGGCATGCTGGCTTAACAGGGAACCGAAGAGTTGAGAACTGACGGCGGCAAGCTCATTGCTTAGCGTGGAGGTGAGGTCGTTCATAAATAGCTCTTAGTGCGCAATCAAGGCAAGGTGATGGTGATATTGGCGGCGCGCGGGGCTAGCTTGACGACATCGTTATAGGCATTGATGCTGGTCGCGGTGGAGCGCGACAGCATCCAGTTCAGACCAGAATAGCCAGAGATTGCAATCAGGGCGAATACAGAACAAATGATCCACAGCGGCACTTCATTGCGTAGCTTGTTGATGATTTGATCGGGGCGCGCCCAATGCGGCGCAAAGCCTGCACTCTTGCCCTTCATTAAAGCGATCTCATCGCCGAGGCGGGCGGTCAGATAGTTGAGCTTTTCTGAACCTTCCAACATGTATTTGCCTTCAAATCCTAATAGCAGGCACATATGAAATACCTCCAGGGCTTGAACGTGGGCGGCACCCCTAGTGCGTAATTCTTCTAAGCGGTTGTAAAAATTTTCTCCAGCCAATTGATCGCCGAAAATGAGCAATTGCAGAGGGCGGCGCTCCCACGCGGCTTTTATATCGAACTGTGAACGTAGGATGATTTCATCGACGGCGGCGCAGAACGCATATTTGGCGCCATGAATGTCGTCGGCCGATGCGCCCATTTTTTTTGCATTGCGATCGAAGTCTTCCAGGAAGCGGCTGATTTTGGTCGAAAAAATGACGTCGTCTTGCGGTGCGCTACGATTTTTTAGCATGAACAAGGCATAAAAACCGTCGTACATTAAATCGAGTAAGGAGCGCGGGGTGAATGTGTTGTCGGCCGCGGCATGTTGCGCAAAATTATTGCCTAGCAGTGAAGGAGCCGAATTGTAGGTGCTGTTCATGTCGCTCATGCTGTAATCGCCAAAAGTTCGAGTTTAAGGTCACGTATCCCGGAAGGTACGTAAATAGAAATAGATTGGGCTTGGAGCATACGCTCGTACATAGGCCCTTTATTTTCTATCGCAAAATAGTAGGTGTCTGGTCGTACCGGCACGGCTGACGGCACCTGCGGTGAGTGCACTAATTTGACGCCAGGCATGGCCGACAGCACAAATTTTTCTACATCGTCCGGCGCTCCCAGCTTAAATCGCAGAGGTACGATATCGACCAGTTCTATTGCCGGCATATCCGCGCCGACCGCAATGTAAAGGCTAGTCTCGGCGGTAATTTTGCCGGAATCGAGCATGCCGTGGTGATACGATGGTTTGGTTTCAGTGAGCGCAATAGAGAAGTATTTGGACGAAATGACTGTATCCAACAGCTCGCGGATTATCCCGTGCAGCTTGGCAAAACAAGGACCGGGATCTTGATGCGAATACGGTGGTAAGTCGGTCAGGGAACTGGTCTTGGAATAAGTCAGCAAAGCACCGGTGATGCCGAGTAATTGTTCATACAGACGCTCGGGGTGCAAATTAGGATGGTGCAAATAATGGCTCAAAGAAGCAAATGCAGAGCTGGCTGTATGCAGTAACCAAAACGAAGAGATATCGCCGGAGCGAAATTCAATCACGTTTTTACTCGGTTCGCGGTGATGCCCGTACAAGGCGTTTACCTTGGCTTGCAAGGCATCTAGTAAGCGCCGTAATTGTATAAACAATAGTGGTGAACTGCGGATGCTCAAGCTAGGCGCAACAAAACTAGGGTCTAACTCAAAACCGCCTGTTGAAGTGCGGCGCAAACGTAGGACCGGAAAACTCACTAGTGAATCGCGTGGCTCAAATTCTGATACCAGCCTTGCGGTTTTTTTGAGATAAGTTAATTCGGCGTTGACTGCCTGCGTGAACAGATCCGGGGTATCTCTATTTTCTTGCACATAGCGACTGGAGTTACTGCCATTCGGCGTCGCAGAGAAGTTGCCGCCAAAGCTTTTGAGAGCAGGAAGAGCGATGTAATAGGTAATGCTCTGCTGTGATAGTGCGAGTTCACTCAGATCAATCGCTGCCGGTAAATCGTCTACTGCGGGCGCTTTCAGCATCTCGCCATCTTGAAATATGAGGGCAAGCTCTAGCAGTCGCAAACTATTGTTTGCTAGTGCATCTTTATCGCACTGCAAATTAATAATGCCCCAGGAGTATGGGTGTAAGGCCATTGCCATTTCATGCAAGCGGCGCTCATGGTAGTTATCCTGTTGCTGGAAATGTTGAGGACGTAGGAACAAGCCTTCGCCCCATAAAACTTTTGCGTCGATGTTCACGTGATTCTCTTTTAAATAATTATGATTGTTGCTTTTGCAGTTTTTGTCCGTTTTAAGGACAGCGTAGCGCCGACATGGACTGGGTATTGGAAGTGGAAATTGCACTTACCATGCCTGTCCCTACATTTATGGCGCAGGCATGCATGGCCACAGTAATACCAGATTTTTCTGCTTCTGCTGCGGGAAAGCTAGTGCGCCAGCGCTGCGCCGCAGGCGCTCTAAATAGCCCAATGACGCCTATAAAGTAAGCCTCTTGGCTCACTTTTTCTTCAGAACGGTAGATCTGCCCAGGTACCAGGGTTATTTCTTTTACTTCCAGTAAATCCGCGCCTAACAATTCTTTCTCTTTTTGAGGATTTAAAAAGGTGTCGTAACTGGCCTGCTCAAATGCGGCATTTTGTTTTAGCTTATAAATCCTGGCGACCAGAGCTAGTGGGCGACCATTCGCATCCAGATTTAAATTATTCGAGGCGTGTACATCAATCCGAATAGTTCGAGCTGGTTTTTGCGCATCCGGGATTTTTGGTATCTCTGGGACGTCAGGTTTTTTTATTCCTACTACTTCCAATGCACTGTTGGTGATGCCGCCAACCGCTTCCATCGTGCCGCAGCCCGACATTGTCATTAGGCTTGTGAAAATTAAAATTAATTGTATAAAAGATTTTTTCATATTCACCTGAATTAGTTACCTAGGCTTGATCATTGCTTGATGTTCTTTAGGTTTGACGTGACTTTATGTGAGGCAGCGCAAAATCGTTTTAACATTTATTCATTTCTTGTCACTCGAATGTTCGATGAAGCACGACGCCTAGTACGAATATTTTTCTAATGAATTTTATTTCCGGATAATTACCGCAATTATAAAATATACAACACCAATGTGTTAATCATTTTTTACGTCAAAATTGTTACTAACTTTATTTTGTCTTTATATTAATTAATGGATGTTAATTGGAGATGGCTGAAATAGAAGAAATTTTCAATGTAGATGTCGATTTTTTGACGTGTCCAGCGGTATATGTGGAATTAAATTATTACAAATTATTACAAATTAACTAACGCTAGTTGTTTAATTACTATTGCCATAAAATTAACCGTATTTTAAAGTGGATGCTGCTTAGAAAAATAGTTTTTTGATTTAATTGCGCTCATGGTTTACGGGCATTAAGAGGAAATGGTTATGTTAGGTCGTACCGGTAATTATCTGTTGTGTATATCGTCCATCGTATTGTTGAGCGCGTGCGCTGACATGTCTAAAAAAGTGGTAGAGGTGCCTGTGCCTGTTAGTCTGGATAGTATGTTGGCGCAGGCTACTGCCGCATCTAGTTCCGGCCAGCCAGAGAAGGCCTTGACTCAGTTGCAAGCGGCCAAAAGCGCTTATCCTGCGGATAAAAAGCCATGGTTGCAAATGGCGCAAATTAACTTTGATCGTTCTAATTACGGTCAGGCCATCATTGATGCACAAGAGGTCTTGCAGCGTGATCCTAGTGATAAGTTGGCCAATAGCATCGTTGCTGTGAGTGGTTTGCGCTTATCAACCAAGGCTCTTGCGGATTTGAGTAAGCAAAATAATCTGTCGGGTTCGGTTCGCACTGAGGCGCAAGATCTGGCGAAATTGCTGCGTGAGAGCTTGGGCGAGTCAGTCTTAGTTCCTGTAGTGCCTAAGCCAGCACCTGTCGTAAAACGAACCGTGCCTGCAAAGCCAGAGGCAGTTGCGGCTAAGCCTGTGGCAGTTGAAGTGAAAAAGGCAGATAGCAATCCTTTTAGTTCTTTGAAGTAATGACTCAGTAATAAAGATGGACGTTGGCCAAGAGACGTTTTGGTCATTTTTTAGCCTTATAAGGAGCTGTCATGGCAAAGCAAGAAAGTATACAAAAAAAATTACAAAAAGTGCGTCCACCACGTATTCAGATGACGTATGACGTAGAGATAGGCGACTCGGTAGCGCAAAAGGAATTGCCTTTCGTTGTTGGTGTTGCGGGCGACTTTAGCGGTAAGTCTGAGTTGGCTCAGCAGCGTTTAAAGGACAGAAAATTTGTCGGTATCGATAGAGATAATTTCGACGAAGTAATGAGTGGCTTGCAGCCGCGCGCAGCGTTTCGGGTTGCGAATGAGCTCAGTGATAAAGGTGGTGAGTTTGCGGTTGATTTGAAATTTGAATCGATGGCAGATTTTCGTCCTGAGTCTGTGGTGCAGCAAGTCGAACCTTTGAAAAAATTGCTGGAAGCGCGTACTAAATTGGCGGATCTGAGAAATAAGTTGGCTGGGAATGAGAAACTAGAAGATATCTTGAACGATGTGCTTAACAGTACAGAAAAACTGGCTGCTTTGAGTCAGCAAACTACTAAGCAGGGAGCTTAATATGTCCTCACAACAATTGGCCACTAGCGCGCCTGGTGAGTACGCAGAAATCGGGTTGTTGGATCAGATCGTCGAGCAAAGTAAGGTCGCTAAGTCGTCAGTAGAGCACGCTAGAGCTAAGGATATTATCTCTGAATTGGTGAGTCAGGTGATGCAAGGCACTGTAGTCGTGTCAGATAATCTGGCAGCAACTATCGATGCGCGGGTTGCTGAACTCGATTACCTGATCTCCAAGCAATTGAGTGCAGTCATGCATGCGCCCGAGTTTCAGAAGCTTGAAGGTAGTTGGACTGGCTTGAATTATCTGGTGCGTAACACTGCCACCGGCACTGGTTTGAAAATAAAAATGATGAACGTCACCAAGAAAGAATTGGTGAAAGATTTTCAAACAGCTTTGGAATTTGATCAAAGCACGATGTTTAAGAAGGTCTACGAAGAAGAATTCGGTACTTTTGGTGGTGCGCCGTTTGGTGCCCTGATCGGTGATTTTGAAATTACCCGTCAACCTGAAGATATGTATTTTATCGAGCAGATGTCGCACGTTGCCGCAGCGGCGCATGCTCCGTTCATCTCTTCGGCATCACCTGAATTGTTTGGCCTCGAGACTTATAGTGATTTAGGTAAGCCTAGAGATTTGTCTAAAGTTTTCGATACCGTTGAATACGCCAAATGGAAGTCTTTCCGCGAGTCAGAAGATTCTCGTTATGTGGGGCTGACTTTGCCGCGTTTCTTGGGTCGTTTGCCATTTAATCCACGTGATGGCGCAACGGTCGAAGGTTTTAATTTTGTTGAAGACGTCGACGGTACAGATCATGAGAAATATCTGTGGTGTAACGCGGCGTATGCCTTCGCCACTAAGCTGACCACGGCCTTTGACGATTTTGGCTGGTGCGCTGCGATACGCGGGGTTGAGGGTGGAGGCTTGGTGGAGGATTTACCTACCCATACCTTTAAAACCGATGAGGGCGAAGTGGCATTGAAATGCCCAACCGAAATCGCGATTACCGATAGACGTGAAAAAGAATTAAGTGATCTGGGCTTTATTTCTCTGGTCCATTGCAAAGACACTGATTATGCCGCGTTTTTTGGCGCGCAATCAGCGCAAAAAGCAAAAAAATACGCCAGCGATACGGCCAATGCCAATGCCGTATTGTCTTCCCAACTTCAGTACATTTTTGCCGTTTCACGCATTTCGCATTATATGAAAGCGATGATGCGCGACAAGATAGGTAGTTTTGCGTCAGCGGCGAACGTGGAAGAGTTTTTGGGGAATTGGCTGTCTCAGTATGTACTGCTTGATGATAATGCCAGTCAGGCAAAAAAAGCGCAGTTCCCATTAAGAGAAGCCTCGGTGCAGGTGTCGGAAGTTCCCGGCCGTCCAGGTGTTTATCGTGCGGTGAGTTTCTTGCGCCCACATTTTCAACTCGATGAGTTATCGGTATCACTCCGTTTGGTCGCGGAGTTGCCTCAATCGACCAAGTCGTAATTTTTTAATTAATTTTTTGTGAAGGAAATACAAAATGGCAATTGACGTCTATCTGCAAATCGACGGTATCAAAGGTGAATCTACGGATTCTACTCATAAAGACTGGATCGAATGTAATTCAGTAAGCTGGGAAGTATTGCAACCTAAATCTGCCACTTCTTCTAACGGTGGTGGCCACACTGCCGAGCGCTGCGAGCACAAAGATATTGTTTTGCATAAGCTGTGTGATTTGGCGACACCTTTGTTACTGCAAAATAGCTCATCTGGAAAAACTATTCCTAAGGCAAAGTTTGAATTCATGCGCGCAAATGCAGATGGCGCAAGAATTAAATACTTTGAAATCGAGCTTAAAAATGTCTTGATCGGCGGTGTTTCTCCTTCCGTTGTTGCTGGCAACATTTTGAATGAAGAAGTTCGTTTGAAATTTTCTGAAGTGAAATGGAAATACATTCAGCAAAAAATCGACGGCGGCGCTGGTGGGAATACTGCTGGTGGTTGGAGCCTGTCGGAAAATAAAGTAGCTTAAGTTTTTTTGTAATGTCCGCGGCATTCATTGGTTTGAATGTCGCGGTAGCTTTTTTGGAAGTTTGATTTATGCATGGCTTTGCTCCCGGATTGTTGGATAAATTATTAATGGGCAATCGGCAGACCGCGTCTAATGATGTGGTGGTACGCCTGTCTATGGAAGAATTGAAAGATTCTGTGGCGCGCGACCTGGAGTCTTTGCTCAATACCCGCAAAGTCATCTCCGATGAGCTATTTAAGTCCTACCCGGAATGTAGTAAATCGATAGCCACTTATGGTCTGAACGATTTTGCAGGTCTAAGTTTGTCGAGTACGGATGATAGAGCTTTTATTTGCCGTTCTTTGGAGAAGACCATCGCCAGACATGAGCCACGCCTGCAAAACGTGATCGCTTCTTTAGAAGTGCAAGAGGGTTCGGTGAATAAACTCAATTTCGCTATTTCTGCCTTGTTGGTGGTACATCCCGCGCAAGAGCCTGTCAGTTTTGATGCCGTCTTGCAGCCGTCTAGCTTACATTATTCGATTAGTAAAACGCGCCGTAATACGCGCATAGAGTTGTAAGATGGACGAGTTACTGCCCTATTACGAGCGTGAGCTCGGTTTTCTAAAGCGCTATTCGCGCGAATTTTCTGAGCGTTACCCGAAGATTGCCGGACGCCTATTGATGGTCGGTGAAGTCTGCGAAGACCCGCATATTGAGCGCATGATACAGTCGTTCGCCTTGCTCAATTCGCGTATTTCTAAGCGTCTCGATGATGATTATCCAGAATTCACGGAAGCACTGTTCGATGTCTTGTATCCGCATTATTTGCGACCTTTCCCCTCCTGCTCTATCGCTCGTCTCGATTATAGCGCTGCCGCCGCTCAGTTAACTGCTGCGGCAAAAATTGCACGCGGCACCGAGCTAACATCTAGACCCGTGAAGGGCGCAGCATGCCGTTTTAAGACTGTCTATGACGTGACTGTGGCACCGATACGTTTGTCGCACGTGAGGTTTGATCCGATTGCCAATCCCCCCGAATCGGTGGTGTTGCCGACTAAAGCTACTTCCAGCATTAGTATTACGATTGATATGCTCTCTGAGCAGCTAGGTTTTTCGCAACTGAACTTAGATTCGCTGCGCGCCTTTATCGATGGTGAATCCTCATTTTGCGCGGGCTTAAGAGACAGTCTTTTCATGCGCACCGTGTGCGCTTATGTAGAAATTGGTCAGAGTCGGCGCTGGATCGCATTGAAAAAAGTACCACTACAAGGCGTAGGTTTTGATGAGGACGACGCTTTAATCTCGTTTTCAGCACGCTCGCATCCGGCCTATCGCTTACTTACTGAATATTTTAGTTTCCCTGAGAAGTTTAATTTTTTCGATATCGATTTGAAGGCGATTAGCTCCGTTTTGCCTAGCGCATGTAAATCCTTTACTCTGCATTTGGTCTTAAGCGGCTTGCGCTCAGATTCAAATATGGCGCGCATGCTGGCCACGGTCTCCGCTAAAAACGTCCTGCTGGGCTGTACCCCGGTAATCAATATTTTCAAACAACGCGGCGATCCTATTCGCCTCAGCCATACCGGCGCACAGTATCCGGTGGTGGCCGATGCGCGGCGCGCCTTTGCCTATGAAGTGCATAGCATAGACTCGGTCAAGATGGTCAGGCAAACGCCACAGGGTGAATCGGTTACAGAGTTTCGTCCTTTTTATTCCTTGCAACATGGCGAAACCTCAGAGAAAGAGGGACATTATTGGGTGGCACACAGAGATGAAATGCTGGCCACCAAAAGCCCTGGTTATGAGACCTCAATCTCTATCGTGGATATCGATTTTGATCCGGCTGCGGTAGAGATACAAACCCTCAGTCTCGATCTCACTTGCAGTAACCGTGATTTGCCGGCGTCGCTCACCTATGGTTTACCGGGCGGCGATCTGTTCCTCGAAGGCGGATCTATGGTTAATGCGATTAGCTTTTTGCGGAAGCCGACTAACTCATATCGCTTTGAGCGTGGTCGTGGAGCGCAATGGCGTTTAATTTCGCATTTATCCCTGAATCACTTGTCTTTGTCTAAGGGAGGCTTGGTGGCTTTCCAGGAAATGTTGCGATTGTATGATTTACCACGATCGGCGACCTCGCAAAGACAGATAGGTGGTGTAGTCGGGATAGAGCATAAGGCCGCAAAAGCCTGGTTGCCAGGCAATCCGTTTGCCTGTCTGGTGCGCGGCATAGAAATACGTCTGACCATAGAGGAAGAAAGTTTCGTCGGTAGCGGTGTGCATGCTTTCGCGCATATTTTGGATAGATTTTTTGGTTTGTATGTAACCGCAAACAGCTTTACGCAGCTCATTATTTTGTCTAGCAAAACAGGGGAGGAGCTCCTGCGATGTTTGCCACGAAGCGGCGATTTGAGCCTAGTGTAGTTCAGCGTTTGCTGGATGAACCTTACCGTTTTCAGTTTTTTCAGGCGGTCAGGATGGTTGAGCTTTGGTTGAAACAAAACGGCGTTCCGCACGAAAATGCGGTCGCTGATTATGTGCGTTTTAAAAACCGTACTTCACTGAGTTTTCCTGCCAGTGAATTAGAGGCGTTGAAGCTACAGCCGGCATCGATAAAAAAAACCGAAGTTGAAATGCAAGCCGCTTTGCAAAATGGTGAGCTGGGACAAATCGCTATTACGCCTACCTTCATGGGTTTTTTGGGTGGGAATGGAGCACTACCCGCCCACTATACCGAGAGCATAGCGGCACAAGAGTTATTTGAGAAAGATGAAAGTCCCAGGGCCTTTCTCGATACGTTTTCAAACCGGGCGGTGGCGCTGTTTTATCAGGCTTGGCGTAAATATCGCTTAGAGCTGAAGTATGAGTTGGGGAAGCAAGACAAGTTTTTGCCGCTACTGTTATCCATCGCTGGTTTGGGGCATGAGAGTTTGCAAGACAGGTTGGAGCCTGAGAAACAAGGCGTATTAGATCAAAGCATGGGGTTTTATGCTGCGGCCTTGATGCAAAGGCCAGCCTCGGCGGCGCATATGCAACGCGTCTTGAGTGAGTATTTTGGCGTGCCGTTTTTGATAGAGCAATTTGTTGGTGCGTGGTACGAGGTGCCGGAGCAGCAACAAACCATGCTCGGCTCTGTCAACGCTACGCTAGGTTCTGAGGCCATGGTCGGCGCCAGAGTGTGGCAGCGTGATTTGCGTATGCGCTTGTTGATAGGGCCTTTGAACCGGGTTAAGTTCGACACCTTTTTACCTGGCGCAGCAGCAGCCAGAGCCTTGGAGCACATGCTTGCGATGCTGAGTAATTTATGCTTGGAATTTGAAGTGCAGTTGGTACTGCGCAAGCAAGATGTCGTGGGAATGAATTTCTCTTCAGTAACGAATAGTGGGCGTCTCGGCTGGGATAGTTTTTTGATGACGACACCATCTGCTGAGGACCGCAATCATGTGCGTTATGTGATACAGGGATTATAAATAATACGCTGAGCGCTAGAGATCATTTTATCGCTAAGCAAGATGTGAAAATACTGTGTGCCTGATGATACGACTCAGGCCATCAAGACCAGCAATAAAACAAAGGTAAACTGAAAATGAGCATTAACCTCAAGACTTTGATTAGCAAACTCAATGATACATCGCGTACTGCGGCGACCAGAGCCGCCTCGATTTGTGTGGGACTGGGTCAGTACGAGGTCGATATTGAACATTTGTTTTTAGCTTTGCTAGAGCAACCTAATAGTGATTTTGTGCGTATCGCCCATCACTGCGACATTAGCCCGAATAGTTTAGAGGCAGATCTACGTACTGAGATCAATCGTTTTCAGACCGGGAATAGTCGCACACCGGTGTTTTCTCCACATTTGCCCAAACTGTTTGAGCATGCCTGGCTGATCGCTTCGCTCGATGTGCAGGCTGGCAAGCAGCAACAGATACGAAGCAGCCATTTATTGTTGGCTTTACTGACAGAACCAGATCTGGCGCAATTGGCGTATCGCGGTTCTAAACTGTTTGTTAAATTCAGGCTTGACGATTTAAAACACAATCTGGCGAAACTGACGGCAGGATCGCAAGAGAATGATGCTGCAGATGTTCAGCAGCAGGGGGGCAATCAAGCCCAGGATGGTGGCGATCCGGTGAGCGAATTGAATTCCAAAGTCGCTGGCAAGACGCCTGCTTTAGATCAGTTCACCACCAATCTGACTCAGCGCGCCCGCGATGGAAAAGTTGACCCCGTGATTGGCCGCGATATGGAAATCCGTCAGGCTATCGACATCCTGATGCGCAGACGCCAAAATAATCCGATACTTACCGGCGAAGCTGGCGTTGGGAAAACTGCTGTGGTTGAGGGGTTGGCGCTCCGTATTGCGCTAAATGACGTTCCGGAAGTATTGCAGGGCGTCGAGATTCATACGCTTGATATGGGCTTGTTGCAAGCTGGTGCCAGCGTCAAAGGCGAGTTTGAAAATCGCCTGAAGAACGTGATCGATGAAGTCAAGAAAAGCCCGCACGCGATTATCCTTTTCATCGATGAGGCACACACCATGATAGGGGCTGGTGGCCAAGCCGGGCAGAACGATGCCGCTAATCTTTTGAAGCCCGCATTGGCGCGCGGCGAATTGCGCACTATCGCAGCCACTACCTGGAGCGAGTACAAAAAATATTTTGAAAAAGATGCGGCTCTGGCGCGCCGCTTCCAGGTCGTCAAAGTAGAAGAGCCATCTGAAGAGTTGGCCTGCGCCATGTTGCGTGGTATGGCGCCCTTGATGGAGAAACACTTTAATGTGCGAGTTTACGATGAAGCCATCACCGAAGCGGTGCGGCTCTCGCATCGTTACATCAGTGGACGCCAATTGCCGGACAAGGCCATCAGCGTACTCGATACCGCTTGCGCCAAAGTGGCTCTGGGGCAAAACGCCACCCCCGTCTTATTAGAAAACATCAGCAAAAAATTGGATAGGCTCAGTGCAGAAGTAAGTTCGTTAGAGCGTGAGCAAAGTGCCGGTGGCAAGCATAGCGTGCGCCTGCAAGAGTTGCGTACATTGTCTGAGTCTTTGCAGAGCGAGCAAAGTAGTGTGAGTGCGCGCTGGGAACAAGAAAAAGTCTTGACTGAGCAAATCAAAAACCTGCGCGCCACTTTAGAAGCTAGCACAGAGCCTGCTAACGGCACTGACCATGAAGCGGAAAAACCTAGCGCTAGTAGCAAAACCGGCAAAAAATCCAAGGACGCGAAAGTGTCCTCAGAAAATAGCGAGTTACAAGGCTTGATCGAACAGCTAAAGCAGCTACAAGGCGATACGCCTATGGTGCCGGTGCAGGTCGACGGCCATATTGTGGCCGAGATCGTGGCGGCCTGGACTGGTATTCCTTTAGGTAAGATGGTTAAGGATGAGATCAAGACTGTGCTTAACCTGCAAAATTTATTGCAAGAGCGCGTCTTAGGCCAAAGCCATGCTATCGATGCGGTGGCGCAAAGGGTGCGCACCTCGCGCGCAAATCTGGACGATCCGAATAAACCTAAGGGCGTATTTTTGTTTGTAGGCCCATCTGGCATCGGCAAGACAGAAACCGCTTTGGCGCTGGCCGACGTGTTGTACGGCGGCGAGCGCAAACTAGTTACCATCAATATGAGCGAATACCAGGAAGCGCATAGCGTCTCTGGCTTAAAAGGCTCGCCGCCAGGTTATGTCGGTTATGGCGAAGGGGGAGTATTAACCGAGGCGGTACGACGCAATCCGTATAGCGTCGTCTTGCTCGATGAAGTAGAGAAAGCGCATCCTGATGTGCTGGAATTATTCTTCCAGGTGTTTGATAAAGGTGTACTGGATGATGCCGAGGGCAGGGAGATCGATTTTAAAAATACTATCATCATCCTGACCTCGAACGTCGCCTCTAGCCAGATGATGCAGGCATGCCTGAACGTAGAGGCGAAAGATCTGCCGACACCTGAAATGCTAGAGCAACAGATACGTCCGCAATTGATGAAGGCTTTCAAGCCGGCTTTCTTGGGACGTCTGAAAGTGATCCCGTTTTATCCGATCGCCGATGAGGTGCTGGTGCAGATTATCGAACTCAAACTCAAACGCATCCAAAAGCGTATCAGCATCAATCATAAAGCCGAGTTGAGTTATGACGATGCCCTGGTAGAGGCGGTGTTGGCGCGCTGTACCGAGGTCGATTCTGGTGCCCGTAATGTAGACAATATCCTCAATGGCACGCTCTTACCGGAGATCGCCGAGAGCGTCTTGGCTAAAATGGCAGAAGGTGCAGCGATCAGTAAAATTAAGGTCAGCGCGAATAAACAAGGCCAGTTTAAATACAGTATTAAGTAGTAAAAATAGAGTGAAACACAGTTCTTTTCCTGCATTTTTGGGCCAAGAACTGCTGTGGCCTTAGCCCGAAATAATTGCAAAACCGTGTCGGATCAAGCATGAATATCAGCAAGCTAGCGAATCAAGTTCTTTCTCTGTTAGGTGACCTCGGTGACTGGACGCAGCATCAGCGCGTGCTGCGTCTAAACACGCCGCTGGGCCCTAATCAGTTAATGGCCGAGAGTTTTACCGGGGTAGAGAGCCTGAGCGAAGGCTTTAAGTTCGAGATCATTGCGCTTTCTGGTAATGCCCATCTGGCCCTAAGAAGCCTAATCGGTCAAACGGTCTTGCTAGAGTTGATGACGGCCAATGCTAGTACCGCATTGCGACCTTTTCATGGACATGTGACGCGGGTCGAGACATTAGGATCTAACGGTGGTCTGGCACGCTACAAACTGATCGTCGAGCCCTGGACCGCCTTCATGGCATTGCGCCGTGATAGCACTACGTATCAAGACATGAGCGTGTTAGATATTCTGGAATCTATTTTTAAAGATTACCAAGGGCAGGGTAAATTGGTGCCTGCCTGGCGGCTAGAGATTGCCGATCTGAGTGCCTATCCAAAACGTTCACTCACAACCCAATATCAAGAGAGCGATCTGGCCTTTGTGCAGCGCCTGATGAGTGAAGAAGGTCTGTTTAGTTGGGTAGAACATCTGGGCGACCCAGCCAGTGCGACCTTAGGTAGCCATACCCTGGTGATCGCCGATAACAACGCCGCTTTTAAACCAAATGCACAAGCCAGCATCAACTTCACCCAGCCCGGCGCGGTGATGAAGAGTGACAGCATGGACCGCTGGCGTAGCGAGCGCCGCTGGCAAACCACGGCGGTAGAAGTGGCGAGCTGGGATTATCGCAGCATCAATACCCGGCCTGTGGTCGCGCACAGCAGCGCCAATAATAGCAGTGATAGCAGTAGCCTGGTGTCGCAAGACGCCCCCGGCGCGTATAGTTACGAGAGCCGCGCTTTGGGTCAGCGTCTGGCCGATCTGCAACTGCAGGCAGTCGAAGTGCAAAATAAAATCTTCACCGGTGCCGGTACCGTACGCACACTTTCACCTGGCACTACGTTTAGTTTGTTAGGCCAGGCCGGACATGATCTGGTGGACGGCAGTGATGAAAGCAATTTTGTGGTGCTGCGTGTCGTGCATCAGGCCCACAATAACCTCAGCGCCGATCTGCATTCGCAGCTAGAGCAGGCTTTGGGACAAGTCGGCGTTAGCAAAATCCTGGGCGAGCTGAGCGACTTGATAGGGCTAGATAATCTACATGCCACTGGTAAAGACAAAGGCGAACGGCCACTTTACCGCAACCGCGTCGACGCCATCCGCAGCACCATACCGTATCGCAGCCTGCGCAGCGACCAACATGGGCAATTGCTGCATCCCAAACCAACGGTGGCTGGCCAGCAAAGCGCCATCGTGGTGGGGCCTGCAGGCAATGTCATCTACACCGATAGAGATCACCGCATCAAGCTACAGTTTCACTGGCAGCGCGGCCAGAATGCGCACTGCCGTTTAGCCCATCCGCAAGCGGACGGCCACACCGGCGCACCGGCTAACGAACAAGCCGGCACCTGGGTAAGGGTTGCCACCAGCCTGGCCCCGGTCGCTGGCGCCAACTGGGGCAGTAACGCGATACCGCGCATAGGGCAGGAAGTCTTGGTCGATTTTATCGAAGGCGATATCGACCGGCCTGTGGTGATCGGTAGCCTATACAACGGCAAGGGTAATACCGATGCGCAATACAATCAGGTCGCCAGCGGTAGCGGTGTCGCCACCGGCAACGCCCCCAGCTGGTTTCCCGGAGAAAAAGGCGGGCACGCCCATCCGGCCTCACTCTCTGGCATCAAGAGTCAAAGCATGGGAAGCAGCCAACAAGGCACCGGCGGCTACAACCAATTAGTGTTTGACGACAGCCCGCAACAAAGCCGCACCAGCCTGCAACAGCACGCCGTGGCACACCAGGGCACGGCCGAACTTAATCTGGGCCACCTGCGGCATCAAAGCGACAATCAAAGACTCAACAAAGTCGGCTTTGGCACAGAACTCAAAACCCCGCACAGCGCCGCATTGAGAGCAGGGCAAGGCATGCTGATCAGCACCGACGCCCGAGCCAATGCCACCAGCACCCAGTTAGACTCTAGAGAAGCGCAAGCGCAAGTCGAGAGCAGCCAACAACTGCAAACCAGCCTCGCCACGACCGCGCAAAAGCACAAGGCCAAACTCAAAGACGAGAAAAAACAAGACGAACCGGAAGCCAAGAAACTCCCCGCTATCAAACAGCAAGAGCACAGCGCCACGGTACTCAAAGCCAGCGCAGAAGGCCAGGCCGGCGAACATGGAGGTAAAGGAAAAGTCACCGCCTACAGCGAAGCCCAGTTGCAGCTCAGCAGCCCGGCAGGCATAGCCCTCACCACCCCGAAAGACGCCATCCTCAACAGCGGCAACACCAGCAGCATCACGGCAGGGCAAGACATTAACCTGGCCAGTCAGGGCAACCAACACCACGCAGTCAAGGCAGGCATCAGCCTGTTTACCTACGGCAAAGCCAGCAACCAAGAAAAGCCGAATCAAGAAACGGGCATTAAACTGCACGCCGCCAGCGGCAAATTGAGCAGCCAAAGCCAGAGCGACAAAACCAGCGTGACAGCAGACAAGAACATCACGGTAACAAGCACCACAAAAACCGTCATGATCGCCGCCAACAAACACGTACTCATGACCGCCATGGGCGCCTTCCTGAAACTAGAAGGCGGCAACATCATGCTACACGGCCCGGGCAAGGTGGTGTTTAAAGCGAGCATGAAGGAATTGGCTGGGCCGGGGAGTGCTAGTGCTCAATTTACGCTGCCAAACGTAGGGGAGCTAAAGCTGTGCGAATTTAAAGCTTTGGACGCTGCGACTAATGGGGATGCTAGTGTTGCGCTCAAATAATCTTCGGATGGAAAATTTAGAATTTCGCCTGCTTGAACATTATCGCTTTGGAATTATTGATCCACTTCTTAATCCTTTGATGCAAGAACAGTTAGCGGATTTGCCAAAGTATTGTCTTGCACCCGATGAGCTGGACATACAAAAAAACGTACTGCCGTGCTTGGTTGATTTTTCCGAATTATCGCGGCTGCGACGATTGGAGCTATTCACCTCGCTTGAATTGAATTTTTCGCACAAAATTCCCTGCGGATTTAGTGCTTTATTTGCGAGTGCTCGGCCTGCTGAAACCTTAGTTGCTCATTTACGTAAACAATTTATTCGTATTGATTTGCAAAATAATCGCACTTTATTTCGATTTCACGACCCTAGAGTTTGGCTGCAATTGCAGTGGATGCTTGACACAACTTCGATTCAACAACTGATGGGGCCAATAGATAAATGGATGTATCAATTGGATTGGACCTGGCATGTTTTTGAAAAACCTGAAAATGAGGGTTCATCAAGCGCTCGTCCCAACCGGCGTCAGCAGCAAGTTCAAATAGAAAGAATCGGACTGATTAATCGCGTCATTAAAAGTCAAAGTTTGCCGAGTAATATTGCGCTAATTGAAACTGGAAAAAAAGTAAGCCAATTGATAGAGCGGGCTCAACTGCGCCATAACATGAGCGATGCCTATGATTTAATTGCCTACGCAATTGACGGGCTCATTTTAGGAGATGCATTTGATGCGCACCCTCTTATTGTGAAAACCCTAAAGCAACTTTCTGATCCCGAAATCACCTATAAAGAAGCGATGCGTGACATCGACAGTGATGCCATGAAAAAAATTACCGCAGAATTAAATAGTGCCAATAGGAGAAATACATGAGTTGTCCATTTTGTGAAAAAGGTGGCATACCTATTATGCCGACAAGATTGGCGCTCGCCTTAACGGAAAATCCGGTAAAAGAAGCTGGTACTCCGTTTACGAATAATCCACCTAAAGAAACGAAGGTAATGAAGTACGTACTGCGTAGTTTAAGAGCAGGGTATTTATATGTCTATGATGAAGCTCAAATGCGCTGGGACGCCTATATAGTGACCGAGAATGGTTATTACTATAAACACGACATCAATGTATTTACGCCTCCGGTCGCCAGTCCAAAGCCCTCATTATTTCCAGCGGGAAGTGCCTTGTCATTTATCGACAGCGCCCCCAATACGTCCTTTAGCGCCCCGGCCGTAAACAGTGTTAATTTTTCTTGTAGCCGATTTCCTGCTGATGTCGCATTGGCATCGTGCATCACAATTCCAAATACAAAAAAAACTCCGGCAAAGTCAATCTGGCTGGCTTTTTCAGATGTTGAATGGAGCAAAGACGTCATTAATAAGCACAATGATGCGGCATATCGCGATTCGCATATGCGTAAAGTGGATGTCGCTGCCTGGATTGCAGACAAGGTACATGCATATTGCGATAAGCTAGAAACCGCGGATACATTTGTGGCGGAATACGCATTGAACAAAGCAATAGGCGAGCCTGAATTTATCTGGAGCCCGTTTAAGTTTGAAAGTAAAAAAACTGCCTCACCGTATTTCACGGCTTTGGCGGAAGCAGCCGCGCTTAAAATCGCCGAAGCAAAAAAACAAAAACGAACTATCCCTGCATTACAGGTACAAAACGGCCTAGTTGTGCGGTTACCTGACCCAAGTTCACTGGCGCGCGAAACTTCACGGCTCATACAACATAAAACCAATGAGTTTTTAACTGATAAAAGTCGCGTGCGTGAGTTAGCTTTATCCAATTCTATACTTGCGATGAAGGAAGCCATAGCGACCCAGTCGGTACAAAAAGAAATTGATGGAGCAGAATATCTCGCCAATCAGATGGGAGCAGATAACCCGATTGGCATGATGAGTAAAAGTTATCGTGACAGCGTAGAAAAAATGCGCACAGTCACGCCTGCCATGCTCGCGCGCGCAAAAGAGCAATCATGGAACAAATATAAACTGAAATATTCTGAAGACAAACGTGCTGCGTTCGAAAAAAAATACAATGACGAATTAATCGCCTTTGATACCCAATGGGTCGCTCCTTTGGCCAAGTTGCACGATGCATGGATGCAGCACGACAGCATGCTCAATTATTTTGAATTTAATTTCGACACCAAAGACATCATGGGTGGCTTTGTTTATCAGAGTGTGTTTGCCTTATGTGTGGAAAATATGGCAGATAAAACCTTGTTCGCAGAGCGTTGCCAGAAATGGTTTAATGGCGAGGTCGTCGATAAACGCAACCCCTTGTTGCGCTCTTTAGTACTCAATAACGATGTGCTGGCAAAAAAAATCCAAGACACCGCAAGTTCGCCCTTTGATTGGCGCTCTCCGGGTTGGGAGAATCTGTTTGGCACTCTAAAAGCAGCCCTCGAGGCCGCCGAAAAAGCCGGGCATAGCGGAGCGTACGCGCAATGGTTGCAAGGAGCTGGCTTCTCACAAGCGACGGCACGCCTCATGTTTGAAATATCCGGACCTATGATACGGTTTTTTTCCAAGGTCCTGGCACCGAATATCGCCGCACCTAGCCTCAGAGCACGTGCGCCTTTGTTAGCGCTGGGCTTGATCAATAACAGCCCTATCGTGGCGGTCACGGTCACAGGGAGTAAAAAGGAATTTCGTGCCATGTTGGTACGGCGCATCCTTAGTAGCTCTGGACAAAATTTTTCTGGGCGAGCTTTAGAAAAAGCAGTTGCCGATGAGATGCGCCGCTTGCAAGTACAAGGCGTCGCCTTAGAGGGTAGCGTGACCAAAACCTGGTTGCTGGCAGTCGATGAAGATGCCATGCGTAACATCACCAGAACCATGCCCAATGGCGGGCGGGGCATGACAGAAAGCGCACGTGCCCAAGCGCTCATGCAGGCGATACATACCCCGGCACAATTAGATGCGGTCACCAGCAATTTTAAAAAAGTGCTCAACATGAGTGTGCGTCTAGGTATCGCCAATCTGATTTGCCAAGGATTTTCTTTATCCAAGGCGATGGATGATGAAGCTAGCGCCATGGGCCATGAAAAAACCGAAAATCACACGAAACTTTATGGTACTTACGGTGCAGTCTTTGGCACCATGGCCGAAATCACAGGTAGCGCAGTTTCGAATCTTCCTGCTTTAACGTTACGTGCGGCACAGGGAATTAAGTGGGCGAAAATTTTTGTGAAGTCTGCGGAGATTCTTGGCTATGTTGGTAGAGGGTTGGGAGCCGTTGCTGGTTGCATTACGGCATTTTTTGATTTTCAGCATGCGTATGAAGAAAGACAACAGAAAAGTTATGGCATGATGACTTTATATATTGCTTCTGGAAGTTTGGGGGTTGTAATCGCTGTCGGACTGGCAATGGGATGGTTGACTGGCGGACTGGCTTGGTTACTGCTGGGGATATTTGTTGCACTCACGGTGCTCATAGAATTAGTCAAAGACAATAAGTTAGAGAGCTGGTTGACGCGTACGCTCTGGGGTAAATTGAGGGATGAATATGGGGTAAAAGGCGACCCCTATAAATCGCTGGAAAAAGAACAAGAAGAATTAAAACTGGCAACGGCAGGGTAAACACATGGAATACAGCGGTCTCTTATTTAAATATCCTGTCAATCGTCCCGTTTCTGATGAAGAAAAAGGCTATCAGCTCAACAAGAAAAAGCGTCTAGCTTTAGCCCCGGTCAGTCAGATGACAACCATACGCATGAACAGCACTTTTATGGAAGTGGTGGACAAATTTTATGCGTATAAAGGATTCATGCTGATGATTGTGTTGCCGGTGTTTATCGGATTTTTATTCTTTGATTTTCTAATGACTTACGAATTTGTTGCGCATGATCTAGCGACAATTTCAGGTCAAAAAGAAGTGGAAGGTATAAGTGCATTTATTTTTATGAATATTCTTTTGCTCTCTATCTGTGCCTGGCTAGGCTACATGATAAAAAAAGAAATGTTCACCTACACCCATTGGCCAGTGCGACTAAACCGTAAAAATCGTATGGTCTATGTGTTTCGCCACAATGGGCCAGGCGGCGTGTTGGCTGTGAAATGGGATGATGTATTTTGCTGCTTTGCGCCGGGTAAGGCCAAATATGCGGGAAATTACAACTGGGATATCCGTTGCCATGTGCTCGATGCCAAAGGGCTCATCAAAGACACCTTTACTATAGGAAAATTCGATACCGGGCTGACCGATACCTTGCGCGCCCATTGGGAGTTTTTCCGGCGCTATATGGAAGAGGGAACGCAGCATCTGCCGGCTATCGAAGAATATCTGCCGATTGCCACCCACAGAGAAGGCTTCTGGTTCGGCTTACGTCGTGCGACTGCCAACACGTATGGGAATTTTTTCATATGGGTAATCACTCTGCCGTTGACGATTCCCAATGGTTTGGCGCGCTATCTTTGCATGATCAGCAGCCGCATCCCGCGCTGGCCCGCCGAGGTCGAGGCCGCCTGCGTGGTCGAGCCTGGTAGTGAGATACCAGCAGAGTTAGAAAATTCGACATCGATCTGGAAAATGGCAATATCCTTAGTCCTGGGTTTGGGCGTAGACGCCTGGTGTATCTGGAAAATCAGTAATGCAAGCAGCTGGTCTGGCTTACTCGGATGAGGGGAAGTTCAATATATGGGGTATAGCGTGATTGAGGGGGGATGACGTTAGTGTTGCTTGTTCTTGATTATTCTGGATGATCAGTTTTGATTGGTATCAAAATCAAAATCAAAATCAAAATCAAAATCAAAATCAAAATCAAAATCAAAATCAAAATCAAAATCAAAATCAAAATCAAAATCAAAATCAAAATCAAAATCAAAATCAAAATCAAATATCAAATATCAAATATCAAATATCAAATATCAAATATCAAATATCAAATATCAAATATCAAATATCAAATACCAAATACCCCATTAGCCCAGCACGCATATTCCATGCGCGTCTCCAAGCACATGCTGCCAGCAGGCGCGTAAACAGTGCGTGCTGGCTGTGGTGCTTGTGAAATTTCTGAAGATAATCTTTCAGGCGAACCACGCTCTACCGATATGCCCTAGGAAAGTCCGGCTTGTTGGAGTAGTGAGTACCGTTGCCAACTAGCTCTGGCGCAAATATAAGTTCTGACGATATCGCAATTAACAGAGCGAATGAAAAACTGAAAAATGATCTATTTAAATAATATTTTCTGTGTCGTACTGCTTATCCTATGTACCGCCATTGAGGCATGGGCCTATGAAGAGGAGGATGCTGTCCCATTGGCAATAAGAGTTCAGGCGGGCGATGGAAACGTCATAAAGACCGCAATTAGATTGAGTGGGCGCAACGTCGAAATTAGAAGTGAGATACGCAACGACGCAAATTCGCAAAAACGTTTAGGTTTCGCTGCTTATACGCCGTTTTTTGATCAATTAGGTGATGGTGAAGAGCATATCGATAAGACATTTACCGATCTAAAAGTGGATTTAAATGGCAAAAGTTTGAAGTTGCTAGCGTATCGCCGCGGATTTTTTCTTGGACAGGATGTCACTGATAAATTAAGTACGGCGGGTATCGCACCATTACCAAATACAAATATTGATGAGGAAAAATTGAAACGTCTGCCTAGTCTGCATGGTTTGGCGCTAAACAACTGGCAGGGATATATTTCCTATTCCTGGATCGCATCACTTCCAGCTAACTCGACAAATTGGCAGGCCATACGCTATAAGGCATTGCCGCAATTTGAACGTGATGAAATCTCGTCTGATCGTTTCAGTCAGCGAGTTTTACAGCATTGTGGTAACCCCAATGAGATACGCAAATATCTGGCAGACTTAAATTTGAATACTGATGCTTTATTGGTCGAAAAGTATGAGTTAGCTGTGCAGCTGGTTAAAACGCAAGAGGTCTCGATAAAAATCGAGCAGCCGACTAAAAATTGGTTGGGAGTTCGTCCAGTAATTTCTCTCGTGTGCGGAATCTCTGATCGCTTGGGAAACAGAGTGAGTTATTCAGGAACGCTTTCAAATGTTGGTAGAGTTACCTCTGTACTTATTATCTCTACGCTTAATCAATTATCGGAAAAATGAGACTGCTTAATGACCGCTAATTAGCACCGGGTCTTCGAAAACGAAAACGATAGGCTGATCGATAATGCACTTTAACCTTGCCCTAAAATTTATAAGAAAAATCATCTTGCTCATGTATTTTTTTGGTCAATGCGGCGCGTCCTTTGGCACAGATAATATTAATTTTGGTGTTGTAACAATCGCAAATGGTGAACAATCACTTGAAATACGTAGCCGAGCTAAATTATTAAAAAAAATTGAAAATGTAGGCGGAATATACTATTGGCCTTGGCTAAATATCGGCGATGATGGGGTAATTAGCTCTGGGAATATCGATATAATTTCTCAGACTGGCACCGTTCGAAAATTATCCAACGATAAAAGTATGCTGTCGTTAGGTAATGGATTTTTAGTGCAAATAAAAGATAGGCATTCTTTTTCTATTCAACATAATCAGCACTCTTGTCACTTTAATTCAAAGGAATTTGGTAATTTTGATTCCGAGTACTCAATTAAAGAGTTATTTAGCTTGGGGTTTCTTCGATTATCTTCTGCGAATACGTACCTAATCGCATTATCAAAGCATCGAAATAATATTGATGATTCCGAATACAAAACTTCGAGAATAGATTTTCCATCTTGTAAAGTGCTCACTTCCGAGCCCTTACCGCAACAAGATTTTTTTGTCGAGCTTGGGTGGACGAATAAAGGCGGGTGGTGGCTGGTTGGGTCTGTTGAACAAACACTCTTTCGCTCTACTAATGGGGTGCACTGGAATAAAGTAAATCTCCCAAAAGACACGCAATCGATCATGAGTGCTTACGTTAAAACTGAAGATGAGATTTGGATCGCCGCCAGAATTAATCCCGAGAGCGCAGGCACTGGACCCATGTTAGCAAAATCTGGAGATCGTGGGAAAACATGGACCGAAGTCAATTTTCAAAGTAAAGACATAGAAAGTTTGCCCTATTATTGGTTGAAGGGGCGGATACGGTCGCAAAGCAATTCTCCGCGGTAGATAGGCTTCACGAGATTTTGGTTGTCAAAAGAAGGCGGAGAGTTTTATGCAAAAGAAGAATAAGTTTCTAGCTCTGATTTTTATCATTTTTTCTTCAATGTCTTTGACAAGTAACGTTGTGTTGGCGGGAGAGGGTGACACTCAGTCTGTGAACGTGAATCAAGTCATTGAGTTTGAACAATATCCTGTTGAAATTATTAGTACGACTTCTAGAAAAAAACGATCCTCACTACAAAACTGCGCAAAGCAGTACAAGACTGTGATAACGAATGCGATGCAAGAGCCTGTAAACTTTGCGGGACATTATCGAGTGGTAACTTTGGGATGCGGCACTGATTGCCGAGGTTTTGCGGTTGTTGATAAGGTGTCAGGTGTAACGTATACCTTGCCTGGCGTTGAGTTTGTTGCAGGGGTTATGGGTAATGAGGAAGCGCGCATACAATTTAAGACTGACAGTCGACTTTTTATTATTACGGGAAGTAAAAATGATGAGAACGAAGGAAAATTTCATTACCTATGGAGCGGGAAAGAACTCAAACTGTTAGCGACATTCCCTATAAAAAAACAAGATTATTCTGAATGAGATATGGACGGGAAAATCATTAGTTTTAGTTGAATTTTTTATGGCTTGCCCTCGTAATCAAGGCCTATATACCCCCTCGCCCAACGCACATATCCCATGCGGCTTTCCAAACACATGCCGCCAACAGGCGCGTAAACAGTGCGCGTTGGCGGTGGTGCTTTGGGCGAACTGAGCGAACAGATCTCAGTAGAAGATTGGGCGCAAAAAAATGTCAACGTCTGTTAGTAGGAAATGGCTAAGTACGGGGAATGCTAGATGATAAAAATAATCATTTTCAGAGTGAATTCACACCAGATTTTTACTCGGCGGATTAAATCGAATATTTTATTTTTATCGAAAAAATCACTAATTAAATGATAAATATCTCCAAAATAATATGACGATCAAAAATCTTACTGCCGCAGTCTTTTACGTACTCTGCCTCTATATTACGACAGTCACCACTACATTTGCCGGTGGATTTGAAATATGGGTAGAGCAGATAACTTGTGGCGATATTCAATATAAATTGAAATCCACATGCAAGAAATCAAATGATGAGATGAGCTTAAATGAGTGCACATCTCAGACATTGGAAGTCGCAAAGAATACTTCTGTTCGAAAAGTAAACTTACCTGAGCTCAGTAAATTTAGTGCAGCTCTAAACAAAAAGGCTGGGGGCGATATCAAAGACTTATTCGTCATTCAGTGGGCATGCGGTCGCCATGAAAAATGAGTGTCTTGGAGTTATCTTACTCGATTGGAGGCGGTTCTGCGCCATATGCTGAATCTTCTGCTGCATACAATCAGAACGGTGAACTTATCGACGATAAGAAGAATCCGATCTACGAAAAAGCCCTATCAGCAGGTAGAAAACAGATGAAAAAAGTTCGCTCTATCATGCCGGAATAGGATCGAAATTCCACCTAATATGGACTAGGGAATCAAAAGAAACCAGCGTAATGGGGCGGGCAGTAAAGTGGTGACGTCGAAAATAATGGAATTATCTCGACTACACGCCGATCTTGCGCGTCTGAAACGTGAGGATGAAATCATAAAAATGCGTTCATGCGTGCATGAACCGTACTTCGCGATGGATGTTCAGTGTATGCATAATTTCCATGTGATGGAAAACGAAATATCGAGAGAACCTCATTGGTCAGCAGGTACGTCAACGGTGTGTGTTGGCGGTGGTGTTTTCATTGTGGCTGAGGATTAAGATGATTGGGAGTGGATATGCCTGTCTTTAGATAGCGGAATCATGCTCCTTTAAGGAAGAAATGAAATATTCTATTATTGTGTTGTTCGCGCTGGCGTCTCTGTTTTCTAATGCATTAGCTAATGATGGTGTCGCGGCACTCAGTGCGGGTGGCATCATTATGGGAAAAACGGATGCGGTCGCGATGAAAAAAGAGGTGTTGTATGTCAGCTATGACAAAATCAGCGTGGCCTATGAATTTTTGAATGAATCGGGTTCAGACGTTGAAGAGACCATATTTTTTCCTTTGCCAGAATATACCGCGGACTATCATGGATCAAAGGAGTATGCTGGGCAACCTTCACATTTTGAGATCGAAGTTGACGGTAAGAACGTCAATTACAAAACGATCGTTGCGGCAAAAATGGGTGCAGACGATGTTAGCAAAGAGCTCAAGCAATTAGGTTTAAGCGATGAACAGATTGCATACTTCCCATCTTTCTCGCTCTTCGGGCAAAAAGTGAAACCGTTGACAGCTAAGCAGCGACAGCAATTTATGGCGCGCGGCTTGCTAGCGCAAATTGGTGGCGATGACGCCTGGATTCCTGCGTGGAGCGTAGCCATTCAGTATGTTTGGATGCAAAAATTCCCGGTAGGTAGAATTGTAAAAATTTCCCACCGATATACGCCATTTGTTTCTTATGGGCCATCTGAATTCACATTGGGGGAGTCGTTTAACAAAGACTATTGTGCAGATAAAAATTTTCTGAAGTCTTGGCACAAGCTTGCTGCAGAAAAAAATAGGCAAGTTGTAGCGAACACTGTGTCGTATATTTTAAAGACGGGAAACACATGGAAAAATGGCATAGAAGACTTTACCTTGAATCTGATAAAAAAAGATCCTGGCGAACTGATTAGTCTTTGTTTTCCAGGGGACTTCAAGAAGATAAACCCGACAACTCTTCAAATTCACCTGACTAACTTTAAGCCTCAGCAGGATTTACGTGTGTATTTTGGAAATATTGAAAATACCTCCGGAGAACCGGGAGTCAAACCTAGACTCTCTCATTTGCGTGATTAATTCGAAGTTACGCCGGCGGCATATTGGGTTCGGTAATTAATCTAAACCACGACCTGGCCCAATGCGCATATTCCATGCGCCTTTCCAAGCACATGGCGCCAGCAGGCGCGTAAACACTGCGTGCCGGCGGGGGAGGTATTTCTATTTCGAGATAAGCATGGCTTTATTCATGAAGTCCTTACGCGTATTTTTTTGTTTTTTGCGTTCTATAACCGAATTTCCGCGCTTGGTCAAAATTGGCTTAACAGTGTGGTTGTGAAAAGCTATGCTGTGTGTATGAAAAATATCTTCGCATCCCAAACAAAAATTTTACGTCTCTTGGCAGGCATCAGCTGGAGGAAGTTCGGGTTTTCTCTCGTCTTGGTGAGTATTGCCGCGCTGATCGTTAACCCCTATTTTTCTGATGACTTTAGCCTTGTCGATATTTGGTTGCGACTGGCGGTTCCTGGTTGTTTCATGTTTATGACCTATATCGTCACAGGTAATATTCAGTTTGTGCGTTGGAAGTTGTATGACGTGCGTATCGTCGCCTTGGTGATCAGTGCTTTTCTGGGGACTATCTTTGGGGGACTCTTGTTAGGACGCTCTTTGCAGCAGTTATTTACCACCGGGTCCATGCTGGCAGGTATTTTTGTGGTCACTACCGGGGGCATTTTAGTGGGAGTGATCGCGACCATGTTCCTAGATCTGCGCGAGCGCGAGGTACGCTCTCAGCTTGATTTGGCGGAGTCTGAAACCCGTCGTTTGCAATTAGAAAAAAATGCTTTGAGCTCACATTTACAGATCTTAAAAGCACAAATAGAGCCGCATTTTCTGTTTAATACGCTGGCCAATGTTCAATATCTGGTGGAGCACGATGCGGCCATGGCATCGACTATGCTGGCCAGCTTAATTCGTTATCTGCGCGCTGCCTTGCCGGAAATGCGGGCAGAGCAAACTACGCTGGCCAAAGAAGTTGATATGAGCAAGGCCTACCTCGAGATTTTACAGGTGCGCATGGGTAAGCGTCTGTCTTACCAGATCGATATCCCTAAAGATTTAGAGAGCATGGCTTTTCCACCTTTGATGCTAATGACGCTGGTCGAGAATGCGATTAAGCATGGGGTTGATCCAAGTTGCCAGGAAGGTTGGATCTGGATTGCTGCGCAACATAGTGACCGAGGTGTAGCGATCACGGTGCGCGACAATGGCCCAGGCATGACGCTCAGTAGTGGCGGTGGCGTTGGATTAAAAAATATTCGTGAGCGTTTGCAGGCGATGTACGGCAGCAGTGCAGCACTGTTACTTTCTGAGCCTGAAACTGGCGGTTTTATGGCGACACTACAGTTGCCGCGTTTAGCAGAAACACCGGGAGAGTAATATGCCGACTGCCATGATTGCAGATGACGAAGCTTTGTTGCGCCATCATTTAAAGGCCAAGCTGGCGCTGTTGTGGCCCGAACTAGAGATTATCATGGAGGCCGAGCATGGCTTGCATGCACAAGAATTGATTTCTGCTGCGGGCGACAATTTACCCGATGTGGTGTTCCTTGATATTCATATGCCGGGCATGACAGGCTTGGAAGTGGCAAGACTGATCGGTAAACGTGCCCATATTGTGTTTGTAACCGCCTTTAATCAATATGCGATTGAAGCTTTTGAGCGCGGCGCGATCGACTATTTGCTCAAACCATTTGAAAATGCGCGTTTAAGCGAAACCATACTGCGCCTAAAAGAACGCATGCAAAGCCCGGTAAACCTGCCAGCGACTGTCGGGCTTGAGTCTATGTTAAGCGATTTGAGTAAGGTCTTGAAGCTTAATGCACCTAGTTATTTGCAATGGATTAAAGCGAGTGTCGGCAATACGGTAAGGCTGATACCTATCGACGAAGTGCTGTATTTTCATTCTGATGAAAAATATACCTGTGTGACGATGGCTGATGGCGAGGCTTTGGTACGCAAACCTATCAAAGAATTACTCTTAGAGTTAGATTCCGCCCAATTCTGGCAAATTCATCGCTCCACTATCGTCAATGCGCGTGCCGTGCTTGGGGTGGTGCGCGGTGAAAGGGATCAGGCCGATCTATTACTCAAAGGTCGTAGTGAGACCCTGACGGTGAGCCGCAACTATATCCATCTGTTCCGACAAATGTAGTCGGCTACAAATAAGAAATGGGCGCTTCGAAGATCGAACGCGCCCATTTTTTATGCAGATGTTACTTATGCGCCACCGCGTCCACCGGAGCGACGTGGTGTGCTTTGCTTGACCACTGGCTTGGCCGAAGTGCGCGCAGGGCCGCCTTCGCGTGATGCGCCTACCGGACGTGGCTGGCGATTGCCAGCACGATTGCCACCGCCGCCGCCGCCACCACTGCGGCCTTGACCTTGTCCCTGGCCTTGGAAACTACGCAACTGTATTGGCTGCGCTTTGGCGTGAGGATCTGGAATAAAACCATCGATGATTTCTTGTGGTAATTGGCGCTTGATGAGTTTTTCAATATCCGCCAGCAGCTTGAATTCATCCACGCAGACCAGAGAGACCGCTTCGCCTGTCGCACCGGCGCGACCGGTACGGCCGATGCGGTGTACATAGTCTTCTGGGACGTTAGGTAAATCGTAATTAACGACGTGTGGCAATTGGTCAATATCGATACCGCGGGCGGCGATGTCGGTGGCGACCAGTACCGTCAAACTACCATCTTTGAACTCAGCCAATGCCTTGGTGCGTGCGGACTGGCTCTTGTTACCGTGGATCGCCATACTGTTGATACCACCGGCGATTAATTGCTCTACCAGTTTGTTGGCACCATGTTTGGTTCGGGTAAATACCAGAACTTGGTTCCAGTTATAGGTCTTGATCAGATGCGCCAACAATGGGTGTTTCTTGTCGCGGTCAACTGGGTGTATCTTTTGGGCGATCACTTCAACCGTCGAATTGCGACGCGCCACTTCTATCATGGCTGGATTATCCAAAAGTTTATCAGCCAGGGTCTTGATCTCATCCGAGAAAGTCGCAGAGAACAGCAAGTTCTGGCGCTTAGGCGGCAAAATTGCCAGGACTTTTTTGATATCGTGGATAAAGCCCATGTCTAGCATGCGATCAGCTTCGTCCAGAATTAAAATCTCGACGTGGCTCAAATCTATCGTGCCTTGCTGCTTGTGGTCCAACAAACGACCCGGCGTGGCGACCAAAATATCGACGCCAGTCTTGAGTAATTTAATTTGTGGATTGATGCCTACACCACCGAAGATTACGCCGGAATTAAGATTGGTGTATTTGCCGTAAGTGCTGACGCTTTCTTCTACCTGGGCCGCAAGTTCGCGTGTTGGCGTCAGGACCAGGGCGCGAATAGGGCGGCGATCGGTCTTGTTTTTTGGCGCGTTCGGGCCTTTGTGCAAGCGCTCAAGGATAGGCAGCGTGAAGCCTGCGGTTTTTCCGGTACCGGTTTGCGCGCCCGCCAGCAAATCCCCACCTTTAATGACCGCGGGAATGGCCTGCAGTTGGATCGGGGTAGGGGTGGTGTAACCATGATCGCTGACTGCGCGAACGATACACTCGGATAAGCCAAGTTCTGAAAATGTGGTCATGCTAATTTCTTGAAAAAACAAACAGTCGGACCGGATGCCCGATATGTAAGAGTAAAACGAAATGTGAACTGCAGAGCTGCTGGACTGCTGATCTGGTCTTAAGTTGCAGCGCAGAAGCGGCTAACAGTCCATTAATATCTTAGGTATTACGGCAATTATTTGGTGTTAGCACTCGTTATAGGTTGAAACGTATTCAACATTTGCGAAAAAATCTTTGGTGTGCCTGCCAGTACATCGCCTTTGTGCAAGTAATCAGATTCACCCGAGAAGTTACCGATGATGCCACCAGCTTCAGTAATCAGTAATGAGCCTGCGGCGATATCCCAAGGTGCCAGACCTTTTTCAAAGAAGCCATCCAGACGGCCCATCGCCACATAGGCTAAATCTAAGGCGGCTGCGCCCGCTCTTCTTAAACCCTGTGTTTTTACCGTCATGGCTTTGAACATTTCCATGTATTCGTTCAAACCGGATAAATCACGTGATGGGAAGCCTGTACCTATCAATGCATCAGCTAGTTTGTCGCAACGGGTCACGCGGATACGCTTGTCATTGAGGAAGGCGCCAGCACCTTTGCTAGCAGTAAACATTTCATTGCGGGTAGGGTCGTAAATCACAGCCTGTGTGATAATGCCGCGCTGTTGCAAAGCGATCGATACGCAATACTGTGGAAAGCCGTGGATGAAGTTGGTGGTACCGTCTAAGGGATCGATGATCCAGACGTTGTCGTTATCATCGTGTAAATTGGCGGAAGCCCCGGATTCTTCTGCCAGTATCGCGTGATCAGGATAGGCAGTTTTCAATACTTCTATGATGGCAGCTTCAGCAGCACGATCGACGTCAGTGACGAAGTCGTTATATTGCTTTTCAGTGACTTGAACGCGATCGAGATCGAAAGAAGCACGACTGATGACAGTTGCGCCACGGCGAGCGGCTTTAATAGCCGTATTGAGCATAGGATGCATAGGGGTTTCCGTTAAAATGGCGAAATCCTGAGCCCTCACATCGGCTAAGATGATGAGAAATCGGGGTTCGCACAAAAATTGAATTAAAGAGCACCGCGTAAATAACTCAAAAACTAACAAGGAATCACGCGTAATTGCGCTATTTTAAATGAACTTGCCCCAAACTGACACATCTCTTTTTAAACGTCTGCGTTTCGTCCTGGTAGGAACTAGTCATCCCGGCAACATAGGCGCTGTCGCCAGAGCAATAAAAACCATGGGTTTTTCGGAATTGGTCTTGCTCAATCCGCGCTTTCCAGATGCCTTGACTAACGCAGAGGCGATCGCCTTCGCCAGCGGCGCTCAAGATATTCTTGAATCGGCCAAAATTGTGAATTCAATAGAAGAAGCCTTGCAGGGCTGTCATTATGTGGCTGCGGTCAGCGCCAGATTGCGTGAGTTCTCGCCACCGATACTCGATCCAAGGGCGTTTGCACAGCATGTATCCCACAATTTTCAAGAGCCAGTAGCTTTAGTGTTTGGTAATGAGCGCTATGGCTTACCCAATGAGATCGTGGTCAATTGCAATGTTTTGATCAATATTCCTGCCAATCCAGAATATTCATCCTTGAATCTGGCGCAAGCTGTGCAGTTACTTGCGTATGAATCTCGGGTTGCCGAACTGAGTGACAGTGCAAGCGCAGTCACTGAGATAGGTTTTCAGGGGAGTCCTGCCTCTGCGGTTGAGATTGATGGCATGTATACGCATTTAGAACAGGCGCTGGTGGCAATCGATTTCCTGAATCCGGCTAGCCCGAAAAAACTAATGCCACGTTTGAAGCGCTTATTCTCTCGTTCCCAGTTGGAAACGGAAGAAGTGAATATTCTCAGAGGGATCGCAAAAAAAATTCTTGATGCAAAACACAAAAGCTAACAATATTTGACGTGCTAACTTATCAGCATGTTAAAAATTTGCCTAAATAGTAATTCTTTTCTTGTTATCCTCACCTAGTGTTGCCAAATTTGTTAAATTGTTTCAAATTTCCATGACATAAGCCCTTTTTAAGGGCTTTTTCTTTTTCCTTTGTTATAAAGTAAGTATGATTGTAATAGATGTAGGTTTTTGTTTTGACAGCGTTTTTGGTTGGTAATTATCGAGGTTGCTATTATTTTTTTTAATATTTTTAAACGGTTCTCGCCTTGCGTTGTCTTTGTTTTTATGGCGTTTGGCTCTTATTCTGCAGCCCATGCGCTGGGGTTGGGCGAATTGCGCGTCCAATCTGGCTTGGGCCAACCATTTAAAGGTCAAATTAGCCTGGTAGGCTCCGACAATGGAGACCTAACCCAGCATTGCATCAAAGTGAGATTTGAGACCACTGAGGGCAGTATGTTAGCCCCAGCGCAAGTATCGGTATTGCAATCCGGACCAGTAAGATCTATTTTATTACTCTCTAGGCAATCGATACCTGAACCCGTGGTCAAAGTGGTCGTGGACATCGTGTGTGAGACCCAGTTGCATAGAGAATTTTTGATACTGTTGGATCCTCCGCAGTTTCTCTCAGCTCAAGAAAATACTTTCCCAGTCATATTGCCGCAAGTAAGTGTGCGAATCGCGGCGCCGGGGTTGTCCGCTGCTACTTCATCCCAATTGGAAGGCGGCAAGAAAGTAAAGCGCAGTAAAAACACCAATGGCAATCTGCCAGATAAAGATCCGATTTCGACGCAAACTCCGCCTCAAAAAAATCTAGCTGAGGTGCAGCCGACGGCTAAATCAAAATTTAAAAAGCCGGCAGCTGCCCCGGTCGATCTGTTAAAACTTTCGGATGAAAGTTTTCAGCCGCAGCAGGGACTTAAGCTCAGTAACACGTTGTCTTCCTCTGTAGAGCTAAAACTAGTTGAAAACATGGTGGAACTGCGGGCGGCACAGGTGCGTATGGCAGCAATTTTGCGAGATGAGGAGCCGGTGCAAATCGATCCTTTGGAACGTGCAGCGGCTAGAGATAAATTGCAGGCATTGCAAAATGAAACCGCGCAGTTGAAACTGCAAAATATCAAAAATAAGCGCGAGCTGGAAGAGTTAAAAGGACATAGTTATTCAAGGAACTGGATAGTTGGTTTGTCAGCTATCGCTCTGCTCGGTTTGATGGCGGCGATAATGCTCTTGATATATCTCAGCCGGATACAAAAAAACAAGGATGTTTCTTGGTGGGAGTTGGCACGTGATGGTAAGGATGTCGATAGACGCAAGAATATCGAGGATATCGTCGATCATATTCAGGCATCGTATGAGCCTAATTTGAATCATCCACACGAATCGTTTGATAGCGATAATTTTGACGATACAGCGGCCACCCCGCAGTCAAATAGCCCAAGTTCAAGTTCCGCAGACTCTGCCAGCCGCGAGACTGAACAAATTTTTAATTCCGAGCAGCAGACGCCACGGCTATTGACATTGGAAGAAACCAATAGCAGTGTATTTAATTTTTTTGCGCCTATCGGTAGTTCGGTCAATGTTGAGGAAATTTCAGATGTTACTCAAGAGGCTGAGTTTTGGATGTCGGTTAACGATCCTCAGCGGGCGATAGAGATACTTGAACCGCAATCGAATATAGATCATCCGGATTCGCCTGTGCCTTGGTTATATTTGCTGGATTTATACGGGATTGTTAAGGATCAGAGTAAATACGACCAGCTTAGAGAGCGTTTTGTTGAGACCTTTAATGCGAATATCCCAGAATTTTCTGCCGAGGTCGATAACGACACAAGCACTTTGCTGGAAAATTTTCCGCATTTAATCGCACGTATCTGCGGTCTATGGAATAGCAGTGAGATTATTCCGTTTTTGCAGTCTTTACTAATCGACGACCGAGACGGTAAACGCGCCGGGTTCGAGTTGCCTGTCTACAGAGATATACTTTTATTGATCTCGATTGCCCATGAATTGGAACGCGTGAATGCGATCGAAGGGATGGCCGCAGGCGCAAAAAATCCGTTTACGCATCAACTTGACACTAATGTCAACGCCGACCAAGTTTCCGCTAAACAGGATCTGAGGATGATCGATTTTGAAGTCATTGATTTTCCTAAGGAAGTAAACCCTAAAAAGTAGTGTGTCCGTATTTGGTACTTTATTTGACATTTTAACGAGAGCAATCATGATAAAACTCTGTGGTTTTGCGGTCAGTAATTATTTTAATAAAGTCAAATTGGCACTCATAGAAAAAGAGATTCCATTTGAGGAAGTCTTAGTTTGGACTGGGAATTCGCCTGAGTTATTAGCTAATTCACCACTAGGGAAAATCCCGTATATTCAAACCGAGCAAGGTAGTCTGTGTGAGTCGCAAGTTATTCTTGATTACCTTGAAGAGCAATTTCCTGCTCATCCGCTATTGCCAAAAAACGCCTACGCTGCGGCGAAAAACCGCGAGCTACTGGTGTTCTTGGAATTGCATTTAGAGTTGGTCGCCAGGGAGTTGTATGGCGAGGCATTTTTTGGTGGAACAGTGAGCGACGACGTGAAGCAAAAAGTTGAGCAACGCTTGACCAAAAATATTTCGGCATTTAGCCAGTTGGCGAAATTTTCACCGTATGTCGCTGGGGATGTTTTTAGTTTGGCCGATTGCGCTGCTGCGGTGCACTTGCCCTTAATTTCTATGGCAACTAAGGCGATTTACGGACGTGATTTTCTGGCCGATTTGCCGCTTAAAGAATATGTAAAACTAATTGCGGAAAGACCTTCCATGCAGAGAGTGAACGCGGATAAAAAAGAAAATTTGAACCTGATGATGCAGCGTTTTAAACCAGCGTAATTCTAATATCAGCAAAAAATATCAGCAAAAAAAAATCCCAGATGCGCTCTGGGATTTTTTTATTCTTTTTTAGTCTGTTTATACCGCTCGACGCATTTTTTCAACTTTATATGTTTTTTGTTCGATTGGCGGTTTGACCAGTTTCACGATGGCGAAAGTGCAGTTGTCGCCGTGACCGTGGGCACGTTCTCTGGCTTTGCGTATCAATAGTTCTGAGGCTTGGCGAGGACTGTTGGCGGCTACCGCGGCGGATAACTCAGCATCGGTGAAGTAATGCCATAGTCCGTCCGAGCACAGTAAAAATGAATCGCCAGTTTTTAATCCGCTGTAAGTGCCAAAGCTGATGTAAGGAGCGGTGGTGGTGGAGCCTAACACATTGACCAAAATGTTCGACATGCGATGGGTCTTGGCTTCTTCCTGGGTGATTTTTCCTTCATCAACCAGTCTTTCTACGTAGGAGTGGTCTTTGGTGTGTTCGATAAAATTCGGGCCGCTGAAGCGGTACAGTCGCGAGTCGCCGGCGTAAGCCCAGATGGCTTCTTTATTGGGGGTGATGATCAGTGCGGCGAAGGTACTGTGCGGTTCTTTTTCGGCCGAGACACCCGCCAATTTGATGATAGTGTGCGCCTCGTTGACAATCGCTTCCAGCAGTGCTTTGACATCCATTTCAGCAAAAAAGTCATTGAACAGCGTTTTAGCGGTGCGTATCACTTGTTCGGCTGCTAGGGCGCCTCCGCTTTTGCCGCCCATGCCGTCCGCCACCACGGCCATCATATAGCCGGGGGCATTAGGTGCGGCAAAAAGTGCCACTCTATCCTGTTGTTCTGTGCGGTCGCCAAGGTGTTGTGCGGTACCTGCTTCGATCTTATATTGGCTCATACGTCTTGGTAGATTAAACTAGCGGGGTAATTCAACTAATTACATTATTTAAATAAATTCATTTTACCTCCAACCAGGCGACTATGAGTCATCCAGAAGAAATACAACAGCGCATCATTGAGTTGGAAGTCGAGCATCGTGACCTTGATGTGGTGATCGCGACCTTGATTAAAGATATAAATCATGACGAATTACAGTTGCGACGCCTGAAAAAACGCAAATTACAGCTAAAAGACCACATAACATTGTTAAAAATGCAAATGATGCCCGATGTGCCTGCATGATTAAAGCATTGTCGAGATTTTTCCTTACTTACATTTTTTACGCCTATTACATCTAGTTGCATTTGATTGCCTGCCTATTTTGACTGAAATTGACCAAAAACAAAATCCGAACAATGATCAGACCGCGCCGGGTGTTCATGATGAAGAAGTCGAACGACTATTTGGATTGAGTGGCGCCCTGAGCGCCTCCATCAAAGGTTACCGCCCACGAGAGGCGCAAACCGAGATGGCTAAGGCGATTGCCGCTGCGATTGCTGGGCAGAGCACTTTATTGGCGGAAGCCGGTACCGGCACCGGTAAAACCTATGCCTACCTGACGCCAGCCTTGTTATGGGGCGGCAAAGTGATCATCTCTACCGGAACCAAGAACTTGCAAGACCAATTGTTTTTGCATGATATTCCTACCATTAAAAAAGTCTTGAAAGCGCCAGTCTCGGTGGCTCTGCTGAAGGGGCGTGCCAACTATCTATGTCATTTTCATTTAGAGCGCACTTTGCAAAATGGGCGTTTAACGTCGCGTGAAGATGTTGGTTATCTGCGCGATATTTCACGTTTCATGAAAACGACCAGTACTGGCGACAAGGCCGAGCTGGCAAGAGTGCCGGAGACGGCTCCAGTGTGGAATCTGGTGACCTCGACCAAAGACACTTGTATGGGGTCCGAGTGCCAGTATTATCAGGATTGTTTTGTCATGAAGGCGCGCAAAGAAGCGCAGCAAGCCGATGTGGTGGTGGTGAATCATCATCTATTTTTTGCCGACCTTGCGCTCAAAGATACTGGCATCGCCGAATTACTGCCATCGGCCAACACCGTGATCTTCGATGAGGCGCATCAATTACCAGATACGGCGACTTTGTTTTTTGGTGAAACCGTATCTACTTCGCAGATCCTCGAACTCAGTCGCGATGTGTTGGCCGAGGGTTTGTCGCATGCACGCGATGGCGCCGAGTGGGCCAATTTGGTGGCGCCGGTAGAGCGCGCGGCACGTGATTTACGCCTGACGTTCCCGCAAGATAGTATCCGTTTGTCGATACTGCAAATCGCGCCATCTAGCCCATTTTTTCCGGCGCTGGAAACTCTCAAAGTCCATATGGATGCGATGATCGCGGTGCTCGAGAAACAAGCCGAACGCGCCGAGACTCTGGAGCAATGCAGGGTCAGGGCGATTGCGCTTTCGACCCAGTTGCATGACTGGCGTGAGCTCGATCTGTCCAAGAAGGAGTCGGCAGGTAAGCCTGAATGTGTATTGTGGGTGGAGGCCTATTCAACCTCACTGCAATTGCACAAAACACCTTTGTCGATTGCGCCTATTTTTAACAAGCAGCGTGAAGGCGTGCCGCGTACCTGGATTTTTACTTCTGCCACGATGGCGGTTAAAAATGACTTTACCCATTATGTCTCGCAGATGGGATTGTGGGATGAGCCAGCTAAGACCTGGCCTAGTCCGTTTAATTATCAAGAACAAGGCTTGCTGTATGTGCCTAGCGGCATGCCGCTACCGAATTCGCGTGACTACACCGATGCGGTGGTAGATGCCGCCTTGCCGGTGATAGAGGCGGCCGGTGGGCGTACATTTTTGTTGTGCACCACGATTAAAGCAGTCAAACATTGTGCCGAGCGCCTGCGCGACGAGTTTCAGAAGCGTGATTTGCCTTTTCCTCTGTTCGTCCAAGGTGACGCCGGGCGTACCGAATTGCTGGAACGGTTTCGCAATGCCGGTAATGGCGTGCTGATCGGCAGCCAAAGTTTTTGGGAGGGGGTCGATGTGCGTGGCGATGCGCTGTCCCTGGTGATCATCGATAAATTGCCGTTTGCACCGCCCGACGATCCGGTACTGGCTGCGCGTATCGAGGCCATGGAAAAGAAGGGGTTAAACGGTTTTGTGCATCATCAGCTACCCGAGGCTATCATCAACCTTAAGCAGGGGGCAGGACGCTTGATACGCGATGAGACCGACAAAGGGGTCTTGATGATTTGCGATCCGCGTTTAATTTCCAAGCCGTATGGCAAGCGTATCTGGCAAAGCTTGCCGGCGTTTGCCAGAACCCGCGAGCTGGCTCCTGTGCTGACTTTCTTTGCGGATCTAAAATTGCCAAAGTCGGGCGAGCCAGCTTCTAAATAATTATACTGGGGTGGGTATTTTTTTCTTGCGCAGGAATCATATGCGTAATCCGCTTATTTTTAGTAAAAATTAGGGGAGTATCTGTTTTTGTCGAATTTTTTTTAAGGCTGCTTGGCGATCCTGCTCAAGCCCGCTGTTGCAAACGAAAAAAAGCGCACTGAATTAATTCAGTGCGCTTTTTTGTTGTTGTTCGAGCCTAAGGCGCGGGACTGAAATTACCAGATCGAGACGCGCTCTTGTGGTGCCAGATACATCTTGTCGCCTTCTTTGACGCCATACGACTCGTAGAATCCTGGCATATTTCTGAGGGTGCCATTGGCGCGGATTTCGCCAGGGGAGTGCGGATCAGTTTTCAGGCGCACGATCATAGTGGCATCGCGCATTTTGCCGCGCCAAACTTGGGCAAAACCCATGAAGAAACGTTGATCGCCAGTCAGACCTGCAATCACTGGTGCAGGCTTGCCGCCTAAAGACAATTTATACGCCTTGTAAGCAATCGCCAGACCGGAGTTGTCGGCGATGTTCTCACCGAGGGTTAATTCGCCGTTGACGGTGTAGCCAGGTATAGGACTAAAGGCACTGTATTGCTTGACCAGCGCGGCAGTTTTTACGGCAAACTTCTCGTGATCTTCTTTGGTCCACCAGTCGCGCAGATTGCCTTTTTCATCGTATTGCGCGCCTTGGTCATCAAAACCATGGCTGATTTCATGGCCAATGACAGCCCCGATGCCGCCGTAGTTGACTGCATCGTCGGCTTTGGCATCAAAGAACGGTGCTTGCAAAATCGCCGCAGGGAACACGATTTCGTTCATCTCAGGGTTGTAATAAGCATTCACCGTCTGTGGTGTCATACCCCATTCGGCTCTATCAATAGGCTTGCCCAACTTGTTCAATTCGACCTGGCTGGCGAATTTGCGCGCATTGCGCAGATTGCCGACGGTGTCGCCCTTGTTGATATTCAGAGCAGAATAGTCTTTCCATTTGTTTGGATAACCTATCTTAGGCATGAAGGTCGACAGTTTAGTCTGGGCTTCTTTTTTGGTCTCTGGGCTCATCCAGTCGAGCGTGTCTATGCTTTGCTTGTAGGCCAGCAAAAGATTACCAACCAATTTTTCCATCTTCTCTTTGTTTTGAGCCGGGAAATGCTTGGCAACATACATCTTGCCCAGGCTTTCACCTAAGCTGGAGTCGGCCAGGCGCACGCCGCGCTTCCAACGTGGCTCTTGTACTGGGGTACCTTGCAAAGTCGTATTGAAGAAAGCGAAATGTTCATCGCTATACGCTTTTGGTAACTGGCTGGCGCTGGAGCTGAGCAAGTTCCATTTGAAATAGGCTTTCCAGGTATCGAGTGAAGTCTCTTGCAAAACTTTATTGAAACCGGTCAGGTAACTAGGTTGACTCACCATCAATGAGTCCAGCTTATTCTGTACGCCCAGCGTGCTTAAATAGGCATTCCAGTCAAAGCCTGGGGTTAAGGCATCTAGTTTAGTCAACTCGATTTTATTGTAAGCCTTGATAGGGTCGCGCAATTCAACCTTGGTCCATTGTACTTTGGCCAGTTCTGTTTCCAATGCCAGGATATCGGCAGCAGTTTTGGCGGCATTCTTGTCGCCAGCCATGCTCAGCATTTTTTCTATATGAGTCAGGTATTTAGCACGAGCGTCTTTCAGCTTGGCATCTTCGTTGTTGAGGTAGTAATCGCGGTCAGGCATGCCCAGACCAGATTGGCCTACATCGAGTACGTATTTGGTCGAATCTTTATTATCTTGATGCACGCCGATATCAAACGGTGCGCCTACGCTAATAAAATTCAGGTAAGCGATGAAAGCAGGGATTTGGTTTTTGTCTTTGAGTGCCGCTACTTTAGCGAAATCAGCATCCAGAGGCTTTAGCCCCAAAGCTTCGATTTTGGCGGTGTCCATATAACTGGCATACATGTCGGCGATTTTTTGCGCGTCAGAACCATGCTTGGCATGTTGCTTAGTCAGGCCTTCGATCAGTGTTTGCAGCTGTGGGATAGTGGCTTCGCGCAAATCCATAAAGGCGCCAGAAGAGGATCTGTCATCCGGAATTTTTTCGTTTTTCAGCCAGGTGCCGTTGACGTGACGATAAAAATCATCTTGCGCCTTGACGCTAAGGTCATTGTGCTTACTTTCTATCCCAGACAATAAAACAGAGGGGGCCGATGCGGTCATTGTTTTGGCGGGTTCTGCTGCATAGGCGCTGGTAGCGCCGGCAAACATAAGCGCGATAGCGCTGAAAACGGTAGCTTTCACTCAAAATCTCCTGATGGTTGAATTGCGGTCTTACTTATTTTCGTTTGAATTTTTGTAAATTCTTACGACTTATCGGTTTTTTCTTGGCACTATTTTAAAACTTTAGGGTGGCTTAAGCACTTCCCTGATTGCTTAAGCCACGATAGACCAAGATTCTGCCAAAGAGTTCGCCTGTTTTGTCCATTTTCGGGAAAAATATCTTGAATATGCGCACGGGCTAGGTACCGAGCTTAGCTTGGGTAGCTCTGTTACAATACGGGTCTCGTTCAAAATAGCGAAGACGCCATTCTTATGACGTTCGGCGCTATTTTTCTCTCAGCTAATTTAGCCACACAAGATACGCACTATGAAAATTACACAAAACACCGCAGTTACTCTCAACTACACCATGTTCAATATGGACGGTGAAGTGATTGATAAAAACCACGAACCTATCGTTTATCTGCACGGTGGTTACGATAATATTTTGCCTGCTGTCGAAGCGGCTCTGGAAGGTAAAGCGGCTGGTGAGACTGTCATGGTCAGCATGGCGCCGGACGAAGCCTTTGGTGAGTTCGATGCCGAGCTGTTGCGTGAAGAAGAAATCGGTCTGTTTCCGCCAGATATAGAAGTCGGTTTGATGTTTGAAACACGCGATCCTGAGACTGAAGAGACCTTTCAGTTCCGCGTGACCGCAATCGATTCTGGCCGTGTCACGGTCGATGGCAATCATCCGCTGGCTGGCATGAGCATACGCTTCGAAGCCACGGTACTAGATGTACGCGCTGCGACAGAAGAAGAAGTTGCACATGGCCATGTGCACGGCGAACATGGACACGATCACTAGTTTTAAAATGTAGTAAGGCTGGGGGAGGGCTGTTGCTTGGATCGTTGGGAATACTGATAATCGCTGGCAGTTGTATGCTTTCTGTTTTGATGCTGGCAATATACTCCCACAGAGTATTTATTTGAGGCGCATATAGATATTGCGCAAACAGCTATGTTTTTAGCATACTCCCCTTATTTTAGAAGCGAGATGAGCCGGCTTTACTTGCTAAGCATGATCTACATGCTCTCGTTCTGAATTTTGTTTCGCAGCAACGCTGCACAATAGTATGGGCATCTAGCACCTAGCGGGCTTTTGAATTCTTGTTGTTCGGCTTGCTTTCAATCAGCTATTTTTTTAGCGTATTTATAGCTTCTTCGAGTCCAATCGAGCTAGCGCCACCGACGCACCTCAACTACGAGTGTCCATGAAAGACTATTACCACATACTCGACATTGCCGTTACCGCGACTTTGCCCGAGGTTAAGAAAGCCTTCAGGCTGAAGGCGGCCGAGTTTCATCCGGACAGGAATGCCTCTGAACTCGCACCGGAGAAGTTTCATGCTGTGAAGCAAGCCTACGATGTGTTGTCGGATGACGCTGCGCGTACCGCCTATGATGAGAATCGACGCCGTAATTTACTAGAATCACCGCTAGACACCGCCACCGAGATTTGGGCGAATTATTTATCAGGAGTATTGAAGTGAAATTTTCACGATTTTTTGAAGACTTAATCTCGGTGTACAACGCCGAGTTAGATGACCTGCGTACCGATTCAGAAGGTAAAGACATCTTAAGAGGCCGCTTAATCGAAAAGCGCGAGCAGCTGCCTTTCTTGCTGCCGATGATGGCAAGTAATCCTGAGATGCTGGCAGTGGCTTTTCATACCGGCTTTCGCTTCATGAATCCCCTGGTGATGGAGGCTTTAGCCTCGAAAGAAGCAAATAAACATCCGAGTTGGGCTGAGTTGTCAAAAACCGTGAAGTTAGAACCCTGGGCAGAAAAACTCAGCGAGATCGTTTTGAAGGATGCCGATGGTGCTGCCTTCATGGTAACCGCGGCATGTCTGGAATATCTGAATAAGAGCAAGCAATCGCGACAATCCAGCCCATCGACCAGTGCCGATGAAGATGAAGGCGATGAGCAGAACGAGGATGGTAGCGAGTTGAAAGAAAATGGCGATCTGGATGGCAATTACGGCCGCCACGGACGCGATGACGGCGATGACGGCGATGATTATGATTTAGGTGAGGCCGGATCAGATTGGCTCGCTGAACAAGGTTTTGACCGTAAAGATTAAGGAGATAGTATGAATGTACCCGCACTAATACAAGCACAAAGTTTGATCATGGCTGGCGACATCGCTGGCGCCGAATTTGCACTCGCCAATCTAGCCGAAACCGAAGGCGATAAGGCTTTGGTGTTGGCTCTGGATCAATTCCCGGCCAAGGACTTATTGGCAATTATCCGTGAATATGATGCCTCTAAAGAGTCCTTGGTCAATTTGCTGGTGACGCCAGAGCAGTTCGCCCAGGCCGTGGTGCTGGAAAAACGCTATGGCGATCTGACGCACGAGCAATTGCGCGGCATGATTAATTCCGTGATTTTCCGCGAGGGCGCTGACCCTGCCGAATTTTTATACGAAATCGCCGAGGTCGAAGGCGGTTACGATGCCTTGGTCGACTATCTGTTGGATCGGACTCAGATGGTTGAACATTTTTATCGCTATGCGACCTTTGATCTGTACGAATATGGTGACGAATCCAAGACCCAGGCCATCGATGATGATTTATTGAATCTGACGCGCGAGACAGAATCGAGAGCCTCAGATATGGACATGGCCAACGTGGTTGATCATGACTGGATGGAAGTGACCTATTTGTTGCGCTACGAACTCCCGGAAATTTTCCGTGAAGTATTGATGAAGCTGCGTTCCCGTTATCGTGCTTACCAAGCCAGTTTGGCACAGGAAGAACTGGATGAATTGGTGGGCGTGGCAGAACCATTGCCGAAAAATACCGATGACGGTAATGATAAGGATGACGACGAAGAGTCTGCTTTGTAATATTTGGACATCCGCAAAATTGCTCCGGCCATATTGTGTTCGCCTGGTCGGAGCATTTTTTCGAACGGCCTATTTATCTCAACATTGACGCTGAACGATTGTTATTGACGTCATTCTGTTTTGCTTCCATTTCACCTGTGATCGTTTTTAACCCTATGTCCGAATTTAACTTTGATGTCGCCGTTCTTGATAGTCGTCCGTTTTTTGAGTCGGCGTTATTACATGGGCTACGCCATGCCATCATTGATAATGAAAAAATAGACGCAATCAAAGCGGAAGCACCAAAAGGTATGGTGCAAATCGCGGCAGCATTTGGCAGTAAATATTTACGGCCAGAGATAGAAGCTGCCCGTAAGCGCATCGTCAATCTGGCTAGCCTGTATTTGCTGGAGACATCGAATGGCGATTTGGATATTGCGGCAAAAATTATTCGCGATAACACTTTTCTGAGCTTGTCGCGTGGTGGTTCTGGTTTGTTGAAAACCCTGTTTGCCATGCCTGAAATAGCGATGTTTGGCAGAGAAGAAAAGGGTAGTGTAGAGGACTTTTTAGAGTTTTGGTCGCTCAAAGAAAAAACCACCGATTATCGAAGTGCATTGGCGCAAAGAAAAATCAATGCATTGGAAATTGAAGCTGGCTTTTGGTTTGGCGAAGAGTTAGGTTTGTCACGTAGCCTGTTGCAAGACGACGAGGTAGAGGCGGTCGCCGTTATACGCTCTGCGATGTTGATACGCTTCATCGGCGAGACTGATATTTCTATCTTAAATCAAATTGAGTTTGCGACTCTTTTGGATGCGCTACGCGCCAAAGCTGCAAAGCTCAAGGCTGGTGCGCGTAAACGCGGAAAATTGGCGGCTATTCATGATGAGATTCCCTCCGAATATCAGGCCATCGCCGAACGTGTGCTGCAAGAGATCATTGCTCAGGACATGCCCAAAATTGCCGATGCCTCTATCTCTTTAGATAAATTAGTGTATGAGCTAAAAGAACGCTACTTTATCCGCGATCATGAAGTCGAGGATACCTCAGATTACGATGCTCTGGTCTCCAAAGAGTGGTCGCGTTTGACCAAGGGTAAAACCGATATCGATTCTTTGTTGACGCTGTTTTTATGCATCACCGCAGGAATCCCTCCTAAGACCAGCCTGCCGGAAAAAACCGCTAAGACCTTAGTGAAAAAAATACGCGTGGATGGCATGCATGCTGAACTTGCGAGCAATTGGATAAAAACCGCTGCACCGCATGAGAAGCAAGAAGGCTTGCTGCAGGATTGGATGGATTTTGTGGAGGAATCTCAAGCCTATTTAATGGATGACTGGGATACGACTTATAGTGGCGCTTTGCGCTTCTTAAGCGAAAATTGCCACATCGAGAAAGCTAGTAAACGCTGAGATATTTTCCCAATAAAAAAGACGCCTTAGCGTCTTTTTTATTGGGTGCAAAAACAGTTATTACTGGATTTTTGCTTTTTTCATCAGTGCTTGCTGATAGGTTTGCAGTTTTTGTTGTTGCAAGCCTTCAGTAATTTGTTGTTTCACTTCTTCCTGTGTAGGGAATTTTGCGGTTCTTACGTCATCTAATTTGATGATGTGAAAGCCAAATTCTGTCTTTACAGGTGTTTCAGTGAATTGACCTTTTTGCAGCGCAACCAAAGCGTCTGCAAATGGTTTTGTGTAAGTTGCTGGTGACGCCCAATCGAGATCTCCACCTTTAGATGCAGATCCAGTATCTTTGGATTGTTTCGCCAACTCATCAAACTTTGCGCCGCCTTTTAGTTTAGAGATGATGGCTTTTGCATCGTCTTCTTTTTCAACTAAAATATGATAAGCGTGATATTCCTTGTCGCCAGCTTGCGCTTTTGCTTTATTGTATTCAGCCGTAATGTCTGCATCAGAGATAGGGTTTTTTGCTACATATTCACGCATCAGAGCTTGAATAAGAATTTGCTGACGCGCTACTTCTAGCTGAGTCTTTACTTCTGAATTGGCAGCAACACCGGTTTTTTCGGCTTCTTGCAGCAATACTTCCATACCTATCAGACGATCTTTGATCTGAGCACGCAATTGAGGCGTGTCTTGTTGACCTTGTGCCTTAGCTTGTTTGAGTATCAGTTCCACCTTACTGGATGGAATTGCCTTGCCATTGACCATGGCTAAGTTCTGCGCCATGGCAGGGATTGCGGTTGCGAGAAGTACTACCAGCAAATGAGCAGGTTTAAAAGTCATTATCTGTTCCTAAAATAACAAAGTAAGTAAAAACAAAATGGTTAGGTCGGCATCTCTGAAGGCGCCAGCGCAACGATTACAAGTGCATGAATTTCTGAGTGCATCATATCGCCAACGGCATCATACACTAGTCGATGTCGGGAAATACGATTTAAGCCTTCAAATTTTTCCGAAACTATTCTTAAGCTAAAGTGCCCGGCGCCTGAAGCTGCTCCAGCATGTCCAGCATGCGCAGCAGAGTCATCGTTAAGTAGACAGCTTACCGGCTTAAAAGTTTCAACAAGGCGGGTCTGAATACGATCAAGGCGCGCACTCATGTCGGTTCCTCGATATATTTTGAAAGGAAAATGCTTTGCAATACGATAAATGCAGGCAAAGTAGCGATCGAATAGAGTTTGTAACTGACCCAGGTACTGGTAGGGAAGTTAAATGCAACATACAGATTCACCAGAGCCATGACCACGAAGTAAAGTACCCACATTAGACTTAGTTTAGCCCAGATAGTATCAGGCATACTAATTTGAGATCCCATGGCGGCTTTTAAGAGGTTTTTCTTGAAAATAAACTGACCAATTAAAAAGGAAGTTGCATAGCAAATATAAATGACCGTAGGCTTCCATTTGATGAAGGTTTCGCTATGGAAGTAAATGGTTGCACTGCCAAAGGCGGCGATAATGAAGAATGAAATCCATAGCATCGCGTCGACTTTTTTCTTTTTGAGTAAAAGGAAAGAAATCTGCGCAATTGATGCAACGATCGTTACGGCCGTGGCCAGCAATATCGGAGATTGTTCGGCACTTGGGGATCCTCCAGATACAAAATTTGAGAGGAATTGAGTCGCCAGTTGTTGCGCTATTTCGCTATGATTTTCGCCCCATTTATACGTAAGGAAAAATAAAATAACGGGAAATACGTCAAACAAAAATTTCATAATGTTTCTTTTGGTTCAAATTTTAAGGATGCAGAATTAATGCAATAACGGATGCCAGTTGGCGGTGGACCATCAGGAAAACTGTGGCCTAAATGAGCGTCACAGATATTACACAAAATCTCGGTGCGCGTCATATTATGCGAACGGTCTATTTTTTCTAAGACGTTGTCAGGATTGATGGCGCGGAAATAGCTGGGCCAGCCACATCCAGAGTCAAATTTTGTATCGGATTCAAACAACGGTGTATTACAGCACACGCAAGTATAGGTACCGACTTCGTGGTGATCGCAGAATTTCCCGGAAAACGGCGCTTCGGTCGCCGCGTGTCGGGTCACTTCATACTCTATAGGCGAAAGGATGTTGCGCCATTCTGCATCAGATTTTTCAAGTTTTTTCATAAATTTATCATTTCAGAATTGCAATGGATTATGCCAGCTTTGTGGGAGTGCACATCTAAATAAGACACCACATTCTTTGACCTGAAAGATTCAGGTTGGAAGGTCGGAATAGGCATATCTGAGGAAAATCAGCGCTTTGATTGTGCCGCTATTTTGCCAGAATCAGGGAAACTCTGTCGGGATACTCAATTGCTCATTTAAACAAGATGTTTAAATGAGCAATTGAGTGATGCATAGGTATAGGTCTATGCGGTAAGACGCTCGGTTACCCGGCATCCATCAAGCAGGAATGATAAGCTAATGACTAAGACTAATTCGCCTTCAGCTGAGCGGGCAGTGCCAGTAATGCCCGGCGTTGTAAGGCAGGTGAGCGGTTTGATTACCAAGTCAGCAGTGCCATCCACTGCGTCTACTGAAAGTATGTAGGGGTTAGGAGCCGCGATGACGATACCTACGCGCTCAGTACTCTTTTCATACCCAAGTACCCGGCCTAAAGAACGCACTGGTAAAGGCCGTCCTAAATCACGCAGTACCGGATGGCCACCAACGCTTTCAAAGGTTTCTGGTAACTCAACAACACGTTGTACGGTAGACATAGGCAGCGCAAGCGAGGCACCATCGGTGCGTACCAGCATGGTCGGGATAATTGACAGTTCAATAGGTAAGCGAATTAGGAAGGTAGTGCCAGATCCCAATTTAGAGGAAATTCGTATTCCACCACGATGCCTTTCGACCGCCGTTTTTACCACATCCATACCGACTCCGCGCCCTGAGACGCTAGAGGCTACTTCCTTGGTTGAGAAACCCGGTAGAAAAACTAGTTGAAAAGCCTCATCATCGGATTGCGCTTCATGGATGCTGATTAAGCCTTTAGCGACCGCTTTGTCGCGCAATCGACTTGCATCCATGCCCTTGCCATCGTCACTTACTTCTATCATGACGCTGCTTGCTTCCTGCCAGGCCTTCAAAGAAATCGTAGCGCGCAACGATTTATTGCTCTGCGCACGTTCCTCGGATGTTTCTATCCCATGATCAAGCGCGTTACGCAGCATGTGGACTAGCGGATCGTAAAGGCTGTCAACGACGACTCGATCAACTTCGGTCTCAGCACCAGAGATGTTGAGGTCCACGTCCTTACCCAGATCTTTTGCTAATTCGCGTATCAATCTTGGGAATTTCTGAAATAGACGTCCGACTGGCTGCATGCGCGTAGCAAGCGTCGCTCTTTGCAGTTCTGTGGAGTACCTGGATGCACGGGTCAGCGTTTCTGTGAGTGCCGACATCAGTGGAGCAGCTTCACCGTCAAATTTGAACTGCAAGAGTTTTTCTAATAAAACAGCGGCCTGATTTGCTGCCTGCACTGATTCCCCAGCTACTTCGAGTAAAACATCGAGTTTTATAGCATCAATTCGTATGCTTTCTTCTTTAACAGGAGCGTTTTGTTTTACTTCATTGCTAGCGAGTGAAGTTTTGACTGCCTCATGTTCATCCTTGCGCGTAGGTGCCGAGGCTTGCTGCTCGGGAAGTGTTCCTTCAGGAACCACGGCGCGATAATAAGCTTCCCAATTAATCTCATCGCTTCCAGTTTGCGCTGGCAATGAAGTGTTCGTCGGAATCGCTACCTCGGGCGCTTTATTGGCTGGAGCTGCTGGTTTCTTGCTACTTGTTTTGCCTTCAATGGCATCATTAAGCAGTTGCTCCAACGCTTTCGGCATCGTTGACAGCTGACTTGGATCCGTACCGTTTGATAGTGCGGTCAGTTGATCTGCAACAAAGCCACTTGCTTCTAGCGCGGCTTCAATTGCGATCGGTGTTACTGGTGACTGCCCCGTTCTAAGTGCGTCAAACAAGTTTTCAGTTAAGTGGCAAGCTGAAACCATTGCTGTAAGGTTCATGAAACCTGCTCCACCCTTGATGGTGTGGAAAGATCTGAACACGGCATTTAGTGTGTTCATATCTCCTGGATTACGTTCCAGTGAGAGCAGGTGTTCTTCTACGTTTATCGCCAAGTCAAGTGCCTCAACGACAAATTCTTTGAGCATATCTTCCATTAGAAGCCCAGACTATCAAGTAGGTTGTCTACATCGTCCTGCTCTAGCGCAGCATTGGGAACCGACGGCCCTTCCATCAACTCAATTGCTTTTTCTTTTAATTCTAAAGGTGCATTGTCTAATAAGATCTGGAACAACTCGCGTTCTACAGCAGAAGTAATCGCTAATACTTTTTTAATTAGTTGGCCGGTCAAATCTTGAAAGTCCTGCGCCATCATTATTTCAAGTAAGCGTGCTTTTTCAGCGTCTGTAGACTCAATCACGGTACTCGTGAAGGTTTTAGAATCGGTCGCTAGCAATTTAAAGTCAGCGACGCTCATATTTCCGGCAAACAGGCTATCCCAGCGGCTATTGATATCTTTGGCATTTTTTGCTAAGACATCTTGTTCCGGCATTCCGAGATCGGTGGCATTTAGTACCGTGTTCGCTGCTTTTTCTGTCAGCGTTGCAACGTATTCTAAGCGTCCCTGCGCATCGGAAATTTGCGATGCGACATCCGATAAGGAACGATCGTAGCCAAGTTCGCGCATTGACTCGTGCATCATTCTAACTAGCCCACCCAAGCGATCAAACATGGGCTTCGCAGATTGATCTTCTGTGCTGTGAAACAAGGGTTTGCTTGAAGTTAGATCTTCACTGACACTAGTATCAGTTTGTGCTGGAGCCGGAGCTGCCGTTGGTGTTTCAACACGTTGATTCGCCATTTCTTCAAATAACGCATCTAGATCATCTGCTGAATCGGTCATAGTCCGTTAACCTCCGTAATCAATGTGTTTGTATTTGGAACTCATCAAGACAGGCTTTGATGGTTGAAAATGTAATTATGATTAAGTAATAATCTGTCAGCATCAAACAAATTTCGCTCAATCCTCTCAGCTTATTTGTTTCTAATATTTCTTTTTATCATACTACAGGACTTGAATGTTACAAGCATAACGCTCAGCAATAAATTTTGTCACTCATTATCTAGTTTAGAAATTTAATTTCGCTTAATACAAAACATAACTTAATTTGGAGTAAGTGTCGAAAGAAATTTTTCAGGCGTTAGTATTGAGTAGGATGCCAATATTTGAATTTTTCTAGCTAATTTTAAAAGTGCTTTGTCTTTGGTTATCAGTACTTTTGCATTCGTGTCACGAGCAATCTCCAAAAATTTTTGATCGTCTTTATCGCTGCAACGTGGCAAAAGTACAGATTTTTCAGGTGGTGCCACAACCTGAATGAACTTATCGAACATGTCAATAATATTTTTTTTATGTTCGGTTTTAATCGGCAGGTGTGGATATTCCAATACAGCTAGCCACTCGTTATGGCAGTCAGCTCGTGTTACAGCTTTTATATTGCCGTTTTTTAGCCCCTCTAGTAACGGTACCCAACGTGGGTCGTTAAATACAAAGAGATCAAGACAAACGTTTGTGTCAATTACAACTAATGTTGGTGTCATTATTTTTTATGAGTGCGATTTAAGGTTCTATCAGCTAACGAGGTAAAATCGCTGGCCATATAAAAAATAAAAATCATTGTTTTAACTTAAGAGTTCAATAAAAAATACCATGCTTATTGTTTTATCTCCAGCGAAAAGTCTCAATTTTGAAACTATCCGACAGAATAAAAAAAACACCATCCCTCAATTTTTGGATGATGCTTCCGAATTAATTCATGTGGCAAAAAATCTAACGCCGATTCAACTTCAATCGATGATGGCGGTTTCTCCCTCACTTGCGCAGTTAAATGTAGATAGATTTTCTAGTTGGGAGCGAGAGCATAGTAGCCTCAATTCGAAGCAGGCAGTATATGCTTTTAATGGCGATGTGTATGAGGGCTTGGACATTACTAGCCTAAAAAGTAAAGCGCTCGATTATTTACAAGATCACCTAAATATTTTATCAGGGCTTTATGGAGTGCTGAGGCCATTTGATTTGATGCAGGCATACAGATTGGAAATGGGTAGTCGATTGGAAAATCAACGGGGTAGGAACTTGTATGCTTTTTGGGGCGCAAAAGTAACGAATAACCTTAATGAAAAATTTAAGAAGCAAAAGAATAAAATTCTAATTAATTTGGCTTCCGAGGAATATTTTAAGGTAGTTAAGCCGGCCTTGTTAGAGGCCGCAACCATCACACCAATTTTCCGAGATTATAAAAACGGGAAGTATAAAATCATCTCTTTTTACGCAAAGAGAGCTCGCGGGATGATGGCGCGTTATTGCGCGCAGCAAGGCATTTCGCAGGCGGAGGACTTAATGGGTTTTGACTCAGAAGGCTATGCTTATTGTCAGGAGGAGTCGGACTCCCACCGATGGGTTTTTCAGCGAAGATTAGCTGATTAAATTGTTTTAATAGCAGTGTATCTGTTGGAGCATTGTCGACCGCTTGATCTTACTAAATTAGCAGCAAGAACAGCAACGAGATAGTCAAGTCTATCTCGTTGCTGTACCACTTTACATTACCAGAATCGCCACCAAGTGCTTTTGACACGGGCTTTTCCGCTCAAAAAGCTACTCTCTGGAAAGTTTTTCGCGAGTACCCGATTAGCATCATCACGTAAGTCGACCATTCCCATCGCATCATAGGATTTGACCAAAATAAACAATGCTTCTTCAACAGCAGGCGCGTCTGGATATTCTTTTACAGCGGATTGAGCTCGGTTTGCAGCAGCAAGGTAACCAGCTCGACGCAGGTAATATTTGGCAACATGGACATCATATTGCGCCAATGCATTCACTAGATACTTCATTCGTAAGATTGCATCAGGTGTGTAAATGCTATCAGGGAATTGAATAGCTAGTTGTTTAAATGCATCAAAAGAATCGCGTGATGCCTTGGGATCGCGTTCGGTGATATCTTGATTTGAGATGAAATTTAGAAATCCGACCTGATCATTAAAACTAATCATGCCTCGTAAATAATACATGTAATCAACGTTTGCATGATTTGGGTGCAGCTTGATAAAACGTTCAACCGCTGCCAGGGCTAGCGCTTGATCGCCTTGCTTATAGTGCGCGTAGGCGATTTCCATCTGCGCTTGTTGAGCATAAGGGCCAAACGGAAAGCGAGATTCTAGTCTTTCAAAGTACTGTACCGCTTTTTCGTAAGCACCATTACTTAGTTCTTCCTTTGCTTCAGCGTATAATTTTGCAGCTGACCATGTTTTGCTCTCATCAACTTTATCACCAAAGGCGCCGCAACCTGAAAGCGCCAAGGCGAAGATGAGACCCAACAATTTTATAGATTTAATTTGCATATTTTTTTGCGTGTGCATGAGAACAATTTACGGATTATAGCCGATGGCAAATAATGTGATACCAACTGAAGCAATCATTTTGTCAAACTCTGAGTTTGATAACACTAATACTGGACCAGATGAAGTCGATGATGTATTTCCTCAAGCTGAGGCAATCGAGTTAAAAATGCGTTCTGACGTATGCGGCGAACGCTTGGACAAGGTGTTATCTAAACTAGTTCCGCAATACTCAAGAAGTCGCATACAACAATGGATAGAGGCAGGATTTGTTACCGTCGACGGCCAGCCTGCGCGAATTAAGTTAACGTTGTTAGGTGATGAATTTATCGTGATACATCCCCAGTCCGCACCGGATGAGCGGGCCTATATTGCAGAGGAACTTCCTTTGGATATTGTGTATGAAGACGATTCCATCTTAGTGATCAATAAACCAGCAGGCCTCGTGGTACATCCGGGAGCCGGCAACTGGTCGGGGACTTTGCTGAATGGCTTGCTCTTTTATCGGCCACAATTGGCAAACGTACCTCGCGCTGGAATAGTGCATCGCTTGGACAAAGATACCTCAGGTCTTATGGTGGTTGCTAAAACCCTCGTGGCGCAAACGGAGTTAGTACGCCAATTGCACGCCCGCACTGTAAAACGTGAATATGCTGCGTTAGTATGGGGAACACCAAATCAGTCGGGAACCGTAGATGCGGCGATGGCGCGCCATAATCGTGATCGCTTAAAGATGGCGGTGTCTGAAAGCCTTATTGCGAAGCCTGCGATCACCCACTATCAACGTTTAGCTGCGGGTCTGCTGGAGCGTTATCCTGTGAGCTTGATCGCCTGCCAGTTAGAGACCGGACGCACCCATCAAATACGTGTTCACATGCAATCGCTGAAATTCCCCTTGGTTGGCGATACGCTTTACGGTAAGCAGCATTTGGCGCGATTTTTTCCTCGTCAAGCTTTGCAAGCGCGGCGTTTAGGTTTAATCCATCCTGAAACTGGTGAACACATTGAATGGGAAGTTCCTCTTGCCGTTGACTTCGTGGCGTTGTTGCAGCAAGCGGGCATTACTCTGCCATGAGAAATACGCCAGTCAGGGATATCGCGCAAGCAGATTTTTCTGTGATTTCTCCTGATTGGAGTTGCTTCCCCCAAAACGTGCACGCATTTACTACAATGCGAAAAGCTGGCGCTAGTGCATTTCCATATGACGATGGCTATGCGCGTGGCGGTTTTAATTTGGGTGCGCATGTAGGCGATGATTTGGATGTGGTGCGGCGCAATCAAGATGCGCTCAATCAATATTTGCCCTCAAATATAATATTCTTGTCACAAAAGCATGGTACTGTTGTATGTGACGCTGCTTTGGCTGTGAATGGATGTGAGGCCGATGCCTGTTTTACCAATCAAGGAGCCATTGCTTGTGCCATTTTGACCGCAGATTGTCTGCCCGTATTGTTTAGTGATACGCGGGGAACTGTTGTTGCGGCGGCGCACGCTGGTTGGCGGGGGTTAGCGTCCGGAATATTGCAAAACACGGTAAAAGAAATGCGTGAAGCGGGTGCTGAGGAAATTGTTGCCTGGTTGGGACCCGCAATCGGCCCTGCTCAGTTTGAGGTTGGACAAGATGTGTACGATGCATTTTCTAAAATACTTGAGCACACCGGGAACTATTTTGTTAATCAACTGGTGGGCGGGCGGGCTAGCGGCAAATATTTGGCTGATATTTATGGGTTAGCAAAAAGCGTATTGTCGTCGGTAGGCGTGAATAGTGTTCATGGCGGGGAACACTGCACCGTAAGCGCGCCAGAGAATTTTTATTCTTACCGACGAGATGGTGTAACAGGACGAATGGCAAGTGTAATTTGGATGGACTAAGCTTAATTAGACGTATTCGCATTGGTTTCTGCTTGTTTCGTTTCTTCAGTCTCCTGGGTGGCTAAATTTTGATGAGTTTGCATAGACTTGGAGGGATTTTTTTTAAATGCGCTGCGTAGTAGATATAAAAATAATGACAACGGCAACACACAATAAAATATAAACGTCATAATTCCAGCGACGATAGACGGTTCGGTCGCCGACATTAAAAGTACAACGTAAATCCAGGCAATTGCGATAATATAAATAAACATAAATCCTAGAACTTAAATTGTTAAGCAAAACCAATTCGCAACGATACGCGAAAAATAGGAGGCCCGCATGAAGACTTATGATCCTCAAGCTATGTACTCCGAATGGACGTCACAGCTTTCAAATCAGAATAATTGGCAAGAGTGGATGATGCCAGCTAAGGCATTTCTTGAAATGCCTATGCGAACTATGCTAAAGGACCTTGGCGCAGAATTGGATCCTGCCATCTTGAGTAAATTGCAGAGTGATTATTTGCAAGAATTTGGTGGATTGTGGAAAAACTTCCTTAGTTCCAGCCCTCCCGTATTTGACGATAAACGATTCTCGTCGCCAGATTGGCATAGCCAGTCTACGCATTCGTATACGGTTTCTTCCTATTTGCTGAATGCGCGCTTTTTGATGTCTATGGCCGATGCGGTCGATGCACCTGAAAAAATAAGGCAGAAAGTTCGTTTTGCGGTTCAGCAAATGATAGACGCAATGTCGCCTGCAAATTTTTTGGTGAGCAATCCTGAAGCGCAGGCAAAATTAATTGAAAGTAAAGGCGAGAGTCTGGTCAAAGGCATCTCTCAAATGTTGTCAGATATGCAAAAAGGACGCATTTCACAAACCGATGAGAGTGCTTTTCATATAGGCCAAAACGTTGCTACGACAGCCGGCACTGTGGTTTTTGAAAATAAGTTATTTCAACTGATTCAGTATTCTCCACTGACAGCTAGCGTGCATCAGCGTCCACTGCTGATGGTGCCGCCTTGCATTAACAAATTTTACATCCTTGATTTGCAGCCTGAAAACTCAGTGGTACGCTACGCTATTGAGCAAGGGCATACTGTATTTTTAGTCTCTTGGGCGAATCCTGACGATACAATGTCTGATGTGACATGGAGTGATTACATCGAAGACGGCGCAATCAAGGCCATCCATGTGGTGCAAGAAATTACGAAACAAGAAAAAATCAATACCTTCGGTTTTTGCGTTGGCGGCACGATTATTTCTACCGCACTGGCAATCCTCGGTACTCGTGGCGAAAATCCAGCCAGTAGTCTCACCTTACTAACAACTTTGCTGGACTTTTCCGATACAGGAATATTGGATGTCTTTATTGATGAAGAGCAAGTTGCCAAGCGCGAGAGTAGCATAGGTGCTGGCGGCCTACTTCCGGGGCGTGACCTTGCAAGTACTTTTTCTAGTTTGCGTGCAAATGATCTTGTTTGGAATTACGTCCAGAAGAATTATTTGAAGGGTGAGGCACCGCCTCCTTTTGATTTACTGTATTGGAATGCAGATAGCACGAATTTACCTGGCCCTATGTTTTGCTGGTATTTACGTAATGCTTATCTGGAAAATAGCCTGAAAATTCCAAATAAACTCACCGTTGCGGGTGAAATGCTGGACCTTGGTAAAGTTGATGCGCCAGTTTTTATTTATGGTTCTAGAGAGGATCATATTGTTCCCTGGCAAGCGGCATTTGCGTCCTGTGCTTTACTTAACCCTAAACGAAAAAAACGCAATCGGTTTATTCTTGGTGCCTCTGGCCATATTGCAGGAGTGGTTAATCCACCTGTTAAGAAAAAAAGAAGTTATTGGTTGAATCCGGATATTGGTTCTGATCCGCAAAAATGGATGAATGGTGCGACCGAATATCCTGGTAGTTGGTGGCCAGAATGGGCTAGTTTTTTGGCAGAACATGCTGGGAAATTGATTAAAGCACCTTCTAAAGCTGGTAATGTTAACTACAAACAAATTGAGGCGGCACCAGGGCGGTATGTCGCTGTTAGAGCTGAGTAATACCGCATAATGCGGAGCAGTGCAAAGTAAGTCGGGACGTCAGTAAGTAAATGTGGATAAATCAAATACAAAACTTGGAGAGTACGAATGTCGAAACGAATTGCATATGTAACCGGTGGTATGGGTGGAATCGGAACGCCAATTTGCAAGCGGCTGTGTAAAGATGGCTATACAGTTGTTGCCGGTTGCGGGCCAAATTCACCGCGTAAGGATAAATGGCTGGCTGATATGCGTGCAGAAGGCTATGAAGTTTTTGCGTCAGAAGGTAATGTCTCAGATTGGGAGTCTACCAGAGCCGCTTTTGAAAAGGTGAGAGCTGAAATCGGCGAAATTGATGTGTTGATTAATAATGCGGGCATTACGCGCGATGGTCAGTTCCGTAAAATGAGTAAAGACGATTGGGATGCTGTAATGGATACCAATTTGAATTCCTTATTCAATGTGACAAAGCAAGTTATCGAAGGGATGGTAGAACGAGGCTGGGGTCGTATCATTAATATTTCTTCTGTTAATGGTCAAAAAGGTCAGTTCGGTCAGACCAATTATTCCACGGCAAAAGCGGGAATACATGGGTTTTCAATGTCTCTGGCGCAAGAGGTGGCGACCAAGGGGGTTACTGTTAACACTGTTTCGCCGGGCTATGTAGGTACTGATATGGTAAAAGCGATCCGGCCTGACGTCTTGGAAAAAATCGTTGCTGGTATTCCTGTCAAGCGACTTGCTGAGCCAAATGAAATTGCTTCTATCGTGGCATGGATTGCTTCTGACGAAGGCGGTTATGCGACAGGTTCTGATTTTTCTATTAATGGCGGTTTGCATATGGGCTAATGAAAGCTTTTTTGCTTTCTTAACTCAGATTAGTAATCTTTTGCAACAATATTGCAGTGCACATGTCGCAGTGCGGTAGAATACTACCCATCGAAAGTTTATTTTTTCGATGGGTATTTTTTTATAATAATAGAATAAAAATAAGTAGTATTTGGGGACAAACAACGCAATCGACGCTTTTGTTGATATGTCGCTTGTTTGCATCGACTTCGCCGCTTAACCATGTTTTCAAGTATTTTGTCATGGTTGGGGCTTACAGATTCATCAAATGAGATTTCCATGAATAGCGCAAAAAGAACGACACAGCATTTGATCAAAAAATACCCGAATCGCCGCTTGTATGACACGCAGACTAGTAGCTATATCACCTTGGTTGATGTAAAACAATTCGTTTTGGATAACGATGATTTCGCAGTCGTCGATGCAAAAACAGGCGAAGATTTGACGCGTATGATTTTGCTTCAAATTATTTTGGAAGCCGAAGCGGGTGGCGCACCGATGTTTTCTAGTGTTGCACTGGCGCAAATCATTCGCTATTACGGACATGCGATGCAAGGTATGATGGGTTCATACTTAGAAAAAAATATACAAACCTTTATTGATATTCAAAATAAGCTGACAGAAAACACCGGTGGGCTGAACGAAGGAAAGACCTTTAGCCCAGAGATGTGGACGCAGTTTATGAATGTGCAGGGTCCGATGATGCAGGGGATGATGGGTAATTACATCGATCAAAGCAAAAATTTATTTGTACAAATGCAAGAACAAATGCAAAATCAATCCAAAAATATGTTTGCGTTTCCATTTAATGTTGACGAAAAAAACAAGTAAAATTCAATTTGGTATACATTGCGGACGATTAAGTAGGACTGACTTTTAACGCAGGAACCAGGAAGAGGTACAATAGCGGATTGCTTTGTACCTCTTCCTTTTTATTATGTCCCTAGAAATATCCGCAGTATCTCCCGCCATAATCGCCAAACCGAATCCCAAAGTGGGCTTCGTATCCTTAGGTTGTCCTAAAGCCTTAGTCGATTCCGAACAAATTCTGACCCAGTTACGTGCTGAAGGTTACGATACGGCAAAGTCCTACGATGGGGCTGATTTGGTTATTGTTAACACCTGTGGATTTATTGATGCCGCAGTGCAAGAATCACTCGATGCGATCGCTGAAGCACTCAATGAAAACGGCAAAGTGATTGTCACCGGATGTCTGGGTAAGAAAAAAGATGCTGATGGGAATGATCTAATACAAAGCATACACCCCAAGGTTTTGGCTGTTACTGGTCCGCATGCCTTGACCGAGGTGATGAGTGCCGTACATTTACACCTGCCAAAACCACATGAGCCGTTTTTGGATTTGGTTCCGCCGCAAGGTGTCAAATTAACGCCTAAACATTTTGCTTATTTGAAAATATCTGAGGGCTGTAATCACCGTTGTAGTTTCTGTATTATTCCATCCATGCGCGGCGATCTGGTGTCGCGCCCGATTGGTGATGTCTTGGTGGAGGCGGAGAATTTATTTAAAGCAGGTGTTAAAGAGTTGTTGGTAATTTCTCAAGATACTAGCGCTTACGGAGTCGATATTAAGTTCCGTATGGGATTTTGGGATGGCAAGCCAGTTAAAACGCATATGACGCAATTGGTAGAAGCGCTAGGTGAATTGGCGAAGCGATATGGAGCTTGGGTGCGCTTGCATTATGTTTATCCTTACCCGCACGTAGACCAGATTATCCCGTTCATGAATAATGGACATGTCCTGCCATATCTGGATGTACCTTTGCAGCATGCTCATCCGGATGTGCTGAAGCGTATGAAACGTCCTGCAAGCGGTGAAAAAAATATCGAGCGCATCAAGGCATGGCGTGCCATGTGTCCAGATATTACGATACGCTCAACCTTCATCGCCGGTTTCCCCGGTGAGACCGAGGAAGAGTTTGAATACCTACTGGATTTTCTGCGTGAGGCAGAGATTGATCGCCTTGGTTGTTTTGCCTACTCACCAGTAGAGGGGGCTAGCGCGAATGAGTTGGCAAACCAATTGCCAGACGAAGTGCGTGAAGATAGACGTCGTCGCGTGATGGAGTTACAAGAAGGCATCTCTAAAAAACGTTTGCAAGCCAAAATCGGTAAAACCATGCGTGTATTGATTGATAGCTTGGATCGTAGTGGTGGTGTAGGTCGTAGTTCGGCTGATGCTCCGGAAATCGATGGCGTGGTTTACGTGAAGCCACCATTCGAACCGCATAGAAAACTGCAGGTAGGCGAGTTTGTTGATGTGACTATCACTGCCGCTGACGCTCATGACCTTTGGGGTGAGGCTGTTTGATGAGCGCAACATGGGGTATACGACTTGCGTTAATTAGCCTCACTTGTATCGTTGCTGTTAATGGCTTTGCGGAAACTGCCTTGTCACCTATGTCTAATCCTGTCTTTTCCAAGCAAATTGAGCTGCACGGTAAATTGGGTAAAGACGTGGTCCGGATGAAATTGCAACCAAAGCTAGAAGATGCTGATAGTGTAGAGGGTAGTTATTTAGTACAAGGCGCTAAGCGTAATCCTGGTCATAAAATTTTATTGGCGGGCGAGATTACAGGTAACAAGCTTACGATGGAAGAGTCGGAGGACGGTGTCGATGTTTCAGGGCAATGGGATGGCGAATTAATTGGCACTAGTTTGCGCGGAATATGGCAGTCAGACGATGGCAAGCGAAGCGAGAGTTTCGTGCTTGAATTAATGCCAATAAAAAATTACACCAAAGCCAAAAAATCAGTCTCGATTAAATAATTTATCCAGTCGAAACCCCATGTTTAAGGGCCGCAAACACCTAGTGTTTGCGGCCCTTAAACATGGGGTTTTAATAATGTAAATGTCCGCAGCCGTAAATCAATAAGAGATGCGTTGTTTAACGTTTTTCTATCCCATTACCATTACGTCTAATTAACTCGCCAGGGCGGTAGCTAGGGTCATGGTCGAACTCGTAAGTATTTTTATTGCCGTTATCATATTGCACACTGATTATCCAAATTTTACTGGATTTGACGTTTTCTTCGACCTTGTGCCCAGCGTAGGCACCACCTGCTGCGCCAGCGATGGTGGCTAGACTACGCCCCGTCCCGCCGCCTACCTGATTGCCCAATAAACCGCCGACTACACCGCCAGCGATAAGCCCTAATGCGCCGCCTTCGCCTTGTTTATCTTGTACGTCGACAGCGATAACTTTTCCGCAATCTGCACATGTATGATGGTTTTTATCATTCGATTTATTGCTAGCTTGGTTTGTTTTTGCGCTTGCCATAGACTTGTCGTATTCTTCTTTGGCGTCGCGTAAGCATTGCATTCTGGTACTGGAATTGGTCTCTTCTGAACACAACTTCTTATCGTCTACGTATCTTGCAGAAATTTGTTTGACATTATCTGTAGCGTATTGCTGTGGCGAGTTTCCCTGCGCATAGGCAGTGGAGCATAGGGCTAACAGGGCACTTAAAAAGAAAAAATGCTGTTTCATGCTATGAGCTTTCAGTCGAAGGGAAGGGGGGCGTGTACTTTAGCCGTATCTGTTCACTTGAACTAGTATGCGGGCCAGATGATTGCTCACACATGATAGTCTAAAAATCTTAAATAATCTCACTATGTGTGCGTAAAATACGGGCGCTTGAAATCGTAAGTTCGCTCGAATATACTCGAAGGAAGCTTCGAGTTTTTATGCGTATTTTGAGTTTATTTCTTCTCACTACCGTTTTAATTGCGCTTCAATGTGCTGTGAAAAAATACCTCATCAAATAGTGAGCGTTGTTCGTCCTTCGTATCGTCGTGCAAGATCGATTTAGGAGTCAACATGTGTTTCAAGACTAGATGTAGCATTGTTCAATCTCTCATCGCCATGTTCATGGCAGGTACTGCGCTATCGTCCGCCACTGCTGCTGATTGGAGTGATACCGCACTAAGCTTTCGTACTGGCAATGATTTTAGAGAACCGTTTAATCCTTCTGATATCAAGAAATACATTTTTGCGCTGACGCATGTTAGCGGCTACAAATACGGTAGTAATTTTTTTAATGTCGATTTTTTACAATCGGATAGCAATGATCCTGCATCTTTCGGGCAAACAGCTGGTGCCCAAGAGGCTTACGTCGTGTATAGGCATACCTTCGATTTAGGCAAGCTGAAAGGATCGGACGTGCGTTTTGGCGTGGTCCGTGGTGCGGGGGTGACGTTGGGCTTCGATTGGAATACCAAGAACGACATTGCTTACAACTCCAGAAAACAGATGCTGGTGCTGGGGCCGACTTTAATGTGGGATGTTCCCGGACATCTCAATACCAGTTTATTGTTGTTGAGTGAGAGTAATGCGCCTAGCGGGCCCTACCCACCTATCTCAAATGTTAGCGGGCGTTACCATTATAAAATTCACCCCATGCTGACTGCCGATTGGGGCATCCCTTTAAATACCATGTTGTCTTTTGAAGGCTACGCGAATCTAATCGCTGCCAAAGGTGTGGATGAGGTTGGTAATGAGACTGGAGTGGAGACAAATATCGATATGCAGTTAATGCTAGATTTGGGGGCCGCGTTTGGTAAAGGGAAAAATGGACTCAGGGTTGGTCTGGAATACCAATACTGGAATAATAAATTTGGGAACACTTCCTTGACTACGGGAGGGCAAGGAAATAAAGCCAGTACCCCTATGATACGTGTTGAATATCATTTTTAAGCTGCATATCAGCACACACTTAGCGACGTCAAGCTGAGTCTGGTTCGATCTGATTGATGTTTGTGCAGAGGACAAAAAGGCTAGATCGCGTCTGTGATCTAGCCTTTTTTATTTGACGCGAGTTAACTTCTATCTCTATTGTTTGTGCCGTCACTAGACTCAACTTTGGCCATAACTTTCTAGAACTTTTAATAATCAGATCATCTGATCTGATAGACGTCTGTTGGTGAGGCGGTTAGATACATTTGTAGTTTGGATAGGGCATGCTGAAGGCTCGCACGAGATACAATATAGCCGCTACGAATTATTGCTCACTGTGTCAACCTAAAATCAATTTATGACTTTAAAAAAAACCATGTTAAGCGTCGCTGAGGCGCTTGATTTTTTACTCGCTGCGGTACGGCCAGTGACAGACATTGAAACTGTCTCAACCCTCGAGGCAAATGGGCGCGTATTAGCGCATACGCAAAGCTCATTACTGCATGTGCCGCCTATGGACAATACTCAGATGGATGGTTATGCGGTGCGCGCGGCCGACTGTGTTGGCGGGCAAGCGCGCTTGCTGGTCTCGCAAAGAATTCCGGCCGGCCATGTCGGGCAGGCCTTGGAAGCGGGAACGGCCGCCAGAATATTTACCGGTGCCATGATACCGTTGGGCGCTGATGCGGTCGTGATGCAAGAGCAGTGTGTGCAGGACGGTGATATGGTCACGCTGTCGCACGCACCACAGCCAGGCGAGTGGATACGCCGGCAAGGTGAGGATATCGCTAGTGGTGCGACTATTTTGCCGTCAGGAACCCGCATACGGGCACAGGAAATGGGATTGGCGGCATCGGTAGGTTTGGCCACTTTGCCAGTCTTTCGGCGCTTACGAGTGGCGGTATTTTTTACCGGTGATGAATTAGCGATGCCGGGCGAAGCTTTAAAACCAGGTGCGATCTATAACTCGAACCGGTTTCTTCTGACTGGCTTATTGGAAAATCTCGGCTGTCTGGTGAGCGATTACGGTATCGTGCCTGATAGTCTTGACGCCACACGTAGCACCTTGCGCCAGGCCGCGCAAGAGCATGATCTGATCATCACTTCGGGTGGCGTTTCGGTCGGCGAAGAAGATTATATTAAACCCGCAGTAGAGGCCGAAGGGCGCCTGAATATGTGGCAGATCGCCGTGAAACCGGGCAAGCCCCTGGCCTTCGGTGAAATTAACCGAGCCAATAAAACCGGCGATGAGCACGCATTTTTTCTGGGATTGCCCGGCAACCCGGTCTCAAGCTTCGTGACTTTTCTATTGTTTGTACGACCCTTTATCCTCGCTATGCAGGGCATCTCGGCCAGCTCTTTGGCGACCCCGCAAGCCTACGCTATGCGCGCTGATTTTGCCTGGACTAAGCCGGATAAACGCAATGAATTTTTACGTGCCCGTATCAATGCGGATGGTGGCCTCGATCTGTTTGCGAATCAAAGTTCAGCGGTGCTGACATCGACAGTCTGGGGAGATGGTTTGATCGATCTGCCGCCTGGTCAGGTGATCGCGTCGGGTGATATGGTGAAGTTTGTTCCTTTTAGCCATTTGATGAATTAATGTGAAGAAGTCTTAAAAATGAAAATTCAATTACGATTTTTTGCCAGTGTGCGGGAAAAACTTGGGACTTCAGAAGAAACGGTGGTGCTGCCAGAGCAGGTGAAAACTGTAGGCGATGTCAGGCTTTGGCTGGTGGCGCGCGGTGGTGTCTGGGCCGAGGTGCTAGCTGAAGGGAGAGCTTTGCGCATGGCTTACAATCAACAAATGACGGAAGCTGCGACCAGTATCGTTGACGGTGCAGAAGTGGCATTTTTTCCTCCGGTGACTGGTGGTTAAACCTGGTTTGTCTCGATTAGTGAAAGTAAGTAAAGGTAAGTGATGGCGATTTTTGTACAAACGGAAGACTTTGATCTGAGTACGGAAGTGGCGAAGTTGCGTGCGCATAGCCCCAAGGTTGGCGCGATTGTCAGCTTCGTCGGGGTGGTGCGAGATCTCAATGAAGGTCTCGATGTGCAGAGCATGGAGCTAGAACATTATCCCGGCATGACAGAAAAAGCACTGCAGGAGATTGTTGCAGAGGCACAGCGCCGTTGGGCTTTAATGGAATGCCTGGTAATTCATAGAGTAGGCTTGCTCCAACCCCTAGACCAAATCGTGCTGGTGGCGGTGGCCACGGCACATCGCGGCGAGGCTTTTTCTGCCTGCGAGTTCATCATGGATTATCTGAAGACGCAGGCCGCATTCTGGAAAAAAGAACAGACTCCAGAGGGGCAACGCTGGGTCGATGCGCGTGAAACCGATGATCTTGCACTGACTAAATGGGGCCTTGTGTCTAGCAATGCGGTCGTTAAGAGTGCGCCTTAATCAAATTTGCATTTGCGGTTTTGTTGTTTGATGCAGCAGGTTGATGCAGCAGTTTGATCCTACTGCAACGCTTGCTATATTTTATAAAAATAAGGGGGTATGCCTTAAAATACCCCTACTTACGCAATAAGTACGTGCGTATGTTAAAAATACTTACCCCTAGTATCTTCAATTACCGAGTTCACCATGTCTGAAAACACTTTGATGTTCGCTCCTATAGAACCTAGCCGCCACGGCATGCTGGCGGTCGACGATCTGCACACCCTGTATTGGGAGGAGAGCGGCAATCCTGAGGGGCAGCCCGTGCTGTTTTTGCACGGCGGTCCGGGTGGTGGTACTTCTCCAACTCACAGACGCTTTTTCGATCCTGCGCATTACCGTATTGTTTTGTTCGATCAGCGCGGTGCCGGAAAATCGACTCCTTTGGGCGAGTACCAGCAGAACACGACGGCCTTGCTAATTGATGACATAGAAAAAATCCGTGCCATGCTGGGTATTAGCCAATGGCTGGTGTTTGGCGGTTCCTGGGGCTCAACTCTGGCGCTAGCCTACGGCGAGGCACATCCCGAGGTCTGCCTTGGATTTGTTTTGCGCGGCATTTTTTTGTGCACTAAGAGCGAAGTAGATTGGTTCGTTAATGGCATGAAGAACTTCTATCCCGAAGTGCATCAGCGTTTTGCCGAGGCGATTCCTGTGGACGAACGCCATGACTTGTTGCAAGCCTACGTCAAACGCCTGTTCTGCGATGATCCCGCTATCTACATGGAAGCGGCGCGCAACTGGAGTCGTTACGAGGGTTCCTGCCTATTCCTCGATCCACAGCCACAGGCGATTGCCGATTTTGAGTCTGACGAAGTGAGTCTGGGTATAGGCCGACTAGAAGCGCATTACATGCTCAACGCTGCTTTTATGGAAGAAGATCAGTTGATCAAAAACATTGCCAAGATTAGTCATCTTCCTGCAGTGATAGTCCAGGGACGTTATGACGTAATTTGTCCGCCAGTCTCTGCGTATCGCCTGCATCAGGCTTGGCCCACTGCTAAATACCACGTCATTGGCGACGCCGGGCATGCCGCGATGGAGCCTGGTATCGCTGCAGAACTAGTGCGTGCTACCGAGCAATTCAAGCAGCACGGCAAGTTTTTATAAGTTATTGGAATAATTTTGCGTAAGTCCCAAGCCAGAGACACGCGCATTTGCGGCAACGCAAAGTTTCAACGAATTTTGTCTATTTTGTTCTTGAAAAGTGCGCCACTATCCTAATCTAGTTGACAAGTATAGGACTTACGAAAAATTGTTCCAGCTAGGCGTACCGCCGAAGACAGTACTTTAGTACTTAACAGACGATAGGGCGGATACAACGACGATGCTGAGGCGGTTTTGCGTAAGTCCTAAAGAAATTATTCTAGGATTTTCCATAGGGAGCGGTCATGCGTTTAGATAAATTGACGACGAAGTTGCAAGAAGCACTGGCGGACGCACAAAGTCAGGCAGTGGGCAATGATAATCAATACATAGAGCCGGTACATCTGTTGCTGGCTTTATTGAATCAGGACGACGGCAGCGCGCGCTCGTTATTGCAAAGAGCAGGCGTGAACGTGGCGAGTCTCTCGAATGGTCTGAAGAGTGCTGTCGACCGTTTGGCGAAGGTCTCGGGCACTGATGGTCAAGTGCAGATAGGGCGTGAACTGACAGGCTTACTCAATCTGGCTGAAAAAGAATCTCTGAAACGCGGCGATGAGTTTCTCGCCAGCGAAATGATCTTGCTGGCGCTGGCCGATGATAAGTCTGAGGCAGGCAAACTGGTGCGCGAAAATGGACTGACCCGCAAAGCACTTGAGGCTGCGATTAGTTCGGTGCGCGGCGGCGCTAAAGTTGATTCGCAAGAGGCCGAAGGTCAGCGCGAATCCCTGAAAAAATATACGCTGGATCTGACCGAGCGCGCCCGTCTGGGTAAGCTAGATCCTGTGATAGGTCGCGACGATGAGATTCGTAGAGCAATTCAAATTTTACAGCGTAGGAGTAAAAATAATCCGGTGTTAATCGGTGAGCCTGGTGTCGGCAAAACTGCCATCGTCGAAGGCTTGGCGCAGCGTATCGTGAATGGCGAAGTGCCCGATAGTCTCAAGTCCAAACGTGTGTTGTCGCTGGATATGGCGGCTTTATTGGCAGGGGCTAAATTTAGAGGCGAGTTTGAAGAACGCCTGAAAGCGGTTTTGAAAGAAATCGCCATGGATGAAGGTCAGACCATCGTCTTCATCGACGAGTTGCACACGATGGTCGGTGCCGGTAAGGCCGAAGGCGCAATGGACGCCGGGAATATGCTGAAACCTGCTTTGGCGCGCGGCGAGTTACATTGCGTGGGCGCCACTACGTTAGACGAATATCGCAAATACATAGAAAAAGACGCGGCACTGGAACGCCGCTTCCAAAAAATTATCGTTGATGAACCTAGTGTAGAAGCGACTATCGCTATCCTGCGCGGTCTGCAAGAGAAGTACGAGGTGCATCACGGTGTTGATATTACCGACCCGGCGATCGTTGCTGCAGCCGAGCTATCGCATCGCTATATCACCGACCGCTTTTTACCGGATAAGGCGATCGATTTGATCGATGAAGCCGCTGCCAAGATTAAGATAGAGATCGATTCTAAACCCGAAGTCATGGATAAACTGGATAGACGTCTGATCCAGTTAAAAATTGAAAAAGAAGCGGTCAAGCGCGAAAAAGATGAGGGCTCGAAAAAACGCCTGCTCTTGATCGAAGTCGAGATTGGAAAATTGTCACGCGAGTACGCCGATCTGGAAGAAATCTGGAAGGCCGAAAAAGCCACGGTACAAGGCAGCACCCATATCAAAGAAGAGATAGAGAAAATTCGCCTGCAGATGGATGAGGCTAAGCGTAGAGGCGACTGGCAGGCGATGTCGGAGTTGCAGTACGGCCGCATGCCTGAGCTGGAAGCACAACTCAAACAGGCCGATACCAATCAAGAGGCCGGTGCTGGTAAACTCAAGCTTCTGCGTACCCAGGTTGGTGCCGAAGAGATTGCTGAAATCGTCTCGCGTGCTACCGGCATCCCGGTCTCACGCATGATGCAGGGCGAGCGCGAAAAACTCTTGCAGATGGAAGACGCCTTGCATAAACGGGTGGTCGGCCAGCACGAAGCCATAGAAGCGGTCTCAGATGCGATCCGCCGTTCGCGCGCTGGCTTGGGTGATCCTGGTCGTCCGTATGGCTCCTTCCTGTTTTTGGGCCCAACCGGGGTCGGTAAGACTGAGCTGTGTAAGGCGCTGGCAAACTTTATGTTTGATACCGAAGAGTCGCTGATACGCATAGACATGAGTGAATTCATGGAGAAGCATTCAGTTGCCAGGTTGATCGGTGCGCCGCCGGGCTATGTGGGCTATGAAGAAGGCGGTTATCTGACCGAGGCGGTACGTCGCAAACCGTATAGCGTGATCTTGCTCGATGAGGTAGAGAAAGCGCATCACGATGTGTTCAACGTTTTATTGCAAGTGCTCGATGATGGTCGCATGACTGACGGCCAGGGGCGCACGGTGGACTTTAAAAACACCGTGATTGTGATGACCTCGAATCTGGGTTCGCATCAGATACAGGCGATGGAAGGCAGCGATCCCGAAGTGATTAAGATGGCGGTGATGGGCGAGGTGAAAGCGCATTTCCGTCCTGAGTTCATTAATCGTATCGATGAAATCGTGGTATTCCATGCACTTGATGCCAAGAATATTGCGTCGATCGCTAAAATTCAGTTACAGGTTTTGGCTAAGCGTCTGGCGAGTATGGAGATGGGCCTGCAGGTCAGTGATGCGGCATTGGAAAAAATCGCCGAAGCCGGATTTGATCCTGTGTATGGTGCCAGACCGTTGAAACGCGCGATACAGCAAGAGATAGAAAACGGGTTGTCGAAAATGATCTTGCAAGGTAAGTTCGGCCCCAAAGATGTGATTGCGGTAGGGGTGGAGCAAGGGAATTTTGTGTTTACTCAAGGGCAGGTTCCGGCAGAATCCTTAAATCCATAGCCATTACCGGCAGCGTCAATTCGAATTTAGGCTCATGTGAAGACATGGGCCTATTTTTTAGGGGTGATTTTAAGAATAGATTTGCTTAGAGCTAAGATGGGGGAGATATATTTGTCTCCAGCTTGTCTCTATCTGGTCACTCAACGAGTTTTGTCATAAGTAGGACATATTCTTCAATTATGCTTTCCGGCAACAATAGAGAAAATTCTTTTGTCTGAAATTAAAGCGAATATGAAAACCTCACTCACGCTCAAAAAACGTCTGGCATCTGTTATCGCCGTACTCTGTTTGCTCTCCATCGTCATAGGTCTGTTGGGTCTGTACGGGATGAATAAGTCGAACGAGGGACTCAAGAGCGTGTATCAAAATCGCACCCTTACTTTGGAACAGATTTCCAGAATCGATCGCTTGCTGGTGCAAAATCAGCTGGCTTTGGCCGATGCTTTGCAAGACTCGATGGAAGCGACGATCAAGCTCAAGGCGGCATTAATCGAAAAAAATACCAGCGAAATTAATACTGCATGGGCGCTGTATAGGGCCGGCCATTTATCGGAAGAGGAGGATGTGCTGGCAAAAAATCTTGAAAGCGCTAGAGAGAAGATGAACAAGGAGACTTTTTCTCCTGCAGTGGCAGCCATGCTGGCGGGAGATTTGGTAACGGCCAGCCAGTTACAAGATAAATTGCAGGGCATGAGCCTGTCGGTGAGAAAGGCGATTGAGGCCTTACGTCATATGCAAGTGGAGCAGGCCAAGCTTGAGTATGAGCAATCAAATGCACGCTACAGCAGTCTTCGCAATACGATCTTTCTGGCGATCGGTTTAGGGACTTTGATTGCCGTTGCTCTCGGTGTCGCCGTGATTAATTATGTGTATCGTCAGCTCGGTGGCGAACCCGATTACGCAGCCCAGATAGTGCGTGAGATCGCCAGTGGAAATTTAAGCCTGGATGTCGACCTGAGCGCTAAAGACAAGGGCAGCTTATTATTTGATATGCATGCAATGCAAGGCAATCTAGTGCAAACCGTGGGCGATATCCGGCATGTGAGTGAAGTCATCTCGCATGCCTCCAGTGAAATCGCCAGCGGTAATCTCGATCTTTCAGCGCGTGCTGAGCAGCAGAGCACGGCGCTGGAAGAAACCGCTACCGCAATGGAAGAACTTACCAGTATTGTTAAGCAAAATGCGGACAACGCACAGCAGGCAATATTTATTGGCGCAATCAGCGTCGGATACCGCGCTCAAAGGTGGGCTGGCCGTGAATCAGGTTGTCAAGACCATGGACTCCATCAATGCCTCGGCAGTGAAGATTGCCGATATCACTGGTGTCATTGATGGGATCGCGTTTCAGACAAATATTTTGGCCTTGAATGCCGCAGTAGAAGCGGCACGTGCCGGTGAGCAGGGGCGCGGTTTTGCGGTGGTCGCAACTGAGGTGCGCAATCTGGCGCAACGCTCGGCTGCTGCCGCCAAAGAAATCAAGACCTTGATTGCCGACTCGCTAGAGCAGGTCGGTGCAGGTAGCGTCATGGTGGCGCATGCAGGTACCACCATGCAGGAAATCGTCACCAGTGTTAAGCGCGTCACCGACATCATGGGCGAGATCAGTATCTCCAGCCGCGAGCAACACGCAGGGATAGAGCAGGCAAATCATTCCATCGTGCAGATGGAGCAAATAACTCAGGAAAATGCCAGTCTGGTAGAGCAAGCTGCGGCCAGTGCACATGCCCTGCATGAACAGACTGAGTCACTGATACAGTTGGTGAGCACCTTCAAATTGTAGATACCTGAACGGGGACCCAGGCTCGACCCCGACCCCGACTTGACCTTCTTTGCCAGGACAACTTTCTGCACGATGTATCCTTACATCAACAGGAAGCATTTTGTATTGTGAGAAAAGCGCTAAACTCTGTTACATTGCTAGACAACACTTGTTGCTTAATCTAGCTGTAGCTGCTCTCTGCTTGTTATTAATTGCGAGCAGAGTAAGTATCAGAATTCTCTCGTTTTTCTGCGATAGGGCGAGCTCTCCATGAGCAAATCATTGCAACGAATTTTCATACTCCCGTTCATCGTGCTGATGTTGGTTCTAGCCGTAATGACCGCCTGGGTTGTACACCGTTCTACTGAGAACTTAAGTGATGCGGCGGCACAAAAAATACTCACTTCTTTAAGTGCCCGCATTCAGGGCGAAGTAGAGCGCCATCTGTCTAGCGCCGAGGTGATCTTGAGTGCGATAGCGCCTGATCCGGTCGCTAGTGCGGACAAACAGTTTTCCCTGCCGCTTAATTTCCCGAAAGAGTTGGGCCAGGTAGAAGAGCGTCTCTGGATCGCGACAGGACTTTTTCCCGATATTAATAATTTGGCGTATTTTGCTGCCGAGGATGGCGGTTTTGTTAGCGTAAAACGATTGTTATTGGATGCGCGGGTAGAGGTCCGGTATCGCCAGCCTGGGTCTAAAACGAGTGACGTCTACAGTATGTCGGGCCCGCAGCAAAGACTGGCCTTATTGCGTAGCGATCAATTCGATCCGCAACAGCGACCCTGGTACAAAAATGCAATGGCGCAAACGCGCCCCTCCTGGTCGCCTGTGTATATCGACTTTACCAAGAAGGAGCCGTTGCTGACGCTGAGTAAAAAAGTGACGGTAGATCAAAATAATCATCAACAAGTAGTTGGTGTGGTTGCTACTGATCTGTCTTTGAAGCAACTTACTTCATTTTTGGAGTCGCTACCAATTCCTAAAGGTGGGATTGCTTACGTGATGGAAGCCTCAGAGGAGTTGATTGCCAGCTCCTTAAATGAGATTGCTTACGTGCGCAATGCCGACAGCACAATTAAACGTCAACTGGCAAGCGAAGGCTCTAGTGCTCTGATGCATCTGTCGGCCTTGCATGTACGCCAAACCATGCTGTCGCAACTCCGTTTAGCTCAGCCACTTTTGCAAAAAATAGAAAACGAAAACGATGACGTGCATATAGCCGCAACGCTGTTGAAGGGAGGCGACGGCCTTCATTGGATTTCGGTGCTGGCGGTGCCACGCTCGGCGCTGAGTTCGGAAGTTGAGAGTATTAGTAAAAACAGCCTGATGCTGGGGCTGGTGTCTATCTTCGGGGTATTGTTGATTGCTTATCTGCTGCTGGCCAGGAGCATGCGTGATCTGCGTAAATTGAGCGAGGCAGCGCAAAGCATAGGCAGTGGACTACCATTTAAGCGGGTCGACATCCATCGCAATGATGAGATCGGTGTGCTGGCGCAAAGTTTTCAGAATATGGAGCAGAATTTGCATTTCGATACTTTGACCAAATTACTCAATCGCGAAGCGTTTATTTCGCAACTCACGTTTAGGTCGCGCCGCGCCACTGATGGTGTCGGGCTGCCATTTACGTTGTTATTCATCGACCTCGATTCGTTTAAAGAAATTAATGATACCTATGGCCACGAGGCAGGCGATAAGGTGTTGATCGAAATCGGTAAACGCTTGCTGAGCTCGATACGCAAAGAAGATGCGGCAGGGCGTTTTGGTGGGGACGAATTTGCGGTGTATCTACATGGCGTTGCGGACGCCTCGATACTCGAACAGATTAGTAGCAAGCTGCATAAAACTTTAGAGATGCCAATTGATCTCGGTAATGACAAACGAGGTGCGGTCGGGATTTCTATCGGTATTGCGGTGTATCCTGCTGATGGGCAGGCGGTAGATGAACTGTTGCGCGTGGCAGACATGCGCATGTTCGAAGGAAAAAGACGTCGCAAAGCGGAGCGCGATGCGCACTAAGTGTGGGGCTTAAAAAATGCTGACGGTGATTTGCCGAAAGTCTTCTTGAACATCGCCGAAAATGCCGATTGACTGGCGTAACCGAGCTCTGCCGCGACCACCGACAAACTGTGGCCGCTGGCGATCAGGGGTGCGGCGCGCGCCAGCCGCATTTGTTGACGCCAACTACCAAAACTCATGCCTAACTCTTGCTCAAACAAGCGCGCCAAAGTGCGCTCAGAGGCGCCTACTTGTTGCGCGTAACCCCGTAAGGTGAGGGCAGAAGCGGGCTCTGCGAGTAAGGCCTGGCATAAGGTTTTCAGGCGTTTTTCGCGCGGCATGGTGACGCTCATAGGCAGACTGACGGCGCTCGATAATTCATCAAGTAAGCATGCGGCCAGATGATCTTCACGCGGGCCCGCTGTTTCTATGGTGCTTAAGGCTCTGACGAGTTCACGCATTAAGGCGCTCACTTCTAGCACCACACAGTCATTTCGATTAATCGGGGCGCACTGTTTTGCCACGTAAATTACCCTCAATTGGGATTTTTCGAGAATGCGAACTTCGTGTTCGATACCGGCTGGTATCCAGATTGCGCGCATCGGAGGGACGAACCAGGTCTGCTGGTTGGCAAATACCTGCAACACGCCGTCGAGGGCATAGGTGACCTGTGCCCATGGGTGCTGATGCGCGAGTAATTGCTCGTCGGCTTGCAGATCACGCGCCACGATACGCACCGGACGCTGCTCAGTGGGGAATAATTGGCTGCTAATGGGGCCGGTATGGGTAATGACTTGAGTGCACATGGGTTTGGCCGTTTTGCGATAATTTATGTCATTTTATCTTAAAACTGACTTTGTCTTTTTCTTTATACTTAGTTTCATTGGCAGCCTTGCGCACTGAAGTCGCTTCAGTTTACTGCAATCGCCTTAACACTCGACCTAATTGAAAGAAGACCTATGAGTACAGCACAACCGGCAATGCCAACCGCATCAACGCCAAGCGCGCCGCATTTACGCCACGACGCTCTGGTGATCACGCTGGTGGGCGTGGCGCATAGCATATCGCATTTTTTTCACATGATACTGGCACCGCTTTTTCCCTGGCTTAAAGAGGCGTTTGCACTCTCGTATTCTGAGCTGGGCTTGTTGATGAGCGTGTTTTTTATCGTCTCAGGTATAGGTCAGGCGAGCGCCGGCTTTGTGGTCGATAAACTGGGCGCGTTTAAGGTCTTGCTGTTTGGCGTGAGTTGTTTGGCACTATCGGCCTTGTTGCTTGCCAGTGCGCACAGTTACCCCATGCTGCTGGCAGGCGCCATGCTGGCTGGGTTGGGCAATAGCGTGTTTCACCCATCTGATTACACCATACTGAATAAAAAGGTCTCGACTGCGCGCTTGGGATATGCCTTTTCTATCCACGGCATTAGCGGCAATCTGGGGTGGGCGGCGGCACCGGTATTTTTGGTCAGCATTGCCGGGTTTTACGACTGGCGTACCGCGCTGTTTGCAGCAGCTTTCTTGCCGATTGCGGTGTTGATCCTGTTGTTTGTGTATCGCGCTGCCCTCGATACCGGGTCGCCGACCGCAGTTGCTCCATCAGCCGTGACACAAAACAGCGCTGAGGGCAGTCTGGATTTTCTACGCTTACCGGCGGTCTGGATGTGCTTTGCCTTCTTTTTCATGACCGCGATGGCCTTGGGCGGCATCCAGAGTTTTTCGGCGGCCAGCTTGCATGATCTGTATGGCATGTCACTGGCCTGGGCCACCAGCGCCTACACCGGGTATATGCTGGCTTCGGCAGCGGGCATGTTGCTGGGTGGGTTTTTAGCGGCAAAAACCACGCATCACGATAAAATTATTGCTTACGCTTTTACTTTTGCGGGCTGTATGGCTTTGCTGTTGGCGTCGGGTTCGGGCGGTGCTTGGCTGGCGCTGGTCTTGATGGTGGTGATCGGTTTTTGCTCAGGGATCGCCGGGCCATCACGTGATTTGATGATACGCGCAGCGGCCCCTAGCAATGCGACCGGGCGTGTATATGGCGTGGTGTATTCTGGCCTCGATAGCGGTCTGGCTTGTGCTCCGCTACTGTTTGGCGCGGTGATGGATGCGCATCATCCGTCTTGGGTATTTGTCTGTGTCGGTGTGTTTCAGGTGCTGGCGATACTGACCGCAGTGAACGTCGGCAGCGCCACCCGCGCGCGCAACTTGGTGAGCGCGGCCTAGGGTTGGCTTAGGGTTGGTCTAGGATTGGCTTAGAGTAGAATCTAGCCACTAGCGCTGCTGTGGCTGGTCTAAGCTTCTTACTGTAGACTTAGATACTGCCCCTAGTATTTTTTATTTGCGCAATAGATATATGCGCAAATAGGCATTTTGAAAAATATTCAAAGGGAGTATATGCATATTCACTTTTTAGGAGCTGCCATGCCTTTCTCTACCTGCGATCTGTGCGACGCCCATGAAGATCAGTTAGTGGCCGGTAGTTTGGCTGCGTTGCCACCAATTTTCATGCGCTTCGGTGCCAAACAAAAATTTGCCGGCCCAGCGGTCACTCTCAAACTGTTCGAGGATAACGGCATGGTACGCAGTACGCTGGAAATGCCCGGCCAGGGTCAGGTGCTGGTGATCGATGGCGGCGGCAGTTTGCGCTGCGCCTTAGTCGGTGGCAATTTAGCCGTGCTGGCAGAAGAGAATGGCTGGGCCGGGATCGTGGTGCACGGTTGCATCCGTGACGTCGATGAAATTAATCTCTGCCATATTGGGGTTCGTGCGCTGGGTGCTATGCCAGTACGCAGCGTCAAAAAAGGCGGCGGCGAGCGCGATGTGAAAATTACGATTGCCGGTATTGGCATCCATCCGGGCGACTGGATTTATGCCGATATCGATGGCGTTTTAGTCGCCAAAACCGCCTTGGCTTAACTACCTGAATTTACAGCAGCTCTATGCTTTGTAGGTTCAGATAACTGCTCTCACGGATAGTCGTCACAAAATCATTCAAATAGGCCTTGTCCGCCAGTTCTGGCAGACAGGCAGCATACAGTCGGCCGGTCAAGCCCGCGCTGCCGATGCGCTTAGCCAGTACATAATCACGATTTAGATAATTTTGGGCGGCCCATAGCGGCAGCGTGGCGATACCGCGTTTGCTGGCGACCAATTGCAACATCGCCACCGTCAGTTCGGTAGTGCGGCGGGCCGCGGGTGTGATGCCGGCCGGTTTCAACACTTGCCGCACTACGTCTAACATCTCGTCGGGTACCGGATAGGTGATCAGGGTGTCGCTGGCAAAATCCTCGGCCAATAAATAGGTTTTGTGCGCCAGCGCATGGTCTTTGGCCAGTAGCGCCACGATCTCAAAGCGAAACAGCGGATGGTAACGGACCGCCTCAGTCTCATCCATCTCCGAGACGATCGCAATATCGGCCTTGTGCTCATACAACAGACCAACCGGGTCGGCCTGAAAGCCGGAGACGATATCCAACTCGACCTCGGGCCAGCGTTGGCGGAATACGTCCATGGCTGGCATCAGCCAATCGAAACAGGTATGGCACTCCACCGCGATGCGCAATTGTCCAGCCACGCCTTGCGCCAGCCGCGCCAGATCGCGCTCGGTATTGGCGACCAGCGGCAAGACGCTATCGGCTAATTGCAAGAGTCGCTCGCCCGCCGCGCTAAAACGGATAGGCGTGGTCTTGCGCTCAAACAGCGCCACTCCATGATGCTCTTCCAGCAGTTTGATCTGGTGCGACAAGGCCGATTGCGTGAGATTGAGCAAGACCGCCGCGCGCAAGAGATTACCGGCTTCGCGCAGGGCATGCAGAGTTTTTAGATGACGTAGCTCGAGGATAGATTGCATGGGAAAATTTTACTATGAATGAAATTCAAGTTAATTCTTAAAATATGTCGTTTGAAGCATAGTCAGAATTCTATCATGATGACAACACTAACATTGATAGGAGCAAAAAATGACACACGCAACACCGAGCCGTGCCCATGTTTTGGGTTTTCCGCGCATAGGCGCGCACCGCGAATTAAAGTTTGCGCAAGAAGCTTACTGGAGCGGCGCCATTAGTGAGGCTAGCTTGCGCGATACCGGCAGCGCCTTGCGCCAGCGTCATTGGGCCTTGCAGCAAGACGCCGGTCTGGATCTGGTCTGCGTCGGCGATTTTGCCTGGTACGATCAGGTACTGAGCACGCTGGCCTTGCTCGGCGCCTTGCCCACGCGTTTCGGTTTCGAGACTGCGCAACTGTCTTTGGCGGATTATTTTGTCGCTGCGCGCGGCAATCCTCAGCATCACGCGATGGAGATGACCAAATGGTTCGACACCAATTACCATTATCTGGTGCCGGAATGGACTGCCGACACCCGTTTTGACGGTGGGGTAGAGTGGTTGTTTGAAGAGCTGGCAGAAGCACAGGCTTTGGCGCATACGCCCAAAGTGACTTTGTTGGGGCCATTGAGTTTGCTGTATCTGGGTAAGCTCAAGGGCGGGCTGACGCATAGTCTGGAACTACTGCACAAGTTGATACCGGCTTACCAAACAGTGCTGACGCGCTTGCAGCAAGCCGGAGTCGAATGGTTGCAGATCGATGAACCTATTCTGGCCCAGGATCTGGATGCGCAATGGCGCAATGCATTTTTACCCAGCTACACGGCGCTGGCGCAGCAAGCTCCCAAGCTGATGTTGACCACTTATTTTGAAGCAGTCTCTGAGCATGCTGCTCTGCTCCATAGTCTGCCGCTAGACGGTGTGCATCTCGATCTGCTCAGGGCACCGCAACAGCTCACAGTTTTTCTGGAAAACTGGCCGCAGGGCCGCGTCTTGTCGGCTGGCGTGATAGATGGCCGCAACATCTGGCGCGCCGATTTGTCGGACTTACTCAAGCAATTGCAGCCGCTACAGCAGCAACTCGGCGATAAGCTGTGGATCAGTAGTAGCTGCTCGCTGCTGCATGTGCCGGTCGATCTGGCAGCCGAGACCAGCCTGCCGCCCGAGACTCTTAGCTGGCTGGCATTTGCCACACAAAAGCTGGATGAAGTCGTGGCCTTAAAATTAGCCTTAAATGGCAATGCGGAAGCGGTCTTGCCGCAATTTATCGCGGCGCAAACCGCTATCGCCAGCCGTGCCAGTTCGGTGCGCATCCATAATCCTGTGGTGCAAAAGCGCCTGGCCAGTGTGCTCAGCGCAGACGCACAAAGGCAGCATCCATTTAGCCAGCGCATCGCGGCCCAGCAGCAGCGTTTTGCCTTGCCACTGTTTCCCACCACCAGCATAGGCTCGTTCCCACAAACGGCCCTGATACGGCAAACCCGCGCCGCCTATAAACGCGGCGCAATTAAGCATATTGAATATCTGGAAGCGATGCGCGCCGAGATCCGTCTGGTGGTAGCGGCGCAAGAGAAAATCGGCATCGATGTACTAGTGCATGGCGAGCCTGAGCGCAACGACATGGTCGAGTATTTTGGCGAACAATTGTGGGGCTATGGCTTTAGCCTCAATGGCTGGGTTCAGAGTTATGGCTCGCGTTGCGTTAAGCCGCCATTCATCTATGGCGATGTGTATCGGCCCGAAGCGATGACGGTGGCATGGAGTGAGTATGCCCAAAGCCTGACCGATAAACCCATGAAGGGCATGCTGACTGGCCCGGTCACCATGTTGCAATGGTCGTTTGTGCGCGACGATCAGCCGCGCCAGACTACCGCTTTGCAAATCGCGCTGGCCTTGCGCGACGAAGTGCAAGATCTGGAACGCGCCGGAATAGGCATGATACAGATAGACGAACCGGCCTTTCGCGAAGGTTTGCCTTTAAAACGCAAAGACTGGGCCGCCTATCTCGATTGGGCGGTGCAGGCCTTTAAACTCAGTTCGGCCGGTGTCAGCGACGAGACCCAAATTCATACTCACATGTGCTATTCAGAGTTTAACGACATCCTGCCATGGATCGCCGCCATGGATGCCGACGTCATCACCATAGAAACCTCACGCTCGGACATGGAATTACTCGCCGGCTTCGGCGATTTTGCCTACCCCAACGACATCGGCCCCGGCGTCTACGACATCCACTCACCACGGGTGCCGCGCGTGAGCGAAATGCAAAATCTTTTGCAAAAAGCCAGAAGCGTGATCCCCGACGCAAGGCTATGGGTGAATCCCGATTGCGGCTTAAAAACCCGCAACTGGCCAGAAACCATCGCCGCCTTAGAGCACATGGTGCAAGCGGCTAAGTTATTGCGTGCCAGTGCCAGCATCAATGATGAGGCCGAGCATGTCAATTGCTGTTAGTTTTTAAAAGCAGGGTGGCTCAGGGCGCATATTCCATGCGCTTCTCCAGGCATGTTGGCTTGCAGGCCGCATGGGATATGCGCAGTGGCGGGGGGATGTTGTGTGATGGTAAAAGTTTTCTAAGACTTGCGATTGATATAGGTGATTTGCTTCGCCGGGCGATCGCCAATATGCCGTCTAAAAATTTTATCTAGACTGCTGTCCTCACGCATAGAATGCATGGTTTTTTCAAGAATTTCAAATTGAGTTTGAGTTTGAGTTTGACTTAGCCTTAGCCTTGCCTTCGAGAGTGTCAAATTATGCACAATACGATCCGAAGGCGACCGGTCTAAAATTAAAGTGGTGTCGACTAATTGAGTTTGTTGCAGCATGGGTTGAAAGCTGGTGGGGAGCGCCAACAACAGCACCGCAGTGATCAATGGCTGCCAGCGTTTTAGGCACTGCGGGGTGCGTTCTTCATATGCTCTGACTAGGTGAGTCTAAGGACAAGCGCAATAGTTGGAAAGTGGAAAGAGCTATTTTAAACATGGTTTCTTGGTCGGGAGGTGCAAGGAGTGTTTAGCCTTGTTAGAAATCCGTCGGTACGGTAAGGCAGGGTTCGGGGCGCTGCACGAGATTCGAAACTATAGAGGCTTAATCAAGGGGGCTAGTCTTCAGAAAATATGCGGAAGTTATTGCGACCATGACGCTTTACTTCATACATCGCTTCATCTGCCTGGCGTAATAATTCCTCTCGGTCAAAGGCCAGACCGTGGCTGAAACTGATGCCTATGCTGGCACCGATTTCTACCGCGATTTCTGCGCTGATAGGTATGGCAACGGAGGTTCGATTGATAATGTTTTTTGCGATTTTTTCCGCTTGTGCTGGATTATCAAGATCTCTGACCAGTATCACGAATTCATCTCCGCCCAGACGCCCTATGAAATCCGTCTTGCGCAAGGTTTTTCGCAGTATTTGAGTGAAGTGAATCAGGACTTTATCACCAGCTTCATGACCATAGACATCGTTTACCTGCTTAAATTTATCCAGGTCAATTAAAAACAAAAAAACACGTATGGTGGAATCATGCTGTACTTCTTTCGCTAACTTTTGCAGCTCCAAATCAAAACCAAGGCGATTGTCTACACCAGTCAAGTGGTCGGTGACAGCTAGATGTTGTGCGTTTTCCTCGCGCGCCTTGCGACTGGTGATGTCATTGAGCAGGCCTTGAAACACGCCGTCTTCAAGCGAGGAAATCACGATGTTGAGCCATTTATTATCGTTGTTGGGAGCGACATCAATCGAGAAATCCTCACCGACGGCCTGACCGTTGGTGAGCGCCTGGTCTATCATCAGGTGCAGTCGCATCTCCTGTCCCACCAGCGCTTCGAGCAGGCAGGATTTGCTTTTTTGCTCGCTTAAATCGGACGCTAAGCCGAGAGTGCGCAAGAAAGCTTGGTTGTAGGAGAGTACCGTGCCACCAGTATTGATTAAAAAGATACCCGTTTCGGTGTTATCAAAAATCGTCTTAAATTTCTTTTCTCCGATCTGATGACTGATGCGTAACTGTCGTTCTTCATCGAGTGTGCTGACCAAACTGGTCACCAGTGCATTGACGTCGCCGACCAATTGTCCGATTTCGTCGTGTTCATTTCCGATGGGCAGCTCTAACTGAGCGCCACTATCGGGGGATAAGCGATGTAAGCAGTCGGATATATTTTTAATCGGTCGGGTAATGATATGGATGACGACTAAAACCACGGCCGTAGCAAGAAGGAACGATTGCAATATGAGCAAAAAAACGACACGTTGTGCGCTAGAGATCGCTTCATTTTGTAAAAATGCCTGATCCGGTTCGAGCACAATACGACAGACCTTTTCTTTTGCATTGAAGGGTGAGAATACATCGCGCTCTATTGTTGCGGCGCGCTCGCCAGGCATCTTGATGACAGCGTTTCCGCTTATTTTCTTTCTCTCTGAATAGGCCAATACGTCAGTGCCGGCAATAATTTTTACGCTCCTGACGTCTTTGTTACGGATCAGGCCACCGCTAACTTCAGACGCAAGCGTGCGATCCGAGACAAAACAGGCAATGCTGGTAGTATTTTCTACGGTGCTGAGCAAGTCTATCATCCGTTCCCTGCCATGTTCGTACTCGTGACGAAGGGCAGTGAAATAGCTGTATGCCGCAAATAAGGTGCCAATCAAGACGATAATAGTCAGCAGCACGAAAGTGCTGCGGAACACGATACTGGTACGAAATAATCGCATCATAGTCAATTATTGAGCCAGGTCAAAAATCACTTTCACTCGTTTATCCACCTTTTTTCTGTCGATATAGGCCAAGGCACCCTTGTTATTTTTCACAAACTCGATGGCCTCGTCCACATTTTCAGCCTGGCGCGGTGGCGAACCCTGCCCGGAAAACATCAGGCGCGCCCAATAAGAATTAATCTCGGCTAATTCTTTCCCTACCAAGATGCTGTAAAACTGGGCTTTTTCTCCGGGCGGCTGTTTTAAATCCAAAGGTATCGCAGTTTCACCGTTTGCTAATTTGCGATATCTTCCCATATAGATATTAATCACCTCATCCTTACTCATTTTTTCTATGCCGTTGCTGGGATGCGTAACAACCACCAGATCTGCCGCCATGGACAAGACCGTAGTCAATAAAAGAAACAGTGTCAGGCTTACCGTCTGGAAGGAGCGAACTCTCATGTCCGCTCCTTAAAAGACGAAGTCAAAAGCGATGCTAAACAAGGTGGCTCGTCCATTCCAGCTAGGTTGCACATTACGAAGTAATAAATTTTGTTTGCTACGGATGTGGTCTATCTGAAATTTTAGGTCCATTTTTTCAGCAAAGTCATAGCGCAGTCCCAGCGACACGGTGCTTTGATCTGCAAGTTGACCTTCTGAAGTGACGCGGTAAGCATGTGCGATGGCATCAAGGTTTGGATCAATCCCCGGTGGGAGATGTAAGACCGGTGTGGATGTGTTGGGGCGAATTGCCGAATAAGTGATATACGGTGTCCATTGCTTCAGCCTATAGCTAATGGTGGTGTAGCCGGCGATATTTTGCGGAAATGCGATCAGATCAGACTTTAGTTTGCTTAGCATCAGCTGCGCCTGTAAGGGGCCATTGTCATAGGCGACTCCCGCCGACAGATAATCTACGGTCTTGTCCTTAAAGGTAATTCTATCGGCCAGAGCTGCCGCATTTGGATCAAAATATTGCAGCGATGGCGAGCGTAGAGCGTCTGCCAGTTCTTGCATCTGGGGAAATTCATTATTAAACCTCAGGCGGGCACCACCGGCCCGAAATTGCCAGTGCTGGTTCTGATATTCGAGATAAGCGCCCAGCAAGGGTGAGCCAGTCAGGGGAAACACCGCGCTATAGTTCCCGCCTATGGCAGGTTTTTCTCGCGCTTTGCCCACATACAGTTTTGCCCGTAACACCCCATCACTGAGTGGCGTTTTTAGTACCGCATCAGCGCCATCAAGATACGATAGCGTCAGAGGGCCAAAGTATTCGATTGGCGGGCGTACCCATTGATATGAATAGCCGACATCGCGTGAGTCGGCTAGTAGATAGACATCAAAGCCTAAGCGTCCTGCGCGCATTTGTACCGTGTCATTAGGCGTATATCGGGCGTATGCCCATGTCAATTCTGGCTGAAATTCGGACTGGCCGCGCCGGCTCACCGCTTGTATCGAAGCGCCAAATTCATCGGCAGGGCGCAGGTCAAGCTGCAAGCCGAGCAGGGAGTCCATACCAAAATCGATGCTCCGGGAGTATCCAACGCCATCACGTTGCAACAGACTACGCACGAAATCAACCTGATTGCTACTGCTATGTACTGCCCCCAGAGTTCCATAACCGCTGATATGAAACGATTTACTGGCCTCGTCTATTTGCGCTTGTGCAGCGCTGATCAGTAACTGACTACTTAAGGCAAATAAAGTAATGAGAAATTTGTAGTTCACAGAACACTCCTAAGATCTCTATGAGGGAGTAACTTCACCTGAAATACGATCGCGCTGCGTAATATGGCGCTGTGGCGTGTAAAACTAGAGCAGCCAACATCATTCTTTCATGTAAATAGAATAGCTGAAAATGCGAGCTTGGCATAGGAGAAAGACCTAAAACGCCACTCTCATCCGGTATTGATAGCCCTTACTGAGCAAAGGCAAGCCTTAGATGCAGGATCAAAGATCAAAGATCCTTGATCAGTATAGTCAAATAGTGCATCTGGGATTGCGAGGTCTTCAATAGACGTGGCTCGCGACGACTAGGATGGGCAACTTCGCTTACCGTTGAGGCCCTCCATTTTGTCTAATGCTATGCAATTCCAAGAATATTTTAGTCTGGTAGGGTGGGCACCGCCTGTGTGCCCACGCGGATGATTAACCCAGTAAGGCGCAATCTTTGTGTAAGGCGTCCATGCCTAGCAATTGCGCCGTAAGAAATCTGTATAGGCACCCGACCAACACGCATATTCCATGCGCTTCTTCAAGCACACTGGCCTTTCAGACGCATGCGTGCCGGGTCTTCATTTATAGATGCCGCAGCCTACGATCACGGTGTCGAATTTTTCTATATACATAGACTTGGGCTCGATCTGCTTCGAGACAGGATTGAGAAATTTGTAATCCTGCCAGGCGCTGCCATTCTTCTTGGCCAGTTCGATGCGCTCCTTGATGAAATGCTTGCCGTCGACATCGGTGAGTTCAATCATATCTTTGCCAACCATCTTCGGATTTAGGTGCGCCAGATTCTGTCCGCTCATGCTGTAGACCACCACGTACAAATCCTTGTCTTTATATTGTCCATCGCGTTTGTTGATCTCGGCTATGGTGCTCTCTATGCCATTTTTTTTCATGGCTGTGATGGCTTTTTGTACCATAGACTTGGCCTCGGCGGCGGTGCCATGTTCTTCAGCCAGGGCTGGCTGCGCCAGAGTGCAGAAAAGAGTAAAAAGCATGACAGTAACTGCGCTTAATCGGGTGAACATAGAATAATCTCCTAATTTGGCAAATGCGTCGAGAAACAAAAATAACCTCAGTGATGGGGTAAAACAGAGTTGCTGACCTCAGCATAATGGAGAAACGTGGTTTGCACAAAGGACATTTTTTTGCGAATTTGGCAGGCATCGTAGCGTCCGGCTGAGACGCGTTGTCGGGGCCGCTGTTACTGTCGCTTACAGGCCTCGTGCCAGCGTCGCCGGTGCGATGATTTTATGTGCCGGCCCGACAAAAAACATATACACACGCCCCAGCGTATTGTGAATATGGACCACGGTCGACAGCGCCGCGTACTTGTGCTGGCCCAGAGTTTGTTTGCACAGCGACAGCTTGACGTCGAGGTGCTTGTCTGAGTCGCCTAGGATGATTTCGTCGTCGCTCAGGTGGAGCAGGCAAAAGATTCCGACGCGATCACCCACGCGATACGCACTGGCCGGTTTGGTGTGGCTGACAGCGCCAAGATGGCCGAGGTTTTTTAGCCCGACCAGTGCCACGACCCGGTTGCGCAGCGCCATCAGCGTATTCACCCATGCTGGTGTGATGGCAACGATGCGCAGATACAGTTCCAGCGCCGACAGTTGATCATTGCGCAGAGGCATCTGATAGCAATCGTAAAAATCGGCCCCGGCTAGCGCGCCGGCGATGACACTCTCTGACGGTACCGCGCTGGCGCTAATTGTGCGTTTCATAGAATCTCCCGGACAGAGTTTGTGGTGGATGTTAGCGCGGTATCGAAAGACTGATGGGTCCACGGATTACCGGTCGCCACGTTCGCGCCGATTTTTTTTAGCATATGCATCAGCCCCAGATAGGCGCGGTCAAAATACGGCAGATCCTGGTGGAAGCCGGCCGCCAGTAGCATCATGGTTTTGTTTTGACTGCGGTCCGGTGAGGGGTAGGGCGTTTTTTGGCTGAAATCAAAGTGGGTAGTGCGATACGGTTCTAGTTGCCAGTCTATCAGTGGGGTAATCGCTGGCATTAACTCGGTCTCAAAATCGGCCAGGCTGAGCTCGGGTGAGATCACGCCCAGCGCCAGATAGGCATCGCGCACGGCAGCGTAACTGTCTGCTTCGCCATGCGCCAGCAGTGCGCTCCAGGCCTGCGCCATGGCAGCGCAAAAGGCGGCAGAAATCGTCTTGGTGCAACCAAAATCGAGTACACCTAACTGGCCGTCAGCCATGAACAAAAAATTACCCGGGTGCGGGTCGGCATGCAAGCGGCCCAACTGGCGCACGCTAGTCCAAAACCAGTCGTACAGCAATTGGCCAAAATGGTCGCGCTGCGCCTGGCTTGGGCCGGTTGCCAGCCATGGCTCCAGATGCAAACCGTCTAGCCGCTGCATGCTCAAGACGCGGCGGCTGGAATGGCTGGAGATGGCTCGCGGGATCACGATGCCAGGCAGGCTGACGTGCTGGCGAAACCAGCGTAGTTGTGCGGCCTCGTGCTGGTAATCGAGTTCTTCCACCAGCTTGTGCTCGATCTCGTTCATCATGCGATCGATCAGCTCTTGGCGCGGGATCAGGTTCGAGCCTAAGCCCAACGTCTGCAGGATGCCGCGCAACATGCGGATGTCGCTCTTGACTGAGGCCGCGATGCCAGGATACTGCACCTTGACCGCTAGCAAAGTGCCATCGGCCAGGCTGGCATGGTGCACCTGGCCCAGGCTGGCGGCAGCGAAGGAGTTAGCCTCAAACTGGGCAAATAGTTGTTCCGGTGCTTGCCCGAATTCGCTGCTAAAGACCTTGTGCACCAGGGCGCGATTGAGTGGTGTCACCTGATAGCAGCCCTTGGCCAGTTCGCTGCGTATTCCCTGCGGTAAAAAATCGGCCTCCATGCTGAGTAGCTGGGAGACTTTTAAGGCCGTGCCTTTGAGTTGATTCAGGGCTCGAAACAAGATGCGCCCGAGTTCGGCTTCATGTTGATCCTGTGCCGCTGGTTTATCCTCATCGTCACGCGTCAGTTGGCGCGCCTGATGCCCGAGTTGGGTGATGCCGGCGCGCGCCAATGCCAGTCCGCTGATGGCGCCGCGTTTGAGTTTGCCAGTGGCAGGTGCATTGCTCATGTTATCCCTTATCGGCCAGACCGCGTTTGGCCAGCTTGAGCAAATCCATCAAACCTGAGCCGTTTTGCATCAAACGTGAGAGCTGGTTACGGACCAAAAATCCAGCCAGTTCGGATAGTTTATTCACCACGCCGCTCTTCAAAGCCAGCACCAGTATCGCCAGAGTCAAGTCAACCAGCTGCGTGGTATCGGCAAACTCTTCCGATTCATCTTTTAACCAGTAGGCGATGACGGCCAACAGATAGTCGGCAAATAGCCCGCCCAACAGGTTTTTATAATCACAAGGTGCAATCTCATCTGCCAGTTCCGCCTCTGCCAGAAAGGCCACAATCTGTTGCTTCAGCATTTGCTGCCCGGGGAAATTGTCGCGCATCATCAGCAAGGGCGATTTGCCGACGACACTGCGCGTGATCTCGACAAATTCGCGGTCGGCCAGCAAGAGTTCGAGCAAGGCATCGACCAGCCTTTGCAGCCGCTCCTGCAAGCTAAACTCCGAAAAACCGGGCGTCTCCAGCGTCAGCTCCAGCACAATTTCTATGCCGAGCTCATAGTAAGCGAGCAGCAGTTTCTCTTTGCTGGGAAAGTATTTATAGATAGTCGCATCACCGATGCCCGCCGTGCGCGCGATCTGCTTCATGGTGCTGGCCTCGTAGCCATGCTCGGTGATCAGATCGACTGCAGTACGGATAATCTGACGCCGCGTTTGCTCTTGCTGGGATTTTGAAATTTTCATAATGAATACCAACTATCTTTAAATGTGAAATTTATTAACTACAATGTATATCAAATATCGTTAAAGTGCAAGGGAGCCGTATTTTCACCATTTATCCTCCCCAAATAATTTGAGAATAGACGTAGCTATGCGCAGTATTCATGCGCCTTAGCGGGCAATATGCCTTGGAAAGGCGCATGGATACTGCGCAAAGGTTTTTTTATGTTTTAAAAATCCTCTACTCGGGCGCATCGCGGCGTCGTATGTTCAAGGCGATTCTCGCAATACCGACGGTTTGCTGCGGTTTGCGCCATGCGCGATTACATCTGCCGGAAGTGGTGTAGATAGCTGCGGCTGACGGGGAGCTTTTCGCTACGCCCTTTTAAATGGACGTGGGCGGTTTCGTTTTCGCCGCGTGTCACGTGGCTGATTGCACGCAAGTTGACCACCACTGAGCGGTGCACCTGAATAAAGTGTTGTTCGTCGAGTTGCGCCAAGAGTTCTTTGAGTGGGGTACGGATCAGTGCTTCGCCAATTTTGCCTTCTTCATTGCGCCAGGCGATCAGCGTGTATTTTTCGTCCGAGCGCAAAAAATCGATATCGTCCACAGCAATCAGACGTAGCTCCTGACCGACCATGGCGCGGATACGGCGCAGCGGCTCCGCTGCGTTTTTCTTCTGCAAACGCTGCTCCAGTTTATCCAGCAGCAGCTCGATGTCGGGCGCAGCTTGGGCGACGCGCAGACGTTCGCGCAGGCGCGCCACGGTGTCGGCCAGACGGGCTGGCTCGACCGGTTTGACCAGGTAATCGAGTGCGCCTTGCTCAAAGGCCTGTACCGCATATTCGCTGTGTGCCGTGACAAAAATCAGGTGCGCGCCACGACCGATTTGGCGAGCCGCTTCGACCCCGGATAGACCCGGCATATGGACATCGAGAAAGCATACGGTCGGTTGTAATTCCTGGTATTGCGCTAGCGCTTCGCGCCCGTTGCGCGCCTGCGCCACTACTTCCAGTTCTGGCCAGGCTTCGGCTAGCAGGCGGATCAGTGAGCTGCGCAGTAGCGGCTCATCGTCGGCGATCAGTGCGGTAGGGCGTTGCTGCGTCATGCTTGACTCCTGTTGGCCGGAAAATTGAATTCTACTTTAACACCATGCGGTGACAACTCTGTCAGCGTGAGCTGCGCATCACCGGCATAGACTAACTGCAAGCGTTCGCGCAGGGTCGCTAAACCTGTACCCAGGCTTGCCTCCGAACCCGCACTGCTGTAAGCCAAACCAACCCCGGTGTCGCTCACGGCCGCATAACAACGACCTTGCTGCAAACGCACCTGCACCTGTATGTGTCCACCTTCCTCACTAGGATCGATACCGTGGCGCACGGCGTTTTCGACCAGGGTCAGTAGCGACATGGTTGGGCAGTTGATTGACAAGGCAGCGTCTTCCACGTCGATACTAAATTGCAGCCGGTCGGGCATGCGCATATGCATTAATTCTAAATAGGCGCGTACCAATTCCAATTCTTGCGCGAGCGTGGTGCCAGCCTCATTCAGACGTGGTACCGCAGCCCGCAAATACGCAATCAGGCTATTAAGCACGCTTGAGGCTTGCGGTGATCCTGAATCCACTAATTCTCGTACATTGGCCAGCGTGTTAAACAGAAAATGCGGCTCTACCTGGGCCTGCAACAAGCGCAGTCGCGAATCGAGGGCGTCGCGCGCAAACTCGCTGCGTTCTAGCTCAAATGAGAGTCGCTGTCTCTGTGCTTGTCCGCTAATCTGGCGATACAGCGCCGACATGGCGATCCAGGGCGAGATCAAGACGCCGACGCCGGTCAAGATGCCAAAGCCCGTCAGGCGTAAATTATTTTGGTACCAGGGTTGAGGGTCGGCCCAAGTTGTCAGCGTGTAGACCAGCGCCGCTGCTAACGGAGCAATCAGCGCGACGGCTATCAGTTGCAGCACCCAGTGCGCCAGCCAGGTCGGCAAGCGCGACGGCCATCGCGCCAATATGCCGAATGCCGTCAGTTGAATTGCGCCGACCGACACTAAACGTAACATCAGCAGGCCCCAGGATGACTGGAAGATAGGCATCCAAAGCAGGCTAATAATCAAGCTGGCAATCAGTACCACCCGCACACGGGGCCAGCCAAATAGAGTTGGCGAATCTGATGCTGGGAAAGACGCTTTAGTAATCATGATCAGATAATCCCCCAAAAAATAAATAGATAGCCGCTCCATCTTCAGATCGACCTCGAATATAGTCAGCTTACACGGCCAGCACGACATAAGCTGCTACGCGCAGACCAGATACGTTCTGCTTTGTCTGAATCACGCTAGAGACCGACGAAGCGCACCAGTATGGGGTACGAAGCCCTAATCCACGAAATTTTCAGAAATTTCTAAAGTGGCAAGCTATTCCCACTCAATCCCCGCCAAAATGGCGTCTAAATCAATGGGATTGCGCTTATCCCTGAAGGCGTAGTGACCAAGGAAATGCAGATGCTGCCAGGCGGCTGGTGAAATTCGCCTGAGCAAGTCCAATTACAACACCCATTTACAAACCGAAAAATGTCAGCGATGTCACGCGCCTGGATAACGCGGCAAGAATGGCGTCCAATTTTTCGCCAACGATGGCGGGAGGACGACCGCCAATGCGTCCCCGGCGCTTAGCCGCAGCGAGTCCGGCCATAACACGTTCCCGGGTCAATGCCCGCTCATATTGAGCCAAGGCACCGAATACATGAAACAGCAACTCGCCGGATGCTATTGTGGTGTCCATGCCTTCTGTCAACGAACGAAATGCCACCTGTTTTTCCGTGAGTTCATTCACGAGTCGCAACTTACCGTTTGACGACATCGCATCACAATCCTAGGCAACGCTGCGCTCCCGCGCTCGCACCGCTGGGTTGGCTATTGCTCCCGCAGACGGCTATATTGCTGCCATCGCGGCGACACTTGGTTTCGCATTAGCCACGCGCGACACGTCGCCTTTTGATGCAACCGGCCTTACTGTCATTAATCCTTGGACATGGCTGGCACATTGAGTCATTTAGCCTGAACGTGACTGTAAGTCCGTTTGTAAGTATGGTAGAAAATTGGCAGTTTTAGATCTCTTGCAAATTGGTTATTAAACTTATATAATAACCACTCTTTTAAGGACTCATTCAACATGAACACACTCAACTAATCGCCCGATTTAGTACTCAGGGCAGCCAATTTTTTAGCCCTATTTAGCGAGAGTGTGTATGTCCATTATTCAATTACAAGGCGTTGGCCTTGATTTTTCTCATAAATCCTGTTTTTCTGATTTTAGTGCTTCCATTTCTTGGGGGCAGCGCATCGCCATCGTGGGCGACAACGGAACTGGTAAATCTTCATTACTGCAGATGCTGCACGGATCAATGCAACCAAGCAGTGGATGCATCCAACGTCACCACGAACTCGGCATAGGTTATGTCGAACAAGTTCATTCCGACCACGACGGATTGAGTGGCGGCGAACGTGTTAATCAAGCCTTGAACCAAGCGCTTTCCATAGCAACTGATTTGCTGCTGCTCGATGAACCCACGAACCACCTTGATATCGATAACCGACGAACTCTGACACGTATGCTGCAAAAGTATTACGGCAGCATTGTGTTGGTCACGCATGACGAGAAGTTGATGAATCAGGTATGCGATACGATCTGGCATATTGGCAATGGCACCATTACGGTTTTCGAAGGTCGTTACGCCGATTTCTTGGCACAGCAAAAAATTGATCGCGAGACAGTGGAAAGGCAGCTCATTGCCCTGAAACGTGCGCAGCATGAAGCGCATAACTCGTTGATGCAGGAACAGGAACGTGCCGCGCATGCCAAGCAACGCGGTATTCAAAGTGTTCAAAACCGCAAATGGCCTACGATCAAATCGCCCACCAAATTAGCGCGCGGTAATACCACATCGGGACACAAATTTTCAGAAATCAAACAACAGCGTCACGAACTGGCTGCTCAACTTGAACAACTGCCAAGCGACACGGTAATCCTCCCTCAATTTCACCTCGGTTGCGCTAATCAGTCAAAAGGGAACATAGTGCAAATCGCCGAAGGTGCTATTGGCTATCAGGAAGTGTTACTAAAAAATATTTATATCACGCTGTCGTGGGGTGAACGGCTGGCACTGACCGGCAAAAACGGTAGTGGCAAGTCAACGCTGGCACGCGCGATCATGGTTGATGAGTCGGTGCGTCGCGGTGGCGACTGGTTTGTTCCGCATCAACGTGAAATAGGTTATCTGGATCAGCATTATGCAAACCTGAATCCCCAACAGACGGTTTTGCAGGCATTGACCGAGGTAGTTCCTGATTGGACGGAATTAGCTCTGCGTCACCATCTGAGTGATTTCTTGTTCCGCCAACAAAGCGCGACATGCGCAAAGGTCGCCATGTTGTCCGGCGGCGAAAGAGCGCGACTGTCGCTGGCCTGTATTGCAGCGAAGCCGCCGCAATTGTTGATTTTGGATGAGGTAACCAACAATATGGATCGGCGGATGCGCGAGCATGTCATTGAAATTCTTGCCGACTACCCCGGCACTATGCTGCTGATTTCCCATGATGCCGACTTTTTGGAGCAAATAGGAAGAGTACAAAAGTACCAGTTGTGATAATAATGGCGTACAACTTTGACTTTCCCAATAAATTGTTCCTAGTCGACCGGTGAAGCCGTTAAGATTGTTTTTTGATGGACAATGATAATTTAACTGCGTTGTTTATAATTTACGTTAAAAAAACAGATCCTGGCAATAGCAACGGCGCATTGCCGCTATTCCCTTCCTCCCCTCGATCGCGCGCGCAGTGTAGCTTCAACTAGACATGTGAGAGCTGTGTTTTCAAACAAATTTACATTCTGAAAATTTCGTGGATTAGGGCTTAGAACCCCAGCATCGAGTCCATCTGCATTCAGGGGATAGCGGCGGCGGTCCCTGCCAGTCGTCACTCAAGCCCGCCGCGCCGTCGTTCATCGGAATCGACTTCACAGCGCGTGCTGCCAGTCTTACTCTGGCGTTCATCAAGTACATGAGCCAGCACGATAGCCACGATAGCCAGCAGGGCCAATGCCAGGAATGGATGGGCATTATCGCAGGCTTGTTGAGTGTCGTGTCGCGAGAATCAGCAACGCAGGTTCGTCGGGAAAATGCCGATGTTCGTCAGCGAAATAGTCACAGGATGCTGGTTATTGTGGCGTGGCGTTACTGTGCGGGCGGTCTAAAGTTCTGTGCTGCCAGCGCGCATATTTCATATGCTTCTTCAAGCACATCGGCCTGCGGGCCGCATGGAATAAGCGTGATAGGGCAGCTGATTATCAATTATTGCGGCATCGCTCATGCCGGGAGCTAAGGCTTGACGGCCCGCGCCGACATGTGCTTTGCCATACCGCGAGCCTAGAAAAAATGAGGTGCCAGGCATGGAAATGCCAGTTATCATCCACCTGGTCATAGGGATTTACACTATGCGGCCATCAGTATTAATGTAAAACAGCCAGGGAGAAAGACCATGTATCAAAAAATACTCGTCGCCGGTTGGGGTGATATGGATTTCAATGCACACATGCGTAACACCGCCTATCTGGATAAGTCGGCCGATGTACGCATGATGTATTTTGCTGAATGCGGCTTCCCCATGAGCGAGTTCATGCATCTGAAATTAGGGCCAGTGGTGATGAAGGATGAAGTCGAATACTTCCGCGAATTTCATCTGCTTGATGAAGTAACCGTTACTTTGAGCCTGGCCGGGCTGTCAGAGGATGGCAGTCGCATGAAAATCCGCAATGAATTTTTTCGCAAGGGAATTTTGGCAGCACGCGTCACCTCGGCAGTCGGCTGGCTCGATTTAATCCAGCGCAAGCTAACCTGTCCGCCAGAAAAGCTGTTGCAGTCCTTGCGCGCAATTGAGCACAGCGAAGATTTTGTGCTACTGCCAGACAGCAAAAGCTAAGTTACTTTCGGCTGGTAGCTGTATGAAATCAGGTCGGCCAAGGCGCATGGAATATGCGCCTTGGCCGGGGTCTTCTTTGAATTTGCAGCGTCAATATTGAGCGGGCGGTCTGGATAGGAAGGTGCCGGCTGTTTTACCCTATTGCAATAATTCACACATAAAAATCGCCCCCTGCGCATTAGTGCTATTCTTCTTTTTTCGTCCGAGCTGGTTCAGACAGTGCATTTTTTAACGGCGTTTTTTTAGCTGGTGGCTGACCGGGTTTTCTCCATGATTTTACATACAAGGAACAGCGATGACAGTTCTTACTATCAATGGCAAACAGCATGAGCTCACTTTGCCCGAAGACACCCCTTTACTGTGGGCCTTGCGTGATCAGCTAGGCATGACAGGCACTAAATATGGCTGCGGTATGGCGCTATGCGGCGCCTGCACCATGCATCTCGATGGCGAACCGATACGCTCTTGTGTGACGCCGATCTCGGCGGCCATCAATAAAAAAATCACCACCATAGAAGCAATTGCGCAAGATAAGGTCGGTATGGCGGTACAGGACGCCTGGATGGAACTGGGAGTGCCGCAATGCGGTTACTGTCAGTCTGGGCAAATTATGTCGGCGGCAGCTTTACTTAAAAAAGTCATGCGCCCGAACGACCAGCAAATTACCGAGGCAATGAACGGCAACATCTGCCGTTGCGGTACCTATACCCGTATCCATGCGGCGGTCAAGCAAGCCTCACACGCCATCGCTGCTCCGCTTAGCAAAAAAACGCCGGCTGCCGCCAAAATTAAGGGAGGTGCACTATGAGACAGCATTTCAGTTTAACCGGCGCGATAGCTGGCGATAATGATAGTAGGTCTGCCGAGCTGGCATCCGTCAGCCGTAGAAACTGGCTCAAGACGGCTGCAGCCTTCAGCGGTCTGGCGCTGACGGTCGGCCCTTCCGGTTTGGTGCTGGCGGCCGATGCGGCAAGCGCCGCCAAGTTTGGCGGTGCCGCCATGTCTGGTGGTCTGGTCGATGACGTGCTGGCATTCGTTGCGATAGGTAGCGACGGTCTAGTCACGATAGTGGCGCATCGTTCGGAAATGGGGCAGGGCGTGCGCACCAGTTTGCCTATGGTGGTCGCCGACGAGCTTGGGGCCGACTGGGCCCAAGTCAGGGTGGTGCAGGCCGACGCTAACGAGGCCAAGTATGGCAATCAGGATACCGATGGCTCGCGTAGTATGCGCCATTCGTTCAAGCCTATGCGCCATATCGGTGCCACTGCCCGTCTGATGTTAGAGAGTGTGGCGGCGGCACGCTGGAATGTTCCTGTTGATCAGGTCAAGGCGCTGAACCACGAAGTGGTGCATGCCGCCAGTGGCCGCCGTTTGGGCTTTGCTGCGCTGGCGCAAGACGCGGCTAAATTGGCGGTGCCGGCCAGAGAAAACATCCGTCTGAAAGCAGCGGACGAGTTGCGTTACATAGGTAAAACTAGTACACGCGGCATTGATCTGAAAAATATCGTCACCGGCAATACCCAGTACGGTATCGATACCCGGCTAGACGGCATGCTTTACGCCGTAATCGCGCGCCCGCCGGTATTTGGTGGCAAGCTAGTCAGTGTCGATAAAACGGCCGCCCTGAAAGTGCCTGGTGTGTTGCAGGTGATCGAGTTGGCAGGCAGTCCGCCGCCGGCCATGTTTAATCCGCTTGGTGGCGTTGCGGTATTGGCGAGCAATACCTGGGCCGCGATCAAGGGGCGCGAAGCACTGAAGATAGTCTGGGATGACGGCCCCAACGCCGCATATGATAGCGCCGCTTTCCGCCTGAGTTTGCAAGAATTAGTGCGCAAACCGGCTAAGGCTGCGCGCGACCAGGGCACGGTAGTGTCTGTGCTGGCGGCATCGAAAAAAACCCTGAGCGCCGAATATTATCTGCCGCATCTGGCACATGCCACGATGGAAGCGCCAGCTGCCACCGCCAGAATAGTCGACGGCAAATGTGAAGTATGGGCCTGTGTGCAGGCACCGCAAGCGACCGTAAACACGATTGCACAGCATCTTAAGTACAAACCGGAACAGGTGACGGTGCATGTCACCTTGCTAGGCGGTGGCTTCGGACGTAAATCGAAACCCGATTTTGCGGTAGAAGCGGCACTGCTGTCGCAGGCCATGAAGGGCGCGCCGGTAAAAGTGACCTGGACCCGCGAAGACGATCTGCAACACGATTATCTGCACACCGTTTCTATGGAAAGACTGGAAGCGGCCTTGGGTCCGGATGGCATGCCTAACGCATGGTTGCATCGTACTGCCGCACCGACGATAGCCTCCACCTTTGCCGCCGGTGCCAATCAGCAGCAGCCATTTGAACTGGCGATGTCGGCGATCAATGTGCCGTTTGCGATTCCGCATATCCGGGTTGAAGTGCCGGAAGTGGCGGCCCATGCACGGATAGGCTGGTTTCGGTCTGTGTCGAATATTCCGCACGCGTTCGCTATTCAGTCCTTTGTGGCAGAACTGGCGCACGCTGCAAAACGTGATCATAAAACCTATCTGCTCGATCTGTTAGGCCCGGCACGTAAGATAGATCCGGCCAGCATGGGGGATAAGTTTAATTATGGTGAGTCGCCTGAGCGTTATCCTGTCGATATCGGTCGTATGCGCAATGTTATAGAAGTGGCCTGCGCCAAGGCCGGTTGGGGGCGCAAACTGCCAAAAGGACGCGGTTTGGGCTTGGCCGTGTCGTATAGCTTTGTCAGCTATGTGGCGGTGGTGATAGAAGTCGACATCAATGCCAAGGGTGAGTTGAGTATTCCCATGGTAGATATGGTGATCGATTGCGGCCCATTGATTAATCCTGATCGTATCCGTTCACAGCTCGAAGGTGCCTGCATCATGGGGATCAGTCTGGCCATGAGCGGTGAGATCTCGTTTAAGAATGGTCGCGTCGAGCAAAGTAATTTTCATCAATATGAAGTGCTGCGCGCGATGGCGGCTCCTAAAGAGATCCGCACCCATCTGATTCCTAACTCTCTGGAGGTGGAATTGGGTGGAGTCGGCGAGCCGGCGACGCCACCGATCGCCCCGGCACTATGCAATGCGATCTTTGCCGCGAGCGGTAAGCGCATCCGCAATTTGCCAGTACGCGATCAGATCAGCAAGGCTTAAACGTCGCTTAATCATTGCTTATTCATTGCTTATTCATTGCTTATTCATTGCTTATTGGTCGCTTAATCATCGCTTTAGCGGCGCAGTCTTAGCTATATGAGGACTGCGCCGTATTTATCGGTGAGATCAACTCAGGCAGTTTGCGATGCTTCGTCCAGACTAATCTCGCTATCGCTATTAAAAATCGCCATGTCGGTTTGTCCTAGCAGCCGGCTGGTGAGAGTGCCGGCGGTGATGGAGCCGCTGACATTTAAAGCGGTACGCCCCATGTCTATCAATGGTTCTATCGAGATCAACAGACCGGCCAGGGCGACCGGTAAATCCATTGTCGAGAGCACGATCAGGGCGGCAAACGTAGCACCGCCGCCGACACCAGCCACACCTACCGAGCCTATCGCAATCACACCCAATAAAGGCAGGATGAAGTGTAGCGTCATAGGATCGATACCAACAGTAGGGGCAATCATGACTGCCAGCATCGCTGGATAAATCCCGGCGCAGCCATTTTGACCTATGCTGGCACCGAAAGAGGCGGCAAAATTAGCAATCCCTTCCGAGGTGCCCAGGCGCGTAGTCTGGGTTTGTACGCTCATGGGGATAGAGCCGGCACTAGTGCGCGAAGTGAAGGCAAACACCAGTACCGGAAAAATCTTTTTGGCGTAACGCAGTGGATTGAGTCCGGCCAGCGCGATCAGGCAAAGGTGTAACGCAAACATGAGAATAATCGCGCTATACGAGGCCATGACGAAATTGATCAGGTTCAGGATGTCAGCGAGGCTGGAGCCGGCTACCACCTGCGCCATCATGGCAAATACCCCATACGGTGTCAGGCGCAATACCAGCGTCACCATGCGCATCACGATGGCATGCGCAACTTCTATGAAACGATTAAATGTGGCAAAAATAGCGGGCTGCTTGGCGGCGATGCCAGTAGCGGAAACGCCGATAAAAACAGAAAATAAGACTACCGCAATGGTCGACGTCTTGCGTGCCCCGGTCATGTCCAGAAACGGATTGGCCGGGATGAAGCTGAGCAGCATGCTGGGTAAGGAAATTTCCTTAGCTGCGCCCAGCGTACCTTGTAGATATTCGCCGCGCGCCACTTCGGCGGCAGTGGCGGAGAGGCCTACTGCGCTTAAGCCAAACAGTTTCGCCATCAGTATGCCTAGCATCGCCGCCACCATGGTGGTGAGCATCAGTATGCCTATGGTGAGCGCGCTGATCTTGCCGAGTGAACCGGCGTCACGCAATTTTAAGATGGCACCAATTATCGAGACCATGATCAAAGGCATGATGATCATCTGCAGCAGCTTGACGTAGCCTGTGCCTAAGATGTCGAGATAGGCATTGGTCTCGGTCAGTACGGGTGATGTGATTCCATAGATCAGCTGCAAGGCGGCACCCAGCATGACACCCAGCGCCAGGCCGCTAAACACACGTTTGGTAAACGAGGCATGTTGAGTTTGCTGCCAGTAGAGCAGGCCGCACAGAGCGATCGCTACTGCGAGATTGAGAATTAATGGAAGCGTCATGGTATCAATGAGTCCTGGTTGTGCACGCGGGTGCATGCTGGCGATCGGGGGCTAAGCGCGGTAAGCTTGCCACGTCGCGCTATTCTAGCGTGAAATCTCTGCACGCAAATTGACGCATTAAAATCGAGTACGCCAGCGCGCATATTCCATGCGCCTTTCCAAGGCATATGCCTCAAGACCCGCATGGAATATGCGCGCTGGCCTTGCCGTTTAAATTATCTGGCTTCAGATCCTAATGCACAGTTATCTATTCAAAAAAATCAAAGCACACTCGCCCTCACTGGCGCTTACGTCGACATTGTCAGACATGGCATAGGTCGAAATTCGCCTATTTTCTTTACAATCTTTTTACTTGCCAGCCAATTTTAGATCTCTATAATATTTGAAAATTCAAACAAGGAACTGCTGCCATGATTATCCGATGTTGTCGACCTTCAAAAAAAATCACTACCTGATTTGCAGGACGCCTGCGTGCTAATTCTCTCAGCCGCCGTCTTGCCAACAGGCAGACGGTGCGCGCCACAATAAGCTATTCCGAGCACCTTTTAAAAAATCGCCTGACACTGGCCTAGCCAAGTTCAGAATGGATACGCCTTGCGAGCACGATCTCGCGATGTGTGCGCGCGCCTGCCTATGTCATAGCTGTATTCCCGGAACTGGGATTTAGCTATTTTTTGTGCTGTTGCGTATCTACGCTGTGTTATCCATAGAAGGAGGTTTTACATGTTTGAAATAAATAAAAACTATTCTCGCGAAGACATCTACTCTGTTTGCGGAGGCGATAAACAGGCTTTTCTGCCGATCAGAAATGGGAAAGTGGTCGCCGCCTGCATTCGGCCTGAGCTCAACCCGCTCGCGCCTGACGTCATTGTTTGCAATAACGGTGCGTCAGCGCGCGCTGCCGGAAAAACTCTGGCAAAACAGGTCGAGGCTATCCCGGTTTTCATCAAACTCGACGCGGAGTTATTCCGTTATGTCGGTCAATTCGCGGCCAACGAATCACTGATTACGCCTCTTGAATGTGCACCATATGCACAAAAGTGCGGTCTCACTACATCTGAGGTTTCGCGGGTAATCAGGATGAACCGCTGCTAGCTTGTGCGGCGGTGACGCAGTTCATAATTGCGCCGGGGGGCGCTGAGCTGCGCAAAAGAAAAATAGTGCAAGAGAGCTGCCGTACCCGCATTCAGAAATGGAAATGCCCAAACCTACAATTCAAAGTTTGGGCTTTTTTTTACGAATTTTTTCGACTTTAATCAGGCTACATAGAGATGTCGGGATAAAGAACTGAGAGAGCTGGGCAAAATATTTCTCTGTTTTTCTTCAGCGGCTCTGCGATGCGGCTTTGTCGATTTCTTAGCCATAGTCGTACAAGGGTGCATATTTAGCTTTAGGCCGCAATTGCCAGGCCAGTTTCATTCGCTGCCCGATTCATGGCATTGAGGATGGCGAGAATGTGCGCGCTCAATGCATCGCTGGCGATGCCGACCCCAAACTGGCTATTGCCTTCATCGACACGCAATTCCACATAACTCACCGTCTCAGTCTGTGGGCCAGTACCTAGGCTGTGCTGATGCTGGTCCATGAGCTTGATCTCTATTCCCATACTTTGCAGGGCCTGTAAGACCGACGCATTGTTGCCATGGGCAGCACCATGCACAGTTTTTGGCTGTGCGTGATGCAGCAGATTGATACGCAAGGGTAATTGCGTCGTCTCTGATGGCGTTATGCTGTGGTTCAGTATTTGGTGGGATTGATACACGTAATGCGCCAACGTAGCGCCCGCAGCCGGGATGGTGTGTTTGGCCGGATTCAGATAATGCTGGCAAAAAATGGCATAGATACTTTGCGCAGTCATCTCTAACCCGTTGCGGTCGGCTTCGGCTTGTACCGCACGGCTAAATTCAATTTGCAGGCGACGCGGCAACTGCAAGCCGTACTCTTGCTGCAGTAAGAATGCCATGCCGCCTTTGCCCGATTGGCTGTTGACGCGTATCACCGCGTCGTAGCTGCGTCCGAGATCGGCCGGGTCGATGGGCAGGTAAGGCACTTCCCAAATTGCATCGGGCCTTTGTTGTGCCAGGCCCTTTTTGATGGCGTCTTGATGCGAGCCAGAAAAAGCGGTGAACACCAGATCTCCGACGTAAGGATGGCGCGGATGTACCGGCAACTGGTTACAGCTTTCCACGCATTGGCGTACCGCGTCGATATCGGAAAAGTCCAAACCCGACGCCACACCCTGGGTGGTCAAGTTCAGCGCCAGTGTCACCAAGTCGACGTTGCCGGTACGTTCGCCGTTTCCGAATAAACAGCCTTCGACCCGGTCGGCGCCTGCCATTAAGGCCAGTTCAGCCGAGGCCACCGCGGTGCCACGGTCATTGTGCGGATGCACGCTCAGAACGATGGCATCGCGTCGCTCCAGATGGGTGTGCATCCATTCGATCTGATCGGCATACACATTGGGCGTGCTGCACTCTACGGTGCTCGGCAAGTTGATAATCATCTTGCGCTCGGGGCTAGGCTGCCAGATGGCGGACACCGCATCGCAGACTTCTTTGGAGAAATCCAGCTCGGCCATGCTGAAGGTTTCGGGTGAGTATTCAAACACCCACGCAGTTTCCGGACGCTCGTCCGTCAATTGCTTAATCAGGCGTGTGGCGTCAGTGGCAATCGCCTTGATCTGCTCGCGCGATTTGTCAAACACAATACGCCGGAAGGCTGGCGCGATCGGGTTGTAGACATGAATAATGGCGCGTCTGGCACCTTGCAAAGAGTCTATGGTGCGGCGTATCAAGTCCGGGCGCGCCTGCGTCAAGACTTCTATCGTAACGTCATCCGGGATGCGCTGCTCGGTAATGAGTTTGCGTACGAAGTCGAAGTCCGTATCCGAGGCGGAAGGGAAGGCGACTTCGATTTCTTTGATACCGATACGCACTAACATCTCGAAGAATTCCAATTTTTTGGTGGCGTTCATCGGTTCAATTAAAGCTTGATTGCCATCGCGTAAATCGGTGCTCATCCAGATTGGCGCTTGGCTAATAAGCCGGTCGGGCCAGCGCCGTGCCGGCAATGGGACAGGTGGGAAAGGGCGGTATTTTTCTTGCGGTGTGAGTGACATGCTGATCTTCCTTTTAAAATGCCTGCGCTGCGGCGTGGACCAGTTATATCAGTCCAAACTGAGGCTGGCAGGCTTATGCATTTAGGCGTGCAAATAAGCGCAAAAAATATACAAACAGGGGGGAGGGTGGCATCCGGGCTAACTGGCAGCCACGTGTCGCGAACGCTAGGCCAGTTAACCGATCAGTAGTCGCAGCAGTGACAGCGCAGTCACTAGCGTCAGCGCTGTCAGCAGCATCAGTGTCGCGGCAAGCCTTATCCATGCGCTGGTGGCCGGATGGTTTGCAGGGATCACGAAATTAGACATGTGAGACTTTTTAAAAAAATCCGGGCGCGGCCAGGATGGGGTAAAACAAGATGGGGGGCAGTACTACTTTTTTGCGGGCTAATTAGTTTAGCGAATTTTTTAGCAGGCTTAGCAGCAGTGCTAGAGTCGACAGCAGGCACAAGGCCAGCAGCAGGGGATGCCTGAGGCTAGTGGTTTGCTTGGCTGTGATAAGTGATGAGAACATGAGCTTAATATAAATGAATTTAGTCGCTTTGGTCAAGTGTCAGCGCCATTTTTTCAACATTTTCGCTAAATGGCGATGTTCTCAGTGCTGCTGGCGATGAGCGGGATGTGCACTTCAAAGCAGGTGCCCACACCGACTTCAGAACGCACGATGATGGAGCCGTTCAGGGTTTTGTTCACCAGATTTTCGACGATGCTCATACCCAAACCGGTGCCACCTTTGCCGGTCTTGGTAGTAAAAAATGGTTGGAACAACTGTTTCAGATTTTCTTCCGGAATGCCGACCCCATCGTCGGTGAATAGTAATAAGACTTCTCGTTCGGCGAGCGTGGCGCTGATGCGCAAGACCCCACGTTCGCGTCCTTCAAAAGCGTGTAGGTAGGCATTGTTAATCAGGTTGATGGTCACCTGACCCAATGCCCCGGGCAGGCTGTCCATCCGTATGCCATACGGGATATCGAGCACTAGTTGATGCGGAAAGCGTTTTAAACTAGGTGTCAGTGTGTCGATTACCTCTGTGACCATGTGCGCCAAATCAAATTGGCGACGCTGCTCGCTGGCCTGGTCGTTGGCGACCTGGCGGAAGTTTTTTAGCAAATCGGCGGTGCGCTGCAGATTACGCAGCATCAGATCATTGCCGGTGGTGACCGATAGGATGAAATTATTCAGATCGGAACGTTTTATCTGATTGCTGGCGACTGCAATTTGAAATTTTTTCCCTTGATCGACTAGCGTGTGCGCGGTCATCAAGCAGTTTCCCACTGGGGTGCTTAGCTCGTGCGAAACGCTCGCTACCAGCGTGTTGAGGGTAGCCTTAGTCTCGCTACGGGTGAGTTCTTCCTGGGTGCGCTGCAGCTTGCTCATCGCAGACTCCAACTCTACAGTGCGCTGCTCGACCCTTTGCTCCAGAGTGGCATTGAGTTCACGTATCTGTTCCTGGTCTTTGATTTTGTCGGTGACGTCGATCACCAGGGCAAACACTCCGGTGACACTGGCCTGATTAAATTCCGGTTCCATGAGCACGTCGACGATACGGTCTTGCCCGGTATGCGGATCTTGATAGGAGCGCCGGTAGGTGATCGCTTCGCCGCGGATACAAGCCTCCCAATACGGCGATAAGAAGAGTAAGCCCTCAGGCGAAATATAGTCGATAATTTTTTTCGAGATCAGTTCTTGCGCCTGCGCCCCAAACAGATTGGCATAACGGGTATTGCCAAAGCGCAGACAAGTTTCGGCGTCGAGCGAGGCGATGCCGGCCGGTACATGATCGAGTATTAGCTGCAAGTCGCGTTTGCCTTTCGCCAGCGTGTTATTTTGTTCAGCCAATTGCGCGGATAAGGCGAGCGCACGGTCACGTTGCAAAGTCAGGCTGCGATATGCCACCGAGGTCAGAAAACTGACGGCCAGTAAACTACCTATCAGGGATGCCATGACCACCAGAACAGGCGCGCGCGGGCTAGGATGGTAGCTTCCCATCTGCTCGGCCAGACCTAAGCCTAGAACGAAAATAAGCGTCACCGCGGTGACGGCCGCTAGCCAGCGCCGTCCTAAAATCCAGCCTGCCAGCGTAATCAGGAAGGGGTAGGCTAGCAGGTTGGCGCTATGGATGCCGGAATTGAGAAAAGTGGAGATGGAAAAGATCAGCCATAGTCCGATAACGAGTGTCATGCTGCTGCGCTGTATCGACGTCTGCAACTGGAAAAAACTCAGGCCCGCAATGAGTAAAATGATCAGTACCGTCCACACGCGGGTCACACTGAGCGTGTCGCTGACTGCGGCGCCGATGATGGTAAAGCTGCAGACGAAGATCAGCGTCAGCAGTACGTTATGGATCAGACGTTTGTAGGCAGTGGTTTCCTTGCCAAAGTCAGATTCTTGAGAGGAGCTAATCATGAAATGCGCTCTAAATACGATCGATATGTGAAGAGATGTGAAGAATAATGCTGCGTTACGAAGGGATAAACGTGCATATCGGCGATGCCGGAAGGTAGGCGTTACAAGCTTGTCTCGCTCCGGGTATCATTGTACCCCTGTAATTCATTGCTATAGTCACTGATGCCAGGATTACACGCTCACGCCTTATTTTTAGTGGCTTTTCGGTCGCGATTTTTACGGCAAGTAGAGCACCGGAAAAATCGCCAATATTTGCCTTTATTAGCCGAGAATGAGATTGTATGCGCCTGTCCGAGGAAAGACTCTAATTTATTGTGCGGCGTGGGCGGTTAAAATTGATACCGGGAAATTAATTGATCGACAAATTTTTGCTGATTCTCTATTTTGAGATAGCTTGAAATCGATACAGTTCATCTTCTTTGCTTATTTTTTCAAATTGCTCACTGGCTAAGCGTCTCGATAATCGTCTCGATTTTTTACAAGATGAATTATTTTGCCTTGAACGTTAATGCCGGAAAAAATCTAAGCGATCGTTCACAGACGGGGTCTAACAGCCACCGTAAAGTAAAAATATATTGTCCTTTTGGAGTAGATAAATGCAACAGAAATTCGCAGTCGTATCAAAAATCGCCGCCTTGTCCTTATTCGCATGCTTCGCCGCGCCAGTGATGGCTCAGAGTGCCGGCAGTGTGGTTGTTAACGCTGGTTGGGCGCACATCACGCCTAACGATTCCAGTACAGCTTTGACGTTCACTCAACCAGCTTTAGGCGCTATTCCAGGCTCAGGTGCAGGCGTTTCCCGTACCGAAACTCTGGGTATTTCAGTCAATTACTTCTACACCGACAATCTGGCGTTCACCGCCGATCTGGGTGTGCCACCGACTTACAAATTACATGGCGAAGGCACCTTGGCCGCCGCTGGTGAAATCGGTACTGCTAAACAATGGGCACCGACAGGCTTGGTTAAATATTTCTTCGGCGATGCTAAAGCAAAATTGCGTCCTTACCTCGGTGGTGGCGTGACTTATGTCCGTTACTCTGATGTTGAATTGTCGACAAAATTCCAGCAAATTATCGGTGCAAAATTCGGTACACCTGCAGCAGTGACTACCGCTGACTTGAGCAGCGGTTTTGCACCAGTGATTACTGGTGGTATCAGTTATGAAATCACACCGCAATGGTATGCAGGAGTGTCTTTGTCGTATGTGAAATTGAAGACAGATGCAAACTTGACGACATTGGCGACTAAAGTTGGTACAGTAAAAAGCAATACTACTTTAACTTTAGATCCATTGGTCGCGTTCGCCAGCATCGGTTACCGCTTCTGATTGTTGTAGTATAGTTTTCCGCGTTGAAGACCGGTCTTCAACGTGTGCTTTTCTTAAGCTTCTATTTGACGGAGCATGTGCTGAAGTTGGTGCAGTGCCGTCCGATAGAAGTCCCATTACCAGACTTCGTCTGCGTCCAGCTTAGTTCTCTCTCATCCGCAAAACTTTCTCCAGGCTTAAGCAGAAAAGCATAGGGCTTGCACGAGTATTTTTTTTCATTTTTCTGTAACTTTCTGTATGTATTATTGTCAGAAAGCCAGTATTATCCGATCTTGCTGAGATGGCAAATAACTCACCTACCCGTGGCTTAACAGGCGCTCTCGGCACACGATATCTATAAAAATAATGTGACCATCCTAACCGGAGACTTATCTTGCAGAAAAAAACCTTCTGGCTGATTGCCTTGCTGGCACTCGCCTTAGCCGCCGTCATCGCCTATATGGCACCATTATCACAAAATGAAATTTCCCGCAAAGTAGCAGAGATTGCACCCGTAACGGATGCCTGGCGCGCTGCTTTGCCGCGCGATCCAACAGCCGCTACTGCCGCTTATATGGCGCGTTTGCCGGCCGCAGCTACCGCCAGGTCGGATGCTTATTTTGAAGGCGGTTACTGGTTGCAATTGATCGCTCTGGTGGTGGGGCTTGCGGCGTCGTGTGTCTTACTTAATAGCCGTATTCTGGCCGGTTTGAGAGACAAGTTAGAGCAACGCAGTGGCAAACGCTGGCTGAATAATGCAGCGTTGATCGCTGCATTTACTGTGCTTAGCAGTGTACTCATGTTTCCGCTGGATGTGTATCAGCGCTATTATCGCGAGCACTTATATGGCCTCGCCAACCAGAGTTTTGAGCCTTGGTTGAAAGAGTTTTTGCTGAGTTTTTCGGTTTCGATAGTGATCGGCACTATATTCTTGTCGCTCATTTACGTGGTGTTGCGGCGGCTTGTCAAAACCTGGTGGATCTGGGGTGCTGTGATGAGTGTCGTCTTTTTGACTATCATGATGCTGATCGGCCCTACTTATATCGACCCGCTGTTCAATCACTATACCCCCTTGACCGATGAAAAAGTCAAACAGCCGATATTGGCGATGGCGCGCGCTAACGGCGTGCCTGCTGATAATGTGTATCAATTCGATGCCTCCAAACAGACTAACCGTATCAGCGCTAATGTCAGCGGTATCTTCGGCACCGCCGCTGTCAGACTCAATGACAATTTGCTGAAGCGCACTTCACAGCCAGAGATCGAGGCGGTGATGGGACATGAGCTGGGGCATTATGTACTCAATCACGTGTATCACTTTTTGCTTAGTTTTGGGGTCTTGCTGGTACTCGGTTTTGCTTTCGTTAAAACTGGTTATGGCTGGGCTTTGCAGCGTTGGGGACAGCAATGGGGCATACGTGATCAGGCCGATCCGGTCGGTTTGCCTTTGTTGGTGGCGCTGTTTTCACTCTATCTATTTGTGATGACGCCGGTCTTTAATACGGTCATACGCAGCTCGGAAGTGGAGGCGGACGCCTTTGGTATCAATACCTCGCAGCAGGCCGACGGGATGGCTGAGGCGCATCTGAAATTGACCGAATATCGCAAAGCCAATCCTGGCGAACTAGAAGAATTCGTTTTCTACGATCATCCGGCTCCCAAGAAACGCATCTTTATGGCGATGCGCTGGAAAGCTGAGCACTGGAAGACGCCGTAAGCGCTGGTGCTAGCTCCGGTGACGAGGTTTGGTTTTGATCGTAAGCCGCGAATGCAGAAATTTTCACAATTTCTGCATTCGCTATAGCTAAAAGTAGCTTCAGCAGATCAATAAAAAGTTACTTTTCCAGTCTCTACATCTAACATCGCACCTATCACTTTAATCTGTCCTTTATCGACCATCTCTTTTAATACCTGGCTACGTTCGGTGACTGCCTTGACCGTCATTTTGACGTTCATTTCGGCTGCAGCGTCGACAAAGTAATGGTTCGCAGAACTGCGGTCGCTACCGTGGGTATCCGGTGTGGCTTTGACTGCGGGGGTAATTTTTGCGATGAGTTGGGTTAGGTTGCCCAATGCCGCATTGTCACAAGCGCCTTTCACTGCGCCGCAATGGGTGTGACCTAAAATGATGATGGCTTTGGAACCGGCGACTTTGGAGGCGTATTCCAAACTGCCCAAAATATCTTCATTGACAAAATTGCCGGCCACAGAGGCATTAAAAATATCTCCTATACCTTGGTCAAACACCAGCGTAGGCTCAGTGCGCGAATCGATGCAACTGACCACGCTGGCAAATGGAAACTGACCATCGTGACCGGTGGCCTTCACCTGCGCGTTCAGATCGCGTTTCAGCATCATTCCAGAGGTAAATCGAGCATTGCCTTCTTGCAGCATTTTAATTGCCATATCCGGGCTGGTTTGATCTTGCTTCGTCTTATTCATGGTAACGACATCTTGTGTCTTGTTACTCGCAACGTCCGGACTGGCGCAGGCGCTTAGCAAGATGGCGGTAGTTAATGCAAGCGTGAACTGCGTCAGTTTCTTTGAATAGTTAGAAATCATGTGAATTGCTCCTAAGGTTTTTTAAACGCGTTTTATGTGAACGGCGAACTACCCGAACAGGATAGTCAAACTTTTGAAAAAAGCAATAATTAGCAGAGGAAATTAGTAGAAAGAGGAAAACATCAAGAGGGCTTCATTAATCTCAGCGCTGTAGCGATGCGGCAGCTGGCGGCTAATCTTTATTAGTGCTGGCTACGCCAGAAGTATCGCCTTGTGAGACAAAACTTTCAACTCAACGCAGTTTCTGCCGCACTCTTGAATCGCTCATGCATGACCCCAACTGTAGATAGTGTTGAAACAAAAACTTAATTGGAAGAGACCTCTTTTTTACCTCTTATTGCCAATATTTCTCATCATGATCTTTCTTGGATTTCCGCTGCCGCTCGCGCCGCCGCCAGCGACCATGGCCAGACAGGAGCAATCGACCCCTGCGAACAAGCGTAAAAAACGCAAGCCGTTGTGGTGGCGATCCAATGCAGCTGAGGACGAAGAGAGTGGGAATTGATTCCTGTTTAATTTGCATCCTGCAAGGGGGCAGAATTGACAGGCATGGAGCTTAAGTCTGGCATGACGGTTTAGGCATTTTAAAAAAGCATACCGCCAGCGCGCATATCCCATGCGCTTCTTCAAGCAACACTGGCCTGCGAGCCGCATGGGATATGCGCGTTAGGGCAGTGGCCATTTCAGTTTTTAAGCGTGAAGTTTTTTAACTGGTCCTTGCGCGTATCTTTGGCCATCGCGCCAGCCCTGCCGCGCCAAAAATTTATTGATCTACATTAACGCTTCAATTTTGTTCAACGAAACGTCAAATTCATTTCAGCTGGGCGCGATGATTTCTGCGCCGTGCCCTGTTGTACCATCGTCTCGTGCTTAATTTAGAGCTTAAGCACTAATATAATAATCAGGAGACGGTATGGTTTGGAGTCAGGTGTATGACCCTTTGGGGAATATTTGGTTGTCGGCTTTGATGGCGGCAATTCCGGTGGTGGTGATGTTGGGATGTATCGCGTTTGGTCACATGAAGGCACATTATGCGGCCGGTTTAGGTTTGGCCAGCGCCTTGTTAGTCGCCATCTTTGGTTTCGGGATGCCGGCAAATCTGGCCTGGAATGCGGCTGGTTTCGGTGCCGCTTTTGGGCTCTTGCCGATAGGCTGGATCGTCCTCAATATCATCTTCCTGCATCAGCTGACGATAGAAAATGGCTCGTTTAAAGTTTTGCAGGATAGTCTGACCGGGATTACCGACGACCGACGCATACAGCTATTGCTGATCGCGTTTTGCTTCGGTGCTTTCTTTGAGGGCGCAGCCGGTTTTGGCACTCCGGTAGCAGTCACTGCCGCGATTATGATAGGTCTGGGTTTCTCGCCGCTGGCCGCGTCCGGTCTGTGTCTGATCGCCAATACCGCACCGGTCGCGTATGGCGCGCTGGGTACGCCGGTGATCGCATTGGCGGCCGTGACCGGCATCGATCTGATGCAGTTATCCGGCATGATAGGGCGACAGTTGCCCTTGTTTTCCTTGATGGTGCCGTTTTGGCTGATTTGGGCTTTTGCCGGTTTTAGGGGCATGCTGCAAATCTGGCCGGCGATTCTGGTGGCGGGTTTAAGTTTCGCGATTCCACAATATCTGGTGTCAAATTTCCACGGCCCCTGGCTGGTCGATGTGGTGGCCGCGATTGTCTCCATGGTCAGCTTGATCTTGTTTCTGAAAGTCTGGCAACCGAAAAAAATCTGGACCTCGACTTCACTTAAAGGGCGTGAGTGCGAATCCGGCGTTCCTGATCTTGCCAGCGAACGGCCGCACGGACATGTAGCCGATGCTGCTGTGGCGATGTTCCAGAAGCACGATAGGCGCGCTTTGATCATGGCATGGATGCCCTGGGTGATATTAACGGCATTGGTATTTATCTGGGGTGTGCCGGAATTTAAGAAATGGATAGACGGTATTTCAGTTTTCAAAATCCCATTCACTGGCTTACATAATCTGGTCGAGAAGGTGGCGCCTGTAGTGGCTAAGCCGCATAAGGAAGCGGCGATCTATACCCTGAACTGGCTGTCGGCCACCGGCACCGGTATCTTTATCGCCGCACTATTGGCCGGTATGCTGATGAAATATCGTGTGCTTGATTTGTTCCGTATTTATTTGCGCACCATCTGGCTGGTACGTTACTCTTTACTGACGATAGTCTTGATGCTGGCCTTGGGTTATCTGACGCGCTATTCGGGTACCGACGCCAGCCTGGGTCTGGTGTTTGCGCACACCGGCATGATGTATCCTATTTTCGGCACTTTGCTCGGCTGGTTGGGGGTGGCACTGACAGGTTCTGATACCGCTGCCAATGTCTTGTTTGGCGGCTTGCAAAAAACCACGGCCGAGCAACTCGGTCTCAGCCCGGTCTTGATGGAGGCGGCAAATAGTTCGGGCGGTGTAATGGGTAAGATGGTGGATGCCCAAAGCATCGTGGTAGCCAGTACCGCCACCCGTTGGTATGGCCATGAAAGTGAGATCTTGCGCTTCGTGTTTTTCCACAGTTTGGCATTGGCCTTATTGGTTGGTCTGTTTGTGTTCTTGCAGGCCTATGTCTATCCATTTACCTCGTTGGTGTACTGAAATAACTTGTCTCGGGGTGCGATAGTAAAGTGATCGAGAGCTGAGTCCGCAAAGGACAGGTAGCGTGCCGAACAGCGCGCTGCCTGTCCTTTTCTACTTGCCGCGATTCGTCAGTATTCAAACCTAAAGCGTGTACCCGGCGATCAATTGGCGTTACACTTCCAGCTTTATGAGCAGCTGCTTAAATTGAGCTCTTCAATTAATCTCTTATTCTATTAGTGGAGGATGCGCCTCGCATGCAAAATCAAACAACTCAGAAAGCAACCACGCTACTGCTCGCGATGCTGCTGTGCGCCTGCAGCACTACGACGCCGCAAACCACCGCTGGGTCAACTAGCGCAGCGACGCCAGCCACAGCAGCGAGCAGTACTAGTACCGTCACCACCACTGCCACTACCACGACAGCGACTACCACCACGGTGACTACTCCGGCATCGGGTAGCTTGAATCATCCTTCTATGGATACCCAGGTGATGGGCGCGGTTACTTCGCCTTTGAGTGATTTTAATCTGATGCGCACAGAAATCTCACCTGAGTTAACCGCAGCCATGAAGGGGCCGTATCTGCTTCCGTCCGATAAAAGCTGTGAAAGCATTGCTGCCGAAGTGAGAGGATTGGATCGCATCATAGGCCCGGACCTGGATGCCACAATGAGTAGTCAGGTAGCGAGTTTATTCGATCAGGGACAATCGGAATTGAGTAATGCCGCCGTCGGTGCCTTGCGTAGTACGGTCGAAGGTGTGATTCCTTTCCGAAGCTGGGTACGGCGCTTTTCCGGTGCTGATAAACATTCAAAAGAGCTCAGCGCAGCTCTGGCTGCGGGGATAGTGCGCCGGGCGTTTTTAAAAGGATTAGGCCAGGCTAGCGGATGCCTGCCACCGGCTGCACCCTTGCCCTTGGCAACTGTTCCAGCTCCCGTTGCGGTTTCAGTTCCGGCCAATAGTAGTGCGACTACGGTAGCTCCCGCTCCCACTACGGAAGCAACTAATCCGCCAAATATTCCCGCCAAATAAGTGCATGCCTGAAATGCATTGACCTAACACGCAATGCCCATGCGCTTGTGCGGCCTGCCTGCTCTGCAGACCGCATGGAATATGCGCGCTGGCGGCATGCCGTATTTTTGATGCAGGGCGTTTCCCCTCTATATATTTGATTTACGCCCATGTTTAAGCTTCGCTCAGTGTTAAAATTTTTTGGCCTCGTCAGCAAGTTGATTGTGCTGCTGATGATCGCCGCCTTGCTCAAAGAGCGTTACGATAGCATCAGCATGGTGATCCCAGCGTTGCGCTGGGATACCGCCTTGGCGCTGCTGTCCCTAGCACTGCATTTGCCTTTGTTCTGGACCAGTATGATAGCGCCACTGGCACTCCTGATCGCCTTGTCCCTGGCTTCGGATTTGCTGTTTTTTTCTGGCAAAGCGGCTAGTTTCGATACCGCTACGCACGCTAAAATTCGTCGTATCTCCCACCTGCTCATTTTTGCAGGCGGTGCCGCGCTGATCTTGGTGCCTACTCTAGAGCTGTATATTTTGAGCGGAAAGCTGGACTTGGTTGTGCTCACTACTCCTGGTGATCTTGGGGTTGTGCTGATAGGTTTGTTGTGCCGTGCTTATTATTTTTTCAAATAAAAACCTTACGGAACTTTAGCGATGGCGGCTGCTCTAAGCGCTTGTTGTACGGCCTTGCAAGCTAACTATAAAAACATCAACTCACGTAAAATTGATACAGTTAGGCATACTAACTTAGGTGTTGGGAATGCATCCCAGCGAGGCGATGGCTGCTAAGTCGGTGGACAAGATTTGTTTCGATTCGCGCCTATCCCGTAATGTCGAAGTCAATCATCAGTACGGCAAGGCACTACCAGCGGCTGTGGCGGTTTTGCGTCAGTTTTTTAAAAAAGAGAGACCTATGAAAAAAACTATCCTTACGCAGCACATTATTGAACGCAGCCGTGTGCCGGCTAGTTGGCGCAGGCTCAGCCTGGCCTTGATGCTGACCACGGTGACGGCCGCGTCGGCATTGGCACAGCAGGCTCCAATTGGGCAAACGCTAACCAATTTATCTGCACCTGGCCGCAGTGGCATGGATCAGCGGGTCGCTGCTGGTGATGACTTTAATCGCTACGTCAATGGCGGCTGGGAAGACGCAACTGAGATCCCGGCAGACAAGAGCAGCTGGGGTATATTTGGGCAGTTGAGCGAAGACACCGATAAAAAAATTCTTAAGCTGATAGAGCAAGCCGCGCAAGCAACGGCCGGCAGCGAGGCGCGCAAGGTCGCCAATTTTTATCAAGCTTATCTCGACACTGCCAGTATCAATCAATTAGGTCTGGCACCTTTAATGTCGCAAATGAAGCGCATCGACGGGCTGGCTGATAAGTCGGCTTTGGCAGCATATTTGGGGCAGCAATTACGCGCCGATGTCGACCCTATCAATGCCACTAATCTGTCTACCGAAAATCTGTTTGGTTTATGGGTGGCGCAAGGCTTTCATGATCATAGACATTACACCGGCTATTTATTGCAAGGTGGCCTGGGCTTGCCGGACCGCGAATATTATGTCTCGCGTAATCCAAAAATGGCAGCTTTACGTCTCAAGTATCAGGCACATATCGCCAGCATGCTAGGTCTGGCTGGGGTGGCCGATGCCGAGGCTGCGGCTGGCCGCGTGATGGCATTAGAGACGCAGATCGCACGTAGTCACGCCACGCGTGAAACTACTTCGAATGTCTTGAAAGCCGATACCACCTGGCGTAAAACGGATTTCGTGCGCCAAGCGCGCGGTCTGGATTGGGATGCGTATTTCGCCGCCGCCGGCCTTGCTGAGCAAACTTCTTTTATGGTCTGGCACCCGACTGCTTTGAAGGGCGCAGCCAAACTGGTGACGGCGATTTCTCTCGATAGTTGGAAGGATTATTTACGTTTCCATGCCATTAATCAGCGTGCCTCGGTCTTGCCGCAAGCCTTTGTCGATCAAAAGTTTGCTTTTTACGGCGCTGCCTTAAACGGCACTCCCGAGCAAGCGCCGCGCTGGAAAAATGCGGTGGCAGCGACCAATAATTCTCTGGGTGAAGTACTCGGTAAGCTGTATGCCGAGCAGCATTTTTCGCCGCAAGCCAAGGCCAAAGTTCAGGGCATGGTGGTCAATATTCTGGCTGCGTTTAGCCAACGTATCAGCGCTCTCGATTGGATGGCAGCGAGCACCAAAGCCGAAGCGCAGGCCAAGCTCAAGGCCATGTATGTAGGTGTTGGCTATCCTGATAAATGGCGTGATTATTCTGGCCTGCAAGTGAGTGCCACTGACGCCTACGGCAATCTGGACCGCGCAGAGATTTTTGCGTATCAGCAGGCCAAAGCCAAACTTGGAAAAACGGTCGACGTCACCGAATGGTGCATGAACCCGCAAGAGGTCAATGCCGTCAACATGCCTATGCAAAACGCCTTAAACTTCCCCGCGGCGATTTTACAAGCGCCGTTTTTTGACCTGGCTGCCAGCGATGCCGTCAATTACGGTGCCATCGGTGCCACTATTGGGCATGAAATCAGCCATAGCTTCGATGACTCTGGCGCGCAGTTCGATGCCAAAGGCGAGCTGAGAAATTGGTGGAGTAAAGCTGACCTGGCGCATTTTCAGAAATCCTCTAAGGCCCTGGTGGCGCAATATTCTGCGTATAAACCTTTTCCTGATTTAGCCATTAATGGTCAACAAACTCTGGGTGAAAATATTGCCGATCTGGCGGGCTTGCAAGTGGCGTACAACGCCTATCGCAGTGCTGTGGCAACGGCCAACGAAGAGAGCGATAAAGAGTTTTTCCTGGCTTACGCAGAAAGCTGGCGCAGTAAGGCCAGGGAGCAAGCGCTGCGCAATCAGATCACCAGCAACGAGCACGCACCCGCCGCCTACCGGGTGCTGACAGTACGCAATCTGGATGCCTGGTATCCGGTGTTTAATGTGCAAGCAGGACAGCGCCTGTATCTGGCACCAAAATCACGCGTGCGAGTCTGGTAGTAGGTATTTTATGAGCATGGCCAGAGGCGCATATCCCATGCGCCTTGCAGGCCAGGCAAGGCTGCAGGCCGCATGGGATATGCGCCTCTGGCTAGCCAGTAATAGTTATAGGACTTACGCAAAATTGTCCCAGCTAGGCGTTCCGCCGAAGACCGTACTTTAGTACGGCAAGGCGGATGCAACGACGCTGGGGCGGTTTTGCGTTAGTCCTAAGTTATTTGGATGGCAGTGTGAGGGAATTCTCTAAGTAGGGCACAGTCTTACTCCACATGCTCCACCAATAACTGCACTTTAGTGACGCCATTGTATTCATTCACATCCAGCCGGAACGCGACCTTGACCTTGTCGTCGAAACTGTCGGTGTGGCCGAACCAGATCGCGTCATACCGCAGGCCATTTTTTTCCAATACCATTTTCAGGTGGCGCTCTTTAAGTATGCGTTGTGAAATCAGTTTGAAATCGTCGCAAAATACCGGCGGTGCAAAGCCCTGACCCCAGACTTGTGCTGCCAGCAGATCGATAAAATCGGTGGTGAAGTAAGCGTCTTCCAGTGCGCCATCGGTTTCTATGATGCGCTCTAATTGCTCTTGCTTGAGCCAGCTCTGGCCTACCGCTTCAAAGGCTTTTTGGAATGCCGGAAAATCGACGCTGCGTATCGTCAGTCCGGCCGCCATCGCATGGCCGCCGAACTTTTGTATCAGGGTAGGTGCGTGTTTGGACACCAGATCGAGCGCATCGCGTAGATGGAATCCAGGTATCGAGCGGCCCGAGCCCTTCATTAGACCTTCATCGCCAGGCGCGAAGGTGATGGTGGGGCGGAAGAATTTATCTTTCAGACGCGAGGCGACTATGCCTATCACGCCTTGATGCCAGGTCTGGTCAAATACCGCGATGGTGTGGCTGGCTTCTGCCTTAAAATCATCGAGATGCAAGAGCGCCGCGTCTTGCATATCACGCTCTATATCTTTACGGTCGGCGTTGATGCTATTGAGTTCTTGCGCGATTTGCCAGGCGCGGCCCTCATCATCGGTGGTCAGGCATTCTATGCCCAACGCCATATCGGCCAGGCGGCCAGCCGCATTGAGGCGCGGGCCGACTGCGAAACCGAGATCGAAAGGGCTGGCGTTGCGCGGCTCGCGCCCGGCGACCCGAAACAAGGCGGCGACACCGGCATGCATGCGACCAGCACGCATGCGCTTGAGACCTTGCGCTACCAAGATGCGATTATTCGGATCGAGTTTAACCACGTCGGCCACTGTGCCCAGCGCCACCAGATCGAGCAAGACATCGAGCTTGGGCTGGCTCTGGCTATCGAATACACCGCGCTTGCGTAGTTCGGCACGTAGTGCCAATAAGACGTAAAACATCACGCCTACACCGGCCAGATTTTTACTCGGGAAGCCGCAAGCTGGCTGATTCGGGTTAACGATGACGGCGGCATCTGGCAGGCTGTCGGCCGGTAAATGGTGATCGGTAATCACTACCTGTATCCCCATCGCATTGGCGGCAGCGACGCCATCGATACTGGCGATGCCGTTGTCGACCGTGACGATGATGTCGGGCGATTTCTCCCTTGCTGTTAAGGCCACGATTTCTGGCGTTAGCCCGTAGCCGTATTCAAAGCGGTTAGGCACAATGTAATCGACCACGGCGCCGAGCATGCGCAAACCACGCAAGCCGACCGCGCAGGCCGTGGCACCATCGCAATCGTAGTCCGCCACGATCACCATTTTTTTGTTGGCGGCGATGGCGTCCGCCAGAAACACGGCGGCTTTGTCTATATGCAGTAAGGCAGCGGGCGGTAGTAGTGACGGTAATTCTGTGGCCAACTCGCTGCTGTCGGCCACGCCGCGTGCCGCGAACAGACGTGCTAACACCGGATGCAAACCGCTCTGGCGCAAGCTCTCAGATTGTTTGAGTGAGTAGGGGCGTATGCTAAGACGTGTCATGCAGATTCTTCTGGAGTGTGTTGGGGCAGAGAAAATAAGGGCGCAAGCGAGGGCTTGGCCCAGAATTTCCACAGGTGGCGTGGCGTCACGGTAAACGTAGTCAGACTGCTGGCATCGCTAAAAACCAGGTCAAGGCGCTGTATTTGCTTATCCTTAAGTGCTTGCAGTAATGCCACGCACCACTGGTCTTCTAAGGTATGCATGGCGTCTAACCAGTAGGCCCAGTCGCTATTGATGGATGGCTCCAAAAATGCGTCGAACACCAGGGTGGATGCTCCTTCGCTCTGGCTCGCAGCCAATACCTGCGCAAAGTCCGCATCGGTCTGGAAATGCTTATCCTGTTGGATCAGGGCGGCGCTGCCGCAATGCAGCCAGGCCGAATTGATGGTATTTAGGCCGCGCGACTCGCGTTGTGCGTTGATGGGATGGATATGCCATAGCATCTGTATCTCGTTTTGCAGTTTGCGCCAGGCTCTCTCCTGTTCGCCTTTCGGCATCCAGATCTCGATATTGTGGCCGCAGGCGGCGTCCATCGTCGAGGTCTGCAAATGCTGCCAGTCGTCGGCTCTGAGGAACCAGGTTTTGGCGTCGCCGTACAGCAAAGTCTTACCTAGTTCTGCGCACATGGCGGCCGCGGCCTGAAATAGGGCAAGGGCTTCTTCTTGCTCAATGGCGAGACGGCGTTGGTCGGTCAGCACCAGATGATCGCGCGCGATATGGATGTGCACGGGACTGAAAGTGAACCAAAAGCCCTGGCCGGCTGTCAATCCCAGCTCTTGCATCTTATTGTGGCTGTTGGCGGGGCTACATAGACGCGGATTGGATACGCCCAAATTGGCATGCGCAGTATCGATGCGGCTTTCCGGCCTAAAATGGCCTGCGAGCCAGGATTCATGCGGTAGTAGCCTGGCAAAGTCGCTCGCTAACTCGGTTTTGCCTTGTGTGGCACAGGCCAGTAGTTTGGCCAGCGCCGGCGTGCGCAGGCTAGGTGCGTGCAGTGCGCGTAGCAGATCTGGAGCTAAGGCGGCCGGTGGAATGCCGTAGGGAAGAATAATTTGTAAATGGTTCATAGCAGTATTGTAGGGCATAGTGTGGCAAACTAGCGGGTTGGCCCATGCGCAAGAACTTGTTCCACCTTAAAAAATAAAGACTTTTGTGAAAAATCTCCCTTTTGAATGGCTAGTCGGCTTGCGCTACACGCGCGCTGGCCGGCGTAGTAGCCGTAATAGCTTCATCTCTTTTATCTCATTAATCTCTATGGCCGGTATTGCACTCGGCGTGGCGGCTCTGATCGTGGTGCTGTCAGTCATGAACGGCTTCCAGAAAGAAGTACGCGACCGTATGCTCTCGGTATTGCCGCATATCGAGGTGCTCGATGCCAGTGGCGCATTGGCCGACTGGAAAGCCACCGCGCTGGAAGTAGAAAAAAATAAGGCCGTGTTAGGCACCGCACCGTATGTCGACGCCCAAGCCATGATCATTAACGATGGCGTGATGCGCGGCGTGATGTTGCGCGGTATTTTGCCGGAGCTTGAGCCTAAGGTCTCGGTGGTGGCTAGCAAGGTTAAGGCTGGCAAGCTCACTGATTTACGTGAAGGTGAATTTAATATCATCTTGGGCGTAGAGCTGGCGCGCGCCATGCATGTCAGCATCGGTGACAAGGTCACGTTGGCAGCGCCCGAAAGTCAGTTGACCCCAGCGGGTATGGTGCCGCGCTTAAAAGGTTTTACCGTGGTGGCGGTGTTTGAGGCTGGGCATTATGAATTCGATTCTGGCATGGCGTTTATCCATATTGCGGATGCGCAGAAGTTTTTCCGCCAGCCGTCTCCTAGCGGTCTGCGCCTGCGCATACAAGATATGCTGAAAGCGCCGCAAGTGGCCTACGAATTGCGTAATAGCTTGCCAGAAAATTTGATACCGCGCGACTGGTCGCAGCAAAATTCGAATTATTTCGCCGCCGTTAAAACCGAAAAAACCATGATGTTTATTATCCTCACTCTGATCATCGCGGTCGCTGCCTTTAATTTGGTCTCGACCCTGGTGATGACAGTGACCGAGAAGCAGGCTGATATTGCGATCTTGCGTACCTTGGGTGCGTCACCGTGGTCCATCATGAAAATTTTTATGATACAGGGCGCGCTAGTGGGCTTACTCGGTACCGCGTTGGGGGTAGGCTCGGGTATTTTGATTGCTCTCAATATCGACGTCATCGTGCCATTCATTGAGCGCATGTTAGGCATACAATTTCTGGCGAAAGAAGTGTATGTGATCAGCTCATTGCCATCTGACTTGCATTGGTCCGATGTCTGGACTATTGGTGGCGTGGCCATCGTTCTGGCGTTTTTCGCCACCATTTATCCTAGCTGGCGTGCGGCCCGCGTAAAACCTGCGGAGGCACTGCGCTATGAGTAATCCTGATATCCAAAAAACCGTTCTCTCTTGTACCAATCTGGGTAAAACCTTTACCCAGGGCGAGTATGCAGTCAAGGTCTTGAATAATATAGATTTGAACGTCAAGGCGGGCGAGCGGGTGGCGATCGTCGGTGCTTCTGGTTCCGGAAAGTCGACCTTGCTGCATTTGCTCGGAGGACTAGATACACCGACGAATGGCACGGTAGTCTTGCAAGATCAAAATTTTGCCAGTCTGGGCGAGACCGCACGCGGCCAGTTGCGCAATACTTCGCTCGGCTTCGTGTATCAGTTCCATCATTTGCTGCCTGAGTTTTCGGCACTCGATAATGTCGCCATGCCCTTGCTGATACGCCGCGTAAAACGTACTGAGGCGCAGGAAGCGGCACGCAAGATACTTGAACGGGTAGGGCTAGGGCACCGCGTTTCGCATGTGCCAGGTGAATTGTCTGGCGGTGAGCGGCAACGTGTGGCGCTGGCGCGCGCGCTGGTGACACAACCGGCTTGCGTCTTGGCCGATGAACCCACCGGCAATCTCGACCGTGGCATCGCCGATCAGATTTTTGCCTTGATGCTGGAGTTGTCCGCCACGCTGGGTACGGCTTTCGTCATCGTTACCCACGATGCCGAACTGGCGAAACGCTGCGACCGGATTTTGCGCTTGTCGGAGCAGGGCTTGCTGGCAGTTTGAAGGAGTAATGTTCAGCCTAGTAGTGCTGACTAAGCCGATCTTAATTTCATAGGCGATGGCGGAGTGAGCACCTGGTCGGTGCTCATCGGGTAGCGCCGGCCTACGTTAAAACTCTTCCCAATCTTCGGTGTTTGTCGTTTTGGCTTGTGCCGCCTTCGTCGCCGCAGTCGTCGCAATTCTGACCGGCACGGCCGTGCTCTTGCGGTTAACCACACTGCTGGTTTTACGGGCGGCAGGTTTGGCGTTTAGTTCAGGCTCTTCCTTGCCTATGTTAAACACACTCACTACTTGCACCAAATTGCTCGCTTGTTCCTGCATGCTGGCTGCGGCTGCAGCCGCTTCTTCGACTAAAGCCGCATTTTTCTGTGTCACATCGTCCATTTGTGTGATGGCATTATTGATCTGATCTATCCCTGCACTTTGTTCCAGACCGGCAGCGGTAATTTCGCTAATGATGTCGCTGACACGCTTGACACTTTCGACCACCTCTTGCATGGTAGTGCCCGCGCTATTGACTAACAGGCTTCCTTGCGTCACCTGCTCGACTGAGTCATTGATCAATTCTTTAATTTCTTTGGCAGCACCGGCCGAACGTTGCGCCAGGTTACGCACTTCCGAGGCAACCACGGCAAAGCCGCGCCCTTGTTCGCCAGCACGGGCCGCTTCCACGGCCGCATTTAAGGCCAAAATATTGGTTTGAAAAGCGATGCCATCGATGACGCTGATGATATCGACGATCTTGCGCGAAGAGGCATTGATCGCGTTCATGGTGGAGACTACTTCTGATACCGCATTACCGCCTTTTTCAGCAATCGAGGTCGCAGTTTGGGACAGGATATTGGCTTGACGCGCGTTGTCGCTATTGTGCTTGATGGTGGAGGTGATCTCTTCCATGGAGGAGGCGGTTTCTTCCAGAGAGCTCGCTTGCTCTTCTGTCCTGGCCGATAAATCCATATTGCCATTGGCGATCTCAGTGGCAGCATTGTTGATTTGATTTGTGCCTGCACGCACTTCGCTGACCACACTGTGGAGACTGTGGTTCATGTCTGCCAGCGCCTGTATCAGTTGCCCAGTTTCACAGCGGCTTTGCGCTGTCAGATGATGCGTGAGATCACCCGCGGCAATCGACTGGGCCAGACCCACTGCGTTTTTCAGCGGAGTGGAAACGATTTTGGATAATCCTATCGCCAGTGTCATGCCGATGATGACGGCCGCTATCATGACAATGATAATTAAGCTGCGTGCGCGCTGAAACACGGCACTGCTTTCGGCAAACGCGGTCTTGCCGCCGGCGACATGATCGTCGACGATTTTATCGACCATGGCGCGCAGCTTTTTATTGGCGTCGGACGATTCAGTACGCAGCAATTTGACTGCATCGGCGTTATTTGCTTCTTTGGCTAAATTTCCAATTTTGTCTGAGATGACAGCGTAGGCATTGAATGCGGCAATGGTTTCTTCTAATGCTTTTTTCTCATCCGGGGTGTCTGCGAACTTGCTTGAATTTGCGTGATATTTTCTAAATTGCTCGATCGCCTCGTTGGTGCGTTCTTGATATTTTTTTACTTCATCTGGCGATTCGGCGTTCGCTAGTTGTGCTTCTTGCGAGCGCATACGCGAAACACTTTCTTTCATTCCCATGGCCTCAATAGAGCTTGGCATCCAGTCATTGCCGATTTCGTCGGCAGCGTGATTGACGGTGGTTAGTTGTACGATAGAGAACACACCCAAGAAGCAAGTGAGCAGCAATACTGCGATAAAACTGAGTATGAGTTTTGCTGCAATTTTTAAGTCATAAAATGCTTGCATGTGAATCTCCTTAAAGGACGCCAACTAAGCAAAATTATTTCGACAAATTTTCAGCCGATTGTATCTAAATCTACGTGGCTACACGATTGGCAAGGCTGGACAGTCATATTTATCTATATTTTCGCTTCCGGCAATACAAATTTCACTATTAAGTGACAATGTCATAGCCTTAATGGTGCGACCGAGACAATCAGTACGTAAATTTTTTCAAATTTGTTGTTAAAATTCATTGTTGAGATTTTTATATTTAAAAGTGCTGCGCCTTAGTTTTGCGCTACCTGGTTTGCCTAGGCTTGGCTTTTAAGCAAACATTGCCAGAGTGTTAGTTCGAGTGAATTATTGACGGGCCGCATTCCGGAATCTATTAAAAGGGATTTTGTTTAGATGAAAACACAGATCATCGCCCTAGGTGGCGGCGGTTTTTCTTGCGGCACTGAGCCGGGTTTGGATCGCTATTTGCTGGCCCAGACCGGCGTTGAGTATCCTCGTATTGGTTTTGTACCTACCGCCAGTGCTGAAGATCCGGCGTATATCATCAAGTTTTATCAGCGTTTTTCTACGCTGTCTTGCCAGCCTAGCCATCTCAGGTTTTTTGATAGGACTCCGGATTTGCTTGCCTGGGCCCTGGCGCAAGATGTCATTTTCGTCGGTGGAGGCAACACCAAGAGCATGCTGGCGGTTTGGCAGGCTTGGGGCTTTGATGAAATTTTGCGGCAGGCCATGCAGCAAGGCGTGTTGTTGGCGGGGATTAGTGCGGGGGCGATATGTTGGTTCGAGTCCGGCGTGACCGATTCGAATGCCGGGCAACTTGGGCCTATCGACGCATTAGGGTTTTTACCGGGCAGCTGCTGCCCGCATTACTCGGACGATGCGGAGCGCAAACCGGCGTTTGAGCGCATGCTGATGCAAGGGGACATCTCTGAAGGTATCGCCATTGACGATGGTGTTGCCGTGCATTTTGTTGATGGCAAGCTCACGCGCATTGTGCAGGGTAAAACCGGGGTCAGCGCGTATCGGGTTCAGAAAACAGCAGATGCCGTGCTCACTAGCGCCATTCCGGATGTGGAGATTTTGCAGGTGTATGAGTAGTTCTGCTGCTGTCCAAATAAACTACCCACGCCAGCGCGCATATTCCATCCGGCTTACAGCCCGGCATGCTTGAAGAAGCGCATGGAATATGCGCGCTGGCGTGGTGGTATCGGGCTATTCTTCTTCGTCGAACTCTTCCGCCAAATTTTTCCAGCCATGCTTTTTGGCAAAGCTGGAAAACTCTTCCGGCGCTTCCAGAACGATCAGTTTTCTTTCTTGTAAGCCGAGGTCGCTGTGACCAAAGTCAGGGCCTACATAACCGAGACTACGTAGTTTCGTCATGATATGACCTATCAGCACCTTGTCTTTGCACAGGCTATTCTCTATGGGGCCGGAGAAATCGACGTAGACATCAATGATGCCGTAACCTTCGTCGAAAATGCGGATGGCCTTGACCTCATGGCTGCTGCCGGATGAATCGACCGCTTTAAATGGGCCGCTAAGTTGGATGTCGGTATCGGTAGTCATTTTTTATCGCTATAAAATTGGGAAAACATCTCATCTTAGCATGGCAACGGTGTTCTTTTGCCTGGCATTGCTCATCTGCTGTGAGAGTAGCCGTAAGCCGGATTTCTTCAGTTTTGCCAAGGGTAATCCTTGTATTTGGGTTGAATATAGAGAAATTTTGTAAATAGTCACGCTTCTGTTTGCCAGACGCAGGCAGAGCAGGTAGTCTCTTTTATATGGGAACTATATGGGAACTTCTTATTTTGACATTGCATCGAGGCCGCTGTTAGACGACAAAAACAGCATTGTTGTATCTCTGCATGAGGCATATTTAGGACATACGAAAGTTCCAACTAGTATGCATTGTACGAGAGTGCTGATACAAGCACGCTGTGCCGGTTTTGCCTAAGTCCCGACATTCATCAATTCAATTATTTGCAAGGTTTTAATCTGTATGGAATTGCTCGCTAAAAATAGAAGCCGTGATGCCAGACTGGGCTTGAGTCTATTTTCCTTGCTACTGTTGGCGTATATCTGGGGTAGTACCTATTATCAACTATTAGACGCCAAAAATGAGGCGATACAGACGGCTCAAAAAGATGCGCGTAATTATGCACGTACTATAGAAGAGCACACAATACGCACGCTGCAAACGGCCGATCAGGCAGCCTTGTTTGTCAGTGAACATTATCTCGAGTTGGGCTTGCGTTTCGATTTGCCTGCTTACATGAAGAGCGGAATCATACTCGGCGATATTTTGAATCAGGTATCGATAGTCGATCAACGCGGTGATCTGGTCTTGTCAAATTTGCCTATGAAAAAAACCAGTCTATCCGACCGCGAGCATATCCGCGTGCACATGGAAACAGACCTGGGACAATTATTTGTCAGCAAACCAGTGTTGGGCCGTATTTCGCAAAAATGGTCGTTGCAAATGACGCGCAGAATCAATAACGCCAATGGTAGTTTTCATGGGGTGGCGGTGGTTTCTGTCGATCCTTTCTATTTTAGTCGCTTCTATGAAGAGATTAACTTAGGTAAGCATGGGACGGTGACCATGTTTGGTGAGGATGGCATAGTGCGCGCACGCAGAGATGGGAAATCGGCTGAAGTGGGTCAGGATGTTTCGAAAGGCGTGATTTTTAGAGCTGCTCTGGCCAATGGCAGCGGCGACATGCGCAGTACCAGCATCGTAGATGGCAAGGAGCGCTTGTTTAGCTATAGAAAAATTAGAAATTATCCACTGTATATCGCTGCGGCAATCGGGATGGAGGATGCACTGGTACCTTACCAAACCAGAGAATCTGAATCCTTGCGTTTGTCTCTGATCGCTTCTTTACTGATACTCGCATTTAGTGCTTTTGTCCTTGCCATGGTAGGCCGCTTGCAACGTAGTGAGCAGCACGCTCTGGCCGCCAATGCCGCCAAATCAACTTTGTTGCACGATGTTGAGTTGCAGAAAAATGAATTGAAAGCATCCTCGGATAGGCTCGATACCATCGTGCAAAACGCGGCGGATGCGATTATCACTACCAACGATAGAGGTGATATTGAGTCATTTAATCATTCGGCAGAAATTATATTTGCCTGTTCCTCAGAAAGCCTGTTGGGGCGCAATATGCAGCAGTTGACACCAACTTTACAAGCTGGCAGTTGGCAACTACTAGAAGCGGGAGTGCTAGGCGTGGTCGAAGGGGTGCGTCAGGGTGGTCAGTCGTTTCCACTAGAAATTACCGCGAGCAAAGTGCATGTCCTCGGACAAGATAAATTTATCCTGATTGCCCGCGATATTACTGAGAGAAAAAAAGTCGAACGCCTGCAGCAAGAGTTCGTTTCCACTGTCAGCCATGAATTGCGTACCCCCTTGACCGCGATTCGTGGTTCGTTAGGACTGGTTGCTGGCGGCGTGACTGGCGTCCTACCACCCCAGGCCGCCGCGTTGGTGAAAATGGCGTATACCAATACCGAGCGCTTGACCCAACTCATTAATGATTTATTGGACGTACAAAAACTCGAATCAGGGTTTTTGAGTCTGACGCAAGAAGCGTGCAGCCTGCCGGCATTAATCATAGAAGCGCGCGACGTCAACCAGGCATTTGCAGCGCGTCTGGCAGTGAGCATTGCTTTGCATAATCCACCTCCCGATGTGTTTGTGAATGTCGATGCTGGTCGTTTTCAACAGGTGATGGCCAATTTACTCTCAAACGCCTGCAAATACTCTAGTCCTGGTGACTCGGTTATTATCGAGACCAAGTTACTTGGGCCTGATCGAGTAAGGATAGCGGTCGGTGATAATGGTCCTGGTATTTCTGAAGAATTTAGGGATAGAATTTTTCAAAAATTTGCTCAACAAGACGCATCAGATACTAAGGCGAAAGGCGGTTCTGGCTTAGGCCTATCGATCTCGAAAGCGATCGTCAATCAGATGGGCGGAGAAATCGGCTACCACTCCACGATCGGCGAGGGTAGCTCGTTTTATGTTGATTTACCGATACAAGCAGGCTAATCAATGCAGTGTTTTCAAAGATTATGCCTGTGTAGCGGGTAGGCATTCAAGTAGGTAATCAATAAATAGACGCATTTTGAGACTCACTTCATTGCGGTCTCGATAGCAGACATAAAAATCCAGGGGCTCGGCATCGAGGCTACCATTGTCTTGCCCATTCGATGATTTTACAAATAAAGCTTGCAGCTGACCGCTAGCAATTAAAGGCGCGGCGATAAAGCTACCTAAACGGGCGATCCCCGCTCCCGCGACCGCCATCTGCGTCAAGCTATCGACGTCATTGCTAATGATGCTGGGACGTAGTTCCGGTTCAAAGTGTAAGCCATTCCGTATAAAGCCCCATCTGAGTAACAGACCATTAAAGGCCGGGCGATACAGCAGGCAGGCATGTTCGCTTAATTCTTCCGGTGTTCGGGGTATTCCTGCTTTTTCTAGATAGGCAGGTGCGGCGCAAATTATCATAGGGACTGTGGCGATGCGGCGACTCACCAGATGTGCCTCTAACTGCTGTTTGAAGCGTATGCTGATATCGACATCGTCATTGCTATGGTTGACGTTAAAGTCGGTCGAGATCAATTCTATCGATAGAGTGGGGTGGCGCGCACAAAATGCCGGGATTAAGGGCGCGATAATATGTCGGCCAAATGTGATGGAGGTGGCAATTCGCAGGCGTCCCTGGGGCACTCCTTGTAATTGAGTCACTGCCGACTTGGCTAATTCTAACCTATGTAAGATATCGCTGACCTTAGTGTAATAAACATCTCCGCTCTCGGTGAGGCTCAATTTTCGGGTGGTCCTGGTGAGTAATTTCACCCCCATATATTGCTCTAACCGAGCAATGTTTTGGCTGGCAGCGGCTGGGGTAATGCCTAACTGCCGTGCCGCCGATGCGATACTGCCACTCTCGACCGCTTTGACGAAGCTATTTATTCCGCTTAAAGTATCCATAGATATTATTGATGATTAGTGGCGGTATTCATAAGTTTAGCTTAATGATTGGAATAGCGTTACTGTTCTAGTTAATTGCCCAACTACTGCTTAAAATAGGGTCTTTAATCAGTCATTGTGGCGATCCCTGTGTTTAGAACACCGAGGTTGAAACTAGTAAGCAAGAAAGCCAAGAATAAAATGAGCAACTCTAAAACAAATCAGTCCATACCAACTCCGGAACTTAGTCGTTGGAAGCTACCGGCTCGCTACACGCCGCAAGTATTCGCGTTCTATATGGCGGCTATCATGGCCTTCTTGATGTCAACCGTCATCGTGGCTGCTAACGGGGGCATTAAAGAGGATTTTCTAGCCCGTGTTTTAAATGCGTATAAGCTGGCGATGCCGGTCGCCTTTTGCTGCGTATTGCTAGTGCGGCCTTTGGTGATGAAGTTAGTCGCTATGACGGTGCGCAAATAAGGATAATGCAATGCGGCTGGTGTGTTGACGATGCACCTCATTGATATGATGCGCATCGTAGTAACGGAGACGACTTAATAACCGATGGTTTGCGCCGCCTCGTGCACCAATTGCTTGAACAAGTCATGCCGCATGGCGCTGATGTCACCAGTTTTGATTGCGGCGGTCACTGCGCAATTTGGCTCAGCATGGTGATGGCAATTGTAGAATTTGCACTTGCCCAGATAGGGTAGAAATTCTGGAAAAGCGCGTTCCAGCATGCCTTCGCTCAGATGATGCAGACCAAACTCTTGAAACCCTGGTGAATCGATCACCGAGGTTGGCTGGCCCTGATACGGATCCATTTGAAATAGACGGGTGAAGGTGGTGGTGTGTTTGCCGGTATCCAAGGCCGCAGAAATCTCACGGGTAGCGATTTCGGCATCCGGGATAATTAAGTTAATTAGCGATGATTTCCCCATCCCTGATTGGCCAATCAGGATGGTGCTTTGTCCTTGCAGCAAATTCATCAGGGTCACACGGGTAGTCTCAGGCATGCCAGTCACAGAGACTTCGTGCACAGGATAACCCAAACTGGCGTACAGACCGACGCGTTCACGCGCCTTGGGTAGACTAGTCGTGACGTCTATCTTATTGAGAATAATGTGCGCCTTGATGCCGGATGATTCTGAAGCGACCAGCGCACGAGAGATCAAATCATCAGAAAAACTAGGCTCGGTGGCGACTACTACCACCAGTTGCGTCAGATTGGCCGCCAGCATTTTCGATTTATATTGATCAGAGCGGTACAGCAAAGTCTGGCGTGGTGTGATGGCTTCAATCACTCCCTGATTTTTCGAGGTCAGTTGATATTCAACGACATCGCCGACCGCCACATCGCTTTTTTTACCACGCGTCACGCAATGCAGTTTGATACCCTCCGCTTGCACCAGATAATGGCGGCCATGCGCTGCAATCACGGTGCCTAGCGCATTTGCCGGTATTTCTTTCTTAGCCATCAGGAAAAACTTTGCTGAAATATGCCATCGACTTTGGCGGCGCAAATGAAGTCATTCTCTGAAATGCCACCTTTGCCGCCATTCACCGTGTGGGTGTCAAAGCGGATCAGGCAACGATTGTAAGTCACCACTAATTCAGGATGATGGTCTTCTGCGTGTATCACATAGGCAATAGCGTTGATAAAGGCCAGGGTTTCGTAGTAATTTTTAAATTCGAAGGTTTTGACTATGCGCGCGCCATCTAGCGCCCAGCCTGGGGTGGCCGCAAAATACTCGGGCAAGCGCTCAGCGGCGAGAGCATCGACAGTATGTTGAGATTTTTTTGCGAGTAGCTCAGTGGTTTTTATCATGCTATTGCTCCTGATGTGGTTGCTGCAGTGGCGCTCAATTGTAGTTTGCCTATACGTACCGAGGCTGGCGGGTGCGAATCGTAAAAAGCCGAATGTAGTGGATCGGGGGTCAGGGTTGAGGCATTATCTTCATATAGTTTCACCAGCGCCGCCACCAAATCGTCTGCGCTACTATATTTGGCAGCGAAGGCATCGGCCTCAAACTCGTGTTTGCGCGAGGTGATAGAGGACAGTGGCGACAGTATAAAAGTAAATATGGGCAAGGACAGCATAAATAAGATGAGGGCCATGGCGTCGTTCGAGGCCAGTAGCATAGGGTCTACGCCCAGACCGGTAAAAAACCAGACTTGCTGCTTTAAAAATCCAAGTAAAGCCAGGAAGCCCAGCGAGATAATAAACATCACGCAAATACGTTTGACAATGTGCTTGAGTTTGAAGTGACCTAGCTCATGTGCCAAAACCGCTTCTATTTCTGGCGCGCTCAAACGTGACAGCAGGGTATCAAAAAACACTATACGCTTGGAGGCACCGAAGCCGGAAAAATAGGCATTGCCATGCGCGCTACGTTTAGATCCATCCATCACAAATAAGCCCTTGGAGGCAAAGCCGACTCTTTGCATTAGTCCCTCGATACGGGCACGCAAGCTATCATCTTCTAAAGGGCTAAATTTATTAAATAAGGGGGCGATCCAGGTTGGGAAAATCACCATCATCAAGAGCTGAAATCCGCTCCAAAAAATCCAGGCATACAACCACCACAGCGCACCGGATTTATCCATCAGCATCAACATAACCCAGATCAAAGGCAGGCCTATCGCCGCGCCCAGTAGTGTGCTTTTGAGCATGTCACCAAAAAATAGGCCTTTGCTCATTTTATTGAAACCAAATTTTTCTTCCAATACGAATTGTTTGTAATAGTCGAACGGTAAGTCGATCAAGCTAGTGATCAGGGCAAAGGCGGTCAAAAGACTCAATTGATACAGCATGCCCGGTCCGCTCAACTTCACCAGGCTGACGGCTAGCCATTGCAGGCCGCCAAATAGAGTGAAGCCTATCAAAACGATGGCGTTCAATACCAGCATCAGCATGCCCAGTTTGGTTTTGGCGACGGTGTAGTCGGCCGCCTTCTGATGGGCGGCCAGCGGGATGCGTTCTGCAAACTCTGCGGGTACCTGGGCGCGGTGTTGCAAGACATGCCGTATGTGCCGCGAACCTAGCCAAAACTGCAAAACCAGTGTCAAAAGTAAAAATGAGACGAATAAAACAGAAAACGCTGTAGAAATCATGGGAAAATGCCGCATTCAGAAATAAATTATCAAGTCAAGGAAGAATTATGTCACAAGCGACCGAGATACAAGCAAGTACGTCGAAACCAGCCAAGCCAAATGAGATGAATTTGATCTGGGTCGATATGGAAATGACCGGTTTAGATCCGGATACAGATGTGATTATTGAGGTTGCGGTGGTCGTGACCGATATGCAGTTGAACGTGATTGCCGAAGGTCCGGTATTTGCGATTCATCAATCCGATGAAATCATGGGGAAGATGGATGCATGGAATAAGGGCACGCATGGCCGTTCCGGTTTGATAGAAAGAGTCAAAACGTCGACCGTGACGGAAGCCGATGCCGAAAAAGCCTTGATAGAATTCTTGAAATTGCATGTGCCAAACGGTAAATCGCCTATGTGTGGTAACACCATTTGTCAGGATAGGCGCTTCATGGTGCGCGGCATGCCTAAGCTGGAAGCGTATTTTCACTACCGTAATCTGGATGTCTCTACGCTGAAAGAGTTGTGCCGTCGCTGGAAGCCTGAACTCTTGAGCGGCTTCAAGAAGCATCAAAAACACACTGCCTTGGCCGACATCATCGAATCTATCGAAGAGCTGAAATACTACCGCGAACACTTCATCAAAGAATAAGTGCCTCACAGTTTGCACTCGATTTGAAATAAAAAAGACTTCGATTAGAAGTCTTTTTTACTTTGTGCAGCACTCTGAGTAGCTCGGTTATTTCTGCTTCACTCAGACGTAAATTTTGTATTACAGTCATAAATCGCACATCAAAGTAGCATTCTTAAATTCCACTTATGACGTTCATCAACATCGTAATGCCACGGGATAAGCGACGGCAATGCGGCCAGACGGTGTCAAAACCCAGACCGGTAAAATAGGCTTAGATAGGCATTATTCGTGTGAACAGGAGATTTGTTTTTCAGCCTAAGTCTTCCATGTCAAAATGGTCCTTGCCCATATTTCACACAATTAAATAGGTTTGAGAGTGTATTTAATTGAAATAACAGTCGCTTAATGGGTGTAGTATTTCAAGAAAATAACGTCATGTTTGTCTGCAGTAAAAAATGTTCTAAAAATGTGAATGCTCGGTTTTTTTTCGAACTTAGGTACCAGGTGTTTAATTTTTGGCCGTGTAACGCTGTTGTATTGCACAGAAAGCAAGGATTACAGTATGACGACATATGAAGCGTTAAATGTCATGGTTATTGACAATGATGATCTTCAACTTGAATTAGTTTCTGCTCAGTTGGAGAACTTAGGGATAGTAAAGATTGAAATGGTAGATGGCGGACGACAAGCTTTAGCTAAATTTGATACTAGTCAAACGAAGCCGGATCTGCTTATTTGCGATATTCAAATGCCAGATATTGATGGTTTCGAGTTCATGCAAGCGATCAACGAACGTGATTTCAAAGGCGGCTTGATTTTGATGTCAGGACAAGGTGCCCATGTCCTCCATACAGCGTCACTAGTTGCGCAGCTTTCAAGACTGAATTTTCTCGGAACCGTAGCAAAACCCGTAACTAGGGTAGCTTTGGAAATGGCAATTGGGAAAATGACAGTGCGGAATGATTAATTCAATTCATCTTGTGGGAAAAATGAGCTATTGATTGGCACGCATTTTATCAATAAGTTGCATTAAGAAACCGCATCACTATTCCATGTGACGTGAATCATTTTAATTGATTACCGGGGCATCATAAAATGCATACAAGCAGAATCACGCCGCGCAATCGGATTAAAAGTATGTTTCGGACATTGTGTTTGCTTGTATTAGGCTTATTTGTCAACGAAGCTCTCGCACAGACGCCTGCTAAATACAGTTTTGCAGTCGTTCCACAATATAGTGCCGTTGAACTTCACAAAGATTGGGCACCATTGATCGCCCGGCTTTCTAAAGATACCGGCTTGGTATTTGAGCTAAAAATTCAAACGTCCATTCCCCTTTTTGAAGCGAGTTTTTTGAAAGGTGAACCAGACTTCGCCTACATGAACCCCTACCATATGGTGATGGCAAAAAAAGCGCAATTGTATGTGCCTATTTTGCGTGATGCCAAGCCATTGACGGGGGTGTTGGTGGTGCGCAAAGATGGCTCGTACAAGACCTTGAAAGACCTGAACGGCCAAAAAATAGCGTTCCCTGCGCCTAATGCATTTGGAGCTTCGCTGTATATGCGGACATTACTCTCAGAAGTGGCGCATATTCAGTTTGCCCCCGTCTATGTTAAAACCCACAGCAATGTCTACCGTAATGTGATACGCGAAGATGTCGCTGCTGGTGGAACAGTTAACGTTGCACTCAATGATGAGATTGCTGAAGTGCGTGAGCAATTGCAAATTCTATATCAAACACCTCCTGTTGCATCGCACCCAGTCGTGGCACACCCGCGTGTCGCTGCTTCTGTACAAAAAGTGGTTGCCCAAGCGTTTTTTGCATTGACACAAGACGCTGAAGGGCGCTCATTGCTCAATGCGATCCGTATACCGGCCCCGGTAGCCGTCAGCTACCAAGTCGATTACCTTCCGCTTGAAAAACTACAGGTAGAAAAATACCTCATCATCGAGTAAGCCGTATGTCAATCCGTCTCCGAGGGTATAGATTTGTTCCGCGTACCCTTCGCTGGCAATTGGCATTGCTTACTTCGACCTGCCTGGTTGTCGCCATCTTGGCCTATGGCACTTACATGGCCAGAGTGCAAACCTCCTTGATACGCAAGCAGACGCAAGCGGAATTGACGACGGTCGCACAAAATTTGGCTGCGGTGAGCCCCGTGTTTTTAATCGTAAACGATTTGGCTGGTTTGGAAAATGCTGCCTCTAGATTCGCCACTTCGGATCAACTTAGATCTTTGCTGGTAACCGATACGAGTGGCAAGCCGATCACCGAGTTAATTAACACGGACGGGCGCTGGACTCCCAATTTTAATAACAATTTAATTACTTTACCTGCTGGCAAGGGCGTTATCCTACAAGATGAAAACACCCTTTGGTACCCGATAGACGCCGGTAGCTTAATGGGGTGGGTACGAATAAGTTTTCAATTCCCTACGTTCTGGCAATTGGCTTACGGTATTTGGATGGACTCTCTCGCGGTTATCGCTTTGACTTGTGTGATGGTGATATCGTTTTTATTGTACTTGTTGCGATCGCCGATGCGCGCTTTTGAGGAAGCCACTGAATTTGCTGAAAATCTTGATGAAAACATTGGCACTCGCATGAACCCGTATGTGGGTAATGTAGAGCTAGAGGTTTTGGGGGCAGCATTAAATAAGGCATCTATAAATCTGAAATTTCAACAGCTTGAGCTGGAAAATCGGCAATTCGCCTTAGATCAGCATGCCATTGTTAGCATGACGGATCTGGCCGGCTTCATTACCTACGTTAATGATCTATTTTGCGATATCAGCCATTATTCGCGCGAGGAACTCTTAGGCGAAAACCATCGCATACTTAATTCTGGGCATCATCCTGCGGAAATGTTTGATGATTTGTGGCAGACCATTTGCACGGGAAATGTTTGGCATGGCGAAATTTTAAATCGGAATAAAGACGGCGGTCTTTATTGGACTTTAACCACAATTGTTCCTCTGGTGGGAAAGGATGGCTTGCCTGAACAATATATCAGTATTCGTACTGATACCACCGCACGTAAAAAGAACGAGGATGCCGCGAATTCAGCGAATCGCGCTAAATCCGAATTTTTAGCCAACATGAGCCATGAGATTCGCACACCGATGAACGGAGTGATTGGCATTGTCGATATTTTGCAAGAAACTTCTCTATTGCCAGAACAAAAACGCATGCTAATGACGATACAACATTCATCGCTCGCTTTGCTGCAGATCTTGAACGATATTCTCGATATCTCAAAAATAGAAGCAGGTAAACTCGAGGTTGAACGCATTCCCACCTATTTGCTTGAAGTGACGGAAAGTGCAACGATGCTGATTCTCACTCTGTCGAATACACGTGCGGTAAATCTCTCAGTGTTTGTCTCGCCCGAATTGCCAGATTGGTTCCTGTGCGACCCCACTCGTTTACGCCAAGTGCTGCTCAATCTACTCGGGAATGCGGTGAAGTTCTCTGCGGCGGACGCGAAGCGCACCGCCCAGGTGACATTAAGGGTAAGCCCCTGCACGCTGGCAGACGAAATGGCGGGGGTGCGGCTAACCGTATTGGATAACGGTATTGGTATGAGCGAAGCGGTTGTGGGTAAGCTGTTTCAACCCTTCATGCAAGCTGACGAAAGCACAGCTCGCGAATTTGGTGGTACCGGTCTTGGTTTGTCAATAACGCATCGTTTGGTTGAACTAATGCACGGACAAATTTCGGTACACAGCACTTTAGGAAAAGGTTCTGAATTTGTTGTTGAGTTGCCATTGATGCGCTGTGAGGCAGGGCGCAAATTGGCTGCAAAGCCAAATGTGATGGGGATTATCGTTATTGTCGTCTCTGAGGATCCATTTGATATGGAAGTATTGCTCAGCTATGGTCAATTTGACGGAGCGCAGGTGAGGGTGGTGCCAGAAATGGCTGCTGCAGACTCACAATTGTTGCAGTCGCCCGAGCAATTGGCAAACACTGTTTTGATACTCGGATTATCCATAACGACGCCAACCAGCGAACTTATATTGCCGCGCGAGGTAGGCTTAGTGCGTATGGTACTACGCGGAAACGACAGCTTCGATTCTGACATCAAGTTGTTCACGCAACCGTTGCTTAAAGATGATTTGATCAGGGCGATCGCACAGGCTAGTGGCCGCTTGAATAAGGCACTCACCGATATAAAAGTAGAGCGGCGCACTCGTTTGCGGATCACTTCTCTCTCGATTGAAGAGGCTGTACAAGTTAAGAGATTAATCCTGTTAGCCGAAGACAATGAAACCAATCGCGAGGTCATCCAGGAACAACTGCACATGCTTGGTCATACGTGTGAAATTGCCGAAGACGGTGCCGTCGCCCTTCAAATGTGGCGAAAAAATCCTATGCGCTACGCTTTATTGCTAACCGACTGCCACATGCCAAACCTGGATGGTTTTGGCTTAACCGAGGGAATTCGTCGAGCTGAACCAGAGGGTACACGCTTGCCTATTATTGCCGTAACCGCCAATGCCATGAACGGTGAAGTTCAGCGTTGTCACGAGCGTGGTATGGATGATTATTTATCCAAACCATTGCGTATGAGTGAGTTGCGGAGCAAGCTCGATAAATGGTTACCATTGGACTCGGACAAGACTGAACGCATCATGCATGATAGCCAGCAGAGCCTGTCAATTCACAATTCTGCCACTTTCGCCGTATGGAACCCCAACACACTGCCTGACTTATTGGGCGATAAACCAGCCATGCACCGGCGCATGTTAGCTAAGTTTTTGAGCAATGCAGAGAAACAAGTAAGCGAAATTTTGGCGGCCTCGATGACAGGGAATGCAACAACCACAGGGGAAGTGGCGCACACACTCAAATCTGCCGCTAACAGCATCGGTGCATTAGCACTAGGGGAGCTTTGTCAGCATATAGAAACTGCGGGAATAGCGGGCGACATCGTCCAGAGTCGGGTCTTAGTGGAGAAACTCGTCGCTACATTTAGTGCCGCTAACAGCGCAATTGCTCAGCATTTATCGATCAATTTGCCTGTTGGCGACTAGCGGTCCTTACTTCCAACGATGCGTGAATGCCGGCGATGAATGTCTGTTATCTGGCACTTCAAAAATTGCTTACTAGTGGGGTTTCAGACTATGATTTTAGTCGTTGTTGTTAATGCCCGGCCGAGCGTTTTTTTCTATCGCAGATACTCAGATGTCTCGACTATTTCGAATCAACATGGTGGTAACTTTGTTGCGAATACATATATTGAAATTGATTCGATCAACGCACTATGCTTACCACCAAGGCCTAACTAACTTACAATAAAACTAGAACATGGGCAGGGCAGCTTAGTGTTTGCCCGTGCTGCCGAAGCCGCCTTCGCCACGTTGGCTGTCGCCGAATTCTTCGACGATATTGAAACCCACCTGCAGGACAGGGACGATCACTAGTTGCGCCAATCTTTCCATCGGTTGCAAGACAAACTCGGTCTGACCACGGTTCCAGGTTGAGACCATCAACTGGCCTTGATAATCGGAATCGATCAGCCCGACCAGATTACCCAAGACGATACCGTGTTTGTGGCCCATGCCGCTGCGTGGCAAGATCATCGCAGCATACGAGGGATTGTCGATGTGGATTGCCAGACCTGTAGGAATTAACACAGTTTCACCCGGCTTAATGGTGATTGCGGCATCGATACAGGCGCGCAAATCCAGGCCTGCACTACCCGGTGTGCCGTAGGCAGGGAGCAGATCTTTCATGCGGGAGTCGATAATTTTCAGGTCTATATTTTTCATGTGCGTGCTTAATCGAATTTAGGATTTAGGGTTTGTATGGATAATTATGCGCTTGGCGATTTCTGTGATCAGGCCTTGCGCCAGGGTTAGCTTATCGGCGCGTGCTATGTGTTGATGGCCGTCTTTATCAAATAAAACCAATTCATTTTCATCGCTGCCGAAGGTGGCGTGACCAATATTGCCGACTAAAAGAGGAATATTTTTTTTGATGCGTTTGGCTGCACCGTATTCCAGTAGTTTTTCCGATTCCGCTGCAAAGCCCACGCAATACGGGGCATTTTTCAATGCGGCGACGCTGGCGAGGATGTCGGGATTGAGCGCAAACTCTAATTGCGGGGTATCGCTGTCTCCGGTTTTTTTTAGCTTTTGATCGCTGGCATTGGCGATGCGCCAATCCGCCACCGCCGCCACCGCGACAAATACATCGCTAGGCTGGCTAGCCAGTTGCGCCATCACGGCGTCATGCATCTGCTGCGCAGTTTGTACCTGTATGCGCTGCGTGCCATACGGTGTCGCCAGCGCGGTTGGGCCAGAGATTAGAGTGACGGTCGCCCCGGCTTGCCAGGCCGCTTGCGCAATCGCGTAGCCCATTTTACCTGAAGACAGATTGGTGATGCCGCGGACCGGGTCGATAGGCTCGAAAGTCGGGCCGGCGGTGATCAGCAGGTGTTTGCCGCGCAAACTCTTGGTCTGAAAACTAGCAATGATTTCGTTGAATAATTCTGCCGGTTCCAGCATGCGACCCATGCCGGTTTCACCGCAGGCTTGCTCGCCTGCGGCAGGGCCAAGTACTTGTATGCCATCGGAACGCAGTTGGGCAACATTGCGTTGAGTCGCCGGGTTTTGCCACATTTCTACATTCATCGCCGGTGCGATCAGTAGCGGAATATGCGCAGGCCTTGCCACGCATAGCGTCGATAACAAATCATCGCAAGCGCCATGCGCGAGTTTGAAGATGAAGTCGGTGCTGCAGGGCGCGATCACGATCAGATCGGCGTCACGGCTCAGATCGATGTGCGGCATATTATTCGCGATACGCGCATCCCATTGGTCGGTGTAGACCGCGTTGCCGGACAGGGCCTGCATGGTGACGGGCGTAATGAATTGGGTGGCCGCCTGCGTCATGACTACTTGCACAGACGCGCCGGCTTTACCTAGTGCGCGGGTCAGTTCGGCCACTTTATAGCAAGCGACGCCACCGGTCATACCCAAGACAATTTTCTTGCCAACCAGGTTCAATAAGCTAGACATCGCGAGTCTCCTCTATTTTTTTACGCGGCGCAGTTCGTCGAGTATGAACAAGCTCGCACCTAGGCAGATGGCGCTATCGGCGATATTGAAAGCCGGAAAATGGTAAAGCTGTTTGTAATGGAAATCTAAAAAGTCGATGACATGGCCATACATCAGGCGGTCGATGACATTGCCGAGTGCTCCGCCCATGATCAGAGATAAAGACCAGCAAAACAAGCGTTGCCCTGCGTTTTGCTTGATCAAATAGATGATGAGTAAAGAGGCGACCACACCAATGACGGTGAAGAAATAGCGCTGCCAGCCAGATTCTGCGGCCAAAAAGCTAAATGCCGCGCCCTTGTTATATGCCAGCACCAGATTGAAAAAAGAGGTGATGGATAGCGATTCGCCATAGCTGAATAATTTGGCGACCGTGATCTTGCTGAGTTGATCAAACAAGATGACGATGGCCGCCAAGCCTAACCACGGCACTAAAGAATTGCCAGATGACTTGCTAACAAATTTATTTGCTGTAGGTGCTGCGCTGCGTTTTTTGGTTGCCATGTTTTTTGTTGGTGCTTGATAGATCGTTGCTAATGCGATTAATAACTAAGTGAGAATTGTGGTGCGCTTGGTGGGTTACGGTCTTGCAAAACCTTAACCCACCCTAAGACGGCACTCTATTTTACGCAAACTGTCGTACTTCACCTGCGCCAAACAAATTGCTCACGCAGCGGCCACACAGGCCAGGGTGCTCTACGTGGCTGCCGACTTCGGCGCGGTAGTGCCAGCAACGCTCGCATTTCACATACGGCGAGGCCTGCACGACGACCGCTTCATCGGCTTCGCTGGCGACCAACTCAACTGTCGCAGCCGAGGTAATTAAAGTAAATTTCAGGTCGTCCGCAAAACTGCTCAGCACGTCGAACTTGGCAGCACTCGCCTTGATCACTACTTCGGCTTGCAAGGATGAACCTATCGCTCCTGATACGCGCACTTCTTCCAATTGCTTGGTGACGTCGGTGCGTATCGCGCGCAGCGCAGCAAATTTTTCTAACAAGGCGGTGCCATCGGCGATGGCTGGCAAATCGTAGAAAGTTTGGGTGAAGATGGTTTCATCGCTAGCCGCATAGGCGTCGACACTGGCAAAACTGAGCCAGGCTTCTTCGGCAGTAAACGACAGGGTTGGTGCCATCAGGCGCAACAGGCTTTGCGTGATGTGCCAGATCGCAGTCTGGGCCGAACGTCGTGCAGCGGACGTGGTGCCGCTGGTATACAGACGATCTTTCAAAATATCCAGATAGAAGCCACCCAGATCTTCGGAGCAGAAAGACTGCAATTTGGCGACCACAGGATGGAACTCAAACTGCTGATAATGCGCCAGGATGTCGGCCTGCAAAACTGCCATATTCGCGATCGCATAGCGATCGATTTCCAGCATATCGGCCACGGCCACCGCATCTTTACTGAAATCGAAGTCGGAGGTGTTTGCCAGCAAGAAGCGCAGGGTATTACGGATGCGACGATACGATTCTGTGACGCGCTTTAAGATCTCGTCCGAGATTGTGATTTCGCCTGAATAATCGCTAGAGGCAACCCACAGACGCAGGATATCGGCACCCAGGGTTTCAAAAATCTTTTGCGGCGCTAAGGTATTGCCCAAAGATTTGGACATCTTCTTGCCGTCGCCATCCACCACAAAGCCGTGCGTCAGCAAAGCTTTGTACGGGGCGCGTCCGTCTAACATGGATGCCGTCAACAAGGATGAGTGAAACCAGCCGCGATGCTGATCCGAACCTTCCAGATACAAGTCGGCAGGGAAGCCGAGTTGTTCCTTGTGTGAGCCGCGCATCACGGTTTTATGGGTAGTGCCGGAATCAAACCAGACGTCCAGCGTGTCGCGGTTTTTTACGTACATATCGGCATCGGCACCAAGGAACTCATTGATGTCGAGTTGCTGCCAGGCTTCGATGCCGGACTCTTGCACACGTTGCGCGATTTGCTCCAATAATTCTGGGGTGCGAGGATGCAGTTGGCCGCTTTCTTTATGCAAGAAAAACGCCATAGGCACGCCCCATTGACGTTGACGTGACAGCGTCCAGTCTGGGCGATTGGCGATCATGCCGTGCAAGCGGGCTTGGCCCCAGGCCGGGAAAAATGCCGTTTCATCAATCGCCTTGAGTGCTGTTTCGCGCAGGCTAGGGCCACCGTCTTTTGGTGTATTGTCCATGCTGGCAAACCACTGCGAGGTAGCGCGGTAGATGATAGGCGTTTTATGTCTCCAGCAATGCATATAGCTATGCTCGAACATCTTGAACGAGAATAGGGCACCAGCTTCTCTGAGCTTGTCGCAGATAGGCTTAGAGGCTTCCCAGATCGTCATGCCAGCAAAGAAAGGCAGCCATGAGGCATATTTACCATCGCCCATGACCGGGCTGATGATGTCGTTGTCGAGCATGCCGTGCGCCTTGCACGACTTGTAATCCTCGATACCGTAAGCCGGTGCTGAGTGAACTACCCCGGTGCCGCTCTCTAACGTCACATAGTCAGCCAGATACACAGGCGAAAATCTATCGTAGCCAGCATCCATTGCGGCCAAAGGATGTTTGAATTTGATTTCGGATAAATCGGCACCCAGACAAGTGGCGATCACTGTGCCTTCGAATCCGTAATTCGCCAGACTAGCCTCGACCAGATCTTGCGCCAGTATCAGCAGAATAGCTTCGCCATCGCGCACGGTTTGCACCAGTGCATAGGTGAATTCAGGATGCACGTTCAGCGCTTGGTTGGATGGGATGGTCCACGGCGTGGTGGTCCAGATCACCGCGTAGCCCTTATCCAGCGGCAGCTTGTCTAATTTAAATGCGGTTGCCAGTTTGTCGAATTCGGCAAAGGCAAAACCGACATCGATAGACGGATCACGCTTGTTTTCGTATTCGACTTCGGCTTCTGCCAGGGCCGAACCGCAATCGAAACACCAGTTGACTGGTTTTAAACCGCGATACACATAACCCTTGTCCAGCAAAGTGCCCAGTGCGCGGATTTCGTCGGCTTCATTGCCAAAGGCCATGGTCTTGTACGGGTTGTCCCATTCGCCCAAAACCCCGAGGCGGATAAAGTCTGCCTTCTGGCGTTCTATCTGTACCTCTGCATAGGCGCGCGCTTTGGCCTGCACCTCGGCCACTGGCAGATTTTTTCCGTGCAGTTTTTCGATCTGGATCTCGATAGGCATGCCGTGGCAATCCCAGCCCGGTACATAGGGCGCATCGAAACCTGCCAGAGTACGCGCCTTGATGATCATGTCTTTTAGGACTTTATTGACAGCGTGGCCGATATGGATATCGCCATTGGCATACGGAGGACCGTCATGCAGTAAAAATTTTGGGCGATTGGCAGATGCCTTACGAACCCGCTCATAAATCTTTTTGTCTTGCCATTCCTTGATCCACTTCGGCTCGCGCTTGGCCAGATCGCCGCGCATAGGGAAGGGTGTTTCTGTCATGTTGACCGGGTATTTACTGGCCACTTTGGCTGATTTTTCGTTAGACATAATTTTGCTTAAATTCGGTTAAAAATAAATTTTAATAAGGAGATGCGGATATTTTTTTGTGCGTTTGTATTTTTTAACGAAGAGAAGTTGCCGAGCTTCTCTTTAAATTCGGTCGGTCGCAGAGATTGCCGCGCTGGCGCGCTGTTCAAAATAGGCTCTGGCCTGTTCCGCATCGCGTTCTATTGCGGCGGTCAGTGTAGGCAGATCGACGTATTTTTCTTCGTCGCGCAGTTTTTGTAAAAATTCTATCTGCACCACTTTACCGTAGGCATTGCCGCTGTAATCAAACACATGGGTTTCTAGTAAAACGCGACCGCTATCGTCCACCGTAGGGCGTACACCCAGGCTGGCCACGGCCGGCAAGGGCTGCTCCGCCAAACCATGCACCTGCACCACAAAGATCCCTTGTAAAGCTGGGCGATGATGGGCTACGCGTAAGTTCAGGGTAGGGAAACCGAGTGTGCGTCCCAGCTTCTGACCATGCACCACATGACCCGAGATGCGATAGCTGCGCCCCAATAAACTCTGGGTCTCGCTAAAATCGCCAGCGGCTATCGCGGCCCGCACTGCTGAGGAAGAAATGCGCACGCCCTTGTCTTGCACTGGAGCCAGGATCTCTACTTCGAAGCCATACTCTTTGCCTGCCGCGATCAGCATGTCTATATCGCCAGCGCGTTTTGCGCCATAGCGAAAATCCTCACCGACCATCATCCATTTCACATGCAAGCCTTCGACCAGGACTTTTTGTATAAAGTCTTGCGGGCTCAGTGCCGCAAAATGGGCATTGAAATGTTCGACGATGACTCTATCGACACCAGCCAAAGTGAGCGCATCGAGATTGTCGCGCAGATTGGCGATGCGGGTCGGCGCCTTGGATACGTCGCCCAGCAACTGGGCAAAAAAGCTGCGCGGGTGCGGCTCGAAAGTCATTACCGCCGCCTCAAGATTGAGGCGTGTGGCGGCCTCGCGCAAGCGGGACAGTAAAACCTGATGTCCCAGATGCACGCCGTCAAAATTGCCTATCGCCAGCGCACAAGGCGCGCGCGCGGCAGCATTAGGGAGTCCACGAAATACTTTCATTATCACTCAGGGAAACAATTGCAAAAACCTTAGATTATAAGGGCTTTCACTCTCAATTTTGCGCATGAGCGTGCCTAAATGCGGATTTAGTCAGCGATGTGCGGGTATTTTTGCCACTTGTACGGCAAATCCGCCTGCCAGTGCGATAAATGATAAGTGCGTATCCTGATTGTGACTAGGCATAGTGATAAGTTTGTGGCGCTAGCAAGGCGGCATGCCGGCAATTGGCGGGCAGCGCGGCAGATTAGCTGCAGGTAAGTGTAGCTGCCAAAATACTGGGGGTGAGTATGGGTATTAATGCGATAAATGCGCACGTCCTCTATGCGCAATCGGCTAGCTAACGCCTATACTCCCATAAATCTCTATTTATATCGAATCGCGCCAGGCTTGTTGGCCTAGATGCTGCGTTATCAAAGAAGCCACTTGCGCGGCATGGGTCTGCGCCAGATTGTGCTGGCCGCCGACGATTATCTGCAGATTCGCCTTGGGGATGCGCTTTGCCAGGTATTCGCCCACGGCTACCGGGCTGATGGGGTCGGCGTCGCCCCATAGTAAGAGAGTGGGGCAGGAAATGCGCGCCAATTGCTTGCTCAGGTCTGGGGCAGATGTCGTGATCCAGTCTGCGCCTTGTGGGAACTTGGCTTTATAGGCGGGGCGCCAATCCTCTCCGCCCAAGCGCGCCACATCGATCCCGCCCGAGGTGGCGACCAGGATTAAATGACTGATTTTTTCCGGATACTTAAGTGCCAGTTGCATGGCAGGTACGCAGCCCATGGATTGTGCGATGAGGGCGCAGGGCGCGCTCATCTCCGCTTCTACCAACGCTAGCATATCGGCAAAGCCGGTAATCTCAGGCGCAGGCGGCTGCGCGCCTAAGCCCGGCCAGGAAAAATAAGTTTTGCGATGCGATGCTGACAGCAAGGCTCCTACCGGATGCCAAAATTCGGCAGCGCCTGCGCCGCCAGGTAAAAAGAGTAAATGCATAGATCGTTGGTAATTTTCCGGAGTTTGCAGGGGCTAGCATCAGAGGTGAATCCGCACCTATTTAGGACTTACGCAAAATTATTCCAGCAAGGCGAGTACAACAACGCTGGGGCGGTTTTGCGTAAGTCCTACTATTTTGGTGTCAGCAGCCAGACCTGTTCCTGAGCTGCACATTTTCCTTTTAATCCGCCGGCCAACGGGGTGTCGGCCAGCAGTTTGAGTGTGTAATGCTCGTGATAGTGTTGCTCTAGTTCTTGCGGGCTGACAGAGAACGGCGGGCCTGCTTGTGCGCTTTGCTCGTACTCGTAGCAGACCAGTAATTGCGGCGCGGTGTGACTTATCTTGATTAAATGAGCGCTATAGCGATGACGTAGTTCTGCCTGCAATGCCACTAAGGCAGCTCTGTCATAAATGGCATCGACAGCGCCAAGTTCGGCCTCGGATAAGGCAAAAATATCGCCGGCAAAGATATCGATATGGGCGGCGCTATACTGCTCAAGCTCACCTATTTTGACTATTGTTGGTGTCAGAGCTAGCCCGGCAAATAATTCATCAATGGCGATTTTGCTCAATTCAGCACCGGCCACTCGATAGCCTTGCGCCAGTAGCCAGGCGATATCCAATGTTTTTCCGCATAGAGGTAAAAACAGGCGGCTGCCTGGCGCCAAGCCCAGTTCCTTGATGTACTTGAGTAGCAGAGGGTTGGCGGCCGCTTCGTGGAAAGCGATCTCTTTTTTCTCCCATTTGCTATGCCAAAAATTTGCGTCCATGCTGCGCTCTTTTATCTTGTCTAGAATTGATGATGATTAATTGATTAGAGTTCGCGCTGTTTTTAAATCTGGGCGTTGGATAAAGCCCGAAGCGCCGCCGCTCCGCCGCTCCGGCAGTAATTTAAAAAGAGGCGAGGTGGATATTCGACACGCATCGTGCTCTTATCTCTCTATATACTGGGGATGAGTATAGGTACATTCCTCGATATAGCGCCGGCTCAGTATGCGCGATAAGCTCGACCTATCCTATACTCCCCCGAAAACACAGTTTTATCTCTAGCGCAGAAACTTAGCGCTTGCCTTATTCCTCGCTCAGGTAGCCGCGGTCTTGCGCTTGTTGCGGATCTTCAAAGATGGCCATCGCGGTTAGCATGCGACGAAAGCCGAACTTGCGATAGAAGGGCTCCTTGCCGGGTACGGCGTACAAAATAATCTTCTTGTGTCCGGCCGAGAGAGCGAGCAATTTGTTGACGATTTCTTTGCCCAGACCGGTGCCCTGATGACTGGGGTGGGCAGCGATGTCGCACAAGTAAGAGCAGTCGGAACCGTCTGCCAGCGCTCGCCCGGCGCCGACCAGGCGTCCATTTTCGCGCGCAAAGCAGTGGTAGCGGCTATTGGTAAATACAGTTTTCAGATCGGCTGCGTTCTTGTTGCCGAGCGGGGCGGCGTGATACAGCGCCTCCAGTTCTTGCCAGTCTATCTGGTCCAGCGAGTGACTCCATTGAATGTTCATTGCTTCAGCCTGTGAAAGAGGATGTTTGATAAGAAAAATTTTATTGGCGCATGCTGATGGCGAGGCGATTCAGCGCATTCATGTTGGCGATGGCGAAGCTTAAGTCGGATATCTGCTGGTCTGAAAAATGCTCACGGAGTGCCTCAAACAAAGCGTCCGGTGCATGGGTGGTGCTGATCGCCGTCAGCGATTCTGCCCACGCTAATGCCGCAGCTTCTTTGCTGGAAAAGATCGCACTGGCGTGCCAACCGGCCAGCATATCGAGTTTTTCTTGCGACACTCCAAGCTCACGCAAGGCCTTCGCGTGCTTTTTCAGACAGAAGGCGCAGCCATTTATTTGCGAGACGCGTAAATAGACTAATTCAATCAGCTCTCGTCCGACCGAGCTTTGCTCTAGATAAGCGCCGACGGCGCGCATCCCGGCCAAGGCCTCGCTGGACAGATCGTAATAGGGTAGGCGTAAGGACATGGATTTCCAATGTTAAGTCGAGAATTTATTGCTAGGGGAGATGTAATCTCAATGAGTTGTTAGATGCACAGGCTTGCTAGGCCGACTTGAAGCTTTTTGTTGTGTCGCTCAAAAGATTTTTTTGCCTGTTCATGCCTGTTCATGCCTGTAATTAAATTGTATTCTATCAATATTCATAATTGTTCGACAATGGCTTTTTAAGGAAAAAGCTAGTGCAGTTCAGTCCTTGCCTCGCTCGCTCGGCTTGGCTGTTTGAATAAAATCAGGGATGTGGTCGCCAACTTGCTGCGCGTTCTGGACGCATTTAATTTGTTTCTTCACTTAAGGAGTGTCTGATGTTGATTGCTGATGGCGTCTTGCTGCGCCCCTTTAAAAACTCTGATGCCGCCGCGTTTGCCGCCGCCGTGCTGGAGTCTGCCGATACCGCTGGTCGCTGGCTGCCCTGGTGTCGCGCTGGATATAGCGAGCAGGATGCGCTGGCATGGTTTGCGGTTTGTCACGCGGCGCGGGAAGCCGGCAGCGCCTACGATTTTGCCGTGATTTGCCAGGACAGCGGCGAATTTCTCGGTGGTGTCGGGCTCAATCAAATTATGTCGCACCTACCATTTTGTAATCTCGGCTATTGGGTGCGCCAGTCGCGGCAACGTCAGGGCATCGCGCTGCGCTGCGTGCAAGCCTTGTCGCGCTATGCCTTTGAGCAAATCGGCCTGCATAGGGTAGAAATCGTGGTGGCCTGCGGCAATCTGGCGAGCGAGGCGCTCGCCCTGAAGGTAGGCGCACAGCGTGAGAGTCTGGCGCGCAATCGACTCTTACTGCACGGTACCCCGGTAGATGCACATATGTTTGCGCTATTGCCGGGCCCTGCGCAAGCTGCGTAAGGCGCCATCCAGCAAGCCATACTAGGGCAGGGTATAGGTATATTTAAGTTAATTGCGCACGTCATATATGCGTAATGGCGTTATGAAATCCTATACTCCCGTTATTGCTCGGTTTTATCGGTTGCCATCATCTGTTCAAAACGGCGCTTTAATTCTGCGTAGGAAATTTGCTCCTGGCGTTCTGCGAGTATCCAGACGTGGCCGTAAGGATCGTTCAGGGTGCCACGTCGCTCGCCGTCGAATTGATCGCTGAGCGGCATTTTTTCGCTTGCGCCCGCTGCGATGGCGCTGGCAAATACCGTATCGACGCCGGCCACGTAGAGCAGGATTGATACTGGCGAACCGCCCAGCGATTTGGGGCTCAGGTAGCCCATGTCAGGGAACTCATCTGCCAGCATTAGCGTGGCAGCGCCTATCTGTATCTCTGCATGCATGATCTTGCCATCGGGATCGGCCAACCTGACTAATTCGCGGGCACCGAAGACCTTTGTATAAAATTCTATCGCCTGTGCGGCCTGATCGAGGATCAGATAGGGGGTGATACTGTGCGCAGGATTTGTTGCAGGGTTGCTGGACATGGAAACACCTTCTGTATGTGTTATGAAGAATTCCCCCGGCGCCGTTGTCCGGGCATTTTGCTTGTCAGTAATACAGTAATACCGGCAAAATACCGGCAGAACTAATAAACGCTGACGCTTGAATACACGTCGATCAGGCTGGTTTGCAAGCGTGTGTATTTTAACCAAGTATTTGATTTTTAAACAATGAATTTTTAATAATTAATTGTTGTATCGGTTTGCGCTGGCGGATCGTCTTATCCGAAGCCGTCCAGGTGGACTCCGGCGCACTTGGCTGCGCTTAGGTGCGCTTATATACTAGGGGGTGGTATAGCTGCTTGTGTTGCGCTTGCGCATATAGTGTATGCGCAAGCGGATGAATGAACCTTATACTCCCTCTATTTCTCTATTTTTGGCGATTTTTATCGGGCCGACTCAGGCGCTTACTATCTATTCGTTAATCGCAGGACTAGGCCATCAATGATGATGCGACCACGATACATCCGGCGAGGCCAAATAGCCTGCCACGGCCTCTTTATCGCCGGTTGCGTATTTCATCACTTCACCGCAAGTGCAGATACCTTGATACGGTTGGATATGCGAGCAGGCCGAGACTTTTTGTAAGAAGACTTCGACCTGTTTGCTGCATTGCGTGCATTTAAATCTGAGGATGCGGGCTGGTTTGTTCATGCTCATGTTTTACTGATGCGTTAATTGTTGATGATGGTATTAAGCTAACTTTTGGCTAGCTTTAGACTGGGTTTAGACCAACTTCAGACGCCATAAAGACGTCACTTCTTGCGCGCGGGCGGCGTGTAGCGGGTCGCTGGTGTCGGCTGCTTTTGGGTGTTGCGGGCGTATGTCCATCTTGCCTACCACTTGCAGGCCGCCGGCTTCTATCCACGACCATAACTCGGCGCTAGTGCGCAGGCCCAGATGTTCGGCGATGTCTGAGAGTATCAGCCAGGCTTCGCCTTGCGGCTCTAAATGCGCAGCGACACCTGCCAAAAAGCCGCGCAGCATGCGGCTGTCCGGGTCGTACACGGCGTATTCTATCGGCGAGCTAGGGCGCGCCGGTATCCAGGGCGGGTTGCAGACGATTAATGGGGCGCGGCCGGCCGGAAATAGATCGGTCTCTAACAGTTCGACCTGCTGCGCTACACCTAAAGTGGTCAGATTTTCGCGCGCGCATTGCAGGGCGCGTGGGTCTTGATCGGTGGCGATAATTTTTTTGATGCCGCGTTGCGCCAGCAAAGCCGCCAGCACACCGGTACCGGTACCGATATCGAAGGCCAGCTCATTGCCTGGCAAGGGCGCTTTCGCGACCAAGTCGATGTACTCGCCACGCACTGGCGAGAACACGCCGTAATGCGGATGGATGCGGCCAGCGATGGCAGTAATCTCCACGCCTTTTTTGCGCCACTCATGAGCACCGACTACACCTAATAGCTCGCGCAAAGACGCCACAAACGGTGTTGCGGTATCGCCAGCGGCCAGAGTATACGCCTCGTTACAGGCTTGCTGCACATCGGGCGCACGGCGCAGGGGGATTTTGTAACCGGCGTCAAACGGGATCAACACCATCGCCAGCACCCGTGCCCTTTGCGATTGCGCCTGCCGGTGTAAATGAAAAGCCTCTGCGCCGCTGGCGGGAGCCTTAGTTTTTTTAGCCGATTTCTCTGGCTTCTTATCGATGCGGCGCGCCAGCGCTTGCAGCAGTTGTCGCGCATTTTGAAAATCGCCGCGCCAGAGTAAGCCAGTACCTTCGCAGGCCAGCTTGTAGGCAGCATCGGCAGTCATGCGATCATCCGCAATCTGCACCCGTTTCGGCGGCGCCATGCCGCTTTCAGAATGCCATTTGAGGCTCTGTTGCACATCGTTTTCTAACCAGCAAAGTAGGGGGGGCGTAGGGTTCATGGTGGACCTGATGTTCTTGTTTTTGTGTTGGGAGAGCGTGCTGCATGCAAGATTAGGACTTACGCAAAATTGTTCCAGCTAGGCGTACCGCCGAAGACTTACTTTAGTACGGCAAGACGGATACAACGACGCTGGGGCGGTTTTGCGTAAGTCCTATAGATAATTGCAGGGTGGGGCAAGCCTAAAGCCGAAGTGTAGCAAAGATTTGCTGGCTGACCGCGATTGCGGGGCTGTGGTGGGTGAATTTTATGCGTAGCGAGTCAAAAATCAGGACGTGGTTCGTGAAGCGTGCTCGCTACAGGGGGGGGGCGTAAAAAGCGTAGTGGGATAAAAAAGAAAATAATTTCAATATTGCTAATCTAATTGGTAAAATGCAATTTAACCTCAGCACTCTTTTTAGCGCCTTGTTTAAACTTGGTATTTTTGATATGGACGGGCTGATTGGAAAGTCGCATAAGGCTTTCCATGGAAAATATATTTGCGACTAGCTTTTTGGTCGTTGGCTAATTTTCAAAATGAAAATCAAAACACTTCGGGCAGCGCAACCTCACGCTGCTCGATATTTCATAAATTGGGGACTAGAAAGATACATAGATGGAATTCACTAAGTCGTCCATGTTGGGTTGTGTTATTGGAATAGCAATTGCTACTGCCGTTGTTGGCTGTGCTGCCACCGGAACCGACGGAATAGTATTAATTGGCCCAGATATGTATATGATCGGTGGTCAAGGCAAGTTCACAGATTTTTCTGGTAGCGCGGTAAAAGCACGGTTCTACCAAGATGCATCAAAATTCTGTTCAGGAAAAAATAGGGTGATGCACCCAATGAATAGCACGGCGCAAGACGCGGCGTATGCAGCGTATGCGTCTGCTGAAATACAATTCCGTTGTGTACTTCCAGACGACCCAAGGCTGCCAAAATAAGCTAGTTAGTATGACAGCCAGGTAGGCCGGGTGCAACCCGCGCCGCTTAATTGTCTGACGAGCTTTGTTAATTTTTTTGTTCGACCAGAACACATCAAGCGCATGTGCCAGAAAATCAAGGTTCGGCGCGGCTTGCGCCCGCGCTACATGACTAAGGCAGATAGACCGCTGAGCGCGTAAGAGTATTCACAAGTACTGGAATTCGGAACTAAATGGCGTGGCAAGCACGACTTAGTCAAAATAAATGGCTAGCAGAATGGCTACAATTGTATTGTTGATACTTAACTAGCAAACACCTTGGTAATGACGAAATTCATAGTACTCAATTGATCGGTTGGTACTAGGCAGGGGGTGCGACGTTGCTTTATGTTAGACGCTTTTTTTTTGCGGGGATATTTCGACCCGCTAGTTTGCATACTCTCTATTTTTTAATTGCTGCCACCCTTTTTAATTATTGGTTTAATCCCAGTATTTTCGAGTCAGTTGCTATCTGAGTCTGCTGCTATTTGACCCGCAGATTTATTATGCAAAAAAACATCTATTTCTATCGTTTAGGATTCATATGTACACAGTAGCCCGTTTTTGCGCTCTTGCCTCACTCCTTTGGACGCTCTTGATCCCGTGCGCCGTAGCGCAAGATAGTTCCTCATTGCCGAAATACGGATCGGGGAGCAAAAGTGATGCCCAAAGGACGGCTGACGAGCGCTTTCTCGCTGGAATTGATCAACAGTACAAGGGGGACCGCAAGAAGGCAGGGCAAGAGTTTGCTACGCGTGGATGGCAGAGCCTGCGTCAAGGAAACCCACGCGAGGCTATGCGACGCTTTAATCAAGCATGGTTACTTGATTCAAGCAATGGACATGCACTGTGGGGGATGGGGGCAGTGCAGGGCGACACCGGAAAGAGCGATGAGGCAATCAAGTTATTTCAAGAGGCAGAAAAATCATTGCGCGATGATATCGACTTCGCTACTGACTACGCGCGTACTCTAGGTATGGCGGCAGCAGAAGCAAAGGATGATGCAGCCCTCCAGCAAGCTTTTAAGCGCTACGCTCGCATTCAAGAGAGAGCGCCAAATCACACGCTCAATCTTCAAAACTGGGCAATTACTCTTTTTTACGTAGGCAATTATGCGGAGGCCTGGCGCAAGCTGAGTCTGGCCGAGGCAACGCCTCGACGTGGCGAAATTGATGCTGGCTTTGTTGAGGAGCTTCAGAAAAAGATGCCGCGTCCATGAGTCAAAAATCGAATCTGATCTGCGAGGATGAGCAGGCCCAAGCCCAAGCCCAAGCAGGCTTCTCGACTGTCCCGGCACTGCTGGCAGCACTAGAGCGATGAGGCGTGTTTGTATGCTGGGTGCAGTTTGGTCTCATTCTTCTATCATCAGGAAAATTTAATGCCTATCGAACTTCGTAAATGGTTTCAGCTGACTGTTGGGGCCATCAGCATCTTAGTGTCCATAGTATGTTGGCTCTCTATTCGTTCCTATATTCCAGCATCAGATGTTGGAGCACAAATCGCCGCCAGCGTTTTGCAGATCGCTGCAATACCTGGATTTTTTCAGTTGTTCCGTATCTTTTTACCTCTGCTTCTCGTTAAATTATGGCCGGGAATGGAAGGGCGTAAGCCTGAATAAACTGAGAAGAATGGCAGCAACTTGCGCATTTTGGCTTTGCTTGCCAAGGGCAAATGCCGCTTGTGATTATAGGTTGGCTGAGTGATACTGCGCGCTATCGGTTGGTATTTTCTAGCCTCATGGCATGCGTGCTTGCTGCTATGCCTTTAGCAAACGGAGGTCAACATGTGCCGCTTTACCCTTTATCTTGGGCCGGCGATACGCCTGAGCAGTTTGTTGATCAAGCCTGCGCATTCACTGATACATCAGAGCACCCACGCGGCGGAGCGATCTGAGCCTTTGAATGGTGACGGTTTTGGCATAGGCTGGTATGCGCCGCGCCTGTCGAAAGAGCCGGCGGTGTTTCACTCGGTGACGCCCGCCTGGAATAACCGCAATCTGCATAGCATCTCCAATGTGCTGGCCAGCCCCTGTGTGTTCGCGCATGTGCGCGCCGCCACCGAGGGTAGCGACGTGCATATGGCCAATTGCCACCCGTTTAAATATGGCCGCTATCTGTTGATGCACAATGGGTCGATCGGTGCGTTTGCCCGGGTGCGCCGCCAACTGACGGCTAGTCTGTCTGATCAGGCCTACGGCGTGATACGCGGTAGCACCGATACCGAGCTGCTATTTGCAGTGTTTATCGATGAGCTTCTCAAACACGGTGAGCCCGATAGCATGGAGTTCTCTGAGGAGGATGGTGCCGGGCGACTTGCAGGGCATTTGTCGGCCACGCTGGCGCGGGTGCTCGCGGCAGTTGGCGAGCTGGGCGATGCTGCACCTAGTTTTTTGAATGTGGCAGTGTCTAATGGCGATTGCGCAGCGGTGTCGCGCTTTTCTAGTGCATCTACTGCGCCCGCCGATTCTCTGTATATCTTGCATGGCGAACTGTATCCAACTACCGCCGAAGAATTTTCGGGGCGCGCGGTGGAGGATGCTGGCGCGGCAGTAATCGTCTCCTCAGAACGTTTGACGCAGCATACAGAATGGCGGGCGGTGCCAGCTGCTCACATCGTGGCTTTCTCTCACGACCAGGTGCCACAGTTGTTTGCGCTGGATAAGGATGGGCGTATCGTGGCCGCGTCGGTGGAGTGAGCTTGTATCAGGGAGTATTTTTAAGAGCGCACATCCTATATGCGCAAACCGCCATGTTTTTGCTGATACTGGCAGGAGTATATTGAAGCTAGCCAGAATTTATTGGTGGCAGAATAGCAAATGTGATAGTCTCGTGCTCCCAATATATTTATTGTTTGAGGTGATCCATGCAGACTAACATCGGGCATTCTCGTTTGCCGCAAGCTAAGCTTAAACTTAAGCGCACTGCCAGCACACTCTTGGCGAGCATGCTAGGTTCGCTGTGCTTCATCAGCGCCAGTTTGGCCAGTCATGCTGAGCATGAACATGGCACCCCGGCCGCCAAAGCAGATACGCAGCAGGCTTGTTGCAGCAAGATGGCTGGCATGAGTATGAGTAATAGCAAGGCCGGACAAAATTTTAAGACCCTCAAGCAAAATTTTCTCACTGCGCTGTGGCGGCAAGATCCGGATACGGCGATGGCGGCTGGTAAATTTACCGATGCTGCTAAATTGCCTATCCCGAATCAAATTTCGCGCGCTAGCAGTCTGCAGTTCTCCGATTATTGGTTACAGCAATTAGCCAAGATCAATACCGATCAATTGGCTCCCAAAGAGCAGACCGATCTGGTCTTGATGCGTAATTATCTGAATGCAAATCGTTGGTATCTGAGCGAGTTCCGCGAGTTTGAGTGGAACCCTAGTCTCTACAATATCGGCGGTGGTTTCGATGCCGTGCTTAATACCGAGTACGCACCTGCTGGGGCGCGCCTGCGTCTGGCGATCCAGCGTCTGCAAGGCGTGCCGGCTTATTATGCGGCGGCCCGTGCCAGCATTAAAAATCCTACCCCTGAACACACGCATCTGGCGATCTCGCAAAGTAGTGGTGCTTTGAGCGTTCTGGCAGACCTGGAAAAACAGGCCAAGGCACAAAAACTCACTAGCAAGGAGCAGGGCTTGCTGCAAGTGGGCTTAGTGCATGCGCGTGCTGCGGTGGATGACTACGTGCGCTTTTTGACGGACGTAGAAAAAAATCTGGATACGACGACCGCGCATTCCTTCCGTATCGGCAAGCAATTATATGAGGGTAAGTTTGCCGCCGATATTCAGTCTAGCCTGAGTGCCGAGCAAACCTATCAGCGTGCGCTCGCCAGCAAAGAGACGGCGCATCAGAACATGGAAAAACTGGCGGATCAGTTGTGGGCCAGCACCATGGGGGAACTGGCCAAACCGCTGGAGCCTGCCAAAAAAATCGCTATGGTGATCAATAAACTCTCAGAGCGCCATGTGCAGGCCAAGGATTTGTATACCGAAATACGAGCGCAATTGCCGGTCTTGCAAAACTGGATACGCGAGCATGATCTGGTGGAGCTAGATCCAAAACGGCCACTGGTAGTGCGCGAGACACCCGAATATGAGCGCGGCGTGTCGGTGGCGTCGATAGAAGCGCCGGGCATTTTCCGGCCTCAGGATAAAACCTACTACAACGTCACGCCGCTCACTGGCCGCCCGCCTGAGCAGATAGAGAGCACGCTGCGCGAATACAATTATTGGGTCTTGCAGATCTTAAATATTCATGAGGCTATCCCTGGTCATTATGTGCAACTCCAGCACGCGAATAGGTCGCCGTCGGTGATTAAGACCTTGTTCGGTAACGGTGCCATGGTCGAAGGCTGGGCCGTCTACAGCGAGCGCATGATGCTCGAATCTGGCTATGGCGGCAATACGCCCGAGATGTGGCTGATGTATTACAAATGGAATCTGCGCGCGGTCTGCAATACCATCCTCGATTACAGCGTGCATGTGCTGGGCATGAGCGAGGTCGAGGCGAAAGATTTTCTGATCAATCAAGCTTTCCAGACTCAGGCCGAAGCGGATGGTAAATGGCAGCGCGTGCAATACACCTCGGTGCAGTTGACCAGTTATTTCAGCGGCTACAGCGAGATTTTGGCTTTACGTGAAGAGCTCAAGCAACAACTGGGCGAGAAATTTAATCTCAAGCAGTTTCATGAAGAATTTCTGAGCTACGGCAGCGCCCCGGTGGGCATGATACGGCAGCTGATGTTGAAGAAATAAAGCAGTGCGCGGTGTTAGCGCTTAAAGAAAAGCAGCACCAGATAATGTGGTGCTGCTTTTTTTATTTTTTTGAATGCTTTGCTAGCTAACTGTTCAGTCCGCTATGAAACGATACCAAACACACTCGTTATCGTCATACCGGACTTGATCCGGCATCCAGAATTCACCTTCTGGAGTGTCAAACTGGATGCCGGATCAAGTCCGGCATGACGGTTAATGAAGATTTTTCGTTCAAAATATGCTCGTTCCATAGAGACCTGAATTGACACTTTGCTAGAAGTCTAAAATCAAGCCTTATTGCCAAACATATGAGAAAACTGCTGCAGTAAATCAGCTGGGTTGATGCTGCCTGCATCGGGCAATTGCCCGTTTGGCGAGAGCTTGTCGATGATGCCTGGTAGCATTTCAGCGAGGTGATTGGCCGTCTCACCATGCGATAGGCCGACCGCTTCTGCCAGTTGGCTCAATTGATCGCTGCCCAGGGCGCTTTGCAATTGTTCGCCCGATACCGCTTGATTCGCGCCATTGCCTAACCAACTACTCACCGCATCGCCCAAGCCAGCATTTTGCAGAGTACCGATCAGGCCTTGCAAGCCGCCACCTTGTTGACCACCGCTATTGTTCAGAAAACCCATGGCTGCCTGCAGTAACATCGCTTTCGGGTCATTGCCCGGAGCTTGATTGCCAGCCAACATGCCTAATGCCGTGTCTAAGAGACTCATGATAGTCCGATCAAAATGAAATGAATAAACGTAAATAAAAGTAAAGCTAATTTAATATTACTTCAAAATTCGAAAGGCAATTGTGAACTTTGTATGAATTTAATGTAATTTTTAACGGCTAGCGATACTTTTAAGGGCATGCCCGAAGACGCAATAACCATGCGGCTTTCCAGCCTATCTGGCCTGCAGGCCGCATGGAATATGCGCGCTGCCACTGTGTTTAAAATGCTAAAGGCTACATGCCGCCCCAGGCCGCGTTGAGGATAGCAATCGCGGCCAGTCCAGCGGTTTCGGTGCGTAAAATGCGCGGGCCCATAGCCAGCGACAGCGCTCCCTGATTAATTGCCAACTGTTCTTCTGCTTCAGAAAAGCCGCCTTCGGGTCCTATCATTATACTGACGGCTTGCGGGGCTTGATGGCGCGCCCAATCGGCTAAGGAGCTGGTGGCGCGTGGCGTTAAGAGTATGCGTTTATGCAGATCTTGCTGGGCCAGCCATTTTTGAACGTCAATCAGATCACCCAGATGTGCCAGGCGATTGCGGCCGCATTGTTCGGTGGCAGAATTGATCACGCCTTGCCAGTGGGCCATTTTTTTCTCGGCACGCTCGTTCGATAAGCGCACCACGCAGCGTTGCGCCGATAAAGGCTGTATGGCACTGGCACCGAGTTCTATGGCTTTTTCTATGATCCAATCCATTTTCGAGCCTTCTGGCAAGGCTTGTGCCAGAGTCAGGGCATACGGCAGTTCGACTTCTTCCGGCAAAAACACTTTGACTTCGGCGCACGCCTGTTTCTTGCTAATAATGGTGAGCGTAGCGACGTAGGCGCCGCCTTCGCCGTTAAATAATTGGATACTGTCGCCTACTTCCAGGCGCAGTACGAACACATGGTGGGCGAGGGTGTCGGGCAGATCGACAATGGCGCCGATAGTTAGTGGCAGGGGGCAATAAAAACGGGGCATAACGAATACCAGAGTAAGAAGGTGAAAAGACCAATGCAAGCAAAGTCACCGGAAGAAAATGATACTGTTGATACTGTCTTCGCAGGTATCAAACAAATGAACGCATTTGCACGCAGATTATACGGCCAGTTTCATTGCAATGGCCGTCTTGACATCGACTTTGGGTGCTCGATCATGCGCGCCGGAGTCGCAACTCTAGGCTTAGGCGCGGAGCAATTGTCGTAATTGCGCTCTGCTCTGGTAAAATAGACGGTTTTGCGGACCTCGCCAGGTTCTCAATGCATTATTCTCAATTTTTCGATTTTTTGACCTTACTCATCTACTCGCCATGATTTCATCTACTCCCTCAGCAGTTACCACTAAGATGGCCAACGCGATTCGCGCCTTGTCTATGGATGCCGTACAGAAGGCCAATTCCGGTCATCCGGGTGCGCCTATGGGGATGGCGGAGATTGCCGTTGCTTTGTGGGCGGGACATTATCGCCACAATCCTGCCAATCCAAAATGGATCAATCGCGACCGTTTTGTGCTCTCGAATGGTCATGGCTCGATGTTGCATTACTCGCTGCTGCATCTGACAGGCTACGACCTGAGCATGGATGAGATTCGCAATTTCCGCCAATTGCATTCCAAAACTGCCGGCCATCCTGAAGTGCATGTCACCCCGGGCGTAGAAACCACCACCGGTCCGTTAGGGCAAGGTATCACCAATGCGGTGGGTATGGCGCTGGCAGAGAAGTTGCTGGCGGCTGAATTTAATCAAGCCGGCGTGAATGTCGTCGATCACCGCACTTATGCCTTCATGGGCGACGGTTGTCTGATGGAAGGTATTTCGCATGAAGCCTGTTCTCTGGCCGGTACGCTTCAACTGAATAAACTGACGGCATTCTGGGACGACAACGGTATTTCTATCGATGGTCACGTTGAAGGCTGGTTCACCGACGATACCCCTAAGCGTTTTGAAGCCTACGGCTGGAACGTGATACGTGCAGTGGATGGGCATGATGTGGCAGCAGTGAATCGCGCCATCGCCGCGGCAAAAACTTCTGACAAACCGACCTTGATCTGCTGCCGTACCATTATCGGTAAGGGTTCGCCAAATATGCAAGGCACGCACAATGTACACGGCGCCGCTTTGGGTGATAAAGAGATCGCCGCAGTCCGTGCCAATATCGATTGGGCGTATCCACCGTTTGAAATACCTGCTGACGTCTATAGCGCTTGGGATGCCAAGACAAATGGTGCCAAGCTGGAAGCTGACTGGGATGCGACATTCCAGCAATACACGCAGCAATACCCGCAAAAAGCGGCCGAATTGACACGCCGCATGAAGGGCGATTTGCCAGCTAATTTCGACCAGGTTGTGCAAGACGCGATTGCTGCCTGTGTAGAGAAAAAAGAAAACATCGCCACCCGTAAAGCGAGCCAAAATGCGATACAGGCGTTTGCGCCATCGCTGCCAGAATTTCTCGGCGGTTCAGCCGATCTGACCGGTTCTAACCTGACTAACTGGAAAGAATGCGTGGCAGTGCGCGCTAATCAAGCCGGTAATCACATCAATTATGGCGTCCGTGAATTCGGTATGAGCGCCATCATGAATGGTATCGCTCTGCATGGCGGTTATATTCCGTTTGGCGCAACCTTTTTGACTTTCTCTGATTACAGCCGTAATGCAATACGCATGGCGGCCTTGATGAAGATACGTACGCTGTTCGTGTTCACGCATGACTCTATCGGTCTGGGTGAAGACGGTCCTACCCATCAGTCGGTTGAGCACATTTCGAGCATGCGTCTGATCCCGAATCTGGATAACTGGCGTCCTTGCGATACCGTTGAGTCTGCGGCGGCCTGGGGCCATGCGGTGAAGCGTAGCGATGGCCCGTCGACTTTGATTTTCTCGCGTCAAAACCTGCCATATCAAGAACGTAGCGCCCAGCAAATCGCGGATATTTCACGCGGTGGCTATATCTTGCAAGACGTAGCAGATGCCAAGGCGGTCTTGATCGCCACCGGTTCGGAAATTGAATTGGCAGTGAAAGCGGCGGCTGAACTGGCGCAACAAGGCATTGCGGTACGCGTAGTCTCTATGCCGTGTACCGACGTGTTTGATCGTCAGGATACGGCTTACAAAATGGCGGTATTGGGCAAAGGCTTGCCACGAGTGGCGATAGAAGCTGGCGTCACCGATATCTGGTACAAGTATGTCGGTCTGGAAGGTGCGGTCGTTGGTATCGATACTTTCGGCGAATCGGCACCAGCCGGCGTTTTGTTTAAGTATTTCGGCTTCACCGTAGAGAATGTGGTCGCCAAAGTTAATGCTGTGTTGGCATAAGTGCCCATGAATCAAACTATGACCAGCATCAAAGAGGTTAGCCTGCGTCGTGCTACTGTGGCAGACGCAGAGTCTATCGCCAAAGTTCGGATAGAAAGCTGGTTAGCTTGCTACCGCGGGATTATTCCGGACAGCTATCTCGATGAGATGAAGCTGGAAGATAGCGTACTGCACTGGCGCACCATACTCGAAGCGCTGGCTGCCGCGGGCGAAAGGATTTGTGTTTTTGTGGCCGAGAGTGAAGGGCAGATTATCGGCTTTGCTTCGGGCATGCTATTGCCTGAGACTAAACTTGGTATGCAGGCCGAATTAACGGCTTTGTATTTGCGTCCGGCATGGCAGCGTTCTGGGATAGGTCGGCGCATGTTACAAAAAGTGGCAAAAGTATTCCAGGCGCAAGGCATCAATAATTTGTTGGCTTGGGTTATTTCGGATAATGCTGCCGCTAGAAATTTTTACGAAGATCTGGGTGGCGCTTTATTGCGCGAGCAAGATTTCAATTGGGATGGTTTGGAGTTGAAAGAGGCAGCCTACGGCTGGAAAGATTTATCGATTTTGATGGCCTCAGTCCGCGCCTTGCCTAGCTCACTGGCTTTGCATTAAGTTTTTTTGTTCTATAGTGTTCTGCAACTTGTAAGTACTTTTTAATTTGTTTTAGTTCTTTGGAGATAAAACCATGACGATTCGCGTCGCAATCAACGGCTATGGCCGTATCGGCCGTAACATCCTTCGCGCACATTACGAAGGCGGTAAGTTTAAAAACGAGATTCAGATCGTTGCGATCAATGACCTCGGCAATGCAGAGTCAAATGCCCATTTGACACGCTACGATACTGCGCACGGCAAGTTTCCAGGCACAGTCACCGTCGAAGGCGACACCATGATCGTCAACGGCGACAAGATCAAGGTTTTTGCTGAGCGCAACCCAGCCAATATCCCTTGGGGTTCGCTCAATGTTGATGTCGTGTTGGAATGCACTGGCTTCTTCACGACTAAAGAAAAAGCATCTGCACATATCGCTGGCGGCGCAAAGAAAGTCATAATCTCGGCACCAGGCGGTAAAGATATTGATGCCACTATCGTTTACGGCGTCAACCATGGCGTACTGAAAGCGACTGATACCGTCATTTCCAATGCTTCATGCACCACCAATTGCCTGGCTCCATTGGCAAAGGTCTTGAATGACTCAGTTGGTATCGTCAACGGTTTGATGACAACGATCCACTCTTACACCAATGACCAAGTGCTGACTGATGTTATGCACGAAGACTTGCGTCGCGCCCGTTCGGCAACCATGAGCATGATCCCAACCAAGACAGGTGCTGCTGCTGCTGTTGGTTTGGTTCTGCCAGAGTTGAATGGCAAATTGGATGGCTACGCAATGCGCGTACCAACCATCAACGTGTCTGTGGTCGATTTGACGTTCATCGCTGCGCGCGATACTAGCGTAGAAGAAATCAATACCGTGTTGAAAGCGGCTTCCGAAGGTACCTTGAAAGGTATCTTGGATTACAACACTGCTCCTTTGGTTTCGGTCGATTTCAACCACAATCCAGCATCCAGTACTTACGATGAAACATTGACTAAAGTATCTGGTCGTTTGGTCAAAGTATCTAGCTGGTACGATAACGAGTGGGGTTTCTCTAACCGTATGCTCGATACGACAGTTGCATTGATGAGCGCCAAGTAATTACTCTGGCAATTAACTTAGTTCGATGTTTGAAAATGCCCCGAACTTTCGGGGCATTTTTTTGTCTATGCTGGGTGTATTGATTTCTTAGGAGCAGATATGTCATTGAACGTTAAGCTAAATCCGCGCAAATTATTCGCGGAAAATAAGGGTTTTTTACTTTTTCTAGTTGGTATGGTATTGATGCGCAGTGCTTTGGCCGATTGGTATTTGGTGCCATCGAGCTCCATGTATCCTAGTCTACTCGAAGGCGATAGAGTGATTTGCGACCGCGTCGCTTACGATGTCAAACTGCCGTTTACCGATGTGATACTGGCACATGTGGCCGATCCTCAGCGTGGCGATATCGTCACCTTTAGCTCTCCTGAAGATGGCGTACGCCTGGTGAAACGTCTTATCGCTGTACCGGGCGATGTGGTCGAAATGCGCGATGAAAAGCTCATCATTAATGGTGTCGCCGCCAGCTACACTGCTATCGCGGCGAAGAGTGCAGATCATCTGACGCCAGCGCGTGAGTATGCGAGAGAGCAACTGGTCTTTAACGAAACTCTGGGGACGCTACAGCATGGCATGATCGTTATGCCTGAACGTGCTGCAATGCGTAGTTTTGCGCCGGTAACAGTGCCGCCAGGGGAGTATATGATGCTGGGTGATAATCGGGATAATAGCCGCGATTCTCGTTTCATCGGATTGGTAAAGCGTGAACTAATTACCGGACAGGTGAAACGACTAATGTTTTCTCTGAATGCCGATAACTACTATTTGCCAAGATGGGAACGTTTCGGGGCGGGGGTCTAGCTTGCATTTTAAGCGATGCTGTCAGTTCTAGATGCGGTGCATACTAGAGCTGACAGCATTGCGCTAGGTGTATTTTAAAAGTTTGTTTTGAACTCTATTTGATGCTGGCGGCAACGTATCCTAGCGTCGCTGAAATCTGCTCTGCGGTAGCGATGAGATCGCCTAGCCATTCTTCTTGCAGACGTCCGGCGGGGGCCGAGATTGACAGGCCAGCTATCATTTTACCGCTATCGTCACGAATCCCGGCGGCCATACAGCGCACCCCTAATTCTAATTCCTCGTTATCGCGGGCGTAACCATGCTCTCTCACGTCTGCCAATTCTTTTTCCAGTTTCGCCAGGTCAGTGATGGAGTTTTTGTTGTGGCCGGCCAAACCGGTACGCGTGGTGTAAGCACGGATCGCCTTAGGTTCATCCAGAGATAAAAATAATTTACCGGTCGAGGTTAAATGCAGAGGGGCACGGCCACCGATAGCACGTACCACCTGCATTCCGGAGCGCTCGGAAAATGCCCGGTCTATATACACAATTTCATCGCCTTGACGCACTGATAAATTAACGGTCTGTTGGGTTTGTCTATGCAGAGTGCGCATAAACTCCAATGAAGCTTCTCTTACGTTAAGGCGGCTCTTGACCACATTGCCCAACTCTAGTAAGCGCATTCCCAGGCGATATGAACCTGCTTCGGCTCTGTCGACGAAACGGGTTTTGACCAAATCGTTCAAAATACGATGCGCCGTCGAGGGGTGCAGACCGGTGACTATGGCCAGTTCTTTGAGACTAACGGGATCCTGGTAGCGCGCTAAAGCATCGAGAAGAGAGGTAAGACGCTCTATGACTTGGATGGAGGTTTTATCGGAAGCTACGGTTTCGGTTTTCATAATGTGGTTGGTGCATTGCAATATATCCTTTATACCATAATGTGAAAAAAATGATAGTGGCAAAAATCAGAAATCATATGTTTCCAGCAAAAGATTTGATGGATCTCAGGTGCGTTAGCGTAAATGCCTCAAGTTAAGCTTGTCCTGTTAAAATTTGCCTTCGCGGAAATTTAAATTAATCAAGGGATGGCATGGAACAGCAAGAACCAGCGGTGAGTCAATTTAAAAGTAAAAGCGGTTTTGCTAGAATTTTTTCTGCATTGTTTTACTCTATCGATGGCTTTAAAGCTGCATGGAAGAATGAGCACGCGTTTCGTCAGGAGTTATTGTTAGTGGTGATCGGCGCGGTGATCGCTTTACTTCTGCCAGTCTCGTCCTTTGAGAAATTAATGATGATTGCGGTCTTGGTTTTGATACTGGTGGTCGAGTTGATCAATTCCGCTATCGAGGCAGTTGTCGATAGAGTCTCGTTGGAGCGCAATCCGCTCTCAAAAAATGCCAAAGACTTTGGCAGTGCCGCAGTTTTACTGACGCTCCTGATCGCGCTCGCGACCTGGGGCGTAGTGCTGTTTAATCGGTTTTACTATTGAGCTAGGCCGATAGATTCAGATGGATATGGCGAGATCGATGATGGCGGTAGTTAGTGCACTGCTTGGGTCGCTCAAGACATCGCAGATCGTCAAATGATTGCTGTCGGGTAGTGCAATGCTGATGTAATGCTGCGGTTTCCAGTGGTTTTCTAAAAGCCTAGTCTGCCGTTTGAATTCGTCTGATTCCAGGCCGCCTACCGCAGTGATAAAGGGGATGGCGCGCGTCAATGGCATCAGGCCAGGTGAGAGCGGCAAGATACGTTGTTCTGTCAGTTTGAGATCGGTATTGACGAAGTCGGTCTGCAGTAAAGGCGTTAGATCATACACACCTGAAAGTAAAGCTGCGGCCTTGATCAGATTCTCAGGTAATGCTGCATCATACGTGTTCCAGCTTGCCGTCATGAGCATCGCCGCTAAATGCGCGCCGGCTGAATGCCCGGCCAACATGATGCGCTGTGCATCAATCTCATATCTTTCCGCATTTTTATACAACCATGCCAGGGCTCGTAATTGTTGTTGAAGGATTTCTTCTACGCTCGCTTCGGGTGCCAGGCTGTAATTGAGCATCGCGACATTAATGCCGGCATTGGTAAAGGCGGGTGCCAGCAAGGAGAAATCAGACTTATCCAATGAACGCCACCAGCCACCGTGGATGAAGACCAGTAGCGGCGCATTCGCGACACGGGTGGGAAATAAATCTAGTCTTTCGCCGGCGCTGTCGCCATACATCAGATCAAACAGACCCGCATGGCGACGCCGCACTTGCGCCGATTGTTCTACCCAACGCGTAAAGATATGTGGGTGTTCAGGGATGCTGGCACGGGCATTGTATTGTTCGCTGTAGTAGTCGGCGGAGTGGTTGGGGCTTTTCATAGATGTGCGTCAGCAGAACAGAATAAAAAAACTATGCTAACCCAAGTTCAAGTGGAATGATATTGCGGTTTTTACCTAAGCTATTTGTACTTAGAGGTTAGTATTTTTATTTTAGCTTATACTGCGAGCCGGCAATGCCGATACCAAGGACTAGCAGTGTAATTTGTGAATGCGGCTAGCCGATGCGAACAGGTGAAATTTTCTTAACTTTTCCATTTTATATGACTAAACGCACAATAAAACAATTTGTCTCGCTGGCAGTGATTGCTGTCACCACTGCTTCAACTAATGTTATTGCTCAATCGTTTGACTCTGTTCGTTTATTTGGTGCAGCTCAAGGTAGCGATGGCGGTTTAGTCGGTGTTGGTGCTGTGATGGGCACAGAATACCGAGGCTCTGACCAACGTCGCAATATGCTGGTTCCCCTGCTCGACTATCAGTGGAGCAATGGCTGGTTTGCAGGTACCAGTAATGGCGTTGGTTATAATTTTTCTAAAAGCGCTGGCTTTGATTACGGTGTGCGTTTGACCGCCGATTTAGGTAGAAAAGAGAGTCGCTCAGACGCTTTGCGTGGCATGGGTGATATTTCGGCAAAGGCCGAGTATGGGGTGTTCTTGAACTATGCATTGACACGTGAGTTTACCCTGACCTCGTCTTACCGTTACGGCTCTAGAGACAACAACAAAGGTGGCGTATTGGATCTCGGCGCGGTGTATTCGTTTATGTTGGCGCCTAGCTGGCGTATGGCGCTAGGGGCGGCCACTTCTGTGGTCGATAGTGACTATATGCAGACCAATTTTGGCGTGACTAAAGCGCAAGCGGCGAGTAGCGCTTACGCTGTGTATATTCCCAAAAGTGGCATACGCGATTTGCGCGCTTCAAGCAGTCTTACCTACATCATTAATCCACGTGCATCGATGACTGCTGTTTTGTCTTATAGTCGTTTGGCTAGTGAGGCTAAAAACAGCCCGCTGACCCGCGATAGTAATTCGCTCACTGGGGTCATGGCGGCGGTTTACGCTTTCTAAATGCGGTTAAGCCAGCGTCAGCTTCATTTGTCTGGAGCTGACTAATTGGCTGTCAGTTGTAAGTACAGACGCGGCAAAACTTGCGGTAACTCCGCTGCATTTTTTACTAATACATAGCCATTGCTGCCAAATAAATGTGGCAGATAGTCGCCGGCTTTTTCATCGATGGTGACGCAAAATGGGGTCAGCCCTAGACGTCGTGCTTCCTGGATCGCGATACGGGTGTCTTCTATACCGTAGCGCCCTTCGTATTTGTCGAGGTCATTCGGTTTGCCATCTGTCAGTATCAGTAATAGTCGGCACCCGGTTTTTTGTTTAGCGAGGATTTGCGATGCGTGCCGGATCGCCGCACCCATGCGCGTGTAGTAGCCCGGTTTGAGCTCGGCCAGGCGTCCGCGTATTTGCTCGTTATAGCGTTCGTCAAAGCCTTTGAGCAAATGAAAGCGCACATTGTCACGTCTTACTGACGAAAATCCATACAGCGCAAAACGGTCTCCGGTCGTCGCCAACGCTTCGCTAAATAGGTAAAGACTATCGCGAATTACATCGATTACGCGTGCAGAATTATTTACCCAGGCATCGGTCGAGAGGGATAGATCGGCCAATAGCAGGCAGGATAAATCGCGGATTTGCTGTCTCTGATCGATATACAAGCCAGGCTCTGAAGTTGGTATGCCGCTATTTTTTTCAGATGCGAAGCGCACACAGGCGTCCAGATCGAGATCGCTGCCACTGACCTGGCCTTTCAGCCGTGTACGCAATGGCATCAGGGTTTGAAATTGTTGGCGCAGACGGTGCGCTGTCGGTTTTAGGGATGACGGAAGTTCGCATGGCCGGCTGTTTTTGGCTAGCATCATCTGGACCCTGCAATGTTGCGCTTGCAATTGGCGCTTACGGTAGTCCCATTCGGGATACAAAATTCCATCCGCCAAAAGCAGGTCGTCATCTGACTCTCCAGGCAAGTCCAGATCAAAACGAATACGGCTGGTGGTGGTCTTGCTATCGCTTGCGACACTTAAAAAATCGAGGTCGTTGGCGGCTTTTTCTGCATCGTCGTTATCGTCTTCATTCAGCGGCCTATCTACCTTGACGAATTCTGCCCAGGAAAATAGGCTCTCTGCACGAAACAACAACATGAACGGGCTCTTGCCATCTGGCATGCTGACGTTTTCGGCCAGGCGTTTGCGCGCTTGCTGGTCTTTTTTGAGGGTGCCGCCTTCCGGTTGTTGCGGTTCATTTCTAGCCGCTTTTCTTGGCTCTCCCATGGCCTGTGGCGGATCTGGATGTAGCCATAGCATGACCGGTGCTGCCGGCCTGCGGCCGACTTGGAAAGTGCTGACACTACCAGGCTCGCTGAGTGCCTGTCGTATGCTAAATTCGGCCTGCGCTTCCAAAGCGGCTAGCGTTTCGGGCGAGGGGCGCAGTGCGAATTCGGCCAGGCAAAGCCGTTCGTAAGTTGTTTTTAGACCTGGTAGGGCCAGCAAACAGGCCTGTGTTGCAGCTTGATTGCGAATTATCCAGCGGGCCTCTGGCGCCACATCATGCGCTGCTAAAGCGATCAACCAAAAATACAAATCGCGGTTGAGCTCCGTATCGGGAAAATGTTCTATCCAGGCAGGTAAATGCAAGGTAGTTTCATTGGCCCACGCCAGTTCTACTTTTTCGCTGATGCCTGCAACTCGTTCTAGCCACTGCCTGCGAGCGCCGTGCGTGGTGGAGGTACCTGCTTGCAGCGTGAGCCCGCTATCGCCGCCAAGGGCGCGGAAATAAATTGGTGCAATTCGTTCTAGCTGCTTGAGCTCAACCCGGGCTGCCGGGTAGCCGCGATAGGCGACTCGGGTAATGAGCTTATCCCACAGCCCGCCTATATACTCTTCCATTTATGACACTCCGTTCGACTTGATTTTGCCAGCGTGGTCGCGCACTAAGGCAATTTGTATGGTCTTGGCTTTACTGCCGGTGAGCGCCGCTTCTGATTCAGCGCGTACGTGATTGACCCAGCCGAGTAATTCACCTTCAGGATTTTCTGTTTGTGTATGGCTGCAGGCGTCTACGCACTGACCACATTGCACGCAGGCGAACATCATGCGTTTGACGTTGCGAGGGGTAAGACGCATAGGGCAGACCTGATCGCAGGCAGAAAAACAGCTGGCGCAATCTTTGGCGCGCTCGCGCTCAAATCCCACTACCATCGCCTTGTCGTTAGCCATCCAGGCTAAACTCTGGAATAAACCGACTGCGCAGGCATAGCGGCAAAACAAATGACGCGCAAACATAAATTCGATAAAAAAGGCGATGCTGCCAGCGGTCAGAAATACCGTTTGATTTCTGGTCAGACTCCAGTGCCAGATATTGCTGTAAATTTCAAATGGGGGCAGTAAGTAAGTAAGTAGCACGGTCGCCCACAACAGCGAGCAGACGATTACCAGAGGAATTACGCCTAACCACCAGATCGCATCGGGTTTGGTAAGGGTGCCATCGGCATTGCGCTCGTCCATTGTCTCTGGGTCCCAGATGCTTTGCTTACCTATGGCTTTTCTGAGGGTTTGATTGATGGTCTCGACGATAGAGAAATGCGGGCATAACCATCCACAATATAGACGCCCCCATTTCCAGCTGACATAGATGAGCGCAGCGCCGACCGACAATAAGGGTAAAAATGCTCGCAGAAAAATATTCAGTGCGGCCTGACCAGCACTGATGCCACCTGCAGAAAAATTATCTAATCCTAAAGTCCAGTCCATGCCGAGAAATATGAAATGACCCAGGTGTAAATCCAGACGGAATAGGTCAAAGATAGGCGCAAAGATAAATAATAGGAAGAAGCCAGCCTGTGTCAGTTGACGCCAGCGTTGCACAGCGATACCGAACAGTCCAGCATGCGCCTTCCCAGCTACCGGAACTATCGCAGCAACTCTGGGGCCGGTATTGCTAATTTTTTTTGGGCGTGAGACTTCTTGGCTTGCCATGTGTTTCACCTTTGCCAGCTTTACCACTTTCTACTTCCTATGAGTGGGTAAACATAGAGTTGCTTGGCCATGGCTCGCGCCAGACCTAAGACGCCGAACAGTATCAGCACTGCATGACAGCAAACGAAGTAAAGTATCAAAACCATCCAGGTGTAGGGCGATTGAAAACCGCCTAAAAGTACGATTAGCACTGTGACTATAGCTAGCAAGACCCCTGCCCAAAGGCTGGCGACGATGGTTTGCCGTAAATGACAGCGCGTCAACTCAGATTCACACCGCGGATTGCTGCGTGCTAGCCACAACAGCAACAGAAAACCCAAGCCCGGGAGTAGCAGCAGATTCAGCAGATACAGAGCTTCTGCCTGCACTGCAACGGATACATCGGTCTCTGGCGTATTCATATTTGGCGTATTTGGCTTATCTAGTTTATTTGCCCATGCTGGCTTTGATTACTTCGAGTAGGGCGGCGGCAGTATCAAGGTCGTCGGTCAGCGGTTCTACCATCGCAGCCTGGCACGCGAGTATTGGATCACATCCTGCCTTGATTAAAGTGGCCGCATACACTAGCAAGCGGGTCGAGGCGGCCTCTTCCAGATCGTGGTTTTTTAACTGGCGGAAGTGACCGGCCAGTTTCACTAGGCGTTGCGCAGTCGCTGCATCGATACCAGTTTCCCTGATTAGTATCTCTTGCTCCAGCGCGGCAGGCGGGTAATCAAACTGGATTGCGATGAAGCGCTGACGGGTCGATGGCTTGAGGTTTTTTAACAGATTCTGGTAGCCGGGGTTGTACGACACCACCAACATGAATTCTTGCGGTGCCTGTAATTCTTCACCGGTGCGCTCTATCGGTAAAATGCGTCTGTCATCGGTTAGCGGATGCAAGACTACCGTGGTGTCTTTGCGCGCCTCGACTACCTCATCGAGATAACAAATGCCACCTAGCCGTACTGCTCTGGTGAGAGGACCATCGGACCATATGGTCTGGCCGTCGCCGATCAGATGGCGACCAACCAGATCGGCCGCAGTCAGATCATCGTGGCAGGCGACGGTGATCAATGGACGTGCCATTTTAGCCGCCATATGCGCCACAAAACGGGTCTTGCCGCAACCAGTCGGGCCTTTGATGAGTAAGGGCAGTTGATGATGGTAGGCATATTCAAACAGCGCGCATTCATTGCCGACTGGCTGGTAAAACGGCTGTTCTGCAGTTTCACGCAAATTGAGTAACTGATGTGAGGTCAAATCATTCATGACAGGCTTTCTTAGATCTCTAATTAAATTCGGGTAAAGCTAAACCAGATGACGCCCAATACTGTACTTAACCACGCCAGTACGATCAAGCGCCAAGGACCGGCGACGTATCGGAGCGCCATAAACCTGTCGATTATCAGGCTGCCTTTGATTAGCGTAGCAAGTAATACCGGCAACAGAACTTTGCCACCGGAGTAGCCGCTCTCTGCCAGACTGAAACTGATGACAGTGAGTAGCAGCAGGGAAAGCCATTGATAGGTGGCAGTTTTGACGTTGGTCATGGTAGTTCACTCTACTATGTGGAAGCGCGGGGCATTTGGCCCTAACGTAAAACGTAAATCAAGGGGAAGAGGATGATCCACACCAGATCAACCATGTGCCAGTATGCAGCACCAGTTTCGGCCCCTTCGTGATGCCCGGCGCTGTAGCCGCCTTGCCAGGCTTTAATAGCGATAGCGGCAAGTATGATCATGCCTAAAATGACATGCATGAAATGAAAAAACGCCAGAAACAGGTAAAACATATAAAACGTATTGGTCGACATGTTGATGCCGGCGTTGTACTTCCCTGCAAATTCCAGGAATTTTAAAATCAGAAAAAACCCTCCACACAGCATCGCTGTCAATAACCATTTTGCGCCTATTTTCCCTTGGTCGCGCTGTAATGCGGCGATTGCTCTGACTACAAAATAACTACTGCTGACTAATAAAAGAGTGTTGATGAAGCCGGCGCTGCGATCTAACTGTAGTTGTGACTGATTGAACAACTCTATATGGTGCGAGCGGGTAACCGCATACGAGATAAAGAATATTCCAAAGACCAACAATTCGGCCAAAATAAAACACCACATCGCGAAGTCGCCGGGTAAAGCGCGGCCATGCTTGTCCTTACTTGCTTCGAAAATTGCAGGGGAGGGAAGTGGCAGAGGAGTATTCACAATAGGGGGGAGTTGCCCGGAGAAGTCCGGGCAACTTATTTGGTTTTACTTCGGTTGACTGCTACTAGTCTTGATTTGCTTATTGTTACTTGCCGCTACTTACCGCGACCGTTTCACCTTTGATGAAGAAGCTAGTGATATACAGTAGCAGACCTATCGTGAAGATGACACCGGAGCCTAAGCGCAACCAGTAGAAAATCACCAGCTGATCTTGGGTCGCCATGAAGGACATCGGTGTGGTGGAGATTCTTTGCAACCATACCTGCAAAATACCAGCCGCTGTCAGGAATAAGGTGATGAATACCATAGACACCGTCATCAACCAAAAAGCCCACATCTCGACCACTTGCGATTTATTGCTATTGGCTTCACGCCCACGCATGATAGGCATGGTGTAACTAATCATCGTCAAAATCACCATCGCATAGGCACCATAAAACGCCATGTGACCGTGCGCTGCCGTGATTTGCGTACCGTGCGTGTAATAGTTGACTGGTGCTAAAGTATGCAAGAAGCCCCATACGCCAGCGCCGAGGAAAGCCATCACACCGGTGCCCAAGGCCCACAAGACTGCAGCCTTATTTGGATGATCGCGACGTCGACGATTCACCATATTGAAGGCAAACACAGTCATCATGAAGAACGGTATTGGTTCCAAAGCAGAGAACACGCTACCCCACCATTGCCAGTATTCTGGTGCGCCTATCCAATAGTAGTGATGGCCAGTACCAATGATGCCGGAGATTAAAGACATCGCGATAATCACATACAACCATTTTTCTATGACTTCTCTATCTACGCCCGTGACTTTCACCAGGACGAAGGCCAGCATCGCACCTAAAATCAGCTCCCAAACGCCTTCTACCCACAGATGTACTACCCACCACCAATAGAATTTATCCTTGACCAGATTGCTAGGATTGTAGAACGAGAATAGATAGAAAATCGCCAGACCCCATAAACCGGCCAGCATGACCAGACTGATACTGGTTTTGCGACCGCGCAGAACGGTCATGGAAATATTGAACAGAAATACCAGTGCCACGATGACGATGCCGACCTTGGTTGGCAGCGGTTGCTCCAGAAATTCGCGACCCATGGTTTCCAGCAAGTCGTTGCCTGTCAGTTTAGCCAACGTCGCATATGGCACGGCCAGGTAGCCAACGATGGTCAGTGCGCCAGCGACTAAGAAGATCCAGAACATTAGCATCGCCAATTTAGGGCTATGCAGTTCGCGTTCCGATTCTTCCGGGATTAAATAGTAAGCTGCGCCCATAAAACCGAACAGCATCCAGACGATCAGCAGGTTGGTGTGAACCATCCTGGCAACGTTAAACGGTATCGCCGGAAACAGAAAGTCTCCGATAATGTATTGCAGGCCCATAATCAGGCCGAACAGAATTTGCCCTAAAAAGAGGCCAATCGCCGCGATGAAATAGGGCTTCGCGACTGCCTGTGATTTGTATTGCATGGTGTTTCTCCGCTTAGTGTAACTATTGATTCTTGTATTTCTTTAATTTCTTGCCTCAGTGCCTTAGCCTTCGATATTAGGCGGCCATTTATTGGTATTGATTTCTGAGGAATATTTAAGAAATTCGATCATGTCGGCCATTTCTGTATCGTTCAAATGAAATTGCGGCATTTGACGGCGACCGGGAGCACCAGTGGGCTGAGAGTTAATCCATGCTTTGATAAAATCCGGACCCCGACGTTTGTACACATTGCCTAGTTCCGGTGCAAAGTACGCGCCTTCGCCTAGTAAAGTATGGCAACCTATACAGTTACGGGTTTCCCAGATTTTCTTACCGCGTATCGCCGATTCGGTAAGGTTTGCCCTATTGTCTAGCTTAGGCAGGGCAGTCATCGTATCGAAGCTGAGCCCTAAAAAAAGCAAGAAGAAAAATACCGAGCCGCCATAAAAAATATTTCTGGCAGTCGATTTTGTGAATGATGAGCTCATCTGAAGAACCCCCTTGTTATTGTGATTTAAAAAGAAAACTACCTGTCTGCGCTTGCGAAAACGATTTGCGAAATTGGTGTAGGACATTTTCCAACTTCGAGGCAATGTTATTAGCTTTGAAATGGAAAGTCCTTGATGGCGGTCAACGATAAATTGGTCGGAATTGGAATCGCAGCGCTAAGTGAGCTGCCATGGTCGTACCCTGATGTGGTCCGTGTTGCCGACTGCCGACCGTTGCGACAGACTGTGCGCCGGATACCTAATCTGCGCACTTGACGTAGAATGCCAAAGAATTAAGCCTACTTATTTTTGAGTGAATTCATGAGCCAAAAAACCAGTTTCGACTCGATCTCAGCGACTGCTGTAATTCATAGTAACTATCAGGCACCGGCTGGTTTTTCCGCTTTCCCCAGCGCGATCCATCACGCCTCTACGGTGCTGTTTAAGGACGTTGCCGCGATGCGTGAGCGCCGATGGCAAGATAAGTCGGCTTACACCTATGGCCTGCATGGCACGCCCACCAGTTTTACCTTAGAAGCTAGGCTGGCCGAAATCGAACAGGGCAAGTTTTGTTTATTAGCGCCTAGTGGCTTGGCGGCGATTGCGTTGGTGAATATGGCTTTATTGCAAGCTGGTGACGATGTGCTGCTACCAGAAAATGTGTATAGCCCTAGCCGGGATTTAGGTGATTGGCTGGCGCGTAGCTTTGGCGTCAGTGTGCGCTATTACCATCCCTTAATTGGTGCGGCGATCAGCGAATTGCTTCAGCCCAATACCAAATTAATCTGGACTGAAGCGCCGGGTTCGGTGAGCATGGAAGTGCCGGATATCCCGGCCATTTGTGCCGCTGCGCACGCAAAAAATGTGTTGGTGGCGCTGGACAATACCTGGTCTGCGGGGATTGCCTTGCCGGCCTTTGCGCACGGTGTCGATATCGTCATGCAAGCGCTCACCAAGTATCAAAGCGGTGGCTCGGATGTCTTGATGGGCGCGGTGATTACGCGTGATCAGGCACTCAATTTGCGGCTGCAGGCGGCGCATATGCGTCTCGGTTTTGGGGTAGGTATGGACGATGTGTATCTGGTATTGCGCAATCTTGATACTCTGAAGCTGCGTTTTGACGCGCACGACCAAAGTGCTCGTAAGCTTGCTACTTGGCTTAGCACCCGCCCTGAGATAGACACGGTCTTGCATCCGGCCTTGGCTAGCTGCCCTGGTCACGCAATCTGGGTGCGCGACTTTACTGGCGCCGCTGGCCTGTTCTCGGTGCTGGTCAATGCGCGTTACAGTGAGGCGCAGACTGATTGTTTCGTGAATAGCTTGAAGTTATTTGGCATAGGTTTTAGCTGGGGCGGCGCGCGTAGCCTGTGCTTGCCGTATCGGATACAGCAAATGCGCAGCGATTGGCAGCACCAGGGTACTTTGCTGCGCTTTAACATAGGTCTGGAAGACGCCGATGATTTGATGGCGGATATCGCTCAGGCACTACAACTGATGCAGCACTGCTAGGCCTCCAGTGGAGCGCTCGTTAAATTAAAAATGGGGGAGTATAAGTAAATTTAACCCATATTGCGCATATTCTATGTGCGCATCTAAAATATACTGGTGAGGAGTATGCTAATTGATGGGATTTCTGCCGAGTGTGGCCCGGCAGAAATACTTAGTACTTGCGTTTGCGGCGCGTCAGTTTCAAATCAAGTCAAAATCAAGTTCTAAGCTAGGAACTAAGCCGCGAACTAAGCAGGTACGACGCGACGTAACCAATTGCCGATATCTCTGATCTCTTCTTCGCATACCGAGTGTTGCATCATGTATTCGTGCCACTCTATGGAGTAGCCAAGATCTTGTAAAAGATCACGCGATTGTTCTGCACGTAACAGCGGTATCACCGGATCGGCTGTGCCGTGCGCCAGAAAGATAGGTGTGGCTTGATTGGCCGCAGTTCTTTCGCTTGCCACCACATCGCGCAATGCGACGTAGCCAGACAGGCAAAGTAAGCCAGCCAGTTTTTCCGGGTGACGTAAGCCTACTTGCAAGGCCATCGCACAGCCTTGCGAGAAGCCTGCCAGGATGATGCGTTCAGCCGGAATGCCGCGTGCTTTTTCGCGTGCTATCAAGGTTTCTATGCGAATTTGCGACAGTCGTAAACCCGCCTCGTCTTCGCGTTTGACGATATCGGCACCCATAATGTCGTACCAGGCGCGCATCACATAACCACCGTTTAAGGTGACCGGCATGGTTTGCGCGTGTGGAAACACAAAACGGATAGCGGCGCAGCCTCTGAGGTCTAGTTCTTTGACGATAGGGACGAAGTCATTACCATCGGCACCCAAGCCATGCAGCCAGATTACGGCAACGCTAGGATTCGGGGCGCTTTCAATTTCTATGCTGTCGAGTAAAACGGTGGTCATATAGATTAACTTTATGAGGGTTTAATTTTCGGCTTTTGGGCGTAACGCTGATTTAGGGCGAAATACTTTACACACTGCGTCGTGGGTTTCTATGTAGGGGCCACCGATCAGGTCGATGCAGTAGGGAACCGCTGAGAATATTCCGGCAACGAGCTGCACGCCATTGGCATCTTTAAGACCTTCCAAAGTTTCCTTGATGGATTTTGGCTGGCCCGGCAGATTCATGATCAAAGCCGCATGCTCTGCGCTTTCGCGTATCACTGCCACTTGTCGGGACAAGATTGCGGTAGGCACAAACTTCAGACTGATCTGGCGCATTTGCTCGCCAAAACCTGGCATTTCTTTGGTCGCTACTGCGAGAGTTGCCTCTGGGGTGACATCGCGCCGTGCCGGTCCGGTGCCACCGGTGGTGATTACCAGATCGCACAGTGCCTTATCGACTAAATCGATTAAGGCAGACTCTATGGCAGCGCGCTCATCCGGGATTAATCGTGTTTCCATGATCCAGGGCGAACTCAGGGCGGCCCCAAACCATTCTTGCAAGGCCGGCAGGCCCAGGTCCTGATACACGCCGGCTGAGGCCCGATCCGAGATCGAGACTAAGCCAATCCGCAGGGCGCGCCCCAACTTGTCAGCGTTGCCGCTAGCAAGTTCACTCATCGTCTTCTTCATCCTCATCATCGCCTTCAGTATCATCAGCAGAGCCTGCTGTTTTTACTTTGGAGAGTTCTTTGAGCAATTGAAAGATTTCGCGATAAGCTTTTGGCGGCTTGCTCTCAGCTTGCTCTTTGCGCGCATTACGTATCATGGTACGTAATTGTTGCGCATCGATTTCTGGATGTTCGGCCATCAACTCGGTGACCGCAGTATCGTTGGCCAATAACTTGTCGCGTCTACGCTCTAAAGCGTGCATGGCGGCGGTATCCGATTTGGATGCACCTTTCCAGCTGTCGATGGTTTTTTGTATGAGTGCCACTTCGGTCTCATCTAAAGTACGCATCTTTTTACCGACGAATTGTAATTGTCGACGACGGCCTTCGTGATCCTTGATTTTTTGACATTCAAGGATCGCATCGCGCACGTCTTCCGGCATAGGAACACGTTTGACACGGTCACGCGGCTGGTCGATGAGTTCTTGACCTAACTTTTGCAGACCTGTCATTTCACGTTTTAACTGTGATTTTGAAGGGCGTTCGTACTCTTGTTCGAACTCGGTGGACTTGAAGCCACAGGAGCCTCGATTTGGATTTGGCATAATTGACTCGCCTTTATTCTATAAACTTATTGAAACGGCTGCTATGATACCCTTTTTATCTACGCAACTAAAGAAACCGCCCATGAGCAAACCAGTTTTTACCCATACTCAGGATCAGTTAAGGCAAATTGCACAAGATATGTTGCGTTTTGCACGTGAAAAAGGCGCTACTGACGCCGCCGTAGAAATCAGCGAGGGCGGGGGCCTTTCCGTCAGTGTGCGTAAAGGCAAAGTAGAAACGATAGAACAAAATCGTGATAAAGGCATAGGCGTGACTGTGTACATCGGTCAAAAACGCGGCAATGCCAGCACCTCCGATTTTTCGCAAAAATCTTTATTGGATACGGTAGACGCGGCTTACAACATCGCGCGCTTTACTGCCGAAGACAATTGCGCTGATTTGCCAGAGACCGCCTTGCTGGAAATGCATCCGCAAGATTTGAAACTGTTTTATCCATGGTTAGTAACTGCGGAGGAAGCGATAGAGTTGGCACGCCGTACCGAAGCTGCCGCTTACGCTGTGGATAAGCGCGTTACAAATTGCGAGGGAGCTGGTGTGCATGCTCAGCAATCACACTTTGTAGCGGCAAATTCACGCGGCTTTATGGGCGGTTATCCGTTCTCGCGCCATACCATTTCGGTTTCTCCGATTGCTGGCAAGGGCGCGCGCATGCAGCGTGACGACTGGTATAGCTCACAACGCAATGCTAAAAAACTCGCGCAACCGGAAGCGATAGGAAGCTATGCAGCTGAGCGTGCTCTGGCGCGTTTGAATGCACGTAAGCTCGACACGCGTAAATGTGCGGTGCTGTTTGAAGCGCCTTTGGCAGCGGGATTGCTGGGTTCTTTCGTACAAGCGGTGTCGGGCGGCGCTTTGTACCGTAAATCTAGCTTCTTACTCGATTCATTAGGAACTCAGATTTTTCCTAAACATTTACAAGTGGTGGAAGACCCACATATCCCTGGTGGCGTAGGATCCTCGCCGTTTGATGATGAAGGCGTCAAGACGCAGCGTCGTGATGTGGTCAAGGACGGTATCTTGCAAGGCTATTTTTTGTCTTGTTACTCAGCGCGAAAACTAGGTATGCAAACGACTGGCAATGCCGGTGGTTCGCATAATTTGACGCTCAGCTCTACGCAGACTCAAAAAACGGATAACTTTAAGGCCATGTTAAAAAAAATGGGCACCGGACTTTTAGTGACCGAGCTCATGGGGCAGGGCGTCAATTATGTGACAGGTGATTATTCGCGCGGTGCATCTGGTTTCTGGGTCGAGAACGGCGTGATTCAATATCCGGTCGAAGAGATCACCATCGCCGGAGATATGCGTCAAATGTTTCAGCAAATCGTCGCGATAGGGGCCGATACCTTGATTCGGGGTACGAAGCAAACCGGCTCTATTCTGATAGAGAATATGACTGTTGCTGGTAGTTAAGTCGTTTTTGTCGTAATGCTGGATACGTAGAAATACTTAAATTTGAGCGAGGCTGGGATTTGTCTAAAGATAAATCCCAGCCTTTGTTTTTTATAAGCATTTGATTTTTATGAAGTTTCAAATATATAAGCTGTTAAATGCGCTGGAAATACATGCGGCTCGCAATGTTTATGTTGCAATGCAATATAAACATTGATTGCGAGCTTGATACGCTGCCCATAGAATGGATTTCGCTTGCATAGTAAGTAAGTCTTAATTAGCTTTAATTAGCCTTAATTTATGCTTATTACAGGCGAACCCCGAACCGAAGAAATCGGAAATATCCTTATATTGGAGACAGCATGGAACGTCGTTCCTTTCTAAAAAAAGCAGCAGTAAGCGCCTCTGTAGGTGCCGCCAGTGTGGCAGTTGCAACACCAGCATTGGCAGAAACCCCTACGCTTAATTGGCGTTTGGCATCAAGTTTTCCTAAAAGTTTAGACACTATTTATGGCGCGGCCGAGGTGTTTTGCAATCGCGTTAAAGAACTGACCGAAGGTAAATTTAATATTCGTCCTTTCGCGGGTGGCGAAATCGTGCCAGGTCCAGCGGTGCTCGATGCGGTCAAAGACGGTACTGTGGAAATGGGGCATACCGCTTCCTATTACTTCTTCGGTAAAGATGCGACCTTCGCATTTGATACTGCAATGCCATTTGGCCTGACATCACGCCAGCAAACAGCGTGGATGTTGCATGGTAATGGTATGAAACTGATGCGTGAGTTCTTTGCTGAATACAATGTGGTGAACTTTTTGGGCGGAAATACCGGTACTCAAATGGGTGGCTGGTTTCGTAAAGAAATCAAAACCGTGGAAGACTTGAAAGGTCTGAAATTTCGTGTTGGTGGTTTCGCAGGAAAGGTCATGACTAAGTTGGGTACCGTACCTCAGCAAATCCCAGGTAGCGATATCTACACCGCACTAGAAAAAGGTACGATTGATGCCGCTGAATGGGTAGGTCCTTACGATGATGAGAAACTAGGCTTCTACAAAGTGGCCAAGGTTTACCACTACCCAGGTTGGTGGGAAGGTGGCGCGCAATTGTCATTTTATGTCAGCAAAAAAGAATGGGAAAAATTGCCTAAGTTGTTTCAGCATGCGATCGAAGTAGCGAGTATGGAAGCGCACACTGATATGCAAGCGAAATACGATGCCAAAAACCCAGCTGCTCTGGGGCGTCTGCTGCAAAATAAGATCTCTCTTAAGCCTTTCCCGCAACCTGTGATGGAAGCTTGTTTTAAAGCGGCTCAGGAAACTTTTAATGAAGAAGCTGCCAAGAACCCTAAGTTTAAAAAAGTCTACGATGACTGGGTCGCGTTCCGGAATAACCAGGGGCAATGGTTTAATGTGGCGGAACAATCGTTCGCGAAATTTAATATGTCACGTTCCTTGAAATAAGTTTCCGCAAACGATATTGATGTAGAAAAAAACCGCACATTTGTGCGGTTTTTTTATTGCTAAACAGGATGTTATGGACTGCTTGCACTCATGTTTTCGAAACTTTGGAGTGTCACGTGCTGTTAATGTGCGTCGTTCAATTTGGTGTTTAGCGCACAGTGATACTAGGGAGTGTCAGAATAAATGTTGCTCATATTTTGCTCTCTGACTAGATGGCAGAGATAAAGAGTAATTGGTGTTGGTGAGCAGTGTTAAGTAAAAAAAACCGCCGTAGCGGTTTTTTACTTGAGTTAGATTATTGCGTGAACTTTGGCGCGGGAGGATCCTCCTCTTTGCCTTCGGGAGCTTGATTTGCGCCTTCCGGTAGATTGACCGGGCTGGCATCTTCGGTTGGCATCGTAAGATTCAGTTGCACTTCCTCTTTCATATTCGTCTTTTTCTCCACTGAGACTATGCTAGGGAAGGCGATGATCAGACTGACCATAATGATTTGGGCCGCCACAAAAGGGATGGCACCCCAATAAATATCGCTGGTCTTGACCTCTTTAGGTGCGACTGAGCGCAAGTAGAAAAGTGCAAAGCCAAACGGAGGGTGCATGAAGGAGGTTTGCATGTTCACTCCAAGTAAAACGCCAAACCATATCAAATCTATTCCCATTTTCTCTGCTACCGGTCCGACTAAGGGCACCAGGATGAATGCCAGTTCAAAAAAGTCCAGGAAGAAGGCAAGAACAAAGAACATGATGTTGACTACGATCAGAAAGCCTACATTGCCGCCAGGCAGTGAGGTCAGTAAATGTTCTACCCACAAATCTCCATTGACCGCGCGGAAAACCAGAGAGAATACTGTGGAGCCAATCAGAATAAAGACTACAAAGCAGGATAGGCGGGAAGTCGAGTTCATGGCTTGCTTGGTGAGATCCCAAGATAGGCGGCGATTCATCATTGCCAGCACCATCGCACCGAAAGCACCCATGCCGCCACCTTCGGTTGGAGTGGCGATGCCGATAAAGATGGTACCTAAAACTAAGAAAATAAGTGCCAGCGGCGGAATCAAGACAAACACCACTTTTTCGGCCATGCGTGACAATAATCCTATTTTGAACTGGCGGTTGAGTATCGCAAGTACAAAGGCAAATGCTATCCCTATACTGGCAGAGTAAATGACTAATTCGTCCGTTGCGACATCCGGATGACCCGCAGCGTAGTACTTGGAGTAACTCACGCTGGCACCTATGCTAAGTACTAGCAAGATCAATAAAGATACAGCACCGCTATCGCCATTGTTTTGACGTAGATTACGTGCTTCTGGTGGTAAGGCGGGTACCCAGGTCGGTTTGATGATGGAGATGAGTAAAATATAGCCAGCATACATGGCGGTTAGTACCAAGCCTGGAATAAAAGCGGCTTGATACATGTCTCCCACCGAACGGCCTAATTGATCTGCCATGACGATGAGTACCAGGGATGGTGGAATAATTTGTGCCAAAGTGCCAGAGGCGGCAATCACGCCCGATGCTACTTTTTTATCGTAGCCATAACGTAGCATTACGGGCAGAGAGATCAAGCCCATTGAGATCACTGAAGCTGCTACCACGCCGGTAGTCGCGGCCAGTAGGGCCCCGACAAAAATAACCGCGTAGGCGACACCGCCACGCAATGGGCCAAACAGTTGACCTATGGTGTCGAGTAAATCCTCGGCCATACCGGATCGTTCCAGTATTAAACCCATGAAGGTAAAGAAGGGGATCGCCAATAAAGTATCGTTCGACATAATGCCGAAAATTCGGTTGGGTAGTGCCTGCAATAACTCCGGTTTAAGCAAACCAAATTCTATGCCTAAGAAACCGAAAAACAATCCGTTAGCCGCGAGTGCGAATGCAACCGGGAAGCCTGAGAGTAAAAACAATACTAGTGTGGCAAACATGATGGGAGCCATGTTTGCGATGATAAAAGCCGTCATTTAATTGTCTCCGCCGGTTTATTTTAAATTATTTGCGGTTTTAATCGCTTCAATTTCTTCTTCTGGTGTGGCTGCGTGTTTTTCAAATTCACTTGCCTCAACCAGTCCTTGCAGAAAGCCTATGCGTTTAATTAATTCCGATATCCCTTGTAAGCTCAGCATCAAGAAACCGATAGGTATCAATAATTTAGCAGGCCAGACGATCAAGCCGCCCGCGTTGCTAGACATTTCCTGACTTTGTATTGAGATCCATGCGAAAGGAATAGCGAAGTAGAGTATTAGACCCGCCATCGGTAATAGAAAAAAACTGAAACCGAAAATATCCATCCAGACTTGGGTACGCTTTGAAAAGCGACCGGAGATGACGTCTATCCGTACATGTTCGTTTCTACGTAAGGTGTAGGAGGTGCCGAGCAGGAAAACGGCTGAAAACAGATACCACTGAATCTCTAGCCAGCCGTTGGAACTGGTGTTGAACACATAACGCACTAAGGCATTGCCGGTACATATAAGGACTGCCGCCAATAGCGCCCAACTCACCGCGTGGCCTATCTTTTCATTGAGCGTGTCGATGGATCTCGACATCGAGATGAGAAATTTCATTGCTTGTCTCCTAGTGTAAAACTTCTTTGTATCCATCAGCAAAAGCCTGAGGATTTATTTTTTTCAGAACGAGGCAAGTATAAAACAATTTGTCGCTAGGACAAGTCGTGAAAGCAGACGGTGGGAAGGGATTTTGATGGAAAGAGACAATCCCAGTATTTCTACTTAGATAAAAAGGTAGAAATACTGTACCTGGAAGAAAGGTGTGTGTGAAAATATCGGGACATCATCTCAACCATAGCGATGTCCCAATATTTTTTTGCACGTAAAAAAAATTTAAATTGTCAGGCTTTGATGCTTACTTATACCGATGCTAGTTGTTGACGTGCTCTGGCGATCGCCAGTTTGACTTGTTCTGGCGCGGTGCCGCCTACATGGTTGCGGGCAGCAACAGATCCTTCTAACGTTAACACCGCAAACACGTCTTCTTGCACCAAGTTTGAAAATTTTCGCAACTCGTCTAAATGCATGTCGCTCAGGTCGCAGCCTTTATCGACGCACGTGCGCACTGCCAGTGCAACCGCTTCATGCGCATCACGAAATGGCAAACCTTTTTTAACCAGATAATCAGCTAGATCTGTTGCTGTCGCATAACCTTGTAAGGCTGCAGCGCGCATTGCTTCTGGCTTTACCGTAATGCCACCAGCCATATCGGCGAAAATCCGTAAGGTGTCGACGATCGTGTCAACGGTGTCAAATAGTGGTTCTTTGTCTTCCTGGTTGTCTTTGTTGTAGGCCAGAGGCTGGCCCTTCATTAATGTCAACAAAGCGATCAAGTGGCCATTCACGCGCCCAGTTTTTCCGCGTGCCAGTTCAGGTACATCGGGGTTTTTCTTTTGCGGCATGATGGACGAGCCAGTGCAGAAGCGATCCGCGATATCGATAAACCCGACCCGAGGACTCATCCAGATTACCAATTCTTCCGACATGCGTGAAATATGGGTCATGATCAAAGCCGCCGCAGCACAAAATTCTATCGCGAAATCTCGGTCTGAGACTGCATCAAGTGAATTGTGGCAAACATCGTCGAAGCCCAAAGTTTTTGCCACACGCAGACGGTCGATAGGGAAGGTGGTTCCCGCTAAGGCTGCTGCGCCAAGTGGCAGGCGATTGACGCGTTTGCGGCAATCAAGCATACGTTCTGTATCGCGCGCAAACATCTCCACATAGGCCAAAACATGGTGACCGAAAGTGATAGGTTGCGCTACCTGCATATGGGTAAAGCCAGGCATGATGGTGGCCGCGTGTTGTTCAGCCAAATCGAGCAGGGCGCTACGAAAATCACCTAAAAGACCGACAATAGTATCGATGGAGGAACGGACATACAGACGAATATCGGTGGCGACCTGATCATTGCGTGAACGCCCAGTATGCAGACGTTTTCCAGCATCACCGACTAACTCCGTCAGGCGTTTTTCAATATTCAGATGCACGTCTTCCAGATCAAGCAGCCAAACAAACTGTCCACTTTCAATTTCGGACAAAATTTGCTGCATGCCACGTTGGATGTCGGCATGATCTTGGTCGGTGATGATATTTTGCGCCACTAACATCTCTGCGTGCGCCAATGATCCCTGTATATCAAACAGCGCCAGGCGCTTATCGAAGAAGACTGAGGCAGTGTAACGTTTGACTAAATCGGAAACAGGTTCGTTGAAACGGGCAGACCATGCCTCGCTTTTTTTTGAGAATTGTGATGTCATAGTGGTTTATGAATTTTATGGAAATAGTGATGCTGCCTAAACTGTATTTCCCGATTATACCGTGTGCCAGCAACAAGCTTCACGCTCTATCACGATGAATAAGGTAGCAAACACCCGTAGTAGCCATCTAATATTGCCCGATTATTGCAATCTGGGCATACTTTTTCGTGTGTTGTTTATAGTCAATGCCTCTGTTTTTATTGCCCTATTGGGGCGTGGTCAGGGCTGGTTCATCAGTACCCAGGAGTTTATTGAGACCTCGATGTTGGTCGAGTTAATTTGTCTGTCATCGTTGTTAAGCCTGTGTTTCTTGCGCGAACGCCTTGCCAGTAGAGCGGTACCAGCATGGGCTCAGCGTGCAATCGCTGGATGCGCGCCATCGGGAATTTGTTTGTTAGTACTAATGTATTTGGAAAACATGGATTGGTTTACATTTAGTTTTCCTAGACTGCACACCTCGTATGCAACCTTGCTGTGTTTTATCTATGGGATCGGTCTGCAACATTATTTTGAACTACGCAACCGTGCCTTTTCGCCCGCGTTGGGGGAAGCCAAATTGCAGGCGCTACAGGCCCGGATACGGCCACATTTCTTGTTTAATAGCCTCAACGCAGTACTTTCTTTGATACGCACTGACCCACGTCGTGCCGAAACCGTGCTGGAAGATTTGGCTGATCTGTTTCGAGTGCTGATGCGCGACACGCGCGACATGACGACGCTGCAGGATGAGATTCATCTGTGTGAACAATATTTATCGATAGAAAAACTGCGTTTGGGCGAGCGTCTGCAGATCAGTTGGCATACTGAAAATCTGAATGACCTAGAACTTAGTGAAATAAAAATTGCGGCGCTTTTGTTGCAGCCCTTGTTAGAAAATGCAGTGCATTATGGGGTGGAGCCATCAACTAAGGCATCTTTAATTCTGGTAGCGATACGCCGCAATCTAAATAAAATAGAAATCTCGGTCAGCAATCCGCTACATGCGGATGCCAGACTGTCGCAGGGTAATCACATGGCGCTGGAGAATATCCGGCAGCGACTGGTACTACTCTATGATATCGAAGCGGACTTGAGCTACGGCCCTATAGGGAATAATTTTGAAGTTAAACTGCAATTTCCAGCAAATAAATGAATTTACCAAAAATACTGATAGTTGATGATGAGGCTCCGGCGAGACAGCGATTGGCAATGCTGTTGTCGGATATTCAGACAGAGTGTCCCTGCGTTCTGATTGGTGAGGCGGCGAATGCGCAAGCGGCCTTAGATAGTATCGCAGTGGGACGTCCTGATATTATTTTATTAGACGTGCAAATGCCTGGCATGAATGGTCTGGAATTGGCCCAGCATTTGGCGCGTAACTCTCAAACTCAGCAACCGGCAGTGATCTTCATCACCGCTTACGACGAATATGCACTGAAAGCCTTTGAAGTGCATGCCATGGATTATTTACTTAAGCCAGTAAGGGCAAGTCGACTGGCGGAAGCGATTTTGCGTATAGTGCGCTTACGCATTGCTGGATCGTCTCCTGTCGAGCTTAAGTCAGAGATGGCCCCGGTTATCCTTCCTAAATTGCCAACTGCCCGCCAGTGCTTCTCGGTATTGGAGAGAAATCGCATTCTGCTAGTTCCTGTGGCAGATGTCTTGTTTTTAAAGGCGGAGCAAAAGTATGTCACCTTGCACACGAAGGCGCGCAGCTATTTACTCGAAGAATCTTTAACTTCCATTGAAGAAGAAATGGTGATCAGCTTGGTGCGGGTGCATAGAAATGCTCTCGTTTCACGACTTGCCATTGTCGGCGTTGAACGCGCGCCTCACAGTAATGATCCCGAGCATGACCACGAGAAATTGACTGAATCATGGCAAGTTATCTTGCGTGATTGTGATGAACGTTTACCGATTTCAAGACGGCAATGGCCGGTGATTAAGGCCTTAGTACGTTGAGAATGCAAAGATCAACACAGTTTGCAGCCCGGTCCCATACCCGCTTGTTGGTTTGCGGGGATATGCTTCGGTTTTCTTCATCATTTCGTGAACGGCGTATTGGTGATGTGTGCTTGAGGCACTACACTAGCGACTTTCAATTTTGCTTCTTTGATTGCGCTTAATTCATGACGTCTTTATCTGTGCTCTTGCCTGTTATTTCAGGCACTAACAATCCAGCCTTGTCTGAGCTACTACATGGCTACATTAACAATAAAACTAAGCCTTTAGGTAGCTTGGGCAGGCTAGAGGAACTAGCGCACCAAGTGGGCTTGATACAACAGAGCAGCGCTCCAGCATTGGATGCGCCCAGCATCATTGTGTTTGCCGCTGATCATGGTGTCGTCGCTGAAGGAATATCGGCATTTCCTCAGGATGTGACTTGGCAAATGGTGGAGAATTTTTTAACACAAGGTGCCGCAATCAATGTTTTTGCGAGGCAAAACGGCATTCAATTGCAGATCGTCGATGCTGGCGTCAAGCATGATTTTGGGGTGCGCGAGAATTTGCTAAACCGCAAAATCGCTGGTGGCACACGTAATTTTGCACAAGAGCGCGCAATGAGTGCGGAGCAATGTCAGACCGCTCTGCAACATGGTGTGCAGTTAGTGAAGGCCATGGTTGGCAACGTAGTCGGCTTTGGCGAAATGGGAATAGGCAATACAACTGCTGCGGCTGCCTTAATGCATAAGCTGACCGGTATTCCGGTCTCCGATTGCGTCGGCGCAGGCACTGGTTTGAGTCATGCAGGGGTCTTGCATAAACAACGTGTGATCGAAGCAGCGATGTTGCTGCACGCTGATGTGAGCGAGCCTTTGGATGTGCTGGCGTGCTTTGGTGGTTTTGAAATCGCCATGATGGTGGGGGCTATGCTGGCTGCCGCTGAGCGTCGCATGGTATTGCTGATTGATGGTTTTATCGTGACAAGTGCCTTATTGGTGGCGGCGCGTTTGCAGCCTGCAATACTTGATTATTGCGTCTTTGCGCACAGCTCCGATGAGAGTGGACATGCCAGGATGCTGTCTGCTTTGGATGCTAAGCCTTTGCTGGCTTTAGATTTACGGCTGGGTGAGGGAACGGGGGCGGCATTGGCGTATCCCTTATTGCAGGCTGCGGTGAATTTTCTGAATCAGATGGCGACCTTTGGTTCGGCTCAGGTCAGCGAAAAAAACCAAGTTGCTGATTGAATTTATGAAACAGCAATTGCGACTGTTTTTTATTGCGATGCAATTCTTTACGCGCATTCCTATACCTGCTTGGGTGGGATTTGATTCCGCGTGGCTACATCAAGCCTCTCGTTATTTTCCGGCGGTTGGATGGGTTGTGGCGGGCGTTAGCGCGGCAGTGTATAGCGGGGCGATACTACTCTGGACACCTCTGGTGGCCGTGGTAATGTCTACCGTTGCTAGTATTTGGTTGACCGGTGCCTTTCACGAGGATGGATTTGCCGATGTCTGTGATGGGTTTGGCGGAGGCATGACGCCGGAGCGCGTGCTAGACATTATGAAAGATTCTCGAGTCGGTGCCTATGGTGCGATAGGCGTATGTCTGATGCTGATCTTTAAAATAAGTTTGCTCAGTAGTTTACCCGCAACGTATGTGGTACCGGCCTTGCTGATGGCACATCCTTTATCACGCCTGGCTTCGTGCAGTTTGATATGGTGCCTGGAATATGCTCGGCTGGAAGGAAAGGCTAAGCCCTTAGCTCAACATATGTCTGGTGGCGAATTTCTGATTGCGACTCTTAGCGTGATTGTTCCGCTGATGGCGATGTTGGCGTTTCAGTTGCTGCCTTTGTTGGCTTTTTTGATGGGATTATTTGGGCTGCTGGTCGCCAGTTACTGGTTGTCAGCCTTGTTTGTGCGTCGTATAGGCGGCTACACCGGCGATTGTCTGGGGGCAGTGCAGCAACTATCTGAAGTCGCGTTTTATCTCGGCTTGTTGGCCATGCCGCGTTGGATCTGAATCTATGTTACTGCATCTGATACGGCATCCTAAGCTAGATATAGCGCCTGATATTTGTTACGGACAAAGCGATATCCCCGCCAATCATGTGCATTGCACACAAATCGCGGATGAATTGCGCATGCTACTGCCAGTAAATCTGAGCGTGATTTCCAGTCCCTTACAGCGTTGCCATGTTTTGGCGCGTATGTTGCATCATGCGCCTGTAATTGACGCTCGGTTGATGGAAAAGAATTTTGGCGCATGGGAAATGCGTTCTTGGGAAAATATCGCGCGTGCAGAAATCGATGCCTGGGTGCTTGACGTGGTTGGCTACGTGCCATTTGGCGGTGAATCGGTTCTTATGATGGCGAAACGTGTGCTGGATTTTTTGACGAGCTTGCCGATGTGTCGCGAACTGGAGGGAACTGAGACCGTGTTGGTTACTCATGGCGGACCATTAAGCATGATCCTTGCCTATCAATTCGGCATGTCTGCCGAGGATTTGGCTAATGCTGTCGCAATGAAAAGAAAAAACCTTGATTTTGGTGATTGTGTTCAAGTGCAAATTAAATTGTGTTAGTGTTCAAGCAAGCGCGATTTATATAAAAAAACAATTTCTCACTCAATAGAAATCTTGGGAGGCGATGATTATGATAGAGCTTAGAAAAAATCCTAGAACCAATGTGGTTTGGCGTGCCGTGATTAAATTAGGTGAAGATAATATTGTTGCCGCTAAGGTCATCAATATTTCTAAAGGTGGAGTGTTGATTTATTGCCCCGCTAGCGTTGAAACCAACAAGGAATATCGTTTACTATTGAACGTCCCGCATATCGATCAAACTTCAGATCAGACATATCAAGTGCATTGCAAAATGCGCGTCTTGAATTCTCGGCTCAGTGGCGAGTACTATCACATCAATTTGAAATTTACAGAATTGTCTGACTTGCATCGTTGTCTATTTGAAGCATGGCTATCACTGGTCAGTAAATATGAACAATTGAGTTGAAATTAATCTAGCTCAAATATTTCAAATTATTTGCGGTAAATTTCGATAGACCTTGCCGAGTCCAGTCTCAGCCATTAAAATGGCGCAGTTTTGGTGCTCGCGGACATAATCATGTCTGCGGTTAAACGGGAAACACGATGCAAGTATTCTGTGCATTCAGTGTGCTGCCCCCGCAACGGTGTACAAGCGCCACGAAGATTTTCAGAAGTTTTGAATCAAAACGTGGCAAGCCATCCTTCGTTACCACTGTGCAAAGTGCATGGGAAGGTCAGATGGTCAAGCTCGTCAGCCCGGATACCGGCCAGAATAAGTGAAGTGCGACGAACGGCGATGTTCGGTTTCTGTTTATTTTTAGAGACCTAAATTGGCTTGGATTGACACAATAGAGTCGATTCATCTGCTAGCGATCATCCCGTTGAACACTTTGTATTCACGCAGCCTGCGGGGACGTCGGCTGCTTGCCTTTTTTCGAATTGATCATGACTTCAGTATTTAAACCGCTAGCCATCAGCTTTGCTGTGGCCGCTGCCTTTCCTACTTTCTCTGTGTTTGCAGAGCCTACCCAAAATGTCGTCGTTACAGCGGGGCGCCAAGCCCAAGTCGCAAAAGACGTGTTGGCTGATAACCTTGTTATTAACGCCGAAGAAATCGCTAAATCTGGTGCGATTTCTGTAGTCGATTTATTGCAAAAACAGCGTGGTATAGAAATTGGCCGTAACGGTGGGCCAGGTACTACTGCTTCGGTGTTCATGCGCGGCGGCTCGAATTCGCAAAATGCGGTATTTATCGATGGCGTACGCATAGGTTCAGCCACCTCTGGTGGTGCGAGCTGGTCAACCATCCCTTTGTCGCAAATAGAGCGCATAGAAGTTGTTTACGGTCCTCTGTCTAGTTTGTATGGTGCCGATGCAATGAGCGGTGTGGTGCAGATATTTACGAAAAAGGGTAGTCGTGCAATCGCGCCTACTGCTTCCGTGGGTGTAGGTAGTTATGGCTTGCGTAGAGTGGAAGCAGGTATTTCTGGCGCAACTGAAAGTAATTTTAGCTTTGCTTTGAATGCTGGCCATGAAACTTCAGAAGGGTTCTCTGCCACCAAGCCAGCGGCAGGTCCATATAGCTATAACGCCGATAAAGATGGCTACACTCTCGATAGTGTTAGTGGCAGGTTAGGTCTTGAAGTAAGTAAGGGTTTTGATTTAGGTTTGAATTTTTTACAAAGCCGCCTTGACTCTCAGTTTGATTCCGGACCAGGTTACGATGATAGGAGCGAACAAAAGTTGGAGACTGTCGCGCTGTTCGGTAGGGCCAAATTAAGCAGTAATTGGTTAAGTGGATTGCAGTTGGCAAAAACCGCTGATAAAGGCTACACAGATGCGTCATACGGCAAAAGCCAGATTGACACGACCCAAACCAGTATCAACTGGCAAAATGATATCAACATCGGTAAAGATGTCTTGCAACTGATCGTCGAGCGACGCGTTGAAGATGTCGATGGCACGACTTTGGCTCTGAATCGTAGTCGCAGCACTAATTCATATGCGGCGTCGTATGTTTTGAAACGCGATGCGCACCTGGCTAGCGCCAGTCTGCGCAATGACGTCAGCTCACAATACGGCTCTCACTCTACCGGCAGCGTAGCGTATGGCTATCGCCTGACAGAGGCTCTGCGTTTGAACGCTAGTTATGGCACTAGTTTTCGTGCGCCAACGTATAACGAATTGTATTACCCAAGTTACGGGATAGAAACGAATAAACCTGAAACCGCAAAAAATGCCGAGCTCGGCGTCTATTTTGATGATAATACCTATGAATTTAGCGCGGTCTATTACCAAAATAAAGCGACAGACTTATTAGTGAGCACAAATGTTTGTCCGATTTTGCAAGCGACACATAAATATGGCTGTGCTTACAACGTCGATAAAGCCACCATGTCTGGTTTAACAATTGGTGCGAACGTCAACTTGGGTAGCATAAACTTGCGTGCATCTTTGGATATACAAGATCCGGTGGACGATACCACAGGCAAACGTCTGGCACGGCGTGCTAAGCAGCACGGCACTTTGGCGGCAGAGTACAGCATAGAAAAACTAAAATTCGGTGCCGAAGGAATATTCTCGGGCGAACGTTACGATGACGTTGCAAATAAAAAGCTGCTGCCAGGATATGGGCTACTTAATCTGTACGCAACGTATGACGTCGCTGCGAACTGGACCGTTCTAGCACGCTTTAATAACGCCTTAAATAAGGACTACGAGACTGCCAAAAACTATGCAACGGCCGCTTCGAATATCTATGTTGGTGTGAGTTACGGCTTTAAATAATTTTTAAGCTAGCAACTGTGCCTCGCTGTTTTTTCAGTAAAAGTGAGGCGCAGTTTCCAATATGGTTTCAAGCTTTTGCTAGTTTCCGTGGTCTATGTGTTGATGATTATTATATTTTGGAAGCGTTGATTTTGAGATTTCATGTCTGAACCAAATCCTGCACGCCGTGCCAAGCTGATATTTCTGGGCCTGGGTAGTTGCGCCATTTTTAGTGTCTTGCTGGCTTGCTCCATAGGCTCAGTTACGCTGTCGTTTCCTGAACTTTTTCATGCGCTATTTGAGTTGTTCCAGGGGCAGTCGTCCAGTTTGGCCACTACCGTGTTGGATTTGCGATTAGGGCGTGCTCTCTCAGGTTTTGTCACTGGTGCTACCTTGGGTTTGGCGGGGGTGATGATGCAGGCATTGCTACGCAACCCTCTGGCTGATCCTTTTGTCCTTGGCATCTCTGGTGGCGCTTCGGTCGGTGCCTTATTTGCAATACTGTTTTTTTGCGCTGCCTGGATGGTCGATCTGGCGGCTTTTGCCGGTGCCATTGCAGTTGCAGTGTTGTTATTTGCTTTGGCATATAGAGATTTTCGCGGCAGCGGTAGCTCTGAGGGCAGCGCACCCTTACTACTCTTGACCGGCGTGATCGTGGCTGCTGGCTGTAGCGCAATGGTCAGCTTGCTTCTGTCTATTGCGCCAGACAGCCGTTTGCGTGGCATGGTGTTTTGGATGATAGGTGATTTATCGAATACCGAGTCACGTTATCTTCCCTGGATCATTTTAGTTGGGGTGGCCTGGTTCGCTATCCGCAGTGCGCGCGCGATTAATGTCGCTGCCATGCATGCAGATAACGCCAGCAGTCTCGGAATTAATATTGGCCGTTTACGCAAAGCCTTGTTTTTTTGCGCGGCACTGCTTACCGCCAGCGCCGTTAGTAGCGCCGGTAGTATAGGTTTTGTCGGCTTGATTATTCCACATGCCTGTCGCTTCGCTTGGGGTGCTGATCATCGAGTCTTGATACCGGCGGCGGCTTTGGCAAGTGGTAGTTTTATCGTCTTGACGGATGCATTGGCGCGTACTGTCATCGCACCTCAACAATTACCGGTGGGCGTGATTACCGCCCTGATCGGGGTCCCTGTATTTTTATTCCAACTGCATCAGCTGAGGAGTCGCTGATGTCGTCGCTATCCGCTCCGTTATTGCAAGCGCGTGCCTTAGGTCTAAGTGTCTCTGGCCGCGTCTTATTGCTTGATCTGAATTGGCAAGTCGAGCCTGGACAGTGTTGGTGTGTGATTGGCCGCAACGGTGCCGGCAAGAGCACGCTATTGCGTAGTCTTGCCGGGATGCGTGCGCTAGAAACGGGGCAATTGCAGGTGCAGGGTAAACCCCTGGCGAGTTGGTCCTTGGCTGATTTAGCAAAACAGCGTGCCTACTTAGCGCAAGGACGGGTCGACGCATTTGCCTATCGTGCAATAGAAACCGTACTCAGTGCGCGCCATCCTTACCATGATGCACATTATTGGGAATCGGCCGAAGATATGGCGATTGCTAAGGAAGCGCTACGTGAACTTGATGTGGCCGATTTAGCGCAACGTGATGTCCGTAGCCTGTCTGGTGGTGAACGTCAGCGCGTTGCGATTGCCGCTTTGCTGGCGCAAGATGCACAGCTAATGTTGCTCGATGAACCGGCCAATGCACTCGATCTGGCGCATCAGGTCAGCGTGATGCAGCTATTCGCACGCCTGTGTCGTGATGCCAATAAGGCAGTGGTGATGGTGAGTCACGATCTGAATCTGGCGCACAGGATTTCTACTCATGCCTTGCTGCTGATGGGTGATGGTCTTTGGTTGGCGGGATCGAGGGATGATGTCATGACGGAGGCAAATTTAAGCCTATGCCTGGGGCATCCTATAGAACGCTTCGAACACGCCCATCAGACACTTTTTCTCCCAAAAGATTCAAGCTACGAATAAACTTTTTTTTACAGGCAACGCGTGAATATCCCAGAAAATACCCCAGATATCGAGAACATCAATACCCGTCACCATCGCCGCATGCTGCGCAAAAAAGAATTGATGGATCAAAAAATAGAAGCAGCGCAACGCGAGACTGGCGTGCTGGTGATTAACTGCGGCAATGGCAAGGGCAAAAGTTCTAGCGGTTTCGGTATGGTGATGCGTGCCATGGGACATGGTATGAAGGTCGGTGTCGTGCAGTTTATCAAGGGGGCAATGTCCACCGGTGAAGAGGTATTTTTACGGCGTTTCCCGGATGAGGTCGAGTTCCATGCGATGGGCGAAGGCTATACCTGGAATACGCAAAACCGCGAGCGTGATATAGAGAAAGCGCAAGCGGCTTGGGAACAGGCGAAGCGCTTTTTAAGTGATCCTGAAATCGGCATGGTGTTACTCGATGAACTCAATATCGCGCTGAAATATAATTATCTCGATGTGCAGCAAGTGATTTCCGATCTTGATGGCAGACCGGAGACGCAGCATGTGATCGTCACGGGCCGTGGTGCGCCGCCAGAATTGATAGCGGTGGCCGATACGGTAACCGAAATGCAGGTAGTCAAGCATGCCTTTCAGGACGGGATTGTGGCGCAGGCAGGCATAGAATGGTAGTGAAAACCTCATCGGCAAAAGTAGTACTAATTTCAGCCATCGCGTCGGGACAGGGTAAGACCACGACTACGGCCGCTTTAGCTCGTAAGCTCATTAAGATGGGGCAAAGCGTACGTATTTTTAAAACAGGCCCGGATTTTATCGATCCCATGATACTGGCACGTGCCAGTGGCGCGCCAGTACAGTCGCTAGATTTATGGATGGTCGGGTTAGCCGCTTCGCAAGCCATGCTGGCACAAGCGGCGGCCGAAGTCGATGTGATACTGATTGAAGGTGTGATGGGCTTGTATGACGGCAATCCGTCTTCGGCTGATCTGGCGCGCGCTTTCGGCGTGCCGGTGCTGGCGGTGTTGGATGCCTCGGCCATGGCGCAGACTGTAGGTGCCTTGGCGCTGGGTTTGCGGGATTTTGGACCGGTCAATTTGGCGGGAGTGATTGCCAATCGTGTTGCGTCTGAAGGACACGCCAAGATGGTAGCAGCAGCGATGCGCGATATTGCTTTGTTTGGCAGTCTGCGGCGTCAAGAGCGGGCTTTGCCTGAGCGGCATCTGGGTCTGGTGTTGCCGCAGGAAGTAGTGCAACTGGAGACGATATTGGAGCAGTTGGCCGATCAGCTAGAGATCGATAAGCAGGCTTGGGATCAACTGCCACTGACAGAGTTTAGCTTGCCCGACCTACCGGAAACGCCGCATTTGTTGCAGGGAAAAACCATCGCGATTGCGCAAGATGCGGCCTTCGCTTTTATCTATCCGGCCAATCTCGATTGCTTGCGTCAGTTGGGTGCTGAGCTGGTATTTTTTTCACCTCTGGCGGATCAATCGATTCCGCTGCAAGCCGATGCGCTGTATCTACCGGGCGGTTATCCAGAGTTACATGCGGCAACGCTAGTGGCTGCTAGGCATTGGCAGAACTCCATGCGTGCCGCGCACGCGGCAGGCATGCCTATCGTGGCCGAATGCGGTGGCATGATGGTGCTGAGCGATTTGTTGACGGATCAACAGGGGCAGAGCTGGCCAATGTTAGGACTGATGCAGGGGCAGATCGTGATGCAACAACAGTTGGCGGCGCTGGGTGCACAGGCGCTGGCGACTGAGCAAGGCGAGTTGCGCGGCCATACTTTTCATTACTCGCGTTTTGAGACGGATTTAGTACCGGTTGCAAATACGGTAAAACACTGGAATAGCGAAGTCGGAGAAGCAATCTATCTGGATGGTAATCTGCAAGCCTCGTATTTCCATGCCTACTTTTCGTCCAATCCTGCCGCTACAGCGCAGTTATTTTTAAAGCGCTGACACTCTGAAATGATGAAAACCAAGTCATGAAGCGTACTCTTATTTTTGGTGGCGCACGCTCAGGCAAGAGCGCCTATGCCGAGCAATTGGCAATCGGCTCAGGTAAGCCTGTCGTGTATCTGGCAACGGCGCAGGCGGGTGACGCCGAGATGCAGACGCGCATTGCGCACCATCAGACGCGCCGCCCAGCTCAATGGCAGACCCTGGAATGCCCCATCAATCTGGCACAAAGCATCGCGCAAGTGAGTAGCGCGGATAACCTGATTTTGCTCGATTGCCTGACCTTGTGGCTAACTAATCTGCTGTTTTCAGAAACGCATGAGTATCCAGAGATCGGCAATATCATAGCGCCTGAACAATTTGCGCTGCAGCGCACCGCCTTACTACAGGTTTTGCAGGACCTGCCGGGGGAGATAGTCATGGTCTCGAATGAGGTCGGCATGGGGATTGTTCCGCAAGGAGCTGTTTCGCGTTGGTTCGTCGATGAGGCGGGGCGTTTAAACCAGGCGATCGCTGCCCGTTGTGAGCAAGTGACGTGGGTGGCGGCTGGTCTGCCCCTGCATTTGAAGGGCGGCTAAATGTTGCTGCTGACTGTGAGTATTTTGGTGGCCTGTCTGGTGCTTGGCCTAGCTTTGGATCTATTGTTAGGGGAAACTCCACGCTGGCACCCGCTGGTCGGCTTCGGTAAGCTCGCTAACGCCTTGGAGGCGCGTTGGAATCGCGACTCTGCCGGACGCTTTACAGGTGGCGTGGCATGGTCGCTGGTTGTGCTTCCTCTAGTGCTGGCAACTCAAATAATCTTGTGGTGGAGTGCCCGCCATAGTCTTTGGCTAGCGCCTTTGCTACATGCTTTCTTGCTGTATCTTTGCCTGGGCTTGCGCAGCCTGTATGAACACACAGCGCCGATACGCTTGGCCTTGCAAAATGGCGATCTGGATACTGCCAGACGCCTTACTTCATATATTGTGAGCCGTGATACCAGTGCTGCCAACGAAGAAGATCTAGCCAAAGCCAGTGTCGAGTCGTTATTGGAAAATGGTTGTGATGCGGTATTTGGCACGCTGTTTTGGTTCGTGGTGGCGGGCGGTGCCGGCGCTGTGCTGTACCGTTTATCAAATACCCTAGATGCAATGTGGGGTTATAAGACGCCGCGCTTATTGCGCTTTGGTTGTGTAGCGGCACGCGTTGACGACGTCTTGAACTGGATACCCGCCAGGCTGACCGCAGTTTCGTATGCAGTGATGGGCGATACCCGGCTGGCACTGCAGTGCTGGCAGCAGCAGGCTGGCGCCTGGCCGAGCCCGAATGCTGGCCCGGTAATGGCGAGTGGTGCTGGTGCTTTGGGTTTGGCCTTGGGTGGTCTGGCGACTTACGATGGGGTGCCTGAGCAGCGCGCCCCGCTAGGGCGCGGGCGGGTGGCCAGTACCGCTGACATACAAGCGGCCTGGAGCCTGGTTTTGCGTAGCACCTCGTTGTGGGTAGCTTGCTTGCTGCTATTTGCCTGGTTTTTTGGTACAAACTAAATTTTGTGCTCGATTCTGTGCTCGAACCAACAAATTAAAGACAAGATAAAAATAATAGAACTTACGCAAAATTGTTACGGCAAGGCGGAAACGATGGCACTGGAGCCGTTTCGCGTAAGTCCTGAATTAGATAAACAAGACTGGGAGTCAGCAATGTTGGAGCATGGTGGTAATTTACGTGAGGCAGCGCAAGGTTTTGCTCGTCCGCTCGCTGACTGGGTGGATCTATCGACCGGTATTAATCCGCGTTTTTATCCTGTTCCCGCCTTGACTGCTAACGCCTGGCATCGCTTGCCGCAGCAGATGCCTCAATTATGTGATGCAGCGCAAGAATTTTATGGCGCGCCTTCGATGCTGGCGGTAGCCGGTAGTCAGGCCGCGATTCAGGCCTTGCCGCGCTTGCGCTTGCAGCAAACCGGTGTGGCGCGGGTAATCGTCTCAGCGCCGTCTTACGCCGAACATGCTTATCAATGGCGCTCGCAAGGGCATCAGCTTACTGAGCTCATTTATCCTGATTTAAGCGCGGCAGTCACTGCCGGGGCGGTTGATGTGCTGGTGCTGTGTAATCCGAATAATCCTACCGGCGCCACGATACCGGCGGCTACCTTACTAAGCTGGGCCACGCAATTGGCACTGCGTGGCGGGTGGTTAATCGTCGATGAGGCTTTTTGCGACAGCGCGCCCGATCTGAGCGTGGCTGCTGCCAGCGGGCAGAAAGGCTTGATCGTACTGCGTTCGGTGGGTAAATTTTTCGGGCTAGCAGGCTTACGTTTGGGCTTTGTTGGCGCTGAGCCGGTCTTGCTGGAACAGTTAGAAAATATGCTGGGCCCGTGGAGTGTGAGCGGACCAGCCCAGGAAATTGCCTATGCCGCTCTCACCGATAGCGCGTGGCAGCGCGATACCCGCGGCTATTTACAAGAGCAAGCGGAACGCATGCGCCAGTTATTACTGGAGCATGGTTTTACCTCGCAGGGCACAGACCTTTTCCTTTGGTGTAGCGATGCTAGCTTACAAGGACAAACTGAAGATTTATTCTTGCATCTGGCGCAGCGGGGGATTTGGGTGCGCTTGTTTTTACAGGCTGCACGCGGTTTGCGTTTCGGCTTGCCAGCCAATCAGGCCGAATGGCTGCGGTTAAGCCTGGCGTTGCAAGCGTGGTCAACCAAGACGAGAGAGACTACATGAGTGCAGTACTAAAAAAAAGATCGACGCTGTTGGCTTGTTTATGGTTATTCTGCTTGTTCCCTAATTTTGCGCTGGCGGCCATCATCGTTACCGACGATGCTGGCAATATCATCACTCTGCAAGCGCCTGCTAAGCGCATTATCAGCTTGTCGCCCCATGTGACCGAGTTGATCTTCGCCGCTGGTGCTGGCGATAAGATAGTCGGCACCGTGAATTACAGTGATTATCCGGCCGCTGCTAAAGCTATTCCCAGGCTAGGGGATAATCGTCAACTTGATATAGAACGCATCATCGCCATGAAACCCGATCTTTTGGTGGTTTGGATGCATGGCGCGTTCGAGCGTCAGTTGGAGCCTTTACGCCAGTCTGGCATTCCGTATTTTTTTAGCGAGCCGCATACGCTGGAGAATATTCCAGAAACTTTGATCAAGCTGGGCACATTATTGGGAACCGAGAAAATAGCAGGGACAGCGGCGCAGGAGTTTCGTCAGGAATTGGCACAATTGAGCAGCCGTTATCAAACTAAGTCCACGGTACGTACTTTTTATCAGGTCTGGGGTAAGCCCATCTTTACCCTCAACGATAAAAATATTGTCAGCGACGTGATACGTACTTGTGGTGGCGAGAATATTTTTGGCCGACTGGCGGCCGACGCCCCTAGCGTCAGCACAGAGGCGGTGTTGAAGGAAAATCCAGAGTTGATCATCAGTGGCGATAGTAAGAATCAAGCTCAGAGTGGAATCCTGCAATGGAAGGATTACAGCAACTTGCTGGCAGTCAAAAATCATAATCTGCTGGCGCTTGATGGCGATCAACTCAATCGTGCCGGACCCCGCATCATACAAGGAGCCAAAGCGGTTTGCTTGGCGATGGAGGCGGCAAGAAATAAGCGGACGATAGACTCGATGAGCAACAGGAAAGTGGGCGAAAAATGAACCAGGTCAAGCAACTTAATGCCAGTCTGTATCAACGCATAGCCTGTCTGAGTACCGAATCGGTCGAGGTCTTATATGCCTTGGGGGCCGAAGACTTAATCGCCGGCATTTCTGGCTACACCACCAGACCGGCGCGGGCGCGCAGTGAGAAGCCGAAGATCAGCGGTTTTTCTAGCGCTAAGTTGGAGCGTATCTTTGCCGTCAAGCCTGATCTAGTGATTAGCTATTCAAATATGCAATCTGAAATTAGCCGTGATTTGATTAGCGCCGGTGTAGAAGTGCACGCCTTTAATCAACACAATATTGATGGTATCTTGCACATGATTGCGGTGCTCGCCAACTTGGTTTCCAAGCCAGAGCAAGGCGCGGCTTTGATTGCAGATTTACGGCAGATCATCGGGCAAGCACAACTGCGAGCCGCGCTATGGACGCGACGCCCCATCGTGTATTTTGAAGAGTGGGATAGCCCGATGATGAGTTGCATAGGCTGGGTCTCAGAGTTGATCACGATTGCTGGTGGCCAGGACGCCTTCGCCGATTTGGCGCAACATCACAGCGCCAGGGATCGTATCATCGCCGACTCTGGCGAGGTGGTGGCACGTTCTCCGGATATTATTATCGCTTCCTGGTGCGGTAAAAAATTTCGGCCAGAAAAATTGGCCGATCGGCCCGGATGGCAGGAGATACCTGCGTTGCAGCAGGGACAGGTGTTTGAGATTAAGTCGGCCGATATTTTGTCGCCTGGTCCTTCGGCGATCACCCATGGTTTGCCACAGTTGCAGCAGATTATCGCTGATTGGCAATTGCTAAATACCTGATACTCCCCTAAAAATAGGTATGAATAGGCATGATTGCGCATATTTTATGTGCGCTTATAAAAAATACTAGTAGGGGGTATCTATATATCTCCGATTTCGCAGCGACGGGTTCAGGGCGGCCTTAGGCGGCGTAATGCAGGCTTTAGTGTCGCCTTTGGCCTCACCTGCCATGGCGCTGTTTAGCTCACTTGAATTTAATTTACGACCTATAGAAATACAACGATCATGAAAATATCCACCTTGATGGTGCAGGGCACGACCTCAGACGCAGGCAAGACCACGGTGGTGGCGGCGCTGTGTCGCTTACTGTATCGCGAGGGTGTCAAGGTGGTGCCTATGAAGCCGCAGAACATGGCCTTAAATAGTGCGGTAACGGCCGATGGTGGCGAGATCGGCCGCGCTCAGGCCTTGCAGGCGCTGGCAGCCGGTTTAGCCGCACACACCGATATGAATCCGGTGCTACTCAAGCCTTCATCCGATACCGGTGCCCAGGTGATCATCCACGGCAAGGTAAGAGCCGATATGGATGCGCGCGATTACGACCAATACAAAAGCATCGCGATGCAGGCAGTGCTGGAGTCTTATCAACGTTTGCAGCAGCAATACGATGCCATCATCGTTGAAGGTGCGGGTAGCCCGGCTGAAGTCAATTTGCGCGAGCGCGATATCGCGAATATGGGCTTTGCCGAAGCCGTCGATTGTCCGGTCATCTTGGTGGCAGACATCGATAGAGGCGGTGTGTTTGCCCACTTTATCGGCACTCTGGCTTGCCTGTCTGAGTCCGAGCAAAATCGCATCGTCGGCTTTGTCATCAATCGCTTTCGCGGCGATATCAGTTTGCTTGAGCCTGGCTTAGAGTGGCTGCAGCAAAAGACCGGTAAGCCAGTGCTGGCAGTGCTGCCCTACCTGCATGGTCTGATGTTAGACGCGGAAGACGCAATTCAGCCCAGCCAAACCAGTAGCGGAAAATTTAAGGTGATCGTGCCGGCAATACCAAGGATTTCGAATCACACCGATTTTGACGCCCTGCGTTTTCATCCGGATGTCGATCTGCAATTTATCGGGCCCGGCATGGCGATCCCTGCTGCCGATTTAATCATCCTGCCAGGTAGTAAAAACACCCGTGATGACTTGGAGTTTTTGTTGCAACAAGGCTGGCAAGCGGTGCTGGAAAAACATTTGCGCTACGGCGGTAAAGTGTTAGGGATTTGTGGCGGCTATCAAATGCTGGGGCAGATTATCAGCGATCCGCACGGTGTCGAGGGCGCGCCGGGTGATTCCGATGGGCTGGCGCTACTCGACATTACTACTGAACTAACGACAGAAAAACGCCTGCAGCAAGTGAGCGGTCTATGTGCCTTCGGTGCTAAACGCGATGCCAGGGTAGAGGGCTATGAGATCCACATGGGGCTGACCTATGCCAGCAGCGACACCTTGCCCGCCTTTATGATCGATGGCCAAGAAGAAGGGACGCGCTCGCCGGACGATTTGATATTAGGTTCATATCTACATGGCTTATTCGATCATCCTGATGCCTGTGCTGCCTTGCTGGAATGGGCCGGCCTCAGCAGTGAACAAAGAGTCGATTTGGCCAGCTTGCGCGAGCAAAGTTTAGATAGAGTGGCGAATGCCTGCGCCCCTTTGCTGGCGGCCTTGCAAGCACTCTAAGTGGGCTGGTATTTCTTATGATTTTTTGTTTTGACTGCGACAGGCCGCAGGTAAATGCTCTAGTTTTACGGTGGTTTTGTCTACGCCCTTGAGCGTCATTTTGTCGGGCGCTTCGGCACCGGCACAGACCCAGGTAACCGGGACGATCACCGCATCCTCGACGATGGCAGGTCGCAAACTGAGTATTTTTCCTTTGAGCGGGCCAGTAGCGCGATTGCCAAAGCTGATGTGTATCGCGCCATTCTCCAGTGTGATCGAGTTCACATAGTTATTTACGATTTTATCCGCGGCTGGTAAGCCAGCTGCCGCATTATCGACGGGGAAATTCTGACCGGCTAACCAACTCGCGGCGACTGGTTTTTTAACCAGATCAGCCAAGCTGATGCCCACTTCAATTTGTTCTCTAGTGATCTTAAAGAGATAAGATGGGACCGAGATGGCGGCTAAAATTGCGATGATCGCCACCACGGCCATCATTTCTATGAGGGTAAATGCCTGCTGTTTTTTCATTGGATAAGAGATAAAAAATTTCCCTCACTATAGAGGAATTTTCTGATGGCAACCAGACTTTCTTGCTGAGTTCTAGGCTCGAATATGGGCATGCCGGGCTGCGCCTAATTTAATTTACGTAAGAAAATTGCAAGAATTTGTAAGTGCTCGATATAAAATATCAAAAAAACACCGATCAGGTTTACACTAGCTGATTTCTGCAATTTTCATCACTGCTGATGAGTTGATGCCGCAATCCTTAAATTAGCCGCATTACCAATAAACTGCAAATCACGCTGCGCAAAGAAAACGCCGACTCCATTCATTAGGAATACCTGCACCATGTTTGACTTAAATAAAGTATTAGACCCTATCGCTGAAAGTGACCCTTGCGGTGAAGATCTCTCATTTTCACGTGAGATCGACGCCATCGTGGAAGCGCGGCGCTACGACGATCCCTCGCTGGAGCAAGGTGAGTGGGTGACGGAATTGAAGAGTGCCAATTGGCCTTTTGTGGTTGAACAATGTAGTTCACTGATCGCCACTAAGAGCAAGGATTTGCGTCTAGCGGTCTGGTTAACTGAAGCCAGTGCCAAGGTCGATCATTTCGCCGGTTTGGCTGATGGCTATTTGCTATTAGCAAAACTGTGCGATCAGTTTTGGGATGGCATGTACCCCTTGCCGGATGATGGCGATCAGGAGCAGCGCATCGGTAATCTATTTTGGATACTGACGCGTACCATCCCCTTGGTCAAAGAAATGCCTTTAACCGAAGGTCGTGGTACCGCTTACTCACAATTAGATTTTGAAGCAGCCAGGGCACGTTCCGCGAATGCCGAAAAACTTGCGATGGAGGGCAAGAGTCCGGAAGAGGGCCCGAAATTAGCGGATTTGGAAGCGGCAAGGCGTAAAAGCAGCCGGAAGTTTCATGAAAAATTGCTCAATGACGCGCAACGTTGCCTCGCCAACCTAAAGCAACTGGAATTAGCCGTTGATGCGCGCTTGGGAATCGATGGGCCAGGATTTTCAGCTGCCAAAGAATGTATAGAAGGCGCCGTAACGATCATCGCCAGAGTTGCACAAGAGTCGGGCGTGCAGACCGTTGCTGCTGATAGCGGCCAATCGTTAGCGAATTTGGTAGAAAGCACAGAACAGGGAAACTTTGCCATGCCACAAAATATGATGCCTAGTCACGGCAACGGTTTTCAGACTCGCGATCAAGCTTTGGCTCAATTGCGCTCGGTCGCCGATTTTTTTCGGCGTACTGAACCGCATAGTCCGGTCGCCTATCTGGCAGATAAAGCCGCGCATTGGGGTGAGATGTCCTTGCATACCTGGTTAAGTACGGTCATCAAAGATCCAGGCTCTTTGGCCCACGTAGAAGAATTGCTGGGATTGAAGTTGCCACCGGAAAATAATTAAGCGCTCTGGCCTTGTTTGCTTAGGTAAACATGCCGCTGCTTTAAAAATTAATTCAGTAAAGTACGCATTGCAAAAAAGATCCTGAACGACTGTTCAGGATCTTTGCGGGAAATTACGATGTCAAATTTTCTTATTCACCACTTCGACGGCATTAGTCGCTGAACTATTTTCTTTTGATAGTTCACCTGTCGTTGTACTTCCGTTCGAATTAGCACGAGAAGATGTATTGTCAGGTGCCAGGCAAGCGCTTTCATTTGCCCATTGGCCGGAACATATACGGCTACGGCACAAATCAGCTTCCAAGCCCCCTAAATTTTTACATCTGGCCAATAGATTTTTGGTCTTGTCACCAGGCTTACGTTCGACAATATCCTGGGTGTGTTTGTCAGGCTTCGCCTTGTGATTGTCTGTGTCACGTGAGATTAAGGCACTGATTAGAGCGATATCACTTTCAGCACTCGTGCTATTTTTTGATTTTGGCGGGCTCTCTTTTTTTACGTCATTACTAGCGATGCCGATATTTTTAGCTGGTTTATCACTGGGAGGCTTGACTTGCGCGCTGACTGTTTTTGTTGCGATGTTTGACGAGTTCTTGTCGTCTTTTTTGCCGCTCGCCGTTGCACTGGCATTTGTTGGCAACGACGCTGAAGTCGCGATTTTTTCATTGCTAATCATGCTAGAGAAAGGGTTCTCTTCGTTTTTTGATACTTGCTTTTCACTTGCTTCAGTGATGATGGTTGCCGCCATTGCAGCCGATTTTTCGCCGGCCCCATCTGCGGGTGTTGTGCTGGCGCTGGCGGTTATTTGCTGATCATTGGGCAAACTTATAGCTGAAGACGCGATATTGATCGCATTGCCGGAGGCTAAGCTAGGATTGGCACTGAGATTCGACTTACTAATGCTGCCCTTGTTCTGAAGAGGCGTGCTTGGATTTTGAAAGTACATTAATGATGCGGCGACTCCAGCGAGGAGTATCACCAGCAGTGAGATGTAGCTGATTTTTTTTCCAGAGCCTTGGGTGCTTGGCTTGGCTTTTCCTAGCCCTTCCAAGCCAGACAAAATATTCACAGCCGTAGTGTTTTTTTCATCAGAGTTGGATAGCAGACTCGGCCTGGTGTTTGGTTGATGACCTTGTTCCGAGTGTCCCAAAATTGCAGCTCCTTTTTTTATGACTAGATGTAGCGGGAAAAAATTATAGTGGTAATTACACATTAATAAAATGCAAATACATGATAAATTATAGCGTTTTGTAAGCTTATTGCCAATTATTGAAGTTGTAACAAATTATTACCAATATTTGTTTGCTAAATTATCTCTTCGGTATTAATGTGTTGCCTTTTGGTCTATATCTGTTTGCTACTAAGTAAGCAAATTCCTGTTTTTGCAAGCTTGATGCTGGAGTGGCTGTGTTTTTTTTGATAGTAGGTTTGTACTTTTTGCTTGCGTGCTTTGCTGCCTGGTTGTTTTTATTTCCAACTGGTCGTGATGTGTTCACTGCTGTCTTGGCTGGTTTTGGGGCGAGGTTAGGGCAAAAATTTTCTCAAATTGAAAATCAAACAAAAAATAAAAGCGGCTCCTTGTTTAACTCGTTTCAATCTGTTCTGGTGAGTTTTTGGCGCTGGATTTTTTCCCATTACTGGCTCGTTTTAGGCTGTTTTGTCTTGCTGGGATTGCCACCCCTGCTTGCGGTCTTACTTGGTAGTCGCAATAGTTTGGATGGGTTTGATACCCCTATGCGCAATGTGAATGTGCAAATTGCAGATTTGTTGAAGGGGGAGCTATTAGTCGCGCCATTGCCATTGCCTCCGGCCGTGTTTGCTACCCAGGAAGTGTTATTTGAGCGTCCTATGCTAGTGAGCGCAAGCAGAAATTGGGAATTGTTGAATGCCGATTTTACTCAGCGACTGTTGATGACGTTCAAGCTTATGAAAGACAAGTACGGCTATGACATGGCGATCATAGAGGGTTACCGTAGTCCGGAACGTCAAAATATGCTGGCCGAAATGGGGACGCATGTAACTAACGCCAAGGCCTTTCAAAGCTACCATCAATATGGTTTAGCTGCAGATTGCGCGTTTTTTCGCGACGGTAAATTGGTGATTTCAGAAAAAGATCCTTGGGCCATGAAGGGCTATGAATTGTTTGGAGAAGTTGCTGAATCTATGGGGCTCACCTGGGGTGGCCGCTGGAAGATGATGGATTTCGGGCATACAGAGTTACGTAAACCTGAGGTGTTGAAGAAGTAAGTTGAGTTAGGGAAAATATGTCTAAGCCATTTATACGTTTGGGAGATAAAACTTCGCACGGTGGCACCGTGTTAGAGGCTTCCGCACAAACCGATAGTGGGAATATTAAAGTTGCGCGTGTTGGTGATAAGGTTTCCTGTCCTATTCCCGGGCATGGAACCTGCCCCATCGTTAGCGGCGATTTTAGTTTGATTATTGATGGTAAGGCAGTTGCCCGCGAGGGTGATAAAACTTCCTGTGGCGCTGTCCTGATACCGACACAGGCTGCAACGTTAGACCAATTGTAGTCAATAATTTTCGAACACTGAGTAATGACACTGAATTATGAGTAAAGCGAGTCAAATCTGATGCGTGGATGGCTGAGTAAAGGCTTATTGATTGGCAGCGTTTTTGCGCTGGTCTGGCTGGCGGTTATATATTCCTGGACGGCCAGTAATCGCATTCCTAATGCGAGCGATATTGCTTTTTATTTTGTTGCTGCCCCTATCGCCGTATTGATTTCCGTGTGGATGATTAGCAAAGCCTGGGGTATGGCGACCAGTAAACCTGGTCCAGATGCTAAAGCGGCAGACAGTGGTAAAGCCCAAATAGCCAACGCAGATAGCCCGGATGATCGCACTGCAGAACAAGAGCGCAGCTTGTCGCTAGGCCTGCTGGCGACTGCGATTAGATTGCCGCACGGCGACAGTGCCGAGAGTCTCACTAGCAAGTTCGTCGCGAATGAAGTGAGTTTGAATCTTGATCCAGAATTGACCGATGCCAATGGCTTTCCTGTGTTGACAGGACGTATCGCTGAGCTCGATGAAGCGGCGCAGTTAGAGGCTTTGTCCGAATTTTCAGGCGCACAGAATAAATCTGATCTTGATTGGAGTCGCGAGCAATTGCGTGCGATCTCTTTAAGCAGCGCGGTGCTCATTGAGTTGGCGCAGCAAGCAGTGAGTCATCCGCAATTAGAGGCTTATGTGGCAGCGCAGACCCACTTGCGCGAGGCGATGCCGCTACCCAATTTGCAACTGGTGGCACTACTACCTGAGTCCTGGGTGCTAGAAAAACGTGGCAGGGTGCTCGATTGGTTTTGTCATGTCATTCAACAGCAAGGCTGGCCAGCGGAAAAAATTACGATACGTCTAGAACGGCAAAGTGCTAAAAGTCGTGCGGTGTTGGCGTTAGATCGCTTGATGTTGGATGCATTTCGCTTGTCTCAGTCATGTTTTGGAATTGTGATCGCCTGTGAGTCGCATGTCAGTGAACATAGTATCGAACGCTGGGAGGAGGCTGGGGTCTTGTTCAAAGCTCAGAATATGAGCGGTAGCATACCTGGTGAGGGTGCCGCTGGCGTGTTGGTCGCGGATGATGCGCAAACGCTGTTGATGGCAAGTGATAACAGCGTCAGATTGCACCGCGCCCTGCTAAGTCAACGTGATAAATCTGCAGATGCCAGTGGGCAAATCAGCCATCAATTACTCTTGACGATGGCGCAAGACGCATTGAAGCTAGGTAAGATTGGCGCTGCCGATATCAAACTGATTTGTTCGGATGCGGATCATCGCGTTAGTCGCGCCACCGAATTGCTGGGGATGGGATATGAGTTATTTCCAGAACTAGATTCGACCCTGCACTATTTTAAATTGACACATGCTTGTGGTGAAATTGGCGCTGTTGCCAGTCTGGCCGCTCTTGTGCTGGCACATCAGCATGTGCTCAGCGAAGCAAGTTCAAGTCTGTGTGTCAGTAATATTGACAATCACGAACGTTCAGTTGTTTTACTCAGCCCCTGGGTAATGGCAACGACAGTGACTGCCTAGCAATCAACACTTAACTTTAAACCTATTGACTTACTATGCAAAGAATTTGGCAGTTTTTGACTGATACGCGCACTTTGGCTTTTATCGGTTTTGCGGCGCTCGCTGCTTTTCTCCTGATCGGCGCAAGCAGTCTCGAGATTGGACTAATCTGGGTTGCTATTTTGCTGGGAGTGGCCTTGCTTTTTTGGCTGGCAGCAAAGTTGTACAGGCGCTGGAGAGTCAAGCAGGCTAGTGATGGTTTGGGCAATATGCTGGAGCAGCAGGCGACTAAGTCAGCAAGTAACGTTGACGGATTGAAGCGTAGCGAAGTCGACACTATACGCAAACGTATGCTGGAGGCGATCACGACCATTAAAGGCTCCAAGCTCGGTCTGGTCTCAGGTTCTGCGGCGTTGTACGAGCTGCCTTGGTATATGATCATTGGCAATCCTGCCGCGGGAAAAAGTTCAGCCATCGCCAACTCTGGTTTGCAATTTCCCTACGCAGATAAAACCGGCAAAGTGGTGCACGGCATAGGCGGAACCCGAAATTGCGATTGGTTCTTTACTACCGATGGCATCGTATTAGACACCGCGGGTCGTTACGCGGTGCATGAAGAAGATAGGGCGGAATGGTTTGGGTTTTTATCTTTACTTAAAAAACACAGAAAACTGGCCCCCATTAACGGCATCATTATCGCCGTCAGTATCACTGAATTAACCTCCAATCGGCCAGAGTTTGGGATTAATCTGGCTAAAAATTTACGGCAGCGGGTGCAGGAGTTGACTGAGAAGCTGGAAGTTTTTGCTCCCGTGTATGTGGTGTTTACTAAGGCCGATTTGATTGCAGGTTTTAATGAATTTTTCCTCGATACCGACAGAGCCGAAAAAGATAGGGTCTGGGGTGCGACTCTGCCGTACAGCTTAAAAAATACCAATCAAGATGTGGTTGAGTTTTTTGACCAGAGGTTTGATGAGCTCTATGACGGTCTCAAGCAAATGAGTTTGGCAAATATGGCGATGAATCACGGTGACAGAATGCAAGCCGGGGTATTCACTTTTCCTTTGGAATTTTCTTCGATTAAAAATCCTTTGCGCGCTTTTATTGCGACCTTATTTGAAGAAAATCCGTTTCAGTTCAAGCCAGTGTTTCGGGGTTTTTATTTAACCAGTGCTTTGCAAGAGGGAAGTGCGGTTAGCGCGTCTTCGGAGCGTATCGCCGATAGATTTAATCTCAAATTGCAGCGAGCGCAGAAAACCGAAATCACCTCTCAGCATGGGTTCTTCCTGCTTGATCTATTCCGTAAGGTCATTTTTGCGGATAAAGATTTGGTTTCTCAATATGCTAGCCGCAGCAAAATTCGCTGGCGTTACGCTGCGTTTTTTGCAGCCACTACGCTAGTCGGCTTATCACTGGCTGCTCTTAGCTGGTCGTACGTGGCGAATCGTCAATTGACTGCAAATGTTCAGGCTGACCTGGATAAAGTCATTAAATTGCAGGAGAAAAAATTAGATCTGCAATCTCGTTTTGAAGCATTGGAAGTCTTGCAGGAACGGATAGAACAGCTGGAAAAATATCACGAGAATCGCCCCATAGAATTAGGTTTTGGCTTGTATCAGGGCGATATTTTGGAACGCAAATTGCGTGAGGAGTATTTCTCTGGCATCAAAGAAATTATGTTGAAGCCGGTGAGCGCCAATCTCGAAGCGTTTTTAACTGAAATGAATGCGGCCGGCGATAAGCTTGAACCGGCACATAAGGCGCCGCAGCCTGTCGTTGTCGGTGCTAGTGTAGACCCGGCAGCGGCCGTTGCAACGAGTGCTGTGGCAAATGGACATCCATATAAAGACGCCTCACCTAACAATGTTGAAGATGCGTATAACGCTTTAAAAACCTATTTGATGCTGGGCGATAGAAGTCGCGCTGAATCGGGACATTTGAACGATCAGTTGACCCGTTTCTGGCGATCATGGCTGGAGAGTAATCGCGGCAGCATGACACGCGATGAAATGATACGCAGCGCAGAACGTATTATTAGCTTCTATCTGGCGCAGACTAACGACCCTTCCTGGCCGGTGGTAGAGAATCGTCTGTCCTTGGTGGATCAGTCTAGAGAAAGTTTGCGGCGCGTGGTGCAGGGGATGCCTGCACGCGACCGTGTGTATGCCGATGTCAAGGCACGTGCTGCCACGCGTTTCCCTAGTGTGACTGTGGGGCGTATCGTGGGCGATCAGGATAAAGAGCTCATCGTCGGTAGCTATGCAATATCCGGAGCATTTACCCGCGAAGCGTGGGAGAAGTTCGTCGGGCCAGCTTTTAAAGAAGCTGCTAACAAAGAATTGCAAAGCGCTGATTGGGTCTTGAAAACCTCAGCTAAAGACGATTTGACACTAGAGGGTAGTCCGGAGCAAATTCAAAAAGCCCTGATCAATCAATATAAAACCGAATACAGTAAAGAGTGGCAGAAGTTTATGCAAGGCATATCCGTGGTCGACTTGAATGGTTTTGATGCCGCGGTCAATGCCATGAATCGTCTGGGTGACCCGCAGTCCTCGCCATTAAATAAATTGATCACCACGGTCTACGACGAAACCTCCTGGGACAACCCGTCCATGGTCAACGAGGGCTTGCAGCGCGCCCAGCGCGGTTTTATTGAATGGTTCAAGGAAAGCATTTTGCGCCAGTCGCCATCGCAGGTGAATTTGAGCTTAAATGTGAATGCTGCGAAAACCGACATACCTATGGGCCCGATAGGCAAGGAATTTTCTGGGATCGCCAAGTTGATCGTGGTCAAGGACAAAGACGCCTCATTGATGCGCGGCTATATGGCGAATCTGTCGAAATTGCGTAGTCGTTTTAATCAATTAAAAAATCAGGGTGACACCGGACCAGGTGCTAAACAAATGATGCAGCAGACTTTGGATGGCAGTGGCTCTGAGCTGGGCGAAACACTCAAATTTGTCGATGAACAAATGTTGGTCGGCATGACGGATGGCCAGAAGCAGAGTTTGCGGCCTATCTTGGTCCGTCCTTTGATGCAGACCTTTGCCGTGATTATTAAACCGACAGAATCAGAGATGAATAAAATCTGGTTGGCGCAAGTATATGAGCCTTTCCAAAAATCTCTGGCTGGCAAGTATCCGTTCTCACCTGAATCTAAAATCGAGGCAAACGGAGCTGAGATAGGCCTGATATTTGGTAGCGAAGGGGCGATCGCCAAATTTGTTAATACATCGATGGGGCCCTTGCTAGTGCGGCGTGGCGATACTCTGATCCCTAAAACATGGGCCGATATGGGTGTGACTTTGGTGCCCGAGGTAACGGCTAATTTCGCTAGTTGGGTTGCACCTTTAAGCGCAGCAGGAGTTCCATCTGCAAATACCGCAGAGGCACAATCGGTATTTCAGATTTTACCCCTGGCCGCACCTGGTACTACCGAATACACCATAGAAATTGACGGCCAGCAGATACGTTATAGAAATACCCAGGCGCAGTGGTCGCAGTTGGTTTGGCCAAGTCAGCAAGGCGTGCCTGGTGCTCGTATCACGGCTACGACTTTTGATGGCAGAGTGATAGAGGTGGCGAATTTTCCAGGGAAATATGGTTTTACCCGTTTGATGGAAGCTTCTGCTAAGAAAGCGAAAGAAGGCGGTGTACACGAAATTACTTGGACTAACGGAGGTATCTCAATTGCGATCAATCTAAAAGTTATTAGCATGCCAAACGCAAATGCGGATACTGCTAGTCCACAGGGCAAGGGATTTCGCGGAATGAAATTGCCGGAAACTGTACTTGGCGCACCTGCTTTGGCGGCGGCTAATGCGCCGCTTACTGCACCGGTAGTTACTCAAGTTAGTTCTGCCTCGAATGTTACTGGAGCCGTAAAATGAGCAATACCACTACACAGGCTCGCGTCGGTTATTTCGGTAAAATTCCGAGCCGGGGAGATTTTATAAAAGCGGCGGATAATCTTGCCCTGATCGAAGTTCTGGATGGATGGTTGGCCCAGACCATGGCATTGCTGGCGGAAGATCCGCGTTGGAAAATAGGTTACGATGGTGCAAAACCGCTGGATTTTGCCTTTATAGGACCACGAAAAAAACGTGCCATTGCTGGCCATATTATTGCCAGTAGCGATATGGCGCAGCGACGATTTCCATTTTTAACCATGAGTGAAATGGAAATTGATGAGCCCACAGAATTTGTCAGTTCTAGTCCTATTATCTTATCGCGATTGTGGAATCGTTTGGCAGTGCAGGGAGTAGGCATTGTCGCCGCGGCAGATCCGGCTATCCCTTTGCAGACACTGGCGACAACCAAAATAGAACTGGAAGTGAGGAATAACGCCTACGACGCGGCCTTCAGTGATTTTTTGGATATGCAGACACTCGGTGCGCTTGATCGTATGTTAGCGCAAGCGGGTTTTCAGGGGAACATTAGACAGTTGATACTTGCTTTGGGCATGTTATTGCAACCGGTGATGGCGAGCAACAGTAGCCGACTGGAAAAAAGCCTGGTGCTGCCTTTGCCTAGTGATCCTATGTATCGCTATTTAGTGGCGGCATTCTGGATGCATTTGATTACTCCATTCTTATCCCGCGCCGATTTTGAGTTGGCACTGTTTTTTGTCCAGTTAGATCAGCATCCGGCGATGGTCTTAGGTTTTAGTGGTGCGTCGGCGCGCAGCCTGCAGGCGATTCTTGATCCACAAATCGGTAAAGAACATCATATATCTTTCGATCATGCGCAATGGGTAGAAGATCAACTTGGATCCGATTTCGGCTTGAAAAAGTTTTCCAGTTACCTGGCTCAGCCCGAGTTGTCCTTGAAAACTACGCTAGATCAGTTTGCGACCACTTTTATTGGAATTTAGCCTTATGCATTATCTTGTTATAGTCATAGCCTGCTTCATGGCTTGCTCAAATTTGGCGAACGCGCAGCAATCCGCGCCGCCTGTGGCCACACCTAAACCAGGTCAGATATTAGTCAGTGGTACGGTCCCGGATGAAGCTAGTAAGGCGGGTATCCTCGCTAAGGTAAAAGAATTATATGGGGCTGAGAACGTGGTCGATCAAGTTGCCGTAGGTGCGGTTGTGTTGCCTGCAAACTGGAATACTTATGTGCAAAAAATGATAGGTCCGAATTTGAAATTGATTAGTAAAGGTCAATTGAAAATTGATGGCAATGCGGTCAGCGTGCGCGGTGAGGTCGTCAACGAGGTACAAAGGCAGCAGATCGCCAGCGATATCGCGACCAATTTGAATCCTACTTACACCGTCAATAACGGTCTGCGTGTTTCTGCTTCTGAGCAAAATGTGTTGGATACGACTTTAGGAAACCGCATTGTTGAATTCGAGACAGGTAAAACCACTCTAACTGCCACCGGGCAAAGCATACTTGATGAGCTGGCGGTACCTCTGTTGAAACTCAAGAACAAAAAACTTGAGGTGATAGGCAATACCGATAATCAGGGTTTGCGTGCCAGTAATCTCGCGTTGAGCAATGCCCGTGCAGAAGTAGTGAAGGCATATTTGGCTAGTCGCGGCATCGCGCTTGAGAGTATGAGCACCTTGGGGCAGGGGCCAGATCGGCCTATCGCCAGTAATGATACGGCAGATGGGCGCGCCCGCAATCGTCGCATTGAGTTTCGTATAGCTCAGTAAGCCCCGGCCGCTTGCTAAGCGGGGGGCTTGATATTTGTCATTCATGCTGCTTCATGAATGACAAGCTTATTCTTATCAGTGATAATGGCGCCATTCTCCGGTGCTATTTTTCTGCTAGCGCCATACTCTTCTGATAGAAACGCGCTGCATGAATCAAGCTCTGCCTTTATTGTTCGGCTTCATCACGACGCCTTTAGAATTAATTTCTTTCTTACTCTCGGTCATTACCGTCGGCTTGAATATCCGTCAGCTGCATTGGGCGTGGCTGTTTGCGATTTTATCTTCTGCGTTGTATGCAGTAGTATTTTTTGATGCGCGCCTGTACGGTGATATGGCTTTGCAATTTGTCTTTGTCCTGGTGTCGGTATGGGGTTGGTATGTGTGGTTAGGTGCATCTACCGAAAAATCGTCCCGGTTAGCACCTATCGTCCCTGTTGTTTCACGCCTCAGCGCCAGGCAACGTGTGTATGGCATCTTGGCTTGGGGTGTGGGCTTTGTTTTGTTGTCCTGGTTTTTGAAATCGTTTACCGATACCGATGTCCCGTACGCAGATGGTTTTCTGACCGCTGGCAGCTTGCTAGGTCAGTTGCTGTTATCCCGCAAAAAACTCGAGAACTGGCATGTATGGATCATCGTCGATGTACTGTATGTCGGTTTATATGTGTATAAAAATCTGATGTTGACCGCAATTCTGTATGCCTTGTTTGTGCTGATGGCGATCATGGGCTTGCGTGTCTGGAGTAAACAATGTCCCAAATAAACACCCAAGTTGACGTAGATAGCGTCAATCGTATCGCCATACTTGGTGCCGAGTCCTCCGGTAAATCGCTACTGGCAGAAGCCTTGGCACAACAGTATAAAACTGTCTGGGTGCCCGAATACTTACGTGAATTTGTCGATGCGCAGCAGCGTGTTCCTAAAGAAGATGAGCAATTGCTGATTGCCAGGACTCAGATGGAAAGAGAGCATGCTGCGGCCCAGCATGCGAATGCCTGGCTATTTTGCGATACCACGCCAATGATGACGGCGTTGTACAGTCGCCATTATTTTGGGCGTGTAGCACCAGCGCTAGAGGATTTGGAGCAAGAGCATGACTACGATTTTACGCTGGTGACCGCGCCTGATTTTCCCTGGACGGCAGATGGCTTGCAACGTGAATCGGCGGCTGTGCGGCAGCGCGTTCATGACGATTTACTCACGCTATTGGAGCAGCGCGATATCCCGTTCTTACTGGTCGAAGGCAGTTTAAAAAAGCGAGTCGAGCAGGTAGAGTTTGCGCTGAATTTTTTACTGGGTTAGTAGATAAGGGCTGCAATACGGGCTCGAAAACTGAGCCAGCCTCGACCTGAATTTTAAATTAGTGCATGCCCGCTTGCGCAATAGGCATGCGCCTTTCAGGCCAGATGCCGCCAGCAGGCGCATGTCTATTGCGCGCTGGCGGGCTGCCCTGTTCAGTTTTTCGGCCAGCGCTGCATTCAGCGCTTAGCCGGCAGCGCTTAGTGGCTTTCCAGCAGGCTCTTCAGATGTTCGGAGCGGGAAGGGTGGCGTAGTTTTTTCATTGCCTTCGCTTCGATCTGACGTATCCGTTCGCGGGTGACATCGAATTGCTTGCCGACCTCTTCCAGTGTATGGTCGCTAGCCATTTCCAGGCCGAAACGCATGCGTAAGACCTTGGCTTCGCGCGGGCTCAGGGAGTCTAAAATTTCCTTGAGTTTTTCTTGTACCGAAGCTTGCATTGCGGCCGCCATAGGTGACAGCGTCATGCCATCCTCAATGAAGTCTCCCAGTTGCGAATCACCATCGTCGCCGATCGGAACATCGAGCGAGACCGGTTCTTTGGCAATCTTGAGGATTTCACGTACTTTGCTTTCCGGTAAATCCATTTTCTCGGCGATGGTTGCCGAGTCTGGATCCAAGCCGGTTTGCTGCATCAATTGACGTTTCACGCGATTCAATTTATTGATCGTTTCTATCATGTGCACAGGCACGCGGATAGTGCGTGCCTGATCTGCGATCGCACGTGCAATCGCCTGTCTGATCCACCAGGTGGCATAAGTTGAGAACTTATAGCCGCGGCGATATTCAAATTTTTCTACTGCCTTGAGCAGACCGATATTGCCTTCCTGAATCAGATCAAGGAATTGCAAGCCGCGATTGATATATTTTTTCGCGATCGAAATTACCAGACGCAAGTTGGCCTCTGTCATGGCGCGCTTGGCATCGGCCGCGCGTTTTTCCGCAGCGACCATTTGTTTGTTGATGCTGCGTAAATCGCTCAGCGGCAATTCTACCTGCTGTTCCAAGGCGATCATTTTGCCTTGTAATTCACGCGCGGCGTGGATGTGACGCTTTAGCAATGCGGAATATGGCTGCCCGCTTTCCATTTCGGTTTCTAGCCATTCTGCTTCAGTGGCATTGCGCATCAGACTAGTGACGAATTGTGCGCGTGGCATGCCACACTTGTTCACTAGTAGTTCTAACATGCGCTTTTCGGTCTGACGCAACTCTGTCATTTGTTTGCGCAGACTGTCGCACAGTTTTTCTAGCGTCTTGACCGTGAAACGGATACCTAAGAGTTCATCAGAAATCGCTTTTTGCGCCTGATTGCAGGCCGCGGACTGATAACCGTCGCGGGCACGTGCTTGTGTCATTTCTTGGTAACGCAGCCCGATGATGGCGAGTTTTTGCAGAACCGCAGCTTTTAATTGCTGTAATTGTTCGGCGCTGACGCTAGTGGCACTGGCAGCTGCATCGTCATCTTCTTCGTCCTCTTCTTCGTCATCCGCGTCAGCGTTGGCGGTGCTGCTTGCCACCGCTAAATTGTCGCTGGCGTTAGGGTCAAATAAGCCGTCAACGATATCGTCTACGCTAATTTCATCGTTACTGAGCTTTTCACCCAGCGCCAGAAGTTCGGCGATGGTGCCTGGGCAGGAACAAAGCGCTTGCAACATGTCGCGCTGACCGTCTTCGATACGCTTGGCGATTTCTATCTCGCCACTGCGTGTGAGCAGTTCAACGCCACCCATTTCACGCATATACATGCGCACTGGGTCCGTGGTACGGCCGAAATCAGAATCGGCAGTAGACAGCGCCGCAGCTGCAGTGGCTTCTGCATCGTCTTCGCTGATAGCGGTGGCAACATTATCCGTCAATAACATCATGGTCGCGTCAGGTGCCTGGTCGTACACCGCGATACCCATGTCGTTGAGGGTGCGGATGATGCCTTGTATCATTTCGGGATCGGCGACATTATCGGGCAGGTGATCATTGATCTCCCTGTGCGTCAAATAACTGCGATCTTTGCCGAGGTTAATCAGTTTGGCCAGTTTGGAGCGGTAATGCGCAAGTTGCTCTGCGGCTGCCGCATCAGTGAGGCCAGCACCAGTACCGGATTTTTTTGCCTTGGCCCTGGCAACTCGCTTCAATTCCGACGACTCAACTGCATTGAGTGCATGGATTTCTTCGTTGTAAATTTGTGGCGAAGATGGTTTGCGACCACGTTTAGCCGCCTCTCTTTGTGACGGCATGACATAGCCAGAGGTGTCGATGTCAGAGATTTTAAACGGTGCAGCAGCCGCTTCTGGCGAATTTACTTTGCGAGGGCTGAATTTCGTTACTGGCGTGGCTTTCGCTGTGAAGACGCGTGGCTCACGCTTGATTTCTGGCGCTTGCACTGCGGGCGATGTTGCTGATTGAGTTTCAGTTGCTATGCTCTCGGTAGTAATCGCTTTTTTGAGAAGTCGAGACGACGATTTCTTAATGACTACGACTGCCGCAGCTTTGGTATTACTATTTTCTGCCGTTGAAAAATTATAGTCGTCGCCGTATTGCTCATAGTCTGGTAGCACTAAAGATTCCGCGACCACAGGGGCGATCACTGGAACGATTGTTGGAGCGATTGTTGGAGCGATTGTTGGAACAAGCACTGGCTCGATTACTGGTGCGAGCGCTGAAATCGCAGGAACTACTATCGTAGGTGGCGCGACAGCGATAGCTTTGCTCATGATAGGCGCTGCGCTGACAGTGGTTTTAACAGCTGCGCTCTCCATTTGTCGGTACGGAGCCTTCTTCGCATCTCGGTCCGACATTAGGCGTGCTTGGGCGGCAATAAGGGCTTGGATTTGCGCCTCTATCTGCTCGTCAGACAAAGTATCAATTTGCATGTTAGCGTGAACACTGCTTGTCATCTCGGAGCCAGTCGGTGCGGTCAGCTGAGCAGGTATTGGCACGATGCCGTTTGGCGTTATGCTAGATTGCACATCCTGTTCTGCCTCTGTTCGAGCCTCTGCTTCGGCTTCGTCTTTAGCCGCCACCGGTGCGGATTCTGCCACGCCCAGCAAGCGTGAGCGTCGTTTGGTCACGACCACGGTAACAGCTGCAGCCATTGTGGTTTCGCCTGAAGAAATTTCTTCATGGGCACCAGTCTGCACGACGATGGTTCTCGCTTGCTCCGTAGGTTTACGCTGCAGAGTGTTCTTTCCTATCGTAAGGGTAGACGCTGTTTTTGTAGTGAGAGTTGCGGCAGAGGAGAGAGTAGTGTCAGTTAAGCTGTTTTTCATGTAACAAAATCGAGTACGACAACAATTACTTGTCAATATGTGTGGCAAGAGCAAAAAACGAGAACCTCTTGATGTGCTGACCTGATGGTCGTGACCTAAGTTACTGGTCCAAACAAAAGCTGTGAGGTTTTTATTTGAACTCGTTAAGACGAAGATCGCTCGCTACAGATCATGAACAGTTAGATGAAAAAGCCCGCTGGTTAAAGCGGGCTGTTTTCTTTCGTTCAAACAGGTTCTTGAAAAAGGGACGAGGACAGGATTATCCACGGCTTCACTGTTCTTGACAAGTTCCAGCTGCGCTAGATTTTCGAAATTTAGCCGATAAAGGCAGATTTTAGAGAGGCGCAGTATTTGTTTTGATTTTAATGATTCAATTTATATTCTTTTAATGTGAAAAAGACTGAGTTTGCCCCCCAGTCTTTTTAATTCTTAGTTAATAGGAAATGTAAGATTAATAGTCAAATTGGGCCGACAGTTTGTAGGTGCGTGGAGCTCCTGGAAATAGGTAGCCGCCTGAGGATTGCGTCACATCGCGCCAGTAGAATTTGTCTAGTGCATTGTCGACATTTAAACGAATGGTGGTGACGACGCCCGCAACGGGCACAGTGTAGCGTGCGCCAAAATTGAGTACATCATAGCCGGGTACCGAAATCTTATTGTCAGGACTGAACGCTTTACTGGCAGCGTGTTGCCAACTGGTGTTGAGATGTAAGCCCTTGACTTGTTGCAGGGCGTAGTCCAGATACACGGTAGATTTAAGATTGGGCACATTGGTCACTCGTTTGTCTTCGAGCAGCGGGTCGCCAGTGTTTTTCTGGCGTGCATCGATCGCGGTGATGCTTGCGCCCATGCTTAATTGTGGACTTAATTTGCCTTGCGCCGACAGTTCCAGGCCAGTGTGTATGGCATCGCCATTACTGACATAGAGGTTGTTGGCATTGATGTACTCCAGTGGCTTGTTGATGCGGAATATGGCTGCCGAAACGGATAAGTCGCGGCTCAACTCTGCTTTTGTTCCGATTTCAAGTTGGCGCGATTTGGCTGGGGATAACATTACATTCTCATTGCTGGTATTTTTTGATGCAATGCCGCCGTTTTCTAGTCCCTGACTATACGCCGTATAAATCGACCAGTTACCTGCGGGTTTGATGACTAGTGCCGCGTTAGGTAATAGATGGCTGTTGTCATAGTCGGCGCGGCTGATGTGTTGATGGCGCAAGCCAAGATGTAGTTTCACAGTATTGCTGAGCGAGATGATGTCTTGCGCAAACGCTGACCACTCCTTGTCGGTGCGTCGCAGCGCGACAGAGCGGGTAGTTCCGTTCGATTGCGGGATGACTACAGGATGGAAAATATTACTAGTGCCTACCTTTTCATAGACGTAGTCGCCGAAATAGTCGCGACGCTGTGAGCTTGAGACACCGGTGGCAAATTCATGACGAACGCCGCCGGTAGAGAATTTGCCATTGAGCTGAGCTTGAGTGGCTAGCAGGGACTTGGATTCATTGACGCTCTGGTAGTCGAAGACATAATAGTCGCCGTTTGCGCAATAGCCCGCAACCAAAATGCCACAGCCAGAAGGGAAGGCGGTGTAATCATCACGCTTGAATTCATGCTTATTTGCAGCTATCGAGGCAGTCCAGTCAGAATTGATCTGATATTCAAAGCGCAGACCGAGGTTGCTATTGCGGGTGTCAACTGGTTTGGCCCATGGCTGATCGTTGAGCATCATGTCAGCCTTGATGCCCGAGGGGAGGTCAGTGCCATTAAATAGCTGGAAGCCAGGCGCCGACAATTGTGATTTATGTTGGTAATCGAGGTCGAGTTGCAGCAAGGCTTGTGGACTGATATGCCAATCGAAGGCCGCAGAAACGAACTGGCGTTCACCATCGGCACCTTTGATATAGGAGCGCATGCGTTCACCGGCGGCGTTGATGCGATAGCCAAAACGCGTATCGTCCGACCTCCCACCAAGATCGATGGAGCCATAAGTCGTACCACGTTCACTGACTTCCAGCGTGGCGGAACGTACAGGCGCTGCGCTAGGGCGTTTGGTGAGATAGTTCAAGATGCCACCAGGAGTTGCAAAGCCAGCCTGGAAGCCTGCTATGCCTTTTAGCACTTCTATACGTTCTTTATTTTCTAGTGGGATTGAAGCATCGCCGGGAATGGCAAAACCATCCTTACGGTAACTTGATGCATTGTCAAGTGCGAAGCCGCGGATGGAGAATTGCTCGGCGTAGCCAACTGCGTTATACGCGTCGTTGACGCTGGCATCGAATTTCATTGCATCGCTAGTTTGGCGTATGCGTAAATCCTGTATTTGTGCTTGAGTGAAAACGGCGACTGAAGCTGGCGTCTCCAGTAAAGGCACTTCAATGAAGCCGCCAGCTTTGCTGAGCCGCACTTGTGAGTCGATTTCTTTGTTGCCAGTGATTACAACTTCCTGTAGAGATTGCTCCCTACTTTGGGCGTATGCCGATGGGGCAAATACGAGTACCTGTGCGATAGCTAATGTAAGTGCTGAGTGACGATGATTTTTCTTTGACATGATGTGCTCTTTTTGTAGCGCGTTATTGCAAACAAGGTCTGATTGGACTTGGGTGGCGCGGGAGCAAACAAAGAAAAGGGAAATACTTTGCGCTTCCCTTCGCTGGCATTATCCAGATCAGGTAGGAAGGGACTCTCTCACCCAAATCAGAAAAATAGCAGCACCCTTAAGTGCAGGCGAATTTTTCAACAATCCAGGACCCCTAGCGAGGCCGTACTTTACCACAAAAGCCTTATGAGTTTCAGCCGCTGTTCTTGCGTTGCAACAATGCCTGACATCAGGCGAAACGTGGGACTTGGCAAGCAAAGGCGATCTTGTATACTGCGATATATTGGTATTCTTGACGAGGTGCATCACACCGTGATGTCAAAGATAGGCGTGGAATGAAAAAAATAAAAAACAGTACAGTACATCATGCACAAGGGACGTTCAAACTCCATGGTCAGGTGGACATGGAGTTGATTGGTAACACCATTTTTGTGCACGCTTGCGGGCCATTTAATGTTGAGTTAATGAATGCTTTGGTAGCACTTGAGGGAGAGTTTCTCACTAGTCTTGCTAAACTAGGACCATTTACCGAGATTGTCGTTTTTTCAGGAAGTGTACTGGCGTCACCCGAGGTAATGATTGGTCATGCCGAGTTATTGAAGATGTTAAAAGTGAGCGGCCTCGCGCACAAGGCGAGTGCCTATGTCATTCCTAAGCATCTTGAAGGTCTTGCCTTCATGGCACCCGCGGCGATTAAGAATTATGCTGCCGTTGATTGGCCGTTTGCTATTTTTGATAATTTAGAGACAGCGCAATTGTGGATGCGTGAGTTCAGTTAGCGCAGGTATAAATGCAAGGTTAATTGTTGCGAAGTAAATTATATTTTCTTGCTAAGGAACGCGTTTCTGATACCTTCGAAAGAATAGAGCACTAGCGCTAGCCATATCGCGAGAAAACCCAAGAGTCGTGCTGAACCAAACGACTCATTGTAGAGATAGACTCCGAGTATTAATTGCAAAGTGGGTGAAATGTATTGTAAGACTCCTAGGGTCGCCATAGGAATGCGCCGGGCAGCAGCTGCGAACAGCAGTAGCGGAATTGCTGTAATCGGGCCTGCGGCAAAAAGTAGCCAGCGGGCGCTATCGCTACTTGCGAGGTAAGTGGTTTGTCCGTTCTGGTTTAGCCATATTAAATAACCTAGCGCAAATGGAAAGAGTAGGGCGGTTTCCAGAGATAATCCCTCTAGCGGACCTAAGGCTGCGGTTTTTCTCAGTAGGCCATAAGTGCCAAAAGACAGCGCAAGTGCTAAGCCTATCCATGGCGGATGACCAGTTTGCCATGTAAGCCATGCAACTCCGGCAGCGGCTAATCCTAGCGCAATACTTTGTAAATGGCGTAATCGCTCATGCAGAAAAGTATAACCAAGCAGGACGCTGACTAAAGGTGTTATGAAATATCCCAGACTAGCGTCGATCACTCTTCCATTGTTAATCGCCCATATATAGATAAACCAGTTAACAGACAGTAGTAGAGCGCTTGCCGAGAACCCTGCTATTAACTTTGGTTTGCTGATCACGTGACGTACCCATGACCATTGATTGCGCCAGCTTAAAATCGCCAGTAAAAATGCTAAAGAAAATAGCATTCTGTAGAGCAGAATTTCTAATGGTGTGATTTCATGCAGGGCTTTAAAGTAAAGTGGAAATAAACCCCAGGCCGAATAACAAATGGTCGCGTACAGTATCCCTTTGCGCATTCAATTCTATCGAAAACTTGTATTAAAAGAATTGAGATTATCTCAGTTATCTTAATACTCTGCTCAACGCGCTATTTACATTGATATTTCATTTTTGAGTCCCATCTACTTCGTACAATTACGAAATCGAGAAAAAACTGTTTTGTAGTGTTGCTGCTCAAAAAGCTGATTTACTCATAGTAATGTGAACTGTAAGGCTAGATGTTTTATGGAACAAATAATGGCGCTGTTGTCGCTACTCTCGCTGGGGATCGGCATCAGCGTATTCTTGCCTGCATATCGTTTACGTCGTGCTATTGGTCGAGCTTTTCCATCCGATTTTGTAAAAATTTTGCGACGAAATCTGCCTGCGTATTCAAGGATGCCAGTTGATTTACAGTTGCAATTAAAGCGACTGATTAAACAATTTTTGCATCAAAAAAAATTTGTAGGATGTGGAGGGCAGATCATTGATGACGAGATCAGAGTGACGATTGCGGCCAAGGCCTGTATGTTATTGTTGAATCGCACGACCGCTGTGTATCCTGATTTGAAACTGGTATTGGTTTATCCTTCCGCATTTGTAGTGCCACGTCTGGAAACCAGTTTGGGCGGAATAGTCACGCATGCCAATCAAACGTTGTCTGGGGAATCATGGAGCGATGGGAGAGTTATCCTAGCATGGGATCATATACAAAAAAACTCAGAAACTTCAGCTAAACTGCCCGCGGGTCACGATGTCGTTTTACATGAGTTTGCCCATCAACTCGATAGCGAGACAGGTGCTACCAATGGAGCTCCACGTCTATTGAATCGAGAAAGCTATCGACGCTGGTCCCAAATTCTTTCAGGAGAATTTGAGGCCTTGAAGACGGCAGCCGAGGCTGGTCAGTTTAACGTGTTGGATCATTACGGCGCAAATAGTCCTGCGGAATTTTTTGCTGTTGCAACAGAAGCGTTTTTTGAAAAAAGTGCAGACTTAGCGAACTTTCATCCTGAGTTGTTTGAGCAGCTCCGGGCGTACTATCAGGTTGATCCACGTCACTGGAATTAGGGTGACTTTGCTCTTGCTGTTTTTAAGTTTTTGCAGAGCTCTTCTGTGCCGTCGAGTATTCTCGGTCCGGCACGATTTAACCAGTCTCCTTTAATTGTGTAGAGATTTGCTTTGCTGACGGCAGCTAATTTGTTGAACTGCAACCAGTTTGCGAGATGATCTTGTTGCTCCCCGCTGGTGGAAATAATGACTTGGGGGTTCGCTGCCAGCACCGCCTCTATCGTAATACTAGGGCTAAGGTCTTTGAGCTCGCCAAAAATATTTACTCCGCCGCACAGGCTGATCGCCGATGAGACCAAATGCTGCTTATTCAATGTCATTAAGGGATTGCCCCATACCTGGTAGAAAACACTGAGTGCTTTGTCAGACGGTTTCAGTTTGTAGGTCTTGCGAAGTAAATCAAGGCGAGTTCGAAACCTATTTGCTGCCGCAACGCCAGTTTCGTCAAACCCTGTCAAGATGGACAGGCGTTCTAAAGAGCTAGCTACCATTTCGAAACTATGCGGTTCGCTCTCGTAGACTGGAATCTGTAGCCCACGAAGTTTGTCGGCGATCAGCTTTGCATTGCCCGTTCCCCACACTACAATTAGATCAGGTTTGAGTTTTATCAAACGCTCCAGATCAAGTGCAAAAATATTGCCAATTGTGGTGATTTTGGTCGCCGCCGCTGGATAATCGCTATAATCGCTGACGCCGACTATCAAGTGTCCGGCACCAGCTTCAAACAATAATTCTGTTGCATGCGGCGCCAGGCTAATGATGCGTTTTGCGGGTGCATTCAACTTGATTATGTGCTTTGCATCATCCTGCACTGAAATGCTGGCATAGGAGCTATCTGCTGCTGAAAATAGGCTAAACAGTAGCAGGCAGTAGTAAAACACTTTGCACATTAAATTTCCAAATTATCGATCAAACGCGTGTTGCCGAGTTTAGCTGCGGTCAAGACCACCAACTCAGCATTTTTTTCGAGATCTGCAAGCGATGGCGCTTGCAGATCATCGCGTTTGCGAATAGATACGTAATCGGGGTTCCAATGGCGCTGAGCAAGTTTCTCCATGGCTTTTTGCTCTATCGCGAGCAAGTTCACATTGCCATTTTCTCTCGCGTTACGAACATCAACGGCAACTTCGTTCAGAGTTTGATACAAAATAGGCGCTTCTTTTCGCTCTGCTTCAGACAAATAGCCATTGCGCGAAGACAGTGCGAGGCCATCGTCCGCGCGCCAAGTTTCTGCCGCGATGATTTCAGTCGGCAATGCAAATTGTTTGGACATATTGCGGATGATCATAAGCTGCTGATAATCTTTTTTGCCAAACACGGCAACCTTAGGTTGCACACATGAGAATAATTTCAACACGACCGTAGTGACCCCAGTGAAAAACCCGGGGCGAAACTCGCCTTCTAGTGTGTTTCCCAATTGATCGGGCGGTTGTACTCGATACTCTTGTGGCTCTGGGTAGAGATCTTTTTCAGTCGGTGCAAACAATACATACACGCCTTCTTTCTCGAGTTTTTCTACATCGGCTTGAAAGCTGCGAGGATATTTGTCGAAATCTTCGTTTGGTCCGAACTGTAATCGATTAACAAAAATGGACGCAACTACAGGATCGCCATGTCGTCTCGCTAAGCGCATTAACGAGAGATGGCCTTCATGCAAATTACCCATGGTTGGAACAAATGCAGTACGCAACTGACCGCGCAATTGATCGCGTAGTTCTTCTATCGAGGAAATTATTTTCATGTAAAAATTTTATGGATAAGAAATCTGAAGTTCAAATCGAATTGCTTCAGTTTGGAGAGTAAGCTAAACGTACATAAATAGGAGCAAATGCTTCAGCCTGAGTGATCTCGATCAAGGTCTCTTTCGCAAGTTCTAGTAAAGCGACAAAATTAACCACTAAAACTGGCGCTCCTTTGCTAGGGTCGAATAGATCACAGAACTCGACAAATTTCGTGGTCTGCAATCGTCGCAAAATACTACTCATATGGGCACGTACCGAGAGTTCTTCCCGGCTAATTTTATGATGCGCCACCAATGTTGCGCGTTTGATCACATCTGCCCATGCAGCTTGTAGATCGCTAATATCAACTTCCGGCCAGTGCAGCACGGTATTTTGTTCAATAAAAACTTGCGAGTGGAGAAAATCGCGTCCTAGCTGTGGAATTGCATTGAGATCGTAGGCAGCTAATTTCATTTGCTCATATTCCAATAAGCGGCGTACCAGTGCTGCACGCGGATCATCAACTTCGTCACCTATAGGACTTTTTTTGCTAGGCAATAACATGCGTGATTTGATTTCAATCAGCATAGCTGCCATCAACAAATATTCAGCAGCCAATTCAAGATTACTTTTCCGAATTTGCTCGACGTAGGTCAAATATTGCAAAGTGACTTGCGCCATTGGAATGTCAAGGATATTGAAATTTTGCTTGCGTATCAAATACAGCAGGAGATCCAACGGGCCTTCGAAAGCTTCGAGAAATACCTCTAAAGCATCGGGCGGTATATATAAGTCATTTGGTAACTTAAATAGAGGTTCGCCATATAATTTGGCAAACGCTAACCCATCTACCGTATCTGGAGTGCTGTCCTTTTCACCAATCAGAGGTAAATCGATTGCCGGCAATGTTTGCATCTAGGCTTATTCTTGCTGCTTAGTTTTTGGACTGATAGACGTAAGCTTGTTGCTCAATGCGGCAAGCGTCGTTGCGTTTTTGCGCATCTATGTCTAGCGGCGCTTTATCCCAGAGCAGAGCGCGACCTTCGCGTTGATCTTGTTCTATGTGTGCGTTATTTTGTTTCAATTGATTGATGAAAAGCGTCGCTTCAGATTCATACAATTGAAATTGCTTAGAAAATTTCATGGTTTGGTAAACACTAAAAAGAAGATTTGAAGCCGCATTTTACCCTGTAAATACACTAAATCAGCGCTTGTGGCTCAATATCAGACATATTGTTTTCAGAAGATCTGAGCGTGTTGTTGGGAATGTGCACATAGATAAGTGTCTCATCTCAATAAAAACTGCAGCAAGGAACGTTAAGCGCACTTAGCAGTGAAGAGCGGAGCGACTTATGAGTGGTGTCGCGTGGATTTACTTTGTCTGAGTAGATTTGAGGATCTTGAACAAACTAACTGTCTTCTGGCGTTAAATATTGATTGACGTGGGGCGCACGAAAAGTACGCAGACTTTGTAGTAATAACTCAGGGTCAGTTTGAGTTATTAACAAATTTAATTGTTCTGATGCTAAAAATTTAGCTTTTACAATGTGCCCTAAGAACTGTAACAGTTGGTCGTAAAAACCGTTGATATTGAGCAGTCCCAAAGGTTTGTTATGTATGCCTAACTGTAACCATGTGAACATTTCAAATAACTCTTCCAGCGTCCCTATGCCACCCGGGAGAGCAATAAATCCATCGGACAATTCGGACATCAATGCCTTGCGCTCGTGCATATTCTTAACGATGTGCAGTGCGCTTAATTGTGTGTGCCCAAGCTCCTTGTCCATCAATGCTTGCGGTATGACGCCAGTAACTCGACCGCCAAGTCGAAGAACTTCGTCCGCGAGTACGCCCATCAATCCAATGCTACCCCCGCCATACACCAACGAAATTTGGTGTGTGACGAAAATTCTTGCCAAATCGCGCGCACCCGATGCATAAACTTCAGAAGCGCCCGAAGACGAGCCACAATATACGCAAATTGACTTCATTTGAAGTTTTTGTTTATTTGGGTAATTTTTGCAAATACTCTTGAGATAGTTTTTCAAATGCCGTTTTGGTGTCGCCGCGCAAATATGGGCTGATGAGAACGATCACTTGATAGCAGCCGCGCGCCAGCGAATCGGACATGGTCTGCAATTCAGTATACTTTCTAGGATTTCTGACATACTCGTACGAAAGCCAATAGGTAGCGACCACTACGATATTGGTCGCTAATGCGTCTATATCCATATCGGTCCCTTCAAACTCACCATCTAATCTCAATCCTATGCACAATTCTGAGGCAACTTTTGTTTTGTGACTCAGTATCTGTTTGAAATTTAACTCCAGCTTGCGATTGCGAGACAATAAGTCATTTAAATCTCGATAGAAAAAGCGGTAACGCCAAACCAACTCGAATGTGAGATGGAGGTAAGTCCAAATATCTTGAATATTGGCTTTGCGCCCTTCAGGAAATGCAAGTTTTTTATTGATTTCAGCGTCGAACTGGACAAAGATAGAATTAACAATATCGTCTTTATTGCGGAAGTGGTAGTAGAGGTTGCCTGGAGAAATATTCATTTCTTCAGCGATCACTGTGGTTGTGATATTTGGCTCGCCAAATTCGTTGAATAATCTTAGTGACAGTTCGAGTATGCGTTCTCTGGTACGACGAGGAGCTTTGTGTTGCATGTCTATTCTCTTTATCAATCTATCGCGGTTTAACTGAAGAATGGAAACCTTGAAATTAAGTTTGCGTCAGGGGGTGAAAGTGGACAAGGGCATGAGCAAATGTAATTATATTTCAGTGCTGCTAGATTGCTATTTCTATAGGATAACATTTTATGCTAAAAATGCAAAAACTACGATGGCTGTTGCGGTATTTTTAGGACGTTACACCTTATTACTTGTCTGCGGGTTTTTCATCAGCAATAACTAAACGCGTCTTGGCTAATTTATCATGTAAGAATTGTTTATCTTGATCAAAGACGGCGGTGATGGCCCATGCCGTGGCGCCTACAAAAACTGCGATGACGCTGCTCCAGTTTTTAAGTTCAAATTGATAAGCAATTGCCAGTCCTGGTATGAACCACATCCAGGCAAGGCAATAGCGTACGATCGCTTTGACAATGGGGAGCTTGGGTCTTTCAAGATCTATGACACGGATGTGCCACGTCTTCATCGCCAATGTTTGACCACTGCGACTCCAAAAGAATACAAAATAGGCCCCCAAAACAACAAATAACCAAAACTCTCTTGCGTATCGGAGTGTCAGTGCGTTGCGACTCTGGGTGCTAACGTCAAAAATTAACGCTGCGACAAAGGCAACGCCAAATAGCAGCACGGCTTCATACAGCATGCAGACCAAGCGGGTGCTTATCTTAGGAGTTGGAAGTGATGACAAAGATGGTTTTTTCAATGCTTATTTCGTCGCGGCTTGGGAGGCTGCGGCGTTATTAGTTGATGTGGTAACTGGCGTTGATTGTGTCGCGGCTTGCTCGCTTGTTGTTGCGGTGTCCACAACAGCTGCTGGCACCGGTACAGGTCTTGGACTAGGTTTTGTCACCGCAGGTGGGCCAACTCGAATTGGAGCCAAGGGTTTCACAACTCTTTGTGATTCCGACGGAATATTCGTAATGCTTTTTTTGGTATTTATTTCATTTGCCAACTGTTTTTTTTGATCCTCACTAAGCTGTTGGTACTGTTGCCACTGCGCTGATTTTTGCTCTGGTTTAATTTGTGTGGTCTGAGCGAAATTTTCGCGTGCTTGCATGCGTTGCTCAGGACTAAGTTTTACCCAATCACGAATACGTTCCTGAACTCGCGTCTGCTCGTCTGGCTTCATACTGGAGTATTTTGCAGCTATTTCCAGCCACTTTTTTTTGCGAACTTCGTCGATATTATCCCATTCTGCCGACAATGGCGCCAAGGCCAACTTCTGTTGCGCAGAGAGTGACATCCAAAGTGGCTTACTTGCTACAGAAGGTAAATTATGGACTGGAGGTTTTTGCGGGGCTGTAGCCGCGGGAGTGCTATTGGTAGCAAGCACCATTGTGGTTCCTGCTACCAACAGTGAAAAAACGAAAATTTGTAACTTAGTGTTTAAATTCAGCACGGGAAAACGCACGTTTATTCCTCAGTCTTATTTAAAAAAGCACGGAACCCGGTATCTAGATAGGCATCCGGCGGTAACTCATCGACGAGCATCGCGACATCAATCTCCGCTAGATCAGCAATTCTTTGCTGTTGTTCGTATTGATAAATCCCAAACAAGCCCAGTATCAACACAAGCAATGGAAGGGCAACCCCAAACTTACCAAGTAAGGAGTTTGGTCCCTGAAATGAAAATCCAGAATTGCCAGCAAGCACGCCACTCACTGAGCGGACAGCGACAGGCGCAGCCTGTTTTTTTCTAGTCAGTGCGATTCTGCGCGCCTCGGCTAGTCGTTCTAAGGTTGAGCCTGGGATGTTTTCTGCCGATTCGTTAAGGGCGCGTCTCACTTTATAAGCGAATTCGAGCTCATTCGTATCTTTTAAGTAGTTCATAAATGTATTCCTTTTGCCTTAAGCGATGCGGCTAATGCGTGCGTAGCTCTGGAACAATGTGTTTTTACACTGCCTTCTGAGCATCCCATTGCGGTGGCCGTTTCCGCCACATCCATGTCCTCCCAATAACGCATGAGGAAGGCTTCTCGTTGACGCGTAGGAAGTTTTTTTATTTCTTCATCAATAATATTTAAAACTTGTTCTCGTTCTAGCTTATCAGCAACGGACTCTGCTGCTTCTGAACCTTCTTCCGAAGCGAAGTTTTCTAATAAATCAAAATTATCATCATCTTGATTGTTTGGTGCAATATTGGAAAATAAACTCACCCAAGTATTTCTAACTTTCTCCCTGCGGAAAAAATCCAATATGGTGTTTTGCAATATGCGCTGAAACAGCATGGGCAATTCTGCCGCAGGTTTGTCACCGTATTTTTCGGCAAGCTTAATCATGGCTTCCTGGACTATGTCCAGCGACGATTCTTCGTTGCGAACCATGTAAAGGGCATGCTTGAAGGCGCGGCGCTCAACGCCCTCCAGAAAATTTCCTAATTCTTTGTCTGTGGCCATGAGTTGGCGTTCGTATCCAGGATCTAAAATATTTTTTGTTTTTAATACGGCAATCTATATACAGTAGCCGAGCTTTTTTTGAGTTGCCGCGTACTTATAAATTTATCTAGCCGCTGCCAATGTAAAAATTTCGCCAATGCTAGCAAAATTATTCTTTTGTGTCTTAATTTTTTAATTTAACTAAGAAATTTACCAATATTTTATTCATTAAAGCAGTGAATTTTCCTTGACCAAATTGCTGCAACGCAGTACCGTACGACTTCGCTCCAAGATCTTGGGGCAAAAAAATCGGCTTGATTTAGCTCATAATGCTAATTTCAGCTGGTTCGCTTTAATTAGCTGTTTGTTCTGACCCATGCCACAAGTGTGAGAAACATGTTGTAGCCAAGCTTATAAACTGACTGAACGAGTCGCCTTTAAGCGCAATCTGGAACTATGTCCAACGGATGTATTAAGGATGGCGTGAACGCACAAAAAGGGATGTCAGCTAACCGCTTAGTATTACAGTTTCGCCAGGAAAGAACATCCGATCAATCTCCTATGGACCTTGAAAGGAATACTTATTATGAGTTCAGAATTTACAGGCGCAGAAATTTTAGTTAAATGTCTGGCCGAAGAGGGTGTTGAGCATGTGTTCGGATATCCGGGCGGTGCGGTACTCTATATCTACGACGCAATCTACAATCAGGACAAGTTTCAACATATTCTTGTTCGTCATGAGCAGGCCGCGATTCATGCTGCTGATGCTTATTCCCGATCCTCGCAAAAAGTCGGCGTTGCTTTGGTGACTTCCGGTCCTGGGGTGACGAATGCCGTAACGGGTTTGGCCACTGCCTATATGGATTCTATCCCTATGGTGATTATTTCTGGCCAGGTTCCTAGTCATGCAATCGGTCAAGATGCATTTCAAGAGTGTGATACGGTTGGTATTACTCGGCCCTGCGTAAAACATAATTTTTTGGTAAAAGACGTCAGAGATTTGGCGGCGACAGTCAAGAAAGCGTTTTTTATCGCGACCACTGGTCGCCCTGGTCCGGTACTGATCGATATCCCTAAAGATATTAGCAATCACAAAACTACCTACGAGTATCCCAAAGAAGTTGAGATGCGCTCGTATAAGCCGGTAGATAAAGGTCACTCCGGACAGATCCGTAAAGCAGTTCAATTGCTATTGCAGGCGGAACGTCCAATGATCTACACCGGGGGTGGTGTGATCCTGGCGAATGCTGCGCCAGAGCTGAATAAGCTGGTCGATCAATTGGGCTTTCCATGTACCAATACCTTAATGGGTTTGGGTGCTTACCGCGCATCTGACGATAAGTTCGTTGGTATGCCTGGCATGCATGGCACTTATGAAGCCAATATGGCGATGCAACATTGCGACGTATTAATCGCAATCGGTGCGCGCTTTGACGATAGGGTGATTGGCAATCCTAAGCATTTTGCTTCGCATCCACGAAAAATTATTCATATCGATATCGACCCTTCGTCTATTTCTAAGCGCGTTAAGGTAGATATTCCTATCGTCGGCAATGTGAAGGATGTGTTAATTGAGTTTTTGTCGCAATTAAATGCGACAGAACTCAAGCCAAATGCAAAATCATTAGCCGAATGGTGGAAGCAAGTCAATCAATGGCGTGAGCGTGATTGTCTTAAATTTGCGACTTCCAATGAAGTGATTAAACCGCAATCAGTAGTGCAAAAAGTTTGGGAAATTACCAAGGGTGATGCCTTTGTTACCTCTGATGTTGGACAGCATCAAATGTGGGCAGCCCAGTACTATCGCTTCGATAAACCACGGCGCTGGATTAACTCCGGTGGTCTCGGAACGATGGGCGTAGGTTTGCCTTACGCCATGGGCGTGCAAATGGCTAATCCTGATGCAACCGTGGCCTGTATTACTGGTGAAGCGTCGATACAGATGTGTATTCAAGAGCTGGCAACGTGTAAGCAATATCACTTGACGCCCAAGATTATTCTCTTGAATAACCGTGCGCTTGGCATGGTACGTCAATGGCAGAAAATTGATTACAACGGACGTTATTCTGAATCTTATATGGATTCATTGCCGGACTTTACCAAGCTGGTAGAAGCATATGGTCACGTTGGTATGAAGATAGAAAATCCTGCGGACGTGGATGGCGCTTTGAAAGAAGCGTTTGCCATGAAGGATAAGCTGGTATTTATGAACTTCATTACCGATCAATCCGAAAACGTCTGGCCTATGGTCAAGGCAGGTAAGGGCTTGACTGAAATGTTGCTTGGCTCGGAGGATCTGTAATGAGACATATCATTTCTGTTTTGCTGGAAAATGAAGCTGGCGCCTTGTCGCGCGTGGTTGGTTTATTTTCTGCCCGCGGTTACAACATCGAAACTTTGACGGTGGCGCCGACCGAAGACGCGACTTTGTCGCGGATGACGATAGTCACTTCTGGCTCTGACGATATTATCGAACAAATCACCAAGCATCTAAATCGTCTCATTGAGGTGATTAAGGTCGTTGATTTGACCGAAGGTGCGCACATAGAACGTGAGCTGATGCTCATTAAAGTAAGAGCGGTCGGTAAAGAGCGCGAAGAAATGAAGCGTACTGCGGATATTTTCCGTGGCCGCATCATTGATGTGACTGAAAAGACCTACACCATAGAATTGACCGGTAACAAAGGTAAGTTGGACGCCTTTATCGACTCGATAGACCGCACGGCGATTCTGGAAACAGTACGCACCGGCGGTTCAGGTATAGGGCGCGGCGAGCGCATCCTCAAAGTATAAGAACAGTAGTTTCAACTCAGTATTTAGCCTTATCCAAACAATTACACTATTAGGAATAAAAAATGAAAGTTTTCTACGATAAAGATTGCGACCTGTCCCTGATCAAAGGCAAAAACGTTACTATCATTGGTTACGGTTCACAAGGTCATGCCCATGCACAAAACTTGAATGATTCAGGTTGCAAGGTTACGGTAGCACTGCGCAAAGGCGGCGCTTCTTGGGATAAAGCCAAAAATGCAGGTCTGAACGTGATGGAAGTGAATGATGCAGTTAAAGCTGCTGATGTCATCATGATTTTGCTGCCAGATGAAAACATTGCTCAGGTTTACAACGAAAACGTCGCGCCTCACGCCAAGCAAGGTGCGGTACTGGCATTTGCTCACGGTTTTAACGTACATTACGGTCAAGTCGTGCCCCGCGCCGATCTGGATGTCATCATGGTTGCGCCTAAAGCGCCAGGTCATACAGTACGCGGAACTTACGCTCAAGGCGGCGGCGTGCCTCACTTGATCGCTGTATATCAAGATAAATCGGGTTCTGCCCGTGATATCGCCTTGTCATATTCGATGGCAAACGGTGGTGGTCGTGCCGGCATTATCGAAACTAACTTCCGTGAAGAAACTGAAACAGATTTGTTCGGTGAGCAAGCTGTTTTGTGCGGCGGCGCAGTTGAATTGATCAAAGCTGGTTTTGAAACTTTGGTTGAAGCTGGTTATGCACCAGAAATGGCTTACTTCGAATGTTTGCATGAATTGAAATTGATCGTTGATCTGATCTATGAAGGCGGTATCGCTAACATGAATTACTCGATTTCTAACAATGCAGAATACGGTGAATATGTGACTGGTCCGAAAGTCGTTACTTCAGCAACCAAAGACGCGATGCGTCAATGTTTGAAGGATATTCAGACTGGCGAATACGCGAAGAGCTTCATCCTGGAAAATAAGGCTGGCGCACCAACTTTGATCTCTCGTCGTCGTTTGACTTCCGAGCATCAAATTGAAGAAGTCGGAGCAAAATTACGTGCGATGATGCCTTGGATTGCAAAAAACAAGTTAGTTGATCAAGCCAAGAACTAAGCGAAAAATCATTGCACGGAGCACTCGCGATACGGAGTGCTATTCTGGGCAGGATCGCAATGAAAGCCGTCCAAATGGACGGTTTTTTTCGTCTGTACCCAATGAAAATTGAAAAGTGCTACGGCCTAGCGCGCAGTATCCATGCGGGGTTACGAGGCAATGCCTTGAAGAACCGCATGGATATTGCGTATTGAGGTTATGTCTGAATTTTTTTCAGCGACTTTGGGCTGACGTAATCGTTGCATCTAACTGGTCAGAATAGGGAGTACATTGCTCTCCCTATTTGACAGCACATTACGTTGATAGTTTTAGCGGTTGGTACGTGACATGTATACCAGTCGCTCAAATAAATGGACGTCCTGTTCATTCTTCAAGAGCGCGCCGTGTAGCGGAGGTATGGCTAGTTTCTGATCTTTTCCGCGCAGGATCTCTGCCGGAATATCTTCCGCCAGTAATAATTTTAGCCAGTCCAGCAATTCAGAAGTCGAGGGTTTCTTCTTCAAACCTGCGATGTCGCGCACTTCATAGAAGGTCTGTAAGGCCTGCGCCAATAGATCACTTTTGAGGCTAGGGAAGTGGACATCGACGATCTGTTGCATCGTCTCTTTGTCCGGGAATTTGATGTAATGGAAAAAGCAGCGGCGTAAAAATGCATCCGGCAATTCTTTTTCATTGTTCGACGTGATGATGACCAGTGGTCTATGCACGGCTCTGACCATTTCGCGTGTTTCATAGACATAAAATTCCATGCGGTCCAGTTCGCGCAGCAAATCATTCGGGAATTCTATATCCGCCTTATCGATTTCGTCGATCAAGAGCACCACCGGTTCATCGGCCGTGAAGGCTTGCCACAGCACTCCTTTGACGATGTAATTATGGATGTCTTTGACGCGCTCGTCACCTAACTGCGAATCGCGCAGACGTGACACTGCATCGTATTCATATAAGCCTTGCTGCGCTTTAGTCGTCGATTTGATGTGCCATTGCATCAACGGCATGTTGAGTGCGCTGGCCACTTCTTCCGCCAACATAGTTTTCCCTGTGCCCGGTTCACCTTTGATCAGTAAAGGGCGTTGCAGAGTGAGGGCAGCATTGACTGCTAGTTTTAAATCGTCGGTCGCGACATAGTTTTGTGCGCCGTCAAATCGAGTTGCCTGTTTCATGTTTTGCGTGAATGGTAGATGGCTGAAAGGGAATGGAAATTTAGCTTTGCATGTAAGCGATGAGTATAAGCGAGAATGGCTTTGATTGCGAACGCTTGTGCTATTTCCTATTGGGGCGTTGACGCAGTATTTGAATTTACACCGTTTAATAGTTAGAAAAGTGCTGTTGTGTACGCACAAACGGCATGTTTTTAACGCAAATTTGATCGTAATCAGCTAGAATGCTGAGTTGTATCAAACCATATCAATAGATAATACTATCTCCGCCAATATGAAAAAAATGTTCGCTCTTCTCGCTCTGGCGAGTCTTACCCAGTTTGCCGTTGCGGCAGATATAGTTGGCAATGCCAAGGCTGCTGAAAATAAAGTCGCTATGTGCATAGGTTGCCATGCAATCCCGGGTTATAAGGCAACTTTCCCTGAAGTCTATCAAGTGCCTATGATAGGTGGCCAATCCGCCGCTTATATCGAAAGTGCACTGAAAGCCTATCGTAAGGGCGATCGTAAGCACCCATCCATGCGTGGGATAGCGGGCAGTCTGACTGATCAGGATGTTGCTGATTTGGCGGCTTACTACTCGCAACAAAAATAAGGATAAGAGCAGATTATGAAAAAAAATACTTTATTAGCCTTGCTGCTCTCTATGACTTCGTTTGCTGCATTCGCTGCTGGCAATATTGAAGCAGGCAAATTGGCCGCCGAGAAATTTAATTGCGCATCCTGTCACGGTGCTAATTACAGCACACCGATAGACCCTAGTTATCCTAAGTTGGCAGGTCAACATAAGGACTATATCGCTCAGGCTTTGAAGGCTTACCAGCGTGGTGCTGACGGTGCGTATGGTCGTGGGAATGCGATCATGGGTGCGCAGGCCAAGGCCTTGTCGAATACAGACATTCAAAATATTTCTGCGTATATCAATAGCTTGCCAGGCAGTTTGGTTTTGCAAAAATAAGCGAAATGAAAAATAAAAAAAGCCACGCTGCTTAGCGTGGCTTTTTTTATTAGCCGGCGCGTTTGCGCAGTGCTTCGATGTAGGCATCCCCATCCGGGGGGAGACCGCTGCGCTGCGAGTTCCACATCATTTCCCCCAGACACTCCATGATTTGGTGGTGCGCTTCATGTTCAGAATTGAGTTTCTTCGCCAGCGTCTGAAAGGCAACTCTTACGCCGCGCGGTTGGTCCACCGAAATTTGTTCCGTGATTGATAAATGCATGGACAGGTGTAAAAAAGGGTTACTGTTGCCTTGATCCACGCTGTAATTGGCCTCTAACGCGGCATCTAGGTTACTCAGGACCTCATCGTATTCAGGATGTTGATGTATCCAATCTGCGGCGATCGCCTCTATCGGCGTGAGTATTTCTCTGGCATGTGACTTTTTGAAGCTGTCGCAGAAAAAACGTCGTACATCTTGCTGGCTAGGTGTGAACATGAGGAAGTATTGAGTGCTATGGATAGAAACAGCGGTATTTTACGGTGAAACAGGAGTGTGTGCGCTGAAGGATGCGTTTACTTCGGTTAATATCAGACGCTGATACTCATAAAAAAGGAAACATCATGCTGACCCCAGAAAATCTCGCCGACTTGTTTAGCAATGCCCGTACCCATAATGAATGGCAGAATAAACCCGTGAGCGACACTCAGTTGCACGCCATTTACGATCTGATGAAGTGGGGCGCGACTTCCGCCAATTGTTCGCCCGCGCGTTTGGTGTTTGTTCGATCTGAATCTGAAAAAAATAAGTTGTTAGCCTGCGTAGGCCCAGGTAACCAGGATAAAACCAGAACAGCGCCGGTGACGGTCATCATAGGGATGGACATGGCATTTTATGAGCAGCTGCCAAAACTTTTCCCGCATGCTGATGCGCGAGCCTGGTTCGAGGGAAATCAGCCATTGATTGATGCTACCGCATTTCGCAATTCATCCTTGCAAGGCGCGTATTTAATGCTGGCGGCACGGGCCGTGGGTTTAGATTGCGGCCCCATGTCTGGTTTTGATGCGGATAAAATCAATGCCGCTTTCTTCGCTGGCACTGAGGTTAAAGCTAATTTTATTTGCAATCTGGGTTATGGTGACGCAGAAAAGCTATTCCCTCGTTCGCCGCGCCTGACATTTGACGAGGCATGCAAGATCGTCTAATGCAGGGGACTTAGCCAGATTTAAGTTCGCTAGCTTTCATTTAGTGTCGCCTTGTTTCTAGAGTAGAGATGAAAAACGACCCTATACCTTATCTGGTAAGGGTGTTTTTTGTTTGAACTCGCACAAGTCGGCTAGCATGCAGTTCCAACATTTTGGGCTGCGCGCAGTGCAGGTATAGCGCCCATGCAGGATTAGCCAGTGATGGGCGTCGAGCAGAAACTCTGCGGGCACAAATTTCATCAATTTTTCTTCGACGATATCGACGTTTTTTCCTGGTGCCAAGCCGGTGCGGTTGCCGACCCGAAAAATATGGGTATCAACCGCGATGGTCGGAACTCCAAAAGCAGTATTGAGCACCACGTTAGCGGTCTTGCGTCCTACGCCAGGGAGTGCTTCCAGTGCCTCTCTTGTGCGTGGCACGATGCTGGCATGTTGAGTGATCAGTAGACGGCAGGTTTCGATCACATTTTTCGCCTTGGTACGAAACAAACCTATGGTCTGAATATACGGTATCAGACCGTCGACTCCCAACGCATAAATTTTTTCAGGAGTATTGGCAACTGGGTAGAGTTTTCTGGTTGCCTTATTCACTGAGACATCGGTCGCTTGCGCGGATAGTAATACCGAGATGAGTAATTCAAACGGCGTGGTGTATTCTAATTCGGTCGTCGGGGTGGGATTTTGCCGCTTCAGGCGGCTGAAAATCTCGTGTCGTTTTGCTGCGTTCATTGTTTCGCGTTTTTTATCTGTGATTGATTGCGTGAAATAAGATGGTGTGTATATGGACTTAATTTTCTGGAGTTTCGGAAGCTCGCTTTTTCTGCTGAGCACGTTCTATCGCGGCAGAAATAATCTGACGTTTACGCTCTTTTTCGGCTGCTTGCTCTGCACTTAAAGGCGTCTCCGCCGAAACTGCGAGTAATTTTGCATTCGCCTTGGCTAGTAAGCGTTCTTCATTTTCTTGTTGTTCACGGACTAGTCGCGTTTGACGGGATTCGTATTGTTTTCTCGCTTGCGCTGCCTGCATTGCAGTCCATGCTTCCCAGCCAGTGTTGTCGGCGCTGACGTTGACCATCGTAATGCAGTCGACCGGACACGGTGCAACGCATAAATCGCAGCCCGTACATAATTCGGGCAGCACGGTATGCATCTGTTTCGCCGCGCCTAGAATGGCATCCACCGGGCAGGCCTGTATGCACAAAGTACACCCTATGCAATAGGCTTCTTCAATCACGGCAACAGGGCGGGGGCGCTCATGACCATGTGTGATATCTAGTGCTATCACCGGTTTTTCGAGGAGTTTTGCTAGTCTTACTATGCCTTCCTGGCCACCAGGCGGGCATTGATTGTAGTTCGCTAGCCCATTGGCAATGGCGACTGCGTAAGGCCGGCAGGCCGGGTAGCCGCACTTGGTACACTGAGTCTGTGGCAGTAGGTCTTCGATTTGGTCGACGAGAGATGGGAGCACAGTTTGTTTATCTATCAGGAAATGCTAAGGACGCTATTATCCTTGTAATTGCCTACGCATACAAATGGATTGCCGGTCTTGGCACGGATATTCCCGGATGAGCAATGTTGTCTTACTTTTCCGCAGCCTGACTTGCGGTGGCAGCATCAATTGCTAGTCGCTGACTTTCGGCTGCCTTTTGTAAAAGTTGATCGACTTCTTTGGCCTTTTGAAGTTGCTGGCGTTGTGGCTCAGCAATTTTTATAGGCGGAACCTCATTTTTTCCGCATGCGGCAAGTAGTGCTGTGATAATGATGGCAAATGAGAGGCGCATAGCGTTTCCTGGATAGTGGCACTAAAAGAGTCAATGATTAGGATTTGAGTATATACAAAAAAACCGCCTGAACAACAGCGGTTTATTTTTGTCTTACGAATGCGCCTTAATGAATTCGCCAACTTTTGGACAAATTATTTCGCGCCAACGGCGTCCGGAAAAAATACCGTAATGACCGCAACCTGGGGCCACAAAGTCTTGTTTCATCTTTTGTGGAATGCCGCTACACAGGTCATGTGCGGCTTGGGTTTGTCCTGGGCCGGATATATCATCAAGCTCGCCCTCTACAGTAAATAGTGCGACGGTTTTGATGTCTTGCGGGCGGACCAATTTACCAGCAACTTCCCAGGTGCCCATAGGCAGACGAAACTCCTGGAATACCGTCTTAATGGTGTCCAGATAATATTCGGCAGGCATATCGAGTACCGCGTTATATTCGTTGTAAAATTTACGATGTTGTTCAGCGGACTCATCATCACCTTGAACCAGATGTTGATAGAAATCCCAATGACTTTGCGCATGATGGTTAGGATTCATTGCGACAAAACCTGTATGTTGCAAGAAGCCAGGGTATACCTTGCGACCATGACCAGGAAAATGTCCTGGTACGCTGTAAATGACCGTGTTTTCAAACCACGAGAACTTTTTCTCGGTAGCCAGATTGTTGACTTGTGTCGGTGATTTGCGCGGGTCTATCGGGCCACCCATCATTGTCATCGTCTTCGGTAGTTTCGGGTCTTTGGCCGTCGCCATCAGCGCAATCGCCGCCAACACTGGCACCGTAGGCTGGCAAACCGCGATGACGTGAACATCAGGACCTAGTTGACGGATGAAATCTTGTACGTAGGAGATGTAGTCATCCAGATGGAACGGACCGGCCGAAAGTGGCACAGTGCGAGCATCTATCCAATCGGTTACGTAGACATCATGTTGCGGCAATAGACTACGCACCGTATCACGCAATAAAGTGGAGTGATGCCCAGATAAGGGCGCTACCAACAACACCTTTGCTTGCTTTAATTTACTTAATTCTTTGGCCGGCAGGTTTTTTTTGAAATGCAATAATTTGCAAAACGCCTTGTCGGTCACTGAGCTTTCTAAAATTTCAACTTCCTGGCCGTCTATCGTGGTCGTGCTTATATCAAATTGAGGCTTTTCATAATCTTTGCCGAGTCGAAACATAAGTTCGTAGCCTGCCGCAATCCTCTGCGCATAAGGTGTATGGGCTAGTGGTGAAATAGGATTGGCAAACATCTTCGATGACGCTTCTGCCCATTGGGTCATTGGCGTCATCAGTGCACGGCTAAGTTCATGAAATTGATAGAGCATGATCAGGTCTTTCGGAGAAATGTATCAATTCAGAGTTCGAATAAAAATACTAAGATGTTGCATTGCATCATAAACCACTTTAAGGCTTTTGTCGCAGAGCTATTCAGATGTGGTGGCGCGGAATGAAAAAAAGTGTTAAATTCATGTTTTTGTACCAATTGATCAGACATAAAAAAAGGCATCGCGAAGTTCGCCATGCCTTTTTTATTTATTCTTCGACAAATTTAATCGAATACTGGTGTCTCTACGCCCAAAATTTTATGCAGTTTTGGTGATGTAGTGGTGTACTGCATATGAATTTTCTTTTCTGGGAAAATATACGCGGCAGCACCGAATGCGGCCAAAGCAGCCTCGTGGAAGCCTGAAAGTATCAGTTTTTTCTTGCCTGGATAGGTATTGATATCACCAACCGCAAAAATACCTGGGACATTGGTTTCAAATTTCTCCGTACTCATTACTTTAAGCTGTTTGCGCTCTATGTCCAGGCCCCAATCGGCAATCGGACCAAGTTTTGGAGAGAGGCCGAAAAACACCAGTAAATCATCCAGTGGCAGGCGACGCGTAACACCGTCTGCACCAGTGACTTTGAGTTCGCTCAGTTTGTCATCTTTGGTTTCAATCCCGCTGACCTGACCGATAATAAATTGCATCTCGAAGTTGTCGCACATTTCCTTCATTTTGGCGACCGACGAAGGCGCAGCGCGAAAATCTTCACGGCGATGCAGTATCACGACCGACTCAGCCTTACCAGCCAGGGCCAAGGCCCAATCCAGAGCGGAATCGCCACCACCGCAGATCACCAGATTTTTACCTTCGAACTGGCTAGGGTTTTTTACGCGATAAAAAACTTGTGAGCCTTCGAAAGCTTCTATTCCCTCGACTTTTAATGTGCGAGGCTGGAATGAACCAACGCCGGCGGCGATGAAAATAGTTTTGGTGATGAACTTCTGTCCCAGCGAAGTTTCCAGATCAAAGCGGCCATCTTCTCTGCGCTGTACCAAAGTGACTTCTTGATTCAGATGGAAGGTAGGCTCAAATGGCTCGATTTGCTTGAGCAGGTTATCGGTCAGTTCTTGTCCTGTGCAGACTGGTACAGCAGGGATGTCGTAAATCGGTTTGTCTGGATACAGCTCTACGCATTGTCCACCGACTACTGGCAGAGAATCAATGACGTGCGCCTTAATTTCTAGCAGTCCGAGCTCAAACACTTGAAACAGGCCTACTGGACCCGCGCCGATGATGACGGCATCGGCATCAATAACTTGTGTAGCACTTGTTTGTTTATTTTCCATACGACTTGGTATTCCTGGTAAAAAAAATCGGCGAAGATTAACGCGCCAGATATTGCAATTTGTCTTGTACGTCTTTCCAGTCGTCTGCATCCGGCAGAGGAGTGGTAGTTTTTGTGATGGACGGCCAGTTGCGTGTTAAGTCAGCGTTGATCTTGATGAACTGCTGCTGATTGGCAGGCACATCTTCTTCAGCGTAAATCGCATTGACTGGACATTCGGCGACGCATACGGCGCAATCTATGCATTCATCTGGATCGATGATCAGGAAATTTGGACCTGCGCGGAAGCAGTCCACCGGGCATACATCCACACAATCGGTATAGCGGCAACGGATGCAAGATTCGGTCACAACGTGGGTCATAACAGGCCTATCTTCAAAAAAACGGGGTATTGGGCACAGCCATCATTACGTCAATAGCTGCAAAGCCCTGTATTTTAAGGTAATTTTACGCAACTCACAAACGAGACTTAGATAAATTACGAATAAGCAAATGCGTTCGCACTTTTATAGGGTGATTTCGCCCCTACCTCTACTTATCTGCGAATTTTAGCGCAATCAGATGATAGCGCGCATTGATGTAAATCTAAATGAAGGTCTTCGCGTGAAATTTTTTTGTCGACATTAGAAAAAATTTGTTTGTCGTTGTGCAACTTTAGCGTCTATGATGCTGAGCTACTCATTATTCACTACCATGCATTAGCTAGCTTCGACGTTATCCAAACTTGACCGTGCAGCTCAAAACTAACATATGACGATAATAACGAAACTCATTACTTGCAATAAGCAGTTGCCGCAGTCTTTGCTGCTGATCTTACTCAGTCTTTTCGCTAGTGCGGCGCAAGCGAGTGATTTAGATGGTGCGCGGTTGTCGGTGTGGTTCGCGTCTCCATTTGTGGGCTTGTTATTGAGTATCGCTTTGCTGCCGCTCTTGCTGCCGAAATTATGGCACCAGCACTTTGGGAAAATTGCAGCAGGGTGGGGACTGATGTTTATTTTACCGTGCGCGCTGCAATTTGGCTCGGAAGCGGTCTTGCTATTGATTAGTCACACTCTGTTTGCCGAATATTTTCCTTTCATTATCTTGCTGTCGACCTTGTTTGTGGTGGCCGGTGGCATTTGTGTTCATGGAAATTTACACGGCACCCCAGAGCTAAATGTGTTTTTGCTGGCGTTAGGAACTGCCTTGGCCAGCATTATGGGAACGACTGGTGCCGCCATGTTAATGGTGCGCCCTTTGATACGTGCCAATGATAATCGTCAGCATGTGCAGCATGTGATCGTGTTCTTTATTTTTTTAGTGGCCAATGCCGGCGGCGCCTTGACGCCCCTGGGCGATCCACCGCTATTTTTAGGTTACCTGCAAGGGGTAGACTTTTTGTGGACACTGAAGCACCTTAGCGCGCACACCTTGTTTCTTTGCTCTAGTCTACTGGTGATATTTTATGCCTTGGATAAGTATTATTTTCATCACAGAGAGGAAGAGTTGCCAGTTCGACTTGATCCTACGCCCGATTCGGCTATCCGTATCGAGGGCAAGTGGAACTTTGCCTTATTGGCTCTGGTGGTCGCATTAGTGTTAATGAGTGGAGCATGGAAACCTGGCGTTAGCTTTGCTTTATTCGGCGTAAAGCTGGAATTGCAGAATGTTTTGCGCGATGTAGGCTTGTTGTTGGTGTTGGTGATTTCACTGAAGTTGGTGCCAGATGGCGCGCCTGCGCGCGAAGGGAATGAGTTTTCCTGGGCGCCGATAAGCGAGGTGGCGAAATTATTTGCGGCTATCTTCCTGACGATTATCCCGGTCATCGCTATTTTAAAGGCTGGCACTTCGGGGGCTTTTTCGTGGGTGATACACGCAGTGTCAGATTCCCAGGGACAGCCGATTAATGCCATGTATTTTTGGGCTAGCGGCGTATTGTCTTCATTTTTGGATAATGCTCCGACCTATCTGGTATTTTTCAATACCGCGGGCGGTGATGCAAGTGCACTGATGGGACCGATGGCAGGCACGTTGGCGGCAATTTCCTGCGGGTCGGTCTTTATGGGGGCGATGAGTTACATCGGCAACGCCCCGAATATGATGGTTAAATCGATTGCCGAGCAGCGTGGCATCGCGATGCCTTCCTTCTTCGCTTATATGAGTTGGTCTTGCGGTATTTTGTTGCCCTTGTTTGCTTTAATGACCCTGCTGTTTTTTAAATAGAGCTATGAATCTACTCACAAAGAAACCCGCAATTTTAGTCGCACGCGCGATTTTTCCAGAGACGCTGGAGCGCTTGGCGGAGCACTTCGAGCTAGAGACGAACCAAGATGATGTGATCTTTACGCCACAAGAACTAGCCGCTAAATTACACGGCAAGCAGGGCCTATTGTGTACTGGCAGTGGGCGTATCGATGCGCCCTTGTTAGCGCAGACACCTAGTCTAAAGATGGTGGCAAATATGGCGGTTGGTTACGACAACATTGATCTGGCGGCCTGCACCTTGCATCAAGTCATGGCCAGCAATACCCCGGATGTATTAAATCAAACCACGGCCGATTTTGCCTGGGCGTTGCTGATGGCGACGGCGCGTAGAATCACCGAAGCCGAGCACTATTTGCGGGCGGGAAAATGGGATAAGTGGAGTTACGATGCCTTTCTCGGCGCCGATTTGCATGGCGCGACCTTAGGGATACTGGGTATGGGCAGAATAGGGCAAGCCATTGCGCGCCGCTCTATCGGGTTTGAGATGCAAGTGCTGTATCACAATCGTTCTCGCTTAAGTCCGGAGCAAGAGAGTTACGCCAACCATGCGCAGTATGTTAGCAAGCAAGAATTGCTAACTAGGGCCGATCATCTGATCCTCATTTTGCCGTATTCGGCGTCTACCCATCACGCTATCGGTCCTGCCGAATTGGATCTGATGCAGCCAACCGCGACATTGGTCAATGTGGCGCGCGGCGGTATCGTTGACGATGCGGCTTTGATCGCGGCTTTACGCCAGAAAAAAATAGCTGCGGCTGGTCTGGATGTGTTTGAAGGCGAGCCGAAATTAAACCCTGATTTTCTGACTTTGGAGAATGTGGTCTTGACCCCGCATATTGCCAGTGCCTCGGCAGCGACGCGGCGCGCGATGGCAAACTGTGCTGCGGATAATTTGATTGCGGCTTTAACAAATCAACAGCCACCGAATTTGCTCAATCCCGCTGTGTCTGTATAGACTTGTGATACTGGAGGGGAGTACGCAGTATTTTGCTAGGTATTGCGCATTATTCATGCGCGCTACAAAAAAATACTCCCCTTATTTCGGTATATTCGGACTAATTAGTCTTTCAGACCTTCGATTACGTCGATGTATTGCTGCATCGCCGCTTCTTGGCTAGTGCCGGATAGCGCAGCCCAGCCATCAAACTTGGCGCGTGCGACGAAATCGGTCATGCCTGGACGATCACCAGTGGCGTCGCCTGTGCTGCCTTGTTTGTACAGAGCGTAGATCTTTAGCAGCGTCATGTTGTCAGGACGTTCTGGCAAATTCTTTGAATCGATTTGGGCTTGGTTGAATTGGTCTAACAGGCTCATGGACAACTCCGGTCAAAAAGTGGAAAGGTGCTAAAGTAGCACACAAATTTGTGCTCCTATAGCAGATACTTAGAGGATGTACTCAGGCGCTACGCTTGCGCCTGAGCTTGCGCTCTGCTGTTAATGAATGGTTGGCTCGGCACCGCAGCAAGCCTTGTATTTTTTGCCGCTACCGCAAGGGCAAGGGTCATTGCGACCGACCTTAGGTGCATCGCGTTTCACTGTCGTTACGCCGGATTTGCGTAAAGGTGCCCAGAAACGGCGAATCAGCGGGATAGAAGCTTCTAATTGCAAGGATAATTGATGGCATTTTTCTGGCGTGTCGACCAATACCATCTCGTTTTCTTCTATCTCTTCGGCACCCAAGAGGTAAATATTTGTCAGTAGTGGTGCAATATCGTCCGATTCCCACGCAGCTTCCCATGCTTCTTCGCGCAATTGCATGCCTTCCCAAAATCCCCAGGCCCAGGTTTCACCATCGATGAGTTCTTTGCCGTCTTGCTCCATGACGCAAAATAGAGGCTCGAATTCTTGCGGTGCGACTTCGAAGGTAATCTGTATCTCGTTCATGAAACGGGCGATCAGATTGGAAATGCGCTGCATTTCTTTTTCGTTTTTGAACGTCGGCTCTGCCTGATCCGGTAGACCCCAGACCAGTGGCAGCCATTCTGCCATGGCAATTACCTCAGGTCCTAGCGCAATGGCGGTCAGATAGCCATGCAAGGCATCCATGGTCATGCCTTCGTCGCCCACGCGATCTGACATGAGAAATTTGTCTAGTTCGTTGAATTCTTTGTCGCTCAGAGGTTCGTCTAAATGCATGTTGGGGCTCTTAATAAAAAATACGGCTGAAATTTGAATAAGCGAAGTGTAGCGCTTTGTCCCGCTCTCGTGGGGGATTGCACGTACAATATTGCCTATGACCGAACTTTTTTCTTCCACTGCCATGCTTGCCTTGCCTGAGTCAACGCGAACCGATGATCTCGATTCTTTTGCCGAACTCAATCCAGATTGTGTACTGGACGCTCTGCATAGTGCAGGTTTTCAATGTGACGGGCGCTTGCTAGCCTTAAATAGTTACGAAAACCGCGTGTACCAGCTAGGTATGGAGGAGGGCGCGTCCCTGGTTGCGAAATTTTACCGGCCACGACGCTGGACTGATGCCGCCATTCTCGAAGAGCATGCCTTCGTCAGTGCCCTTAGTGTGGCAGAAATACCGGTGGTGCCGGCTTTAGTAGACGCAGCTGGTCAAAGTTTGCATCATTATCAGGGCTACCGCTTCTCGGTGTTTAGTCGTCAAGGAGGGCGGGCGCCTGAGTTGGATAGAGCCGATACTCTGGAATGGTTAGGGCGTTTTATCGGGCGCATCCATGCACTTGGCGCGCTTAGTCCATATCAACACAGACCGACGCTGGATATAGAAAATTTCGGACGGCAACCGGTAAAATTTTTGTTGGAACATGATTTTATTCCGCTTGATATACGACCTGCGTATCAAAGTATTACGCGCTTGTTGCTCGATGCGGTGGCCGCTTGTTTCGATAAGGCCGGTGCATACGCTGCGATCCGTCTGCATGGCGATTGCCATATGGGGAATGTCCTCTGGACCGATAGCGGAGCCCATCCTGGCCCGCATTTTGTGGATTTTGACGATAGTCGCATGGGGCCGGCCATCCAGGATTTATGGATGCTGCTATCCGGTAGTCGGGCCGAAATGACGGCGCAACTCTGTGATATTTTGGCCGGTTATGAAGATTTTTTGGATTTTGATCCTCGACAATTGCATCTGATTGAAGCCTTGCGTAGTCTGCGCCTATTGCATTATTCGGCGTGGTTGGCGCAGCGCTGGGACGATCCAGCTTTTAAACTGGCGTTTCCCTGGTTTAATACCCAGCGTTATTGGCAGGATCGGATACTCGAGTTGCGCGAGCAGTTGGCCATCATGGATGAGCCGCCATTGGTGGTTTAAGCAAATTTCATTTACTTTTTTACTTTTATCTACACATAGACACACATCATGACTCAAGACGAACTAAAACAAGCCGTAGCACAAGCCGCGATTCACTACGTGGTAGAGGGTGAGATAGTCGGCGTTGGCACTGGCTCCACTGCGAATTTTTTTATCGACGAATTAGCCAAAATAAAACACAAAATCAAGGGCGCGGTGGCCTCGTCGGAAGCAACTGCGGAGCGTCTGCGAGGGCATGGGATCGCGGTATTTGATCTCAATGAAGTCGAGGTGATGTCGGTATATATCGATGGTGCCGATGAGATTACGCCGCAAGGTGCGATGATTAAAGGCGGTGGAGCAGCATTAACGCGTGAGAAGATTGTCGCCTCAGTGGCAAAACAATTCATCTGTATAGCAGATGGCTCCAAGTTGGTGAATTTTTTAGGACGCTTCCCACTGCCGGTTGAGGTAATTCCTATGGCGCAAGCGGTGGTAGCACGTAAGTTAAATACATTTGGCGGCGAAGCGCGCCTGCGGCTCAAAGACGGTGCGCCGCTGCTCACGGATAATGGCAATTACATCATTGATATGCATGGATTGCAGATTGAAGATCCGATTGCCTTAGAAGCTGAAATCAATAATATCGTCGGTGTCGTGACGGTGGGCTTGTTTGCTAAGCAGGGTGCTGATGTGTGTTTGCTGGGCACTGCCGAGGGCGTCAAGACCTTAACGTTTTAAGTCATTCTAGTTATGTTAAACGGCCGCGAGCATGTAAGTGCTCGCGGTTTTTTAATGGGCGGAACACTTATTTGTGACGTCCGAGTTTTAAATAAAGTTAAATTTCTCACTGCTTATTGATTTTTCGCAAACTGTTGTCGAAATTGCTGCCTTTATAGAATAAAATACAATGCGAAAAATGCACTTTATTTAGTCTTGCCTGGCTAGTCTAAAAATCTGCTTTTCATTTCTTAACCCCGGCTCGACTGACTGAACGCTGCGTTGCCTTGTTTTTCGCTTCAGTGCTGTGCGATGTCTATTTAATATAGAGGAACACATGAAACAATATGGCGCGGAATTTATAGGGACCTTCTGGTTGGTGTTGGGTGGCTGTGGTAGTGCCGTACTGGCGGCTGCTTTCCCCGCTTTGGGTATAGGTTTGCACGGAGTTTCACTAGCTTTTGGTTTGACCGTGTTGACGATGGCGTACGCGATTGGTCATATTTCAGGTTGCCATCTTAATCCCGCCGTTTCTATAGGATTATGGGCGGGTGGCCGTTTTCCGGCGAATAAACTTCTACCTTATATCGTGGCGCAGGTCGCTGGTGGTATCGTTGCTGGCGGCGTCCTGTATCTGATTGCTAGTGGTAAGGCCGATTTTACCCTCAAGGCGTTTGCCTCGAATGGCTATGGCGAGCATTCTTTGGGCGGCTATTCCATGCAAGCGGCCTTGATTACGGAAGTCGTGATGACCATGATGTTTCTGTTTATCATCATGGGCGCAACGGATCATCGTGCACCTCAAGGTTTTGCACCTATCGCGATCGGCCTGGGTTTGACCTTAATCCATTTGATTAGTATTCCTGTTACCGGCACCTCGGTGAATCCTGCCCGTAGCACTGGCGTAGCTGTGTATGTCGGAGGCTGGGCGGTAGAGCAGCTTTGGTTGTTCTGGCTGGCACCGATCGTGGGCGCGGTTTTGGGTGCTGTTACTTATAAGGCGATTGCTTCCGAGTAAAATGTTTTGGCGTTTTGCCTATGCTTGCAATGAAGGAATTTGTCGTGTTGGCCGTGTGCTGAAATGGGTTTGATAGAAAACTCACTTCAGCGTACGGTCTTTTCTGTTTACGGTTTGGTTTTAAATTTAAGCTGGTTTTGATCTAAATTGATGCATTGCATCATGAGAGAAGCTATCCTATAGGCTTCCCCACCCTTATCCTTAGACCAATATGACCAATCCTGCGCTTACCTCTGAAGAAATCATTGCATCGACTCAAGACTGGCTGGAAAAAGCCGTGATTGGTCTCAATCTTTGCCCGTTTGCCAAAGCGGTTCACATCAAGCAGCAAGTTCGTTATTTTGTCAGCCTCGCGACCACACCAGAAGAGCTATTGCAAGACTTGATACGTGAATTGGAAGTGTTGGCCGAAGCGAATTCCGAAAAAACAGAAACCACCTTATTAATCCATCCGCATGCGCTGACTGATTTTTTGGATTACAACGAGTTCTTGGATATTGCCGATGCCGCCTTGGAAGACCTGGATCTGGACGGCATCTTGCAAGTGGCTAGTTTCCATCCAGATTATCAGTTTGCCGACACGGAGGCCGATGACATAGAAAACTTCACCAACCGCTCGCCGTTCCCAACGCTACATCTGTTGCGCGAAGAAAGTATCGATAAAGCCGTGCAGGCCTTCCCGGAAGCGGATGATATCTATGAGAAAAATATGCAAACCTTGCGCGAATTAGGTTTGGATGGCTGGAAGAAATTATTCCCTGCGCGAGTTTAAAGCTGATTTTTTTCTTTGAATTTGATTTGCATTAATTCTTAACGCAGTCGCATTACTTTGTCGCCTGATTGCAAAATAATGCATGGTCTTTAATGTTTATCCGGGATAAATCTGCTTGAGCTATAAGTATTTAAGAACTTTTGTTCGGAACAAGCTATCAAATTTTTATATCCTTATAGCATGAAGTAATTTGTAAAATTATTTTTATAATTTCTACTTTTTGTTTTTTTGTGATCGTATTTATTCGCATACTAGGTGGGGGTATATTTTTTATCGCACGCCGTTACTGCGCAAACGAGCATATTTTTTAATATACCCCGTAATTAATCTTATTCTCACAAATTGATGTGCCCCTCAATATTTTTAGACTGGAAAATGGATTGAAAAATAGTTTTCATAATTTTCTATATTGTCGATGAAAAATTAAGCAGCTTGCGCGAAAAATCCCTTTTCGTTTGATTTTACTGCTTAAATTTTAAGCAGTGCCGCCTTGTTATTTTGCGTAGCAGCATGTAGAGTAATAGGTTGATTTAACGCTTTTTTCACCTTTGTCCTCTACCGATTCTCAAATTCTATGGCTTTAATTGTCCACAAATACGGCGGTACTTCGATGGGCTCCACTGAGCGCATTAAAAACGTCGCAAAACGCGTCGCAAAATGGCATGACGCCGGCCACCAAATCGTGGTGGTGCCTTCTGCAATGTCTGGCGAGACCAATCGCATTATCGCGCTCGCTAAAGAAATTATGCCTGAGCCTGATCCGCGTGAACTGGACGCAATCGCTGCTACCGGCGAACAAGTTTCGGTTGGTTTGCTGGCGATGGCATTGCTGGCGATTGGCAAGCAAGCGGTTTCATATGCTGGCTGGCAAGTGGCAATCAAGACCGATTCTTCGCACACAAAGGCGCGCATCTCGTCTATTGATGACGCTAAGGTTAGGGCTGATCTGGATGCTGGGAAGATCGTTATTATTACCGGCTTTCAGGGGGTTGACGAGTGCGGTAACGTCACGACCTTAGGCCGTGGCGGTTCGGATACTTCGGCGGTGGCGATTGCTGCGGCTTTGAAGGCGCAAGAGTGCATGATATTTACCGATGTCGATGGTGTCTACACCACGGATCCACGGGTTGTAACGGATGCGCGCCGTTTGAAAACAGTCACTTTCGAAGAAATGCTGGAGATGGCTTCTTTGGGCTCGAAAGTATTGCAAATCCGTTCGGTCGAGTTTGCCGGTAACTACCGCATGCCAACCCGCGTACTGTCGTCATTGACAGACCCATTAATGCCGCTGGAAGAAGAAGCCAGCTCCGGCACACTGATTTCGTTTGAGGAAGATACACACATGGAACAAGCTACCATCACAGGCATCGCGTTTAACCGTGACGAGGCAAAGATCACCGTTTTTGGCGTACCAGACAAGCCAGGTATTGCGTATCAAATTCTCGGTCCTATCGCCGACGCAAATATCGAAGTCGACATGATCATCCAGAACCAGTCGGTAGATGGTAAGACTGACTTTACCTTCACGGTGCCGCGCGGTGAATATAATAAGGCGATGGAAGTATTGAGTGGCGATGTGAAAGAGCACATCTCTACTGGCAGTATCATTGGCGATCCAAAAGTCTCTAAAGTATCTGTGGTCGGTGTCGGTATGCGTAGTCACGTCGGTATTGCGTCGCAAATGTTCCGCACTTTGTCTGAAGAGGGCATTAACATTCAGATGATTTCTACTTCTGAGATCAAAATTTCGGTTCTTATCGACGAAAAATATATGGAGTTGGCGGTACGGTCGCTGCATAAGGCTTTTGGTCTGGAGTCGGCTGAGACCAATTAATTCTGGTTTGATAAAATTATTCATTCGCTGATCTTGACAAAGATTGATCGACTAGCTATAATTTTTATCTTAATTGTTGCCAAGAACGATTGGTTGCAATAGTGTGGAGATGTGGCCGAGTGGCCGAAGGCACTTCCCTGCTAAGGAAGCATTTGGGCTTAACCCCGAATCGTGAGTTCGAATCTCACCATCTCCTCCAGTAAAGATTTATGCCCGCGCAAGCGGGCATTTTCTTTTCCGCTAGACTATTTGTAGCTGAAAATTTTAAATTTGCGTGTTGCATTATTAGGGGTAGCGCAAGGAATGAAATAAAATGCAAAGTGATTTCTGATTAGTCTTTTTTTGTCACAACTGGCAAGCGGAAATTACCTAAAACTCGATGGATGTTGTACTTGAGCATATTCTTAGGTATTTTGAATCTGTTCCTTGAAAATAACTTCTTAATCGCCTATTGTGCAATGCACCAATGTCAATAAGGTGTTCACTTGTCTACACAACACACAAAAAGCAGCCTCGCTGCACTCACCGTTGCTGCTGTCGGTATCGTTTATGGCGATATCGGTACAAGTCCTCTCTACACAATGAAAGAAGTTTTTTCAAAAGAGCATGGTCTTCCGCTAAATGAAGCGAATATATTTGGCATTGTTTCTTTAATACTATGGGGTCTATTCGTCATAGTTGCGATTAAGTACGTCACATTGATTTTAAGGGCCGATAATCGCGGCGAGGGCGGTATTATGGCGCTGACTGCGATGGCACTTGAATCCGTGGGTAGGACTTCTCGATGGCATTTTTCCTTGTTTGTGTTGGGGCTATTTGGAGCGGCACTTTTTTACGGGGATGGCGTCATTACCCCTGCAATTTCGGTCTTGTCCGCCATTGAAGGATTGGAATTGGCAACTCCGGCATTTACTCCTTACGTCGTTCCTATCACTTTGTTTGTACTAATCGCATTGTATGCAGTTCAGAGCAAAGGCTCTGCCAGCATTGGCAAATGGTTTGGCCCAATTATGCTGATATGGTTTTTTTTGCTGGCAGCGATGGGGTTATATAACATCTTCAAATTGCCTGCAATTCTCGGTGCATTAAATCCTTGGCACGCATTTCATTTCTTAATGGAATATCGCTGGTTGGCATTTTTGGCTTTGGGTGCTGTTGTATTGGCGTTTACTGGAGCCGAGGCTTTATATGCCGATATGGGACATTTTGGGCGCAGACCTATACGTATGGCGTGGTTTATGATCGTGTTTCCGGCTTTGGGGCTCAACTACCTTGGGCAGGGTGCTTTGCTCATAGGTAATCCTGCAGCTGTCAGTAATCCGTTTTATCAACAACTAGGTGCGTGGAGTGTTTATCCGTTGGTAATTCTTTCTACCATTGCGACGGTCATCGCCTCTCAGGCGACAATATCCGGAACATTCTCCATGACCAAACAGGCTATTTCTTTAGGCTTTTTACCAAGAATGAAGATTATCCACACATCGTCTAATGAAATTGGCCAAATTTATATTCCAGTAGTGAATTGGTTGCAATTAGTAGTTGTTGTTGGTGCCGTGGTGGGATTTGGTTCTTCGTCTAATCTCGCCTCCGCCTACGGTATTGCAGTGACGGGCACAATGCTCGTGACCTCTTTGTTGACATTCTTTGTGATTCGTTATGGCTGGAAATACAACCCTCTACTTTGTTTTGTTGCGACCGGTTTTTTCCTTGTGATCGACCTCGCGTTTTTCTCGGCGAATGCTTTAAAATTTTTCCATGGCGGCTGGTTTCCGGTTGTGCTCGGAATTATCATGTTCACAGTCATGGTCACCTGGAGACGAGGGCGAGAGTTGGTTTTTGACAACTTGAAAAAACACGCTATCCCGCTTGAGGAGTTTTTGCAGTCTTTATTTGTTTCAGCGCCAGTGCGCGTAGCTGGCACCGCAGTATTTTTACGCGGCGAGGCGGATGGTGTTCCACACGCTTTACTCCATAATTTATCTCATAATAAAGTTCTGCATGAGCGCGTTGTTTTCTTGACTTTGCATAATAAAGAGATACCTTGGGTACCATTTTCTGAACGTATTAAGGTCACTGATTTGGGTAATTCCTGTTATCAGATCGATGTTTCTTATGGTTTTAAAAATGAACCTGATATTCCTAATGTATTGGCGCTGTGTGAGCCGCATGGTTTGCTGTTTGAGCCTATGGAGACCTCGTATTTCATTTCTCGCCAAACTATCATCTCTACACCAGGTAGTGGCATGGCCAGATGGCGTGAGGGTTTATTCGTGGCGATGTCACGCAATGCACGCGATGCGGCGGATTACTATCAAATTCCAAGTAATCGCGTGATCGAGGTCGGTGCGCAAGTTGAGATTTGAAAATTGAGTAAAAGTCGCGATTAAGGCTTATAAAACCTGAATAGCTGTGCTATAATTTTGTTTTTCGCGGCTGTAGCTCAGCTGGATAGAGTACTTGGCTACGAACCAAGGGGTCGTGGGTTCGATTCCTGCCAGCCGCACCAGAATATAGGGACTAGATGAAAATCTAGTCCCTTTTTTCTTTTGTGTGTGACCAAAATATCGGCTTGTATTTAGTCTTGCCGCATTCTTCGCCATCTTTCTTCTCATCGGCCCAGCATTTGCATGGTTTGCCGGTCGTTTCATTTTCGTCCCTAGTTCTTTCGGCTAATCTCCCCATCCTTTTGCCGTAGCCATGCAGTCCTTACGGGGAATTTCTATCTAGTCCAGCTCTCCTTATCCTGTCAGTACTGATAAAAGCAAAAGGAGTTGATCATGGCAAGTCAAAGCAAGGCCTATTCGGTACTGGCGTCCAGTACCTTGGCGTTCACCGTCTGTTTTACCATCTGGATGATGTTTGGCGTGATAGGCATCCCTATTAAAGCAGCCTTACATCTGAACGAAACCCAGTTCGGCTTACTCACTGCAATGCCGGTGCTGACTGGTTCCCTGATACGGGTGCCATTAGGGATTTGGACAGATAGGTTCGGCGGCCGTATCGTTTTATTTCTACTGATGCTGTCGACCGTCATTCCTATGTATTTGATTAGTTACGCCACCGAATACTGGCATTTCCTGGTTCTGGGCCTATTCGTAGGACTGGCAGGCGGTTCTTTTTCTGTCGGTACGCCGTATGTTGCTCGCTGGTTTAAAAAAGATAGGCAAGGCCTGGCGATGGGGATTTTCGGTGCGGGTAACTCTGGTGCCGCTGTGAATAAATTCATCGCGCCGGTATTGATTGCGGCGGCTGGCTGGACTCTGGTACCGAAAGTCTATGCGGTCATGATGCTCTCCGCCGCTTTGATCTTTTGGCTGTTTTCGTCCACCGATCCAGTGCATAACGTGAAATCGAATATCAGTTTTATGGCGCAACTGAAAATGCTGAAAGATCCGAAAGTTTGGCGCTATTGCCAATATTACTCTGTGGTATTTGGCGGTTATGTTGGTCTCAGTTTGTGGATGGTGAAGTATTACGTTACTGAATACGGTTTCGATATTAAGAGTGCTGCATTGTTGGCTGCCTGCTTCTCGCTGCCTGGTGGTGTGTTGCGCGCTTTCGGTGGTTGGTTAGCTGATAAGTATGGTGCTTACAAGGTGACGTGGTGGGTCATGTGGGTCTGTTGGATTGCCTTCTTCTTATTGTCGTATCCGCAAACTGATTTCACGATTAAGACAGTGAACGGCCTGCAAAATTTTCATATCAGTCTTACTCCCGTGGTGTTTACCTCCTTGCTGTTTGTGGTCGGCATCGCGATGGCGGTTGGTAAGGCATCGGTATTTAAATTCATCTCTGACGACTATAGCCACAACATTGGTGCAGTTTCGGGCGTGGTTGGTTTAGCGGGTGGTTTGGGTGGTTTTGTCTTGCCTATTATGTTTGGCGCGATGGTGGACATTACCGGTGTGCGCAGCTCTTGCTTCATGCTCTTGTATGGCAGCGTTTGTGTCTCTTTAGTATGGATGCACTTCCAGTTTAAGAATGAAGCGATGGCGCAAACGAAATCACTGGCAGCGGCTTAATTGGCCCACATAAAATTCTAAAAGGAGTATTGAAATGAGTCATGTATTGACGAAATGGGAGCCGGAAAATACCGAGTTCTGGAGCAAAGAAGGTAGTGCCATCGCGAATCGAAATTTATGGATTTCAATTCCCGCTCTGATGTTGGCATTTTCGGTATGGATGTTATGGAGTGTGGTGGCGGCCAATCTGGATAAGGCCGGATTTAAATTTAGCAAGGATCAGTTATTTTTTCTGACTGCATTGCCGGCCTTGTCTGGCGCCACCTTGCGTATTTTTTATTCTTTCCTGATCCCTATTTTTGGTGGTCGTAAATGGACCGCAATTTCTACCGCTAGTTTATTGATTCCCGCCATCGGTATGGGGTTTGCGTTGCAAGATCCAAGGACTAGTTATTCGACTTTATTGATCCTAGCCTTGTTGTGCGGCCTGGGTGGGGGTAATTTTAGTTCAAGCATGTCGAATATCAGTTTTTTCTTCCCAAAATCACGCAAGGGTTACGCCACCGGTATGAACGCCGGTATCGGTAATCTGGGTGTGTCGGTGGTGCAGTTTGTGGCACCGCTGGCGATTTCTTCCGCCATGTTCGGCGTGGCGATTTCTGGCGATGGTTTTCTGTTTCATAACGCCAAAACTGGCGTTGACAAAATGTTTTGGCTAGCGAATGCCGGCTTTATCTGGGTGCCTTTCATCGTTGCAGCGACGCTGGCCGCCTGGTTCGGCATGAATGATATCGCTTCGGCCAAGGCTTCTTTTGCCGATCAGGCTGTGATTTTCAAACGCAAACACAATTGGTTGATGTGCTGGTTGTATCTCGGAACTTTTGGCTCTTTTATTGGTTTTTCTGCTGGCTTTGCGATGCTGATCAAGGCGCAGTTCCCTGAAGTTGATGTCACCAGATTTGCTTTTCTTGGTCCTTTGGCCGGTGCCCTGGCGCGTCCTATCGGCGGTATCTTGTCGGATAAGCTAGGCGGTGCGCGTTTGACGTTCTGGGTGTTTGCGGCGATGGTAGCGACCATCTTGATAGGTATTTTGCCGGCCTTACACGATCATCAGTTCATGATGTTTTTAGGATCGTTTATCGGTATGTTCATCCTGACTGGGCTCGGTAACGGCTCTACCTTCTGCATGATCCCTATCATTTTTCAGACCGAGAGAGAGCGCGCAGTGTTTGGTAAAGGCGAGCCGGCAATCAAGCAGGCACGTCTGGATGCGGCTAAAGAATCGGCTGCGGTCTTAGGTTTTTCCGGCGCTATCGGCGCTTACGGCGGTTTCTTTATTCCGCAAAGTTTTGGTACCTCGATCAAGATGACTGGCGCGCCGGACATGGCCTTGTTCATCTTTATCGGTTTTTATGTCAGTTGCATGGCTATCACCTGGTGGTATTACTCGCGTAAAGGTGCCGAGTTGCCCTGCTAAGTATCCCAAGCAGACCCAACAACCTCCGCAAGGAGGTTTTTTTATGCATGCCGCCAGCGCGCATATTCCATGCGCCTTTCAGGCCAGGCAGGCTGCCAACCCGCATCGGGCTTACGTAAATGCGATGCGCGTTGGCGGGGGGGGCTAAAAACTGTCTAGTTCTAAAGGACTAGTGTCCCTAGTGCCAATGCATGGCGGGTTCTAGCGCACCGAGGAATGGGCGGCGGCGAGCGAAGTGCCTACACTCTCAGCAAGTAAGTAATGAATGATGTGGGCAGCGTGCCCTATTGAAATGGAGTTTGCGATGAGTCATTTTCTGGATAGATTGAAGTTCATGTCGAAGGTGAAGGCTACCTATTCCGACGGTCACGGTGCAGTAGTTAACGAAGACCGTCAATGGGAGAACGCCTACCGTTCGCGCTGGCAGCATGACAAGATAGTGCGTTCTACCCATGGCGTGAATTGCACAGGCTCTTGCTCGTGGAAGGTGTATGTCAAGAATGGTTTGATTACCTGGGAAACTCAGCAAACCGATTACCCGCGCACCCGTCCCGATCTGCCGAATCACGAACCACGCGGTTGTCCGCGTGGCGCATCGTACAGCTGGTATGTGTATTCGGCCCAGCGCGTCAAGTATCCGATGATTCGCGGTCGCTTGATGGAAATGTGGCAAGAAGCACGCAAGACTATGGGTCCTATCGACGCTTGGGAATCGATCAGCCAGAATCCCGAGAAAGCCAAACGTTATAAATCGGTCCGTGGTCTGGGTGGATTCGTACGGGCTGACTGGGATACCGCGCAGGAAATGATCGCAGCCTCGAATGCTTTTACGATTAAAAAATTCGGCCCGGATCGGGTGGTCGGTTTTTCGCCTATCCCGGCGATGTCTATGGTCTCGTATGCGGCGGGTTCGCGTTACCTGAGTTTGATCGGTGGCGTACCTTTGTCTTTCTATGACTGGTACTGCGATTTGCCACCAGCCAGCCCGCAAGTTTGGGGCGAACAGACCGATGTACCTGAATCGGCTGATTGGTATAACTCGACTTACCTGATGGTATGGGGTTCGAACGTACCGCAAACCCGTACTCCGGATGCCCACTTCTATACGGAAGTGCGTTATAAGGGTACCAAGACGGTTGCAGTATCGAGCGATTTCGGCGAGATGGTCAAGTTTGGCGATATCTGGATGGCGCCAAAACAAGGAACCGACGCCGCACTGGCGATGGCGATGGGCCATGTGATCCTGAAAGAATTCCACTTAGAGAACAAGTCTCCGTATTTCTGCAGCTATGTTAAACAATATACCGACATGCCTATGTTGGTGCGTCTGGTTGAGCGCAACGGCTGCTATGTGCCGGATCAAATGCTGCGTGCATCGCAAATGCCGGGCGGTCTGGATGAAGCGAATAATGGCGACTGGAAGACCCTCGCGATTGATGAAACGACGGGCAAAATCGTCTCGCCGAATGGTTCTATCGGTTACCGCTGGGGCGAAGGCAAGTTTGATGACGCTGCCAAAGTCGGCCGCTGGAATCTGGAAGCCAAAGACGGTGGCTCTGGCCGTGCGATCGACCCTCAGCTAAGTTTAATCGGCAAACATGATGAGATCGTTAGTGTCGGTTTCAGTTACTTCGGCGGCAATGATGCCAACGATATGCTGCTGCGTAATTTGCCTGCCAAACGCATTACCTTAGGCGACGGCAGCGTCGCTTTGGTGGCGACTGTGTATGACTTGTCTATGGCTAACTATGGTGTCGATCAGGGTTTGGGTGGCGCTGTCGCTCACTCATATAATGACGATATTCCTTACACTCCAGCCTGGCAGGAAAAACACACCAGCGTCAAACGTGATCTGGTGATACAGGTGGCGCGTGAGTTCGCGCAAAATGCCCACGATACCGAAGGTAAGAGCATGGTGATCGTCGGTGCTGCCTTGAACCACTGGTACCACAACGACATGATCTATCGCGGCATCATCAATATGCTGATGATGTGTGGCTGCGTCGGTAAATCCGGCGGCGGCTGGGCCCATTATGTCGGACAGGAAAAACTACGTCCGCAATTCGGCTGGGCACCTTTAGCTTTTGCCAGTGACTGGGTACGTCCGGCACGTCAGATGAACGGCACTAGTTTCTTCTATGCGCATACTAGTCAATGGCGTCATGAGAAATTGGCGATGGATGAAATTCTGGCACCAACTGCAGACAAATCCAAGATCAGTCATATGAGCATGATCGATATGAATGCCAAGTCCGAGCGCCTGGGTTGGTTGCCATCGGCTCCGCAATTGGAAACTAATCCTTTGGATATCTGCGATGCTGCGGCTAAAGCAGGTGTTGATCCGGTTGAATATCTGAAGACGGGCTTGAAATCTGGCACCGTGAATATGAGCTGCGACGATCCAGATAATCCTAAAAATTTCCCGCGCAATATGTTTGTCTGGCGCTCGAATATCCTGGGTAGTTCAGGCAAGGGTCATGAATACTTTTTGAAATATTTACTCGGCACCCAGAATGCCTTGTTCGATGATCCGGATGACGCGGTCAAACCAACGGAAGTGAAGTTCCGCCCGGTGGCTGCCGAGGGTAAACTTGATTTATTGGTGGTACTCGATTTCCGTATGAGCACCACTTGCCTGTATGGCGATATCGTCTTGCCGACCGCGACCTGGTATGAAAAAGATGATCTGAATACTTCAGACATGCATCCTTTCATCCATCCATTAAGCGAGGCAGTGCAACCGCTATGGGAAAGCAGAACGGACTGGGAAATCTACAAAGGTATCGCCAAAAAGTTTACTGAAATCGGTGGCGAATATCTGGGCACCCGCAAGGACATCGTGCTGCAACCTCTGATGCACGATACCCCGGGCGAACTCGGTCAAGCATTTGAACCGAAAGACTGGAAAAAAGGTGAATGCGATCTGATCCCAGGTAAGACAGCGCCTAACATGATCGTGGTGGAACGTAACTACAACGATATTTACAAGAAATTCACCTCGATCGGACCTTTGCTCGATAAATTGGGTAATGGCGGCAAAGGGATTAACTGGAACACCGAGCACGAAGTCAAAGAAATAGGCGGCATCACCAAGCTGGTAACGGAAGAGGGCGTCAGCAAAGGCCGTCCACGTCTGGAAACGGCGATTGATGGCTGCGAGATGATTTTGACTTTTGCACCGGAAACCAATGGACACGTATCAGTCAAGGCATGGGAAGCGCTAGGCAAGATTACCGGGCGTGACCATACTCATCTGGCGGTTGGGCGCGAGCATGACAAGATCCGTTTCCGCGATGTGCAGGCACAGCCGCGCAAGATTATTTCGGCACCGACCTGGTCAGGACTGGAATCGGAAGAAGTCAGTTATAGCGCTGGTTACACCAATGTGCATGAATACATCCCTTGGCGCACGCTGACCGGTCGTCAGCAGTTTTATCAGGATCACCGCTGGATGCTCGATTTTGGTGAAGGTCTGTGTGTTTACAAGCCAGCGATCGACACCAAAACAGTGGCGCCGATGCTGGGCAAGTCGCCGAATGGTGAGAAAGAGATTGTTCTTAACTTTATTACGCCGCATCAGAAATGGGGCATCCATTCCACTTACTCTGACAACCTTCGCATGCTCACTTTAAGCCGTGGCGGTCCGCACGTCTGGATCTCTGAGATCGAAGCGAAAGAAGCCGGTCTGGTCGATAACGATTGGGTAGAAGTGTTTAACAGTAACGGCACTTTGACAGCCCGCGTGGTAGTGAGCCAACGTGTGCCAAAAGGTATGTGCCTGATGTACCACGCCCAGGAAAAGATCATCAATACACCTGGTGCGGAGTTGTCCGGCAAGCGCGGCGGTATCCATAATTCTGTGACCCGTGCGGTACTCAAACCGACGCACATGATAGGTGGTTATGCGCAGCAGGCTTACGGCTTTAACTACTACGGTACGGTAGGCAGTAACCGCGATGAATTTATTGTTCTGCGTAAGATGAAAAAAGTGGACTGGTTGGATGGTCCATTAGATGAAGTAGAACATGACAAAAAGGCAGAAGGAGCAGCATCATGAGAATTCGCGCACAAGTAGGCATGGTGCTTAACCTGGACAAATGCATAGGTTGTCACACCTGTTCCGTGACTTGCAAAAACGTCTGGACCAGCCGTGATGGTGTCGAGTACGCCTGGTTCAATAACGTAGAGACCAAGCCAGGTATCGGCTACCCCAAAGAATGGGAAAACCAAAAGAAATGGAAGGGCGGCTGGCACAGGAATGAAGCCGGCAAGCTGGAACCAAAACAAGGCGGCAAGCTGCGCATCTTGAGCAACTTGTTTGCCAATCCGAACCTGCCTTCGATCGATGATTACTACGAGCCATTTACTTTTGATTACGAACATCTGCAAAATGCACCCTTGATGCAGACACCACCGACCGCAAGGCCAGTGTCCGTCATCACCGGTAAAAAGATGGACAAGATCGTCTGGGGCCCGAACTGGGAAGACGATTTGGGTGGCGAATTTAGTTCGCGCAGCCGTGATCAATTGTTTGAAGGCGTACAAAAAGAGATGTATTCGACTTTTGAATCCACCTTCATGATGTACTTACCTCGTTTGTGCGAACACTGCCTGAATCCGGCCTGCGTCGCATCTTGCCCATCCGGCTCTATCTACAAACGCGAAGACGACGGTATCGTTTTGGTGGATCAGGATAAGTGCCGCGGCTGGCGTATGTGCATCTCCGGTTGTCCGTATAAAAAGATTTACTACAACTGGAGTTCAGGCAAGGCCGAGAAGTGCACGTTTTGCTACCCGCGTATCGAAGCCGGTCAGCCGACTGTGTGTTCGGAAACTTGTGTAGGTCGTATCCGTTATCTAGGTGTCTTGCTGTATGACGCAGACAAGATAGAGTCGGCAGCTTCAGTACCGAACGAGCAAGATCTGTACGAGGCGCAACTCGATTGTTTCCTCGATCCGCACGACCCCGCCGTGATTGCAGAAGCACGCAAGCATGGTATTCCTGATAGCTGGATTACTTCGGCTCAGAAGTCGCCGGTGTACAAGATGGCAGTCGAATGGAAGATCGCTTTCCCTCTGCATCCTGAATACCGTACCTTGCCTATGGTCTGGTATGTGCCGCCACTGTCGCCGATCCAGAAAGCGGCAGAAGCTGGCCACATGGGCATGAACGGGATAATTCCTGACGTCAAATCCTTGCGGATACCTATGCGTTATCTGGCAAATTTGCTGACTGCCGGTAAAGAAGAGCCGATCATGAAGGCGCTGGAAAGAATGTTGGCGATGCGTGCCTATAAACGTTCTGAAGTTGTACATGGTCAGCTGGATCACGAGGTATTGCAACAAGTAGGCTTGAGCGCGGCCCAGGTAGAAGACATGTACCAGACTTTGGCGATTGCCAATTACGAAGACCGTTTTGTGATCCCGTCTTCGCATAAAGAAATGGTGGAAGACAGTTTCAACGAAAAAGGCAGCTGCGGCTTTACCTTTGGCAATGGCTGTTCGGGCGGCACTTCGGATGGATCGTTGTTCGGCAGGAAGCCACAGGGCAGTGTGATTTTTGTCGATATGCCGAAGTCGAGGAAGAAGATGTCGACCATCGATTAGGGCGCATCTATAAATCCAATTGTCGGGCGCATAGCTGCGTCGATGTGGCAAATGCGATCCTCGCAATACCGACGTATTGCTCCGGTTTGCGCCTTGCTCTGCATCCCGAGAATTGAATTTCTAGTCGACCCTTGGAAACAGAGTTTTCACCGCAGAGAAATCTGAAGTTGTAACAAAAGGAAATATCATGCAAATTTATCGCATCTTATCAGCACTACTCAGCTACCCGCAGCCGGACCTGATTGCGGCCATCCCTGAGATTGAGCAAGCGCTTGCCGCTGATCCAGAATTTCTGCAGCCGCTGCAACCTTTGCTAAGCTATCTCAAGACCAGCAATCTGATCGCGCTGCAAGAAAATTATGTAGGCACGTTCGATCGCACGCATTCTTTGTCCTTACATTTGTTTGAACACATCCATGGCGAAAGCCGTGATCGTGGTCAGGCCATGGTGGATCTCATCGACGAGTATCGCCGTCACGGCTTTGAACCCGAAGCCAGTGAGTTGCCTGATTTTGTGCCGCTGTTTTTGGAATTTTTGAGCCTGATGGATCAGGAAACTTCGGAGAAACTGTTAGGCGAAGCGATCCATGTATTAGCGGCGATCGGCATGCGTCTCAAACGCAACGACAGCCCGTACAACGGTATCTTCATGCTTCTGACGACTCTGACCGATGTGGTGCCACAGGAGCAGGGCGAGCCGCCGGTGCGTGATATGGATGATGCGATGGAAACCTTCGGCCCTGGTGCCGATGGAGTTGAGCCCTTGCTGAAACCGAATATGTCGGGCTGTTCTTCCTCGTCCAAACCAGTCAATTTTTACCCACGGCAGCCGCACTCCAGCACTAGTGCAGCCGCTCAATAAGGAGATACGATCATGAGCTATCTGCATCAATTTATCTACGGGATTTATCCCTACATCGCACTGGCGATCTTCCTGTTCGGCAGCCTGGCGCGTTTCGAGCGTGAGCAATACACATGGAAGAGTGACTCTTCGCAGATGCTGCATGAAGGCAATCTGCGGCTCGGGAATATCCTGTTTCATGTTGGCATACTTGGTCTGTTCTTCGGGCACTTAGTCGGCTTGCTGACACCAGTTATCGTCTGGGATACGATAGGCGTTTCTCATACCTTCAAGCAGATGATCGCCATGGTAATGGGGGGCGTTTTCGGTACCTTGTGTATGCTTGGCCTGCTGATTTTGCTGCACCGTCGCCTGACTAATCCACGTATCGCTGCCGTGACTAAAACTGGCGACAAGGTCTTGCTGCTCTGGATCTTTGTTACCCTGGGTCTGGGTCTCTCGACGATTTTCGAATCTGCCAATCACACTGACGGTCACATGATGGTCTTGCTGATGACTTGGGCCCAGCATATTGTGACTTTCCGTGGCGATGCCGCTGAATTCATCGTCGCTGCACCTTTGTTGTTCAAGCTGCACCTGTTCATGGGCTTATCTCTTTTCGTAATTTTTCCATTCACGCGTCTGGTGCATGTCTGGAGCGGTTTTGCTTCGGTAGGCTATATCAGCCGCGCTTGGCAGTTGGTCCGCCCCCGTTAATTTTTAGGAGAACATCATGTCAGTGATCGTCAATGGATATGAACTGAACGACGCCGAGATGGAGCAAGAATTACCGAACCATCAGGACGCAGCGGATGCCGTGCAAAGTGCCATGACGGCATTGGTATTGCGCCGGGTGCTGCTCGATGAAGCGCGCCAGTTGCAACTGCAGGCGGATAAGGATGAAGAGTTGATCGAAGCCTTGTTGCGCCAGGAAGTTAAGGTGCCGATGCCGGGTCGTGAAGAATGTCTGCGTCAATATCAAACTCATCCAGCACGCTTTACGGTTGGTGAGTTGGCTGAGGCCAGTCATATCTTGTTTCAGGTAACCAATGGCGTCGATCTGGAAGCGCTGCGCAAACACGCCTCGATAGTATTGGCTGATTTGCTGCAAGAGCCTTGCTTGTTTGCCGCATGCGCCAAGGCCAATTCAAATTGTCCTTCCAGCGAAGTCGGCGGCAGCCTGGGGCAAGTGGGGCGCGGTGCTACGGTGCCTGAATTCGAGCAAGCCTTGTTCGTCGCCGAAGCAGGCAGCATTATTCCACGTCTGGTCGAGACACGCTTTGGCCTACATATCATACAAGTCGGTCGCAAGGTAGAAGGGCGCTTGCGTCCCTTTGAAGAAGTCGAGAGCAAGATCGCCGATGCGATGCGCATGGCCAGCCATGACCATGCGGTACGCCAGTATCTGCAATTGCTGGTGGGGCGCGCGAAGATTTCCGGCATCGATCTACCCGGTGCGGATAGTCCGCTCGTGCAGTAGTAAGTAGGGTGCGCCATGCGCACCTATCTCCAATTTTCAAATTCTGATGGTGCACATGGCGCAGCCTACAGAAAAAATAGAAGGTAAAAAAATGTCTCAGGCAATGATGAAATTGGTAACGCAGCACAACGAATGCGATGATCAACTGAACCGCTGCGAAGCCGCTTTGCATAAAGGCGATCTGGCTTCTGCAGGACGCAACTTCCGTCTGTTTAGCGAATTTTTGGACAGCCACTTTGCGCTGGAAGAAAACAAGCTTTTCCCTGCTTTTGAAAAAGCTACAGGGATGACGAGTGGCCCCACAGTTGTGATGCGTGGCGAGCACGCCGAAATCCGTAGTCTGCGTGACGAAGCCTATGCCGCAATAGAGGCAAATCAAGCGCAACAGGCATTAGCCGTGATCGATACCCTAAACGTCTTGATACAGCAACACAATGTGAAGGAAGAGAACGTGCTTTATCCTATGTGCGGCGGTAGCATTCTTAATCTTGATGCGGCGCTTGACTTTGGCAGTACTTGCTGTGGCTCTTGTTCATAAGCGGACGTAAAAGCAGACGCAAAACCAGACACTAAAATAGACGTTAAAGATAGCTAACTTCAGAATCAAGGCGATTTTGGCCACTGTAAAAATCCTCAACTACGAATTAGCACCGTCGCCAGCGACAATTTTTGGTTGTCTGTTGCCAGCGCCCTGGTTGGGGATGGTGGCCGGTCTCTTGCTCGCGTTCCTGCCCGCGAACGGTTTGCCAGATCGCTTCGCGCCTCTGACGCTGGCCCTCACTCACTGTTTAGTATTGGGCATGCTGGCACCGATCATGATAGGTGCCTTATTTCAGCTCATGGCGGTGGTCGGTGGCCAGACCGTTAACGCGGCAGCGTATATTTCTCCCTTTGTCGCAATCGGCTCGGCTTTGATTGCGGGTGCACTCTGTTTCGGTTTTCTAATGGGCGATACGCGCGGCTTCATGGTTGCCGCAGGCCTGGCAGCCTTGTTGTACGGCGCTGTCGTGCTAGCTTTGGCAAGTACCGCTTGGCGCGTCACAGTACTAGACGCGACTACCCGAACTTTGGCATGGATTTGCGTGCCATTGACTATCGTGGTGAGTTTGGGAATAGGCCTGGCGGGTGCTCTGGCCGGGCGGTGGTCAATTGATGTGTTGTATTGGCTGGATTTGCACGTGGCATGGGGCGTCGTAGGATGGATAGCCACATTAGTCATAGGCATCGCCTTTACCGTTGTCCCTATGTTCTGGCAAACCCCCAAGCCTAGCCTCTGGTGGCAGCGCAGTCTGCCGGGACTACTTTGCTTGCCATTGCTGGCGATGCCTATTGCTATGCTGCGCGAGTCATCTATCTTACTCGCTTGCCTGTTGGTGATGGCTTTCGCGCTGCTTGCGATGCGAGCTGTGTGGCGTGCCAAGCGAAGTTTCGATCCGGCTTGGATACTCTGGCTGGTGTGCACCCTTAGCTGGTTTTTTGCAGCATTTTTGACTGCCAGTTCTCTCTTGTTTGAAGCCCAACTGCCATCGAGATTAACTGCCAGTTTACCGTGGTGGATAGGGGTGCTGGCCTTGGTCGGGGGCGCGGTGCTGCCAGTCAATGCCATGCTGGGTAAGATCATCCCGTTTCTGGTGTTTATGCACTTACGTCGGCAAATACCTATGGGGCGGCGGGTGCCGACCATGCAGGCCGTATTGCCACCGCAGCGCCTGAAATGGCAAGCACGTGTGCTCTTGCTCGCTTTCTTGTTATTGCTGTTACTGCCTGTGATGCCAAGCGTGCTGGTGCTTGCTGCCGGACTGGCCTTCGCGCTTTCACAGGGCATGATGGGCGCACTGTTAATGCTATGCCTGTTTTCGTATCGGCGCGAGCTACTACCGGTTCTGATGGCTAACAAGGTTAAAAAGTAGCGTGCTCAGGCCAATCGAAAAGCCAGCACCGATCAGCCTCAGAATAAATTTAAGCGCCATGCCAGGGCGCATATTCCATGCGGCTTTCAAGGCAGATAGGCTGCAAACCCGCATAGAATATGCGCGGTGGTGGGGTGCTTAAATAAAATCAGAGTAAGCCGCATCCCCCAAACGAACTAGGTAGAAATAGCTTGGCGGCGAATGGTCAATTCAGACTTTCGCTAGCACAATGAAGTCATGGAAACTTCTTGCCCCCCAACTTCCCGTCTTTCTCCTGCGCTGATCGATAGATTTGGTCGCCGAGTCAGCTATTTGCGGCTATCGGTGACCGATCGCTGTGACTTGCGTTGTAGTTATTGCTTGCCGAAGGGTTTTTCCGGGTTTGAAGAGCCAGAGAATTGGTTGCGTTTTGATGAGATAGAGCGGGTGGTCGCGGCATTTGCGCGTATGGGCGTATCGCGCTTGCGCATGACGGGCGGTGAGCCCTTGTTGCGCCGTCATTTGCCTAAGCTGGTAAGTAGTTTGTCCGACTTGCCAGGCTTAAAAGATATTTCACTCTCTACCAATGCCACCCAGTTACATAAACATGCAGTTGCTTTGCGCTCTGCAGGCGTAAGTCGTATTAATGTCAGTCTCGATAGCTTGGATAAAGCCTGCATGGAAAAGATTACCGGGCGCGATAGCTTGGTCAGCATCATGGCGGGGTTGCAAGCGGGCAAGCAGGCCGGTTTCGATCCGATTAAACTCAATATGGTGGTGATGCGTGGCGTTAATGATCACGAGGTCCTGCGTATGGCGCAATATTGTTTTGAAGAAGGTTTTATACTCAGGCTGATAGAGGCTATGCCTATGGGCGAGACCGGGCGCAATAGTCAGTATCTGGATGTGGGACCGATACGCGAGCAATTGGTCAGGCAATTTAATCTGAAACCTGCAGCGGCCGAATTGGGCGGTGGCCCGGCGCGGTATTGGAGTACCCAAGACGGCAAGGGTACTATCGGTTTCATCTCTCCTATCAGTCAACATTTTTGCGCTACCTGTAACCGAGTGCGTCTGTCGGTTGACGGTACTCTGTACATGTGTCTGGGCCAGGAGGAAAAATTTGAATTGCGGCCCTTGCTGAGGGCAGGCATTAGCGATGCCGAATTGGAGTCGGCGATACGTGCCGCGATAGAATTAAAGCCGGAGCGGCATGAATTTAACGATAATCCGTATAAAATCATCCGTTTCATGGCACAAACCGGAGGTTGATGTGACTATCCACAATATTTCCCATTTCATAGAGGGTTTTCAACGGTTTCAAAGTAAATATTTTTCTGGCGAAAAGCATCTTTATGAAAAACTCAATAACGGCCAGAAACCGACCACTTTATTGATAGGCTGCTGTGACTCACGCGTCGATCCGGCATTATTGCTCGATTGCGATCCAGGCGATATATTTGTGATCCGTAATGTCGCCAATCTGGTGCCGCCTTGCAATGAGGCTGGCCATCAACAGGGCGTTAGCGCGGCGGTGCAATTTGCGGTCGAGGCGCTCAATGTCAAGCGTGTCATCGTCATGGGCCACGAAAAATGCGGCGGTATCCGGGCCTTGATGCAGGGCTATAAACCCAGCCGCAAACTCGATTTTATCGGGCGCTGGATGAAAATTGTAGAACCGGTCAAACAGCAGGTCTTGCAACAATTGAGTCATTGTTCGTTGGAAGAACAAAACCGCGCCTGTGAACTAGGCGCGATTATCATGTCACTGAATAATTTGCGTAGCTTCCCCTGGGTCGCTGAACGCGAGGCTAGAGGCGAAATCGCGCTGCATGGCTGGTATTTCGATATGAGTAATGGTGCGCTATTGGCCTATTCAGATCGCACCGATAGTTTTCTTCCTATGGTTTGTCCTTTAGGTATCGTCAATGAGGTCCATAGCGGAAATCTCACCGCGACAAGTTACGCTGAAGTGACGATCTAGTTAGTTTGACCGATACTGTGTTGTCGCGCTTGAAAAGCGTCTACACTGAGCTTAATTTTTAATGCTTAACTCTTACTTATGAAGTCGACACATGGACGCAGCGCAGAGTTTGCCTATAGGTAAACGACTTACTTTCCGAATTTTACTCACCACCCTGATCGGCCTGGCACTGACCTTGATGGCAATCGGTTATACCTTGCTGTTGTCTTGGCAACTTGAGGGTGGTGCCGCCGCGATTAATGAGGCTGGCAGCTTGCGGGTACGCTCCTATCGCCTGGCAATGGTACTCGAGCATGTGAGTAGCACCACCGCTGACGAAGAATTAGCGCAATTTAATAGTACTTTGCTCGATTTACAGATGGGAGATCCCAAGCGGCCATTGTTTTTGCCAGCCACGGCAGCCATCCGTGAACAAATGCGTTTGGTACAAGCTGATTGGCAGCAGCGTATGCAAGTTTATGCGAGTCGCGCCAAACAAGAAACCCAAGAGTACAACAAGCAACAAGCGATTAAAGAATACGCCGATGCTTTGCCGAGTTTTGTCGATCGCATCAATACACTAGTAACACTCGTAGAAGTTGAGCTCTCAGAAAAAACAACTTGGTTACGTTTGTGCCAAACCATGCTGATTTTTATGTCACTGGCAGCGAGCGTCGCCTTGCTGTATCTGCTCTATCTGTGGATAGTCGGGCCGGTGACACGGATGCAAAGCGGGATTGCTCGCATGACGAAAGATGATCTCAGTGTGCGCTTACCGATAGAGACCGAGGATGAATTTGGTGTCTTGGCACAAGCATTTAATCAGATGGCTGACCGCGTGCAAACCGTACACCGTACCCTGGAGATACGGGTACTGCAAAAAACCGCCAAGCTACAGGAACAAAATTATGAGATGAGCACTTTGTATGAAGTCGCCGCTTTCCTGGCGGGTCCACACGCAATCGAAGAATTATGTCGCGGGTTTCTGCACAGGATCATGCAGCGTATTAAGGCTGAAGGTGGCACTGTGCGTATTCTTGATAATCATAGTGATAATTTGCATATTACTGTACACGAAGGTATTTCTGAAAAAATGGTGGAGGAAGAGCATTGCATCAAGACCTCCGATTGTTTATGTGGTGCCGCCGTCAGCCAAGGGATCATCCTGGTCAGAGATTTTCGTAAGATCGATACGCAAAAACGTTATCGTTGTGAGGAAGAAGGTTTTTTCTCAATCGCAGTATTTCAGATACTCGCAAGAGAACAGGTGATAGGTAGTTTCTCTCTGCATTTTACCCACGAACGCGTGATCACCAGCGAAGAGCGTCGTTTGCTAGAAATCCTAGGTAAAAACCTGGGTGTGGCGATAGAAAATCAGCGACTAATCGCCAAAGAAAAAGAGTTTGCCGTATCGCAAGAACGTAATTTGCTGGCACAGGGTTTGCACGACAGTATTGCGCAGGGGCTCAATTTTTTAAACCTACAAGTACAGATGCTGGAAGACTCTTTGAGCCGCAATGATCTGCAGGAAGTATCCGATATCGCGCCCTTATTAAGAGCAGGTGTGGAAGAAAGTTATGAAGATGTGCGCGAATTGCTTTTGAATTTTAGAACCCGGCTGCAGGACTCTAATTTAGAGTCGGAAATGCGCAATGTATTGAGTAAATTTCAGCGTCAGACGGGGGTGCATGGCGTCATAGAGTTTTTTGGTAGCGGCGCACCAGTCGCTCCCGAGCAGCAGTTGCAGATACTATTTATTCTGCAAGAGGCCTTATCGAATGTGCGTAAGCATGCACAGGCTAGTGAGGTTAAAGTCAAAATAGAAAATGAACGAGACTTTAAGCTGATCATCAGCGATGATGGTCAAGGATTTACTTCGGAAACCGCACAGCAGAAAGGTGACGCCCATGTCGGCCTGCACATCATGCGTGAACGTGCCGAACGGCTTTCCGCACAATTTGAAATACACAGCGTGGTAGGGCAGGGCACCACAATTTCTCTGCACCTGCTAAGGCAAGAGCGTCTAGTCGCTTAGCTTAGTTTAGTTTAGTTTAGTTTAGTTTAGTTTAGTTTAAAACATTCAGGATTTACGCAAAAACGCCCCCGCGTCCTGGTCTCCGACTTGCCATACTTAATACCGTGTTCGGCGGTACGCCTCGCTGGAACAATTTTGCGTAAGTCCTAACATTAAAAAAATAATCGAGGATATGCATGACAATTAAAATTCTATTAGTCGATGATCACACACTTTTTCGTAGTGGGATTAAATTATTGCTGCAACGTAATCCGGAGTTCGAGATTGTTGGCGAGGCATCAGATGGTTTGGAGGGCGTAAAGCGCGCCAAACAATTGCGACCGGATGTGGTTTTGATGGACCTAAATATGGCGGGGCTATCGGGCTTGGAAGCGATGCAATTGATTGTGGAAGATATGCCTGAGGTGGCAGTGTTGATGCTGACGGTGTCGGAAGAAGCTGAGGATTTGAGTACCGCGCTAAAAAACGGCGCGCGCGGCTATCTATTGAAAAATATAGAGGCGGATTATCTGACGCAGTCTATCAAACGTGCCGCAGCAGGTGAAGCAGTGATTGCTGACGCAATGACAGCTAAGCTAGTCATGCAATTTCGATCCGGCATGAACACCCCCGTAGTGGCTGAAAAAGAAAAATTAACGCCGAGAGAGCGTGAGACCATGGTCTGCGTGGCGCGCGGAGAGAGTAATAAAGAGATCGCCCGTAATCTCAATGTCGCCGAGAGCACGGTGAAAATTCATGTGCAGAATATTTTGAAAAAACTCAATTTAAGTAGTCGTGTGCAAATTGCGGTGTATGCCGTTGAACGAGGTCTTGATAAGTAACTCCGCTAAAGTTGGTAATTGATTCTGGTTCCTTTGCAGTCCCTATCTAGTTCTATCGACGTATAGTCGCAGCCATTTAGCTCACCTAAACTTGACCTTAATCAATTTAAAGGGGGGGGCTGGAAATGAATAAGATTAATTTGCAAGGATTGCTCAGTAATCAAGCATTGTTTCGACATATTTCTCCATTTGAGCTCGAAGCTTTGCAAAAAGAAGTAGTCAAGGTGGAGCTCGATAAGGGCCTTACTCTGTTTCAGAAGGGCGATATCGCGGATGGTTCCTATATCGTGGTATATGGCTTGGTGAAACTGGGAATCCCTTCTTCACATGGAAATGACAAAGTCCTTGAACTGATACGACCTGGCCAGAGTTTTGGTGAGGCTATGCTGTTTTTAGATGAGCCTTATCCATTTTATGCCGAAGCTTTGGAGCCAACGCTGTTATTGCGCTTGCCAAAAAACGCACTGTTTCGCTTACTCGAACAGTCTCCTCTGATCGCAAAGCAAATGATGGCGGGTCTGTCTAGCCGCTTGCTGGGATTCATGCGCGATGTTGAGCGTCATTCCCTACAAAATGCCAAACAACGCGTGATCGATTACTTATTGCAGGTGTCAGGCATACAGGGAACGGCGAATATACGGCTTGAGCTAAAGAAAAATTTAGTGGCATCGCTACTCAATTTGTCGCCAGAGACCTTGTCGCGGGTGCTGCATCAATTGGTGGAGGATGATCTGATTCAGGTTAGCGGCTCACATATTCGGATCACCTGTCCTGAGTCGTTGAAAGTGTACCAGCACGGAGATGCACTTAATTTCCGCCATACACCTGAAAACTTGATGAAGAACAATGCAACAGCGAGGCACTTTATATAGCATCATGGTCTATGAAAACCATAGATTTGGTCGCTCCTGCCGGTAGTCTTGTCGCTCTCAAAGCGGCTATAGATAAAGGAGCTAACGCCGTTTATCTCGGCTTACGCAATGCCACTAATGCCCGTAATTTTGGTGGACTTAATTTCGGTGAAAACGATATCCGGCTTGGCGTGGACTATGCCCACGCCCGCGGACGTGAAGTCTTATTCGCTATCAATACCTATCCGCAAGCGCGTGCCGTGCAGGAATGGCGCTCCGCGATCGACACCGCAGTCGCGATGGGAGCCGATGCGGTGATTTTGGCCGATCCAGGTTTAATGGCCTACGCCTGCAATAAACATCCTGATTTACGTCTGCATCTGTCAGTGCAAAGCTCGGCCAGTACGATAGACGCGATCGAGCTGATGCGCGAACAGTTCGGTATCAAGCGTGCCGTGTTGCCGCGCGTATTGACCTTGGGCGAAATAGAGAAAATCATTAAAAACACCACGGTAGAGATCGAAGTCTTTGGCTTCGGTAGTCTGTGCGTGATGGCAGAAGGGCGTTGCCTGCTCTCTAGCTATGTGACCGGCGATTCGCCGAATAATAAGGGCGTTTGCTCGCCCGCCCATGCGATTAGCTGGAAAGAAAAAAATCAGACTTTGCATGCCAGATTGAGCGGTACGCTGATCGATACCTACGCGCCGGGTGAATCGGCCGCTTATCCTACCCTCTGTAAGGGGCGCTTTGAGGTCGAAGGTGAGTTGGACTACGCGCTGGAAGAGCCGACTAGTTTGAACGCCATAGGGCTATTGACAAAATTGCTGAGCATGGGTGTCTCGGCCATCAAAATAGAAGGGCGGCAGCGCAGCCCTAGCTATGTGTCGCAGGTAGTCGGGACGCTCAGGATGGCATTGGATGCCGCAATTAAAGATCCTGAACGCTATTCGCCACGACCGGAATGGCAAAGCGCCTTGGCCAAGCATGCCGAGGGTTCACAGGTGACGCAAGGGGCGTTTGAACGTCCCTGGAAATAATAATGATGATGACTCAGCAAAAAATCTCCCTGGCACCGCTCTCCTATTTTTGGTCGAAAGAGAGCACGCTCGCTTTTTATGCCGACGCAATGGACTGGCCACTCGATATTGTGTATCTCGGCGAAGTAGTTTGTTCGCGCCGTCATTTACTCAAGTTTGAAGACTGGTTCGCGCTGGCCAAAGAAATACGCGAGGCGGGTAAGACGGTAATAATGTCGACCCAGACCTTGATCGAAAATGAGCCCGACCGGCGCGCCATGCATAGGCTGGTAGCGCGGGCGGCTGAGGAGGGGATTGCCGTCGAGGCGAATGACTTTAGTGCGGTTCGAGTCTTGCATCAACTCAAGCAAAATTTTATCGCAGGGCCACATTTAAATATCTATCACAACGATACGCTGGCCTGGTTGGCTGGATTGGGTGCCAGTCGATTCTCGCCGCCGCTGGAGATGGCCGGGATAGATCTGGCGGCAATCCAGAAAGAGAAGTCGGCCAGTATCGAAACTGAGGTGCAAGTCTGGGGGCGGATGGCCTTAGCCTTCTCGGCGCGTTGCTTCACGGCGCGCCATCATCGCTTGCGTAAAGATAGCTGCGAGTTCCGTTGCGATGCCCATCCCGACGGTTTGCCTCTAGCAACCCGTGACGGTAAAATTTTCCTTAACCTGAATGGTATCCAAACCCAAAGCGCCAGTTGCGTCGATTTGGGCGAACAATTGCCAGAACTGCTGAACATGGGAGTGCAAGTGCTGCGCCTGCAGCCGCAGTCTCAGAATATGGCGCAAGTGGTGGCTGCCTTTGATGCAGCACGTAGCGCGCAGACTGTGGCCAAAGTGCCGGATGCTGCCTTGCCAGCCGCTGCCGAACGCAGCAACGGCTATTGGTTTGGTGCACCTGGTATGCAGTGGCAAGCAGCGTGATGCCTTTAAAAAATAATACTAGCATCGGCTAGCTGAGGATAAATTATGCAATTTTCTGATTTCCGTTTTCCATTAGCGTTTAGCCAGATAGGTAAACACCTTCCTTCGCCATTAGCCAGTCTTCCCTTGCTGGCAATGCTGGAGTTGGCACGTCGTCGAGAATGGCTGGTAGCGCCCGAAACGCTGTACGGCAAGAGTTTTTTGATTACGATAGAAGATCTGGGACTGCAACTGCGTTTTGTTTGCGATCAGGGTAAATTTAAGCCCCAGATGTCATCGCAAAGTTCTGCTGCTCCAGCCGATGTACGCTTATCCGCATTAGCGGTAGATTTCTTTCAATTGGCCTCGGGTATGGAAGATGCCGACACCTTGTTTTTTCGCCGTAAGCTCAAGATAGAGGGCGACACCGAACTCGGTGTCGCTGTGAAATACTGGCTGGACGCCAGTGAACGGCCAGCATGGCTAAATAATTTAGCCAGCAAATTAGCCAATTAGAAGGTCGGCGACGATGAAGAAGGATGCACCTTTAGCGCTGGTATATGCCTGTTCTGGCTGTTCTAGTGTGGCGCAATTGGCCAATACCTGCGGCTTGCGTCTGGATCGGGAAGGCAAAGCCGAAATGTCTTGTATCAGCGGGGTCGGCGGTGGCGTGCCTTCACTGGTGACGCTGGCACAATCGGGCCGCCCTATATTAGCGCTGGATGGTTGCGCCTTAGCCTGTGTTGCTGCCTGTCTGAAAAATGTTGGAGTGATCGCAGATCGCCATCTGGTGCTGAATCGGGAAGGTGCAAAGAAACGCTTTCATACAGATGCCAGTGAAGACGAAGAAGCAAAAATTTGGCAACTAGTACAAGTTGAGCTTGACGACATGTTAAGCTCAAGCGGCAAATAATAGAGAAAGACGCCAACATGAAACGCCTAGCCTTAGCGCCGCACCGACTGTATTTTTTTCTAGGTGCCGTGGCGGTACTTTTCCTATTTGGCTGGTGGTGGTTCAGCCTCACTGCTGCCAATTTGAACCTCCTGCAAGCGGCCAATTCTATTCCTCTGCATGCGATTTTAATGCCACTGGGGATTTTCCCTTTGTTTATTCTTGGCTTTACTTTTACTGCAGGGCCGCGCTGGCTCGCAGTAAACTCTTCAGATAAACATTTTCTTGCCACCGGAGTGAGCTATTTCTCCGGGATCGTGCTGGTAGTGATTGGCGCAGCGCTGGCACCAGCGCTAGAAAGTCTCGGTTTTGGCCTGATGCTGTGTGCATGGACTAGTGCCACCTGGCGTTGGGCCAAGCTGCTCGCGGAAAGTACGATTGCTGAAAAACAGCACCCGACAGTTTTAATGGGCGCGATGATGGGTGGAGAGCTTGCCTTGGCGGCGGCCTTGGCCTGGACTCTGGGTGTGATGCAAGCGTGGATGCTAGCGCGGCAATTGGCATTTTTCTGCTTTTTATTGCCCATATTTTTGACTGTGTGCCATCGCATGCTGCCATTTTTTAGCGCTAGCGTGATCAAACCTTATCTAGTTTGGCGGCCTTACCCCTTGCTGTGGCTGTGGTTAGTTGGATGCTTACTGCTTGCTGTGGCGGGTGTGTTTTCGTGGCAATTGCTAGAGGCGACTGTCGCGAGTCTGTTGGCAATAAGTTTCGCTTATACTTCCTGGCGCTGGGGCTTGCTGGCAAGTCTACAAAATCGCTTACTGGCCATGTTGCATATGTCTTTCGCCTGGCTTAGTGTGTTTTTTGCTCTGCATGCGGCGAGTGCCTTTGGTTATCCGCTGGGCTCAGCGTCCATGCATGCGCTTGGTCTGGGTTTTATGGCGACCATGCTGGTCGCGTTTGTTACACGGGTCAGCTATGGCCATAGTGGCCGACCTTTGCTGGCCGGAAATGGGATCTGGACCATCTATCTATGCTTGCATCTGGCTGCAATTTTGCGCGTAGGAGCCAGCGTATTTGCTATGCCGAAGCTGATCAGCGTTTCGGCAAGTTTATGGTTAATCTTAATCGGCTGTTGGGTCGCCATGATACTGCCTATCTATCTGAAAGCACGGGTTGATGGACAATCGGGCTAAGGTCTCGATTTTTTTCATGTTTTCACCTATTTCGGTATCTCCGCCTTCATTCTTGGCAGCCCGGCGCCTGTACGTATCCTAGATCGGGCGGCAGAGCGTTAATTAAATGCGCTAGCTAAACGCTCGATCTATTTCTTGTTGAGGCTTCATTGGTTTTTTAATAAGTCAGTGCTATCATCAATTGGCTGTCCTATGCGGACGCCAGACAAGTGTTTAGCCCATCAATAAACCATACTGAGGTGAACTATATGCAACTCAATCCCTATCTGACTTTTAACGGTAACTGCGAAGCGGCTTTCCTGTTTTATGAAAAAAATTTGGGTGGAAAAATCGACTTTTTACATCGATATGCAGATTCTCCTATGGCTGCTCAATGTGGAGCCAGCTGGGGTGAGAAAATCATGCATGTCAGCATGAGTCTGGACGGGAAAATTCTAATGGGCTCGGATGGCGGCGGACCGGATCAACCCTACCCGGGGATGAAAGGTTTTGCGCTTTCACTCAATGTCAAAGACATAGCGGAAGCAGAAAAAATATTTTCCGCCTTATCACCTAACGCGGCCATACAAATGCCCTTGCAGCAAACTTTCTGGGCGGCCCGCTTTGGGATGTTGACCGACCAGTTTGGCACGCCATGGATGGTCAATTGCGAAGCGGCACCGGCCTGATTACTTACATCTATCGTCTCTATTCATTCGGCTGGCTCTGCTTAAGATCCAGCCGTTTTTCTATACGACGTTACGGTGTGATATAGACCAGCATCAGGGCGCCTCGCTTTCGGACAGGGCAGGGCAGGGCAAGCGATTGATGTAATCTGAGTAATAAAAAATCAAATGATACTTGTGATAAAGGATTAATTAAGGAATACTTAGCTTGAGATATTTCGGCTTCATGTTGCTTGCTTGAATAGTGTGATGTTTCTCAAAATAGGCGGGATTTGAGTCAAAAACATCGGCATTAAAATGGAAAAATCTCGATTTTAGCGGCCTGCTAAATCTTCAGAATTGAGTTACTCACTTAATGCCTAACGTATTGGATCGGTCCATCATGAAACGCCTGATCATTGCATTTTGTCTGCTCACCGCCTGCGTCACCGCAATGGCAGAGCCAGGTTATTACCTGGTGACTGTGTACGACAATAAAGGCGAAAGATCCATAGATTATCGTTACTGGACGGTAAAATTTCCTGGGCAGGATGAAACCATTTGGCCTGAGCTTGGACTGGGCTATGGTGTCACTACCCGCTGGTATACTGAATTTTTCGTAAGTTACATAGGCAGTTCAAAATCCGACTTGAAACTCGATACTTGGAACTGGCAAAACGATTACCAGATAACGCAGGGGCAGTATCCATTTGATGTGGCAATACACACCAATGTCGCACGGGCCCACGACAGTGGTGAGGGATATGCGCTCGAGATCGGCCCGGTCTTTCAAACCGATGTAGGTCGGGTGCAACTCAATGGCAATCTGTTTTTGGAGAGAAATTATCACGCGGCTTCTGCCATTGAAAATCAATTGAAATATCAATGGCAAGCCAAATATCGCTGGAAACCGCTTTTGCAAGTAGGCGTATTAGGTTTTGGCGAATTGGCAGAGTGTCGCAACGGCTGTCCACGCGATAAGCAGTCACATAGGGCAGGGCCGGCATTTTTTGGTAGTTATGCGATTGATTCTTCAATCACGATCAAATATCAATTGGCCTATCTGACGGGCTCCATTTATGGCATGCATGGCAATATGTTGACGCTACGCCTGCAAACTGTTTTTTGATATCGTGGCTAAGCTAGGATACTGATCTTAGCACTATGCATTAGCCGTTATTGTGTTCTTTACCGGGATTGCAGCTTACCAAATGAGAAGAACATTTCAGCAATTGTGGATATCGTTGTTTCTGCTGGCCCGTTGTGTCAGCGAGGTGTGTGCGGCCAACGTACAGCTTAGTCTTACCGTTCGCGATACGCTTGGCCATGTGGTGCCGGACGCGGTTGCCTATTTGGAGCCGGGGCCGGCTGCCAAGGTAGCACCCGGCGGCAAGTCTATGACCGCTGAAATCGAGCAGAGAAATAAAACATTTATTCCTTTGGTGAGCGTCATCCAGACCGGTACAGCGGTATTTTTTCCGAATAATGATACGGTCAGACATCATGCGTATTCATTTTCACCTGCCAAACCGTTTGAGCTCAAATTGTATGCCGGCAAACCGGAGGCTCCGGTGCTGTTTGATAAACCGGGCACGGTGGTGATCGGTTGCAATATCCACGACCAGATGCTGGCCTATATCCACGTGGTCGACACCCCCTATTTCGCCAAAAGCGATGTTCATGGGAAAGCGATAATTTCGCAGCTCCCGTCTGGAAAATATATTCTTAAAGTGTGGCATTACAAACAAATGGCGGGCCTTGCCAATTATGAACGTAGTGTCGTTGTCGATGATCTGAATATAGCATTGCAAGTAGAGTTAAATTTAAAAAACAATTAACGAGGTTAATGGATGCGTTTTAACAGTTTGGAGAGTCGCGTAGTCATTTTGTTTATAACCTTAATTCTGACCGTGCAAATGGTCGGGTTCTTCGTCATTCAAGATGCGATTAATAGTAATGGACGGGCGGCGATTAACGCAGAACTGAAAATAGGAGAGCGAATTTTTGGACGTTTGCTAGATCAAAATGCGCAAAAATTGATACAAGGAGCCAATGTCCTGGCGAAGGATTTTGCTTTCCTGGTCGCCATCGGTAGTCAGGATGTCGAGACGATCAAATCGGCATTAATCAACCACGGTGATCGTATCGGTGCCAGCTTGTCTATGTTGATCGGTGTCGATAGAAAAATTAGAGCTTCCACAAGCGCAGCACTAGCCACAGATTTTTTTCAGGGTTCCGTCTTGCCTTTGCTTATGCAGGCAGAACAATCAGGCAGCGCTTCCAGCACCGCAATCGTGGATGGGCGCCCCTATCAGTTAGTGCTAATACCGGTTAAGGCACCCGTCACAATAGGCTGGGTACTGATGGCTATCCCTATCGACCGCAGCATAGTGGCCGATATGCATGAACTCTCTGCCTTCGAAGTCTCGATTTTTACCAATACCGAGAATGGAAAGTGGCAAACGGATGTCTCCAGTTTACCGACAGGGCAAGCTAGGCGCCTGGCACACGTACTGCCCATCGATATAGAAAATCGTCGCGCCGGATTCGATTTCAAAATTGATGATGAAGAGTACATCGGCCAACTGCTCCCTTTAGCAAAAAATGATCAATACCGGACTATCGCGGTACTACAATTGTCCGTCAGTGAAGCCGTCGCACCATATAAAAAACTTCAATTTCGCCTATTGATACTTACCGTACTGGGAGTGGTAGTCGCTATCGTTCTTAGTATACTTACCGCCAGGCGTATCACCGGCCCGGTGCGGCAATTGCTCGATACCGCCAAACGGCTTGGTGCGGGCGATTATCGAGCCCCTATAGAAGTGAAAAGAAACGATGAGATCGGCGATCTGGCGAAAACCTTCATTAGTATGCGCGATGGCATCGCCCATCGTGAACAGGAAATCCGTAAGCTGGCGTATTGGGATCCGCTGACGCATCTGCCGAACCGTGCCCTGTTTTTAAGTATGCTTAAAGACGCACTCAGCGATGCCAGCAAACATCAACAATCTTGTTTTGTGCTGATCATGGATCTGAACCGTTTTAAGCACGTCAACGATATTATGGGACATAGCTTCGGCGACTTAATGCTGATACAGGTTGCCAAGCGTTTGACCCAAGAATTAGGGCTGGGCGGAACCAAGCCAGCCCGATTGGGCGGCGATGAGTTCGCCATTTTACTCACCAATGCCGATCTGGCGGCGGCGCATCATCTGGCGGCGCGGATTCTGCGTTCTCTGGAAACCCCTATTTCTATCGAACAGCAGACGGTTGATCTGGGGGCTGGCATAGGAATTGCCGGCTGCCCCGAGCATGCAAGTAATGCCGAAACTTTACTCAGTCATGCCGAAGTTGCGATGTATGCGGCAAAACGCAGCAATAGCGGTGCTGTAAGCTACACGCCAGAGATTGACGGCTCTAGTCAACTGCGTTTGTCACTGCTTAGTGAAATGAGAACGGCGTTGGAACAACAAGCATTTCGCCTGTATGTACAGCCAAAAATAGCGCTAGGCACAGGTCAGGTGATCGCCGTGGAAGCGTTGATACGCTGGCTCCATCCTGAACGCGGCTTTATCTATCCCGATCATTTCATTCCGTTTGCCGAGCAGACCGGATTTATCCGGCAACTGAGCTTATGGGTGCTCAATGAAGCGGCTGGTATTTGCGGGCTATGGAGTGCCCAAGGCGTGCATCTGAAAATGTCGATAAATCTCTCCACGCTTGATTTGCTGGATCAAGAATTGCCGGAGAAGTTTTCTCAAGTCTTGCACAGACATGGCATCACGCCAACGGTCTTTTGTCTGGAGATTACTGAAAGTGCGATTATGGATGATCCTGTGCGGGCCCAGCAAACGCTGGAAAAACTGCACAGCATGGGTTTCGATCTGTCGATTGACGACTTTGGCACCGGCTATTCGTCTTTGGCGTATCTGAAAAAATTGCCGGTCGACGAACTCAAGATCGATAAATCTTTTGTGCTCAACATGGAGCAGGATGCGGACGATAGCAAGATCGTCAAATCTACCATCGATCTCGGTCACAATATGGGTTTACGGGTGGTGGCAGAAGGGGTGGAAAACCTGGCAGTGATGCAATTACTCAAGGAAATGGGTTGTGATCAGGCGCAAGGCTATTACATCAGCAAGGCAATGCCCGCAGCGGAACTGCCAGCCTGGCTCTCTAGCTGGGTGCCGGCAACGCATCAAGCTTAAGCCCGGTGAGGCGATTTTAAAAACGGCATGGCCTAGCGCGCACTGTTTACGGGCTTGTACAAGGCATCTGCCCGCCAGGCCGCATGCAGTATGCGTGTTGGGGCATACTGATATGGGCGCATCGCAATTAGGGCGGTATTCTTAGTCGCCTAAGCAGTTGCCAGGTTTTACTGTCGATGATGAGGAATTCTTTTTCATCGTCACCATGCACGATGATATTTTGCACATCGTTACTCCTCGCCAGTAGCTGCCGGTTCGGGCGCAACAGCCGCACTGGTGACCCTGCAACTGGCAGTATTACCTGTTCGACGAAAAATTCTGCTGTAGAGCTGTCGGTTGGGTGATTGAGCCAGATATCGTCATTGCGCGGGTCTTGCATCAAGCTCCGTGGCGGCGCGGTTGTGTCCAAGGTATTTAGAAGTTGTCCGCTAAGCATATCGATTAGGAACAAGGTGTTTTGGGTGGCCGAAGGCAATAATAATAGAGATTGTTTCCCTCGCTGGACGATCAGGCCCGCATTCGCCAGGGTGCTGGAACTGAGCGTAAACTCAAGGATTTTTCTACGGATATTCAGATTGATTATCTGATGGAGTCCATTTTCGCCAGCGCCTATTGCATGCGTCGCATCTGCGTCAAATAAGACATGCCTTAATGGCTGCTCTAGCAAAGTGCGGCGGGGTGGAAAGGGGCCGCGTAGGGCTATCCCTTCGCCCATCTTGTAGTCATGCACAAAACCTTCGTAGACCGGTTCTGCGTGCTCGTCGTAACTCATTTCCCATAGCTCGGGGATGTCACGCATGACCGCGATAAAGCTTTTGCGCGCGGTGGCGGAATGAATCGCCGCTACCGCCGACGCTTTTCCGTTTTTATCCTTAACCTCCAGTTTGCGTATCAGCGAAAAATCGACGGCATTGAGCGCAATTAGCGTGGTCGGCCTGCTATTGGCGACCATCAAATAGCGGTCATCAGCAGACAAAGCAATCCCTGTTGTTTGCTGAGCAACCCGCAGTTGGCGACGTATTACCCCGGCTTGCAAGTCGACTTGTATGAGCCAACCCTCAGGCGACGATAGGTAAGCAAATTGATCATCGCTGCTGCGCCAGATTTTTTCATGCAGAGGGAAGGGGAAGTTAAAGCTTGCCAATATCGATTGCGCCTGTCCGTCAAACATGCTCAGTTGCTGCGCTTGGCTAACGATCAGTATCGGTGCTGAGTTTGCCTCTGCAGGCAATACCTGACTTGCTGCCAGCAGAATAAACAGCAGTGAAAAAAACCACGAACTAAGCTGCGAACTAAATCGACGAAATGAAGAGAGCATGTTGTTCAAGTAGGTAGATATGGGAGGCGTAAAAGGGAAAAGGCGCGCAAGTCAGAAGACCTGGGCGCCTCAGTAATACTTATGGACGGCTTGTTAAGTACAGGCTACTAGTTAGTCGCCAATACCCACTCTGCTAAGACCTTGATATCCGCATCGCTCACTTTAGGACCGTTCGCCGGCATGGGGATAGGACCCCAGGTGCCAGTGCTACCATCTTTAATTTTTTTCGACAGATTGGCAATTGCATCCGCATTTCCCTTGTATTTTTTAGAGACATCTTTAAATGCTGGTCCAAGCACTTTTTTGTCTATGCTATGGCAAGCCATGCAGCCATTTTTTGTCGCCAATTCAGCTCCATTACCTGCTGCATACGACGAAGTCGCGGTGAAAGACAGGGCGGCGACGCCAGCGGCAGCAACGCATGCCAGAACAACTTTAGCTAATTTCATATCCATATTCGCTCCCCTTAATACACGTCGTGTTGTGTGTTATTAATGTTGAATTTACCGGTAGGGGTGATCAATTTAGGATCTTTGATCACCGCTTTTAACTTGCGGGTCTTATCGTCGACCACGACGATGGCGGACTCTTTATCTTTAGCGCTCCAGACCGAGAACCAGACTTCATCACCGGCTTTGTTGTATTCAGGCTGGACGATACGTTTTGCGCCTTCGCCTAAGTTAGCCCATTCTGCTATAGGCAATACGGTGTAGCCTTTTTCAAAATGGTCAATATCAAATACGGCAACCGATTGACTCATTTTTGCATCTGGATTCAAAGGTGTATCTACCCACAGATTTTTCGATTTTGGATGGGTTTTTATAAACAAAGAGCCGCCTCCTTGACCTTTGATCGTATCGACTACTTTCCACGCCTGAGCTTTATGCTTGACTGGATCAGTACCTATCATGGAGATCGATTCATCGCCCAGATGGCTGGTTGCCCATACAGGACCAAATTTAGGATGGATGAAGTTCGCTCCACGACCTGGATGTGGTGTTTTGCCGACATCAACAATCGCTGCCATCTTGTCTTCTTTGGTATCGACAACCGCAATCTTGTTGGAAGCATTTGCAGCTACCAGGAAGTAACGGCCAGTAGAATCGAGACCGCCGTCGTGCAAGAACTTGGCAGCATCCAATGTCGTCATTTTCAAATTGTTGATGTCTTTATAATCGACCAACATGATTTTGCCGGTTTCTTTGGCATTCACCACGAACTCCGGACGATAGTGCGATGCAACGATAGAAGCAACGCGTGGTTCAGGATGATATTCATTGTCAACCGTCATGCCGCGAGTTGAAACGATTTTCAGAGGCTTGAGTGTATCGCCTTCCATGATGACGAATTGTGGCGGCCAGTAATCTCCGGCAATCGCGTATTTGTCTTCAAAGCCTTTGAATTTTGACGTTTCGATGGAACGCGCTTCCAGACCAACTTTCATTTCAGCGACTGTATCTGGTTTTTCCATCCACAGATCGATCAGGTTGATACGTGCATCGCGACCTATCACGAACAAATAACGACCCGAAGCGGAAGTACGCGAGATATGTACCGCATAGCCAGTCTTGACAATGTTGATGATTTTTTTGGTGTCGCCGTCGATCAAGGCGACTTCGCCGGAATCGCGCAAAGTGGTCGAGAAAATGTTGGCGATGTTGTAGCTATTCATTTTCTTGCTAGGACGTTTGGCGACAGGAATCACTTCTTTCCAGGTCGCCAACATGTCTTTCAGGCTAAATTCCGGTGGTACTGGTGGTTCTTGCTGAATGTAGCGCGCCATCAGATCGACTTCTTTGTCGGTCAACTCTCCAGATGTACCCCAGTTAGGCATACCAGCTGGTGAGCCGTAGTTGATGAACACTTTCAGGTAATCAGTACCTTTGTCGAGGGTGATCTCCGGTGTTAATGCTTTGCCTGTTGCACCTTTGCGCAAGACGCCATGGCAACCTGCACATCGCTGGAAATAAATTTGTTTGCCAAGCTCAAATTCCTCTTTGGTCATAGGAGGTGCTTTGGGGTTGATATTTTGATGCATGGCCTGGGTGGCCAAAGGTGAGCCGCCGGCCTGATATTTCAGTTCGGCCGAACCGTGCGTCTTATCTTCTTTTTTGTCTTCCGCATATGCCACTCCGAACGCGAGTGGTAAGGCTGCTAATAGGGCAACTAGTGGTCGAACTAAGGGCATACTCATTCCTGATTTCATTTTTATTTCCCCTTCTTGTTGGTAAGCTCGTATAGAAAAGCAGAAAAAAACATTGTCTAAATGTATTTTTTCTATACCAGCAGACTACGCCTGCGAAGCGGATATTTCATTGATGCCAATCAAGGATTTTTCTTAGTTTTGCCGGATCTGATATAGATCAAACTTCATCAGAAATTCTATGCAGAATTGTGGTTTTCTTGGGGAGCATGGCGTTACGGGATGTCACGAATTGCCGCTGAATTTGCCGACTCTATGCGCTGCCATGTTATTTCGACGAAGCTGAGTCTATTGTTCAAACAAAAATAAGGGGCCAGGCCGCTCGCGCATATCCCATGCGGGTTTGCGGGCATGCCGGGCTGCAAGCAGCATGGGATATGCGCTCTGGCATGGGTGCTTGGCGGCTTTAGAAAGCGATCGTAACTATTTAGCTTGCGCTGGGTGACACGCTCAAATAGTCAGATAAACAAGTAGGGGGGAATCTTCGCCGCTGATGCTCTGAGGACGCACAGTCGCACTCTCTATTTGCTCTCGGCGTTCTCGGCGTTCTTTGCGCCTCTGCGGCAACGGTCCCTTATGATTTATCTAGTTCCTTGAGCAGTTAGGCGTGATTCTGAGTCTAACCGATGCCTAGTTTTCGCCGCTGCGATGCGCACTGATTACAGCATGGGCGACGATGTCTAGTGCGGGTCGAACATTGCCTTGCTTATCGGTCCAGACTTTGGGCGTGAGCGCGCCCGATAAAGCAATGCTATCGCCATCGGCTAATCCCAATAGAGTGCTGCGCACCTGATCATTGAATGCGATCACGTTGCAAAACAAAGTGTCGCCATCGTCAGTGCTGGCGCGTATTTTACACATCACGTAGGCAGATCCAGACTGGCCACTACGTTCTTCGGCGTGGCCATACATGCGTCCGGCGATGAGTGCATCTATCATGATTTACGGCTTTCCAAGTTTGAATGGGCGCTATTTTACTCTGGAGTCATCGCATTTCAATCGAAAACGCGTCGCAACTCCGTCGCAATTTAGTCCAGGCGATAGTGCGTGAAGCGCTGCCCGGTACAGGGTGCGATGGCTTGGTAGTCGGCCAGCATGTTTTCGCGGCTACGCGCATCGCGTAGTAAAGCGGGATCTAGCGTGCAACTGATCACGCCAGCCTGATCGCTGCTGCCTTCGGCTAACAGCTTACCGTAAGGGCTCCAGATGGCGCTGCTGCCACAGGCATCCCAGCCACCAGTGCTGCCGACATGGTTGGACATCAGCACAAAGATGGTGTTGTCGAGCGCACGCGCCGGCATCCAGATCCGCGATTCGTGCTGACCATTGCCTTTGCTAAAGAGCGCGCTGACCACATACACGTGACTACCGGCCAGTGCGGCACTGCGGGCATGCTCAGGAAAACCTGAGTCGTAGCAGATCGCCATGGACAGCCGCCAATCGGCAATCTCCAGCATGCAAGCGCCGTCCTGCGCGCCAGCGCGAAAGATATCGCGTTCACTGCTGAATAAATGCTGTTTGTGATAGGTGCAGACGAGTTCGCCTTTGCTACTGATAATCAAAGAAGAAATACGAATAGCGCCTGCATTATGGGTCGCCGCGCCGACAATGGCGGCCACACCAGTGCGAGCACAGGCTTCCAGAATAGGCTGGAGGCGGAGATCGTCTTGGTTTACGGCATAGCGTTGCGGATCAGTTTTGATCAGATCAGGCTCGTAGCCGCTCAGGAACTTCTCGGGTAAGACCAATAATTGCAGCTGCGCATCAGCGGCTAGGTCGATCAGGGCTAGCACTTGGGCGATGTTGGCGACAAGGTCACCGGCAATACTATGCGCTTGCGCCACGCCCATGCGCAACATACTGCGAGGCAGAGAAAAATCAGTCATGGTCTTGTCCTATCCGGATCTCGGCAATCATTTCACCTTCCTCATCGATGCCAACTTCGATAAACCCCAGGCTGGCATAAAACGGCTTGGCTAAAGGATTGTCTGGGTGGTAGCAAATGGTGATGCGTTGCAATTGCGCTGCCGATTTGATCTCGGCAAGTACACTCTCCATCGCGCACCGACCTATGCCCTTACCTTGATGACGCTGGTCTATCATGAAGCGATGTATCCCGGTTTGATGCCGGACATCGCAATCGAAAGTGTGATACATCAAAAAACCTACTAACTCCTGATCGGCATAAATCGCCCGTGGCTGATAATCCGGGTCAAATTTCGATTGGGCTATCGAGTAGCAGTTGCTGGCCAGGTAATCCTCTTGATGCTTAAGTAGTTGCAATTCGACGACGGCGTCGAAATTGTCATAGGTGACGGCTCTGAGTTGTATTTCCATGATCGCTGATTATTTATATTGAATTTTCACATTCATCGTTTCGCCAAAAATTGGAAAAACGACCTGGCCCAGTGCGCAAGCTGTATGCGCCTTAGCGGCGTGCATGCCCGGACAGCCGCATGGGGATTGCGTGTTGGATGGGGGCGAAAAAAATCAGGGCTGCGGTTTAGCTTAGGCCTTGCTGCGCCATGATGCCCATCTGCCCCACCAAAATATGATCTGCATCTGCCACTTCTATGCAGATCACTTCGGTGGTAAATGGTTCAATTTCGCCGCTGGTGACCGCGTCATTCGGGACGCCCTCGTAAAAAATGCGTATCTCTTGATCACGCAAGTCAATAGTAGGGCCGGTAAAGTCACTTTGATCAAAATTACAGGCAACTTGCCTTTGTTCGGTTGCAAACAAGTCCAATACCCGCAACACCGTGGCGTCGGCCTTGCCGGGGCGCTTGATGGCTACGCCATAACTCAAACGATTAGCAGCAGTCCAGCCTTGTCCCTCTACCCAAAACAAGTGATCAGGGTGGACAATTAATTCTCCCGCGCTTAGTTCGTCTTCACTAATAAATTCCAGCAAAATCACAGATTCATCTGGCTTGCTGGTCACTCGCAGTATCGGACTATATGTATGGACAGTGCTAGCAGTCGACATCAGTTCTACCTGGTCGCCGACCCGCAATTGTCCTAACGGTAGTAAACCCTGTTTGGTGTGTATCAAGGTGCCGGCCACAAAGCCGCCTATCAGTGGCATCACTTTTTTGCTGGACAGCAAAGGCTCAAATGCGTCGACACTCATGATGAAAAACTCCGACAAAATGAAAGCTATGGTAGCGCCAAATGACGATTTATGCTGCAAAGCATACAAACCCTTACATAAAAAGTTTGTCGCTGGCGGTTGCAATGGGGGGCTAGCCTGCAGGCAGGGCCATTAGCTTATTCTAGCGACACTTTGCTCAACAAAATTGTCACTGCATTGCCGCCAAAACCGACCGCATTGATCAGAATTTTATTCATGTCAGAGCGTCGCTTTTGCTCGGGGATAAATGGTACGGGGATAAACTGCTGGTGCTGCAACATCAAAATCGCCAGTTCCAGACTGAGCATGCCGGAAGCACCCAGGCTATGACCAATTTTCCATTTATTTGTGGTCAGCATAGGTAGGTGTGTGCCAAAAACTGCCTGAATCGCCTTAAATTCCGCACTATCTCCCAAGATGGTGCCCGGGGCATGCAGGATGATGCAGTCGATCTCATCCGGTCCGATGGATCCCATCGCCATTTTCATGGATTTTTGGAAGCAAATAGCACTCTCCGAGAGTGAGAAATTGTAGCGCGCATCGTCGCTGGCATAGCCCACGCCTTCGATGATCGCCAGCGCATGTGGCACAATCCCAGGCTCTAAGCAGGCTACTGCTGCGCCTTCGCCCAACACCATGGTGTTTTCTTGTTTGTCAAAATCGAGAGCGCGACAAGGGTAATTGCCGTCCGCACTTGCTGCCCTTGCGGTAATTTTCAGGGCTTGCATTTGGTGTAGGGTAAACGCAGTCAGCGGTGCCTCACTGGCCCCCACTAAAAATTTCGTGGACATGCCGGCTCTGAGCCATGCCACTCCGTTTAAAACCGCGTGCAAACCGGTAGAGCAGGTGACCGAATGCGAAACCTGTGGCCCTTGTATTTTTAAATCGTGCGCCACCCAGCTAGATATGTTGCCCAGCGTCGTATTGGGCGAGCACAGCTTGGGCGTGCTGGCATTGTTCAAAAAATCTTGGTGATATTGTTCAAATAATTGGGTGGCACCGCGTGAAGAACCAAGATTAATCCCGACCTCGTCAATGCTATTCCAGCCCGCTTGTTGGATGGCTAGTCGCGCTACCAGGATGGCGTAGATGACGGTTTCATCTAGCGTTAGGTAATGTGGATGTGAGTTGCGCACTTGCGCGATCTCTGCTCGCAGGTGCTCAGGTATGCTGGCCTGAAAAAATGCTTGCCCTTGTACGTCGCGTGATCGTATGCAAGTGGCATTACTCAGATAATTTTCCCAAACTGTAACGGCGGAGTTACCTAGCGGAGACAGTGATGCAATAGCGGTGATAGAAATGGATGAGTTCAAATGAGCGGCTGTGCTGATAGCATGAGGAAAAAAGTGGCGTGAGCTTAGCACAGAAAGACTTTACACCGTCTGGGTGAGAGCAAGAATTGTTGCGTAGGATAAGGCTCAGGCCGGACAGTTTAGCCGGAGTGCGCCCCATATTTTTGAGGATTCCGGCATGGGATAGAAATAGCTGTTGTTTATTCTAAATGTTGATCAGTAGGGAAACGAAATTGATCCGTCAACAAATGATTCATAGGCATTTCCAGATTAATCGATTTGGGCGGGGTTGCTTGCTTAAACCATTTTCCGTAGATTTTACCTACCGTACCATTGATCATTTCATTGGCTAACTCTTTATCGACAAATTTTTTAAAATTTGGATCATCCTTGCGCAGCACGATGGAGTAAGTTTGGGTAGAAAGTACATCGCCAGTGATAATAAATGTTTTGGGTTTTTTTGACTCGGCGCGTAAGGCGTACAGTAAAACATCATCCATGACGAAGGCATCCGCTTTTGAATTCTCTAGTAAGGCAAAGGATGCTTGATGATTTGCAGCATTCACGACGGTATATTTTAAGTCCTTGGTTTTAGCTTTTTCTGCCAACACTTTGGCCGTCGAACTGCCTGTGGTAAGTACCAGAGTTTTGCCCTTGATATCGGGCCAATTCTTGATGGCGGTATCGTTACGCACTAACATGCGCACATTGGCAAAAAAATGTGGAATCGCAAAATTGACTAAATTACGCCTTTCCTGGTTGTTCGTGCTCGACCCACATTCTAAGTCTGCTTTGCCGTCCGCAATTGCTTTGAGCCTGTTTTCGGCATTGACCGCTAGATAATTTACGTTCATTTTTGGTAGTTTTAATTCGCGCTTGAGACTTTCAACTAGCAGCATGCAAATATCGATGGAGTAGCCTACCGGTTTCTTATCTCCCGCTAAATACGAGAAGGGGAAAGTCTCTTCTCGGTAAGCGATCGTGACACTTTGTTTTTCTTTGATGCTTGTTAATGTGTCAGCCGCAAGGGCGGTTAAAGAGCTGCATAGACTGGCAGCGAGTAGTGATTTCAGACATAGCGTGCTGAGAGCTTTGTTCATTTTTATTCCCTTTTTTCAAGAGTACTAAATACGTCAGATCGAGCCATCCGTCAGTGAGAATAGCTGATTCCGATATGTTTACAAAGGGATTTACTTGGTTTGCTGAAAGATGGATCTGTTTTCTTTTTCTGATATTTTAAACGCCACACTGATTTGATCAAATTTGAACAAATAAATACAGCAATTTTTATCAATATTGAGTTTACTTTATCTGCTGTAATGCGGCTGCTCTGACTGTTTCTGCGCATCGATTGCTTTCTAATCTGTTCTTCATCTAGCACCTTGCAGAATTTTCTTAATTTGTAAGTGTTTGCAACGGCGTACAGCGCGCTGACGGGCGGTTGTAGCTGTATCCAAGTTGTGCAAGCTCTGATTAACTTGCGCATAGTTATTTGGGAAATAACGATGTCGTGCAGTGTCGGAACTATTTTTTTTGTCACGATATTTCAGTGTTTTTACTGGGGTTCAGATCAAATGCCCTTAGTCTTATCCTCCTCTGTTTTCAGCGAAATCAACGCTGCAGTTCGCACTTATGCAAGGTCCTCAAAACTCTATTTCGGGCTAAACAGGCTTTGCAATTTAAATTGGAGAAACACATGAAAATGGTAAAAACACGGGAATTGGGTCCTGTTCGTCCTCTATTATTTGCCGCCTTAATCGTCAGCAGCTCGCCGCTACTGGCTGAGGTGAGTGCAAATGTCCTCGCTAGCGCAAGCGCTGCATCGAGCAAACTGGGCACGGTGCAATCGGTGATTGATAGCTATGTTGCGCAAAATGCGCATCCTGCTACACCGATGCGACATACTCTTAGCGGCGATACAGTGGCGACCACGATCACTCATTTTTATTATAAGGATGGGCAGATTTCGGTTTCTGGTAAGGCTGCGAATACCGAAAACTCTAGTTTCATATTGAAAGGAGATCACAAATCCCTGCGCGGCTATCTGATCAACTACGACAGCAATAAGGCCTACGAATACAGTACCGATACCAAAGGCGTCGTGAGCATTACCGAGGTGCCTATAAGTAAAATTGTCCCTGATCTGCACGAAGATTGGATCAAAGTAAGTTCAGTGCAGAGCCTGTTAGCTGCCGTGCACCCGACATACAGCCCGATGGCGCAACGACAGGCAGTGCATATCGGTCCTTACAATAACGATGATGTCACCAGACTGGAGAGTAAACCAGGTAGCCCATATGTCTTTTTTCTTGATAATCGTGAGGTAATGAGTGGCTCTACGCCTTTGAATGGCGTCAGTAAAGAGAACATGTACCGGATGTGGCAAACCGTGGCCAGTATCTATTCTCCGTATAATTTAAATATCACCACTAACCCCGCCGTGTATGCCGCAGCCAAAGCGGCCAATGTGACACGTACCGGCATCATTCATTTCTACAACCAAGATGGACGTTCGAACGCACCTCTGTGGGCTTTTGGCACTACCTCTGCAGGAACTCTATATCGCAATCCATCCTCAGGTTTTGATTACGGTTATGGTATAGGGATGACAGCGGCGCATGAAGTGGGTCATCAAATGGGCATGAATCATGATCACGGCGGTACTGGTGGTGAATATTTCGAAGGCATCGCAGCGTATCAATGGGGCCCTATCATGGGCAACTATTGGATGGGTTCAAGTTGGCCGCATAGCATGTGGACCTGGAGTAAGGGCGAATACAACACTGCCACAAATTTTGAAGATGATTTGAAGAATATGAATATCAGCGACAAAGTACCTTACATGGTGGATGACAATCCCTCTGGAAAAGCTTTGCTGGTAAGTGCTACCGGTGCCATCAATCCCTTGCAAAATTTTGGACAAATTGAAACTACCGGGGATAGCGATGCCTACACTTTTAGCGTGGCCAGTGGCGCTGTGCTTAATTTACGGATTGATCCTATCGAATATTTTGGAATGCTTGATGTCGATGCCAGTGTTGTTAATGCGGCAGGTACCGTGCTTGCGCGGAGTAATTTATCGGTGGACAGATCGGCCAGTTTTAGTAATCTGGCGCTGGCTGCCGGTAATTACAGTGTAGTTATTAAAGGTGGATCTGAAGGCACACCCAAAAACGGGTTTTCAAATTATTCTTCCCTGGGTTACTACGCCATGCAAGGAAGTTTGACTGGATCCGTAGTCACACCCGATACCATGCTTAGCAGTGGTGTACCTCTTACCGGACAAGCTGCAGCTACCGGTGGCTGGAAATATTACGCCATTGAAGTGCCTGCAGGTAAGAGCAAATTGCAATTTAGTATCAATGGTAGCAATGGTGACGCTGATCTGTTTGCGCAGCAAAGCACTAAACCAAGTACTTCGGTGTATACCTGTAAATCGGACGGCGCCACAAGGATAGAAAGCTGCAGCATCAATAGCCCGAGCGCGGGTAAATACTATCTAGGGGTGTACGCCTACGCTGGATTTTCCGGATTGACAGTGAGCGCAACCATCAGTAACTAAAACCCATAATGCGAAGTTTGCTGGTGCCGGGAATCGATGCTGCCTGTAGATCTAATGCATAGAATTTATCGTTGGTGAGACAGGATAGCAGCGCACTTGATGCGTTCGCTCCGCAAAAAAGTGCACATGGTTAGATGTTAAAAAACCGCGCAAAGTCTACAAGAGATTTTGCGCGGTTTCTTTGTCTGATGCCGGTATCTGGTTCGCGGCCGCTAATGCCTGCCAAAACGTCGAAGCTAAGTCAAAAATTCATTAAACCTGCTTTAAGTTCCAGATGGTCGAGTGGGCCAAATGGCACATATTTACCGTTTTTCAGTAAGGCCAATAGTTTAATTACGCGGATGCCAGGAAAACTACGAATGACCTTGCCTTTAAGATTAAATTGCAACTCTGCCTTGGAGAGATTAATCACCATGACTACTTCCGAATTAATGTCCATCTCAGGCATATTCGGGTGATTACTGTCGATATGAATACGCAGTGCTGCATCGGAGATGTCGACAATGGTACAGGCGCTGACCAAGGGACCGTCTTCAGATGAGAGCATTAATGGTACCGAGATCTTGACGCGTGCCTTGGCTCTTTGGTCGGTAACCACCAGGGTGTCGAGATCTGGTGTCAGTAAAATCAGGGTCGCAGGCGCATAGGGGCCATCTTTTTGGACTACCAGTTTAGTCACTTCGGTATCTACTGTCGAGACGCCTCTACCGGGCGCAGCCGATATCAGGGAAATGCTATTGCCTTTAGTAAATTGGCGCCCGCGTCCGAGCGCGGCTCGCCTTTCATAATCGAGTTTGACTTCAGAATCAGAGGTGTCCGGCACCACTAATTGAAAGCTTTTTACTTTGGAAAATGCAATTTTCTCACCATTTTGCGCAATCCTAAAGTACGCAGGATGTCCTTCCGCATCGCTCTCTACCGCAGAGGCAGAATATAGAAAATGTCCATTTACGCAATACGCAATCACCAACGTATCGAAAACGATATCCATCTTATATTCAGGATAGTAACGCTGCTTTTTGCCGATAGGGAACAGATCAATCAAAGAACTTAGCCACCGTTGTTTATCATCAGTCTGCGTATGTAAATCGCTCATGGCTGGCTTATCGTCCGCATTGCCTAGTGCTTTAGCGAATAAATGTTTTAGCACGATAAGCCTCGATGAGTAGTGAGTGAAAACTTCGCGTTCAGGGTTCGTCAAGGTGAATAGAAAATTGGTCGAGCAACGAGTTATTGGAAGCTTTGCCCCATGCGGGACCGAAATGCCGATCGTAAGCTAACATCATCGCGATTTGTACCAGATTACAGCATAACGGCCTTTGCAGGGAATTACTTGAGACCAACTAGCCAGCAGCAGAATATCTAGGAATTTCAGGCAAATATGTGGTCAGTTTGCCTCAGGGAGTGTCGCTGTCCGTTACGAAAAATAGACAGCGGCACCGCCAGCACGCACTGTCGATGCGGGTCTTGAGACTAGATGGCCTGTAAGCGAGACGGACTATGCGCGGTGGCGTAGTGTCTTTTGAAATTCTGGAATAAATTCAATTGGATGTTGCTGGAGTTACTTCAGTGCGCTACTTAGGCTTAGCAATTATCCGCCTGACTTTAGAATTATCCCCATACGATTAATTGACGACTAATTTGCGACTAAATTCAATGAAAGTTGCTTGTGATTATCACTCGTTGTATTTTCTTGAATTAAGCTCAGCAATCTATCGATATTTGGATGCTTACCCGGGAAGGCGATTGCATCGTCCGTATGCTCGGCATACAGCTGTAAGCCTTTAGTGGCCGCACTGGTATCGATTGCGCCAAATTGCTGATACAAGGCGTGATACACCCGGACGCTACCGGCTGATCCTGGCTGGTTCTCGATTCTGGCAACCAGTTTGCTGCCGTCAAAAAGTTCAAGCGCTGCAAGATGATCGATAGTCGGAAGCGTGGATAATAGGTCGTTGAATTTCACGGAATGTCCTTAAAAGAATAGAGTGCAAAATGGCGTCGATTATAGGGGAAGGGCGCGGGAAGCGCTCGCTATAGTCGTAAATAGCACTATTTTGGCATCTGTTTATTTTAGGATTAAGTTTGTGTGGCAGCAGATATCTATTTTAGTAAATCAACATCGCGTTGGGAGCAATCAAACTGATGACCTGGAACCAGTTGATATCTACCTCATGGATGACACTTTCGAGTATTTCTGGCTGGCAGTTGGCGAGTAGCCATATGGCTGGATCTATATCCAGCGTTACCGCCGACTCGCCGCTTGCGACGTTGCTCTCCATGTGCAGTGCGATGATGCCAGCAAGATGTACCAATGCCGCTTCGCGTGCGTGATTTGGTGCCTCGCTACAACGGTCTTGATAGCGTACCGGTTCGGTCAGGGCGACTGGTAGTTTCCAGTGCTCGAGCAAGGTAGCGCCAAGGTCGGCCTGAGTGAAACCTAGCAGAGCGTATTCACTTGAGGCACAATTTTCGCCTCGCGCCACTGCCGCAATCACTTGTTTGGCAATCTCAGGTAGTTGGTAATACATGACAAGTTGTCCGACTCGGTGCAGCAACGCGGCGAGAAACACCCGTTCGCGTAGGCGCGGCCCACCGCGACTAGCCAGACTGCCAGCCGCTAAGGCTGCATATACACTACGTTTCCAGAATTTTTCCATATCGATCAGATCGCCAGATAAATTCCCGAAGGCCTGGCCAGCCGAACTTGCGAGTACCAGCGAATGCAGGGGGCCTGTACCTAACACAGCCACCGCCCGCGATATTGTTCCCACTGCTTCGTTTAGTCCAAAGTAGGCGCTGTTCACCAGCCTCAGCACGCGGGCACAGAGGGCAGGATCTATGCTGATGATGTCAACGATCTGTGCACTGGTGGTGTCTGGATCAGACAATAAAACACTTAGTTGCATTGCCGCATCTGGCAAGGCGAATAGGTTTTCTACCTCAGCAATGACGGATTCGGCACTGATTGTCCCTATGGACGCAGGGGGAAGCTGAGTATTTGTATTGTTGACAGGAGTGGTCGGCATATCAGTAACCTTTCGCGGCACAGAGTTCAAACAAATTATTCTAACTTCACTATAGGCCAAAGCCCTGAGATTTTATAGTTTGCAGCAACTTTAGCATAGAGAGATGCTGCTTAGACGAATGATCCTGGAAACGGCGTAGAGCGTTATTGAATATCTATCAATGTTCTATTAGCGGGTTCAAATCCATACTCCCGAGAATAAAACGGGCCGCTATTTATCAATCGCAACCCGTTTGCGTATGCAGTTACTCGTTTAGAAACAATAAGCAATAAGCGAGCAACAATAAGCAGCACGCCAGGCACTGGCTGAGCCCAGAACACAGGGGTGTTGATTTACACAGTTAATTAAATAAATAACAATTCGAGTGCCGCTTGTTAAATTGTCTTAATTTAGTTTTGATATTTTTAGTTTTACAGCGGCAAAGCCATGATGTAATCATCGTAGTCTACGCCACCGACATTAAATTTGCGGGTGCCCACTTGTTGAAACCCCGCGTGCTGATAAAAGCCGATCGCTTCCGAATTTTTGGCATACACCCCCAGCAATAAGCGCGGGGCGTGGCGTTGCTGCGCATAGAGGATTGCCTGCGTCAGCATTTTTTTTCCCAGACCGCCGCCATGGAATTTACTCAATAAATAGATGCGTTTAATTTCAAGGTCGCTTTCGGAGATGTCGGGCAAGGGGAGTTGCGCGGGCGCGACCAGCATATAGCCTATCGGCGCTGCGCCTGGTGCGAGTTCGGTCAGCCACAGCCGATAACGAGGATCGCTTAGCCAGTCCTGGTACTGCGTTACTGCGTGCGCCTGAGCACAGTGTTGGAGAATGTCACGCCCGGCGATAAGGCCGGCGAAGGTTTCCAGAAAAGTCGCTTGCCCTATCAATGCCAGTGCGGCGGCGGCATCCGGGGAGCAGGGGCTTATTTGTATATCCATTTGTTTTCCAATTGAGACCGAAGCTGAACTCTAAGCCCAAAGCCCAAAGCCCAAAGCCCAAAGCCCAAAGCCCAAAGCCGCGGCGAAGCCGATGATGCTTAGTTTTGTGATTGAGGCTTTCTGAGTATATTTTTAAGTAAGCGCTTATCGAGTTTTGCGGCCAGGCCTACGCTGCGCCCGGCCAGATTGACGACTCGGTATTCCAGGGCGGCACCTAAGACTTGGGCACTTTCCGAGAGGCTCAATCCATAGTCTTCGGCTAACCATTGGGCCATGCCGCTGGTGGCGAGTTTTAGCGCATCGTCCAGCGATCCGGCCTGCCCTAACGTCATGATGTGGGTTGGCGACTCCACTCTCGGTAGCGAGATTTCTTTATTCTTGATAAGGCTTACGCTAAATTCGACTGCCATCGAGGTTTCCAGCGCGTACTGGGAGGTTTCGCCATCGCCTTGCAGCGCATGGGCATCACCCAGATACAGTAGCGCACCGGGCTGATTGACGGAGAGGTAAATGGTATTGCCCTCGACTACTTCATTAAAATCCATATTCCCGCCAAACGAACCGGTGTCTCCGCTAGAAATAGGTGGCATTCCGTTACCCGGTGCCACCGCCAAACCACCTAACATTGGTTTGACAGGGACACTAAACGTTTTTAACGCACCTTGTGCATTTTCCGGGCTGGCTAAACCATTTTTAAGATCGAGTTTCCAGCGTATCGGACGGCCTAGTTCGCTCGTCTTGCTGGCCATCCTGGTGCTCTGCGCTTTATGCACGATCATGTCCAGGCTGTCCGCATAGTCACGATTTAAGCGCAAGCTCTTGATATGTATTGCTAACACATCGCCAATATCGGCACCTGCAATGTAAAACGGACCAGTCTGCGGGTTGCCGTATAGAGCAACCGTGTTGCCGTTCTCATCGACACCGCCGGAGTCTATGGTCTTCGTGCGCACGCTATCGCCGGGCCAAATCGTCATGACCGGGGCACGTAAAGGCGAGAATTCATTCGAATACGAACCGGGAGTGTATTGGTGGGTCTGGGGGCTGGCAGTGGGTCGAGCCGGAATTAGTCTGGCCGTAAAGTTATGCTGTATGCGTACGCCTTGGTGATTGCTGTCGGGGAAATCGGCTGTGCCTATCCAGCCTTCTTGGCTGATTTTTGCCCGGTAAGTGTAAGTCGTCTTATCTGCTGCAGTGGCGGTAAAACGATATTCGTCGCCCTTACGGGTTCCTACGAAGGGGTCTCTATCGATACTGCCGCTAATGTCATGGCCTATCTCGTCTAGCTCTACAGTTTGATAAATAGCGTTACCCCACAAATCCAGCGTCATTACGTAGGATTTGTGGATCAGGGCCTGAGTTTGGTCTGGACTTGCTGCATTGGACGTGGCAATAAATACGCTTAGGGCTAAGGCTAGTATCAAATGCATGGGCGTGTCTCTGTGGTAAGACGAGAAAATCTCTCGTAGATAAGCGGACTGCTGACGCCTCAGACATTTAAACGTATTAAAAGTTCATGAAATGAGCAATTATTGATCTGGATTTGTATTTCTGAAAATTCATCTTATTGGCCTCGCTTTGCTTGTATAGTGAGTCCATCAGATCGATGGTTATACTCTGCGAGCAGCAATAATGCGCTGTGGCCATCATGATGAGTTGCATCATGAGTAGCTGCAAAATGCTAATTCACCTTTTACCTCGCAATTCCACTTAGGATAGACCCATGAGCCCAGCAAAAATTCACGCACTATTGGAGTCATTGAAGCTAAGCTGTATCCGTCAATTTCGTTTTAACCCGCGACGTATCGAGGCCGATATGCGCTATAAAGGCACAGAGGGCCTGGGCAACAACTTGGTTCATGTGTTTAAAGATGTGCATAGCCACTCCTTGATAGAACTCAAGGGCAGCATGGCCACGCTGCGTGAACAATATGGCGAGAGTCCGCACTGGAACGAGGACGAGATTAAACGTTACTGCAATACCGATGCGGAAATCGATGCAGAGATCGCGGCCAAACAAGCCGAACTTGAATTCACGCGGTCTAGTGCGCTCTATCAAGACTATCGCGAACAATTGCTCTCGCACTACAAAGATAGCCCGCATTACCAGGAAGGCAGACCGAGCGCACGGGATGCTGCCAAGGCACTGCTGAGTAGCTTGAGCGACGCCCAGGATCCGCGCCTCAGCCTATTTTCTAGCCACATGAAAACCAATGATCTGGATCAGCTATCGCACTTATTGTTGGCACCATGTCACATAGAAAGAGCGGCGTACGCGACTAAGCCTGCATAAATAGCGGCGACAATCCTGCAGCACGCAAGCTACACGTCAAGAGCTCGGTATCGCCAATAACAAGGCGATACCGAGTTTTTTTCAATTTGGAATACGCAATCTGGATGCGGTTGTTGGCGGCATTTCGGGCTGGAGGCCGCGCCGGGTGGGCGGATAGATTTACAGATATGTCTAAAAAACCGAGCTCGGGCGTATCGCGACCTCGATTCTACAATGTGATCCTTGCCATACCGACGCCTTGCTCCGGTTTGCGCTGCATCTCCGTGCAAGGGTTTTGAGATGACCCCTTTGCGATTGCTGAAGTAGGAATGGGCGGATTATTAACACGCCGTGTCAATGAGTAGCTGTCAATTTTCTTTTTTTACATGTAAAAAACATTAGTTTTTTTGAATGATGCTTGCTAGCGGCGACGTTTAGTCGTGGCATAAAATTTGCTCAATCCTCGGTACTGCTGTCGAATCGCAAACATTTGCATATTGACACAGGGTAAATTCCGAAAAACCTAATGAGGTGGTACATCGAAAGGGGAGTGCATCATGTCAACTAAACTAATGCGAGTTTTAGGCCGTGAGCAATGGCGTAGTGGTTTTTATAAAACCTTGATTAGCGTGATCAGTGTTGTATTCGGCGGGCTTAGTCTTTATTCAGCATTGAACCTGCTTGAAGTGCATGCGCAAGGAGTATCTCAAGTAAGTAAAACAAAGTTAGGAGATAGCAAGAGTGACGCTGAGTATTCCTGGCGCTTGTTTGTGCAAGCCGTAAGCCCCAGTGGTAACCCACAAAGACCGCTGGCCTTTGAGACCTGGCAAGAGCAATGCGATTTGCAGCCCGCACTATGTGGCTTGCCAGCAAATTCTGACAGTGCGTCGGTGCTAACGACTAGCGGAGCATCTCCCGCCGAGACAAGTAAAACCAGACCACGTCGTGGTCATGGCAGCGCGCTGGCCCGATCACGCATCAATGCGGGTCACAATGATGTGAACGTTAGCTGTAGCGCTATGAATACAACTGGTTTTCCGCCCATTGCATTTGCGACCAATGTCACGCCTAAAGCGGTGTTTTGTGAAGAGATTTTTGTGAATCAAACAGAAGCGGGTTTCATTTTGGCAAACCGACTCACCACCATTAGCGGTCAGCAGGCTTATGGCAACATCACATTCCCTACGAAATCGATAGAAATTAAAGTCGATTGGGTACCGCAAAGTTCTTTTACGACGCCGTTTTCTTGTGATGATCCTAGTCTTTACATAGAAACCATCGCGTTTGAAGGTCAGCCCAAACAATGCTACGCCATGGTGGGCATGCATATCTCGTCTAAAGTCTTGCCCAATTGGTTGTGGGCGACGTTTGAACCAAATAATTTATTGACCAATCCGAATCGTTGCAATCCCATGCTGTACGGCGAATGTGAGGATACATGGGGCACTACTTCAGCAAAACCCTATGGGCCAGGGGCAACGCCGGCGCAAAGTCCTGAATTAGCCAAGGTGATGAGAGATTTCAAACTGCCAGCTGCTTTCAATAACTATTTTTTAACCGGGGTGCAAACAGAGTTTGTCAAGCAAGGCAAAGCCACTCAACTCGGCAATTCATTTGTGGAATTTAACGCAGGCGTCTCACCGCAACAAGCCTCATGCATCACTTGTCATGCTTATGCCTATGCCGGCATAGAAAAACAATTTATCGGAGGCCCATTGCCTGGCTGGCCCAATATCGGCTACGCCTGCAAACAGGCTGGTGCCACGAAAAACTGTCTACCGACGAAATCTGCCAGCGGAAAACTGAGCAGCGAAGACTTCTCGTGGATGTTGGGGATCATGCCTTGAGCTAGATAGTCTCGATGGCGGTCCTGAAGAAACCAAAATCCGTATTGCTTTTCATTGGAAGCGGTACGGATCCTTTTTATAGAAGTAAGCCCAGCGCGGCTGTTGGCAGCATTTGTGGCTGCAGGCCGCATTCACATTGCGTAAAGCGGTCTGGGAACTTCTAAAACCCCATACAAGAAAATAAGCATGGGCGAGGATAATGCGCGATTCCACGATGGTTCGGTAGGGCGTTCTGCGTACACCGACGGCAGGCCGCAAAGAGCCATGGTTGCTGAAACCCAGTAAAAATAATGTGTTTAGTGATCTGCACTCAGTGCGCCAATGGATCATCTGAATTTTGTTGAATTTAAGGAGATGGCACTGCCGAAATAGCGAGCGCAGCCCATCTCCTGTTTAATCTAAATGTCTGGAGAACCAAATGGACTGCAGACGAATCGAGTGCTACTGATTGTCGTTGGCAAATCTCCCAGTGTTCCCCAATATTTGAGGTGTATTGAGCTTAGCTTGCAACCGGTTTGAAAGTGTAGTTAACTCTACCAAAGCAGGATTTAGCGGCGATCTTGATATGAATTGCTCGCGGCTGGCATGTTTTGCAACAGACGCGTTCTAAGCCACTGAACTAGCCCTATTTTTCTTATATTGCCACAGTTAAGTGTTCGCGCTGTATGCTTTTCGGGCAAGGGCTTGACATATACAGTGAATACTCAGCGCGATGAGGATTAACGCAACACTCAGCAGGAAGCTAATGCGCATGCCGCGCACCAGCGCTTCAGGACCAGCAGTCATGACATTGCTGCTAGCCGCACTGGCCGCGAATACTGTCCCCATCAGCGATGTCCCGGTGATCAGGCCAAGATTGCGTGACAGATTGAGCAGGCCCGATATCAGGCCGCGGTACTCAGCGCGACTATGTGTTATGACGGCAGTGTTGTTGGCGGCCTGAAAGAACGCGTAACCAGCCGTGATGAAGGCTAGCGGAGCAAGGTAAGCTGGCACGCCCAGACTAGTCGGTAACGCCACCATTGCGGCGCAACCGCCGCACATGCTGACGAGTCCTGCGACCATCATGGCCGGTGCGCCAAAACGGTCGACACCGCGTCCGGCTGGCACGCCTGCCAGTGCAGCAACGATTGGACCGCATGACATCGCCATTCCCATAGCACTCGCATCCAGACCCAGCGCGCCGGAAAGGTAGAAGGGCCCAATCACCAGCGTTGCCATCACCACGGTGGTGACCAGGCTGCTCATGACTAAGCCTGCGCTTATGATGGGATCTCGAAATAGTGCTAAACGTATCAAAGGAGATGTCGCTCGCTGTTCTCTCATGATGAACAGTCCCAGACCGATGACGGCAATTGATAGTAGCACCAGGCTAATCGGACCAAAGCTGGCGCGACCCATCGTCATCGCCAGTGCGTAAGCGCTTAGGGTCAGAATCAGTAGTAGTGTTCCCAGATGGTCAAACCCAGTATTACCGGTTTTTAGCCGTGCTTGATCACGCGTTAGGGCTTTATACGCCAGTAGCAAGCTCAGTAGACCCAATGGTAGTTTCACGAAGAAGATAGCGCGCCATCCGAAGCTGGCAATCAGTAGCCCGCCGAGTGAGGGCCCGAGCGCAGTGCCGATCGCCGCCATACTTCCCAGCAGTCCGATCGCGCTGCCGGTTTTTTCTTTGCTTGCGCTATCGGCGACAAGTGCCATGCTAAGTACCATCATGACTGCTGCGCCCACTCCTTGCATCGCGCGCGCACCAATTAACAGCCAGAGTGTGCTTGCAACGCCGCATAAGGCAGAGGCGAGCGTGAACAGGGCTATCCCGGCTAGTAACAGGCGTCGGCGTCCGATCACGTCACTTAGCCGGCCGACGCTGACGATCACGCCTGTGATAGCGAGCAGATAAGCGAGAACTACCCATTGAACCTGCTGGAAGGAAGCATGAAACGCCACAGCTAAACTGGGTAAGCCGACAGTGGCGATACTGGTGCCTAGTGCCGACAGTAGCATAGCCAGCGCGAGACTGAGCATGGCCAAGCGCCCCGATTTAGTGGATGGCGCATGGTTCGCTGTTTCGGCGTATGGCGGTACTGGTTCTGCAAGTTGCGATTTCAAAGGCGGCTCCGGTGTTAAGTCAAATGGGATAGTGCACTGCAGATATCATGCCTTTAGATCTCACATGGCGGAAGGCGCAGCATTTGCACTTTATTCATGCGTTGAACGCTATGTTATCGAAATGAATTTAAAAAGTGGGCTATGATGACAGCATGACTACCCCGGATTTGAACTTGCTAATTACCCTCGATGTGCTGTTGGCAGAAGGCAGTGTGGCGCGCGCAGCGCAGCGCTTGCGACTTAGTCCTTCGGCGATGAGTCGTGCGCTGGCACGTTTGCGTGAGACCACCGGTGACCCGCTGTTGGTCAGGGCGGGGCGCGGTCTGGTTGCTACACCACGCGCGCTGGAATTAAGGGAGCGGGTGGGGCAGTTAGTGCAGGATGCGGAAACGCTGCTACGTCCGGCTCAGGCCCCGAATCTCAAACAGCTGGTGCGAAGCTTTTCAATACGAAGTAGTGAAGGCTTTGTAGAAAATTTTGGTGCCCCCCTGATCGCAAGAGTCGCAGAAGAGGCCCCCGGTGTAAGACTTTGCTTTATGCAGAAAACACGTAAAGAGAGCGGCGCGCTACGCGACGGCAGCGTTGATTTGGAAACCGGCGTGGTCGGCGCGGAGATGGGCCCAGAACTAAGGGTGCAAGCGCTTTTTCGTGACCGGTTTATCGGTGTGGTGCGGCGCGCTCATCCGATCAGCGAGGGCGAGATCACGTCGGAGCGCTATGCCGCTGGCAAGCACATCTGTGTCTCGCGGCGCGGCTTGGCAACCGGGCCGGTGGATGACGCTCTGAGTATGCTCGGTCTGGAGCGAGATATCGCCACAATAGTCGCTGGCTTTTCTGGTGCCTTGGCACTCGCGCGTGCCTCAGATCTGATCGCCACGGTCCCGGCACGCCACAGCGGTACTTTGCGTGCCGGTATGCATAGTTTCGCTTTGCCCTTTACAGCACCGGAATTAACGGTGTCATTAATCTGGCATCCGCGTTTGCAAGCCGATCCTGCACATCGCTGGCTACGCGCCCTAGTCATGGATGTTTGCTCGGTGCCAGACGAACCGCTTGCTTAACCCGCGCGGTTGCTGGTACAGATTTGGAGTTGGTAGCCGCAATCTCTATGCGCCTCGTGGCAGCATTTGTGCCTGCAGACCGCGCCGGTATTGCGCATCACGTTTCGGGAACTTGCCGTTTGCAACGAAGATTGCGGCGCTAGCCAATCCCAGCAATTTCACTACGAACAATGAACACAACCCAGATTAGCGGCTTTTCGTCACAGTGTGCACCAGGCCAAACATGGTCGCGACATAATCCTCCTTGTCATTTTATAGTTAGGGAGTCTCTATGTTCGCTATCGATCGCAACAAAAACGCACTGGTCTTTTTACGTGTTCTCATTGCATGCCTGATCGCTGTTCACGGTTGGCATCGGCTGCTCTATTCAGATCCGGCCGATCTGGGGGGCGCCATCACCGACTTCGGCTTCCCAGCGGGATTGGCGCTGGGCTGGCTGATTTCTTTGTTTGAAGCCTTGGGCGCACCCTTATTTGCGTTTGGCTACTTGGTATTCCCTTTGGGTGTTTTTTATAGCTTTGTGTATGTCATGGCGATTGTTTTTTACCACGCACCACATGGATGGTTCTCCTCTGGCAGCGGGGCGGATGGCTGTGAATATGCGGTACTACTGGTGGGCGCCTTGTTAAGTGTGACGGTGCAGTACGTTCCCGCCTGGTTAGCGATGCGCAAGCTGCTGTTTTGGCAGCGCGCCGAATGATGGTACACGGCAGCATTGTTTTAGCCGAGCAGCAAGCCAGGTTAACCAGCGCTTAAGGCGCATGCCCGCTGCTATACTGCTTGTCTATGGAAACTTCACATAAAAACGCCCACACTTTTTCTAAGATGAATTTGGCGTCATGGAAAAAACTGTCGCATATTTTTGCCTTGAACGTCCTGGCATGGTTAGGCTTTACCGCGATCATGGCACTGACTTCTCTCAATGAAGATTTGCGCGCTGGTCTCTCGCCGGACTACTGGGAGGTGTTCAAGGATTGGGGCGACAGTGCGATGGCTTTGGCCTCACTGAGCGCGGTGATCTACCTATGCCTGTCGCGTTGGCCAGCCGCAGTCAGTAGTGGAAAAAAAATTATTTTAAGTTACGTGCTTTTATTGCTGCTGCTATTGCCTTTGCAGCTCATTTTTGTGCTCCAGTTACTTCTCTCTGAACACGATCAAAGCCTGAGCTGGTCTGCGATGCAGGCCCAGATCATGCTACTGGATCGCTATTCTTCTCTGCTGCGGGTATCCTCAGTGAGCGCAGTATTTTTTGCGGTGGTCATCGTCAAAATTTGGCAGCAGAGTAAGGCGCGCGAACAGGCCTGGCAACAGGAACGCGCTGACAATCTGAGTCTGCGTTTAGCATTGGAGCAGCAAAAACATTTTGCTTTGCGTGCCCAGCTTGAACCGCATTTCATGTTTAACGCACTCAATGCCATCAGTGCCCTGGTGCTAACCGAGAATAAAGAAAACGCCATGAACGGGATACAGGCCCTGAGCGAGTTGTTGCGCTATGCCTTGGCCGCCAGTGAAAAAACCAGTGTCAAACTAGTCGACGAATTCGCGTTTGTGCGCGACTATATCGCGCTACAAAAACTGCGTTATGGTAGTCGCTTACAGATCAGCATTATTGGTATGGATGCCGCAATAGGCGATGTCGATTGTCCTCCTTTGCTGCTGCAACCTCTGGTCGAAAATGCCTTGCGCCACGATTTGGATTGCCATCAAGATGCGAGCGATATACTACTCAGTTTCAGTCGGCAAGATGATGGCCTGCTGATCTGTATCAGCAATCCCCTGCGCAACGCCCAAGGCGAGCCTAGCCCCAACCCGGGTGCCGGATTGGGCTTGCGCAATACTCGGGCGCGTCTGCAGTTGGTGTATGGTTCACTCGCTTGTTTGCGGACCAGCGTCGTCGAGGGCCGTTTTCAGCTAGAGCTGAGTCTGCCTTTGTATATCGAGAGCTAGAACGCGATGAGCAGGGATTGCGTCACTAAGGAGTTAACTATGAAGGATGCTGCAATTCGCGCCATCATCGTCGATGATGAGGAGCCTGGTCGTGTCATGCTGCGCTATGCCTTGTCAGCCCAAAAGAACTGGCTCGTGGCAGGCGAATTTAGCAGTGTTGCAGTCGCCCGCGAATTTTTAAGCACGCAAACGATCGACGTGATTTTTCTTGACATACAAATGCCGAAAGAAAATGGTATCGCCCTGGCGCGTAGTGTAAGCCATCAAGAAAACCCACCACTGATTATCTTTGTTACTGCGTTTAATGCGCATGCGATTGAAGCTTTTGATGTCCATGCCCTAGATTATTTGCTAAAACCGTTTAATACCACGCGTTTTATGCAGGCGCTGAAACGGGCCGACGAAATCATGGTGCAAAGACGCGGTTACGCCAGAGCGTTACGAAGCTATGTTGACAGGGAAGAGCAGGCAGCTAGTTATCTGCAGCAGATAGTGGCCCGGTCGGTCGGTGAGATGAAGTGTATTCCGCTTGCCGATGTTTTGTGGATGGCTAGTGCCAGTAACTATGTCGAGTTGCATTTGGAAGGGCGCGTGGTGTTGCATAGAATGACGCTCAGCGCGTTAGAGCAACTGATTAACCCTCAGCACTTTTTGCGGGTGCACCGCAGCGTATTGGTGCGCATCGATCAGCTCAAGCAAATCAAGGTGCTGGGCGACGGCGTGTATAGCTTGACACTCAAATGCGGCGCGCAAGTGGCGGTCAGCGAACGGCATGTCGAACAGGTACGCGCATACTTTAAGCCCTGATCACTGAGCCAAACCGGCTAGAGCCATGCGCAATCGGAATGCGGTTTGTGGCGGGGTTTTGCTCTGCAAGCCGCACCGGGATTGCGTCTCAGACTGCGAATCGTGGCTAAGTGTGCCCAATATTCCTCGATCCGGGTATCACGCTGATCGATGAATATTGGGGCCAGGTCGTAATCGTAAATTGCTGAGTTTAACTAGATGAAATTTGTTTTTCTCTATCGACTGCCGCCATGAGCAAGCACATGACGCACAAGGCGACGCTGTATTCACAACCACCTTCGCCCCATTCGCCGACAAACCAGCCCTTGCGCGCATGAATGATGATAATCCCGCCAGCACTGATGCCGAAAAAACCGAGTGCAACCCAGCGCGAGAACTTATTGAAAATCAAAAACACGCCACCGACGATTTCTATCGCAGTTGCGATGTACGGTACTGCATGCGCAAATGGCACGCTAAGCTGAGCGAGGAAATCGCCAAAATCGTGAAAATAATGTGGCTCGAAGAAACGCATCACGGCGTGCGCCATAAATAATGCAGCAAGTGTCAGACGGAAAACCAGCAAGCTATGCTGCACACTCAGGTAAGGGAAATTATTCAGGAATTTTTTCATCGCGACTCCAAAAGTAGAGCCGCGATTATGCAAGCGCATACCGCACAGGAGAAAACGCTGTGACGAATCGCCGTCCATGTGTGACGAAGTTCAGCGTCTGGTGACTGGGTGTTGATTTTTGCTAAAGTAGGCGAACTTCACCTGGCCCGCTACAATACGTTTTTTACCTTATCGTTTACGTACTATGAATCCCTATCAAGCCCTGAAGTCAGCTGTTCTCGATGAGGCTGGTCTCAATTGCCATGCGATCTTCGATATTCATGCCTTGCCCGATGCGGCACGCGAAGTCTTGTTTGAGCGCTGTCCGCAGGCACGTGAATATCGACAGCTGATACTGATAGGCCACGCCGGCACCAAATTTTGGACTGCCTTGCAAGTATCGTTGCAGAGCGATTTTAGCCAGATCGACGCGCATCCGGTAGATGATTTTACGGTCGAGAAAGTGCGTGAATTTATGCAGACTGAGGCAGCGGATCAGGCTTACCAGATCGTTTATCCAGGTGCCTACACGATCAGTTTGCAAGAACTCGGAAAGCTCGCCGGTTGGCATCATCCATCACCGTTTATGGTGGGGATCAATGCTGAGTTTGGCCCCTGGTTTGCCTACCGGGCCGTGATTCTCGCCAACAGCAATTTCCCGACTAGTAAGGCGCTCGTTAGCGCTTCGCCTTGTGATAGTTGTAGCGAGCAAGCTTGTATCAGTAATTGTCCTCCGCAAGCCTTAGAAGGCGGCGAGTTTCATTTGCTTAAATGTGTGCAATATCGCCAGCAAGCAGACTCAAAATGCAAAGACACCTGTCTGGCTCGCCTCAGTTGCCCGGTCGGCAGCGAGCATCGTTACAGCGAACAGCAAATGCAGTATCACTATGGACGTTCTATGCAGGTAATTAAGTAAGCTCAATGCGACGGGCGAGTACAAAGGCAATAGATCAATTTGCCTCACGCCTAAGGATGAATCCAAAGTCAATCTTCAAGTTGAGTGGCGCTCCTCTGTATCGATTGAGGATGTTTACTTTATATTTTTATGTGTGCAAGTTTGTTGTGCTTGTATGTATTTATTGATAACGGATAGAATACAGCTTCAGTTGCCGGACTCGATGATTTTAGTCTGATTCATAATTCATTTGAATTTAGTTCGCATCTCGTTGGTATCTCGTTGGTATCTCGTTCGTATATTCGCGCAGCTCTACCGCTTTCAACTCTGGAGGGAAACACCATGCCACAATTAAAACTAACTTATTTCGATTTTCATGGCGGTCGCGGCGAGCCTGCACGGCTAGCGATGCAGATCGGCGGTATCCCGTTCGAAGACCACCGTTTTTCCTTCCCGGAATTTGCTGAGTTGCGCAAAAGCACGCCATTTGGCCAGGTGCCTACGTTATTGGTCGATGGTGTATTAGTGACCCAATCCGATGCCATCACTCGCTATGTCGGCAAATTGGCAGGCCTGTATCCAACAGATGCTTTTCAGGCGCTATTGTGCGATGAAGTGCTGACAGTGTTAGAAGACGCCTCGATCAGATTGGGCCCATCTTTTCGTCTGACCGGAGACGCTCAGAAAGCGGCGCGCCTGGACCTGGTGAAGGACTCCATGCCCATGTATCTGGGCTGGTTGCAAAAACAATTACTGGCGCATGGCGGAGAATACTTTGCCGACAATCGTCTCACCGTAGCGGATCTAAAAGTGTTCGTTGATGTGCGTGGCCTCAATTCGGGCTGGCTCGATCATGTACCTAGCGATCTGGTCGAGACGGTCGCCCCGGCACTCAATGCCCACATGCAGCGTATCGCTAAGCTACCAGCGGTGCAACAGTACTACGCCAAGTTCAATACCAAATAGGAGATTTAGCAAGCGGCGTTAAAGGTAAAATGCTTGCATTTTTGACCTTTAACGCCAATTCTCCTTGCATATCAATGACTGAGATTAACGCCTAACAATTGCAAATATCGTTACCGCGGCGCGCGCGGGTATCTGTCATATTTATCGTAACTATCTTAGCTCTAAGCGGCTGCATAATATGCGTGGTGCGTGTGAGGTGCTTGTGCTACCTGTGATGAGGGAACGAATCCGGGATACTTCGGTCAAAATGTTGTCATGGCCTAAACGCCAGATTCATCTTCCTATTTACTTCGCTCAGGAAACGCCCCATGAAAAAAATCTTAATCGGCTTGGCCGCGCTAATGCCCACACTTTGTCTGGCGCAAACCTCGGTCGCCGCCTCCAAAATCACGCAAGTGCTGGTGTATCCCGGTGGTGCCAAGGTAGAGCGGGTGGCGAAAGTAGCGGCCAGTGCGCGCGAACTCAAGTTCACGTGCTTACCAGCACGCTTCGATCTCGATTCTTTACAGGTACAGGCCGATGCTGGCATCGTGATCGGCGACATCAACGTGCAGACGCTGGACCGTGCACGCGCACCGGAATGCGCGACTAGCCCACTCGATGCCCGTATCCGCGAACTGGAAGATCAGAAAGCTGCCATCGCTGCCGAAGATGCGGCGCAGGCTTTGGTGCTAGGTTACCTGAAAAACTACGGCAATGATAAGCAAAGCGGCCCCATCGCCAGCACTGCCGAGCAATTGCGCCGTACAGGACAGGATGCTCTGCAACGCCAGCATCAGGCACAGCGCCGCGCTGAAGTCATAGAGAAACAACTGTCCCCTTTAATCGCGGAACGCGACCGCCTGATCGCCAGCAATCCGCAAGTACGCACGGTGCAAATTCGTTTGGCGGCACAAACCGAGGGTGAATTGCGTCTGTCTTATCGCTTGAGACAAGCCGGCTGGACACCTGTGTATCGCGCCTATCTCGATACCAACAAAGCGCAACTGCGTTTGGAGCGCCACGCGCAAGTGGCGCAGACTAGTGGCGAGGATTGGACCAACGTCAATCTGCGCCTGTCCACCGCTCAGCCGAATCTGGCCAATCGCATCAACCCGCCGTATCCGTGGACCTTAGACATCCGACCACCTAAGCAAGAGGCGAGCTATCTTGCGGCACCGGCCGCGATGCGGATGGCCAAATCAGCAGCACCTGCCGGCGCTGATAGAGTCATGCTCGATGAAGACGCCGCCCCTAACTTCGACGTTAGCGTATTCCAAGGCGAATTCGCCGCAGAATTTGTAGTGCCGGGCAAGATTAGTCTTGCCAGTGATGGCCAGCGTGCTGCTTTTGCGCTCGGCAATCAAAACCTGGAGGCGCAAATAAAAGTCCATGTACAGCCGCAGCAAGAAGTGCAAGCCTATTTGCTGGCGGAGGTGGGGCGCCCGGCCGGCTCCTGGCCATCGGGTAATCTGCAATTATTCCGTGATGGTGATTTTGTCGGGCAAAGTCAATTGCAGCTGGGTAGTGATGAACGCCTGGAGTTATTCTTTGGACGCGATGAGATGGTGCGGGTACAGCTAGAACCAGAGCAACGCGACGCCGCCAACAAAGGCTTTATCGGCAGCCGCGCCGAACAAAAAATTGGCCATGCTTACCTCATAGAAAATCTGCACAAAAAAGCCATTGCTCTACAAGTTTTAGAATCCTCGCCGGTCGCGCGCCACGAAGACATCCATGTGCAAACCCAGTTCTCACCAAAACCCGCGCAAGACGCCTGGCATAAACAGCCTGGCATCGTCGCCTGGCAATTACCACTAGAACCAGGAAAAACGCTGCGTCTGACGGCCGACTATGTGATTAGCTATCCGAAAGACGCGATCGTGAATGGGCTGCGTTAAGCCAAAAAAATTAACCTGTTCTCGCCACAGAGCGCAGAGTTTGCAGATGAAATTTGGTGTTTTTCTCTGCGCTCTCTGCGTCTTTGCATTAAGTCTTTTATCGTGAGCCGTTACCGGTGCGACTTGTAGGTTTTTAGAGCGAGCCCAGTTTTGTATGCGCAATCCCGCTGCGGCTGCTGGCGGCTTTTCGGGCTGGAAGCCGCATGGATACTGCGCAAACGATTTTGGGAACTTCAAAAAAACCGTTAATCAGGATGTAGCACAAGGCGCAAACCGGAGCAATACGTCGGAATTGCGAGGATCGCATTGAATAATCGACGCAGCGATGTGCGCAGCTTCCCATGACTTTTGGCACTGATCATGTAGCCTTGGATTACGTAGAATGATGCTGTCCATTAAAGCCTTAGCCTTTCCCAGCATGATAAAAAAAATTAAATTGAATCGAATTGCTGCGATAGGTGTTGCCGCTAGCCTGATACTGGGTGGATTTGAATTCTTTGAAGTCTATTTGGGTGGCGTGGGCAAACTCGATTTGCATATGCCGCTTGGTGTCATTGCCAGCCTACTGGCAAAAAATTTTGCCAGTTCCGCAGGTGATCCTGGATCGGCAATTAGCCAACAAGTATTCGCCTATCACTTTATGTGGATCAGTCGCGTTCTTTCCACATTCTTATTTGCGGCTTCGTTTTGGTATTGCAACGATCTATCGCGGCACTCCAGCGCGCGCCAGATTAAGAGCATTTTTTTGGTTCAACTGTTGATCGGTGTCAGCGACTTATCGTCTTTACTCTGTGTTCTGGCGGCAGAGTTCGCTTTGCTGCTGCCTCGGCGTCAAGCCCAGCGTTGGCTAGGCTTGCAAATGATCAGCTATGCGCTGATTCATCTGTACTATTTATTCGGCTACGGCCTGCTGTTTAGTCGTGATGAAATCGAAATCGGCCTGTTTTTTCTGGTCGCCCAATGGCTGCTGTATTTTATTTGCTATATGGTTGTGTATGGATTGATGCGCGAGCGGCGGCGTAGTCTAAATCTGAGCGCTTCCCATGCCCAATTATTGGCGACCCAGGCCATGCTCGGTGATGCCGTAAGGGCATCCGAGCGACTCCGCATCTCGCGCGACTTGCATGACATCATAGGGCATCATCTGACTGCACTAAATTTACATTTGGATCTCGCTCAGCGTCAGGCCCACAATGTCAATGCCGCAGATTTACAAACTTCTTTAGGGATTGCGCGAGAACTGGCACAAGCTTTGTTGTCGGAAGTGCGGGGCGTTGTCAGTATCGAACGCCAACAGCAAAAAATTGATTTAGCGTATGCGCTAGAGACGCTGTGTGCTGGAGTGCCGCGGCCAGCCATTACCCTGGAGTTAGACAAGACATTGGAAATTGATTCGGCGCTGTTGGCTCATACCTTATTTTCCTGCATACAGGAGAGCATTACGAACTGCGTCCGGCACGCGAATGCGAGCAGCTTGCATATCAAGCTCGAACACGACGATTTCGCAATCAGGTTGGCGATTACAGATAATGGCATAGGTCGACAAACGCAGTCTGAGAATAACGGCTTGTGTGGCATGCGCGAGCGACTAGAACAAATAGGTGGTCAATTGATCTTAGATAATCCGCCTGAAGGAGGTTTTAGGCTGGACATCCTCATTCCCAGAACAAGCTTGCAGGTGCCGGCATGAGTATCCACGTGGTGTTAGTCGACGATCAAAATTTGGTGCGTAGTGGGATACGCGGTTTGCTCAATTTAACACCGGATATTCGCGTGGTAGCCGAAGCGGCCGATGGCGTGGCTGCGCTTGCGGTGCTAGAACAGTGCCGTCAGAGCGCAATAGTGGTCGACGTCTTGCTACTGGATATACGCATGCCAGTTTGCTCAGGCTTGCAGTTATTACACACGCAGCAGGGCAAGTTGCCGCCAACGATATTACTGACCACCTTTGATGATGACGATGCGCTAATGGAGGGCATGAAGTCAGGTGCAAAAGGCTATTTACTGAAAGATATTTCACTAGAGCGTCTGGCTGAAGGTATCCGTAGCGTCGCCAATGGTGCGACTTTGTTCCGGCCCGCTTTAACCGAAAGAGCGCGCACCTCATTAAGCAAGCAGCTTCACACTATGCCGGCTGCCGCCCCCGTGAGTCTGGATAGGCTGACTAAGCGCGAAACCGAAATCTTAGCCTTGATGGCAGCGGGTCTGAGCAATGCCGAAATTGCCAGCGCCCTTGGCCCTAGCGAAGGGACGATTAAAAATCATGTGTCGAGCATACTGGCAAAATTGGGCGTGCGTGATCGCATGCGCGCGGTTTTACGTGGGCTAGAGCTGAGTTATATTTAAGCCGATCCCGTTCAACGTAGTGGACAAAAAAATTGTAAAAGCATGACTTTTGGCACTGACAGCGAAATGGATATTTACCTATAGTGAGCTTCTCATCGTAGGTATGTTAAGAACCTCCATTTCACTCTGTTAAGGTAACAAGCATGAATAAATTTTTGTCCGGTTTTGGTGTTGCGCTAGTCATCGCGGCGAGCTTGAGTGTCGCCACTCCGCTGATGGCGCAACAGGCTTACGTAGGTGTGGCAATCATGACCCCGGGTGAGGCCAACTTGAACTACGCACCTGGAAAAACAGTGGCAAACGCCGATCACTTAGTAGCAAAAAAAATCTACGGCGGTGCCGAGTTCGATAACCCGTTCGCCCTTGAGTTAGGTTTTTTGGATTGGGGCTATCAGTTTAATGTCCCGACAGCCGGAAATCATCTAGCCAGAATCCAAGAAGTGGACGTTAAGGTGAATATGCTGTATCTGGCCGGGAAGGCGAGCATGCCTGTCAGCGAAAATTTTAAGCTATTTACCAAAGTTGGTATTGCTCGACTACATACCGATTTTAATGGAACTGCGACAGCCAATAATCTACGTGGTTTGGTCGGATTTGGCGTGGATTACAGCATAACCAAAAAAATTGGTTTAGTTGTTGAATTTCACCGTGCAGGATCAATTAACGGTGTGCCTCAACAAAAATTGGAAGCTGGTTTGAAATTTACTTTTTAAGATCAAAGAGATCGGCATTGATTTAGATGGGAGCGATGCTGATCGCTCTAGATTTGCGCCGGGCGGGCCTCTATACGCAATCATTGTGCGGGCTGTGGCACGAAATTGGCCTGAAAGGCGCGTGGATACTGCGTAAGCGGTTTTTGGACATCGCGTTTTACGGTGATGATGCCTCTCTGGGCTAGCGCATGGGCTGCATTGCCAAAGCCCAAAAACCCTCAGGTATGTCAATTGCGCTGAGCGGATAAACGCGTATCGGTTAAGATGCTGACATTTCCACTTCCTACATTGAGAAAGCTCCCATGAAAATCGATAAAGATACCGCGGTTACCCTGCGTTTTACCGTCGCTGACAGCGCTGGAAAAGTAATAGAGAACGGCAAGACGCCGATTTCTTACCTGCACGGAGGCTATGATAATTTGCTGCCAAAAATAGAAGCTGCCTTGCAGGATCAGGAAGTGGGTTTTAAAGCCACCCTGAATTTGGCAGCCGAAGACGCCTTTGGTGTGCGTGATGAGAGTTTGCTGCGCACCATCTCCAAAAAAGATTTTCCACCCGGCGTCAAGGTAGGAGCCTCCTTGCAAGGCCATACGGATGCCGGTGAAGAAAAAGTGTACACCGTGCTCAAAATTAAGGGCGATCAGGTCATGCTAGACGGTAATCACCCGTTGGCGGGCAAGGCCTTGCGTGTGGGTTTGCAGGTGTTAGAAGTGCGCGCCGCAACTGCCGAAGAAATTACGCATGGCCACGTCCATGGCGCTCACGGGCATCAGCACTAAAAGTAAAAAGACGACAGGGGTGACGCTTTACTTGTATGTCTGCTGAGGCGAATATTTCACCCTTGGTCGCTAAAGGCAATCTGGCTGCGGCTGCTGGCTGCAAATTGGCCTGCAGGGCGCATCCAGATTGCGCTAGCGAGTTGGGCGCTTCTAAAAACCCGTTAATCTAGATGCAGCGCAAGGCGCAAACCGCAAATCCTCGCAATACGTCGGTATTGCGAGGATTTGCAACGCCGTGATGCGTCCGAGTATAGGGTTTTTAGAAGTTCCCATTTGGCATCGGCGATTCAGGTCTCGCGAGCTATACTTTTAATGCGTCTTAGCTGTCGCTGCAAATAGCTGACGAAATACTGTCAGCGCGGCTGGATGATAGATGCTGGCATGGCTCTCTTTCGGGTAGTTCTCATAGGTCCAATGTAAGCCCTGCACCTGGCTCGCTTTGAGCATGTCCGAAAATTTATTTGCCACGTTTGCCATTCCGGCTTGCCCGGCACTAGCGAAATACAGGTTCTTCGCTAAGCGTGGCTGCTTGCGTAACTTCTCGGCAAATTGGCTTGTCAGCGCTTCGTCATTCCACCATAAGCTGGGATCAATCGCGATATAGGTTTGAAATAAATCCGGCGCGTGCAACAAACACTCGAGGGTAAATAAACCGGCCAGAGATTCACCGATCAGCGCGCGTTCTTTGGTGGTGCGATAGCGTTGTTCGATTTCAGGTATCAACTCGTCTGCGATGAACTGCCGGAACAACGCGGAACCGCCCAGATTTGGCACTTCTTTTTTATCCAGGGCATTCTCACTTGGACCAGTCAAATCATGGCGTCTGACGGTGTTTTCTATCCCCACCAAAATAAACGGACGCATACTGCCATTGGCCATCGATACTTGCATCAAACCTGCGATATGCAAAAAGTCTTCGGCCAAACCACCATCTAACATGTAGATCACGGGGAAAGTGCGGCTGCGGTCTGCCGGATAGGCGTCTGGCAGATAGACGTTGATGCGTCGCGTTTCTCCCAAACCCTTGGAGACCAATTCCAGACTATCTCCTATCACTAAAGGCTTTACCACGGTCTGTGTATGGCCTAGCGGTGACACAAGGCTCAGCGCTAGGGTCAACGCCAAGAGGAGAATACTTTTTGATCGGGAAAAACGCATGACTATCCTTAGAATAAAAATCAAGTCCCAGAGAATATAGTGCGCGGCGAAGCGTTGCAAGGACAGTGCAAGCTATTTTTTACGGCCAAGCAATGCCATCCATATTCTTGACGGGATACTACTAAAGCCCCGAACCGTTCGCCCAATAATAATTTAATAATTAATTAACTTTACTTTGATATCGCGCAATGTTATTAATTGTTATTTGAATAATACTACTATGCAACTCGCGAGATAAATGGTGTGCTCATCAGAATAAGCAGAAGACCTAAATAAGCAGAAGGCCAAAAATGAATTTAGACGCCCAAATCAAAGATTGTTCAGCGTGCAAAGCGAAATTTACTAGCGCAATGGATCAGGGCGCCGAGACAAGCTTGTTGGATGATATTTGCGAGTTTGGAACATGGCTGAACGGCGACGCGAAAAAACAATACGGTCATTTTTCGATTTATGAAACCTGTGTGCAAATGAATTCAAAATGTCATTTGCTCGCCGGAAAAGTTGCGTCGGCTGTCGATAATAAAAAATATATGGATGCCCAGGCCATGCTGGGTAGTGGTGCGCCACTCGGGGTATTGTCGACCTCTATGGCTGTGGCGATTATGCAGCTCAAGAGAGAAGCCAAAGAGTGGGATTGAGACTTGCAGTGTGTTGACCAATGCGCCTTAAAATTACGCTGATTGTCGGCATCAGGCTCTTTAGGCGCTTGCTGTGATTATCTATCAAGCTCATCTTCGCCTAGTGGCATGGTGCGTCGACGCTTCTAATCGCTCCTGATCGCTACTAATCGTCGCTCATTTGGCACGCGATTATTGAGCCACATGCAACCAGATTTCATTGCGTCGCAAGAACCACGGCATGAACGGTGGATCGTAGCGCGAATACACTGCTTCACCTTCCCATTTTAAATTGGCTGATTCCAGCGCAGCTTTCAATAGGCTCAGATGTTTGTTGTAGTTATTATCCGACCAGAAACCTGAGTAACGGATCACGGCTAGCCGGGCAGGTGACACTTCGCGTAACTTTACACGTTGATCCAGTGGTTCTGGCGCGCTCGCCAAGGTCACGTCTTTAGGTAACACGAACTGCACCACAAAGCCGCCCGAGCTTTGAGTCTGGGTGACAGGTGCGCTCATCTCCAGTTTGGTCGGGGCGTCCGCCTGAGTCACAGGCGCTGTCATTTTTAGCTTGCGCGCGCCCTTATTATTGCCGAAAATATATCCGGCCAAGATGGGAAATGCGACATTGCCAGCCTGATCGGCCGGACCTTCCACCACCACCTCTGCCACCGCGTAAGTAGCGTAATCGCGAATTTCGATGTCCTTGATACGCTGAACGATTTTAAAATCGGGCTCGTCGGTGGCTTGGCTGTCCATAGAGAAACTAACTAAAAAAAGTGATGGTAAAGCAAACCAGAGCCAGATCCAGAATCTAGGAATCGGTTCAATTTGCCGTTCTTGTCGATCATGAAAATTCATGCGCATGGCGTACCTCGGTTTGCTTATCAGATCATGCACCAGACAATCATTTTTTTCTGAGCGCGTTTAAAGCCAAGTCGATTTACTTTTTCAGGGTGAGTTCGTCGTGAATAGTGTGGGCACCATCCGCGGCGCGAGCAATCTTGATCGCCTGCTCGATCTGCGCCTGACTGTTTAATTCTCCGATCAAACGTACATCACCCTTAAGTGTCTCAACAGTGATGTTGCTCCCCTTAAGCAAATCGTCTTGAAGCAGGGTTCTTTTTACGTTCGTTGTTACATCGATATCCGAAACATTCGCAATTTCTGTTGTGGTGTTTATCTTAGGTTCTTTGTTGCAGCCACTTGCCAACATTGTTAGGCTCAATACAGAGGCAAAGAATACAAATCGCAAGTGCTTGTTCATTTGGTGGTTCTCCAACGAGGACAATATGGGACGACATAGCAAGCACTATCGCTGATTCAGGCGCGCTCGTCGGTACGGTAGCGAACATAGGCACGAGGCTAAGGCGTGGAGCTCGTTAGGCTAGCCTGAGAATTTCAAGCACTTCCAAGTGACTTTCTAAAAAACCCATAATCGTGCGCATCGGGGCGTCGATTGTTCAATGCGATCCTGGCAATACTGAATACTGAATACTGAAGTATTGCTGAGGTTTGCGCCTTGCGCTGCATCCCGAAAACAGGGTGTTCGGAAGTGCCGCCAATCCTCCGCGCAATCCCCATGCGGCCTGTGGCAGCATATTGGCCTGCAGGCCGCATAGCGATTGCGTCAGCGTTTTTGAATATTGCAAATGAATATAGCCAATGCATAAAACAAATGAATAAGTGCAGAGTTCTGTCAGTACTCTGCCTACTTTAACGACGCGGAGGCAGTGGTATAAACTCGGTCTCACCGGGCACCTGACCCATGCGTTGAGCTTCCCAGTCATCGCTAGCCTGCGCAATACGTACTTTGCTCGATGAGACGAAATTCCACCAAATGAAACGCGGCCCATCGAGCGGCTCTCCGCCTATCACGACGAAGTGTGCCGCACTGCTGGCGCGTAGCAGCGCTGCGCTGCCAGTAGTTAGCAGGGCCATCGTCCCTAATTCTAGTTTGACTCCGGCTATCGCTAGCTCACCGCTAATCGGATAAATTGCCGCTTCGGGCGGTAGATCGTCCAGGTGCAACTCTTGCCCCGCCTGCAGTAGCACGTCCAGATACAGGGTTTGCATATAGGTGGCGACCGGTGAGGTTTGTCCGAAAGCCGTGCCAATGAGCACCTTCACCACGGCACCGTCCAGATTTACGATAGGAAGCGCTGCTTGCGGCGTATGCGTAAAACTCGGCGCATCCTCTTCATGCGATTGCGGTAACGCGGCCCACAGTTGTAGGCCGTGGGCACGGTGCGCTACGTTAACCAGCTCGGGTGGTGTGCGTTCTGAGTGGACGATGCCGCGTCCGGCCGTCATCCAATTGATGGCACCGGGCTCGATACGCTGGAAACAGCCGAGACTGTCCCTGTGATCCATCGCTCCTTCGAATAAATAGGTGACGCTCGCCAGACCAATATGCGGATGCGGACGGACGTCATGGTTGGCGCCTGGCGCGACAGCTAGCGGGCCGAAATGATCAAAGAAAATGAAAGGGCCGACCGCCTGCTTGCTGGCTGCCGGCAGATAGCGACGTATCAGCATACCGCCGCCCAAATCTTTTTCATGACCCTTCAATACGGTAAAAATTGTCATGCTCTACTCCAATACTGTGCTTATTTCAGTGGTGACGGTCGCCATCAATTTATGGATAGGGCATTTTTCGGCGACGGCCAGTAACTCCTGGCGCTGCGCCTCGCTCAGATCGCCACTCAAGTGCAGTGTCACGGCCAGGCGGTAAATGCCCTTGCGCTCATCGCTGGTGTCGCGCTCGGTGCTGGTTTCTACCTGTTCGAGCGGGATAGCCTTGCGTTTGGCATACCACACTACGGTCAGTGCCTTGCATGCGGCTAGCGCAGCGTCGTACAAATCGTGGGGCGATGGTCCGGCATCGCTGCCACCTTCCTCCAATGAGACATCGGTCGAGACCAGATGATTGCGTACGTGCAGAATATGACGCATTGGCAAGGACTGATCGCGCACGGCTTTGATTAACATAGTGATCCTTTAGTGAATAAAGTCAGAAAAACCACAATTTACACTGTTTGGTGAAGGCGCGTCTCAGCTTGTATGCTGCTGGCGGCGTACTCACAGAGCATAGGCAAATTGCGTACAATAGTCGCTTTGCAAGCACTTTTTAATCCTGATGAAAATACACGGTGAGTGGATCATTACCCTAGTGCGTAACGTGCTGGTGCGCACTACTTTTGGCGGCTTTAATGAGGAAGGCACGTGGGCCTGCTTTTTAGATACCAAACAAAAAGCGCCGGTCGGCAGCACATGGGCGGGCTTGACCAATGCCTCCCATTGGGAAATGTCGAGTATCGATTCTTTACGGGCTTTTCCTGAAATGCGGGAATGGGCATTTGCCCATGGTTGCGTATGCCTCGCTGTAGTCGTGCCAGACGCATTGCGGCAAGAGATCCATCAACGTCGAACCGGCAATCTACCAGAAAATCTGGTGCATTATTTCTCAACACTAGAAGACGCATGCAGTTGGCTGACAGCACGCGGTTTTGCGTTCTCTGTTGCAGATTATCCGCACGAAGATTTTATTGAGAAAATGCAGGAAATTTACTAGGGTTGAAATTGGCTGATTGGCTAATTGGCTAAATCAATTGGCGGCATTGGTTCAGGCGGCTAAGCTGGCGCAACGTGTGCCGGATCGCTACCTTTTTTAGTATATCAGGCTATGCATTTAGGCCAAACGTACTTGTTGGGTTTCCGTCATCAGCTTGCATGGAGTAGCAGAGCTAAAACCGCTGTTTCAGCTCTGCTAATGGGGCGTCGATATTTTTTAAGCGGCCGATCTGGCGCTCACTTTAGGAAAATCGATGTCAGTTTGCGCAACGTTGTTGACGTAATTGGTCAAAACATTGAGTGCCACGTTGACGACGATTTCAAGCACGCCAGCTTCGTCGAAATCTGCTGCACGCATAGTCGCGATATCCGCATCCGATACTAAGCCACGGGTTTCGGCAATACGGCGCGCAAATTGTAAGGCGGCGTCGGTGCGTGCGTCTTCTGAATGTGCATCGCGTGCGGCGCTCAACTCGGCATCACTTAATTTGGCAACGTTGCGACCCAGATAATCATGTGCTGACAAGCAGTAATCGCAGCTATTGTATTCGGCAATCGCCAAGGCGATACGCTCGCGCATTTGTACGTTGAGCTTGCCCTTGGCCACTGCGCCATTGAGTGACAGATAGCCTTCCAGCGCTGCCGGGCTATGGCCGAGCAGTTTCATCAGGTTGGGGGTGACACCCAGTTGTGCTTGCACAGCGGCTAACAAGGGTTTAGCTGCGGCCAGAGTTTGTTCTGCAGTAGGGATGCTGATACGAGACATGGTGAGACTCCTAAATATGATTGATTTAATTTACCGGGATTCGCTGCTTGATCAGCGAATGACCAAATCATATCTATTCATGAAAAAATAGAGAATTACCTTGAAACACAAGACACTCTTCCGTATATTGGAATAATGGATAAATTCAATTTAATGAATATTTTCGTCGCCGTGGTCGATACCAAGGGCTTCGCCGGGGCCGCGCGTAAGCTCAGCATTTCACCGCCAGCGGTGACCCGTGCGATCAACGAATTAGAGAATCAATTGGGGGTGCGATTGCTTTCGCGCACCACGCGTGTGGTGCGCGTCACCGAAGCTGGCGCGCGCTATGCCGATGATTGCCGCCGCATTCTGTCCGAGCTGGCCGATGCTGATGAATCCGTTGGCGGCACCCATGGCGCACCGCGCGGGCGCCTAATGCTGACCGCTCCGGTGATGTTTGGCGCCAAGTTTGTCACGCCTATCGTTACCGCATATTTGCAGACTTATTCCGATGTCAGTGCCACTTGTCTGTTCCTCGACCGCATCGTCAACATGCTCGATGAAGGCATCGATGTCGCGGTACGCATAGGTGAATTGGCAGACTCATCGATGCAGGCGATACGCGTGGGCCAGATACGGCGTGTGATCTGTGGCGCGCCTGCTTATCTGGAAAAACATGGGGTGCCGAACACGCCTGAGGACCTGAGAACACACAGCATCATCTCGGCCAACAGCATAACGTTTACACCAGAATGGCGATTGATGAAAAACGGCGTGCCGCATAGCGTTAAACTGCAACCACGGCTAAGCTGTTCGACCAACGATGCCGCCGTGACAGCTGCGGTGGCTGGTTTTGGGTTGACGCAATTGCTGTCGTATCAGGTGGCAGAGCAGGTAGGCGACCTAAGGCTTCGCACTGTGCTCGATGAATTCGAACCGGCCGCCCTGCCTGTGCATGTGGTGCATCGGGAAGGCCGACATGCTTCGCAAAAGGTGCGCTCATTTCTGGATTTTGCGATACAGCGTTTACGTGCTGAGCCGGCGTTACGCTAAGCACCAAGGCTCGACGCGAAGACCTTCACACCTTCACACCTTCATACCTGCATGCTGAAATCCATCACCCAGTGGGTTTCCCAGTGTGCGCCGCTATCCGCAGAAAAAGCCTGCTCCCTGCGTGGTGCATCCGGGTTTTCCGATATCCATAAAATCAAAAGGGTCAGCATCGTTTAAATTGAAAGCGACGCATTTGTATAGTTAGCTTTTCAATTTCAGTTCATAAAAATTCAAAAACAAAGCAACGCTAGTCTGTATCAAAATCTGCTGCTGCTCCGGGTTCAAGATAGGTTGTCCCATGGCGACTTGCGGCCAGAATGCCAGCGACTTGAGTTGGCCCATCAGCATGTCGCCCATTAATAGTGGGTCGGCTTTATTGAGTCGGCCATCCTGCTGCGCCGCTTTGATCCAGGTCACGATACCTTGTTCGCTCTGTTTGAGTTTGTCGACCATGTCGCGTGCGCGATCTGGCGTATGGATGGTAGCGGCCACAGCGACGCGGGCCAGATCGAGAAAATTGGGGTCGCACAACATGCGCATCTTGCGGCTTAAAAACTCATCTAACTGGATTTGCAGACTGCTTTTGCTCTCGTAGGCCAGCGCTTCCTGAGTGCTCGCGGTTTGCCAGAGTTGCAGCAAGATGGCGGCAAATAAATCTTCTTTGCTGGAGAAATGGTTGTACACCGTGCGCTTGGATACTTCGGCAGTGGCGGCGATTTTGTCCATGCTAGTCGCTTCAAAACCTGCGTTGCGAAATTCAACAATGGCAGCTTGCAAAATGGCGGCACGTTTGCGGTCGGTCTGCCGCTGCGCAATAGGGAGGTGCATGTCTGGGCTGATGTGAAGCGGGTCGCTCATTGAGAAAATAATTAGAGAAATAATACAAAGAATTTTACACTAGGTAGTTTACTTTATTTGGCTTAGAAACTACACTGTGTAGTGTAATGTTGGTGTCGAAATAGAGTTTTCCTTGATCTCAGGTCGAAATTGAGCAGAAACTCGGTCGATATCTAGTCAAAATTACATCGATAAAAAATAAATCTAGCATTTTTACCAGCCCAACCCGGAGTCTAAGTCGCCATGAAACACCTGAATGATGATGCTTTTGAGCAAAATAGCGCTGTGCCGCAGACCCTGCAAGCGGGTCCGAAATTTTTGAATCAGCGTGGTTTGCGCGAGCCTGGCTTTTTGCAAAGTGTGCATCTGGCGTGGCGCTTCTTATTCAATAAACCGGCCAATACGGTGCCGGCGGGCAGTATCCCTGTCCATGAGTTGACCTCAGCGGCCTTGCTGGCCGCACCCGATAACAGCTTATTTCGTCTAGGGCATTCGACGCTATTGATGAAGCTCAATGGCGCATTTTGGCTGACCGATCCGGTATTTTCTGAGCGCGCCTCGCCGTTTCAGTGGCTGGGGCCGAAGCGCTTTCATCAGCCGCCGATCGGCATCGCCGATTTGCCCGCCATCAAGGGCGTGATACTGTCGCATGACCATTTCGATCATCTCGATAAAGCGGCGATCTTGCAACTAGCCGACAAGGTTGAACATTTTCTGACGCCAACCGGGGTCGGTGATCGTCTGATTGCCTGGGGCATAGACGCTGCCAAGGTGCAGCAACTAGCCTGGTGGCAAAGCACAACGGTGGACGGCATACAGTTTGTCGCGACCCCGGCGCAACATTTTTCCGGTCGTTCGCTGCGTGACCGCGATCAAACTTTATGGGCCTCGTGGTGCATACTGGCGGCCGATATGCGGGTGTTTTTTAGCGGCGATTCCGGTTATTTCCCTGGCTTTAAACAGATAGGCGAGCGCTATGGCCCGTTTGATCTGACCCTGATAGAAACCGGCGCCTACGACAAGCTTTGGCCGGACGTCCACATGCAGCCTGAAGAGTCTTTGCAAGCGCATCTGGATCTACGCGGTAAGTATTTGCTGCCTATCCACAATGGCACTTTCGATCTGTCTTTGCACGCCTGGTACGAGCCTTTCGAGCGCATCGTCGAGTTAGCTGCCAAACATAGCGTGCGCATCAGCACACCGCACATGGGCGAGGCCGTCGACATGGCCGAGCCTCAGGCTGGACAGCGCTGGTGGTTACTGCCCAGCACGCGACAAAGGCGACGGTCACGCTTGAGTCTGTGTGCGGCAAGGGCGAATTAAGACAAGATCAATCTTCTATTTTTAAATTCAATTTCTCATTTTTATTACGATCATCATGACAAAAATTGCTCTCATTACCGGTACCTCATCAGGCATAGGCTTATACACTGCCGTCCAATTTGCCCAAGCGGGCATGACGGTCATCGCGACCATGCGCAATCTGGAAAAAAGTACGGCCTTGCAATCTGCGGCACAGCAGGCCGGAGTCGAGCTTCAGATCATGCAATTGGATGTGCAGGATCATGCTTCTGTCGAGCGCTGTGTGAACCAGCTTATTCTTCAGCATGGTCGTATCGACGTCTTGGTGAATAATGCGGGCGCGGGATTTCTGGCGGCCATGGAAGAAACCAGCATGAACGATTTACAGCAAGTGATGGATGTGAATTTTTATGGCGTCTGGCGCGTCACGCAGGCGGTGTTTCCCCACATGCAAAAAGCGGGATCCGGGCGCATCATCAGTGTATCTAGCATCGGTGGACTGCTAGGGCAGCCGTTTAACGACGCCTATTGTGCCGCAAAATTTGCCGTAGAAGGATTTATGGAGAGCCTGGCACCGGTCGCGCTGCGCTTGGGTATACAGGTCTCACTCATAGAGCCGGGCCCGGTCCATAGTGAATTCGTCACGAATGTACAAAATCAGAACCAATATTTGCAGCGACATATTGCCAGCTATGACGCCATGCGTGACGCATATCTAGCCGCAGCCAGCCAGGCGTATGCACATGCGGGGCAAACGGCAGCGGAAGTTGCCGCTATCATTTACACAGCGGCCACTGCGGAACAAGTCCATTTTCGTTATGCTACTTCGGACATGATACGGGGCGTGATCAGTAAAAAATATACCGATCCAAGTGGCGACAGCGTGCTGGCGTTGGTCGGTGCGCGCTTGCCTTAAGCAAGCGACTATTTACTGTTCCTAGATGGGGCACACTAGGCTGGCTTTAGTTTGTAACCGCAATCCCTATGCGGTCCGTGGCCGTATATCGGCCTGTAAGGCGCATGTGGATTGCGTAAGCGTGTTTAGAAGTTCCCTTTAGGAGTGGTCCTTCGATGTTGGATTTTTTCGACCTGCTCGTGCACTCTTGAAATGAGCGCAAATGTGCGCATATTGAATAACAGAACGGCGCACCAGGCGCCGGATTTTGATATCTGCCGCCTTTAGACTGGCAGTGAAAGGGCAACAAATAATGAGCAAACAAATCAAGATAGATTTCGTCTCCGACGTCTCGTGTCCATGGTGCATTATCGGACTTAAATCGCTTGAGCAAGCAATTGAGCGTATCGGTGACGCCGCCACGGTGGAGCTACATTTCCAACCGTTTGAACTGAACCCGGCGATGGGGCCGCAAGGGCAGGATATCGGCGAACATCTGACTGAAAAATACGGCAGCACTCCAGCACAGATCAGCCAGACGCGCGAGATGATACGGGCGCGCGGTGCTGAGGTCGGTTTCCACTTCGAGATGGCTACGCGTAGCCGCATCTACAATACTTTCGACGCCCATCGTTTGCTGCACTGGGCCGACCTGCAAGGCCGCCAGCACGCCTTAAAAATGGCGCTGTTTGAAGTCTATTTTAGTCAAGGTGAAAGCCCCGCCTCGCATGAAGTGTTGGTGCGGATAGCGGGCGAAGTGGGCTTAGATACGGCGGAAGCGGCGCGTATTCTAGCCTCCAATACCTATGCCGCCGAAGTGCGCGAACACGAGCGTTACTACCAAGAGCAAGGCATCAGCTCGGTGCCGGCGATCATTATCAATGAGCGCCACCTGATCTCTGGTGGCCAGCCGGCTGAGGTGTTCGAGCAAGCGCTGCGCAAGATCATCGCGCAGGAGTAAGCGTTCCATAGCGTGTTTGTTTCAACATGCGCTTACCCCCGGTTGAAATTAAGCGCGCGCTTTAATCCATTGACTAATCGCCGCTCCGTCACCGACCAATGCGCCGTTGACAAACATTTGCGGCGAGGTGGACTTGCCGGCGACAGCCGACAATAATCGTTGGCGCACATTGTCGGCCAATGGCATTTCAAAATAGCTCACGCCGGCAGCTTTCAGTTCCTCTTTTGCAGTCGCGCAAAATGGGCAACCATCTTTAGTGAACAAGGCGACTTGTTCAGGCTTTTTGGCGTCTGGTGCTATGTGCTTGAGCATGGTGTCAGCGTCGGATACCAGGAAAGGATCGCCTTCTACGTCCGGCTCGATGAACATTTTGCTGACCACACCATTTTTGACTAGCATAGAATAACGCCATGAGCGTTTGCCAAAACCTATCGCCGACTTGTCTACCAGCATGCCCATACCTTCGGTAAACGTGCCGTTGCCGTCCGCAATCGGGCGCACCGCTTTTAAACCCTGGTCTTTGCCCCATGATTCCATGACGAAGCCATCGTTGACCGAGACACACAAGATACTATCTACGCCGTTAGCTTTAAACGCAGGGGCGAGTTCTTCATAGCGTGGTAAATGCGTCGAAGAGCAGGTGGGAGTGAATGCGCCAGGTAAGGAAAAAACAACGACAGTTTTGTTGTCAAATAATTCGGCGCTATTGGTCGCAACCCATTGGTTGTTTTCATGGAGTTTGAAATCGACTTGGGGAACTTTATTGCCTTCAAAATTTTGCATGATATTTCCTTTAAATTAAATGATGGTTGGTAATTGGCGCTAGTGCACATCGGTATCAAGTGACGGTTATAGTAATAGCCAGTCTCATTATTCATGAGCCAGTCCATTGCCAAATAAGCATAATGCCGATCGCCGACATCATAGCGCGAAGAGGGGGGGGGCATGTGTAAAGTTGGTCAGAACATCAGGTTCGATAGGACAGTGACGCTGCCAATACTTGGGCTAGGCTGATACCGGTTTCAGATATTTTTTGGGGCTCGTTCAACGTCCGGCTTGCTGCCCGACGTTGCGATACTGTTCGGGTACTAACGTGAAAGAAATAAATGTGTATCGGCTGCTGACAATGGGTTATCAGATTTTTACCACGGCTGGCTGGCAAATTCTGCGACTAAAAAATCCAATAAGGCACGCACTGCAGGGGATAAATGCCGACGCGAAGTAAATAGGGCGTAGATATTCATTGGTGGTGCCTTCCACTGCGGCAGAATGATTTTTAAATTCCCGTTGATTCGATGCTCGCCCAGCAGATAGGTCGGGAGCAGGGCGATACCAGCGCCGGCCAGTGCTGCTTGCAACAAAATGGTGGCATCATTGCTTCTGAAGTGGCTAGAGACGTTCACCTGCACGCTCTCTTGTGCTGTTTCAAAACGCCAGATATCGCGACCATAATTGGCGTGAGTGAGACAGCGGTGCGTGGACAGATCCTGCGGGTGCGCTGGCAAGCCCGCGGTGCGTAGGTAGGCAGGCGTAGCCACCAAGGCCGAATCGCAGGGTGCCAGCAGGCGCGCGATCAAGAGCGGATCTGGCTCGCTGCTAACCCGTATTGCCAGGTCGATACGTGCTTCTACCAAATTGAGTACCCCATCGCCCACATGCAAATCGATCGTGAGGTCGGGATGCAGGGCCAGGAACTTGCTGGTGACTCTGCTCAGATGCGCAAAAGCAAACGAGGTACTGCAAGTGAGACGGAGTTGTCCACGTAGTTTTCCGTCGTCGCTGCGGGTTTCTTCTTCGATGTTTTCCATCAAGGCTAGCATTTGCTGGCTACGGCGCAGACATTGTTCACCAGCATCGGTCAGTGTCACGCTACGTGTGGTTCTTTGCAGCAGGCGCGCATTGAGCCAGGTTTCCAGCTCGTTGACATAGCGGGTCACCATGGGGCGCGACATGTCCAGTTTGTCTGCCGTGGCACTGAAGCTGCCACTGGTCGCCACCTCGCAAAATACCCGCATTGCCGTCAATCTATCCATGATTTGCTCGATTTATGAAATAGTTATGTGCATTTTATCGTATTTATCTCACTGAAAATTGAAATTACACTGCAAGCACTGAATCATTCATCGATTCAAAACCTGATTCAACAGTTCGATGTAAAACCCTTTTCAAAGCCTGATACAACGCTGTATAACCATTTGGAGTTCACCATGATCCGCACTACAAAAATCGCTGCAATAGCTGCCACAATCGCCGTTACTGTCGCATCTGCCCAAGCAGCGACGCCCTTGCAGGTTAAAGTCTTTAACGCCGACGGCAATAGCTTTAACGTCAACTCCACCCTGGTCTACGGGGAAAAAGAAGCGATGGTGATCGACGCCGGTTTTACCCGTGCCGACGCCTTGCGCATCGCGGCCAATGTACTCGACAGCGGTAAACAGTTAAAAACAATTTTGGTGAGCCAGGCTGATCCTGACTATTATTTTGGTGTCGAAGCGCTCAAAGAGATTTTCCCGCAAGCAGAAGTGCTTGCCACGCCGGCCGTACTAGAAAAACTGAGCAGCAAACTTGCCGGTAAGATCGCTTTCTGGGGCCCAAAAATGGGCGCGAATGCACCACGTACGCCAGTTTTGCCTAAGGCCATGAATGGCACTAGCCTCACTGTCGATGGCGAAGTCGTCGAATTGCGCGGCAACCACGGCATACTCGCGCATCGTCCATACTTCTGGATCCCATCGATCAAAGCTATCGTTGGTAACATTGCGGTGTTTGGCAATATGCATGTCTGGACAGCGGATACCCAAACCGTCGCCCAGCGTAGCGCATGGGTCGCCCAGCTCGATGAAATGGCTGCCTTGCAACCAAGCATCGTGGTTCCCGGTCATATGAAGTCTGGCACTGCGATCGATATCAGCAGCATTAGCTACACCAAGGCCTACTTGTTATCGTTTGAAAAAAATGCAGCGGCAACCAAGACCAGTGCTGAACTGATAGATGCTATGAAAAAAGCCTATCCAGATGCGCCACCAGGCATGTCCCTCGATATCGGCGCCAAGGTGAATAAAGGCGAGATGAAGTGGTAAGTTGCAGATGATCCGTTAAACCGAATAGAACATGGCGCGCTTGTAGTGCGCCATGTTCTATTTATACGGGCTTACCTACCAATTTAGGCGCGTGCCAAGTTGGCTTTACGCATTTGGTCCATCTTGGGTTTCATATAAAAACCCATAAACAGAGCAATCAACAGACCGATTGGGATAGAGCGGCTAAAAGCAGTCCACCAGACGAAAGAAAACGAGCTGTCCCATGGATTGTTGAGCATGGTGAGCGCCATCGCCAACACACTTTCCATCACGAACGCGGTCAGTAGCGACACGATAAGCGTACGTCCTGAACGCTGCAGTAGGGCAAGACGCAAACCGGAACAAGGCATGGTTTTTGCAAGGATTGCATCGCACAATCAATGCGGATCTCCTGCAGCTACCGAAATCAAATTGAATTGACGTTAGCGCGGTATTAGCGCACGACTGGAGAATTTTTTGCGCGTTTTTTCTCTAGTATCAAATTATGCCAACGTTCAAAATTGCGATCTACGATCGTTTGTACTACGCCTTGTCGTTTTAATTCGCCTAAGCGACGATCAAAGTCGGGCAGATGCTTGATGCATGGACTGCTCTTAACAAAGCCCATGTAATTGTACGACTGTGTGACCGATGGATTGAGTGAGGTAAATTCGGCATTCAGTTCATGTTCTAAGATATACGCCATACCTGTGTACAAACCGGTAATGAAATAATCGATCCTGCCTAGCGCCATTTTTTTAAAACTCGCCTCTGGCAACTGGGCTGAGTCTATCGTCAATTGCGCTTCCATAAATTCATCAAAACCATCGCCGAATTTATTGCCGAGAGTTACCCCGCCGCGTTTTCCCTTTAAATCGTCCCATTTGTCGAATTTAAAATTCGAGACGCGCGGAACGAAGACAACGATAGGGTTGGCGAACGCGGCATTAGAGGTAAAGTCCAGGTAACGACGCCGCTCGGAAGTGTTTTTTAGAGTCACTACCATGTCGATATTGCCTGCCTCTGCATTGAACAATACCCGCTTCCATGGGCCTACATATCTGACTTCGTAAGCTAAGCCCAAGTCGTCCAATATACGTGTGGTGACTTCTATGCTTGCGCCTTGTAAGCTGGCGCCGTCATGCCAATGTAAAGGCGGATAAGCGGGATCGGCCGAGACGATTATTTTTTTGCATTCTGCCGCTAAAGATGAGGTTCCAGCAAGCATGCCGAGACAAAAGCACGCCGCAGCCCAACAGTGATGCAGTTGGACTAGGGCGCTAGCCGGTTTGCTTATTTTCATATGGGAAAAGTCTTTGGTCAATTGAGTATCAACTTTGAAAAATAGCCAAATCACTGAAAAATCTTACCGCATAATCAGTTCGGCTTAAATGGACGTTGCGATACAGATCGCGACGCAGTGAATTATTTGACGACGTGTTTGAACCAAGCTCGCCTTTACCTTCGTTTTTAGTCTCAATTGAACCCAGTAAAGCATACTTCGGCTGTTCGTGCATAAAGCTAGGGCGCGCAGGCTAGGATCGTTGAGGATCTGAGTGGTCAGGAGTACCTAGTTTTTCATACTCCGAAATCACCGCCATGGTGTTTTCTAAGCCGGAAAAAACCAGTCGCGCACAATTCATTATTCCCTCAATTTCTTGGGTTTTTAGAAGTTCCCAAAAGTGTAGACGCATATTCCATGCGCCTGCTGGCAGCCTTTCGGCCTGCCGACCGCATGCAGATTGCGTGATCGATTTGAATATTTACCGCAGTGCTCGCTATCGTCTCATTTAGTCCAATTTAGTCTCAATTTGGTGTCCGTATTTGGCCAGACAAGTTTGTACCGGCAATCCAGACTTCGTACTCACTAACAGTCAATGAGGATACGAATGAACTCTCTAATCAACAAAGTTGCCATCATCACGGGAGCTAGCTCAGGCATAGGGCGTGCCACGGCTCTGCTGTTTGCACGTAACGGTGCCGCGCTGGTGCTCGGAGCACGCCGCGGAGATCTGCTCAACCAACTGGTTGATGAAATTACGCAGCAGGGTGGGCGTGCGCTGGCGGTAGTGGGTGACGCGAAAGATGAGTCCTTTGCAGTGGCGATGGTGCAAACTGCGATTGATCATTTTGGTGGACTAGACATCGCATTCAACAACGCGGGGACCTTGGGTGAGATGGGGGCTACGCCCGACATCTCTGCTGCTGGCTGGCGCGATACTCTCGATGTCAACCTCAGCAGCGCCTTCTACGCGGCGAAACATCAGATTCCTGCCATGCTGGCACGCGGATCTGGCACCGTCATATTTACCTCAAGCTTTGTCGGATATACGCTGGGTTTTCCGGGCGTGGCCGCTTATGCCGCGAGTAAATCCGGTTTAATAGGTTTGACACAAGCATTGGCGACCGAGTTCGGCGCACGCGGTGTGCGGGTCAACGCGATTCTTCCCGGCGGCACCGATACTGCGATGGGGCAGCAAATGACTAGCTCACCGGAAGCTCTGGCGCATATTCAAAATCTGCATGCGCTGAAACGTCTCGCTCAACCGGAAGAGATTGCGCAATCGGTACTCTACCTCGCCTCTGATGCCTCGTCTTTCATGACTGGCAGCGCCATGCTAGTAGATGGCGGAATTTCTATCAGCCGCACGTAAATTGGTTTGTAGGCTTGGTATTACCGCGTTGTTGTGCATGGCATGCAATGCAACATGCAATAACGCGGGCTTGATTTGTCGGGTAAGTTGTTGCTGCAATGCCTGAACTCGATGGCTGTATCAATATAACGGTGATCTATTTTGAAGTGAAATGTTGCAGAACATGGCTTTCGTATCGATGGCTAAACATCAAACGTCAACGATGGCAGGATCACTAACAGTCTTGCGTCCTGCACCGGAGTTTGGTAGGTGATGCGCGATTGCCCTGATGCTTAATCCCAGGCCGCATCTGGAATATTCCCCAGGCCTTTAAATACAGGTTTAGAGAACCAATACCCCTGCATTAACTCGATACCTGATGCTTTTAGGAAATCTCTTTCAGCGCGGGTTTCTATGCCCTCGGCGAGCACCTGTATGTTTAATGCTTTGCAAATATCGACTATGCCTTTGACGATGGCTTGCCTGGCGAAATGCTGATCAATGCCGCGCACTAAATCCATATCAATTTTGATGATATCGGGTTGATACTCGGCTAATAAATTGAGTCCGGCATAACCCGCTCCAAAGTCGTCAATCGCCGTATGAAAACCAAATCGACGATATTCATTGAAGATGTTGACCAGATGCGGGCGATCCTCTACTCGTTCACCTTCCGTGACTTCGAAAATTATTTTCTCAATAGGAAAATTGAATTTTTTTGCAGCTTCAAAGGTACTCCGAATACACACTTCAGGGCGGTACACGGCATTAGGTAAGAAATTGATCGATAACAACTCTTGCATATTCAAGCGTGCCGCACCTTCTACCGCTTTTGAGCGGCAAAGTTGATCAAATCGATAACGATTACCGTCATTGATTTTCGCCAGGATGCTAGCGGCAGATTCACCATTCGGGCCACGTACCAGCGCTTCATGTGCATAGATGCTGCGGCTGGACAGATGAACGATAGGCTGATACGCGTACTCAAAATCGAATTCGAATGGCTCGTCATTCCTGCAAGCAGTACATGCTTTGGTCGAAGCAACATCATGCGGCAAACTATTAATATCGCCTCGAAACGAGGCGTTAGCGTGAACTTGAATCATCATTAGGCCCCAATTAATTGCTCGTTAAAAGAATATACGCCGTTCTTATTTTTTGATTTTTGATTTTTAATTTTCAATTAATTGCATTAAGGCATACTTGGCGTGTTCGTATCGTAACGCTAGAGGGCGCTGGCTAGGCTTGCTGAACAAGCGGGTTGGTTTGAACGCCCAATTTTTCATATTCTGAAATCACCTGTGCGCCAAACAACACCAGCACAGCGGCAAATTCTAAACTGAGCATCGCCAATATCGCCGTCGTCAGCGAGCCATACACCACCGTCGCTTGTGAGACCGTGGTGAAATACCAGACCAGCAGATGGCGCGTAATTTCCCATAGAATGGTGGCGCTAATGCCACCCAGTAAAGCATGTTTTTTGGATAAACGGCCCACAGGCATCACGATGTAAATGGCCGTGAGTATCCCTAACTCGCCAGCAACGCCCAGCAAATATAGCAAGGCACCAGAGACACGCTCCAGTGACAATGTGCGATGAAGTATGTGCACCGACTGATCACCCAAAGAGTTAAGGGCACTGGCGGCCACGGTGATCAACAACAAACCGACCGCCAGGCTGGCCATGCACAAATACGGCAGGGCAAATGAGAGCAAGGCGTGGCGCGGCCGATACACTATCCTGTGCTCAAAAATTACCGACATCGCGTTCTCTAATCCAGAAAACACCAGCGAGCTAAAAAATATCATGCTCGCCAATAACACCCAACTAACGACGGCACGATGCTGCAAAAAATTGGCAAGTTCGGCGATCAAGGCTTTTGATTGCCCAGGTACCAGCCACTCCAGATACTCTCCCGCAGTTTGCAGTAGTTCTGGCTCCGGGATGAAGTGTGACAAGCTCAGCACGATCAAAATAAGCAGCGGTACGATAGAGAGCAGGGCGTTATACGCCAGCGCACCGGCTAGTAGCAAGCCTTGATTGGCGCGAAAGGCTTTGATAGTTTGCCAGGTAAAGTCCAGCGGATGGAACACCACGTGGATCACCTGCGGCCCTATCAGTTGCTCGGCTTTGTCTTTGCCCTTGATAAGAATTTCGGGGATTTCGGGTGTGTGCATAGGTTTCAATCAGAACTGCGCAGAGCAGGATGACGGGATGATAACAAACAACTGGGTTGCATCGCTTAAAAGTATTGTGGTGCTGAGCTCTTTAGTTTCTTCGCAGTCCCATGTGTTCATATAAAGATAGATGAAATAATATCTTGATATTATTTCATCGTTACCTATAGTGAAAATCCACGTTGAAGCGTAATCGATATCTTTAGCTCATTGATGGCAGTTGCCTACCACGGGGCCAGTATCGCTTAAAAATTTTGCGACGCTAGCCCTTTATTTTTTACGCTCTTTAGTTTCATGCAATAAAGCGCATAGCTAGTTCATCTTGTTTAATTTTAGGGAGAAATAAAATGAGGTTTAGTCCATCACTACTTGCACTATCACTGTTCGCCTCATTGCTTTGCGGATGTAGCGGAATTCCTTTTGACCCGCGAACCAATAATGATATATCTCCTCCCACCATCAGCCTACGTGTAACGGGGCAAAGTGCTGACAGCGTTTATATGCCCAACCCCTTAGCCTCGGACACGGCATGTTTTCCTAAGAAAACAGATTTTTGTCCGGACAATAAAATTGTGCCTGTGGAAGTTGGCGCTCGCGTTCCTGGCACGGCAAAGCCGATTGCAACCATACACGAATATGGCGCCGCCAGTGTGGTCGCCAGCGCACAGGACAGCGAGAGCGGTATCAAGTCTCTCAAGCTAATCTGTCAACGCACCGTGTATTACAACTGGGATGCCGCCAACCAGACCGAAGCACAAACATTGTTAGCGCCAGCTATCGTCGAACAGCAAAATCAGATAAACAACGGCCGGGTACCTGAGACAGCGTTGAAGGAACAGTTGCTCTACATGCGTACCCAAATGCATTTCACTAGTTCGCCAGGGACGGATAGGCGCGGACATCGTGTGAGCATTACCTGTAGTGCTGAGGCGAGCAATTTTAAAGGGGGCAGTGTGCAGTCACAGGGAATCGTGATTACTGCTCAGGATCACGCACTACAACCTTAGTCCGAAAAAGATGAAGTCAAAGAGATCAGTCAAAGAGGGCCGCATCGCTAAATTTAAAACGATGCTGCCCCTATAGTACTGCTTTAGTAGACCTCTTTAGCAATTGCCCTGGCCAGGCCGCCTATCTTTATTGCCGCAGATCATAAAGCCGCCTATGATGTTCTTATCACTCTTCGGTCTGCCTTATTTCACGGAACATGCGCATGCTAAACCGACGTCGGTTTTGTTGGTATTGTCTGCTGGTATTGCCGCATTTGCCGGCATACGCGGCGGCCAAGGTATTACGTCTGGTGTATGCGCAAGATTACCCTCCCTATAGCACCCAGTTGAACGGCAAACCCTCGGGCATAGAGATAGATATTGCCGATGAAATTTTTGGTCGTCGCTTCGGTTTTTCCGTGCAGCATGAGATTCTGCCTTGGGCTCGCGCCCAGCTCATGGTGGAAAACGGTAGCGCCGATGCGCTCTTTGCCACACCTTCAAGGCAACGCCTGACATATGCCAGCGCCAGTAAAGAAGCGGTAGTGCGTTGGAACGTTTCGATGTATGTGCGCAAGGACGATCATCGCCTCGATTTGGTGCGCAGCCTGGATCAACTGACACCGTTTAAAATCGCGGTACTGCATGGCAATAGTTGGGCGATGAATAAATTAACAGGTTTGCGAGTGGAATATGTACCGAATCAAATTGCCTTACCGCGCATGCTCATTGCCGGTCGATTTGACGTGGTACTGGAAGACAGTTACGTCATGATGCATTTGTTAAAAAAAGACGGAAGCGATGTCTACATCACTGAATTGCCGCATGAGTTGGATAGTGCCGACATCCATCTGATGCTTAGTTTGAAATCAACGCAACAAGATCTGTTGGCGCGCTTTGATAAAGAGATTAAGCTGATGCGCGAAGATGGCTCTTTGACGAATCTTATCGCCAAATACCGGTGAGTGCGACAGTGCGCAAAGTAATCAAAGGCGCTGCCCGCTCTTGGGGATATCCCTGCTTTGCGTCTGCCCGGAATAGCGAAGGCGCGGACAATTCAAGGTTTTAGAAAATGCTCACGCAATACCGCTGCGGCTTGTGGCAGCTTTTTGGGCTGCAGACCGCACGGGGATTGCGTGATCGATTTTAATGTGAGCACGATGCGCATCTTGTTTTCCGATCTTTAGTTTGCCGATGGCGCAATCCATGTTTTATAACTTGGGCTGATCAAAGCATCTCGATTATTCCAGAACTGAAAGGGCAGGGAGATTATTTTGCCCTTGTCATTAACATTGATCTGGAAATGCAAATGTGGCTCGGTAGAGTAACCACTGTTCCCTGATAAACCAATTGCGGTACCTGCCTCGACACGCTGACCAGGATAGACGTTGGAGGAGTAGTTTTTCAGATGTACATACTCAGCCCAAGTGCCATCGTCGTGCAAGATGCGGATAAAGTTCGCCTTATCGAGGTATTGCGGATCCGGTTTTCCCTCAGGAAATTCCATGACTTTTTCGATGACGTAGCCTGCACGGGCGGCCACGATGGTCGTACCAACCGGCATGGGGATGTCGATCGCGAATTTGTTATGCGCTTGCTTGTGTGAAAATATTGGACCATCGATTGCTTGTGATACCTGAAAAGGACGATTGCCGATAAACGGTACTATGTATCTGGCATCCGGTGCTGGCCGCGCGTTGGGATCGCCTATCTGCATCGTCCAGTGGTAATGGTAAGTGAAACCAATTCGCTTATCGGCTGCATAGACTTCGGCAAGCTCTACCCTTGTCCCTGGTGCAATCAGCGCATGTACAGGCCATACGCGATTGGATGCAAAATTACTAGTACTGCTTAAACTCAGATCAATACTAATCTGGATGCGACTAGTATTGATCGCCGTGACTACCTGCAAGTTGGGTTTTTGTATGCTTTCTATGCGTATCAGATTGTTTGGAGATGCATTTGCCGAGGTCACGGAAAAAATCAAAGAAATCAAAGAACAGACAAATAATGCCAAACTAAGCGGAGAGAGTGATTTCACAGGAGCGATGTTTGTATGGGTAAAGTCGGCGTCGAATGGATATAGTTTGGTATACAGCGAATTGATTACAAAGAGCAGGTGCGACATTTTCTAAATTGTTGATGCGATACCGTGATCGCTTTCGGTAGCTTACTTATTGCGAGTTACTGCCTTGCCGTATTTTTGCGGATATTTTTGCTTAAAGCCGGCGTGCTGCGCACCAGACGCACTTGGTGTATGTCGTCGCCCCAGGAGCTAAAGCCGTCGACAAAACTGGTAGAAAACCATCGCTCCATATACCAATATCCCGTGTAGCTGGTAGAGGACCAAAAAATACCGGGAAACTTGTCCGCTCTTAGCGGGTGCGCCAGCATAGGGCTGGCCGCGTATTGAGCGCTGGTATAGTCGTTATTCTTACATAGCGGCCGTGAGTTGCGGTAGTCGTCCCATAAGCCCACAACTTTTTCAAGTTCGGCTCGGCTAGGCAAGCGCCAATCGTTTTTACCTAAAAAGCGGCTATCCCTGGCGCGCTGATTCGCAGCGTGCCAAGTCATTTCCAGGCCGGTTTGGCTACAGGCTTGCGCCGTCCATACCGATCCTTCGGCGCAGCGTTTCCAGACCAAACCAGTTCTGGGATCGCTCACTGTGCCATCGTGCTGATCGACAAAACCATCGAAAAATTGACAGACCTGATTGCCAGAGGTGCTGCTGAAACCGGGAGGCAATTTAATCGCGTTTGTTTTGCTGTGGGCTAACGGCATGATGCTAGTCGAGAGCACGCAAAGTAGCCCCAGTTTTGCACCTAAATTTTTGAATAAGTTTGCAAATGAGATCCGAAGTTTCATGGCATCGTCCAGGCGATTAATCAGATCTGCCATTGTCTATGACGGATGCGGCCAAAAAATTCTTATCTGCTCGGACAAAGGCTTCCAGACAACGGCGAGAAAAGGCGATGTCACAGCCTTCCATCACCGTCTCTAGGGAATTGATCTTCATCTTGCCGCCACCAATTCCGAAAAAACCTTTACTCACGGTTTCTACCGGCCTGATATACCTCAGTGTGAGCAAAGGTCCACTGGCCTTTAGCTGATCTCCATAGGTGGATTCAGCGCTGATATTTATCGCGTTCAGCGGGGCGGAGCTGTCGCCGTGTTGCGCGTCTCTTACCTCGTAAAAGTAGAAATCTTCAAGCACATCTTGATGTTTTTCATGAGTAGCCTGGTTTAACCCAGCCCAATCGACAGCGTCAAATCCTTTTAATGCAGCATTGTCCGATTGTTGTACGTTCGAATAACTGTCCTTACCAAAAGGATCTTGAAAACATACTTCAAAATGGCTAGAAAAACTTGTCATGGATTACCTCGTTAAGAATTAATTATTTGAGCAGGGATGCACTGTTTAGCTTGGGCTAAAGCTTAGTCAGCGTATTTGAATTTTTAGTGCTAGGTCTGCTTTATCGGTAAGCATCGATGATGGCTTGGTAGCTGCCATCGGCCCGGATTTTTTTTAAGCCTGCGTTGAACTGATCGCGCAATTCCTTATTGCGAAAGGCGGCCGGATAGCTGGTTTCGACTTTCATGACGTCGTGAAATACCACTTCCTCGTCGGTCTTGTAGTCGTTACGCAACTGCTTGCGGAAATGTTCAAAAATCTTTTTATCGACGATGATCAGTTGTGCCCGATCGAACCAAAACATTTTTGACTGATTGAGCTGACTGTGGGATTCATTGTAATTGGCGCGGAACCTGCCGTTGCTATCCGGCTTATAGCTTGCCTCAAAAGCCGGACCGAGATTTTTCCAGCCGCCTTGCCAGATAATAAAACTGTATTTATCTACATCGCTCAGGGTGGATAATTCTATGCCCGCTTTCTTCTTGCTAATGGCGTAGTTTTGAAACTGGATGTAGGGATCCGAAAAATACAGACCGTCGCCGTCCTTACCTTGCAAGGTGGCAGAAATATCGACTTCACCGGCCTTTAAGATGAGCGCTAAGCGTGCCTTGGGCACGATCAGCGGCTTGATGCTATGACCAAATGGAGCGAGTGCAGCACGTATCAAATCGACTTCTATACCGGAATCCACATCGTTTATCTTGAAACAATAAGGTTCTCTATTCGTGACAAAAGCGACTTTAATTTCACTCGCCGCGCTCCAATGCGATGACAGTAGCAGGCCGACTAAGGACAGCTTAGCTAGCGCGCTGACTATCGTTGATGATGCTGAGTCGAGAAGCATGACAAAAATTTATCTCAAAAAGACTGGAAAATTGATTTAGTTTAGTCTATTGCCGCCATCGTGAATAGGATCTTAATTAGCCCAAGCCGCTTCTAGGTACATGCTTGGTGCATGCTTGGTGCAGGGATAGATGTTGGACTCTGCTAGAGCAGGCCAACTGCAGCTTATTTCAGCTTGCGACCCAGGTAGTTGTCTTTGATCCGTACATAGTGCTCTGCCGAGTATTTGAGATGCGCCAGTTCTTCGGGATTCAGAGCTCTTGCCTGTATAGCCGGCCTGCCTAGATACAGATAGCCGCTTTCCAGGATTTTTCCGGGCGTCACCAGGCTGCCGGCCCCGACCATGACACGCTCTTGGATGACCACATCGTCCATGACGATAGAGCCCATGCCTATCAGGCATTGGTCGCCGACCGTACAGCCATGCAGGATCACGGAGTGCGCTATCGTCACGTAGTTGCCGATGATCAGCGCGGAGCCCTCAGGCTTGGCTGGATTTTTATGCGAAACATGGCCCATAGCGAAGTCTTGAATATTGCTGCATGCGCCAATGACAATGCGATTGACGTCGCCGCGCAGAACCGCGTTGCACCAGACCGAGCTATTTTGTCCTATCTGTACATCGCCTATCACCTGGGCTGAGTCATGCAGATAGACCCCGTCGGCTAAAACAGGGGAAGTGTCGAGGTAGGAAGTTATAGGCATATCGCTCCTGATGATGTGTTTGGCGGCTAAAATGTGGCAGCTAAGTTGTGGCATTATAAGGACCGGTAATTATACATACTCCCCCTAGTGTTATTTTTTTGCGCAATAGCTACGTGCGCAAATGATCTAATTGATTTCAATAATAGGGGAGTATATGCCTAAGCCAGCATTCAAGGCGGCGCAATAGAACTGCGCGCCAGGCTGCCTCAGGCATTTCACCGTAGCGATTTAGGCAGCCAGCGCCATCATTCTGGCGATGGCGATTTTGCTGCGTTTTTCTTCAACTGGCGCTTGCTGCGCTTGGCACGCAGTATTGCTGCGGTGCCCGCGCGGTACGGGTCGACGTGAAAAGGGAAGCGCTGCTGGGCGCTAAAACCATCTGGCATATAGTCACCAAACACGCCGTACTGCTCGGGGAATCCCTGCTGACCCTTGATCGCCGTGCCAAACAGATGGTCGATAAAAGAGAAGTGGGCCGCATAGTTTTTATCCAGCGCAATCTGGTCGGACGAATGATGCCAGTGATGGAAATCGGGCGTGACGATCAGGTATTTGAGCGGCCCCCAATTGACATGCACATTAGCGTGGTTAAACACCGCCTGAAAACCCACCACGATGATGTACACATCCATCACCGATTTTTCAAAGCCCAGCACATACAAGCTACCCAGCACCAACACGCGGGTGACAATCAGCTCCAGCATATGCATGCGTGAGCCGGCCAGCCAATCCATGGTCTTGGTGCTGTGATGCACCGCATGAAAGCGCCACAGAAACGGCACCTCATGATACGCCCGGTGCGTCCAGTATTGCGCCAGATCTGCCACCAATATGCACAGCAAAAGCTGCGGCAAAAACGGCAGCGCCTGCACCAATTCTTGCAAGGCTGGGAGCGCGATCCAACCGAATATTTTGTGGATCAAAAAATTCACCGTCAACAGTGCCAGACCAATGATGAAATGGTTCACCGCAAAATGTACCAGATCGGTCTGCCATTCTTTTCTAAAAATCGGCTGACCGCGATACAGTGGGAAGATCTTTTCCAAGGCTACGAAGATCAAGGTAGAACCGAGCAAATCAAGAATAAACCAGTCCATGCCTATGTAGGGCGTGTGATCTGGAAACTCCGCAATAGGCACATGCGAGCCGCCCAGCGCCAGACTGGTCAACACCAGCGCACCAGCCACCCCGTTGATGCTACGGGCGCGCCCGAGTATCACGTTGATCAGGCTGATCGATCCCGCAATCACCAGCGCCGCAAAAATCAGATGCCTGACCATATCGTAAGAATATTTATGGCGTAGTTCTGGCGTCGTTAAATACTGCGGAAAATGGAAGGCCAACACCCCCAACACACACAGGATCGCCAAGCCCAAAGCCCACACGCCGCTGACGATGCCATAGCCTTTTTTTAGCTCGCCGTCTGCGCCCATCAAGCGGGCGGTATCCCTGGCCGCATCCGCCAGCGCGCTCACCGGCGTCGATAAAATTACTTGCTGCTTCTCTTGCATAGTGTCCTTGTGTTTGATCTGTATCTGCTCAGCCCAAGACCTGTGTGATGCATGCTAACAGTGCGCATCAGAGTCGATAAATTTATAGCGTGCTTGAGCCGTTTGCTGGAAGCGAGAGAGGATACCTTAAATTTAAGTTGTTAGGGCGTCAATAGTCGCAGACGGAGCGCACCGCATCTCAGCTTTTTGGCCTGCAGTGCGCATGAATACTGCGCAAACGATTTTGCCTACCTTAGCGTAGGCAAAAGCGCGACTCCATTGCGTAGATTAACGCCCTAGGTATAACGCTTTACGGTTTTGCATAGGCGAGCTTGCAGCAAGCCGGTAGGGGCGTCGTGCGCACCAAGCGCTCAAGAGCAACAGCGCAAATTGATTGCCGAGTTTTGCTCTGATCAGAGACCAGCTGAGGATGACGCTATGCAAGCGCCGCCCCGGTCTTGGTTAAAGCGACGTTGCCCCCTTTAGCTGGTACAGGTGCGCTATGATGAAAGCTCTTTGATCGCATAGGGATTTGCCATGGCTCGCATGAAACGTCGACTACGCCGCGTATTTTCTCTGGCTCTCGTCAGTCTGATCCTTGGATGTGCCTATAACGGGCCGCGAGTCGATGCCATGTTGCCGGACCGGCAAAGTGCCTGGCTCGATCACGAAGTGGGCGACTCCGCTAGCGGCGGCATTGAGCACTTAGTGGTATTTGGCGATTCGCTGTCTGACCCCGGTAACCTTAACCGCAACAGCTTTGGTTTGCTCGTTCCGGATAAAATTTTCTATCATGGGCGATTTTCCAATGGGCCTATCTGGGCTGACTATGTGGAGTATGCCTTGCATTGGAAGCTCGATAATTTTGCGGTCGGTGGGGCGCGCACCCGACCCGGTGCTTTTCCAGAAAATCTGGTGGTGACTTCGCTGCCTGAACAAATCGATAAAAATACTCGCTATTTACAGACACTAGACACAAAAAAAACCTTGATCAGTATCTGGATAGGGCCAAATAATTACCTAAGAAACGGTGACCAATACCAAGAGGCCAGTGGTAAGCCAAAAATGACGCTACTCACACTCGCGGTGGAGCAAACCATCGCCGAGATAGAGAGCGAGATTTATAAAATGCAAAAACTGGGATTTAATCGCATCTCGATTGGCACTATGCCCGAACTTGGCGGCATCAACCGTGATCCTAAGGGCGCGGCGGCCGCCACAGATGAAACTCTGTTTATGGCGACCAGACTTCATAATCAAAAACTCAGCCAGATGTTAGAACGGCTAGGCGCGAAAAATGCGGAACTCAAGCTGATTAAATACCAGGCCTACGACATCAATAAAGCCACCTATGACAATCCCCAAGCTTACGGGTTTTCAGTACTCAACGCCCCTTGTTTCGTCGGCTCCGTCAAGGGCCAATTCTATGGAAAACAAGAGTTTTGCAATGATCCTATGGGTTACAAGTTCTGGGAATATATTCATCCAAACACCCGCATGCAGTGTTACTACGCCACACAATTTTTAAATGATATTGCAGCAGGTGGATTGATCGATGGATATAGCCAAAAGCATGCGCTCGATCGCTGCCTTGCGATTAAAAACAAACAGGGATGAGCGCAACATTTAAAAAGTGCTGACGCAATACCGCTGCGGCTGCTGGCAGCATTTCGGCCTGCAGAGCGCATGAATACTGCGCAAACGATCTTAAAAGTGGATTGGGGATTCAGCCTCGCATATCCCACCGTTTTGTTAAACATCCCGTACGGCGCAATACGCCTGCGGCTATGGAATTATTTCGACTTGCAAGCTTTTTTGTTCAGACATTAAGCGTAACCGCTCGCGTATATCAGTAACTAAAATTAGACACATAGAAAGCAGCATTTTGGCGAAAATTGGCTTGAAAATTTCCGATTTGCGGCCTTGCCAGTCATACCTATATCCACTAGTATCGCTTGTTTTTCAATTAATAATTTTAGGAGGCTTCGCATGAAGTTCTATTTGTTGTTTGTTCTTACTTTGATTTCAATGTTAACTGGTTGCGCTACTGTCGAACCTTCCCGTCCGAAAGACTATGTTGGACCAATAGCGACAGTAAATGATTCTGCTACTCGTATATCAAAAAGTAAGGTTGATTTGTTTTTCACGAAAATAGTTGATGGTCGAAAAATTGAAAATGCTCAAGCAGCTACCAGTTTTCAAAATCAAGGAAAAGGGTTTTCTGTTGAGCCATATCTTTATTCTCATGAAATTCCAGCCCGGCCCTCTAAACTAATAATTAAAGGTAGCACTCAATATGCCGCTCCAATATTGGCAATGACTAACCCAGTTTATGTCGTTGAGGGAGAAATTGAATTTGCGCCCGAGGAAAATAAACAGTATACGGTTCGTGGGAAACTCAGTGCCGAAGGATCCGCCGTATGGATAGAAGAAACAACAACGGGCAAGCTGGTCGGACAAAAAGTGGAATCAATTGTGAAAAAATAGAATCAAAAGTAAAGAACCAATGGGGGGCAGCATCACGTAAACTTCATGCGATGTTGGCAAAAATCGCCCCCCAAGATCGGTCTATTTTGGGCCAATATGTACTATTGATGCGCGCTTGAAGTTGCGCGCTCGGTTCAGGCTGCTTCTTTACGATAGAGTAAAATCACTCCCCCTAAAAACGAGTTTCGCGGCGCCACGTTCTACGTCAGCATGACTTTGATGACGTTCACTACGTACCTGGTTTGCCGCTTGTTCCGCAATTTCTGCAAGTTTTTGAGTGATCAACATAGCTGCTAATTTCTTATTTGCATGCTGACTTCGCGCCGTCTGCACTTTAACACTGATGCCGCTAGCGACATGTGTGGCACGGATTGCAGAATCGGTTTTGTTCACATGCTGGCCGCCAGGTCCGCTGGCACGACAAGCTTCATAACGTATGCTTTGCTCAAGTACACCTTCTGGCGTGACTGGTGATGAAAATATTTTCACCCCAATAAACCAGTTTTTACGTAAGTGACGTGGGCGATAGGGGCTAGTATGTATCCATTGCAAAGTGCCTTCCCATGTTTTTGCCCAATCTTCTACAGCTTCGCCTTCCACGCTAAGCAAGACTGACTTATAAGTATTGGGCCGTTCCCCTTTTACCGCTTCAATCAGATCGCTGGCAAAGCCTTTTTGTCTGATCTCTTTTTCCACACGCTGCAAAGCCATGCCGACTGCCAAACAGCATTCCTCCGGGCCTTGTGCGGCACTAATCTGAAATAAAATCATGCGCAACACCCTCCCGAAGTTTTATAACTCACTAAAGGCTTTAAGCGTGCCACCAAAGTAATGAGTCCAGCATCTTGCAAAGAATGAATAACGCTATCAATCGGCTTATAGGCTTCCGGTGCTTCTTCAAAGATCAAACCCTTATCATTGCAAATGACGCGGCTTCCTAATGAGGTCTTAGCAAGTTGTGCCATGGTATAGCGTTTGGATAAGCGCGCTTCACACTCACTACGCATCCATTTTCTACCAGCACCATGCGCTAACGAATATAGACTCAGTGACGCAGGAATGGGCTCGACTAAATAGCTGTAATCACCACGCGAACCAGGTATTACAACTAAGCCTTGATCCGCTGGCGTCGCACCCTTTCTATGCAACCAACCAGCTTGCCCATCGAGTTCAAACTGCGTCAATAAATTGTGATCGATATCGATTATTGCTTCGCCTTCGGCACCCAAATTGGCACAAATGCGTTGCGCGATCAAACTGCGATTGGCGCGCGCAAATTGCAATGCTCTCTGGTGCTGGATTAAATAAGCGTCACTTTCCTTGGTTTTTGCCAGCAAGCCAGCGTGACGAAATTGTTCGACATGCTCACGTAAAATTTGCCCGCCAAATCCACGCGAACCACTATGCGCCAAAACTAAAATTTTCTTTTGATCGAGACCAAGCTTCTCTATGCAGGCCTGGTCGTAGATCTGATCGACATGCTGTAGTTCGGCAAAATGATTACCACCGCCTATGCTTCCCAGCGCATGTTCATACCCGGTATCTGCCAATTGATGCGTCAAGACTCTGTCGCGCCAGACATCGCTCACCGCTATCAAAGGCGCGTCGATATTGCCAAGTCGTTTCACCAGTTTATCGATGGAAAATTTAGCTGTCGATAAATCAGTTTTCCACAAGCTCATACCACAGCCAATATCGCCCCCGATCAAGGCAGGATAATAGCGATCGACGGAAAAAAATGCGGCACCCACAGGATAACCACGCCCAGGATGTAAATCAGGCATGCCAACCACACGGCGCATGCCGTCGAGTTTTGCAGTTGTTTGTAATTGTTGGATCGCTTCGCCTGCTATCCATGTATTTTTTGAAGCGACTACAGAAATATTTTCTGAAATAATTTGTAAAGATGAATTGCCCATTTGGTTTCAACCTGTTGTTTGTTGCTGCAAACAGGTCGTCGCCAGGATGAAATTTTATGCCTGACGAGACCCGCTAAAAGAGTAAGAGTGGGATGGATACAGGTTGAAATTTGTCATGTTTATTCTCCTTATTATTGACATGATGTAGTGGCTCTCGCAGAGGAAAATTCTATCAATGATAGACCTTAGTAAGCAATGCGAAGCCTGAGATAGTGACTAGCACTGGGCGTATTCTAACAATGCGCCCGCGATTGGTAAAACATTTTTGAAAAAAATATCGGAACCGTGCTCAGGTCTTCCGTGTGTGTTCATGCAATACCTGAGCCAGCACTTTGTGAACATGCATAGAATTTACCGCTTAGAGGACGTGTCATATTTTAAAAAGTGCTTACGCAATACCGCTGCGCCTGCTGGCAGCATTTCGGCCTGCAAAGCGCATGAATACTGCGCAAACGATCTTAAAAATGGATAGGGGAGTCAGCGCCGCATATCCCTCCGTTTTGTTAAACATCCCGTTCGGTGCAAAACGCTTGCGGCTATTGCGGCTTTCGTATTTCGGCTCACGGTCTTGCAGGCCTTACTGTTTCTTATATATTCCACCCTCATAAAGCAGACCGTTACCCTTAATCGGAAGTGTGAGCGTTTCAAACGGGATTGGGATCAGTGCCGTTACATCCATAAGGACATGAATAACGCTCTGGTGGTCCACCTTTACGGCAAAGTCAAAATGTTTAATCGGATCATTTCTGCTTTCTTTAGAAGCGATACTGATACCCGTAATCGACTGCCCAGCTTGAAGCGTGGCCATGGCGTAGCCAGAGTCGAAACCCGTCATGTTTTGAACGGAACCATCAGAAAATTTGACTTGTGCTTTGCTATTTTTGGCGATGCGCACACTATTTTCCGGATCGTCAACATAAATGGCGACGTAGGCGATGTTCGGTTCCTTGGACTTAGCTTGTACGCTTTTGGCGCATGAAAATGTGGCATATTGCCAAATCGTAGGATGCAGATCATCGATGTCAAAAAGATCGCGATATTTATCATCAATCGCTATCGCCTGGACAATCATTTTGCGCAGTGCCTCTTCGGCGCTCCGGTACGATTTTAGCTTTGCCATCAATGCGTTGGATGCCTTAGCCCAAGATTCGCTATCTTGAGACTCCGCTTGAAAAGCGTTTATTTCTGCTTTGGTTTTTATGCGCAGCGCATGAAACGCCGATAATTCGGCGGGCAGCCTGGCCACTGCTAATTTCCCGGCCTTGTTCGCTGCCGCCAAGTTTGGATAGTCGCTCATTGCGGCTGAGGTTGCGGCTGCAGCGGCGGGTTCAGCTTGCTCTTTGGGTTTCCCGCCTGCGACCGCAATCTGTCCATGTAAGAAGGGGCAAAACGCATAGGCCTTTTCATCCCTTGCGCTTTCTTGTAGGTACTTAAGCTGGCTCGCGGCATCGTCTGACCATGGCTCTACGCCTTTGAGTGAGAGAAATGGACGCCGCGGTTTGAGCGCTTTCGAGGTGAGCACAAGCTTCCCATCCTGCAACTTCCAAGTGCCCTGGTTTTGCTGGTCTATGGCACCATAACTCATGGCCCATTCAAAGCTACCGTCCCGTTTGAGCAAGAGTTCAGAGCCGACTTCTGTGACGCCACTGAGATAGTAGTGGCCAGCGAGGTCGTCGCTTTGAGCGGAGGCGGCGCTGATAAACAGCATGAAAATCCCAGACACGATCACTGAGCGCCTAAGTGCAAACGCAAACCTATTGAAAGCGGAGAAAAAATTTGTGACGTTCATAGATAGTCAAATGTGGTGGCTGGGGGTGAAATTTAAGATTGGAACCCTGGGTGTTTAAAAAACGTCGCATCAGTTACGTACATTCCATACTGCGCAATACGCCCTATGGGCTTTTCGCTAATGCCTTGCACAGACACCTTTACCACAGCCCGCACATGGCGCGCTTACTGTAAGCGTCGCCAGGCGCTGTGCCAATTAAAGTTGCGGCTTATTGCCGCGCTGTGCTTCCGAATCGATCAGCTTTTTCTTTTCGATCGCATCTTTGGCGGCTTTGATTGCCGCCATATCGTATCTTAGCTTAGGATTCACCAGAGTAGTAGTGTATTTTGAAACAAGGCTCATTGTGGAATCGCCTGCGGCTGACGACATACGGGAGTGAACGGCGAATCCACATTTTTCGCTGAATTTTCGCGGCACCCACATAGCTAAATTCGTGCCAGTGATGTCACCCAGGTTATCTGTGCTATTGCCATCGGTATAGCAAGGAGAGACGCCGTAATAATCGCCGATTTTGACTGACATATATTGCTTGCCGCTGGCATCGTAATCCCACACCATGCTCAGGTTTTCGCTATAAGTCGACTTGCCATACTTGCTCTCTAAAGATTCGCGCAGGGTCTTTATATTCACGTATTTTTCTTTGTCGGCGATCTGTTGTGTTCTTCCTGCAAACCAGACGATACCGGCTTCGTTTTGCAGCACGACGAATTGATCTGCATAAAAAGTTGGCATGTTCTGCTTAACAATTTTTACCACGGCGCTCAGCCCCACCACGCGACCATCTTGGAGTTTGATTTCCTCAAACACATAGGCTGGATTAATTTTCTGCAGCACAGGTTTGGCCGCAAGCATTTGACCGCCGATTTTGTAGCCGCTGATGTCAGCTTCATTGTAGGCTGCGCTGTATGAGACGCCGTGCGCGGCAAAGCATAAGGCGGCGAGGGCGAACTGGCTTGCCAAAACATAGGTTTTTTGCATGTTTAAAAACTCCGTTGAAGTGGGACTTGGGTATGAGGAAAATTATCGAGTTTTTATTCGCGATACATAATTTCCGGAAAAAATTATAGCAAAATTGACAAAACTAGCCTAGTTGTTGTTACAATTTTTACTAGATGACGACTCAGCAAAGGATCTTCGCTGGCAGCCCTTTATCCTTAAACGCGCTGCCCGCATGCGCTACAAGCGAGTGCAGCGTGCTCACACCATCGCCATGCAGATAGCGATGGCCCAATGAACGTTGAGATAGATTTTTTTGCTTGTAGCTTTACGAGCTGATGCAAAGTCGTGCAATCTTTTAGAAGTTCCCGAATTGCTGACGCAATACCGCTGCGGCTGCTGGCAGCTTTTCGGCCTGCGGACCGCATGGATACTGCGCAAACGATTTTAAGGCGAGTTGGATATGTGGAAGTCTGAAGCATTTTCGTAGATTTCTACGGCGGATAAAATTTAAAACTGGAACTTAAAACTGGGGTCAAGTCTTGGCATGCAAGATCATACTTATGGATAGCTTATGAGCAGACTTGACCCAATATTTCCCATAAGAAGTGATCATCAGAATGGGTTTCATAAAAATGTCGATAATAGCGTCGCAGTGATTGTCGAGCCTGGCTGGCGATGACGATCGGGGTTAGCTTAAGTCTCGGTGACCGTTCAAAGGTATCGCATATTGCGTGCATATCGCGTGCATCATGCAGCTCATGCCTGGGATTGCGCATTTCGTCGTGTTCTTGATATTCCCGGTTTTTTTATCCTCTATGCTGCGGTTTCCCTTCTTAACCACGATACGAAAGTCCCTCATGCATAGCCTTTACCAGCCAGCAGCGTCTGGTTTAAACACCCAAGTTAGCTTATTGCGTGCTCTTATTGCCTGTTCATTTTTGGCGTCAAGCACCTATGCGCTCGCCGCCGATGTAGCGCTGCCGAGCGTGAAGTCGCTGGCTGGGCAATGTGATGCCGTGCTGCAGCCTATGCCACAGACCGGTACCGGCACCGTCGTGCTGGCGGCGCGCAAGGGCGAGCTGATTTGCGCCTCGGCACGCGGTATGGCAGACATCGAACTGGGCATCGCCATGACGCCCGAGCAAAAGTTTCGCATCGGTTCGATCAGCAAACAGTTTACCGCTGTTGCCTTACTTAAACTGATCGACCAGGGCAAGGCTAAGCTCGATGATCCTTTGTCAAACTATCTCAGTGATTTTCCCAATGGCGGGCAAATCAGCTTGCTGCAGTTACTCAACCATACTGCCGGCGTCAGTGATTTTACCAATGTCCCAAAATTTGCTGAAACAACACAACGTATTGATGTCGGCACCGAAGACTTAGTTAAGCTCATTGCTGTTTTACCGGTAGATTTTGCGCCGGGTAGCGCATGGCGTTATTCCAATTCAGGTTATATATTGCTCAGTGCCGTCATTGAAAAAATCACTGGAAAAAGCTGGCACGAGGCCCTCGATGAATTACTCATCAAACCACTCGAACTCAAGGACACCAGCTGGGAGAATCCGCAGCAGGTCTGGCCAGGTTTGGTGCGCGGCTATCAGGCAAATCAGAAGGGTGGCATTGCACCAGCGAGCCCGATCAGCATGACTGTGCCGCAAGGCGCCGGCGCATTGATTTCTAGCGCCAAAGACCTGTGGCGTTGGAATGAGGCACTGCATGGTGGACGTGTGATTTCCGCGGCCTCTTATCAGCAATTGACGACACCGCAGGGTGCCGCAATCAAAGACAAATATGGTTTTGGTATCGGTTCGCGCCAGGTGCGCGGACACGCAGCCCTATGGCATAACGGTGGCATCAACGGTTTTGCCTCCGATCTGATGTATCTCCCCGAGAGTGGCACCACGCTTGTGCAACTGAACAATTTTGAAGGTCCCACCAAACCGTATTCGATGAAATTGGCGGCACAGCTTATCGGCGATCCTTTTGTCGCTCTTACACCAGAAAAATGGAATGACATCAACATGAAAGCGGCGCAGGGCGTCTACGCCAAAAATGGGGTAACGCGGACCATAAAATTTACAGACGGAAAACTCTATTCGCAGCGTCAGGGCGGTAGAAGCCTGGAGCTCATCACGGCAACACAACAGCGGATCGGCTTTGAAGCCGATCCGCTTAGCTGGATGGAATTAGAAATAGACGCACAAAGAAAAATCACCGGCCTGAAATTTTATCCGCAAGGAAATAACGTGGGTGAAGTATGGCTACGCCAGGGCGATCTTCCTGCGCAAACCGCTGCCCTCGCATTAAGTGAAGAGCAGATCGCGCGGGTGCTTGGCTCTTACACCAGCCCCGTTTTTAGCACCGAAGTGAGGCGCAATGCCAAGGGCGGCCTTGAAGTGCAGGCTCAGGGCCAGCCAGCGAGCGACATCGTGGCTGTCGGGCCGAACAAGTTTAAACTGACCGTAGTCGACGCAACGCTGGAATTTGACGGACAAGGATCAGCTGCAGAAAGCGTGATGTTGCGCCAGGGAGAAAAAGAAATAAAACTGCTGCGCATCAAGGTGAAATGATACTTTGCGTTGAAAGCATTTGCCAGCGGCCAGGCAAAAAGCGCAGCCTCAGCCAGACCAGATTTTCCATGAGGCGCGCTTGGAAATAGCTAAAGCTTATCCGCAATGCCGCTGCGGCTTGTGGCAGCATTTCGGCCTGCAGGCCGCATGGATACTGCGCAAACGATTTGGGAACGGGTGGGTATGCTGCTAGCCTGATGCCGTTTACGTAGAGTCCATGCGGTGCCATACGTAGCGTGGGTTGCATCCACCCTACGTGGCCGAGGTGTTTGATCGAAATAGCTGCGCTATAAGTCGGAGTAAATTAAGGGCAAATAGAAAGCATACTGTCAGCCCAAAACTACTCACTACAAAGAGAAAAATTGCCGGTAAATCGCCTGCCGTTGTTTGTAACGGAGGTGTCAAACCGGCATATTTAAATAGAGGATTAATGCACAGCATTGCAATGATGTTTGATATCAAAAATGAGCGTGATTTTGTAGAAATTATCATGTGATTTGTCGATAGAATTTAGTTAGGTCTAGTACGTAGGTTGAATTAACTATTTATCAGTCCATCGCATTTCATGGCGCGTCGATAGATGTAGCGCTGATGAGACCTGGCCCAAGCTACCGTGCTGTAAATTCATTTGCTTCAAAGTGAGCTGGTTTGCTTTAAAAATCGTTGCGAAGCCAGCTCACTTTGATTTACTAAAAAGCGCTATTTTTTAGCTTTAGTCGCCTTGGGTTTTTCCGGCTTTTCGTCCTGCTCAATAAAGCCTATTGATCGCTTCTTTACAGGTTCGGGCTTAGGCGATGCCATTAATTCCCGTATCGCTTCAAGAACTTGTTTTAACTGCACGCGAGTATTGTGCTCAAAAGTATCGTGCTTCAATTCCATTAAATCGGCTTTGTTCTCCAGCTCATCCAAGCGCTGCGCCAAGTCTTTGTTCGATAGAGCTAACTCGCGCAAACGCACGAAGGCGCGTACCACATACACGCCAATTTCGACTGCCTGCTCAGAGTTAATCACATTGGCAGCTTGTATCGCGCCATGTTCAGTAAAAACGAACGGTAAGGTTTTAGAAAATTTCAATTTGCTGAGGTGGTCACAATCTGTGACCACCTCTTGCTTCTCAATGGATGTCAGCTGAAACATAAAATCTTGCGGAAAACGCTGGACATTTCGTTTGACCGCTTGATTCAGTGCCTTGGTCGGCACACCATACAGCTCAGCCAAGTCAGCATCGATGATCACTTTCTGGCCGCGCAACAGCAAGATGCGACTCTCGATGCGCGCTGATGGTGCGAGGGCTGATGAAGTCAATTTTTTTACAATCGTCATTTGTAACATTTCCCTATGAAGAAACTGAGATCAGTTTTGCCGTTCAAGAATTTCGATATGACGCATCTTGGTCAAGTGAATTACTATACATGACGAAAAGAAAATTAAGACTTCATCTCGAAAGTAATTCCACCGACCCTAGCAAATTTCGTCCCCGAAGCCCTGGCTATCAAAATTTTGGTGGAAATTCTTTCCAATCAAAGCAATCAAAGGGGGCATCAGATAGTTCATATAATGTTGAAGTTATCTAGCGTGTAGGTTGGACTAAAGTTTTATCAGTCCAACACAATTCAAAGGGTTTTGATCGATGTTGGACTGTTGAGACATAGCGCAAACTATGCGCCATCGATCTCAAAATGCTCAGCGTGCAAAGCGCTTGCGCAATACCGGTGCGGCCTGCGGCGGCATTTCGGCCTGCAGAGCGCATGAATACTGCGCAAACGATGTTGAACAGTTCGGATATGCGAAAGCCTGATTCAGTTTGCGTAGATTTCATTCGGCGCAATACGCCTGCGGCTATTCACGCCTTACGTATTACGGACTTAAATTTTCCTCCCATCGACTCTTATGCCACGATCACCAGATACCCCCCGTAAATCCTGAACCACTTTCTGCAATAAGAGTTTGCTTCTTTCAGATAAGCCCATTTTTTCAATAAATTCAACTTGGAGTCGCCCATCTTGTGGTCGCAATTTTACGTAAAAACACGTTGCAGTACCGATCGGCAACACAAATCTTGAGCTTATTTCCCCGGCGCTATCGACTTCAGGCAACAAATCACGCTTATATCCATTGAGTTCAATAATAGCGCTAACCTTTTCCATATCCGCTTCGTCGTAAGCCACTCCTAGATCAAATACAATTACTGATATGGTTATACATCCCGACATGATTATTATCAGACAGAGCGTAGTGATATATAGAATGAATTTTTTCATTTCTTCCCTTGGCAGTCAGGTAGACGGGTGCAAGCCATTTGATGTCTTCATTCCTCAATATTTAGCTGAGGTAAACCTGTTTAAGTGTACGGTGTTGTGTGTGCTTCACGCAATACCGCTGCGGCCTGTGGCAGCATTTCGGCCTGCAGGCCGCATGGATACTGCGCAAACGATTTTGAAACGGGCAGAGTATATGGCAGCCTGAACGTTTGCATAGAGTCCATACGGCGCAATACGCCCGCGGCTATTCACGCCTTCCGTATTCCGCCTCACGGCCATATTTAAAGCATGAAAACCGCGCTCAAGGTCGCCAAGCCCAGCGTCGTGGCGATGACGGTCGGGTACAAGATGCTTAATGTTAGCCATCTCCAGATCGCGCTCGGCCAGCTACACAGATAGGTGGTTCGTATCGCTAGCAGCGGATAACCCCACATCAGCCATTGCACCGGCACACTGATGATGCCAGGCAGTGGTAGCAATAAAAATATCAGACACAAGAATATAAATGCGTGGCAATGAAATGCGAATAACAGATGCGCACCATAAGAAATGCGGCGCAGCATAAACAATAGTTTCAGTAGCAAGGCAAACACCGGTACCAGAAAAAACATCGCCTTCGGTGCCTGATTAAATAATGCCTGTATTCCTTGATGGAGTTGCTCCTCTTGCGGCAGCTTGACGAAGTCTTTGATCCTCTTTTTTACATTCTCGGTCGGGTCCTGACTAAAACGATTGCCAAAAAATTGAATATTAAAATCAGGTACGTCGGTTGCTTCTGAGATTTTGGCGAGTATTTCTTCCCTGTTCTTTTTAGGATCAGGAACCAGTGGTTTGTTAAGCGCTGCTTTTTCTGCAGCCGCAGTGGCTTGTGGGATAGTCTGGGATGAGGCCTTAATCAGTTCAGAACTGATTTTTTCAGTGCTGGTACTGAGCGACAGCAGCAAAAAATACAGCACCGACAAGCCAAAATACAAGCGCACCGGACGAATAAAGCGCGCTCGCCTGCCTTCCAGAAAATCGACCGTCAAACCGCCAGGGTAACGCAGTAAATGCCATAGGGTGCGTGGCATCTTGCCGCGCTCAAACACATTGCGGGTCAAAAATTCATAGATAAAATCAACAGCCGTAGGCGCACCCGTGTAGGATTCCTGGCCACATTCCGGGCAATAATTCCCACTGTAGATCGTTGCGCAATTGCGGCAGGGCGCGTTTTCCTGCCTTTGGGTAGAGCGTGTAAAGCGGGATAATTGTGCTGATTTCATCTTGCTCCAAACGGATGCCTGTTTAGCGTCCTGCATTAAATTTTAAAAAGCTGAATGGGTCTGTAGACCGCAAGAAATATGCGTAATGGGTTTTGAAAATGCTGGAATCTTAGAACTTAGCCCGTGTTTGACATTTAGAAAGCACTTACGCAATACCGCTGCGGCTGCTGGCAGCTTTTCGGCCTGCAGACCGCATGAATACTGCGCAAACGTTTTTGAAACGGGTCGGGTATGCGATTAACCTGAACCGTTTGCGTAGATACAATTCGGCGCAATACGCCTGCGGCTATTGACGCCTTACGTATTACGCCTTACTGCCTTAGCGATTTTTCAATTATTTCCCGACTATGAGTGCTTGTTTTAAAGTCGTCCAGTGCAAGCGCTTGAACGCCTATTGAATTGAATCGGACGGCATTAAATTCACCAGAATTTTTCCCTTTCGCTTTAGCAAGTAGCACTGCATAGGTAAAAAAACCAAAAGGGTGAGATTCTTTGAGTTCATCAATTTTGGAGTCTTCAAGAGCGTTTAAAATTTTAAGTGGTGAATCAACTTCACCAATTCGATTAGACACAACTGCATAATTGCTCTTGTAAACTAACGTCGATGGAGATTTTGTTATCGCCGACATATAATTTTCTGCAGCCTTTTGCAGCGCGCCAAGCGTGCTATAAATCAGACCTCCAAGGTTCGAAAGAGATGCATTCATTACTCCAAGTTGCTCAAATTTTTCAAAGTCGGTTCTTGCTGATGTATAGAGTTGCGCATCACGTTGCGAATTCAGAATACGACTGGCCGCAATGAAATTAAAATGACTAATGCGGCTATCCAATGCTTTGCCATGTTCAGATGCTGCGAATTGAGCGAATTCAATCGCGTGCAGCGCAAGTAGCTGGCTATTAGATCCTTTTGGCGGTTTTTCAATATCGTTATTGCAGAACACTCCAGCAATTAATCCAAGCTCCGGGAAATTTGGTGCAAATTTGTCAGTAAATTCTTCTACGTCTTTTTCTCGATAAGCTGAATTTTTTCCTGATATACATAATGCTGATTTATCGAGAATTCCTATTTGATTCGCAAAATGAAAACTGGAGTGCGCCTCCCGATACAATTTTGTTAGTGCGATATTGAGCGCTACTGTACCGAATTTTTTCTGATACTCTAGAGCCTTGGTAAAACGAAGCACAATAGCAAAAGGGCTGGCCTTACTTGCGGATTCCTGAGTAATAAATTTCTTAAGAGAGCTTATGTCACCAATATCTATCGTGTCTAAATCAGAGGTGAAAAATTTTGACGCATATGGAACAAGACGTCCGATACTACCCACTGGTATAGCTTCCAACTGTGCGCCTGGTTCTATTTCAATATTGTGATCGTTTGAATCGGAAATAAATGCAAACGACAGTTCTGGTTGGGTGTTGAAAATCGTAATTCGTGTCAGCTCCACTTTAGGGTAAGTACCAATTGCTCTTGATGTGCGACCATCATTGACGAGAAATTTCCGCTTCCCTGTTAAACCTGTGGGGAAAACCTTAAACTCTTGCCCAATCTCCACGCCAACGTTTGTACCAATATCGAGTGCAACTATGCGAGTACGCTTATCTTGTTCTAATACACGTCCATAAGTATTCACAATGTCGTCGAATAGTATCACCTGATTTCGGCCGGCCGCTTTCGCTCTGAATAGTGCAGAATCGGCAAGCCCTAATAAATACTTGATCCAATCTGTGTCCTTGCTGATTGACGTACTTGGTGAGTGAATTGCGACTCCAACACTGGCGCTAATAGAGCGTTCTTGTTGTATTGGTAGTATTAACATAGACAGATTTTCATTTTTGGAGAGATCTTCCCATTCTGTTTTTGATGGGAGCACCTCGTCCGCAATTTCAGATCTAAATAGATTGGCCCACTCTAATATCTCATCACGAGTACAAGTGCCAACAATAAGAACAAGAAATTCCTCTCCAGAGGGGTGCCCAAGATCTATTGAAACACGTCCCTCGGCTAGGTTTTTAACTTTGGCCGCAGCCTTTTCCATCCTAATACTAAAACTTTTGAGCACCTGATCGCCATAGAGGTGCCCATATGTATCATTGACTTGTTTGAAATGATCAATATCAAGCGCAAAAATTGCGAGGTTCTGAGGAAGTGTGTTCTCCTGTCCTTCTGCATCACTATCTAAGTTGTTGCTGATGGAGTGCAATGAATCACTCAGTCGTTTATAAAAGGCTTCGCGAGCGAGAAGTAATGTTAAAGGGTTATGTGCAACTTTGAACGCGTTTATTGCGCGTTCTATTACATGTTGAATACGTGTTCTGGAACTTCGTCGTTTCTCTAGTCGAGGAGAACTTAAGAATAAAATCGATACTACGCAATTAAATTCTTCGATCGCGAAATAAGCGAGGAGTTCTTTTGAGTTATGTTGGGCAATAAGTTCTTTTTGAGATTTTTCAAGATTTACTAACTCGTCAGCGGTCACTTTTCGATCGTTATCAAGGATACGCCACTCGCTTTCGAAGTAATAATAAATTTCAGTTGTCAGGCCATCTGTTGCCATCTCTTTTGTAAGTTCTATATTTAGAAAACGTAATCTGTCGAGTTTCATGTTTTATCTTAGAATAATGTGGAAAAATATTCGGGTTATTGAAATTAACTTTAATGAATCCAGATTTGTTCAATCTGCAAAAGAGCAATAGTTAGGGACTTGTATTAATTCTTTGTTGATATTTGCATTGCTGAAAATGCTATTTCAAATAATAACGATTATGCAGATGAATTGATATATTTCACCCAACCCCCACCAAACTCCTACCACCCGAAGTCCTCTGCACCAAAATTTTGGTAGAGATACGCTCGGTCATTTCCTGCACGTGCGAGATCACGCCTACTTTGCGGCCCATGGCTTGCAGGCCGTCTAGGGCGTCCATTGCTACGCGCAAGGTGTCGGCGTCGAGGCTGCCGAAGCCTTCATCGATGAACAGTGATTCAACCCGTACGCGGTTGGATGACAGCGATGCCAGGCCTAGTGCTAAGGCGAGCGAGACCAGGAAGGATTCGCCGCCGGAGAGTGAGTGTACCGAGCGGGCTTCGTCGCCCATGTCCTGGTCTATCACCATCAGGGCTAGGGTGTCTTTGATGCGTTGCAGGCGGTAGCGGCGCGATAGTTCGTGCAGGTGGCGATTGGCGTAACCGAGTAACACATCGAGCGTGTATTGCTGCGCGTAGTTGCGAAATTTTTTGCCGTCGGCCGCGCCTATCAGGGCGTTGAGTGTCTCCCAGATTTTGCTCTTGGCTTCCTGGTTTTCCATCAGTTTGACGATGTCGGCGGCCTGGCTGCGGCGTGCCTGATCTTGCGCGATGGCGGCCTGGCACAGACTGGCGCTGGCGTTGGCGGCTTGCCTTTGGGCGGCTAAAGTTTGCAGCGCTTGCTGTAAGGCGGCGAGGGCGGTTGTATCTCTGATTGCTTTGATAGGGCTGTCAGGGTTGAGATGCTGCTCGCTGGCCTGGCTAAGGTTAGTCTGGTCGGGCGCATCTGGGTCTGTGGCGCTTTCTGCGCTGAGGTCGGTACTAAGTTCGGCGATCAGATCCTCTAGCTTAGGGCGTTCGGCTTGATGCTTTAGTCTGCGCAGGCTGCGTTCTTGCATTACTGCGGCGGCTTGCTGGCTGGCGTTGGCTAGCGCTTGCAGTGCGGCGCGCTCAGCGGCGATCCATGCGGCATCGTGTTCTAGCAGGGCGCGTAGTTGCTGTATTGCCGCTGTTGCTGCTTGTTCCGGTGGGCCTGCTTCAGCATTTTCGTTTTTGTTTTGGTCTGCTGATGGATCTTCGCTGGCAAACAGGGCGGCGTTTTGTTCTAGCCAGTTGGCTAGTTGTGCTGCGGCTTGTTCGGCTTCTGCGCTGTCGTTGGTGAGGCGCGCTTTCGCTTGTGCCAGGGCTTCGCTGCTGCGGCTGTGTTCTTGCGCGGCGGCGCTGGCCGCTTGTGTAGCTTGCGTCTGGCCTTGTTTGGCGCTGGCGATGGCGCTTGCCAACTGCGCTTCTATCTGGCTGACGCTGATTACTGCTTCGCTGCCTTCTGCAGGATGGAGCGCGCGCAGGATGGCGGCTCTTTGCGCTTGTTTGTCTTGCAGCGCCAGACTACTGGCGGCCAATTCTGTGTTGGCGCGCTGACGTTCCTGCGCGGCCTTGGCTTGCGTCTCTGCCAGATTGCTTAGCTCTAGATTGAGGGTGGCGTGACGTTGGCCGCTCAGCTCTAGCTCTTTACTTTGGCTAAGCCAGGCTCTGGCGTGTTCGGCGCAGCGTTGCTGAAACTGCTCGGGGGCGGCTTGCCATTGCTCTTGCCAATCGATTCCACCATCAAGGCCACTGTCTGCGCTGGCGTTGCGGAAAGCAGGGGCTAGTTCTGCCAGGCAGAGTGCCAGACGCTCGCTGCTTTGTTGGGCTTGCTCGCTGGCGTTTTTGCTGGCGGCTTTGGTTTGCTCTAAGGCGCTGATTGCTTGGTTGGCGGCGTCTTTTTTATACTGTTGATCTAGGGTGGCGCGTTCTAACGCGGCTTGCGCGGCGTCGCGGTTTTGTAGTGCTAGTCGGCTGGCGTTTTCTAGCTCGGCGATCTGCGTTAGTTGTTCTTGTACGGCCAGGCGCTGCTGGTTGAACCAGGCGTTTTGCTGTGCTGCGTCCTTGGCTAGGGTCGCCAATTCTGTGGCGAGCGGGTGGCTAATCCATGCTTCTTGCTGGGTTTGCAGTAGGCCGTTTAGCTGACTCAGTTCTAGCTGAGTTTGCGCCAATGATTTTTGTTCGCTCGCTGCTTGCGCCGCATGGCTGCTGTGCTCTTGCTGCGCTTGCAGGCTTTGCTGGCGGCATTGCTGTACTTGCTCTTGCAAGGCGTGCAGCAAAGCGCGCAGCTGTGGGTTGTCTGTGCGGTAGGGGTGCTGCTCTGATCCGCAGACCGGGCAGGGCTCGTCGACCACTAGCGCAGCGCGCAGGCTTTCTACGCTAGCGGCACAGGCGGCCTCGGCGATTTTGAGTGAGTGTTCTGCCTGAGCTTGCGCAGCGGCTAGTTGCGGAATTTTAGAGGCGGCGAGCGCGGCGGCGGCTTCGCTGTGGGCGATGGCTTGCGCGCTGGCGGCGGCTTGCGCCTGCATACTGTGCTGGCGTGTGGCTAGCTCGGCCAGTGCCTGTGCACTATGCGCGGCGCTGCTGAGCTGTTCGCGCCGCGTGTCTAGCGCTTGCTTTTTGGCGGGCGTGTCGCCACATTTTTCGTCGGCAGCTTGATAGTGTTGGCTGGCTAGTTGGCGCGCTAGCTCGGCTTTGGCTAGTTGTTCTGTGCTGCTAGTTAAGGCGGCTTGGCTGCTGGCGAGTTGCGCGTTCTGCGACTCTTGGTTTTTGCTTAAATTGGACAGTATGCCTGAAAAACTGGCGTATTCATTGCGCAAGCCGCTAGCTTGCTTGAGGAGTATATCCCAGGCGGGCCAGTTTTCTGCCAGCGTTTGCAGGGCGCTGTTTTGGCTTAGCCATTGCTGAGTCGCCTGCTGTTTTTGCTTGTTCGCGTTGAGTTCGGCTTGCTTGCTGGCCTGCTGTTCTTGGGCTAGCGTAGCGGCCAGCTCGGCGGCGTGCTGCGCGGCTTGTTTGGCCAAATGCGCCGGGTGCAGGGTGGCGATGCTGGCGTCTAGCGCTTTGGCTTGATCGAGTTGCGGCGCGGCCTGGCTTTGCGCTTGCTCGGCGGCCTGTACTTGGCGCTGGGCGCTGGCCAGTGCTGCCTCAATCTGATCGCGGTTTAGTGCGGCTAGTTGCAATCTGCTGCTGGCGTCGGTGATTGCGGTTTGCTGTGCGCTGATACTGCGGCTTAGCCTGTCGCTCTCTGCCAGTAAGGGGCGTGCTGCTTGTGCCTGCTCTAGCTGCTGCAGGGCGCTGCTGCGCGGCTTGGCCTGTTCTTGCTCGGCTTGTTTTTGCTGGCTAAGTTGTTCGGCTAGCTGCTGCTCTTGCGCTAGTTTGTTATCGAGCTCAAACCAGCGCAAGTCATGCTCTAGCGTGGCTTTGCGCGCATCGAGTGCGGCTACGCTGGCATTGGCGGCCTGGCTGTCAAGTTCCAGCTGTGTGCGCTGCTCTTCAGACAGCGGCTTTTGATCCGCCAGCCTGTCGTTGATGCGTTGCAGTTCTTGCTGCTCTAGCTTGGCACGGGCAAAGGCACGCATCGATAACTGGCTGTAGATGCTGCTGCCGGTTAAGGTTTCTAGCAGCTCACCGCGCTCGTTGTCTTCGGCTTTTAAGAAGCTGGAGAATTCGTTTTGCGCTAGCAAGACGGCGCGGGTAAATTGCTCAAATTTGAGACCCACGCGTTTTTCTATCTCGGCCTTGACCTCGGTTTTTTTGCCGCCGATAGGCAATAATTGCGGCAACTGGTGCAGGCTCATGCTGGTCGGTTGCAGGCCGCCATTGGCCTTGTTGCGCGAGCGCCGTACGCTCCAGCGGGCGCGGTAGCTGAGATCGTCGCTGCCGACAAAATCAACTTCGGCATAGCCTTCGGCACAACCGCGCCTGAGTAGATTGGCGGCGTCTTGATGGGTGGTGAAGTCGCTGCCGTCGGGTAGCGTCTTATTGCCACCGGCCTTGATCAGGCGCGGCGTGTTCTCGTACAAGGCCATGCACAGGGCATCTAACAAGGTGCTTTTGCCCGCGCCGGTGGGGCCGCTAATGGCAAACAGGCCCGCCGATTTTAGCGGTTCTTGCTCAAAATCGACTTCAAATTCACCTGCCAGCGATGCCAGGTTTTTGCCGCGTATGGCGAGTATCTTCATGCTTGCACCTCGTCGGAGGCCAGCATTAATTCGGCAAACGCGGCGGTCAATGGCGCCGGAGTTTCGCCTTCAAATTTGCTGCGGCACAGACGCTCGAAGATCTGATCGGGTTGCAGTCTTTCTAGCTCATCGAGCGTAGCTGGCGCATCGTTACTACTAATTTTGGCAGCGAAGCTGGTTTCTATCTTGGCCAACCGCACAGGTTTGCCTTCTAGCGCGGCTTCGATGGCGGCGCGCAGACCTGGCTCGGGCGCATCTAAACGTACTCTGACTTCCAGATACGGCTGTTGTTCTGGCGGCGTATCGGCCGCGATGTCGAGCGCCGTTAATGCTACCAATACCTGTGCCAGCGGTGCTGGCTGTCTGGGTACGCGCAGCATCTCTACCGCACGTGGCACCAGCAGCGGGGTGATCTCTGCGGCTTGTTCGCCTGCCAGATCGACGCGCAAGACCTGATGTTGGTAATCGACTTCAGCAAACGACATCGGCAACGGGCTGCCGCAGTAACGCAGATGGGCTTGCTTGCCGACTTTTTGCGCCAGATGCAGATGGCCAAGCGCGGCGTAGGCGACATTGGCGTCAAACATATTCGCAGATAAAGCTTCGGTGCCGCCGATGACGATGCGGCGCTCGGATTCTTCTGAAATCTCGCCACCGACCATGTGGCAATGACCGAGCGCGATGATGGCCTGGCCAGGCTGGCGCAGGCTGAGCGCATGTTGCAGAGTCTGTTGGTAGAGTAGGGTGATGCCTTGCATGTAAGGATCGAATGCGTCTTCCACACGCGGCACGTCACCCGGACGCAGGAAGGGGATAGCCAGACACCAAGCCTGGATATCGCCCGCCGCGTTTTTGATCGGCACCACCAGCTTGCTCAGATCAATACTGGCATCCGCCAGGCGCGGCACAAAACCGATGACGGTGGCGTCCAGCGTTTCTAGCAAAGGGCCGGGTGCTTCTAGCCGCCCTGGCGAATCGTGATTGCCAGCGATGATGACGATGTTCAGATGCGGTACGCGGCTTTTGGCTTGCTGCAGAAAACGGTAAAACTGTTTTTGCGCGGCGGCCGACGGGTTGGCGGTATCGAAGATGTCGCCCGAGATTAACAGCGCTTCGGCTTGCTCGGTGACGAGCGTGCTGATCAGCCAATCGAGGAAGGCTTGATGCTCAAATCCGCGCTCAAAATTGTGCAGGGTCTGGCCCAGATGCCAGTCAGAAGTGTGAATGAAGCGCAAGCGAAATCCTTGATGCCGTAACGGCGTAATATATTTGCAACCAATATAACTGAAGCCGGCGAAAAACGTAAGGATCTAGCAATATTTATTGTCGCGTATCAAGACTAAATCGACAAAAACGATACGTGCATGTAGGCGCTGATGCAGTGGCTGTCACCGTCGGGCTTTGAAAATCGCCTCGCTTATGCTATAGTAACGACCTTCGCGGCTGTAGCTCAGCTGGATAGAGTACTTGGCTACGAACCAAGGGGTCGTGGGTTCGATTCCTGCCAGCCGCACCAGAATATAGGGACTAGATGAAAATCTAGTCCCTTTTTTCTTTTGTGCGTTTGGATTTTTTCTTTTCATTTCTGGTAGTTGTTCGGGCGTTGATACCTGTGCTACCAAATACACCTATTAATGTCATGCCAGACTTGATCTGGCATCCAGTGTTTATCTCCATGCCTGTCAATACAGGATTCCCGCTTTCGCGGGAACGACGATTATTAACTTTGCCCTAACTTGAATAAGTTTGCCTCTTTGCGGCTGAATAGTAAGCGTTTCTGGCTTGCCTTTTTCTCTTCTTTTTTGCGCTAGCGTTGCTAATTCTTCACAGTCTTTTTTTCTGATCTTAGTCTTGTTCTCATAGTGCGCAGCCGCATTATTTTCGCAAAAACCGCCAATTAGTGCATCCGCTCTAATGTTCTGCCTGTCCCAATAAAAAAACAACGTTATATAATAAAAACAGCGTTATGTCATTGCTGCTTGGGATGAACTTTACGCGATAAAAACCAAAACAATTAAATTGAGACTTATCCGCCGCCCTTGGCAGTGCGGATAAAAAAGGATGTTACATGTTGAAAAAACCACTACTGGCAAGCTTGCTAAGCCTGCTCTTGTGCGCTTGTACGCAACAAGCAGCGCCGCCCACAGCAACGCAGATCACGGCGGCTGAAAACGCCCGCCCATTTGATACAGAAATCTCAGCCATCTACCAACGTTCGTGTATTAGCTGCCACACCACGATCAGTAGCAAAGCGCCTTTGGTCGGTTTTGCGCCGGATTGGCAACCCCGTCTGAAGCAGGGCATGGACGTGCTGATACAGCATGTCAGTGAAGGCTACAAGGCGATGCCAGCCAAGGGATTTTGCAGCGACTGCAGCAATCAAGATTTTAAAAAGCTGATCGAATTTATGTCCACGCCAGTGGCAGCCAACCAGGCTTGAAAGGAGTGAGCATGACGATGAATAAGCGCAGGAACCTAATGAAGGCGGGCGTGGCAGTAGGGACAGTTGGCGCGTTGGGCATCCTGGCCGAATTGGGTCGGCAACCGGTGGAGCAGGCGACTAATCCTGAGCTGGCTTTGGCTGATAATGCTGGACAGGCCGGAAACGTCGGTAAAGTGAGTTGGAAAAATTGGTCAGAGAGCGAAGCTTGCCGTCCTCTCGCACTACAAAGCCCGGCGGATGAAGCTGGCTTGGTCGATCTGATGCGCAAGTCCGGCGCCAGTGTGCGCTGCGTCGGGGCTGGTCATTCTTTTACTGCGCTGGTGCCTACCGAGGGTAATATCGTTTCGCTCGATAGGCTAGCTGGCATCGTCGATCATGAGGGTGTGAATGTGCGGGTTAAGGCCGGCACCCGTCTGGCGCAATTGGCGCGCGAGCTCGATGGCCTGGGGCTGGCATTGCATAACCAACCCGATATCGATGCGCAGTCATTGGCCGGGGCTATCAGTACCGGCACCCACGGTACCGGCAAGGAGTTGCAGGCCTTGCACGCAAAAGTGCACGCGCTGCGCCTGGTGAAGCCGAACGGCGATTTGCTCGAATGCAGCGCCACGCAGCAGCCAGAGCTATTCCACGCGGCGCAAGTGTCGCTAGGTAGTTTGGGTATCATCAGCGAGGCCAGTTTAGAGGTAATGCCGGCCTATCGTCTGCAAAGAAAGGTCTGGCTTAAACCTATAGAGGAAATGCTGGAACTAGCCCCGGCCTTGGCTGAAAAACACCGGCATTTTGAATTCTACTATTTACCATTCACCGGTTTTGCCGCCGCTATTACGCATGATATTTACGTGGGTAGCGATGTATTGCGACCTGAGTCTGGCGATGAGGCGATGTTGCACGACCTTAGGCAGCTGCGCGATAGGATCGGGCGTTTCCCTGATCTGCGGCGCTGGCTCGCCAAAAAGCTCATCGATCCAGCGCAAACCGAAGAGGCTAGGGATAAATCCTGGAAACTCTTATCGACCTCGCGCCCGACTAAGTTTAATGAAACCGAATGCCATGTGGCGCAAGCCGACGGTATTGCCTGTGTGCGTGAAGTGATACAAAAACTCGAACGCAGAAACGATGTATTTTTCCCGCTGGAGTTTCGTTACGTGAAGGCGGACCAAGCCTGGCTAAGTCCCTTCTACCAACGCGATTCTTGTTCTATCGCGGTACACGCGGCTGCTGGTGAGGCGTACGACTATCTGGTCAGCGATATTGCGCCGATTTTTAGAAAATATCAGGGACGTCCGCATTGGGGGAAGATGCACGGACATACGGCGGCAGATTTCGCCGGGCTTTATCCAAAATGGAAAGATTTTTTAGAGCTAAGACAGCAATGTGATCCTAGCGGCCGCATGCTCAATCCGCATTTGAAACGCGTGTTTGGGATCGCCACATGATCTCTACTCAACGTCGAAAATTATTAGCCGCAGGCGGCCTTGGCGCTTTGGGCTTATGGGCGCTGAAACCTGGTGCCAAGGGCGCGCCGCATTCACCGTATTTTTCTGAGCTAGCGCGCGCCATCAAACTAGCCGGTATTGCAACACCGACTCTGGTGATAGACAGGCAGCAGCTACGCAATAATGCGAGCAAAGTGATGGCGCATATCGCCCAGCGTATGGATTTTCGCCTGGTGGTGAAATCCTTGCCCAGTCAGGCATTGATACAGGACATCACTAGCATCACCAAGAGCCGCCGCATGATGTTGTTTAGCTTGCCGCAATTGGGCTTAATGGCCAAGGGCGATGCGGATATTCTATTGGGTAAACCCATGCCGGTGGCGGCGGCGGCAAAGTTTTATCAGAGCGCAGGCAGCGCACAGCAAGACTCTCAGCAGGACTTTAAGCCTGAGCAGCAATTGCAATGGTTGATCGATAGCCCGGAACGTTTGCTGCAGTACCGAGAGCTGGCACGCCAGCAGGCGCTGACAATGCGGCTTAATTTTGAGCTGGATGTGGGCCTGCATCGCGGCGGTATTTCTTCATCAAAAATGCTGCATGAGATGCTGGAGATTCTTCAGTCTGAACCGCGTTTGCAATTCTCTGGAATGATGGGTTACGACGCCCATGTCGCCAAAATCCCCGATTTGCCGGGATTGAGAGAACAGGCACATTTGCATGCGCATGAGGTGTATACCCGCTTGGCAAATGAGGCATTAGCGACCGTCGAAAGTGGGGGGGCTCCATCGGAAAAGCAGAAACTGGTTTTCAATGCGGCAGGTTCGCCGACTTACCGTCTGTACGACGGCTCCGGGATACAAAACGAGTTGTCGCTGGGGTCTGCCATGCTCAAACCGAGCGACTTCGATTTACCTGGTCTGGCGGATTTGAGTCCTGCGGTTTTTATCGCAACACCGGTATTAAAAGTGCCGGAAAAATTCATGATGCCGTATGGCGTCGAAGCGATCGGCAATGTCGCCCGTGGTTTGGACGTGAACCAGCAAAAAGCGGCCTTCATCTACGGCGGCAACTGGTTGGCCGATCCGGTGTCGCCGTCCGGTTTAAGTGTCAGTGCTTTATACGGCAATTCGTCTAATCAGCAAGTGCTGGTCGGCTCAGGCAATCAGCAATTGAAGGTCGACGATATCGTATTTTTTAGACCAAAACAGAGCGAGGCAGTGCTGCAGCAGTTTGGCGATATTGCGGTGTATGAGAACGGCAGGATCATCGATATGTGGACGGTGTTTCCGGCCACTGCATAAAAAATAGCGGCAGATAGCGGTAAATACTAGTAATGCAGATGAGTACAAAGGACAAGAGCCAGCTCATCTTGAGGTATGCGAAGGTAACAAAAAAATCCCAAAACTTGGATCGATAAGGAAGAGACATGAACTTTAAAAAAAGACAAATCGTGCTGAGCATTTCACAAGCACTGGCAATGGCTGCCTGTATGCCCGTTTTGTCCAGCGCTGCTGATGCAGATAGCGCTGACAATACGCAAACAGTCAAGGTTACGGCGCAAAGCCGCTCGCAAGAGGCACAAGCGGTGCCTATTCCGTTCCAGATTTTGAAAGCGGATCAGCTCGATAAATTGGCAGCGACGAGTCTGGATAGCCTGAACGGTTATATCCCCGGTTTAGTCGTGGATGGCAATCGCCCTACACAACCGAGTTTTTATTTGCGCGGGGTAGGGACGCAAGATTTCGGTATCGGTACCGATGCCCCGGTGGGGATTTATGTGGATGGTGTGTATAGCGGAAAAACCGGCGGCGCGCTGATGAATTTTAACGATGTGCAAAGGATAGAGGTATTGAAGGGCCCGCAAGGCACTTTATTCGGTCGCAACAGCGCTGGTGGCGCGATCTCTATCGTGTCCAATGAACCATCGGATGTGTTGGAAGCCGAAGTGAAAACTCGTGTCGGAAATTATGGCGCATTCTATCTGGCTGGCTTGTTAAATGTCCCGCTCAATCCAGACTGGGATTTGCGCTTTAATGCCGTGGCGAATAAAAGCAAGGGCTGGATCACCGATCTGGGTACCGGGCAAGATTATAAAAATGCAGATAATTGGGGCACTAAAACCGCCTTATTGTGGAAGGGGCCAGAACGGACCCGTGTACTGTTCACCTGGGAGCATGAGGAGCTAAATCAAATGGCCAGACCGGCGATTTCACTGGTGGCCTTACCGGTCAACGGTGTAGCGCCAGCATTTCCGGCGGATACTGCCAAGTTTGTCGATCCACGCCGCGCCCAGCTTTACAATGACAATACCAGCGCCAATCAGGAGACGCGTCAATTTGACGGAGCTACCCTGAAAATTGAAAAGCCATTGCAATGGGCCGACTTTACCTCGACCACCGCGTATCGACATTTCACCTCGACCAATCTGGAAGACGAGGATGGTACGAATAATTTCGTCACTTTTTTAAATACCCTGAATACCGAACGCAACACCACATGGCAGCAAGAATTTAAGCTGGCCGGAAAAAATGATAAGGTCGATTGGTTAGTCGGTGCTAGTTATTATCAGGAAAAAGCTTATCAGGGCAGCCAGGTAAATACCAATACCGACAGCTACGATACGATCACCAATAACATGCTGGGGTTTCCGCTGTATAGCATGCTCAATGCCGGTGCTGGTCAGAACGGCTTACCGCTGAACTTTCTGGGCAAGTCGTGGCAAGAAAATATGCTGAACAATGGCGCGTATAAATCGGCGGCGATTTATGCGGATGTGATCTGGCATTTGCAAGCAAAGCTCAATTTAACCACCGGTGTCCGGCTTACCCGCGACAGTAAGGAATTTAGCTGGAATTATCCAGGCCGTGTTGCGCCCGGGCTGGATGCTGAGATTGCCAATGCTAATCAATATGGTTTTTTCGATGGACAAAGTCAGGCTTTGGGAGCGCTCACGCAAAACTTTTTTATCGATAGCGCGGCCACCACGCAAAACATGAGCATCAAAAAAAGCTGGACCGATACCAGCCCGCGCGTGGTACTCGATTATCACTACACGCCAGACATCATGAGTTACGGCTCTGTGACCAAAGGCTATCAATCGGGCGGTTTTAATTCTGTGACCATGGGCGCGCAGTTTCAGCCGGAAGATGTCTGGAATTACGAGCTCGGCGTAAAAAGCTATTTCAAAGACATCAAGCTGACGCTCAATGCCTCCCTATTTCACTATAAGTTTAGCAATCTGCAGTCGCTGACACTGATGCAGGCACCGGGTGCGCCGATTCCTGCTTATCAGGTCACCAATAGCGATCAGAATGCGAGCGGCTTGGATCTTGATGTGCATTGGCAACCACTACGTGGCATGCGCTTGTACGGCAATATGGAATACATCGATCAAAAATATTCTCACTATGTGGTGGAAAATGGCCCTGATCTGTCTGGTCAACCGGTTGGAACGCCGAAGTGGAGTGCAGCGGCCGGGCTTGATTACACCTGGTACGATGTGATGGCGGGCAATCTGAATTTTGTTTTGCAACATGCTTACACCGGATCGTATCGTTGCAATGACAATTCCTTAGCGCAAATGACTTGTCTGCAAACGCCGGCCTTTAGTGTCGGTGGCGCACAAAATCGTACCGACTTGCATCTTGGTTGGCAGAGTCAGGACAAGCGTTGGGGCGTAGCTGTTTATGTGAATAATCTTTTCGATAAACGCTATGTGTTTGATGCCTCGCCGATTACCGCCGTATTGGGAACGCCATTTGCGTCAATTACACCGCCGCGCATGGTGGGCTTGCAGTTGAATATGAAATTGTAAAGACAAGTCAGCAAGCAAGCGGTGAGGGCGCAGGCTGCGACCTCACCGCTTGTCTCGACTGTATTTTGATCGCAGAGTGCGCTTGCGTATAATGGGGCGCATTTGTTTGCCGGGCTTTTTGTTTCAAAACCGAATAAATCCCGGCTTACGTTGTAATGTCGTTCTTTAATCCTAGTCCTACGTATCGTCATTCCCGCGAAGGCGGGAATCCAGCGGCGTAAAAGCCTAAAGACACTGGATCCCTGCCTACGCAGGGATGACACCTAGACGGAATGGAGCTTAACTGAACAGCATTACGGCTTACGTTGTGGGTTCAACTTTTTAGGAATTTTAGTGTGACCAAGGCAGTTGTCAATCTCCAGGAACGTAAACGCCGCGAATCTGAGGCCAGGAAAAAACACATCATCGCGGTGGTAAAAGCCCTCATTAAAAAAGGGGGGGCGCGTGAAATTACGATACGTAAGATTGCCGAAGAAGCGGGATTTTCCACCACCGTGGTGTATTCGCTGTTTCATGACAAGGCGACTTTAATTACGCAAACCATGGATGAGGCCTTGTTTGAGTTGGTCGAAATTATGCAGGTCGCAGCAAAAAAAACGGAGAATCCAGTTGAGAAAATTAAATTGGTCGGTAAGGCCTATATTAATTTTGGTTTGAACAATCCCGATGAGTATGCATTGGTGTTTATGGAGCAGCGACCCCATGCACCAGTGGATGCCGCCGTGGTCGAACACGGTAATGTCGATCAAGACCCTTACGCATTTGCACATAGCCTATTCATCAATCTGAAAGCTGCGGGCTTGGTGGGCGGGGATCAGGATGCATCTCATTTGATGACGCAAATATTTTGGCATGGCTTGCATGGACTCACCTCGATTAGCTTGGTCATGGGTGAAGGTGACGACTGGATACCCAAGCTAGATCCGCAAATACATATTGACGCATTATTGGATGTGCTGATGCTGGGGATCTTGCAGAAATTTGCCGGGCCACAGTAAGCGGCAATGCTGCGACTTAGCACGTGATAGCTTGAAGCAGTCGCTGGGAAACCGTGACGGCCGGTAGCTAGTCTGAATTTACATGCGAAAAATATAGTCGCCCCCCTTTTAAGCGCGCCATGGCTGTGCTATAGTAGCGACCTTCGCGGCTGTAGCTCAGCTGGATAGAGTACTTGGCTACGAACCAAGGGGTCGTGGGTTCGATTCCTGCCAGCCGCACCAGAATATAGGGACTAGATGAAAATCTAGTCCCTTTTTTCTTTTGTGCAGGTGCTTTTTCTTACCTCTTCGCCCACCGGTGTTTTTCACATCGATCCAAGTCAAACCAAATCAATCTCCACGCTAAATCCGCCAAACTCTTGCTATAAATCGCATAAGTGTCTGTTAAAATTATTGCTAGAGAGCCAGGCAACTATTATGGTCGCGGCAATTCTTTTATCCTTGCCGTTCCGTCTCAGAATATAAGGAAACCCTGATGATGTTGAGATCCCTATTCGGCTTCACCCTGCAAGCTGTCTGCGGCCTATGCTGTTTGAGTAGTCTGCCAGTTGCAGTGTTTGCGGCTGATACAGTGCCTGTTGAAGCGGTGCCTGTTGATGCAACGGCGTCTACGCAAGTCATGGAAAGGCCGAAGCGCCCTAAAATTTGCCTGGTGCTTTCTGGTGGTGGTGCACGTGGTGCAGCGCATGTGGGCGTGCTGAAAGTCTTGGAAGAACTGCGCGTGCCTATCCATTGCATCGCGGGTACGAGTATGGGGGCACTGGTCGGTGCAAGTTATGCGACCGGATCTAGTATCGTCGAGATGGAAAATATTATTGATAACATCAGCACCGAGCTCTTGTTTAAAGAGACGCCGCCGCGCACTGAGCAGGCGATGCGCCGTAAACAGGATGATTACACGATCTTGTTTGGGCCTGAGCTCGGCGTTGGCAATGGCGGCCTAAAGTTACCTAAGGGCGTGGTCAGCGGGGTACAACTAGAAACGGTGTTACGCCAATTATCCAAGTCGAAAGGCTATCATAAGTTCGATAAATTGCCGATCCCATTTCGGGCAGTGGCCACAGATCTGGTGAGCGGTAAAGCGGTCGTTTTTAGCGAGGGCGAGCTGGCCAATGTGATGCGCGCTAGTATGTCTGTGCCCGGTGCTGTAGCGCCTGCAGAGTTTGGCGGCATGATGCTAGTCGATGGCATGCTAACGAGTAATTTGCCGGTGGATAGCGCACGCGCTATGGGTGCTGATATTGTGATCGCGGTTAATGTTGGTACGCCTTTACTTAAGCGCGAAAATATTACCTCTATCCTGGGTGTGACCGGACAGATGCTCAGCATACTCACCGAGCAAAATGTACAGGCCTCGCTGGCATCGCTCAAGCCAACAGATATTTTAATTTCACCTGAGTTGGGTGATTTTTCGACTTCAGACTTCGACCATTTGACTAAAATCATTCCCACTGGCGAGGTGGCGGCACGGCTATTGGCTGAGCGTTTGACACTGCTAAGTTTGCCGATAGAAGAATATGCGGCTTTGCGTCTGCGACAATTGGCAGCGACCGTTCCTGATGTGCAGCAAGTAAACGAAATTCGATTTGAGAATTTAAAAAAAGTTAATTCTATCGCCGCTCGCGCTGAGATGGAAACCAAGGCCGGCCAAGCGATAGACCAAGCCGTACTTGATAAAGACATGCGCAGGCTGTACGGCACCGGAAATTTTGAACATGTAAACTATCGTTTCCTAGATGATGGTGGTCAGCGCATCTTAGCCGTGGACGCAATTGAGAAATCCTGGGGACCAGATTATTTGCGCTTTGGCCTTGGATTATCGAGTGATTTTAAGGGTAGCGCTTACTTTAATATACTGGCGAGTTATCGCAAGACCTGGGTCAATTCGTTGGGGGCGGAATGGCGTAGTGATGTACAGTTTGGGCATGTTAACGGCGCATATAGTGAGTTTTATCAACCATTGAATGCACAGAGGGATTACTTTGTTGCGCCGCATATCGCCGTGCAGCGTAGTACTTCTAGCCTGTTTTTGGGGCGCGATGCGATTGCAACGTTTGATACGGTGAAGAGCGGGGCAGGTCTTATAGTCGGTAGTCAGTTTTCGCAATATGCAGAGATTAGACTGGGAGTGCAGGCAAACACAATTCAACAAACCAAAGACATAGGTCCGCCGGATTTGGTGCTCTCTGAGAATAAAGTGAGGGAGGGCGCGTTTACTGCCAGATTGCTGTTCGATCAACTCGATAGTGTGGTGTTTCCGCGTAGTGGCGTATACAGTCGGCTACAGTTGTATAACACCAATGCCGCGTTTAAATCGGATCAAACATATACGAAATGGGATCTGGATGCGAATGTGGCATATTCGTTTGGACCGCATACATTTAATGTCGGTGGTCGAGCAGCAGGTAAACTTGGGAGTGGCGCTTTGCCGGCTTATAACCTCATTACTATGGGCGGATTTCTCAATCAATCCGGTTACGCAAACGGCCAATTTATTGTCGATAGTCTGAGCTATGCACGCGTCATGTACTACCACCGACTCTGGAAAGGAAGCATACTGGAAGGGGCTTATGGTGGTGGCTCACTGGAAATAGGGCGCTATGGTAAACCCCTTTTGCCAGGTAATCCAGAAAACCAAATCCTCAGATCAGGCAGCATCTTTGTCGGCACCGATACCCCAATCGGCGCAGCCTATCTCTCGTACGGACATGCTCTAGATGGAAGTAGTAGCTTGTACTTCTTCCTGGGTAAACCGTTTTGATTCAAACTTAATTCAAATAGTAGTTCTGTGTCTTAAAACGCAGAACTGCATCTATAACTTTATCCAGTGCTTGCTTAGGCTTACCGGCTTATTGCCGGCATCCTGATCAGCTGTGAAAAATTGTCGGCTTTGTCCACTGCGTGAGCACGAGGATTGATCCATGCTTGCTTTTGAAGCTCGGCAAAAGACATTCCCTTAGTCTCCAGCCTGTCATTTTCATACAAATACTCTGCCAGATAACCGCTGGCTAAAATTTTCCAGCTTAGAGGTAAATTGTCTGGGTTGACGCGAGAATTTAGCCAGATATTTGTGGTGCAATTTGTTGTTAATGTATTGTAAAACGCTGGTGTGGTTTTCAGTTTATTAATCTGCGTCAGATATTCTAAAAATAAACGTTGCCCATCGCCGTTCATGCCGCGTGCTCGGTACACATAGACATCCTCAGGTGGATTTTTTCGAAAGTTGGTGCGCAATCGAATGACGTCGCGCTCATCGGCGACCACATAATGCAGTTCGTATTGACGGAAAAACCCTTTTAGCGTGGAATATCCTTCGCCTTTTTGATTACGTGTTTCTATCGATATTGCCAGGTGCTGGTCGCCAGCAAATGCAAAGCTGAGAAATACATGCGCAATTGCCGGTCCCATCCAATGGACGGTAACTACATCAACACCTTCTAGTTTGCGCAGATCAAAGCTTTTGTCGTAATAATTTACGGTGTAATCGGTTTCGCTAAGGTAGTCGATATTGCGAATATTATGGACGGTCACCAGATCCCCTTCAATCTTAGCCCAAGGCAACACGGCGACGCCTTCTTGCCAGTTTCTGTCATTGGATGGTTTTACACTTGACCACCAAACGAGGGTGAGCATAAACACGACGGCAAAGGCAATCAACGCACGCCAACGCCAACGTGGCTGAGTCAATGCGATCAGGCAGATCAGGCTGCTTGCGCCAAAAAGTCCGCTTAAACTATTTCGCAAAAAAACGTTTTCTGGTCCGCTGATGGCAAATGCCAACGTGCCCCAGATGCCGACTGCCAGAGTGAGTGCGAATAGCAAAGTAAATGTAAGGGCGCGTGCTATGCGAAGTGAAAAAAGTGTCATACATATTCCTTGCAAGCTCGTTTGAATTCTGGGATTTCCATCGTGCTAATACATATCAATTTATGCGGAGGACAAAAAAATGCCGCTCAATTATGCTGAACGGCATTTTTGGGGAATCATGTTAGTTCAGAGTTTTTTAAGAAACTCTGAACTGAACTTAGTCACTGACCTGGTTCCAGCTTGCATCAGGATTGTATTCATTGATACCCTTAGCGATTTTTGCAGTGTTAGCACCAAGATCTTTTTCATAGACATCGCCATAATGGTTTACGATGAAAGTTTTTACGCCTGAGGATGCATAATCAGCTGGCCAGGCGATCATAGCAAAACCAGCCAGCAAACGTCCATTGATCAGATAGCTATATTTTCCGCCTGGTGCTTTTGCACCTTGCGCAGTGAGTATTTTGAAGTAGTAGCCATGATAAGGATCGCCCGCATTACGACTTGCGCCATCGGCGATCAAAGGACCAAAAGGGCTGGCCTGTTCATTTTTACTGGCGTCCGATTCCCAATATAAGCCGTCTTTTTTGCCCGGGCTACTTAATATGTTACGTGCAAAACTGCGTACTTTGCTCGCATCTCTTGCGCTCGCTGCAAATTGACGCTGCGCTGCAGGGTAAGCACGCAGCACTTCTATCGCTGCCAATTCACTGTCACCGATACGACGGTTAATCAATTCAGTTGCGCCCTGTTCGCTGTCAAAATGCCAGCCTGCGCTGTCTTTTACCAGTGGGATAGGCATGGGCCATGCATTGGCACCCATCACTAAAGTGATTTTATTGTCGGAATCTTGACGTTGAAACAGTGAGGTCTCAATAGACTTGAGTGCTTGTTGACGGCTCTCAAGTGCGGCCGCTTTATCGCTGGTGATAACCAGGTCTTTATTGCGCTCACCAAAAATCTGAACTAAGGCGGACTCGTCATTACTCTTGAGTGCTGCGGTGAGCGCTTTTACAGCGTCATCGGGTGTGCTAAAGACGCACTCATCTGGTGCGGCAGCAAGAGCAAGACTGGAGCTAAAAATAAGTGCAGAAAATAGGGCGCTGATACGTGTATTCATAAATAGTCTCGTAGTTTTCATATTGAGCTCCTAGCGACGACCGCCGCCGGAACGACCGCCACCAGAGCGGCCAGCACCAGCGGCTTTGCCGGATGAGCGGGCAGAAGCGGAGGACATGCTCGACGCACCTCGGTTAGATGCGCGATTGGCGCTGGAACCGGATGAATTCACGCCGTTAAAAGCGCTATCTCGGCTAGCTTGTTGACCGCCGCGATTGGATGCTGCGCTGCCGCCGCTGGCGGCCGAGCCGCTATTGCGGCTTGCTGTATTCGCTGTAGATGGACGTGATGCCGCCTTATTGCTGGCAGCTCCGGTCTGGTTAGGTCTGGCATCGCCTGGGCGGTTGCCACTTGTGGCTTGACGGTTCTGGGCCCCAGCCTTGGTCTGACTAGGTGCGCTACCATTGCGCCAGTTGCTATTGCCCCCGTTTGGACGATTGTTGCTATTGATATTGTTGATGTTGTTGTTATTAATATTGATATTGGTGTTGTGGTTAATGCTGCCGCCGCCCCAGTTGGTATTCCATGCGCCACCGATTGCTGCACCAAAAATCAGACCTGTCGCAAAAGCGGCGCCTGGCGCATAAGGGTAGTAATACGAAGGATAAGGGGTAGGGTAGTAACCATAGTAATACGGCGTCGATGAGTAGACCACTACAGTCGAAGGCTGATAGGTTGGAACGTAAATCACTTGTGGATCGGCTGGTTTAATGACGATCACTTCTTTTTCAACCACGATCACTTGTTTGTCGTCACTCTTTAAATTGCCGGCGGATTTCACTTTACGGCGAAATGCTTGTATCGCTGCCAGAACCGCTGCCTCATCAGTATCTACGGCCTCGCCTAACGATTGGGTCCAATCGAGGTCTTCATTCATCTTTTTGATGATGTCAGGATAGTTTAAGAGCTTTAGCACTGGGTCCGGAAATGAAGGATCAGGCTTGGCGTTCTTATCGGTCTTTTGTTTATCAAGAAAACGCTGTGCTTTAACCAGGTCTAGCGGATAGGTTGACGACGGTAGCGTAATAGAAATCAGATCATCCGGATAAAGCGCGATAGGGCCAACAATTTTTTCTAGTTGATCCGCAGTATAGTCAGCGGTGCTAGAAGTTGGTACTGCCTGTGCGAAAGCATTCTGTGAGCCTAAGCCCAGTAGCGCGCAAGACAACGCCAAGACACTTAGGCGATGAGTGCTGATGAATTTCATATTTGCTGGCTCCGTTGCTGGAAAAAGAAAAATTGTGCAAGTGATTTTTAGTCGCTTGACAGTTGACTATATCATATCTGAGAATCAAAAAAATAGACTTTTCTACACAGATTAACGGGCATTATAGTCGGGTGTTGTGGCGTGGTGGTTGTTGGAATTCAAACTATTTTCGCAGTAAATTGGCGTGATTAATAAGCGCTGTCGAACGCTCTGAGTGACGTGAAACTGAGCTTGGTGTTGTCCTGTTTAAGATTTAATATCGGATCAAAAAAATGTGTTTGTGTATTAAAGCCATTGTTTCTTATCTTGTACCTTTCTTTCGATTATGCTTACTATGAATTAGGGGCTCTATATGTCACAAACCATGTACGATTTTTTAAAGAGTAAAAACATACATGAAGTCGAGTGTGTGATCGCCGATATGACGGGGATAGCGCGTGGGAAAATTTTACCGCGAGATCTGTTTTTGGCTGCCGGCGAAATGCGCATCCCTAAAAGTGTTTTACTCAATACCGTGAATGGTGAACAACCTGCAAACGGACCCTATGTCGGGCCTACCGATCCCGATATGATCTGTTTGCCAGATCCTGCCACGATACGCATAGTGCCGTGGGCGGCGGAGGCCGTGGCCTTAGTAATACATGATTGCGTGAATTTCGACGGTAGTCCGGTAGGTTTGTCGCCACGTGCCGTGCTGCGTCATGTCCTTAATTTGTATAAAGAACGTGGCTGGAAACCTGTGGTGGCACCCGAGATGGAATTTTATCTGGTGGCGCGTAACAGTAATCCGCATGAGCCATTGACGCCGCCTCTGGGACGCACTGGCAAGCCCGAGTCTGGGCGGCAATCGTATTCTATCGATGCTGTGAATGATTTTGATCCCTTCTTTCTTGAGCTGTCTTCGTTTTGTACTAGCCATGAACTTGGCGTAGAAACCCTGATTCATGAGGCCGGAGCTGGTCAGATGGAGATAAATTTCTCGCACGGCGATGCGCTGGAGCTGGCCGATAGAGTTTTCCTATTTAAGCGGGCAGTGCGCGAGACTGCGCTCAGACACGGCATTTTTGCCACCTTTATGGCAAAACCCATGGAGCAGGAGCCAGGCAGTGCAATGCATATACATCAGAGTATTCTCGACGCCCAGACCGGGCAGAATATATTTTCCAATGAAGATGGTAGTGCCAGCGCTCTGTTTTTCAATTATTTGGCGGGATTAGAGCAATACGTGCCGCAAGCAATGTTGATGTTTGCGCCTTACGTGAACTCATATCGACGTCTGTCACGATTCATGTCGGCACCGACCAATGTGCGCTGGGGTTATGATAATCGCAGTTGTGGGATACGCATTCCTAATTCCGATTCTCACAATCGTCGCATAGAAAACCGGGTACCTGGCGTAGACGTTAATCCTTATCTCGCGATGGCGGCCACCTTGGCCTGCGGCTATCTTGGTATGGTCAACACGCTGACGCCTTCACCCGCAACCGATGGCAGTGCCGAGCATGTTCATGACGAGTTGCCGCGTAATCTGGAGGATGCCATTGTGCGCATGCGTGCCTGTCAACCTTTGGGCGAAATCTTGGGCGAACTATTCGTGAAAGCCTTCTGTGAGGTGAAAGAACTTGAATTCGCCACCTACAGCCGAGTGATCAGTTCATGGGAGCGCGAACACCTGATGTTGTTGGTGTGATCCGTGCTGAGCGGAGCCCAGAAAACCAACCAGTGACGGAAATTACAATGGAAAATTCTACCGATAAGAAGGACGCGAGTTTAATAAAGTTAACGACCGTGCCTACCCGTCCAGGCATAGACTGGGCGCGGGCGCAAGCCTTGCATAAACGGGAACTTGCTAGCTTCAGTGCAAAAAATCCGCGCTCGCAAGCCTTAGCCATGAGGGCTGCCGAGCACATGCTGTTTGGCGTGCCATTGCATTGGATGAGTGACTGGGCGACACCGTTTTCTTTGAGTGTTAGCCATGCCAGTGGTGCACAGGTGGTTGATATCGATGGACATCAGTACGTCGATTTTTGCCTGGGCGATACCGGTGCCATGTTCGGACACGCGCCGCCGCCAGTGGCGCGCGCACTGGCACACCAGGCCGTGCGAGGTTACACCACGATGTTGCCGGGTGAAGATGCAGTCTGGGTCGCCGAGGAGTTGAGTAGACGCTTTGGCCTACCGGTCTGGCAGTTTGCGCTAAGCGCATCGGACGCAAACCGATTTGTCTTGCGCTGGTTGCGGGCAGCGACTAAACGCCCAAAAATAGTGGTGTTTAACGGCTGTTATCACGGCACCGTCGATGATGTTTTCGTCGATATGGTCGACGGTGCACCACGTCAGCGCGACAGTTTACTGGGGCAAGTCACAGACCTGACAGTCAATACGATAGTGGTGGAATTTAACGATCTGCCCGCCCTGGAAGCGGCATTGGCGAATCGTGATGTGGCCTGCGTGTTGGCGGAGCCGGTGATGACAAATATAGGTATGGTTTTGCCTGAGCCTGGATACTGGGACTCTGCACAAGAAATTTTACGACGTTATGGCAGTTTGCTGGTACTGGATGAAACCCACACGATTAGTTCTGGTATGGGCGGCTATACGAAGCAGCACGGTTTGCAGCCAGATGCTTTGGTGCTGGGTAAGCCGCTAGGTGGTGGCGTAGCTTGCGCCGCGTATGGTTTTAGTCTTGATTTGGCAAAGCGGGTAGAGCAGGCCAAGCGACTGGCACCACCAGGCCATTCTGGCGTGGGGACTACTCTTTCCGCGAATATGCTGAGTATGGCGGCGATGCGCGCCAATCTATCTGAAGTGATGACCGAAGCCGCGTATGCGCAGATGTTTTCATTGGCTGATTATCTGGCATCTGGTTTGCGTCGTGTGATCGGCAGACAAGACTTGCCGTGGTGCGTGACGCAGATTGGCGCTCGCTCCGAGTTCCAGTTTTCCAAGCGGGCACCGAGCAATGGTAGCGCCGCGGCATTAATTTTGGATAGCGAACTAGAGCAGATCATTCATTTATTTTTACTTAATCGCGGGATGATGATCACGCCATTTCATAACATGATGTTGGTATGTCCGCAGACACAGAGAACTGATATTGATGCATTTCTCGCGGTGTTTGAAGATTGCCTGATACAACTAAAAGCGCGGCAGCAAGAGTGAAACCCTCCATTTTTCAGCATGCAATAATTTACCAGAGCATAGTCTTGCAAGAGGGGGCCTGGGCTGCTTTGCCGGATGAAACCCGGCAAAGCTTGCACCATTGGCTGGCCGTAGGGCGATTTTTATCTGACAAGGTCTTAAGATCATATAGCTCGCCAGGTGCTGCTGTGGATACGGAAGTTATTCACCGTAACAATACCAACTATCCAATTTAGTCATTGGCGCATTTTGCTGCAGTGCGGCAAAATGCGCGATTAGTTAATGTTAATGTTAGTTCTCATGCTTATTCCCCATCTTTTGTTTACCACGCCAGTCGCTAATTACGTCAATCGCCGTTTAGTGCCGAATCTAAAACATGCTCCTGATACAATAGAATCTTTAGGTCGTTTCCGTTTGGATGCCTTAGATGGCTACGGAGATGCCCATAATCACGCCGACTTAGCTCAGAAAAATTCTGGTATGAATAAATCTGTGAAATTCGGTGTATTTAAAAAATTGAAAAATTTAGCAGTTTTTTTGCCACGACTGGTCTGAGTTGAGTTGAGTTGAGTTGAGTTTAATTGTGCTTGGGTAGGCGTTCTCCTACTGTAGCCTAGCTTTTATCCGCGTTAAAATGCTGCTTTATCCATAGCTCAGCCTGATTTCTCCCTGCCTGATGCATACTCTGTAAAAATTTTTCTTCCGCATACATCTTGCTTTGGGGTGCTAGGCGGCTCATTACTTCAGGCAGTTCTATGTGATGTATTTGCAAGGCGCGCAAACGCCTTTCTAGTCGCCCAAAGGCAAAGTAAGCAGCTTGCGCTTGCTGCTTGGCGGCTAATAATCCGTCCATTTCAGTTAGATAGCAGCTGCTAAAACCCATTTCACTGAGGCGATGCCAGATATCATCGGCGGAACTAGGCGCCTGTTGCTTGGGCTCCGCTTCGGCCTGCAATAAGACCACCAGCAAATTTTTTGCCTGACATTGATACACCAGAGGCAAGAGTGGCGGATTGGCGCTTAAGCCGCCATCCCAATAGGCTTCGCCATCAATTTCTACCGCGCGATTGATTAAGGGCAGGCAGGCAGATGCCATCAATACCTCAACATTGAGCTGTGCATTGCGAAATAGCTTCAGACGCCCCGAGTTAACATGGGTTGCGGCAATGAACAGCGAAATTTTGGAGTTACTCCTGATGCGCTCAAAATCAATTTGACTATTGAGAATCTCGCGCAAGGGATTGAGGTCGAAAGGATTGATTTGTTGCGGTGAAAAATAGCGCAGCATAGAAAGCACCGATTTAAAGCCCGGTGGCAAGGCCGATAACTCTGCAATATCTGCATCGCTAGTCGTTCCAAACGTTGCCATGCCGGATCCGCCAGTCAAGCCAGCAGCAAAGCTGTGTTTTGTCGCGAGCTTGTTCCAGAAATCCTTGAGGCTCTGGCGCGCGCCGTCCCGCCCAGCGTCCATATAGCCTTGCGCCAGGACGATGGCGTTCATTGCTCCGGCACTGGCACCGCTGATCGCTTCGATTGGCAGGCGTTCATCTTCTAAAAGGCGATCTAGCACTCCCCAAGTAAAAGCGCCATGCGATCCGCCACCTTGCAAGGCAAGAGTAATCATTTGTTTGTGCAAAATAGATCCTTTACTCGTGAACTAAATGATCTGTTTGGACTCAAAATTTGCACTCGCTGATAGTTTAGTGCGCGCCTCTAAGTTTGGTCTGAGCTTAGAGAATGGCACAGAGTAGGCTAAGCAGATTACCGCTTGATGAAGTAATTGTGTCTCATGCATAATGTGCCGCAACTAAGCGCTCTCGCTACATGAATTATATGAAATTTTTTTGTGGCCGTTATCAAGAATGGAGCGCACTATCCCATGCAGACGCATATCAGCGTTGATCGTATTTTGCCCAATCCTAACTTTATTCAGTCTGGAGACTGATTTTTCATGACATTCTTTTCTGCTCGTTCTGCATTGATGCGTTTGCCACGCATCCCCTTGGATCCCGATGGCGTCACTATTTTGGACTCTGCTGCGCAATTTAGGTCTACTTTATTGGCGCAGATCGCGCTTGCCAGGCATAGGATTTATCTTTGCAGTTTGTACCTGCAACAGGATGAGGCGGGCGCAGAGATTTTGCAGGCATTGTATGCCGCCAAGGCCGCTTATCCGTCCTTAGATATACGGATTTTGGTCGACTGGCATAGGGCGCAGCGTGGTTTGATCGGGGCGGCTAAGCAAGGCGGTAATGCGCTCTGGTATCAAGAACAATCGCGTTTGCATGCTGCGAGTGTGCCGATCTACGGGGTGCCGGTACAAACTCGCGAGTTGTTTGGTGTCTTGCACTTAAAAGGCTTTGTGATCGACGATACGGTCCTGTATAGCGGAGCAAGCCTGAATAATGTGTATTTGCATAAGCAAGAAAAATACCGGCATGACCGCTATATTTTGCTCAAGAATTCGCAATTGGCCGATAGCATGGTGCAGTTCATCGGTCAGCACATCTTGGGTAGTGCCGCGGTGCATAGGTTAGATGTCGCTGAGATTCCCGCGACCCGTGGTATGCGTCGTGAAATTCGTAGTTTTAGAGCCGACTTAAAGGCGGCACGATATCTGCTGCCGCAAGAGAATCGAAGCCTTCCGATGTCGCCACAAACGGCGAGCGAATTGGCGCGCTTGTCGGTCACGCCTATAGTCGGCGTTGGAAAAAATAATCCTTTAAATCGCTGCATTTGTCAGTTACTGGCAGCGAGCAGTCAGCAGATTACTATTTGCACGCCGTATTTTAATTTTCCGCTGGCAGTGACACGTGAGATCAATCGCGCCTTAAAGCGTGGTGTCCGCATCGATATTATTGTCGGTGATAAAACGGCGAATGATTTCTATATTCCGCCGGAACAGGGCTTTAAAATGATCGCGGCGTTGCCGTATCTGTACGAAAGTAAATTGCGCCAGTTTGCCAAGCTGCATCAAGATCAGTTGACTCGCGGCCAATTAAATCTGCATCTATGGCGCGATGGCGAAAATACCTTTCATCTCAAGGGCTTATGGGTGGATCAGGATTACATCCTGCTCACCGGAAATAATCTTAACCCGCGAGCGTTCCGGCTAGATCTGGAAAACGCCTTACTGATCCACGACCCGGAGCAGCAATTGGCGGCGAAAAAACAGCAAGAATTAGCCAGCATTTATCGCCATACAAAAACTGTAAGCCATTATTCGACGCTAGAAAAACTGCAGGATTATCCGCCCGAGGTACGTAAATTACTCAGTCGCTTAAGCCGCAGTCGCCTTGATCATCTGGCATACCGGGTATTGTGATGAGTACGCTGCTTGTTGCTCAATATTTTTAAAACGACCTGCCCGCTTGCGCAATAGGCATGCGGGTTTCCAGCCTGCCTGGTCTGCAGGCCGCATGGCTATTGCGTGAGCGAGGTATGCCTATTTTTGGTTGGATATCTGTGCAATTGGGCACAAGTACTGATTACTATTTATTCCTGCGTTGTATCCCGAGTCTGTTCGGCGGTGTTTGGCTGATTGAGATGCGCTTCTAATAAATCCAGCCGCCTCGGCCGGCGTAGATCGATGACGACGGTGTGGGCGATTTTGTCCTGTATCGCTTGGCGGTTGACATCCCACAGCACCTGAAGAAATCCTATTCCTCCAGTTGCCATGCCGGCAGCATATCCGCCGTAGCGGCTGAGGTTCTGCATCGGGCGCATGGGTTTGCCGGTCAGCTCCACCACGCGCAGGCCAAAGACGCGTTTACCCAGGCTTTGTCCATGCCACCAGTAAGGCAGCAAGCTAAAGTAGGCAATCGCCCAACCAAAATGTAGACCCATAGAGGCCAGAGTTTTCATCAACTGTTCGCGCCATTTGAGTGCACTAGGCATGCGCGCCAGAGCTAATTCACTCTCTAGCGTGGCAATCCGGGCGGCATCGGTTTCTTCCGGCAGCGTTTCTGGGTCTGCTTCGAGTGTTGGGTTGGACTCAGTGTTGGTGGCGTTAGTGTTGGTGTTGGTGTCGGTAGCGATGATGAGATTGGCTTTGGCCAGCGCTTCATCACCAGCTTGAGCTTGGCTTGGATTAGCAGACTTGTTTTGATAATTATCTTCCAGGTAGTTGACCATTTTCACGCTGCCAATGATGGCCAGTATGAGTAGTGCCAACCACAGCCAGGCCCTTAGCTTGCTCGATAGGTGGTTGGGTTCTTTAAGTAACTGATACAGCACCGCTGCGATTGCGGCTGGCAGCCAAAATGCGGCGAGACTCGAAATCAAGGCGATTGCTACGACATCCAGTCCTATCGCCAGCGCTCTACGGCTTGGTGTCGCCAGAGGCATACCGAGTAAATCAGGCTTTACATTTAAAGCTTCAGGAGTTACCCATTCGCAGGCATTAAATTTGTTTTGTTTTGACATGCTTTGCTTGACTTGCATCATGGTAGATATCTTTTAAGATGAGATTTCGATCAGGCAGCTTGATGACGCTCGCTCTTTGATGAATTTGTTAACTTACTTGCTGTTATCCATGTAGGTGCGCAGATCGGGAGTCGTAGCAAAAATGCGCTGCCGTTTTGTGCGCTACTGTGCACGGTGATGCCGCCGCCGAGAACGATAGCGGCCGTCGATAGCACAATCAGCGAAGCGATCAACGAGTAGTGCAGCAAAGAATTCATTAGACGAAAAGTGGAGATGCGTTTTATTAATATGGTGTAGAGCGTTTTTGCATGGCACAAACTGCGGTAGGGGCAGCGGGTCTACTCGGCATTCGCTGATGCAAAGTACACTTCTGGCAATTTTATTTCAATGCAGCAACAGTAAGCTAGTCGCCGGGCTTGATTTACATCATCTTGTTGTTTTGCAGTGTGCTTATAAAAGAGTGGCGCTAAGTGCGGTAAGCGCAATTTGCTGCACTCACTTGCCCCACTTTTTGCGGCATTTTGGGCAGGTAACTGGCGCATCAGGGCAGAGCGCCCATCCGTCATTTTTATCGTGGGTGCGGCCGCATAAGGAATACACTTGCCTGGCGATACCTGCTTTAATTTGCGCTTCGTCGCAGCGCACCACGTGCACCACTGAGCCAGCGCCACCCGTGGCGATCGTAGCTGGTGAAAAAAGACTCTCCATACGTATCCTTTGATAAACATAGCTAAGACGGCATCATAGCAGATGCGTCTATGAGCATGCCTGTCTGCAAGTATCGTACGCCGCTGCAAACAGCTTAATTTTCTGTTTTTGCCTGCCGCCAGCAAGACTTTCCTAAACCTTCTATAATTTCAGTAATTCGTGAAATTACAATAATCTGCGTCAAGGAAACAGCACATATGGAAACTCTTAGCCCACTGCAGCAGCGTTTTATTCTTCATTTCGGTGAAATGGGGAGCCGCTGGGGTATTAATCGCACCGTTGGGCAGATGTATGCCTTGTTATATGTGCTGGGTAAGCCTTTGAACGCAGACGAGATTGCCGAGACTTTGTCCTTCTCACGATCTAACGTCAGCATGGGCCTAAAAGAGTTGCAAGCGTGGCGACTGGTCAAGTTGATGCATAAGCCGGGCGACCGTCGCGAATATTTTGAGCCGCCTAAAGACATCTGGGATATTTTTAAAGCCCTGCTGGAAGAGCGGCGCCGCCGCGAGATCGAGCCTACGCTGTCGATGCTGCGCGATGCGCTGCTAGAGAATCCGGCCTCGGAAGCAGATAGATTGGCACAGGAGCGCATGCGTGAGATGTATCAACTGATCGAGTTATCAACTTCTTGGTTTGACGATGTGCAAAGACTCTCGCCTGAGACTCTGGCCTCCTTGATGAAGATGGGCTCCAAGGTCGGTAAATTGCTCGATATCCGCGACAAGTTCAGGTTTGGCGGAAAGGAGAAGGATGGGGCGCAGATGGAGTCAACAGGCGAATTGCGTGTAGATGTGGCTACATCGCCGGTTTTAGAGACGACAGAAACTGATTTGCAGGCTGAAAATGCTGCCTTGCGCGCTGAACTGGCGCGCCTCAAGGCCAAGGTGTAGAACTATGCGCGTCTGGTCCTGCCTGAAAAAAACCAGTCGGAGAGGTCTGCCACTTTGGCTGGAGATAGTCGTGGTTTTGTTACTGAAGCTATTGGCGCTGTTGTTCTTGTGGAAGGCATTTTTCTCGCATCCACAGACCAAGCACATGCGCCTGCCAACCCCGACGGTGGAGCAACATATGTTGTCGCCTAGTGGTCCAAATTCACCCAATGCACCAACTCCAGACGGCGCATCTGGACTAAACAAGCGCCCGTTGGCGAACACTTTTTAATATAAAACTCTCACCCTAAGGCACCTCATGGCTCCCATAGAAGAAGTCGTCAACCTATCACGGCTACAGTTTGCAGCAACCGCGATGTATCACTTTTTATTCGTTCCGCTCACCTTAGGTTTGTCGTGGATTTTAGTCATCATGGAGTCGGTGTATGTGATGACGGGGCGCGAGATCTATCGCGATATGACCAAGTTCTGGGGCAAGCTATTTGCGATTAATTTTGCCATGGGCGTCACGACTGGTATCACACTAGAATTTCAGTTCGGGACCAACTGGTCGTATTACTCGCACTATGTGGGCGACATCTTCGGTACGCCTCTGGCGATCGAAGGCATGATGGCCTTCTTCATGGAGTCTAGCTTTGTTGGTCTGATGTTTTTCGGTTGGCAGCGTCTGTCTAAACAGGCGCATCTGGGCGTGACTTTTCTGGTAGCGCTAGGATCGAACCTGTCCGCCTTGTGGATCTTGATCGCCAATGGCTGGATGAATAATCCTGTCGGTGCCGAGTTTAATTTCGAAACCATGCGCATGGAATTGGTCAGCATGACGCAGGTGATTTTTAATCCGGTCGCGCAGGTCAAGTTTGTGCATACGGTGGCTTCGGGCTATGTGGCAGCTTCGATGTTTGTACTCGGTGTGTCTGCCTATTATTTGTTGAAGGCGCGCGATACCGCGTTTGCCTTACGTTCGTTTGCGATTGCCGCCGCTTTCGGTCTGGCCTCGACCTTATCAGTGATCGTGCTCGGTGATGAATCGGGTTACACCGCTGGCGAAGTGAACAAGGTCAAGTTAGCCAGCATCGAGGCAGAATGGGAAACTGAACCGGCACCGGCAGCTTTTACCGTAATAGGGCTACCGAATGACAAGGAAGAACGCACTGATTACGCCATCAAAATACCGTATCTGATGGGTTTGATCGCCACCCGCTCTACCGACACCCAGGTGACCGGCATTAAAGACCTAAAGCTGCAAAACCGCGAACGGATTATCCGCGGCATGGAGGCGTATGCCGCGCTGACTCGTTTAAAGTCTGGCGACAAATCGCCGGAAGCACGCGCAGCCTTCAACGACTTGAAAAAAGATCTGGGTTACGGCTTACTGCTGAAAAAATATACGCCGAATGTGATCGATGCCACACCCGAGCAGATCAGCAAAGCCACCAACGACTCTATTCCTAAGGTGGCGCCGCTGTTTCTTGGCTTCCGGCTGATGGTGGGCTTGGGTATTCTATTTCTATTCATCTTCGTCACCTCGTTTTATTTCCTGATCCGCCGTCGCCTGTCTAAGCATCGCTGGTTGCTGAAACTCGCCTTGTTTAGCATACCGCTGCCTTGGGTCGCCATCGAAACCGGCTGGATGGTGGCCGAGTATGGCCGTCAGCCTTGGACTATTTCGGGTGTCTTGCCTACCCACTTATCGGCCTCGACGCTGCAGGTGAATGACCTGTACTTTAGTCTGGCTGGGTTTATGACTTTCTATACGGTTTTATTAGTGGTCGAGCTGTATCTGATGTTTAAGTACGCGCGCCTTGGGCCTAGTAGCCTGCATACCGGCAAATACCATTTTGAACAAGCCGCCAACCAGAATTCTCACGCTTAAGGATGCATCATGTTCGATTATGAAACTTTAAAAATCATCTGGTGGGCCTTTGTCGGTGTCTTGCTGATAGGCTTTGCGCTGATGGATGGCTTTGATTTTGGGGTCGGTATCTTGCTGCCGTTTATCGGCAAAACCGATGTTGAGCGGCGCATCATGATCAATACCATAGGCCCGACCTGGGAAGGTAATCAGACCTGGTTCATCACCGCAGGTGGTGCCCTATTTGCGGCCTGGCCTTTGGCGTATGCGGCGGCATTTTCAGGCTTTTATGTGGCCTTGATGATTTTGCTGTTCTCATTATTTTTTCGTCCTGTGGGTTTTGATTATCGCAGTAAGATTGCCGACACGCGTTGGCGTTCGACCTGGGATTGGGCGCTGTTTATCGGGGGCTTCGTGCCGCCGCTGATCTTTGGTGTCGCCTTCGGGAATCTATTATTGGGTGTGCCTTTCCATTACGACGATACGATGCGGCTAGAGTATGTAGGGGGCTTTCTCGATTTGCTCACGCCTTTTGGTCTGCTCTCTGGTGTCGTGAGCGTCGCCATGCTGACCATGCACGGTGCCGCCTTCTTGCGCACCAAGACCGATGGCGTGCTGGCGCAACGGGCGGGCAGGGCCTTGATTATTGCCGCAGTGCTGATGATGCTGGCCTTTTTCGCTGGCGGCTTGTGGGTCGTGTTTGGTATCGATGGTTTCCGCATCCTCAATATGCCAGACAGCAATACTGCCTTTATGCCGGTAGTGAAATCCGTGGAGCGGGTGCGCGGGGCCTGGATGGATAATTACGCACGTTGGCCTTTGATGTGGGCCTTGCCGCTGGCAGGCTTTGGTGGCGCATTGCTGAGCATACTATTGACCATGCGGCAGCGCGCCGTTGCCGCCTTCTTGAGCAGCGCTGTCGCAGTGACGGCTGTGATCTTGACGGCCGGTGCCTCAATGTTCCCGTTTGTGATGCCATCGAGTTTAGATCCGAACAGCAGCCTGACCGCCTGGGACGTGGTGGCCAGTCATAAGAGTCTGGGCATCATGTTTTGGGTAGTCGTGATCTTTTTACCTTTGATCATTACTTACACCGCCTGGATTTACCGGGTAATGCGTGGCAAGGTCGATGCGGCCCATATCGCTGCAAATGAACATTCAGCATATTGAATGCGTAATTTTAAAAAGATAAAGGGTAAATCATGTGGTACTTCAACTGGATCTTAGGAATAGGGCTGGCGCTGGCTGCAGCCATCATCAACGTCATGTGGCTGGAAGCAAATTATGCCTTTGGCGAACGCGATGAGGCGGCAACCCAGGAGCGCTTTGAACAGGCACGCCAGGAATATGCGGATACCAAAAAGCGCGACGCATAATTGGCCATTGAGAAAGATGCGTTTTGAAAACGCTTGCGCAATGCTGATGCGGCTCCTGGCATGATTTCGTGCCAGGAGCCGCATGGATACTGCGTGATCGGTTTTGAATCGCTAAAAGCTTAGCGTCTATTTCTGCAGGTGTTGTTGCAGCCAGTCGTTAACTGTGTGATGCCACAACAGCGAGTTGGCAGGTTTTAAGATGTGGTGGTTTTCATCCGGAAAGATCAGTAATTGGCTTTCTATGCCGCGTCTTTGCAGAGCAGTGAAGCTGCCCAGCGATTGCGCGGTCGGGATGCGGAAATCGAGTTCGCCCTGGATTACTAGCATAGGGGTTTTCCATTTCTTGACATGATTGACCGGGTTGAATTTCTCATGCTTGGCAGCTGCGTCGTAATAGGTGCCGCCGTTTTCCCATTCGTTAAACCAGAGTTCTTCGGTCGAGTAATACATGCTGCGGGTGTCGAATACGCCAGCGTGCGCGACGATGCACTGAAAGCCATCGGCCCAGTTACCCTGTATCCAGTTCATCATATAGCCGCCATACGAGGCACCAAGGGCGCAAGCCTTACTGCGATCTAACCAGGTGAATTGCTGGGTGGCTGCCGCCATGCCTTTTTTTAAGTCTTCTAAAGGAGCACCGCCCCAATCGCCGCTAATGGCATCGGTAAAGGCTTGGCCGTAGCCGGTAGATCCGTGAAAATCGATAAATACCACACCATAACCGGCACCGGCATAGGTTTGCGGGTTCCAGCGGTAGCCCCAGCTATTGCCGAAGGAACCTTGTGGGCCGCCGTGTACCAGGAAGGCAATCGGATATTTTTCTCCAGCTTTGGCATTCCACGGCTGCATCACATAGCCGTGTACGGTGTCGCCTTTAGCGCCTTTAAATGAGAATTGTTGATACTCGCCAAATTTGACTTGGCGCAGCAACTCGGTATTTACATGAGTCACTTGCTGCCAGCCTGCGCCACCATTGTCGCCCTTGTTCAGCTTGCCTAGTTGGTCGAGTTTCGCTGTAAATAACTGGGTAGAGTTGGCCAGGTTATTTTGCGCAATCACCAGGCTATTGCCTTGTACATCAAAGCCTGTGACTTCGCCTAGCCCGGTCAAGGTTTTGACTGTACTGCTAGTGGCATCGATAGAAAACAGTTTGCGCTGGCCCAGTTCTTCGGCTGCTACATACAGGCTCTTGCTATCCTGCGCCCAACTAAATTCTTGTACGCTTCTATCCCATTTTTCGGCTAACAGCCGTTTCTTGCCGCTGACCAGATCGAGTACGACTAATTGAAAGCGATCGGCTTCGAAACCGGGGCGTTTCATAGCCAGATAGGCAAGGCTATGTCCGTCCGGTGAAAAGGCTGGCTTGGCATCCCAGGCAGGGTTATCTGCGGTCAGATTGTGTGGCGCTGCGCCGCCAGTAGACGCTACCTGATACAGGTCAAAATTGGTGGACCAGGCTTCTGTCTTGCCTGCGACTCTAGCCGCAAAGACGATGGTTTTGCCATCCGGGCTGAATTGGTAATCGCCTTGATCGCCGTCTGGTTTTGAATGGACATCGGCATCCAAAGTACCGGATAAGCTCACAGGCTCGCTGCTAACGCGGCCCGTGCTGCCCAATGGCGCTGAGAATAAAACCAGACGCCGGCCATCGGCCCAGCTATCCCAATGGCGCACAAATAATTGCTGATATGTGCGGCCGCTGGCCTGCTGCTTTTCTACTTTGTCCAAGCGCTGTTTGCTGCAAGCGAGGTCGGCACAATCGCGAAATACCTCGAGGGAAACGGCGATGCGATCCTGGCTAGGTGAAACGCGAAAACTCTCTACCGGTAAAGGCAGATCGGTGATCTGCACCATGCTAGGCAGTGCTTCTATAGCGGGATCTGTGTTGGTAGCATTGAGGGCACGTCGCCAGACTTGGGCGCTGCCGCTGCGGGTGGATATAAAATAGACGCTCTTGCCATCTGCCGACCACTCAGGGCTGGTGTTGTTGGCGTCTGGCTTACTGCTGTCTTGAGTCAGGCGCAGCGGGGTCGCTTTGGCGTAACCATCTAGCGCTAGCAGCATCAGATCGGTCAGGCCGCGGTTTTTATCCAGGTCGGCGCGGCGTAGCTGGTAGATTACTTGCGTGCCATCGGGGGACAAGACTGGCTTACTGATACGCTCCATCTTCACCATATCTTCCACCGTAAACCCACGCTGCTGTACCGTGGCGCTCTCAGTGGCAAGTGCTGCCGAACTGAGCACCGTGCTGGCGCAAAATAGGCCGCTTAATAAAACGAACTTACTACTTGTCATGCATGTTCTCCTGATAAAAAAACGGGCACTCTTCGTGGGAGTGCCTCGATAATTAAGCAAGCTAAAATCCCAGAGTATGTCTAGGATTCCGGCTTGGTAGTTTAAGTATTCGGCTAATCGGCTGGTGTCGCTAAAGCCCGCAGCTTGTCTTTCTTGCTGGGGCGTTTGCCTTTGATGCCGCCATTCGGATCTCCTAGGGGGGCGTGAGTGTTCGATATTTCTATGCTTTGCTCTGAGGGTTCGAAGCCAGCGATGTGTTCACGCGGAATTTTCTGCTGCTGCCTTTGCTCTATCAGACGGAAATGCGCCTGGTTGGCGACATCCGAACAGATAAAACTCAGCGCTATGCCGCTTTCGCCAGCCCTTGCGGTGCGGCCTATGCGATGCGTGTAGTCGTCACTCGAGCGTGGCAGATCGTAGTTGACCACCACCGGCAGATTGCTAATGTCGATACCGCGTGCTGCCACATCGGTGGCGATTACGACCTTGACCCGACTGGCTTTAAAATCCATTAAGACCTGGCTGCGCTTGCCCTGACTGAGTTCACCGTGAAAGGGCTCGGCATTGATGCGCAAACGTCGCAGCTTGGCTGCAACTAGTTCGGCGGCGTATTTGGTGGCGACAAATACCAACACCCGGCTCCATTTCTGATCTTCAATCAGATGACGTAATAACTGGGTACGCATCTTGGCATCGACCACGATGGCTCTTTGCGTGATGTCCGGCGCGCCGATTGCGGTGCTGAGTATCTGTATTCTGAGCGGATCGCGCAGGATGCCATTGGCCAGTGCTTCTACTTGCGGTGGGACGGTCGCTGAAAAAAACAAGTTTTGTCGTTTTGCGGGTAATAAACTCAGAATGCGGCTGAGCTCATCAGCGAAGCCCAGTTCCAATAAACGGTCAGCCTCATCCAGAACCAGCGTTGCCACTTGCGAAATTTGCAGCGCATTGTGTTCGATTAAATCTAATAAGCGGCCAGGGGTGGCGATCACGATGTCGGCACCGCCACGTAAATGCATCATTTGCGGGTTAATCGAGACCCCGCCGAACAATATCGCCAGTTTGACTGGGTGGGCTAAATGTTCGGCTAATGTACGCAGGGTTTCAGAGACCTGCACCGCCAACTCGCGGGTCGGCACCAGGATCAGTGCCTGCACTACGCGCGGCGCACTACGCGGACGGTTTTGCAATACTTCTAGTAGGGGCAAACAAAAAGCTGCGGTTTTGCCTGAACCGGTTTGGGCAGACGCCAGTAAGTCGTGGCCCGCCAGAATCGCGGGTATAGCGGCGCTTTGTATCTCGCTAGGTTCAGCGTAGGCGTGTTCGCGTACGGCATTGGCAAGAGCAGGGCCTAAACCCAGGGTAGAAAATGGCATGGTCGATGAGAAGTAGTGGGGAGCGGCGGTGCAAGGCGCACTAGGCTTGCTGCAAGTGCGCATTTTAAACTATTTCAGACTGCTCAAGACTATCCTTACCGCTATAGCCAGTCATTAGCTAGTTTCCTCTTGTTAATAAAATCATAAAAATAATTGATCTACGTCTAAGTTGTACCCGAAAAAAACCGCACAATGGACTATGATTAGTTTGTTTTAGTGTAAGTCTTCCTACTTAACCAGGAGTAAAGCAATGAGTTACAAAAGTTTGACGGTGTTCTTGGACAATAGTGCCGGTTCGTCGCGGCGCTTGAGCTTTGCTTTAGCGCTGGCGCAGCGCTTTGGCGCGCATTTACACGCTTTGCATCTTACCTACTCGCCTATCATCATGTCCGATCCATACGCAGTCTGGGCGCCGATGCTGGTCGAATGGGAAGAGTCGGCACAGGCCAAGCATGATCTTGCTAAACAAGCGTTTTTAGACGAAGCTAAAAATGCTGGCGTTGCGGTCGATTGGCTGGGATTTCGCAGCGATGATTTTCGTGAGTTGATCGCCTATGCGCGCGCCTCCGATCTGATCGTTTTAGGACAACGCAACCCCAGTGAGGTAGAGGGTGACTTTGGACGCGGTTTTCCCGAAAATGTAGTTTTAAAGCTGGGCCGTCCGGCGATCTTTCTTCCGTATATCGGAGATACAACATGCAATTTTGAGAGAGTCATCGTGGCTTGGGATGGCGGCAGGGAGGCGGCGCGAGCGATGGCCGACGCTTTACCGATATTAAAAGAAGCCAAGCAAGTAAAAATCTTGTCTATCTCTGAACATGTCGACGATGATCATGATTTACCCGATGTTGATATTGCGGCCTACCTGGCCATGCATGGCGTCAGTGTTGAGATCGAGAGGAATGAAAATATTGCAATGGCACCAGCGGCCTGGCTATTGTCGCGCGCGGCGGACATGGATGCGCAGTTGCTGGTGATGGGCGCATACGGTCATAGCCGTCTTACCGAGCTGGTATTTGGTGGTGTGACGCGTGCCATCATGACCCAGATGACGCTGCCGGTGCTGATGTCGCATTGATTTGTAAAGTAAAGCGTGCTCCCTGGTTTCTATTTGCAGGCCTTAGGTTTATCATGCCGAACCAGGGTGGCCGTGCTTATTTCTCGAACTTATTTTCGAACATAATTATTGCGCTTGTTTCTCAAGTTCATGCACGCCAGAATATTTAAAAAAAAGGGTGTGCGTGATCGCTTTACTTCCGTTTTCTCCATTGGAGCCTGGCCGTCTGGCGGCACGCAAACGCGCCAAATTACTCTGCACCCAGATCAATGCGATCCCGGTACAACTGCAAAAGCAAAGACAGCCCTTATATCAGCAATTATTCGCTGCCGTCTCGTCAGCTTTTATAGAGCCGGATTTTTATTGCGACTACGGCAGCAATATCTACCTAGGCGAAAATTTCTTTGCCAACCATCATTGCGTCATGCTTGATGCCGCCGAGATCCGCATCGGTGCGCGTGTCTTACTGGGTCCAGCCGTGCATTTGTATACCACCACACATCCTATCGACCCGGTCGCAAGAGCGGCGGGAGCGCAATTGGCAGCGCCTGTCACGATCGGCGATGATTGTTGGATAGGCGGGCAAACGGTGGTCATGCCTGGAGTCAGCATAGGCGCACGTAGTGTGATTGGGGCGGGTAGTGTGGTGACCCGCGACATTGCTGCGGACAGTGTGGCCAGCGGCAATCCCTGTCGCGTTCAACGTTCTTTGTAATTATTTTGGGGGGCAGGCCCAGCACGCAGTATCTATGCGGCTGGTACGGCATGCCAGCCGTAAACCCGTATGGAATATGCGTAAGCGGCCGGTCAATTTTCTGATATCGGTTCTGGGGCAACAGGTTTGTCTTCCCCTAAATCATCATCCATCCAGGCATCGAGTAAAGTATAGGTTACCGCTAGTATCACCGGGCCGATAAAAAGTCCTATCAGGCCGAAACCAAGCATGCCCCCAATGACCCCTGCAAAAATCAGTAGCAAGGGTAAATCTGCCCCTTTTCTGATCAGCATAGGTCGTAAAAAATTATCCAGAGTCGTCACGATCAGGCTCCAGACCAAAAGAAAAATGCTCCAGCCGGTGTTGCCCGTCCAGAACATCCATCCTACCGCCGGAAATAACACCAGGGCTGGACCTATTTGGGCGATGCAAAACATCAGCATCAAGGCCGACAATAGCGAGGCGAAAGGGACACCAGCAATCGCCAGCCCAATGCCACCCAAGACGGTCTGCACGATCGCAGTGACACCCACACCCAGAGCGACGCCACGAATGGCCCCTCCGGCGAGTAAGATGGAACTCAGGCCGCGCTCACCAGCCAGCCTGTATCCGAAACGCCGCACGCTGTCTGCAGCAGCTTCGCCGGTCGAGTAAAGAATCGCGGACATCACCACCACCAGAATAAATTGTAATAGCAGGCCACCTACGCTACCAACTTGTGACAGCACCCAACTGCCCGCTTGCGCGGCATAGGGTTGTGCCTTGGAGACTAGACCCTGAGTGCCATCGTCGACTAATTGCTCCCATATGTTTGCCAGTTTTTCGCCTATCAGTGGCAAAGTATGGACCCAGGCAGGTGGTTGTGGTAAGCCAGATTCGGCGAATTTTGTGGCCAGACTGACGATGCCTTCTGCATGTGCGGCGATGGTGCTAATTGCCAACCACAATGGAATGACTAATAACAGTAACATTCCTATGGTCATTACCATCACAGCGAGAAATCGCTTTCCCGCTAGCTTGTTTTCTAAGGAATGGAGCATGGGCCAAGTCGCCACGACCAGCATGATCGCCCAGATCAAAGAGCCCAGGAAGGGACGCAGGACCCAGAGTGAGCCGGCGATCAACAGCAGGATGCAGAGTATCGCCAAAATGGTGCGGGTTAAGTCACCCTGTTTTTTGATCATGAAAAGTCTCGCTCAGTACTAAGTACAGTCAAATTTTAGGGTTTTTTGGTTTTGCTATAGGTTTGCTATTTTAAACACGCGCCGCAAGCAAAGACCGAACTCAATGGCGCACGTTGATGGCGCATTATAGCTTGGCAACATTGCAATCACGTGAAAACGCGCATTTTTACCCGGTACGTATACTGCATTTCGTTGCGTGCTAGCCCTGCAAGCACGTAAAATGCGCAGAACTATCAGCGTCCGGTCAAACTATGGCTGGTTCACGGCGCGCTGTTTCTAGCAATCATTTTTAAAGTCATGAAATCATGAATAACACCATCAAACAACAAGAACTTAGCAAAATGAAGCGCCTGGCAACGGTGTTGCTGCTGTTCGTTACAGGCTTATTTATCATCGCACGCTTGCAGCACGGATTAGGGGGCTGGGCCTGGGTGGCGGCATTTGCCGAAGCGGCCATGATAGGCGCTTTGGCGGATTGGTTCGCGGTGGTGGCCTTGTTTAAACGCCCCTTAGGATTGCCGATTCCACATACTGCAATCATCCCGTGCAACAAACTGCGCATCGCCGACAATCTGGCGCTATTTGTGCGCGACAAATTTCTTGCTACCGACACTTTGGTCGAAAAAATTCGCGCCTTCGATCCTGCGCAAAAAATAGCCGGGTGGCTCGCTAGCGGCAATAATGCCGATTTATTCGCGGACAAGATGCAGGGCGTGCTGATCAAAGGACTCGATTTTATTGACGATGCGCGTGTGCAGGCGGCATTGCATAGCGCTTTGCAACAAAATCTAAATCAAGTGAATCTCGGACAAACCGTCGGTAAATTATTGGGCTTACTGACGGAGGATAAGCGCCATCAGTTATTACTCAATGAAGCCCTGCGCAAACTGGCCGCGGCACTCGATGATGCCGATACGCAGAAACAACTGGCGGCTATGATCATAGAAATCGCCGGACGCGAATATCCTAGTTTGTTACAGATGTTGGGCATGGTTGCTAACACGGACGAATTTAGTTTAAAAATAGCCTCTTCACTGGTGGCAAATTTAAATTCTTGGTTACACGAAATCGGTGACGATCCCGCGCATCCACGGCGCGCCCAGTTTGATCAGGTGGTCGAAGAATTTTTAGAACGTATGAAGAACGATCCGGATTTTCACGCGAAAATCGAAGGCTGGAAGCAGCAGTTGCTGGCATCCCCGCTGACCGCTATGTACATAGGCGGCCTGTGGGGGCAATTGAAAAACTGGTTACGCACAGATATGTCCAGAGCAGACTCAGACCTGCGTCAAAAGATCGCCGACGCGGCCCGTAATGCCGGCCAATGGTTAATCGATAATCCGGCTCTGCGCGACTCGGTCAATCAACATATGGCAGATGCGGCGCGGGCGATGGCAGTCGATTTACGCGATACGATTGCGGTTCACATCGCAACTACCGTGAAACAATGGGACGATGCAGAATTAGTGCGAGAGTTAGAATTGAGTGTCGGTAGTGATCTGCAATATATACGTCTGAACGGTACCGTGGTCGGCGGTCTGATCGGCTTGCTTTTGCATGCCGTGGTGATGTTTTTACCTTAGTCCCTAAATCAAAAAAAAATGGCGGGCGCTGTGTAAGCGGCCCGCCCTTTTTTATTTTTTCAGAACTATCTTTGGGATTTAAGCGATATTGGCTGTGATTGTATTCGCGCTTTCTGGGGCCAGCGTGGCGTCGCTGTTTTTATCACGTCGCTTGTCTTTGAGCGCATAGCGGTTCAGACCCGCAAGGTGGATATTGCCCATGTACTTAGTCCAATTGATGCGCTCCGGGTCAATAGAAAACATGCTGCGGTCTGATGGCCCCATGCGTTGTTCCAACTCAAGTAATTTGCTGTTCTGAAAAATATAGTTGGGCGAAGTGTAAAACGAGAAGACTACTGCCAAATTATGTGTCGTATTAAACGACTCTAGTCGTGCAAAGCTCTGCTTCATTCCCAAACATTTTCTGGCCAAGCAGACCGCATCCAAAGCCAGTTTCATCGTACTCATCGTGAGCAAAAAAACCGGACGGCTAACGCAGCGGAAATCTGAACCCGGCTGCCGGTGAAATAGTCGGTCGTAGGCACGCCAGTCACGCTTGCAGGCAGTTTGGATAATGTGTATCAATTCGCCCAAAATAATTGGTTTTCTGGAGCCGCTGCAGCTTTGATAGATGCGCCGCTGCCCCGGGCTATGCAGTGCTTCGGTCATCGCCAGTATGATGCTATTTGCCACCAGATCGGCAGGAATCAGATCGATCACGGCATCCGGCTTGGCGGGAAAAAAACTGGTTTTCCCCCGTGCATAAGCGAGTATCAATGCATCGCCCACTTTCACGCCCTCTATCCATCCAGCTGCTGGCTCGCGCAAAGTACTTTCTATAATGGAGGGACGCACGATGGTTAAACTCTTGCCTTGCATCTCACGACAGGCGATTTGTTCGCCTATCCATTTAGTAAAAGTATAGGTGTCGTTCCAACCATAACGATGCGCTTCACGGATTCCCAAATCGGTTAAGGCTTGGGGGAGATCGTCGGCATTCAGGCAATGACGCTTTACTGCTGCAATTTTTTGCAAAAGCTCAGAGATCAAAGGCTGAACCTCATAATAGCCGTCTGCATGTTGTGGGATTAATTTGCTCGCAGAGGCATGTAGTTGCTCGTGCATTGCCCCTTCATGATAACCGTTCACATAGCAAGTGGAAACATGAATCAAGGGAATATTGCCTGCCATCCGCACCAGGGCTGCAAGTTTATGCACAGACAAGGCATTGATTTCTAAGGCTTGGTCGAGTGCTTCGCGAAAGTTAACGCTGGCCGCGCAATTGACCACGATATCAACTGTATTGGCGAGCTGATTAAACTTTAACTGACCAAGCCCAAACAGAGGTTCAGTCACTTCTCCATTAATAACCACCAGTTTGTTGCTGACTACGTCGGCTAGATACTGGGCTTGCTCTTCACGCAAACGGTCAAAGATAGACGAGGATAAAATCTCGCGCTCAAAACGCTCTGCAGCATTAGTGTATTTTTTATTGCCACGGATGACGAGTATGAATTGTTTAATCCCAGGCACATCACGGATCAATTTTTCTAATAATACTTTGGCCAAAAATCCACTTGTGCCGGTAATTAGCACCCGTTTTCCCGTTAGTTGCTCACTAACGTTTAATGGCGACGACATATTTTTCATGGCTATACAATTCTATCTAGTGTGATCGCGCCCAGCACGAATTTTATGTTGGAATAGTGATTGATTGACGACTGTGCGTGGTTGCGCTGAGCTAAACTTAACTGAGCATGCTGGCAGCTCTGCTCGCACTCGCGATCTGGATCGCGGACTCTGTTACTTCTGCGCTCGGTTTATCGACCACGCTTAGCTTGGTGGCTTGCTCAAGTTGCGCAAAGGCCTCGTAGGTCAAGCGCATTAAGCGATCCGGGAACTTGACCAGATCGGTATCGACAAATAAGGCGAGTTGTATCTGACCTGCATAGGAGATGAAGGCAAAACCTACACCCATGCGACCGGCCTGCGGCACCCAGCAGATCAGATCGGTCATCTTTGATCCTGCTAAGTAACGCGAGTGTGTTGGCCCTTCGATGTTAGTTAATACCACGGAGCCCTTAGAGGTGAATAGATTGAGGGCAAAACGCTGAAGAGGGCGCGGCAGACAACCGGCAATGGAAAGGAAGGCCATGGTTGCCTGAGGTTGGTGCGAACGTTTGATCGCATTCATGCGCTGGTTTGCTTCTTTTAGGCGTAGGCGCGGATTGTCTACGTTGGTCGGCAATTCCAAAGCAACCAGGCCAAACTCATTACCAAGTTGAAAGGCATTGGTTTTTTCGCGCAAATTGAAGGTGACCGCGGCCCGCAAAGCCCTTCCATCCAATTGTTCACCTTGCTCTATCAAGTACTCTCTCAATGCACCAGAAACCGCCGCTACCCAGACATCATTGAGCGTGACGCCCATGCGCTTTGCCATACTTCTGACCAGTTCCATTTCTAGTGGCGGCAGCCAGACCAGTTGCTTTTCGCCTGTCAGTGGCGCTTTTAGTTGCGTCTTTGCATCCGGCCATAATAGCGATAAACGCGTAACATGCGCGGCCACTTTTAGTAAGGAGAGCGAGCGAGCCAAACGAGAGCAGACCGATTGCAAAACTATTTTCGCACTATGAGGGTGGCCATTCATCGATGGCGACTCGCCATGGCTATCATTGTCATCGGTGAGATGATTGAGTACATGGATCAAACCTAATCCATCGGTGATGCAATGATGTACCCGAAATACGATTGCGTAACCAGTTCCGACCTGATCGATCACGCTCATATGCCACAATGGGCGTTCGCTTTCCAGCGACACGTGGGCCATCGCAGTTAATTTTTGCTGCAGCTCATAGGGACTCAGTTGTTCGACTAGATCCGTGCGTTCTATGTGTTTCAGGATGTCGAATTGTGTGTCTTCGGTCCAACGCGGCAGCCCTAGGCGTGTGACCACTTTTTGGGTGAAGCGCGGGTAGTTAGGCAAACGATGTGCGATCGTCGACACCAATCTTTGCATGTCGAGTTTTCCCTCAAACATCAAGAAACTGTTGATGACCATGAGGTTCTTGTCGCTGTCCATCCGGTGCCAGGCAAAATCTCTACGCGTCATTTTGGAGGCTCTGCCAACGAGGGCATTATGTTTGGCATCCTGTAACGTGCTCGTGCCTGTGTCTGGACCGACGCTTGTAACCCCTTCGCGCGCTCGCAAATTGCTTGTTATCATTTTTTTGTCTCCTCTAACCGCATCTCTTTTTATTTAAGATGTCAGCGTTATTGCTTGCACTACCTACTTGACTTAGAAAATCAATGTTTTATCAATGTATTTTTATTCTGATTGAATAAGTCGATATTTAGCTCCTATTCATAAACGCAATTTTTAGACCGAAAGCGGATAGACGCACGATCTGCAATTTATCTAAAACTGAATGTAATCAGCAATTCTCGTTGCGGTTTTTGCTCATTAAGACTAATGGAATTGCCTTTTCGCACACAGATTTTATTTAGAATATTTACTCCAATGCGTCTTACTTTTTTTAATAAATAGAAACGCTATGCAAAAAGTTTTGCTCTTCGCGCTTGCTGGATAAACGTAAATTTATCTATGGAACAAAGCTTTAAATGTTCATTCATAGCATGACCAGGGCATGAGTAAAATCACGAGCGCGGTACAAAATTTTCCTTGATACAGAAAACAACAAGCATGGAATTGGCAAGGTTGAAGTTTTCCTGAGGGTATTTTTCGATGTGTTGTTCAAGCGGTTTAGTTAGCCAAATTAATTCGAGATCGCGTTAGATCTTGCTAGTAGGGGGCGCCGCCGCTCACTAATATTTTGTTAATTTCTTATTGGTTTCCTGCTATTCTTCGAGCATCTGATTTCTGCATCACCATTACTCCATGAACAAATTCTACTTAGCACTGTGGTCCGCTCTCTTTTTGTTAAGCTCGATTGATGTTCAAGCTATCGACCTACCTGAGTGGCGAGTGCAAAACGCTGCGAACGTGCAAAAAAGTGCTAATTCGGTGCTTGCTTTGATGTCGTACTCAGTAATTTTGGATTTGGCGGCGAGTAGCTTGTCGATTCAAGGAACTGAGAGCGAAAATAAAGAATTAGCGATGACGCAATTGGGTGGTGGTGCCACAATGAGCAAAAACACCCCCGTATATTTAGAGGGGGCGATTGCTGGCAGCCGCTACGATCCTACTTTTGTCGCTACCGATGGTGTAGAAAATCGAAAAATCCCTTTGAAATGGACCTCAATTACAGCCACTGGCGGGATAGGTTGGGATTTTCCTGTCGCCGAGAATTTAGTGTTGCGACCAATTTTCAATTTTTCATTAGGAACGGTAGCGAGTGATCTAAAAGCGGCAAATTGGTGGCTTAATTATAAGACTGGTAAGGAGTTTCAATTCTTCGAAAAAGGCAGTATGAATGTGTATGGCTTGGGTGCTGCTTTGATGCTCGATTATGAATTGGTGAAACCCGAGTACGAAGTCGATGTTGAATTGCGTCTATCTCAAGTGCATTTGCAAACCTTCAAAACCGACGATGGTGTTGCCGGCGCTTCCAATTCTCAAACCGCCAATCTTTGGGCGCGTTATCGCGCACCTACCGGTTTCACTATGTTGGAACGGCCTTTACGCTACGTCCTAGAGGTTTCGCATTCGCGGTATTACGGGGATCAGGCTGGAGTCTTAGGTTTTGATCATTTGTCGACTCTCGGTGCCGGATTTGAGATCGATTCCAGCGCACACTCGGTATTTGTCACACGCACTCGCTTCGTCATGCGCTATATGTTTGGCAATGGCGTTTCAGGTGGTGGCTTAGGCATTGCCATGAGCTTTTAAGTAGTGCGCAGTCCCTAGCGCTAAACTTGCTTGCTGGTCCCGAACGGTCTGACTAACGACGACATACTGAAATATCCCAGTTCATCTTCATGTTTAAAACACTACGCATCGCTTTTTTGCTGTTTGTTCTGGCTGCTGTAGCCAGCGCCACCTGGCGCGCTAAGACCAACTCAGTGGCATGGAAATATACCCTGATTGTTAACGTCTATCCGATCAATGCTGATGGTAGCAAGACTAGTGAGGCTTATGTGCGCTCGCTACAGGTGGATGAATTTAAGCCTATAGAGAAATTTATGCGGGATGAAGCGGCTCGGCACGAGCTTGCGGCAAATGCGTCCATAGAAATGCGACTGGGGCCGGTCTTGACTAGCGTGCCACCAGCACCTCCGGTTGCGGGATCTGTACTTGACGTGATTATCTGGAGTTTGCAGTTACGTTGGTGGTCGTTTCGAAATGCCCAAACCCATGGACCAGGTTCGCAAGTGAAATTATTTGTTTTGTATTTTGATCCGGGTAAGAATGCGCAGCTAGACCATTCGACCGCCCTGCAAAAAGGTTTGCTCGGTCGGGTTAACGTGTTTGCGGCAAGTCAGATGAAGTCGCAAAATAATGTCATCATCGCGCACGAGTTTCTACATACCTTAGGCGCCGCGGATAAATACGATCTGCTTAGCAATCAACCGATTTTTCCTCAAGGCTATGCCAACCCTGAGCAACTTCCTTTATTCCCGCAACAATTGGCGGAGATCATGGGCGGGCGTGTACCCTTGACGCAGACCAGCTCTGATATTCCCTTGAGTCTGGATCATGTCGTCATCGGCGATCAGACTGCGCGTGAAATTAACTGGATAAATTGATCGCTCACGCATAAAAAAAGCGCGGTTGATATCCGCGCCTTGCAACTAGTTTCGCTGATTTTTTACAGCACTGTCCAGTCCACCACAAAGCCGCTAGGGCGGCTGAACATATCGGCCAGTAACGGGTTTGATGGCACATTGAGGTTAAAGCCACGTTGTGGCAACGGCGATTGAAACCATTTTTTGTAGATTTGCTTCATCTTGCCTGAGGTGTACATATGTGCCATTTCGCGCTCCATCAGCGCGGCCAACTCTGCATCGTTTTTGTTGAACATGACAGCCAAAGGCTCTACCGACAAACTACTGCCGACTACTATTAAGGCTTCTTTGGCCTGCGCCTTCAAACCGTGGAGCAGGATGTCATCCTGCATGAAGGCATCAGCAGTCCCTTTTTCAACTGCCAGCGCTCCGTCGGACGAGCTGTCGACTACCAAGATTTTCATGCTAGCTATGCCGCGTGTTTTACGCGCACTTTCAGCGATCATCGCACCAGTAGTTCCCTTTAAAACAGCCAGCGTTTTGCCGCCCATATCGTCGAGTTTGCCGATGCCAGAGTTTTGCTTGACCAGTAGTTTTGCGGCAGCAAAATAGTAAGGCATGCTAAAAGCGACCTGATCACGGCGCGCTTTGGTATTAGTTGAGTTAGCGCATTCAAGATCGATTTTCCCATCAAGCACGGCTTGGATCCTGGTCGATCCCGCGACCGGAACGTATTTTATTTCAGTGTTTTTTCCATGTAGCTCCTGTTTGATAGCATCTACCAAGGCACCACATACTTCAATGCTGTAGCCTAAAGGAGTACCTTGATCTGAGTTTTTGTATGAAAACGGCAAGCCGGCTTCGCGGTAACCTATATTGATGACGCCGCTTTGCTTGATGCGGTCTAAGGTGGTGCCAGCTAGGCTAGCGCTAGCGGCGGCAAAAAGTACGGGAGCAAGAAGAGCAGTGCAAATACGCGCAGAGAAAGTAATTTTCATGGATATCGAGATTTCTAATTGTTGGGGCAAAACTCACCGAGCGTGCTCACGTATTTTTGATCTAAAAATAAGTAAGAGTCGCGCCAAGATGTTCAAAGCGATTATTTAAATTAGTATCGTCGCCAGAATCCTCATTTTAGAAATGAGAGTTGGCAGCGATTCCAGCGTAGGCAAGGTGTACTGCTTACCAATGCACTAGCTGCTTGGAAGAGGGTAGAGGTAAGTTACAGGAAGTCCTGAAATTCACCGTCTAAAATTGCCGAAGCGAAATTATAGACGGTGTATAAGCGAGCGACCTAGTATTAACTCGTCATATCGGTTATGTAAAATATGAATAATTGACAAAAATAATTGACGAAGTTATCAGGCAAGCTATCCTGTATTTGAATACCGTATCTGAATTCAAAATACCATCGGCCCAGTGCGCATATTCTATGCGGGTTTGCGGGCACATGCCGCCAGCAGGCGCATGAACAGTGCGTGCTGGCGGCATGAATGGTGGAGATGCGCTTGAGTCTCTGGGACAGAGCCAAGGCGGTAGCAAACGCTAGATGAGTTTGCTTTGATTTAGCCTATACAAACTAGCAAGCTGCGTGATTGACGGTAATGACATGGATTGCCAATCCACCCAAAGAGGTTTCCTTATATTTGGCTTGCATGTCAAAGCCGGTCTGACGCATGGTTTCTATTGCTTGATCAAGACTGACATGATGGACGCCATCGCTTTTTAATGCCAATGAGGCGGCGGTAATCGCTTTGACCGCCCCCATGCCATTGCGTTCTATGCAGGGGATCTGCACCAGTCCACCTATCGGGTCGCAGGTCATCCCCAGATGATGTTCGATACCGATCTCAGCCGCTGTCTCGATTTGTTCATTGCTGCCACCTAAGGCAGCGGTTAATCCTGCCGCGGCCATCGCGCACGCCACGCCGACCTCACCCTGGCAACCAATTTCGGCACCGGAGATTGAGGCGTTCTTCTTGCACAGCATACCGATGGCGGCTGCCACTAACATGAAATTGCGTATTCCTTGTTCGGGATTGCTAGGTTTGCAGTCTTTTGAATAATATCTGAGTATGGCTGGGATAATGCCGGCTGCGCCATTGGTCGGTGCTGTGACAACTCGACCACCGGCGGCGTTTTCTTCGTTGACCGCCATCGCATACAGACTCACTTTATGCATGCCATCGTGAGGCAAGACATTGGTGGTGTTGTTGGCAGTCAACCACAGTTTGGCGGCACGTCTTTGCACGTGCAGGCCACCAGGCAATTCTCCGGTAATTTGCAGGCCGCGATCTATGCAATGACTCATCACATTCCAGATCCGGTCGAGGCCGGCATCGAGCTCGTCTGCACTACAATGTGACAGTTCATTTTCACGCAACATTGCAGCGATGCTTTTGCCACTGTGCTTTCCATGCGCGAGTAATTCTGCCATGGTGCCAAACGGGTAGGGCACGGCGACCACTTCTTTTTCAGTAGCAGTACCATCTTGTTGCAATTCTTCTGCGGAGTAGATAAAGCCGCCGCCAGTTGAATAAAATATTTTCTCGTAGACGCTGCCATCACTGCGTGTCAGGGTAAACCGCATGCCGTTAGGGTGACCAGGCAGGACTTCTTTTTTAAACCACAAAAGGTCATCGAGGATATCGAATTTAATGCTGTATTCACCCAGCAGATGCATGATGCCGCTAGTGGCTAGCGTCGCCAATTTGTCGTCTACTGTTTCAGGGGCAATATCTTGCGGCGTCTCGCCCATCAGGCCGAGTAACACGGCTTTATCGGTGGCGTGACCAATGCCGGTCAAGGCGAGTGAACCATATAAGCCAACTTGTACCTTGCTGGCCTTAAATAGATCTGGACACTCAAGTAAAAAACGCCTGGCCGCTATCATAGGGCCCACGGTATGAGAACTGGATGGACCTACACCAATTTTAAATAAATCGAATACCCGCATGTCCATACTGTCCGCCTTTTAACTTGTGTGTCTCTATGGTTTATTTTTACGCCGCCTTACTGGCAGTTGCTGCCGTGGCTGGGCTAATCTGTACGTTTTTCAGCATGTCTGTCACCAAATGTTGGAGATCGACTTGCGGCTGCCAGCCCCAGTCCTGGCGGGCGACAGTATCGTCCAGACTTTGTGGCCAGCTTGCTGCAATTGCCTGACGACTGTCTGGCGCATAGTGTATTGCAAATCCGGGCAAATTTTGTTCGATTACTAACGCTAATTCCCGTGGATTGAAGCTTAGACCGGCCACATTGTAGGACGAACGAATAGAAAGTTTGTCGGCAGCGCACTCCATCAAAGAAATCGTCGCGCGGATTGCATCTGGCATGTAGATCATAGGCAGTGTGGTTTCCGCTTCCAGGAAGCATGGATAGTTTTCTCCACGGAGGGCAGCATGGAAAATCGCGATGGCGTAATCGGTAGTGCCGCCGCCCGGTGGCGACTTATAACTGATGATGCCTGGGTAGCGTATGCTGCGCACATCGACGCCGTATTTCTGAAAATAGTATTCGCACAGACGCTCGCCCGCCAGCTTACTAATGCCGTAAATAGTGCTTGGATCCATGACCGTATATTGCGGTGTGTTTTGGGCCGGTGTATTTGGGCCAAAAGCGGCAATTGAGGAAGGCCAGAATACCTTCAATGGTTTGCCTGCTACGCCGCGTATTCTCGCCAACTCCAGAATGTTGAGCAAGCCGTCCATATTTAAGGTCCAGGCTTTTAGTGGCGCTTGTTCACCAGTGGCTGACAATAGAGCGGCCAATTGATACACCTGCGTGATTTGGTATTGCTCGGCAACGGCAGCTAGTCTATCAGCGTTGAGCACATCGATCACTTCATAGCGCTTTGCGCCGTACAAGCTAGCCGGGCTGATGTCGGCTGCGATTACATTGTCGGCACCGTGCTGGGCCGCCAGTGCATCCACTAATTCGCTACCTATCTGGCCGTTGGCGCCTATGACTAAAATTCTTTCCATATCGATTCTTCTTTCTAATGACGTATTTTGTGTGCTTGGTATTTGCCTAGTACTTGTTTGGTTTTACTTGATCAAGCCAAGTTCGCGACCGGCCTGCGCAAAGGCGGTCAATGCAGTTTTCAATTGTTCAGTGGTGTGAGCAGCCGAAAGTTGCACCCGAACCCGCGCTTGCCCCATAGGCACCACCGGATAAAAGAAGCCGGTGACCAGTACACCTAATTCGTACATACGCGCAGCAAATTTTTGTGCGACCGGGGCGTCAAACAGCATCACCGGCACTACCGGATGCGTACCAGGTTTGATGGTGAAACCTAGCTCGGCGATTTCCTTGCGGAAGAAGGCGGTATTGGCATGCAGACGGTCGCGTAATTCAGTGGACGACGATAGTCTTTCTAATACCGATAAAGACGCACCTGCAATAGCTGGAGCCAGCGTGTTAGAGAACAGATAGGGACGTGATTTCTGGCGCAAGGTGTCTATTACTTCCTTGCGCGCAGCAGTAAATCCGCCCATTGCACCACCTAAGGCCTTGCCTAGTGTGCCAGTAATGATGTCGATGCGACCCATGACATTGTGGTGTTCGTGGGTGCCGCGTCCTGTTGCACCCATGAAGCCAGAGGCGTGGCACTCATCGATCATTACCAGTGCATCGTATTTATCTGCCAAATCGCAAATTTCATTGAGTTTTGCGATAGTGCCATCCATAGAGAAGACGCCATCGGTGACTATGATACGGTGACGCTTGTCGGCTGCGGCTTGTAGTTGTAGTTCTAGATCGGCCATGTCGTTATTTGCATAGCGATAGCGCGCGGCCTTGCATAGACGGATACCGTCGATGATGGAGGCATGGTTTAGTGCGTCCGAAATTATCGCATCTTGTTCATCAAACAGAGGTTCAAAGACGCCGCCGTTGGCATCAAAAGCTGCCGCATAAAGGATCGTGTCTTCCATCCCTAAGAAACGGGAAATGGCGGTTTCTAATTGTTTGTGCACGGTTTGCGTGCCGCAGATAAAACGCACCGACGATAAACCATAACCATATTTTTCGGTGGCAGCGATGGATGCCTGTACGGTGGCTTCATCGCCCGACAATCCCAGATAATTGTTTGCACACAAATTGATTAATTGGCGGCCATCGTCACAGGTAACGCTAGCGCCCTGACGCGAGGCGATCACGCGTTCAGGCTTGTACAGCCCTTGTTCACGCAGAGCGTCTAATTTGCCACCAAGTTCCGAGAAAAATTCATTTCTCTTGCCTGCATTATTTGTAACTGCGCTCATTTTTTGTCTCCAGGGCTAATGTGTAAGTGCGGCGATTGCAATTTCTAGACAGTGATCATTCAAATATTACTGATGTCTTGCGCTGACTGATTCTGATAAGATGGCTCGAAATTAGGAATTTTACTCATGCAAATAAAATTCGATATAACGAACATAAATTCGATATAACGGATATTAGCTATACTTTTCGAACGATGCAAGAAAAAATATGAAAAAAGTGATCGTAAACCAGCAAACAGCGGCTCCACCTCAGGTCGGTGCCACGCTACAACGCTTACGCCAGGAGCGCGGATTGACACTGGAAGACCTGTCACGTACCGCCGGTGTATCCAAATCCATGCTGTCGCAGATAGAGCGCGAAACAGCCAATCCGACCATCGCCGTCGCCTGGCGACTAGCCAACGCGCTTGGTGTGAGCATTGCCGAATTACTCTCATCTGCAACTCCTGTGGTCGACAGCATCCGTATGCTAGAACCACATGAAACCCCGACCTTGCCCGGAGAGCATGCTGGTTACATACTCAAAATTTTAGGTCCTATGGAATTGGCCGGGCGTTTTGAATGGTATGAACTCAGCCTCGCAGTAGGCGGCGCACTGGTATCAGCCTCGCATGACCCGGGTGCCACTGAGCATCTGACCTTGTTACAAGGAAGTGTAGAAGTAGAAGTCGATGGTAACAAGAAAAAACTCAAACTTGGTGGTACCGCTCGTTATGAGGCAGATAAGAATCACGCCATACGAAATATAGGAAAAACCGAAGCAAAGGCCTTGATGGTGGTGATTCATCGGTAAAAGTTTGTGGTCGGCAAATAAAATTCGAATTTAACTCGAATAAATTGCTGTCGCGCACGGCCTTAGCGCTGGCGGGAAGATATAATGCTGAAAACCTTTCTTCCAACTTCGCCAAATCTCTCTTTACTATGCATTATGTATCGACACGCGGTCACACCGCACAGCAAAATTTCTCCGAAATCCTGTTAGGCGGCTTAGCACCGGACGGCGGACTGTATCTGCCGCAAAGCTACCCGCAAGTGAGTGACTATGAGCTCAATGCCTGGCGCAGCTTTTCCTATGCCGAATTGGCATTGGCGGTATTGAAGAAATTTGCAACCGATATTCCAGAAGCCGATCTCAAAGCTATCTGCGACAAGACCTATACCGCTGAGGTGTATCGCAATACGCGCCCTGAGCATGATGCGACACAGATTACCCCACTACGTGTGCTGATCGATAGCGATGGAAAAACCTTGTTGTTGCAGGCCTTGTCGAATGGTCCTACGCTTGCGTTCAAAGACATGGCGATGCAATTGTTAGGTAATTTGTTTGAATACACTTTAGCCAAGCATGATGCTGAACTCAATATATTCGGCGCAACCTCGGGCGATACCGGCAGTGCAGCCGAATACGCAATGCGTGGAAAAAAAGGGATACGCGTGTTCATGCTGTCCCCACATAAAAAAATGAGCGCTTTTCAGACTGCACAAATGTTCAGCCTGCAAGACCCGAATATCTACAATATTGCAGTCGATGGCGTGTTTGACGATTGTCAGGACATGGTTAAGGCTGTTTCAAATGATCTGGAGTACAAGAGCCGACAAAAGATAGGCACCGTTAATTCCATCAACTGGGCCAGAGTGGTGGCGCAGGTGGTGTATTACTTCCGTGGCTATCTGAGTGCCACCAGCAATAACCAACAAAAAGTCTCGTTTACTGTGCCATCAGGTAATTTCGGAAATATCTGTGCCGGTCACATTGCGCGCATGATGGGCTTGCCTATCGATAAATTGGTGGTCGCCACCAATGAGAATGATGTTTTGGACGAGTTTTTCCGCACCGGTGTGTACCGTGTCCGCAAATCAGCCGAAACCTGGCACACCACCAGCCCGTCTATGGATATTTCCAAGGCATCCAATTTTGAGCGCTTCATTTTTGATCTTTTAGACGGCGATGCAGCACGCGTTGCCGCCTTATTCAAAAAAGTTGAGACCGAAGGTGGTTTCGATTTATCAGGCGCCCCCGGCAGTGATGGCGATGAATTTAATAAGATCGCCCGTTTTGGCTTTGAATCGGGCAAATCGGTCCACGCAGATAGACTCACGACCATACGTCAGGTAGAAAAAAACTATAGCATCACGGTCGATACGCATACTGCAGATGGCATCAAAGTGGCGCTGGAGCATCTGCAAACTGGAGTGCCTATGATCGTACTAGAAACCGCGTTACCAGCAAAATTTAACGAGACCATACAAGAAGCACTGGGTCGGGATGCTGAACGTCCGGCTGGTTTTGAAAATATAGAAGCGTTACCGCAACGCTTTGTCGTCATGACAGCGGATGTGGCAAAAATGAAGGCATTTATAGCCGAGCACACTGGCCTGTAATTACTAGGTTGATTCGATAGATACGTTGACCTTCGCTGTATTTATAGTACAAAAGGCGCATTATTAATGCGCCTTTTCAAGGCTTTTCGGGTCAAGAGGCGCATGAACACTGCGCCTACCTTTGAAATAGATTTAAATCTCTGAGATGAAGACGCCGAATTTGGCTTTCGATTTCTGAGTCGATTTGCCTCTTGAAAAGCAAGCGTCAAACAATCGCTTATATCTTCTTGTTTGCAGCATTATCTAATTCTCTGGCGATCCATTTCTCCAGTAAATCTTGACCAGCAGCATTCGTTTTTTCATCGGCAGCAATTAACTTACGATTCTTATCAAAGATCAAAATACATGGTGCCATGTAAATCTTCCATTGGTAATCTCTGATTGCATCGCTATAGCCATTTTTTCCAGGGCTCATACTTACCTTGCGGACCGCAACATCGGGTCTGACGACTAAAAAGTCCGCGATGTTTCTATCGAGTTGCACGCAACCGGAACAATTTTCATCGTGAAAATATACTACCGTCACAACACCTACTTCAGCCAACAGTTTCGGGGTTATGGGCAACTGACTGGACACCACATCTGCAAAACGGTTGCCTGCCTGGGCTTCACTATAATTAGCTACTGGTACCATGAGTAAATCAATGTCAGATTTTTTAATGGCCAAAAAATAGATGGCAAGGCCGAGCACAACAAAAACCATTACATGTTTCAATTCGCTGTCCGATCTTTTTTTCTGCGGCTAATCACCAATCCTGCTGCATACAAAACCCCAAAAAGTATGAGTATTCCTATTAACACTCTTTCTAAAGTGAGTAACATTTTTACACGTTCAAAAATGCTCAGGAAAGGCGAAAAATAGTATCCAGTTGCATCGAGATAGTTATAAAACGTTGGCGCAGTGTCTTCCCCTTTAGCTGCCTTGATTAATTCATCCAAAGTAACTTCTATCCCTTCGGAATAATTTTCAAGCTTGAAATGAGGTGCTGCAATATCTCTGAATATTCGGGCAATTTTCACGTCTGGCAACGCACCGGCTACTCCCGGGCCCACATAGATATACATGTTGCCATCCTGGCATACAAGAAATAGTACGCCATTCCCTTGGCCGTTATTGCCCAGGTCCCATTTGTTGGCAACCTTGATAGCATATTCCCGGATATCCAGCTTGCCGGTTGATGGTACCGACATGTAGACGATTTGCGTCCCATTATGTTTTTCTAGTGCTTGTAATTTTTTATTAATTTCTACGGACTTTGCTATCGTTAATAGTCCGAAGTAGTCGTTGACCAACAAATACTGATCCGGGATAAGAAACTCAATGTTGGAGATGACTACTGGATTGTCTGACGATAAAGCTAGCGCTGGCGCGCAAAACAAACAAGCGATTGAAGCAATAAATAAGCGCATTATCATTTCAGTTCGATTTCTGGCGGATGCTGTATAGCAGACGCATTTTCCACGTCAAATTTTGCTCTGGCAGTATAGCCAGCCTGCTTCGCAATTAAATTACTAGGGAAACGACGTACCATAAAGTTGTAACTCGCCACAGCTTCTATATACCTTTGTCTAGAATACGTTATTCGATTTTCCGTACCTTCTAATTGCACCATCAGATCTCTATATAAATCACTAGCCTTGAGGTCCGGATACTTTTCTGCAACCATTAATAAGCGTGAAAGAGGCACTGCTAATTGTTTTTGCGCTTCCAGAAATTGCCCCAGTGCGCGCGGATCTGTACTATTTTGCGCTGACGAAGAGAGTTCAGTTACTTTGGAACGCGCGGCAGCGATTTCATTAAACAAGGTGGTCTCATGCGATGCATACGATTTAACCACCGCTACCAGGTTAGGAATCAGGTCAGCTCTGCGTGTATATTGATTTAATACATGACTCCATTCGGCGTCGACCCGCTCGTCATTGTCTTGCAAATAATTGTACTGATTCATCGAGTACCATGCGCATAGCGTGATCAATACAAAAATGAGCGTCAAAATTCCAAGTAACCACTTCCCAGAGCGAGGCTTCTGTTCGCCATAGCCAGGTAGGTGCGGTGTTTCATTTGTTTTAGAAAAGAGGTCGGTCATTGTTTGAGTCTTAATTTGTTTAGTGTGCTGTTTATCATTCATGCGTTTTAGACCATATATCCTAGCGTTTACTCGAAAGAACATAGGAAAAATTGCTTCGACGGAAGTATTACTGAGTCATTTCGAGTAGTCAAACTTTTAACGAAAATTTTTGAGCTAGGACTTGATGAACTCAGATGCTTGCAATTCGATAAAAGAGGAGGCTTAGTTTTGGCAGAAATTCTCTTAGAGCGCTGCAAGCAACAACCCAAAAAAACGCGTTGCTGAACCGACCTAAGTACAAGACTGCCAAAAAGTCAGCTCATCGCGCGCTTCACTCCGGCACTAAACCTGTGGCCGAATACGTTAATCAGTAAGCCGCACATGACGATCGCGGCGCCGATTATTTCGCTAGTTTTCAGAGCTTCGTCCAAGAGTATCCAGGCCGCACTTAAACCCACCACGGGCACCAGTAAGGTCAGCGGTGCCACCATGTGTGTTGGTAGAGCTGCCAGCAAGCGACCCCATAAAGTGTAGCCGACTAAAGTTGCCGCGAAGGCCAGATATACAACAGTCAGTACCGAGGACAAGGATAGATGGCTGAGGCTGTCGAGCATTACGGCGCGGCCTTCAAAAACATAAGAAAGAAGAAAAAACGGCAGTATGGGTATCAAGGCACTCCAGGCCACCAAGCTTAAGGTGGATACTGAGCTAGAAAGAGCGCCGATCTTCTTATTGATGACATTGCCGCATGCCCAGGAAAGGGCGGCGCATAAGGTGAGTATAAAGCCGAGCAGAGTCACTTGGCTAACTGAGCTAGCGACATTGCTCAGACTGGCGCTCCCCAGTAAAACCAGGCCCATGCTGGCGACCAGCATGCCTAATAGATTGGAGGCGCGCAATTTATCGCCAAAGACTAAGGCCGACAAACCCACTGTAAAAAAAGCCTGGGCTTGCAATACCAAGGAGGCTAATCCAGCCGGCATACCTACCGCCATAGCCGAGAACAGGAAGGCAAATTGGCCCAGACTAATGGTAAGCGCATAGGCCAGCAGCCATTTGAACGGCACTTTTGGGCGCGGTAAAAATAGGATGGCGGGAAAAGCGACCAGCAGGAAGCGAAGTGCTCCCAATAAAAACGGGGGGACTCCTTTCAGGCCTATCTTAATGACGACGAAATTCATGCCCCATAAAAAAATCACTATCAATGCAGTCAGGATATGGCGTGGGCTAATAAGATTTTTCGACATGATCGTTTCTATGAATGTGTGGCAAGAAAATTTTATTTCTAGGAGTGTACACTTATGGCAGTCCCAGTGCTTTTTTATCAATTGTGACTGTAGCTTGCAAGCATGCTTGAGAATATCAGCTTCACACGAATATGCCAGTCGTAGCGCCGACCAGTTGCGGTCATATACAGACTTAAATACAGACTTAAGGATTTCAGGCAAATAAAAAAGGCTAGCTACAACCGCTTGTAGCTAGCCTTTTTATTCTCGATACGCTACATCGCGTATCGATCTGTCTTACTTAGTACTTAGTCATTGGCATAAATGTCGTTATCTTTGGTTTCTTTGATGAACAAAGTACCGATAACGAAAGTGCCCAGAGCAATGATGATAGGGTACCAGAGACCGTAGTAGATATCGCCTTTGAATGCAACCAGGGCGAATGCCGTGGTTGGCAACAAACCACCGAACCAGCCGTTACCGATATGGTAAGGCAGAGACATGGATGTGTAGCGTATGCGAGTAGGGAACATCTCTACCAGCATGGCAGCAATAGGGCCGTATACCATGGTGACGTACAAGACCAAGATAGTGAGCAAGACTAAAACCATAGGTTTGTTGATCTGAGCCGGGTCTGCTTTGGCTGGGTAGCCTGCGGCTTTAATCGCATCACCGAAAGCGGTCGTGAAGGCTTTCGATTTTGCTGCGGCGTCTTCTTTGGATAAACCATTCGAGTTGTAAGAAGCGATCACAGTTTCGCCCACTTTAACCGATGCGACGGTACCTGCTGGAGCGATTTCATTGGTGTAATTGACTGAAGATGCTGCCAATTTTGCCTTTACGATATCGCAAGAAGAGGTGAATTTCTTGGTGCCGGTAGGGTTGAATTGGAACTGGCAATCAGCCGGATCTGCTGTAACTACCACTGGCGCATTTTTCAGAGCTGATTCCAATGCCGGATTAGCGTAATGGGTCAAGGCACTGAAAATCGGGAAATAAGTTAATGCTGCGATCAAGCAACCGGCCATGATGATAGGTTTGCGGCCGATTCTGTCGGACAAGCTACCAAACACGATGAAGAATGGCGTGCCGATTACGAGCGATGCAGCGATCAAGATATTCGCTGTCGCTCCATCGACTTTCAGGGTTTGCTGCAGGAAGAACAAAGCATAGAATTGACCTGTGTACCAAACCACGGCTTGACCAGCAGTTAAACCCACCAAAGCCAGAATAACAATTTTCAGGTTCTTCCATTGACCGAAAGACTCTGTCAATGGTGCTTTAGAAGTCTTGCCTTCGGCCTTCATTTTTGCAAAAGCAGGGGATTCATTCATGGACAAACGTATCCATACTGATACGGCTAACAAAAATACCGATACCAGGAAAGGTACGCGCCAGCCCCAGTCAGCAAAGGCTTCTTCGCCGATAGCGGTACGTGTACCTAAGATCACCATCAAGGACAAGAACAAACCTAAAGTCGCTGTAGTTTGTATCCATGCTGTGAAGGCACCACGTTTATCGTCGGGTGCATGTTCGGCTACATACGTAGCGGCGCCACCATATTCACCACCGAGCGCCAGACCCTGCAAAATACGCAGAGATACAAGGATAATCGGTGCGGCGATACCAATTGAAGAATAGCTAGGCAGCAGACCTACCACGAAGGTAGAAAAACCCATGATCACGATGGTGACCAGAAACGTGTATTTACGTCCTATCATGTCACCAAGGCGACCAAACACCAAAGCACCAAATGGGCGCACGATGAAACCGGCTGCAAACGCCAGCAAGGCAAAAATAAATGCGGTGTTAGGATCAGTGCCGGCGAAAAATTGTTTTGCAATAATCGCTGCCAAAGAACCGTAGAGGTAAAAATCGTACCATTCAAATACGGTACCGAGAGAGGAGGCAAAAATTACCTTGCGCTCTTCTGCGGTCATGCCGCGCGATGCAGCTTTTACTGCCCCCGCGCTTGTGGTCTGTGCTGTACTCATACTTGTCTCCTTGGATGTTTTATGTGCTTCAAAAAACGTAACGCAACCGTCTTATCTTTTGCAGCTAACTTTTTTGCGCAACTTGAGTCTGAAGTGTGAAACTTACATCATGCTTTCTTGAAACTTACAGAGACTTACAAAATCATGATTTTTGCAGGTAATTTAGCTTTTGTGATGCAGCGCTACCAAATACACAGGAGAAATATGCCGTGGTTCGAGCAAATAAGAAAGCAAGATGGCGCACAAAAGCGTAGTCAAAATGCGACGGTTTTATGCATAAAAAAATACTCATTTGTTTTTGCGAACGATCGTGCTTAAAATATGCTATTCTGGTTTTTTTGATCTCAAATGCAATATCTTTTTTGCTTTGAGTAAACGCCATGCCGCGATGGAAAGCGAGCGATTTTTTTGCATTTTCCAGGTAACGCAGAAATGGCAAATGGCGTCTTTTTAATGATGTAAGCCTGGTAATTTTTCCCAAGAGGAGATACACATGTCTGATGCAGTGATCGTTTCAACCGCTCGTACCGCTTTGGCTAAATCCTGGAAAGGCGCTTTCAATATGACGCATGGCGCCGCGCTTGGTGGTCATGTCCTGCAGGCGGCAATTAGCCGCGCCGGGATAGCCGCCGCCGAAGTGGAAGATGTCATCATGGGTTGTGCCACGCCAGAAGGCGCTACCGGCAGCAATATTGCGCGTCAGATTGCACTGCGCGGCGCTTGCCCGGTGACCACGGCGGGCATGACCGTGAATCGTTTTTGCTCCTCAGGCTTACAAACTATCGCCTTGGCAGCACAGCGCATCATCGCAGGCGAAGGCGATATTTATGCGGCCGGCGGGGTGGAATCTATCTCTTGTGTGCAAAATGAGGCGAATCGTCACATGATCGTCGATCCCTGGTTGAAACAGCACAAACCAGAGGTGTACTGGCCTATGTTGCAAACTGCAGAAACGGTTGCTAAGCGTTATGGCATCGCACGCGAGCGCCAGGATGAGTACGGCGTACAAAGCCAGTTACGGGCTGCCGCGGCGCAAGCTGCGGGCTTGTTTAATGCCGAGATCGTACCTATGACCACCATCATGGGTGTGGCGGATAAGGCCAGCGGCATGTTGCTGAGCAAAGAAGTGACGATTTCAGCAGATGAAGGAATACGCGCCGACACTACCTTGGAGGCAGTTTCTAAGATCCGTTCTGCGATCCCGGGCGGCGTCATCTCCGCCGGTAACGCCAGCCAGTTTTCGGATGGTGCTTCTATTGCTATCGTCATGAACAGTAAAGTAGCTGAAGCGAAGGGGCTGCAACCGCTGGGTATTTTCCGTGGTTTTGCAGTGGCAGGATGTGAGCCCGATGAGATGGGGATAGGTCCGGTGTTTGCGGTTCCCAAACTCTTAAAAAAGGCCGGTTTGAGTGTGGCCGATATCGGTTTGTGGGAACTCAACGAAGCCTTTGCGGTGCAGGTTTTATATTGCGCCGAGAAGCTAGGCATCCCTATGGATAGACTCAATGTAAACGGTGGGGCGATCGCCGTCGGCCATCCTTACGGCGTCTCTGGTGCGCGCCTGACTGGGCATGCTTTGATCGAAGGCAAACGTCGTGGCGTCAAATTTGTGGTGGTCACTATGTGCATAGGTGGCGGCCAGGGCGCAGCGGGCTTATTTGAAGTTTGCTAATCGCAAGCGCTGTTTGTGTAACTTCTAACTGGTAAAAACTGTATGCAATCAAAAATCATTCCGAGACGTGAGCTGGAGTTTTTGCTCTATGAATGGCTCAACGTAACTGCACTCAACCAGCGTGAACGTTATGCCGAACATAGTCGCGAAACCTTCGATGCAGCTCTCGATACTTGCGAGCAAATCGCCACTGATTTATTTGCTACGCACAATAAGAAGAGTGATCAGAATGAACCACATTTTGACGGCCAGACGGTACATATCATCGAAGAAGTCGGCGTCGCTCTAAGTGCCTTTCGTGATGCTGGCTTGATGGCAGCGGGGCAGGATTTTGAGTTGGGCGGCATGCAACTGCCATGTGTTGTCGAAAAAGCGGGTTTTGCTTATTTTACCGGTGCCAATGCCGCCACCGCCGCGTATCCATTTCTGACGATAGGTAATGCCAATACGCTGATGAAGTGCGGCACGCCTGAGCAAATCGATTTATACGCGAAACCTATGCTGGAAGGGCGTTATTTCGGCACTATGTGTTTGTCGGAACCGCAAGCCGGTTCTAGCCTGTCGGATATCCTGACGCGCTCCGAGCCGCAAGCCGATGGTAGTTATCGGCTTACCGGCAATAAGATGTGGATCTCCGCTGGCGAACATGCCTTATCCGAGAACATCGTGCATCTGGTGTTGGCCAAGGTACCGGATGAAAACGGCAAACTGATACCCGGCGTCAAAGGTATCTCTTTATTTATCGTCCCTAAGTTTTTAGTCCATGCCGATGGTAGTTTGGGCGAGCGCAATGATGTGGTTTTGGCCGGCTTGAACCATAAAATGGGCTATCGCGGCACCACCAATTGCCTGCTTAACTTTGGCGAAGGAAAGTTTCAGCCTGAGGGTAAAACAGGGGCGGTAGGCTACCTGGTCGGTAGCTTGCATAAAGGTCTGGCCAATATGTTCCATATGATGAACGAAGCCAGAATCGGTGTCGGTCTGGGCGCGGTCATGCTGGGGTATACCGGCTATCTGCACGCGCTTGACTATGCCCGCAACCGGCCACAAGGGCGCAGCGCTCTAGCGAGGGATCCAAGCTCACCGCAACTACCGATTATTCAGCACACCGATGTCAAGCGCATGTTGTTGGCACAAAAATCCTACGTTGAAGGCGGTCTGGCCTTAAATTTGTATTGCGCTCGTTTGGTCGATGAGGAGCGTAGCAGCAGTGATGCGCAAGCGCGCGCTGATGCCTTGCTGTTGCTAGATATTTTGACGCCGGTCGCCAAATCCTGGCCTTCACAATGGTGCCTGGAAGCGAATAATCTGGCGATCCAAGTGCATGGCGGCTACGGCTACACGCGTGAATATAATGTCGAACAATTCTATCGAGATAATCGTCTCAATCCCATCCATGAAGGCACGCATGGAATTCAGGGTCTCGATTTATTAGGTCGTAAAGTGATCATGCAAGAGGGCGCTGCGATGCGTTTGCTGGCGGGCGAAATCCAGCAAACCATCAATCGCGCTGCGCCTCAAGATGCATTAACCAGCTATGCGCAGGCACTCAGCACGGTGTTGCAAAGGATGGCCTACGTCACGCAACGCATGTATGCTAGCGATGACGTGAATCTGATACTGGCCAACGCCTCGATTTATCTGGAAGCTTTCGGGCATATGGTGGTGGCCTGGATCTGGCTAGAGCAAGCCTTATTGTCTCTCGATAAGGAGGCGCAGCACGATGCCGATTTTTATGCTGGCAAGCTACAAGCCTGCAAATATTTTTACCACTATGAACTGCCCAAGGTGCATGCACAGCTCGATTTGCTCGCCAATCTGGATTCGACTACCCTGGAAATGCAAGACGCCTGGTTCTGATACTCCCGCTCAGTATAGCGAATCGAAGTGATATTGCGCATATTCTATGTGCGTAATTGGATGGAGGAGGCATATACTCCCCCTAAAGTATAAATATTTAACACTGAAGGCGCGCTCAAACGAGGGCGCTCTATCTCTAAGCAATCACCGCAAACAAGGACCAATACCGATGGCAATCACAGCGCGCACGACCACACAATTATTTGATTTAAGCGGCAAAACGGCACTCATTACCGGCGGCTCCCGTGGTCTAGGTTTGCAGATGGCGGAGGCCTTGGGTGAACAAGGTGCGAGCATCGTCATCTCTGCACGTAAGAACCTCGATTTGGAAGACGCACTGGCGCATTTAAGGAGTCGCGGTATACAGGCTAGTGCAATTGCTGCCGACATGGGTAAAGAAGGTGCAGTTAAAGCCTTAGTCGATGAAGCACTGCTGCGTCTGGGGCATATCGATATCCTCATCAATAACGCCGGTGCAACCTGGGGTGCTCCGGCCGAATCGCATACGGTTGAAGCCTGGGATAAGGTGATGAACCTGAATATCCGCAGTATCTTCCTGCTTTCGCAAGAAGTCGGCAAGCGCAGCATGATCCCGCGCAAGAGTGGCCGCATCATCAATATTGCCTCGATTGCTGGCCTCTCTGGTAATCCGCCTGGCAGTATGCAAACCATCGCCTATAACACCTCCAAGGCAGCAGTGATTAATTTCACGCGTACTCTGGCCGGTGAATGGGGTGTGTATGGGATTACGGTCAACGCGATCGCACCTGGTTTTTTCCCTTCCAAGATGACCAAAGGCATCCTGGAACATCTGGGCGAAGAAAAACTGGCGCAACAGGCACCTTTGCAGCGTATCGGTGACGAGGAAGATTTAAAAGGCGTGACTGTCTTATTCGCCTCCGATGCCGGTAAGCACATCACCGGGCAAACCCTGGCGGTGGACGGCGGCGTTTCGGCGGTGTGAGCGAGATGGCGAATACCAGCACAGCAGCCGAGCCAGGCCAGGCAGTCAGCGACACCACGCCCAGCCTCAATCCCTTCCTTGATTCTTTGGGCGTGGAACTATTGGAGATGGAAAATGGGACAGCCAGGCTAGGTTTAGATCTAAAGCCTCAGCATATGAATAGCTGGCAAATCACGCATGGTGGCGTGATCATGACCATGCTTGATGTGGTGATGGCGATGGCCGGACGCTCCTTAAGTGCCGAGCTCAAAGGCGTAGTGACGATAGAGATGAAAACCAGTTTTCTGCAGCCGGGCGGCATCGCCGGTGGCCGCGTCGAGGCCAGGGGCAAGGCGTTTCATCAATCGACTACGATGTGTTTTTGCGAAGGCGAAGTCTGGAATGGTGACAAATTGGTGGCCAAGTCTATGGGCACCTTCAAGTATTTGCGCCGCTTGAAATCGGGCGAAAATATGAAAAAACTTTACGGCAGTGATTAAGCTGTTGGACTTATTTAGCTCATTGATTCAGCTAATTGATTCAATAAGTTAGCCGAGCATCCGTCAAACATCCGCCCAACTAAATATGAAAGAGAAAATTATGAGTGAAACTTATCAACGTATCGTCTTAGCGTCCCGCCCACAAGGCGAGGTCGTGAGTGAAAATTTTCGTCTCGAAACAGTGTCGGTTCCGGACTTGCGTGAGGGAGAAGTGCTGATACGCAATCATTATCTGTCGCTTGATCCGTATATGCGCATGCGTATGGAAGATGCCAAGAGTTATGCCGCGCCGCAGGTGATAGGCGAGACCATGATAGGTGGCACGGTGGGTGAAATTGTGGCGACAAAAAATGCCCAATTTGCGGTGGGCGATCAGGTGGTGGGCATGTTGGGCTGGTCAGAAATGGGCGTGTCGGATGGCGTGATGCTACGCAAAGTGTCTACCAGTCATATCCCACTGTCGGCCTATCTGGGTGCCGTCGGCATGCCCGGTATGACGGCTTGGTATGGACTGACCCAAATTATGCAACCCAAGGCTGGCGAGACCGTGGTGGTGTCGGCCGCCAGTGGCGCGGTTGGTAGCGTGGTTGGGCAATTGGCCAAATTGCGCGGTTGCCGCACGGTCGGGATAGCCGGCGGCGCGGAGAAATGTGCCTACGTCGTCAAGGAACTCGGGTTTGACGCTTGCATCGATTACAAGGCCGGACATTTAGAGGCTGATCTGGCTGCGGCCACCCCCGACGGTATCGATGCCCTGTTCGAGAATGTTGGTGGTGAGATTCTCGATGCTAGTTTGGCGCGTATGAATCCTTTCGGCCGTATCTCTCTGTGCGGCATGATAGCCGGCTATAACGGTGAGGCTTTGCCGATCAAGAATTCTCGTGTGCTGCTGACCATGCGTCTGACGGTGCGCGGCTTTATCGTCTCCGAACATCTCGATTTATGGCCAGAAGGTTTGAAAGAACTGGGGATGTTAGTAGCGACTGGCAAACTCAGTTTCCGCGAATCTGTGGCCCCCGATTTAGCTTCAGCACCAGCGGCCTTTATCGGACTATTAAAAGGTAAAAACTTCGGCAAGCAATTGGTGAAGTTAATTTAATTTAATTTTAGACCGCCGCAAACATCGCTAGCAACAATTTCAGCACTTTCAATTCAGGAGTTCTACATGCGTATTTTTAAAGACAGAGTCGCCGTGATTACCGGTGCTGCCAGTGGTTTTGGCCGTGAATTCGCCATCATTGGGGCGCGTTTAGGAATGAAGTTGGTGTTGGCCGATGTGCAGCAAGATGCCTTAGATGCAGTGAAAGCGGAATTGGAAGCGGCGGGCGCCGAAGTCTTGTCTATGCACTGCGATGTGCGACATGCTGAACAGGTGCAAGCCTTGGCGGACGCCTGCATGCAAAGATACGGTGCGGTGCATCTGGTATTTAATAATGCCGGCGTCGGCTCTGGTGGTTTGATTTGGGAAAACACGCAAGCCGATTGGGAATGGGTGCTAGGCGTGAATTTATGGGGCGTGATCCATGGTGTACGCATCTTCACCAATCTGATGCTGGAATGCGCGAAAAAAGATCCCGCCTTCGAAGGGCACATCGTCAATACTGCCTCGATGGCCGGCTTGCTCAGTGCGCCGACCATGGGCGTCTACAATGTCTCCAAGCACGCGGTGGTGGCTTTGTCGGAAACCCTGTATCAAGACTTAGATCTGGCCGAGGCACCGATCGGAGCCTCAGTGCTATGCCCTTACTTTGTGCCGACCGGTATCAGCCAGTCGCATCGCAATCGGCCCCAGGATGTGGCCGCCGGGGCGGTCACTGCCAGCCAGAAAGCGTCGCAGATCATGTCAGATAAAGCGGTTTCGTCGGGCAAGGTAAGCGCCCAAGAGGTCGCTGAAAATACCTTTAAGGCGATACAGGAAAAGCAGTTCTATATTTTCTCGCATCCAGCCGCGCTCGGCAACGTCAGGGAGCGCATGGAGGACATCGTGCAGCAGCGTAATCCCAGCGATCCGTATTTGGCGGCACCGCATATTCGTGAGCTATTGCGTGCCAAAATGAAGGCGGCCTGACGCAAGACGATCTACGTTAAATAAACGAATATTCATATACTCCCACCCAGTAATATTTAATAGCGCACATAGAATATGCGCTATTGCCTAGTTTTTTTACAAAATTGGGGGAGTATTTGTATGAGTGTAAGAGTGCATGAGTGTATCAAGGAGATAGGTGATGAGTGCAGAACAACAGGTAGAGGTAGTGGTGCGCAGTGGGCAGTATGCCGCGTTATCCAACGGCACCAGATTGCATTACGCCAGTGCCGGCCAGCAGGGTCGCACGCTGATCTTATTTGTCCATGGCTTTCCCGAATTTTGGGGCGAGTGGTCGGCCCAGTTAGCAGAATTTGGACGCGACTATTTTGCGGTGGCGCCAGATTTACGCGGTTTTAATTTATCCGACATGCCGTTTGAAGTTTCTGCCTATAAAGCCAAACACATCGTCGATGATCTGCGCCTCTTGATCGGCCATCTGGGTTATGAAAAGGCGATCATCGTGGCGCATGACTGGGGCGGTGCAGTGTGCTGGAATCTGGCGATTGCGCTGCCGCAGCTGGTGCAGCAACTGATCATCATCAATGCGCCGCACCCGTATCTATTCATGCAAGCGCTGGCACGCGACACCTCGCAAATATCTGCCAGTGCCTACATGAATTGGCTACGCGAGGAGGGCTCGGAACAGGCCTTAGCGAAAGACGAGTTTGCCTTGGTCGAAGGATTTTTCAAAGGCATGGGGCAGGGCGAAGCGGCCTGGTTTGATGCGCCGACCCGGGCGCTATACCATGCTTGTTGGGCGCGTGGTTTGCGCGGCGGTGTCAATTACTATCGCGCTTCACCTTTACATCCGCCAGCCGATGCAGAACGCAGCCCTGCGCAACTGAACTTATCGGCCGATGATTTTAAAGTGAAGGTGCCGACGCGCGTGATCTGGGGGGGGGCTGATAAGGCGCTGCCAAAAAGTTTATTAACCGGCTTGGAAGACTTTGTCGCTGATCTGGAAATTGTCCGTATCGCCGAAGGCTCGCATTGGATCATTCATGAGCAGCCGGCCCGTATTAATGCTCTGTTACGCGGTTTCATTGAGGTACACAAGCCACTTGCCAAGCCCGATAGTTCACTGCCATAATCAAATCATTGACTCACAACAACATTTTATTGCTGCTTAATTATGAATGAATTCAATATTATCTTAGGTGACTGGAATACCCTGCAAAAAGACGCGCAGGCGATACGCCACGAAGTGTTTGTCCTTGAGCAGCATATTCCCGCCGATCTCGAATGGGATGTGATGGATGCACTGTGTTTGCATGCGGTTGCCTATGATGAAAACAAGTTGGTCATCGGCACCGGCAGATTACTGCCGGATGGGCATATAGGTCGTATGGCAGTCAAAGAGACGGCGCGCGGCAGCGGCGTTGGCGCGGCAATTTTGCGTTTGTTGATGGAGCAAGCAAAACTGAGAGGGCAGGTCGCTGTGCAACTGAATGCCCAAACCACTGCCGAAAGTTTTTATCAGCGTGCAGGCTTTTCTAGCGATGGTACGCAATTTGAAGAAGCCGGGATTCCCCACGTGCACATGACGCATAATTTTTAAATTGAGTTTCATGTAAGGTGAGCAGAAAAGTCAGCCCTAGAGCCATAGACAAAACCCCCGTCTATGGCTCTAGCGTTTTATACCGCGGCTACCAATACCCCAGCCATTAACACTAGCGTCCCGGCTATGCGTTCAGTGATTAAGCTGTATTTAGGCTGAGTCGCCCAATGACTCGCTTTGCTCGCTAACATGCCATAGCCTAGCAAGATAAAAAATTCCGGAATAATCGAACAAGCAGCCAACACCAGCATTTGCATCGCGATCGGCGCTTGTGGGTCTATGAACTGCGGCAAGATCGCAACAAAGGTCAACAAAGACTTAGGATTGGTGACCTGCAACATCAAGGCACTCAAGAAGATGCGGCGTCCGCTTAGGCCCTGGCTATCGATCGCTGACAGAGTAATCGGTGAGGGCTTACCGAAAATTGCCGACAAACCCAGATACACCAGATACGCCGCACCCAGATATTTAATCCCATTAAACAACATGGGCGAGGCCAGCAATACCGAGCCTATGCCAGTGGCGGAGATGGCAAAGTAAATTGCATTACCAGTCAAGATACCCAGGGTGACAAACAGTGAATTGCGCCAACCGCGCGCGATGCCATATGCCACCACCATCATCACTGCCGGCCCCGGCGACAAAGAGAGTGCCGCTTCGGTCGCCGTAAACAACAACATGCTTTCCATCGTCATTGCCATACCGAACTAGCTCCTGGCAAATGTAAGGAGACGACTCAGCACAGAATCGGCTTGCTCGGTCATCAAGGAATGGCCACACTGTTCTATGATGCTCACAGTGCTTTGCGTGATTGCTTTGCTCAAGCCACTACTGGCTTTGAGTGGCGTCATCATATCGTTGCGCGCGAGTAAAAACAGCGTAGGGCAGGCCACAGCGAGGGCCGCCTGCTCGCCATTGGCGTAATTATTGCAGGCGCTAAAATCAGTAAAAAACACCTTTTCAGGATTGATCTTAGTGATGCGTTGCATCAGACGCTCGCTGCCACCCATGACCGAGAAGCCGGGACCGGGACAAGATGGCTTATGTGCTATCGAACTGTGCGACCAGATGTTGACCATGGTGATCGCGCTTTGCTCATCGTCGCGCGCCGCATTTAACAGTGTGTCGGAGACTTTCATCGGATAAGCACAAGCGAGCAAGGCCAACTTAGTCACACGTGCTGGAGCCTGGCTGCAAGCTTGCAAGGCAATCAAAGATCCCATGCTGTGTCCGGCCAGCATGGCGGTGCTAACACCGGCCGCATCCAACACCGCCAGCAACCACGTCGCCATGGTCTCTACACTAGTTAAGGCTGCCCCTTTGCTGCGCCCGTGCCCTGGCAAGTCGACTGCCAACACAGAAAAACCATGATGCGCAAAGTAACGACTTTGCAATGCCCAGACCGAATGGTCGTTCTGCGCACCGTGGATAAACACCACAGTAGGTAAGGCGGGGTCAAAGTTCTTACCGCCGGTATAGCAGTAGGCGAGTTCATTATTGACTGTGATTTGCATCTCAAGCTCCTTTCATGGCAGCTTTTAAGCCACGCGCCAAGTCTTCTATCAAATCATCGACGTCTTCCAAACCTATCGATAAGCGCATAGTGCCTTCGCTAATGCCGGAAGCAGCCAATTGTGCGCTCGGTACTCTAAAATGCGTGGTCGAGGCCGGATGGATCACCAGCGACTTGGCGTCGCCGACATTGGCCAGATGAGAAAATATTTTGAGGGCCTCAACAAAACGTTGACCAGCTGCACGGTCGCCCTTGATGTTGAAAGAAAACACGGCACCACAGCCTTTCGGTAGCAGGGTCTTGGCGAGTGAATAATCCGGATGACTTTCGAGTTCCGGAAATGCCACCGAAGCGACCGCAGGGTGCGTCACCAAAAACTCCACAACCTTACGGGTATTAGCAACATGCCTGTCCATGCGCAGGCCTAGCGTTTCGATTCCCTGCAAGATGGCAAAAGCATTATGCGGGCTCATGGCGGCACCGAAGTCACGCAAACCTTCGCGGCGCGCCCTTAGCGAGAATGCACCCACAGTCGATTCTTCAGTAAACACCATGCCGTGGAAGCCATCGTAGGGCTCACACAATTCGGCAAAACGCCCGGTTTTTTCGTAAGCTTGTTGCCAGTCGAAAGTTCCGCCATCGACCAGTAAGCCGCCGATCGCGGTGCCATGCCCGCACAAAAATTTGGTGGCTGAATGGCAGATCAAATCTGCGCCATGCTCAAACGGGCGCAGCAAATACGGCGTGGTAAAGGTCGCGTCCAGCATCAAAGGTAGGTAATTCTCATGCGCAATCGCAGCCACCTCAGGGATATTGAGTACATCCAAACCGGGGTTGCCCAGAGTTTCGCCGAATAGCACCTTGGTATTCGGTCGTATCGCCTGACGCCAGGCGTCGAGATCGCGTGGATCGACGAATGTCGTTTCTATGCCAAAACGCTTTAGGGTGTAGGCCAGTAAGTTTTGTGAGCCACCATACAGCGCGCGCGAAGCGACGATGTGCGATCCGGCTCCCGCAATGGTGGCCAAGCCCAAGTGCAGCGCCGCCTGTCCGCTGGCCACCGCCAAACCCGCCACTCCGCCCTCAAGCGCGGCAATTCGTTCTTCCAATACCGCATTGGTCGGATTAGAGATGCGTGAATACACGTGACCGGCACGCTCCATATTGAACAGCGATGCCGCGTGATCGGAATCTTTAAACACGAACGAGGACGTAAAGTGTATCGGTGTGGCGCGCGCGCCAGTCGCAGGATCGGGCGCAGCACCGGCATGCAGCGACAGGGTATCGAAACCGTGGTATTTTGGACCGCTCATGATGGTGTTTTTCTCCTAAGTTCAAGGCAGCAATGCTACCATCGAAGCAAGAGTTTAAAAAATGCTTTTTGACAGCATTTTTCGTGGAAAATACTTCTGACGGCAACTCAATCTGTCTTGCCGTCTGCAAATGCTGGATTTTTTACACGGCTTACGATACATTGACAATATAAGCACAAGACGCACATGCGATAAGCGCATAGCTGACGATTTTAAGGGGAGCAATATGAAGGTCTCAGAAATTCTCCAGGTAAAAGGTAATATCCTGTTTACCATCACGCCAGACACTTTGATCACCGAAGCTGCCAGCGTCATGGAAGAAAAAGATATAGGGTCACTGGTCGTGATGGAGTTTGGCACACTCGTAGGTGTACTGACTTTTCGCGAAGTGATACGTGCCCTGGATAAAAAAACCGGGTCATTAGGTAACGGCACGGTGCGCAAGTTTATGGATGACCATCCATTGACGGTAACGCCGGAAACAGAAGTCAATGAAGTAAGGCGCATGATGTTGGAGAAGCACTCGCGCTATCTCCCCGTGATGGACGCAAAAGTTTTACTCGGTGTGATTTCTTTCTATGACGTTGCAAAAGCTGTTCTGGAGGCGCAAAGCTTCGAGAACAAGATGTTGAAGGCCTATATTCGCGATTGGCCTGTTGAAGAAAGCGAAGAGTGATGTTGATCGTCGTCGACTAAATAAAAACGCCCGCATAGCTTAGCTTGCGGGCGTTTTTGTTTCTGCATTTACCTTAAAAACCTTTGGAGGATACCCATCATGCAAATAGCGATAGTTGGAGCTGGAATCGCCGGATTGACTGCTGCACGTCAACTGCAATCGCAAGGACATCATGTCACCGTTTACGAAAAAAGTAGTGGAGTCAGCGGAAGGATGAGTACACGCCAGACCGAAGTGGGCGGCTTTGATCATGGCGCCCAATATTTTACTGCCAGTTCAGATCGGTTTAAGAAGGAGATCGCCGATTGGAGCAAAGTAGGATGGGTGGTGCCTTGGGAAGGCAAGCTGGTCAAGCTCGATGCGGCCATCACCACCCCGGCCGACCGCAGCAGAAAACGATATGTGCCTACACCTGGCATGAGCTCACTAGGAAAACAATTGGCACATGGTCTCGATGTACGTACCGAGCAACAGGTCATGGCGCTAGAGCCTTTCGATAAGCAATGGTTGTTATTGGTAAAGTCTGACATGGTCGCAGTGCCAGCATCGGCAGGACCATTTGATGCGGTCATTATCGCCACCCCACCAGAGCAGGCGGCACCGCTGCTGACAGGACACAGCGAATTCTCTAAAATTCTCGGCTCTATCCATATGGAGCCATGCTGGACCCTCATGTTAGGGTTTCAGAATGCCTTAAACCTCAACTACGATGGTGCCTGGATCGCCAATTCTCGACTGAGCTGGATCTCACGCGACACCTCGAAGCCCGATCATAGAGCCGGCGAGCGCTGGGTCTGCCATGCGACCGCAGCATGGAGTAAAAAACATCTGGAAGAAGATCCGGAGCGGATTAAAGAAAAACTGTCTAAAGCGTTTCATGAGGCGACTGGTTCGCCAATTCAAGCGGTCCATGCGGTAGTGCATAGATGGCGTTACTCCGAGGCTTGCCAGCCTTTAGCACAAGCGAGTTTGTGGGATGCAAAGAAAGGTCTGGGTCTATGTGGGGACTGGTTTGCTGCCGGACTCGAAGGTGGTGGGCGGGTTGAAAACGCCTTCCTGAGTGGTTTGGCAATTGCCAGCGAAGTGGCAGCTTAGTGGCAGTTTAGCCGCAGCTTTAAGTTGAACTGGAGTGCGCGTCAAATTAATCGAGCACACTCCAGGCCTGCAGCCTTCATATAAATTAAGTTCTTTGACCGGTTTGCAAACGCCATAACGCCGCATAGCCGGCATTCAGATTCAGCAATTCATCATGGGTGCCGCTTTCTATAATCTGGCCGTCTTCCATTAAATGTATGCAATCGGCCTGGCGCACAGTGGAGAGTCGGTGGGCAATCACAATCGTGGTTCTGCCACGACTGACAACATCCAAACTACGCTGTATCGCCGCTTCAGTTTCATTGTCGACGGCGCTGGTTGCCTCATCCAATATCAAGATCGCCGGATTTTTCAAGATGGCACGGGCTAACGCCAAACGTTGGCGTTGACCTCCGGACAGTTTTTGCCCGCGCTCGCCTATCCGGGTGGCGAATCCTAGCGGCAGTTTGTTGATAAACTCGGTCGCTTCTGCTGCGCCTGCTGCTTCGGCAATCGCCGCTTCACTGGCGTCTTTGATGCCATACGCAATATTATCAGCGATGCTGCCATCGGTCAGGAAGCTGTCTTGGGCGACATAGCCTATGCAGCGGCGTAGATCTTGTAAATCAAGCTGCTCTATCGCTTGCCCGTCGAGCAAAATTTCTCCTGTACTTACGTGATAAAAACGCAGTAAGAGTTTCACTAAAGTCGATTTTCCTGATCCTGTAGCGCCAACAAAGGCGACCGTTTTTCCGGCCTCTATGGTCAGATTAAGGGGCTTGATGGTCGCTCTGTCGCCATAAGAAAAAGTGACTTCGTTAAATTGCAGTTCACCTTTAACGGTGCGTCGGTCCAAAGCCATGCCCTCGTAGCTAATCTGTATCGGTGTCTGCATTAGATTCATGACGCGATCAATGGATGACATAGAGCGTTGATACATGTCCGCCACCTCGGCCAGACTGGTCATGGGCCATAGCAGACGCTGAGTTAGAAACACCAAAACGGAATACGCGCCTACCGCTAACTGGCCGTGCAGTACCAACCAACCACCATACACTAGCGTTGCCGTAAAACCTGCCAGTACCGCCATCCGTATCACCGGCGTAATTGCGGCACTGATCGCGATGGCATTCGCATTGGCAGTGCGGTAGGACTGACTAGCCTGGGCAATGTGTGCGGTCTCTAAGTCTTCGGTGGCAAAGGCCTTGATAGTGGCTAGACCTAGTAGATTATTATTCAGACGTGCACTGACATCCCCGGCTGCGACTCTGACTTCTGCATAGCGCAGTGCTAAGCGTTTTTGAAACCAGAAAGCGCCAAATAGGATGAAAGGCACAGGCAACAGCGAAATCACGGCCAATGATGGCTGCAAGGAGAAAAATACTGCGCTGACCATGACGGACGAGCATACTACCTGGATAATCTGATTGGCACCGCCATTCAAAAAACGTTCCATCTGATTGATGTCTTCACTGAGGACCGACATGAGGTTGCCAGTGCGCTGATTCTCGAAATAAGCCATTTCGAGTTTTTGTACATGACTATAGGCGTCTAGGCGTAAATCATGTTGCAGGTTTTGCGCCAATTTACGCCATCTCAGTGACAGCAGATACTCAAACCAGGATTCGCCACCCCAGATCAGTACGTTTAACGCACCCAACAAGATCAGTTGGTGCCATGTATCGGTAATCCCAAATCCACCCAAAACTCGTTTTGCCAAAAAACTCTTATCGCCATTGACAACGATGTCGACTGCTACACCGATCAGCACCTCGGGCAGTATGTCAAAAAATTTATTCAATACTGAATACAGTGTTGCCAGACGAAAGTCTCGACGATAGGCACTCGCGTAGCTGAGTAGTTTTTTAAGTGGATGGGTGCTGGTCATGGTGTTCGGATAGGCAGAGGGAATTTTTATCAAAATAATAGCTCAGCGCAAACAACAAAGGCATTAAGAAAATTCTCAATGCCTTTGTCGGATGATGGCCTGGTAAACTAAATAATAGCTTAGTCTTCGCGACGCAAATGCGGGAACAAGATCACGTCACGGATATTTGGCGAATCGGTGATCAGCATCATCAAGCGATCTATCCCTATACCGCAACCACCAGTTGGAGGCAGGCCGTATTCCAGCGCACGGATGTAGTCGGCATCGTAAAACATGGCTTCTTCATCGCCTGCGTCTTTGGCTGCAACCTGCGCCTGGAAACGGGCCGCCTGATCCTCAGCGTCGTTCAACTCAGAGAAACCATTCGCGATTTCACGCCCCGTCATAAACAATTCGAAGCGTTCCGTAATGCCAGCGACGGTATCGGACGCGCGTGCCAATGGAGATACTTCGACCGGATAGTCAATGATGTAAGTTGGCTCCCACAATTGCGCCTCTGCCGTCTCTTCAAACAAGGCTAGTTGCAATGCGCCTAAACCGGCAGTGGCAAACGGCTTGACACCAAATTTTTTCAATTCCGCTTTGATGAACTCGGCATCGTGCAATTGTTCGTTGCTATAGCCAGGCGCATATTTATTGATGGCACCCACGATAGTTAAACGTTGGAATGGTTTGGAGAGATCAAGTTCCTTACCTTGATAAGTCAGTACTGCCGTGCCGTGCGCATCGACGGCTGCCTTACGTATCACTTCTTCAGTGAAATCCATGAGCCATTTGTAATCCACATAAGCCGCGTAGAATTCCATCATAGTGAATTCAGGATTGTGACGTGGTGACACGCCTTCGTTGCGGAAGTTGCGATTGACTTCAAATACACGGTCAAAACCACCCACCACCAGACGCTTTAAATACAGCTCAGGCGCGATACGCAGATACATTTCCATATCCAGCGCATTGTGGTGCGTGATGAAAGGCTTAGCTGCTGCACCGCCCGGTATTACGTGTAGCATTGGTGTTTCTACTTCCATGAAATCATGGCTATTCATGAAGCTGCGTATCGAGTTCATCGCCGCAGTACGCGCCTTGAAGGTGCGACGCGTCTCTTCGCTCATGATCAGATCGACATAACGCTGGCGATATTTAGTCTCTTGATTCGATAAACCATGAAACTTATCTGGCAAAGGACGCAAAGATTTAGTCAGCAAGCGCAGTGTGCTTACCTTAACAGTCAATTCATCGGTCTTGGTTTTGAACAGTACGCCGACGATACCGAGAATGTCGCCCAAATCGTAGTGGCGGAAGGCTTCCATTTCCGCTTCGCCAGTTTTATCGCTGGTGATGTAGAGCTGAATACGGCCATCTGCCTTCAAGCCTGAGGCATCTTGTAAAGTGGCGAATGCAGCTTTCTTACCGGCCTCACGCTTTAGCATCATGCGACCTGCGATCGTTACCTCTACGTTCAGCGCCTCTAATTCTTCACGCGTATGCGAACCGTACTGCTCCTGCAATGTCGCTGCTTTATGCTGGGGGCGAAAATCGTTCGGAAACGCGATCCCTTTTGCACGTATCGCGGCCAATTTTGCGCGACGCTCGGCGATGATGGAATTTTCGTCTTGGGGCAACTCTGAGGCTGCGATAGTATGTTCTGACATAAGATTGCTCTTTATTGTGGGTGCAAAGATGCGCACCGTGATTGCAGAGGAGAGCGCATTTGGCGCTCTCCGTGTACTTGTAAAATTACACGCCTTGTTTCAATGAGGCAGCAATAAAATCGTCAAGATCGCCATCCAGCACGGCCTTGGTATTGCCCATCTCAAAGTTGGTACGCAGATCCTTGATGCGGGATTGGTCCAATACGTAGGAGCGAATTTGGTGACCCCAGCCTACGTCGGTCTTGGTGTCTTCCAGATTTTGTTTTTCGCTCATGCGCTTGCGCAATTCCAGTTCGAATAACTTTGCCTTCAGCATTTCCCAGGCTTCCGCGCGGTTACGATGCTGACTACGGTCATTCTGACACTGTACGACTATGCCAGAGGGGCCATGGGTTAAACGCACAGCAGAGTCGGTCTTATTAATATGCTGACCACCGGCGCCAGACGCGCGATAGGTATCAACCCGCACATCCGCTGGATTAATATCAATTTCAAACGACTCATCGACTTCAGGATAAACAAATAAACTGGAAAACGAGGTATGGCGTCCATTGGCAGAATCAAACGGCGACTTACGAACCAGTCTATGCACGCCGGTTTCAGTGCGCAGGAAGCCGTAAGCGTAATCGCCTTCCACTTTGAGCGTAGCGGTCTTGATACCAGCCACCTCGCCATCGGATTGCTCCATGATTTCGACTTTAAATCCCTTGCGTTCACAATAGCGCAGGTATTGACGCAGCAGCATAGAGGCCCAGTCTTGCGCTTCTGTACCACCAGCGCCAGCTTGAATATCGATGAAGCAGTTGTTCGGATCCATAGGATTATTGAACATCCGGCGAAATTCCATGCCTTCGACCAAACCCTTCAAAGTCTCAGCATCGACTTCTACCGCCTCTAAAGTTTCTTCATCCGCCTCTTCACGCGCCATGGAAAACAAATCGTTGGCGTCTTTCAGGTCAGTGTCGATTTTCGTTAGAGTATTGACGATCGCTTCCAGGGATTTTTTTTCTTTACCTAATTCTTGGGCGCGCTTAGGCTCTTCCCAAACTTTAGGATCTTCTAATTCGGCGTTGACTTGTTCTAGTTTCTCTGACTTGACATCGAAGTCAAAGATACCTCCGAAGTTCGGCTTCGCGTACCGTCAGGTCAGCGAGCAGGTTGGACAGGCTATTGAGGCGTTCGGCTTCCATATTTTTCTCTGCAGTCTAATTAAATCGAACCTTTGATTATACATGATGACTTGCTAAGGCTCTCTAAGTGAGAGGCAAAATCCCTGATTTTTGCGAATAAGAAAATTTTACTGTTCAGCGCAAAACAAGAGATGTAAATTGCATAATTAGAGTGAGGTCTCTCTCAAAAATAGTAAAAAATAAATTTCTGTTGTTTTTGTGTCGCTAATAAAACATTTTGGACTTTTCCCGCTGCATTTTGGATGCTTTTGCGTCTTATTTTTTTGAGTAAATATTGCAGCGCACGAAACGCTTCTTCGTCGATGTTGCGGCTATGGTTAAAGTAAAATTTGTATTTATTATTAAGATTTTTTTGCTGTCGCGCAGCAGAAAATTAGCGATTGACGAATTAGAACGGTCGTTCCAAAATCTAAAAAATGAACAATATTAGGGATAAAGCTCTAAAACCTCGTTTAAAGTTAGAAAATCAATCTTTAGGATAATGAATGACTGTCTACCCAAAAAGCCCTTTAATGGGACAAATGATGAGCAAACCCTTGCTCATTTCCAGCATTATCGAACATGCAGATAGACATTTCGGTGGTAATGAGATCGTTTCCAGAAGGGTGGAGGGAGATATTCACCGCTACACTTATCACGACTGTCATAGCAGAGCCAAAAAATTGGCAAATGCTTTGCAGCAGCTCGGTGTCGTACTAGGGGATAGGGTCGCTACTTTGGCATGGAATGGCTACCGCCATATGGAAGCCTATTACGCAGTCTCTGGTTCAGGTGCAGTACTGCACACCATTAATCCACGCTTGCATCCGGAGCAGATTGCCTACATCGTCAATCATGCCGAAGACCAATATCTGCTATTTGACATCACTTTTTTGCCTATTATTGTGGCGATTGCCAAGCATTGTCCTACTGTTAAGGGATTTGTGATGATGTGCGATAGAGAGAGATTGCCTACCGATGGTAGCGTTCCAAATCTATTGTGTTACGAAGATCTGATAGCCGCCAACTCGGAACAGTTCGTTTGGCCCTTGTTTGACGAAAATTCTGCGTCTAGCCTCTGCTACACCTCGGGTACGACGGGCAATCCTAAGGGGGCCTTGTATTCGCACCGATCTACGGTCTTGCATTCGTATGCTTCGGCTATGCCAGATGCTCTGAATGTTTCGGCGCGTGATTCGGTGTTGCCGGTGGTGCCGATGTTTCATGTCAATGCTTGGGGCTTACCGTATTCTGCGCCATTGAGCGGGGCGAAATTGGTGTTCCCTGGTCCGCATATGGATGGGAAATCCTTGTATGAATTATTCGAACAAGAACAAGTTACTTTTTCAGCCGGAGTTCCTACCATTTGGTTGGGCTTACTTAACTATGTAGCACAAAACAATCTCAGATTCTCCAGCTTCAAGCGCACCGTCATAGGAGGCTCTGCTTGTCCGCCATCGATGATGAAAACGCTCAGACATACTTATGGGGTAGAAGTGATACATGCCTGGGGCATGACCGAGATGTCGCCGCTAGGTACAACGGGCACATTACAGGCCAAACATATGGTTTTGACTGATGCCCAGCAAGAAGCTGTGTTACTCAAGCAAGGTCATGCGGTATATGGCGTGGACATGAAGATAGTTGATGATGCCGGTGCAGAGTTGCCTTGGGACGGTATTACGTATGGCAATTTATTGGTAAAAGGCGAGTGGGTTATTCATAGTTACTTTAAACAAGAAGGCGGCAGTATCCTGGAAGACGGCTGGTTTCCCACCGGAGACGTTGCGACCATTGATGCAGATGGCTATATGCAAATCACCGATAGAAGTAAAGATGTCATCAAATCGGGCGGTGAATGGATAGGCACCATTGATCTGGAAAATGTCGCGATGTCTTACCCCGGCGTTTTACAAGCAGCCTGCATCAGCGTATTCCATCCAAAATGGGACGAGCGTCCATTATTGGTCGTCGTTAAAAAGCCCGATGCCGAGATTGATAAGGCCGCTTTGTTACAGTTTTATGAAGGCAAAATCGCCAAATGGTGGACGCCGGATGATGTGGTCTTTATCGATGCCCTGCCGCTGGGCGCAACCGGAAAAATACAAAAAAATAAACTGAGGGAACAATTTAAGGATCACAAGCTCCCGACGGCGTAATAGTAAGGTGTTTGTTGGTGCCCGCTGGTGAGCAAGAGTTAAGTAAAGCAGTCATGGTTTTGAGTTCGTCGTTATTCCGATAAAAATATAGGAGATAGACCAATGAAATTTCAATTACGCGTGTCCGTTGTAGCACTTGCATTGATCTCAGTCGGCCCGGCGGCCATGTCCGACACCATCAAAATTGCCTATATTGATCCTCTGTCCGGGCCGTTCGCTCCGGTTGGGCAAAATATCCTCAATTCGTTTCAATACGTGGCAGAAAAAGCGAATGCTGAATCCTGGGCTGGCGGCCACAAAATCGAAGTGGTGGGATTTGATAATAAAGGCAGCCCTCAGGAATCACTGACAGTCTTGAAAACTATTATTGATAAGGGCTTCCGCTATATCAGCCAGGGTAACGGCTCCGGCGTAGGCCTGGCATTGCTCGATGCAGTAAACAAACACAATGAGCGCAACCCCGGTAAAGAAATTCTTTACTTAAATCATGCTGCCGTTGATCCTGATATGACCAATAGCAAATGCAGCTTCTGGCATTTTCGCTTCGATTCCAACTCAGACATGAAGATGGAGGCTTTAACCAGCTTCATGGCGAAAGACCTGGCGATCAAGAAAGTTTACATTATTGGTCAAAACTATTCTTTCGGGCATCAGGTAACGCGCGCTGCAAAAGAGTATTTGGGACGTAAGCGCCCCGACATTCAGATTGTTGGGGATGATTTGCATCCTATCGGTCAGGTCAAGGATTTTTCCCCTTATGTGGCAAAAATCAAGGCATCCGGTGCCGATACCGTCATTACCGGAAATTGGGGTGCCGATCTCGCCTTATTAATTAAGTCCGCCAAGGATGCTGACTTAAAGGCAAATTTTTATACTTATTATGCGGGCACTACCGGCGTACCAACTGCGATGGGAGCAGCCGGTGTGGATAGAGTAAAACAAGTAAGTTACTGGCATCCAAATAACGAGAGTTTTTCCGGCAAAGAGATAGTTGAGGGGTTTAAAGCTAAGTACAAAGATGACTATTATTCTATGGCGACGTATACCGTAGTGGCCAGTCTCGCCAAGGCCGTTAAAGAGTCTAAATCTATCGAACCATTAAAAGTCGCAATGGCGATGGAGGGGATGACGGTGAAGAGTCTGAATGGTGACGATGTATTGCGCAAAAGCGATCATCAGATTCAGCAGCCGCTCTACATCTCCACCTGGGTCAAGACCAATGGCAAAGATGTTAAATTCGATCAAGAAAATACCGGTATGGGCTGGCAAACCAATCAAAAGATAGAAGCCTTTGTCGCCTCTCAACCCTCGTCTTGCCAAATGAAACGTCCAGGTTAATCGCTACTGTCATCAAGAAAGAGAGTGCTGCAGCCAGCACTCTCTTTTTTTCGCGACAAATCTAGCAATAGCTAGCGCGCATACGCCGACAAACTTTAAAGGAGTTCAATTGGAATTTACCCTGATCACTTTGCTCAATGGCGTGAGTTACGGCTTGCTACTGTTCATGCTGTCGTCCGGCTTGACCTTAATATTCAGCATGATGGGCGTGCTTAATTTTGCGCACGCCAGTTTCTACATGCTGGGCGCGTATTTTGCCTACACCATTAGCAGCAGACTGGGATTCTGGCCCGCCTTTTTTCTGGCTCCTTTGCTGGTTGGCTTATTAGGTGCGCTAGTGGAGCGCTTTGGCTTACGCTCAGTGCACAAGCATGGACATATTCCAGAACTACTGTTCACCTTTGGTCTATCGTACGTAATCGTCGAGCTGGTGCAATTGATATGGGGTAGATCCACCGTGCCGTATGCGATTCCTGCCATGCTCGATGGCCCTCTATTTACTTTATATACGACTACTTTCCCGATTTATCGTGGTTTCATGATGCTGGTGGCACTACTCATGCTGCTATCCATTTATCTGCTACTGACCCGCACCCGCATCGGTCTGGTGATACAAGCGGCGCTGACGCATCCCGAGATGGTCGAGGCCTTAGGGCACAATGTGCCTAGAGTCTTCATGCTGGTGTTTGGTGGTGGTTGCGCGCTCGCAGGCTTGGCTGGAGTGGTGGGTGGCAATGCCTTCATTACCGAACCCGGCATGGCCGCCACGCTGGGCAGTATTATTTTTGTGGTGGTCGTGGTGGGCGGAATGGGTTCCTTGGCGGGGGCCTTTATCGCATCGATACTGATAGGTGTAGCGCAGACTTTTGCTGTCGCCATAGATTATTCTCTGATGTCGGTTTTGGCAATTGCGGGCATCAAAGTGACGATGAGTACGCCTGCTTATGCGCTACTAAGCCTGAGTGTTTCTCAAGTTGCGCCTATCCTGCCGTATTTGCTGCTGGTGCTAATACTTATTTTCCGCCCTAGAGGTTTATTGGGTACTCGCGAAGGATGATGATGACTACGCCGCTCTCGTACACGCCAATTAATCTGGGTCGCTGGATCATTTGGTCCAGCTTTGCCTTACTTTTGTTACTAGCGCCCTTGCTGTTTAGTAGCGGTGCATCGCTGTCCCTACTCTCGCAAATGGGAACGCTGATGATTTTTGCCTTGTCGTTCAACATGCTATTAGGGCAGGGCGGTATGCTCTCGTTCGGTCATGCGGTGTATTCTGGCTTGGGTGCGTTTATCGGCATACACACCATGAATCTGGTGAGTGCCGGAAGCTTGTCTATTCCTATCAGTCTGGTGCCTTTGGTCGGTGGCTGCGCGGGAATGTTTTTCGGGGTGCTTTTTGGCTACGTCACGACCAAAAAATCCGGCACGACATTCTCCATGATCACTTTAGGAATGGTCGAGCTGGTGTTCGCATCCTCTTTGATGTTTCCCGGGTTTTTCGGAGGTGAAGGCGGAATTTCCACTAATCGCGTGATTGGTAAGCCAATACTAGGGATAAGCTTTGGGCCGCAGATCGAGGTGTATTACCTGATCGCGACGTGGTTGTTCGTCAGCGCCGTTGCTATGTATGCATTTACTCAAACTCCCTTAGGTCGTCTGACAAACGCGGTCAGAGATAATCCGGAGCGGGTAGAGTTCATAGGCTACAACACCCAGTGGGTGCGTTACCTTACTTTGATTTTATCGGCATTTTTTGCTGGCATAGCGGGCGCTTTATCTGCGATTAATTTTGAAATTGTCAGCGCCGAGAATGTCAGTGCGATACGGTCTGGCGGGGTTTTATTATTTACCTTCATCGGCGGCATAGGCTATTTTTTCGGCCCGATGATAGGCGCGGTATTGGGCGTATTACTGACCGTCATTTTGTCCGATCTCACCAAAGCCTGGCAGCTGTATCTGGGCATCTTCTTTATCTTAATCGTCATGTACGCTCCCGGCGGCATTGCCAGTATTCTCATGATGAATTTGCGGGTGTTTAAGTTTGGCTTGTATCAAAAAATTTGGCCGTCACTATGGAGGATACTACTCGCTTGCTTACTGGCGGCCACTGGTGCGGTGCTCGCAATAGAGATGCTGTATCAGCGCTCGCTGGAAGGCGGGTCTGCGACTGACTTGCTGCTATTTGGATTTGCATTTGACCCAGCCAAACCCGGCGCGTGGATTGCGGCGTTAGCGCTACTGCTGGTGGGCATTCTCGCGTTCTTGCGCTCACGTTCCGGCTTTGTTCAGCACTGGGGCGAAGTAAATGCCGAAATTCAAGAACAAATGCGGAGGTCTCAAGTATGACTGTGTTTTCTTTGGAACTAATCGACGTCAGAAAAAGTTTTGGCCACTCCGAGATCATTCGCGGTTCGAATCTGCAAGTGCCAAAAGGCGAGAGATTTGCCATCATAGGGCCCAATGGCGCGGGCAAGTCGACGCTGTTTAATCTGATCTCCGGGCGCTTTCCGATTAGTTCCGGGGCTATCCTTTTAAACGGCGAAGATATTTCGAGATTGCGTCCGTTTGAGATAAATCGGCGTGGTCTGTCACGTAGCTTTCAGATTACAAATATTTTCCACCGCTTGTCTGTGTATGAAAATCTGCGTTGCGCGGTGTTGTGGTCGCTAGGCTACAAATATTCGTTCTGGCAACGTCTGAATGGCTTAAAGGATGCGCATGAACGGGCTGAGGCCGTGATCGAACAGATTGGCCTTAAGAGTAGACGCGATATAGTCGCTGGCTTACTCACCTATGCCGAGCAGCGCGCGCTCGAAATCGGCGTCACCATCGCTGGTGGTGCCGACGTGATTTTGCTCGATGAGCCGACCGCAGGGATGAGTCGTTCAGAGTCGGATGCGGCGGTCGAGTTAATCCGCAAGGTGACCGTCGGCAAAACCTTATTGATGGTGGAGCATGATATGAGCGTGGTCTTCGGCTTGGCTGATAAAATCGCCGTGGTAGTGTATGGCGAAGTGATTGCCTGCGATACGCCTATCAATATCCGTAATAATCAGAAAGTAAAAGATGCCTATTTAGGCGGGCACGCACCAGTCGAGGTGGCGGCATGAGTGCCTTATTTGAGATTGAGAAATTACACGCTTACTATGGCAAGAGTCATGTCTTGCACGGGGTCGATTTACGCGTTGATCAAGGCGAGATTGTCAGCTTACTCGGGCGCAATGGTGTAGGGCGCTCGACCACGATCAAGGCAGCGATGGGGCAAGTCGACGCACAAGGCTCGATACTCTTTAAAGGCGAACAACTCATAGGACTAAAATCGTTTCAGATTGCGCATAAAGGCCTGGGTTATGTGCCGGAAAATCGCGATATTTTCCCTAGTCTCAGTGTTGAGCAAAATATGCTGCTGGGCCAAAAGTCGAGCAAGCAAGCTGCCGGCAAACCACGCTGGTCACTCGATGATATGTATCAGATGTTCCCGCGCTTAAAAGAACGTCAGAACACTGCGGCTGGTGTGCTGTCCGGCGGTGAACAACAAATGCTGACCCTATGCCGCACCCTGATGGGCGATCCGGATCTGGTGATGATCGATGAGCCGACCGAAGGCTTGGCGCCCAAGATCGTCGATCTGGTCGCCGAATATCTGAAGGAATTACGCCATCGTGGTATTTCTGTTTTGCTGGTGGAACAGAAACTAGCGATCGCCCTGGAGATTTCGCAGCGCGTGTATGTGATGGGACATGGTTGCATCGTGTTTGAAGGCAGTCCGGATGAGCTACGCAGCAATGCGCGTATCCGTAAGGAGTGGCTAGAAGTGTGAGTGCAGATGCTTCTGGCATTATCCATATACTCCCTCTGGGTATATTTTAGTTGCGCACGTAGAATATGCGCAATAGTCGTGTTTTAGATAGAAAATTGGGGAGTATATGAGAATCGGCGCGAGCGAACTAAGCCAAATCGATTTATACGCAGTCCCAAAGTGAACGATTTAAAATATTTTTAACAATAAATAATACGACCGTACTATTTTGCGTTATAGTTGAGATTCTTCAGTGTCGGCCAATCACATAAGCTATCAAGCAGCACAGCGAAGGACACACTGAACAGCCGCTATTTTTCGCCTTTAGATCAAGCAATATCTCGTACTTACTTCAACATTTAGGAATAGACATGAGCGCCGAATATCAAGTTAAGGGCAATATCGCCGTCATTACACTGAATAATCCACCTGTCAATGGCCTCGGTCATCAGACTCGTAGCGCGGTAGTCGATGCGATGCAGCTAGCTTTGAAGGATGAGGCGGTCACCGCAATTATCATCACTGGTGCGGGCAAGGCCTTTTCTGGTGGCGCAGATATTAAGGAATTTAATTCTGCCAAAGCCTTTGCCGAACCATCACTACAGACCGTCATCAACGTCATAGAAAATTCCAGTAAACCAGTGGTCGCGGCGATCCATAGTGTGTGTATGGGCGGCGGTCTGGAGTTGGCATTGGGCTGTCACTATCGTGTTGCAGCTGCCGGTGCGCAGATTGCCTTGCCTGAAGTGAAGTTGGGGATTTTGCCAGGTGCCGGCGGAACGCAGCGTTTGCCGCGGGTGCTGGGTTTGGAAATGGCACTCAATATGATCGTTTCCGGTACCCCGGTGGCATCAGAAAAACTCGCCCAAACAGCCTTATTTAATCAAATGCTGGAAGGCGACTTGATGCAGGGCGCGCTAGATTTTGCCAATACTGTCGCAGCGACCCGTCCTTTGCCACGAGTGCGCGACATCAAGATAGATTATCCAAATTACGAAGCTTTCTTGCAGTTCTCGCGCAATACCGTCGCTGCTATGGCGGGGCCGTTTCCTGCACCTTTAAAATGTGTAGAGGCAGTAGCGGCGGCCGTGACGATGAAGTTTGATGACGGCATACAGTTTGAGCGTGAACTGTTTCTAGAGTTAGTCCAGAGTACAGAGTCGAAAGCTCTGCGGCATGCCTTCTTTGGCGAACGCGCCGCCGGTAAAATCCCCGATGTGCCTGAAGATACACCCTTGCGCGCTATCAAATCGGTAGCGGTGATCGGCGCCGGCACCATGGGCGGTGGCATCGCCATGAATTTTGCCAATGCCGGGATTCCGGTTCAAATCCTGGAGATGAAACAAGACGCGCTCGATAAGGGCTTGGCGACCATCCGTAAAAATTATGAGAACACGCTAAAGAAAGGCAAGTTGACCCAGGAGAAGTTTGAGCAGCGCCTTGCCCTTATTACTGGCACCATGTCTTATCAGGACATCGCACAGGCTGATCTGGTGATAGAGGCGGTGTTCGAAGAAATGGGCGTTAAGCAGCAAGTCTTTAAGAAGCTCGATGAAGTCATGAAGCCAGGTGCGATTATGGCCTCAAATACTTCAACGCTGGATGTTGACGTCATCGCCAGTTTTACCCAGCGTCCACAAGACGTCATCGGCATGCATTTCTTTAGCCCGGCCAACGTCATGAAACTATTGGAGATAGTGCGCGGCAAAGCAACTGCAAAAGATGTTCTGGCTACAGTGATGGCCTTGTCTAAAAAGATTAAAAAAACCGGCGTAGTCTCGGGTGTCTGCGATGGCTTCATCGGCAACCGCATGATAGAACAATACAGTCGTCAAGCCGGGTTTCTGCTGGAAGAGGGCTGCACGCCAGAACAAGTCGACAAGGCGGTCGAAAAACTTGGCTTTGCAATGGGGCCTTTCCGTATGGGCGATCTGGCTGGTAACGACATCGGTTGGGCGATACGCAAGCGTCGCTATATCGATAAGCCGCTGGTGACGTATTCAAAGACTGCCGATTTATTGTGCGAGATGGGACGCTACGGACAGAAGTCAGGAGCCGGTTGGTATGATTACAAACCGGGTGACCGCAAAGCTTACCCATCACAAGTGGTCAATGACATGATCGTTCAGCATTCTGCTGATTTGGGTATCGCAAGGCGCAACATTTCGGATCAGGAAATTACTGAACGACTGATATTCTCACTGGTCAATGAAGGTGCGCATATTCTGGAAGAGGGGATTGCCATGCGCGCCTCGGATATCGACATGGTGTATCTGAGCGGCTATGGATTCCCTCTGCACCGCGGTGGTCCTATGTTTTACGCCGATACTCTGGGTTTGCCGAACGTGATCATGGCGATGGATAAATATGCAAAGGGCCGTCACGGCGATGCCTGGAAAGTCGCGCCCTTGACGAGCAATTTAGCCAAAGAAGGCAAAGGATTCAATTAAAGAAAATATGCTGGCTTTTTGATTGGACGGTGAAGAGCAAGGTGGAAGGGAGGCGCAATGTTGATTGCGCCTCCTTTTTTTTTTGACCAGTGCGGCTATTTGACTCGAATATAGCGGGCTTTTTCTGTGTATTGTCCTGGCAATGATATAATCTAAGGTTAGTTATTATTCTCATTGCAAAAAGGTTTTTACGTGCTTTCTACCGCAAATATTACGATGCAGTTTGGCCCAAAGCCAATCTTTGAAAACATTACCGCCAAATTTGGCGAAGGCAATCGCTACGGCTTGATTGGTGCCAATGGTTGCGGGAAATCCACTTTCATGAAGATTTTGGGTGGCGATCTGGACCAATCTTCCGGTACCGTGATGCTGGATCAAAACGAGCGTTTGGGTAAATTGCGTCAAGATCAATTTGCCTACGAAGAAATGCGCGTACTTGATGTCATCATGATGGGCCACACAGAAATGTGGGCTGCCATGGCCGAGCGCGATGCCATTTACGCCGACCCAGAAGCGACCGATGATGATTACATGAAGGCGGCCGATCTGGAGGCGAAGTTCGCCGAATACGATGGTTATACAGCAGAAGCCAGAGCCGGTGAGTTATTGCTAGGTGCCGGTATTCCTATCGAGCAGCATCAAGGTCCTATGAGTGCGATTGCACCGGGCTGGAAATTGCGCGTACTGTTGGCGCAAGCCTTGTTCTCGAATCCGGATATTCTCTTGCTCGATGAACCGACGAATAACCTCGATATCAATACCATCCGTTGGTTGGAAGATATTCTAAACGAGCGCAATTCGACCATGATTATCATCTCGCATGATAGGCATTTCTTGAATCAGGTTTGCACGCACATGGCCGATATGGATTACGGCACTTTGCGTATTTACCCTGGTAATTATGATGACTACATGCTGGCCTCGTCACAGGCACGTGCGCAGCAGATGGCTAATAATGCCAAAGCCAAAGATAAGGTCTTAGAATTGCAGGATTTTGTACGCCGTTTCGCGGCGAATAAATCCAAAGCACGCCAGGCTACCTCGCGCGCCAAGCAAATCGAAAAAATCAAAATCGAAGATATTAAGCCTTCTAGCCGTCAAAATCCGTTTGTGCGATTTGATGGCGAAAAGAAATTGCACAGATTGGCAGTTGAAGTTACCGGTCTGGCAAAATCCTACGATCGCACCCTGTTTAGTAAACTTGACCTGATGGTAGAGGCGGGAGAGCGCATCGCCATCATCGGCGCAAATGGTGTCGGTAAAACTACCTTATTGCGTTGCATAGGTGGGGAAGAGCTATGCCATCTGAGCGCAGATAAAGGTATCGTCAAGTGGGCGGAAAATGCCAATCCAGGCTATATGCCTCAAGATCCTACCGAAGAATTTGCGACCGATAAAAACCTCACTGACTGGATCGGTCAGTGGACCAAAGAAGGCGACGATGATCAGGCCGTGCGCGCTATCTTAGGGCGCTTATTGTTTGGTGGTGACGATGTCAAAAAATCGGTCAAAGTACTATCTGGTGGTGAAAAAGGCCGCATGATGTACGGTAAGCTGATGCTGGGTCGCCACAATGTGTTGCTGATGGATGAGCCTACCAATCATATGGATATGGAGACCATAGAATCCTTGAATATCGCGCTGGAAAAATACGCCGGCACGCTGATTTTTGTCTCGCACGATAGGGAATTTGTCTCCTCACTGGCGACCCGCATCCTCGAAATCAAAGAAAATGAGATCATCGATTACAGCGGCACCTATGAAGAGTATTTGTCTAGCCAGGGCATACAATAATTAGGCGCTAGCACGGCATCAAACATAAAAAAAGCCAGATTCGATCTGGCTTTTTTATTGGCATCTCACTTTATGTTTGGGAGCGACTAAGACCTCTAATCATCCTCAATAATTTTATCGGCGACCACATTCGGGTCGGCATACAGCAACTGATCCAATCTATCACGCAAACTTCGCGCCATTTCCTTGCCTTTTGCTTTTAAAATCGCCTCGATATACACATTTCTCAAGTCGTTAAAATCTTGCAGATTACCGGCGCGTTCCACTTTCATCTGCAGCGTAAATCCGCGTAGACCTAAGGTGCTCTTAATGGTTTCGTTGTAAAAGTTATATAGCGCCTGAAAGCGCGCCGCCGCTTCTGCTGGCGTGGTACTCGGCATGACGGGCGTAATGACTGCGTTGACGCTCGATGTAGGGTTCGCCGGAGTAGGTGCAACGGGGGTAACTGGCGCAGCCACATTCGTCGATGTTATGACGATGAACTCTTGCTCCAATAAGTCGATCAGGCTTTGCTCATTTAAACCTAGCCCGAATACTTTTTTAAGCAATTCGGCTTCCGATTGCTTGCCATCTATCATCACTAACAAGCTTCTCAATCTTGGTGCAAGTTGATATTTTCTTGTGGCGATTTCTTCTCTGCCTTTATCTGCTTTATCGTAAATGATAGAACTCATTACTAGCTCATGCCTTTATCTTTAATCTCGTTATATGTATTTTAGCCAGTAGTAAAGTTAAACATTTTTAACAATCACAAATAGCGCCCTGAGGATACACTAAATTAAATCTAAAGATGTCGAATCAAGCGGATAGTCTTCACTTGTTTGCCCAAGTCTGGCTTTACCGTAGCATCTGCACAACCGCTGCAGCTAGAGCAAGTGCTATGGCAGCCAGCATCCAGAACGCTCTTACTTGAAGAGACTAGCGCTCCTAAAGTCGGGCTGATTTTCGATAGAGCATCGTGCAGGTGCTGCTTAATATTTTGCGGCAGCCACTTTGCTGACAGGTAAGCCACTGCCAGTAAAATAATCAAACTAGTCACTAGTGTTTGCATACTATGTTCCCAGAAAATAATTGCTGACTGTGTAGGTAATGAATGAGGCCACGTACGCCAATCCAAATAGATAGGCCGCCATTAAAATAGGGTAGCGCAGGGTGTTAGTCTCGCGCTTCACCACACTGAGCGTGGCAATGCATTGCGGGGCGAAGACGTACCAGGCCAATAAAGAGAGTGCAGTCGCCATGCTCCATGAATGGGCAATAAGGGGCTCCAGGCTGCTATTTAATTCGGCGCCGCTCTGCGACAAAGAATACACGGTACCGAGCGCTGCCACCGCCACTTCGCGTGCCGCCAATCCTGGTACAAGTGCAATACAAATTTGCCAGTTAAAACCGATAGGCGCAAACACCGTTTCCAGCATGCGACCGAGGATGCCTGCTACGCTGTAATAGATAGGTGGGAAGCTTGCATTTTCAGGTGGGCCAGGAAAACTGCTTAGTAGCCACAACAGCACCATTAAGGCCAAAATGATGGTGCCCACGCGTGTCGTAAAAATGACGACTCTTTCCCATAAGCCTATCGCTAGATTGCGCAAATTCGGCAAGCGATATTCCGGCAACTCTAGCATCAGCGCATGTTGCACCGCTTTACCCCATTGCATCTGAAAGCAGTAAGCAACCAGCATGGCCGATACGATGCCAGTCAGATATAAGGCGAATAAGACCAGTCCTTGCAAATGGAGCCAGCCAAAAAACAGCGTATCAGGAATGAAGGCTGCAATGATTAGGGTGTAGACAGGCAAGCGGGCCGAGCAGGTCATTAGGGGCGCGATCATGATGGTGATCAAGCGGTCGCGAGGATTTTGGATGGTGCGCGTCGCCATGATGCCAGGGATAGCACAAGCGAAGCTAGAAAGCAGGGGGATAAAAGCGCGGCCAGACAGCCCCACTTTGCCCATCACTCTATCAAGTAAAAATGCCGCGCGCGGCAGATAACCAGAGTCTTCCATCACCAGAATAAAAAAGAACAAGATGATAATTTGCGGTAAAAACACCAGTACGCTGGCCGCTCCACTAATCACCCCTTTGACCAATAGGTCTTGCAAGACGCCCGCTGGCAGCGTGTTTGCCACCAGTTGCCCTAATTGCTCTATGCTTGATTTTATAAAATCCATAGGAATCTGGGCCCAGGCAAATACTGCCTGAAACACAAAAAACATCAGCAGAGCAAATATGACCGGACCCAACAGCGGATGCAGAACGATGCTGTCCAACTTATAACTAAAGCTGCTTTCATGACTCTGGTCTATCTTGACGCAGTCAGCTAGCAATGTGTTCACCATCGCCTGGATTGCTTCCGGTGAAGTGTTCACCGCATTCTGATCGAACTTGGCAACAACGGTCGTAGCGCTACGCTTAAACTGCAAGGCAAACTCTTCCAACTTCACCAATAGGCCATCGACACCTTTGGCCTCTACGGCAACCGTTTCAACCACCGGAATCGCTAGGCTACTTTGTAATGCCGCAATGTCGATGTAGATATTGCGCTTGCGGGCGAGGTCCATCATATTGAGCGCCAGGATAAGCGGCGTACCTAAGGCTTTCAGCTCTAAGGCTACCCGTAATCCACGACGCAAATTAGTCGCATCAACCACGCAGACGATCACATCAGGCAAGGCAGTGTCGGTACGCGTGCCTGTGATGACATCATAAGTGACTTGTTCGTCGGGAGTAATCGCGTGCAAGCTATACGTACCCGGCAGATCAAGTACCTGCCAGTGACGCCCTGACGGTGCGACAAACTTACCTTCTTTACGCTCTATGGTGACACCAGCGTAATTGGCAACTTTTTGGCGCGCGCCAGTTAAGCGATTGAAGAGGGCGGTCTTGCCGCAATTTGGATTTCCTACTAAAGCGATGCGGCAAGAACTTAAATCAGTATCACGCATTAAGCAATTCCATTGGGCTTATCCCTATCAGAGCCGCCTCAAAGTTACGCAAAGCAAAAGTGGACTGACCTATGCGTACTGCGATTGGCTCACCGCCAAAATAGCCGCGATGCAGTATCCTTACCAATTCGCCTTTCACAAAGCCAATTTCTTTGAGTCGACGCGTCAGATTTAATCCATCTTGTTGTTTCATGCTAGAAGAAACAGCAACATCGACAACGGTGGCAACACTGCCGACCTTGAGGCGATCTAAAGTGCTTGCAGCGGCATGCTGAGTTACTGGCTTATTCATGGGTGTTTCCGACAAGCGGCTGAAATCTAAATGGTAATGAGAATATATATCATTATCGTGTTTGATTCAACACTCCTAGCTCAGAGACAGTGCTTTACTTGATATGCCGCAGTCTTTGCTCTGGTATGATTGCGCCTTAAAACCAGAAATTGATGTGATTTATGAATTTAAAATGTTTTTTTGCTCTTTGTCTGACGATCTTGCCATTCTCGGTTCAGGCCCAAGCACAAGCAAACGTGTGCCTTAGTAAAAACGGCGAAAAAGTATTTTCTGATACATCATGTGAAAGTCGGGGTATGCGCGCCGCGCCATCCGAGTTCCAAATTCTAAACGCCCGACCAGTCTTCGTAGTGCCGCCAAGCAATGCTGTTTCAAATATCGTCGACAGCGCCCACAGTCTCCCTGCCAAAGTAGCCGGCGAAAGGCCCTCTATTTACGGCAATTTTAAGGGAGTGGCATGGTTTATCGTCGCACTCATGCCCATCGCCGCCTGCCTGTTTTTGAGTTTTCACGTGCTCATGTACATCAAAAAACGCCTCAGAAAATTACGCCATGTGCGCAGCGAGATGGGTGAGGGCGAGGCAAAACCTACAGAATAAGTTTGACGAAAAAGTAAAACTAAGGCTCTGCACCATATCCTGGTCGGGCCATATCCCGTATTTGATTACTCACTGTCATGGCCTAAATTTTAAAAACCAAGCCTGCCAACGCGCATATTCCATGCGCTTCCTGGCAGTATCTGGCCTGCAAGCCGCACCGGTATTGCGCAGTGGCGGCATGCCGTTTTTAGCCTAAAATCAACGCAAATCCATCACGCGTCAAGCATCTTTGTTTGGCGGTGCGCCCGATTTTATTGTCGTAGGCGACGCTCATGCACATCCCCCGCGTCACGCTAACTGGTGGCAAATTTTCAGCTTCTTCTGTTCGCTAGCGCACCGTATATTGATCTTAACCGGTGCATTGTCATTGCTGGTTATTCGGCTTGCTGACTGTTCGGCATAGCTCACCAGAATGACTAACACTACTCAGGAGAATTTCATGACACAACCAAGCAAAGCGCAGAGTCTGAATCAAAAACCGGAACAGACTCGTCCGTCGAAATCAGATGATGTGAATGCACAGAAACAAAAAGCCGAAGCGAAAGAAGTTGCTGGCGGGCATAAAAATGACGGGCAAAAAGACCATAAGGGTGCGCGTTAAGAAAGTAGTTCGGGTGAACTGCCAGACGCTGCTGTGAGTGCTAAAACGCTCAGGTGGTTTACCTGTTTATTGCCGCGTGCAGAAATAACTCCTTGTGCGTGCGTGGCTGGCGTTATGTCTTGTTACAAGATTTTTTACGTTTAAAGGAATTTCAGTAATGAAAGCACTTGTCTATTTGGGCCCAGGTAAAAAAGCCTTGGAAGAACGTACGCGGCCAGAAATACTTGCGCCCACCGATGCCATCGTCAAAATAAGCAAGACCACCATCTGTGGCACCGATCTGCATATTCTCAAGGGCGATGTGCCTAGCTGCCAGCCGGGTCGTATTCTTGGCCATGAGGGCGTCGGTATTGTTGATAAAGTTGGTGCAGCGGTCACCGCATTTAAACCCGGTGACAGGGTGCTGATCTCTTGCATCAGCTCATGTGGTAAATGCGAATATTGCCGCAAGCTGATGTATTCTCATTGCACAACAGGCGGTTGGATACTTGGTAATACCATCGATGGCACCCAGGCAGAATATGTGCGTACGCCGTATGCCGATACGAGTTTGTATCCGATTCCCGATGGGATGGATGAAGAAGCGCTGGTCATGCTGAGCGATATTTTGCCGACCGGATTCGAATGCGGCGTGCTCAACGGTAAGGTACAGCCCGGTTGCACGGTGGCGATCGTTGGCGCAGGGCCGATCGGGCTGGCCGCTTTACTCACGGCGCAATTCTATTCGCCGGCCGAAATCATCATGATCGATCTCGACGATAAACGTCTTGAGATTGCAACACGCTTTGGCGCTACCGCGGTGATCAATAGTACTGATGGCAAGGCGGTCGAAGCTTTAATGGAACTTAGCAACGGGCGAGGGGTTGATACCGCGATCGAAGCGGTAGGCGTTCCTGCTAGCTTTGAATTGTGCGAAAAAATTGTCGCGCCTGGCGGCACCATCGCCAATATCGGCGTACACGGCGCCAAAGTAGATTTGCATCTGGAAAATCTGTGGGATAGAAACATCACGATCACCACACGTCTGGTGGATACCGTCAGTACCCCCATGCTGATGAGAACCTTGCAGACGAAAAAGATTGATCCGACACAATTGATCACGCATCACTTCAAGCTCGCTAATATTCTGGATGCGTATGAGACCTTTGCCCACGCTGCCAGTACCGGCGCGCTTAAAGTGGTGATCGAGGTCTGATATTTTTATTTGTTTGTTCCTGGAAGTGCGCTCCAATTTACTAAAAACGAGGCATGCCAGCACGCATATTCTATGCGCCTCCTGGCACATCCGGCCCGTAGGCCGCATCCGTATTGCGCGGTGGCGGCATGCCGTTTTAAATTCATCAATAATCCCCGCACTCTGACTTAACGCGAGTCTATACGACCGTTAAGCCAAAGCGCCAATCTCAGCGCCACGGTTGGCTATGGTGTGGGCATCAGCGATCTGCCAATTATTTATCCAACTGATCTAATTGGTTTATTTTCGCTTGTAGCTTGTGCGCAGCAAGAAAATTCATCACTATAACGATGCCGAAAGGAACAATTATTACAGATGTAATCGACCATGGAAAATCTGCCGGGTCTGGCTGTGCCCAGCCCCAAAAAAAGACGCTCATGCCTAGTAGAGTCGGGATCATCCATAGCCACAAATTGCGCAGGGCATCGCGTTGACGCATCAGTTCATCACGAAAGTAAGTTAAATTCGGTAAGGCTAAATTTTCAGGCGGAAGCTCTCGCAACGAGGTCTTATGCTGCAGATGGTAGAGAATGAATAAACTACCGAACACCACAATGCCGCTACCAATACGCATTAATAGTACCGGTAAGTGCCACGCATAAAAACCGAAGATCAAAGCTACCGCCACCGCAGCAATTCTTTCTTGTATATTGCGTTGCGCAATTTTGCGGCGAAAGCCCATCGTCTCGCGCTCAAGAGTTTCAAATGAACAACTCGCATTGTCGACTGCTTGCGACTGCCAAATTGATTTCAATTCTTCTTCGTTCATCACGATTTCCTCCTAAAGGCCAGCCGGTTTGCCAGCAGTGATTTGATCCTATGTATTTTTGTGGCGACGTTTCGGGAAGACAGTCCTGTGATTTCACTAATGCTGGCAGCGTCCAAATCTTCGAGATAAAGTAAGATGATTTCGCGATCCAATGCGATCAGAGAATGAACTAATTCCATCACTCGCTCTAGGTCTAGTCGTCGATCCGTTAACAGGATGTCAGCGGCCTCATCGACATGAAGTTCAAGCTCCTCTAGACTGGCCCAATTTCGCTCTACGGCACGCTGGTTTCGCTGAATATGCGTCACTGCGACATTGTGCGCCACACGATACACCCAGGTTCGCAACGAGCACTGCTCCATGTAAGCGGCCATGCTTCGCCATAAAGCCAAATGAACTTCTTGCAATAGCTCCTGCCTTTTCCGATTTTCTCGTTCGTAGCCTGCTACAAAACGGGTCAGTTCACGGCCAAATTCTTGCACGGCCTGCTGGTACAAGAGGTCTTGCGAGGTGGGTTGTTTTGTCTTGTTCATTGTGCTTGTGATGAATAACTTACTTATGGAGGTAGTCATTCATGCGGCCGTTTTCTTACAGAACTATAGAAAAAAGAACGCTGAAAATTTGTTTGTCATGACACGACGTGGTAAGGCGGGATCGTCGCTGGCAATGGGTTGATCTAATGTGCCGTCTGTATATCCAGCAAAAACCAGTTTGATCCAAATATCATCGTCATCAAATTTTCTAACAATGAGGCACGCCAGCGCGCATATTCTATGCGCCTGGTGGCAGCATCCGGCCTGCAAGCCGCACCGGTATTGCGCAGTGGCGGCATGCCCATTGAGATTTTTTCAACGCAAGCGAGCATCCGTCATATCTTGTATTGGTTTGAGTCGGAAATTGCCTATTTAAAGTCGTTGTGCGTACAAGCGCGTTATATCCGACGCAAAATGTTTGGCAAGATTAAGTCGTTTTAATTTCAGTGTTGGCGTAATTAGGGTGTTTTCTATGGTCCAAGGCTCTAGCGAGAGAATTGCCGCTTTAGGCTGCGCGTAAAAAGGCAGGGCGGTGGTTAGTGCGCGCATGCGCTGCACTACGGCATCCACCGCTTTGGGCGAGCACAGGCTTGCCGGTGCATTGGCATCGAGCGCCAGTGAAGCACTTAAGGTGGCCCAATAAGCCTGACTCAGAACCACCGCGCATGCGATGAAGGGCGCGTTGTCGCCGAAGGCGTAAACTTGTTCAAACACGGGGTCGGTAGCGATCGCGATTTCCAGATCAACCGGAGCAATTTTCTCGCCAGTTGAAGTGACGATGATTTCTTTGACGCGCCCGAGTATGCGCACCCGTCCGTCCAGCAATTCTGCCTGATCGCCGGTGCGCAACCAGCCGTCGATAAAGGCTTTGGCGGTGTCTTCCTCACGCTTCCAATATCCTCGCATCACATTCGGGCCACGCACCAGCAGCTCGGCGTTTTCCCCTATCTTGACTTCGACCTGATCCATCACGCGTCCAACGGTTGCCGGATTATTGTCTTCTGGAGAATTAAATGCCACGACCGGCGAGCTTTCGGTCATGCCATAGCCTTGCACGATAGGAATACCCAAACTCAAAAAACACCGGGAAATCGCGGTCGACAAGGCAGCACCACCACTAACCGCCACCCGCAAGCGTCCGCCAAACTGGCTTTTTAGTTTATCTGCCACGAGTGGTTCTAGCACGCTCCAGGCAAGGCTATCAAACATGGTCTGAAGCCGACTTTGCGACATCAAGCCTTGTACTTTGTTGAAGCGCCGCCAGCCTATCGCTATCGCCGCATTGACTAACAAGGACTGAACTTTTGACTGTGCCAATTTGCTTTGTAGTGCGCTGTACACACGTTCGTAAATACGCGGCACTGAAATGAGTATTGTCGGTCTGATGGTGAGTAATTCTTGCGGCAATTGTTTCACCGAAAACGAGAAGGCTACGCATGCACCTGCCGCGATCGGCAAGTAATAGCCAGCAGTACGTTCGAAGGTATGCGACAAAGGCAAAAACGACAGGAAGACGTCACTGCTGACCGGCACAACCCGCTTTACCACCGCCTTGACGTTGGACATGACGTTCTGATGACTGAGCATCACCCCTTTCGGTTTGCCTGTGGTGCCAGAGGTGTACACCAAAGCGGCCAAATCATCGGAGTTGGCCTCGACCAGAACTGTAGTGGTGTCAAGCGCAGATGCGCTGGCAAGCCAATCGTCCAACAGGGCGACCGGCACGTCCGAACAATAGTCATTTTGCACGAGATTTTTTTGTAAAACCACAACCTGGCGTAGCGCTGGCATAGCGATGCCAGTGCCGGCGATTTCTTGCCACTGCTGATCAGTAGCGGCGATGAGTAAAGTCGCATCGCTGTCGCTAACGATGTAGGCAATACTGGCAGGGTTGTCGAGCGCATGCATTGGTACCGGGACGCAAGCGAGCTGCAATGTCGCTTGATCCATGCACACCGCATTCAAACTATTGGGCAATAAAATCGCAATGCGCGCACCGCGCTCCGGCTGCAAGACAGCGATTGCTTTGGCGAACTCTAGACTACGTTGATAGGTTTCTAGCCATGAAGAACTGATCCATTCGCCTTGCAACTCATTAAACTGCCGGTACGCTTCGAGCTGCGGAGTCAGGGCGGCACGCCAGGCGAAAAGTTCAGATAAGGTTTGGATCTCAGACAGGGTTCGTTGTTGCAAAGGTTTTAGTTGTTTCGACATATTTTTTTCAAGTGAAAGCGACGGCGGGCGTAGTGTTCATTTTACCAGATGCGAAATTTCAATAAACAACAGAGAGACTGCGCAACAGCGATTCTTTGGCTTTCTTCTTTATGCAGCCTACCCCAACAATTTACCCGTTGGTCGCAAAGTACGGACTGAATGGATTAAACATCGCTATGGTTATGTTTTGAACGAACACATCAAGTTGTAATTGTCATTTCCGGTAACACAGGTTCTATGTAAGGTAGGCCAGCAATTAACAAAAAGCACAACAACAACAACAACAACAACAACAACAACAACAACAACAACAACAACAACAACAACAAGGAATCACATGAAACAAATTAATAAATTAAGCAAACAAACGCTATTAGCAATGACGATGACGACCGCGACTTTTTTTTCGCATGCGGGAAGCACGCCTCCAGACGATGGAAAATCGATGCGTGCAGGAGGCAAAACGAAGACCACGTATATTTGCCAGATGGGCAATCACTCGCATATGGCGGGCATGGGATCTGAGCAGGAATATGATAAGCCCGGTATCTGCCCGACCGACGGCATGGAAATGATTGCCAAAAACTCGCGGCTGACGGTGGCTGTTCTGGTATATGAAGGCGTGCAAGATATTGACTATAGCGGGCCCATGGAAGTATTTGGCCAGGCAGGCGCAAAGATTTTTACGGTCGCGGCTAACACCGAAAGTGTGCACTCAACTTATGGTATCAAGATGCAGCCCGATTTCGATCTTGATCATGCGCCAGAGGCAGATGTGTTGCTGATTCCGGGTGGGAATGTCAATGCCATCATTAACAATCCCAAGGCCTTGGCATGGGTACGTCAGCGCAGCGGCGACGTAAAGACAGTCCTGTCGGTCTGCACCGGCGCCTTCATTCTTGGTAAAGCTGGTTTGCTGGACGGCCTGTCGGCGACGACCATCGCAGGCGCAATTCCTCAACTCGAAAAAATGGAGCCCAAAGCGCATATCGTAGCTAATCGCCGCTATGTCGATAACGGAAAGTTCATCACTACCGCTGGTCTCTCGGCTGGTATGGACGGCGCGCTGCATGTGGTTGATCGTGAGATCGGTAGACTGCGCGCGCAAGACGTGGCACGTGGCATAGAGTATGAATGGCATCCGGGCGGCAAGGGCAGCTTTGCCTTGCTGGCGGCCTATCAAATGCCGGATGTCTCCATATTGCTGCCAGAGGGTACACCTTGGGAGCGCACCGTAGAACGCGGTGATACCAGGCAATGGGAAGTGCGCGGCCGTGTGGAAATAGCTAACAGCGCGAAGGATTTCCTGGATGCCAGCGGCATGGCGATTAAGACAGAAAAATGGACGCCGGTTTCTGACAAAGACCAATCGCATCGTCATTTTATCAAGAACAAAGATGGCATATCTTGGGAGCTAGATTTAAGCTTGGCTAATGATAATGCGCCATCGGCTTATCAATTGCGCCTGGTGGTCAAAGTGGCCTCGGCAGATAAGAAAAAACTGGCCAGAATGTAGGTCCATGCGTTGAAAGTCAAGAAAAACTGGCCACGAATCGCGGTAAAGCGACAGCGACGAGTTTGACTCACACAGCAAAGGTGGTGTCGTTGTCTAGTTTAATCTTGCATTTCATAAGCAAGAAGAAATACTTTAACGATCAAAATAATGAATGGAAAAAAATGATTGCATAACTTGGGTTGATTTCGCCAAGAATTAATTTATACTGTATGCATATTCAGTATGATGTATTATTAGAGACCTAGGTCAGACTTGCTAACGGCCTTTCAGTTTCTACATTTCAGTCAGTTTAGCGGTATAAAAACGTATGCAAATCGACGAATTATTAGTCAAATTCTGGCCAATTAGATATACAGTTTAAACATACAGTGAATGACAAAGCCTGTCCGTGATGAACCGAGTATTACCGAACCCACTGTACTACCTAGATAACTTCCAACTAGTACTGGATTGGGTGCGCGAACGATACGATGATCTGCTGATACCCGAAGAGCATTGCTTCATTAACGATTTTTTTAGTTTGCCGCAAGCCTCCCGCGCTTTGTTCGTCCGCATGGTGATGCGTAAAGGGGACTATTTCCGCGAAAGCAAACTTAGCTACGCTGAAATTGCCGATACCAGTGAGGCAATTTCATCTTTGATCAAAGGGGGATGGATTGTGCCGGATCCGCCATTAAGCTTAGATCAACTTTTTGAGCTCTTACAAAAACCTGAAATCGTCGCCGCGTTCTCACTTACTGCAGCAGATAAAAATCTCAAGAAAGCCGAACAACTCGACTGCCTTCGAAGCAGGTTTGATGGATCTAAACCATTCTCCGCTTGGCACCCAGCCTCAGTGGATAGAGTGTTGCATATTCAAAATAAACCTATGTGCGATCGTTTGCGACTGATCTTCTTTGGAAACTGGTATCAAGATTGGTCGGAGTTTGTTTTATCCGACTTGGGTATATACCAATACGAAGTGATTCCGTTCTCAAAAGAATCGCGAGGCTTCCAGACGCGGCGCGATGTGGAGAGTTATATTGCAGTGCAAGTTTGCCGCGAGCTATTCGACAAAGGTGAGCCGACAGCGTTGGTGCTAGCCGAGCTAGCAAAAATAGTGAACGATAATGACTGGATCAACGGCCGACGCCACAAGCTCTTGTTCCAGATGGGACAGCAATGCGAAAAACAAAAAGATTGGGACCAAGCGCTCATGATCTATCGGATGAGCAATTATCCTGGCTCGAGACTACGAACCATTCGTGTATTAGAAAAGACGGAGCAGCAGGTCGCCGCGCTTGAACTTTTAAATCTGGCATTAATGGCGCCAGAGAACGACGCAGAATATCAGCAGCTGCAACGTAGTGCGCCACGGCTCAATCGCAAGCTAGGCCATATCAATCAAGCCTTACCTACGATGGCGCAGGTAACGAGCTTTGAATTAACGCTGCCTTATCCTGACTCGTCGTTTTATGTTGAAGCTGTCGTCAAAGATCATCTTAGTCAAGATGACGCGCCTGTGTACTATGTTGAAAACACATTGATCAACTCGATGTTCGGATTGCTTTGTTGGCCGGCAATCTTTAAACCGGTTCCTGGCGCGTTCTTCCATCCTTTTCACCGAGGTCCTGTAGATTTGACCAGCGCCGATTTCCATCAGCGTCGGAAAGATGAATTTGCAATCTGTATGGAACAACTCGACTCTGATGATTATCTCGTTACAATACGCGAGACTTATCAAACTAAGCAGGGAATCCAATCTCCGTTCGTCTTCTGGAATAACTTGGATGCAGATTTACTCGACCTAGCGTTGAGATGTATCCCGGCGCAGCATCTGCGTCTGTGGTTTCAACGCATTCTCTCTAACATCAAGAGTAATAGAAATGGCTTTCCGGATTTGATCCAGTTCTGGCCGCAAGAAAGACGTTACTCGATGATCGAAGTTAAAGGTCCGGGTGACCGGCTTCAAGACAATCAAAAGCGCCTCATCGATTTTTGCGCGTTGCATGAATTGCCCATCTCAGTGTGCTACCTGGAGTGGAGAGAGGATGATAAGTGAACCGCGCTAACTACCAGGTTGGTGTTCGTGCTTTATGTGAATTCACTGCCAAGCAAGGTGATCTTGATCTCAGATTTACTCCATCACCATCCGCACAAGAAGGCATTGATGGGCATACGGAAGTGACATTGCGCAGATCAGCACACTTTCAGCGCGAAGTTCGACTGGAAGGACGTTATGCTCAATTGCACATCAAAGGACGTGCAGACGGCTATGACCCTGAGAAGCAACAGCTCGAAGAGATTAAGACTTATCGTGGCAATCTCCTCGCAATGCCAGACAACCGTCGCCAACTGCACTGGGCGCAAGCAAGAGTCTATGCCCATCTTCTCTGCCAAAAGTTCGAACTCGCCACACTCAATGTCGCCTTGATCTACTTCGATGTGGATACCCATAAAGAAACGGCACTAATTGAGAAACAGTCGGCGCAAGCGTTGGCGAGTTTCTACAATTAACTCTGTGAGCAATTCTTTCAATGGGCCAAACAAGAAATCGATCATCGACAGCAACGAGACTCTGCCCTAAAAGCCATGCTCTTTCCCTATCCGGATTTTAGGGCAGGGCAGCGACAATTGGCTGAAGCGATGTATAAAGCGAGCAATCGCGCATGCTGTTTATTGGCACAAGCACCAACTGGTATAGGCAAGACGATAGGGAGTTTATTCCCGATGTTAAAAGCCAGTGCTGAACATCATCTCGATAAAATTTTCTTCTTGGCGGCAAAAACTTCTGGGCGTCAGCTTGCACTTGATGCCGTCCAGACACTGCAACAGCAACTTCCAAATACCACATTGCGTACTTTGGAACTTGTTGCCAAAACCAAGGCATGTGAGTTTCCAGAAAATGCCTGCCATGGCGAGTCCTGTCCCTTAGCAAAAGGATTCTATGATCGGCTGCCGGCTGCGCGCATCGCCGCCCTCCAAGTCCCGATACTCGATCAGGAAAGCTTACGCAGCGTTGCAATAGAACATCAGGTTTGTCCGTATTACCTCAGTACCGAGATGGCAAAGTGGACTGATGTCATTGTCGGTGACTATAACTACTACTTCGACCTCAACGCCATGCTGTACGCGCTGACCATCAATAATGACTGGAAGATCGGTGTACTCGTCGATGAAGCGCACAATATGGTGGCCAGAACGCGTGCCATGTACAGCGCGGAACTGAGTCACCGCAACTTGAAGGCGATACGTAAGCATGCACCAGTTAGTCTAAAAAAATCACTGGATCGACTTCATCGGCAATGGTTACAAATAGAAAAAATGATTGAGAGTGATTACGTCGTTCTTGCAACAGTCCCCGAGAAATTGGCTAAAGCGCTAGAGGCCCTCAATGCCGATTTGTCCATCTATTTCAGCGACGTTACAACCACAATCAATTCCGAGCTTCAAGAATTTTCCTTCGATATCTCCTTGTTTAATCGCTTAATTGAAAGCTTTGGCGATCAATCGATCTTTGATATCAGCGTTAAAAACGGCGACTCGATACTTTGTATTAGAAACATTGTCCCCGCTACATTTCTGCAACCCCGATTTAAGGCAAGCCACACCAGTGCTCTGTTCTCGGCGACATTGAGCCCATGGAATTACTATCATGATTTACTAGGCATGCCTGATAACACTGCATGGGTAAACGTTGAGTCACCATTTAATGCAGAACAGTTGTTGGTCAATGTCGTTGGCAAAATATCGACTCGTTATTCAGATCGCAACCAGTCCTTAGCGCCGATTGTTGAACTGATGGCAAAACAATACAAAAACACACCAGGGAACTACCTCGCATTCTTTAGTAGTTTCGACTATATGGACCAAGTTGCATGCCTGTTTCAAGAACGCTTTCCCGCCATTCAAGTTTGGCGACAAACACGAGGCATGCACGAGGAGGCGCGCAATGCGTTTTTAGCGAATTTTACTGAAAAAAGTGAAGGCATAGGCTTTGCCGTGCTTGGCGGTGCATTTGGTGAAGGAATAGATTTGCCAGGTGCGCGTTTGATTGGTGCCTTTATTGCGACCCTTGGGCTTCCGCAAATAAATCCAGTTAATGAACAAATCAAACAACAAATGCATCAACACTTTGGCGCGGGGTATGACTACACGTATCTCTACCCAGGCATACAGAAAGTCGTCCAGGCTGCGGGCCGCGTGATTCGAACCACTTCAGATAAAGGGGTGATTTATTTAATTGATGATAGGTTTGCACAGCCGCATGTTCTGCAACTATTGCCTGAGTGGTGGATGCTATCCGTACTATGATTTTAACTGCACACAAATGATCTCGAGTGCGTTTGAAAGAATCGTCGCTAAAAATCGGAATGAACCTATCCAGTGTAATCGTTCGAAAACTTGCTTCTGTGCGTTCTCGCACGTTCGTTGATATTTTTTGTTGAAAAATGACATGACGACCAATGGCTGTTGCTGTCGTTGAAGATATATTTCTTGTCAGCCGTCAGCCCATAACCCGCAATGAGCAGGGCGGCAATAGCGATGTGTGATTAGAAATGCTGGATCTAGCCATTGAGGTTATTGTTGATCTGCGAATAAAAATATTTGGAGGTATGCGTGCTGCCGAACCGAGAGACATGGCCGAATGATTTACGATGAAAAGACTGGTGCAGCAGATTTTCAAAGTACTCGTTTCGATCTTTAACTCATTCAATCCTCGCGAAAGGGGAAATCTCATGAACAGAATCTTCTATATCATCGGCGTAATCGTTGTCATCCTTGCTGTCTTGTCATTTTTTGGGTTCAGATAATTAGTGTCTGTCCAAAAAAACAGAGAGCCACTCCCCGTATAGCTCACTGGGTGCGGCTTTCAAGGGTTTCCTTTTCGGCGCGAATGAAGAGTAAAGAGTACCTGGCCACCAGCCACGAAAGATTGTCATGTCAAATTTATCGAAACCCGACAATACGGCGCCCGCCGCAATAGGCCCCTGGCTTGTGATCGCGAAGGCCACTAGCCGCCTGCAGGACTGGTTTGTGATTCAGTCGGTTTTCATCAAGCTAACGGTGCTTGCCATCATTATTCTGATCCCGGCCACCGCCCTATATTCATTCACGCTCATGCAGAAACAGGCCGCCGTGGCCGAGCAGGTAAAGGCCATGACCGTCGCCGGAAAAGCAGGTGAGGGCATGTGGATGCTCAACGACAAACTGCCCGTGGTGTTCGGCACAGGTTCGATGTTGAGCTTTCTTGCAACGAATCCAGTCGAGCACATCACGGTGATTTACACGCCACTGATGTGGAACGTGTCGGAGCGCATCATCCTGATCGAATCTCAAGAAAAACAGTATGCGTATTATCCCAGCGATATGGAGACCAAGATATTTACCGATAAGGCGGTCACCGCGTCGTGGGGTGGCAAGCTTGCCTTTATTCCGCGCGCTGAGCTCAGCGACAGCAACCAGGAATTGATTGCGCGCCTGGACCTACGCTTTGCTGATGCTCGGCCACAGTCCGAGAAGGACGGCTGGAAGGCCGGCGTTAGCGGCGTGCTGTCTGCCGCGCTGAGCGTTGGCCTCCTGGCCTTCGTATACTTTCAGTTTAAGGGCCAGTTCAAGTCGCTCAAGTTCGTCGAGCCGACGCAGGTGCTAGGGTCGATCGAAGAGCTGGTGGGTATGGATGACATCAAGGCCGAAGTGGCACAGATCAAGGATCAGTATCAGCGCCGTGCGGCATATGCCGAGTACGGCATATGCAAACCTTTCAACGTGATGTTCAGCGGACCGGCGGGTACCGGCAAGACTAAGCTAGCCAGCTACCTAGCCAAGGAACTGAAGCTTCCCATTCTGTTCCACTCGGCAGCCAATCTGGAAACGGGTTTTGTGGCCGGGGGCTCGAATACGCTCAGCCGTATCATGGCCATGGCTAAGCGACGCAAGCAGTGCATCGTGTTCCTGGACGAGGCGCAGGATCTTTTCATGAAACGCGGGGGGCGCCGCAAGTTCGACGATGACACGGCGAACACGTTACTGTCTGTGCTCGATGGTGTGCGCAGCAGGGATGATGCCGAGATCATCTGGATCGTGGCCAGCAACTTCAACAGCGAAACCATGCAAATGGACGAGGCGATGCTGCGTCGCTTTCAAATGAAGGTGGACTTTCGCATGCCTAATCGAGAAGAGCGGCTGGCTATCATCGGCCACTATCTGGCCAGGCGCGCCGAGAAGGTGTTACCCGATCTGGACCTGCGCCACCTGGTGGAGGTGACCGAGGGCCGCAGCCCTGCCGACCTGGAAACCATCGTCAACCAGGCTGGCATCACCGCCGTGCAATCGGACGAGCTGATTAGCGCAGATACTTTGATGCTGGCCGCCGAGCGCGTGTTGGTGGGTAACGTCAATGCCAATACCACCGCGGAACGCGAGCGTGACCGCCGCATCATTGCCGTGCACGAATGGGGCCACTTCCTGGTGGACTTCGAGCACGAACGCAAGCTGGCCAATGGTAACTGGGAGCAGCTCCAGTCCGATATCAAGACCATCAAGATTTCGCTCAAGGCCAATGCGCGCACCAACGCTTTGGGCTTCGTTTTTCACAAGCAAGGCGCCAACCTGCTCAAGACCAAGGGGGATATCGAACACGACGTTCGCGTGTTGCTGGGCGGTATGGCCAACGAAGAACTGTTCTTTGGCGAGCAAGGTACGACAAATGGGGCACACAACGACATCACCCGCGTAACGGAACTGCTGCACCACGCCGTGGGAGAGATGGGCATGTACCGCAAAACCCGTCTCAATTTCGGCGCGCTCGTCCGTGACGGCCAAGGCGGCGGCCGCGAAGTTGACGAGGAAACGCGCAGCATCATGGAAGCGCAGAGCGAGCGCCTATACGGCGAAACCAAGGCCATGCTGGGCAAGTTCAAGCCGCTTACCGAGCATCTTGTTGTCAAGCTCCTGGAAGCTGGAGAGATGACTTTGAGTGAGGCATTGTTCGAAATCCGTAGATTCGAGGGCGCTTGATACTTAATTAAGGAAGCCAGTGTTGTTGAAGTGGGAAATAGGAGCCCATTTATGAGTAAATAACGGTTTGCGTTCGTTTGCACAAATTTGTTCCTTCTTCGATTACATCACTCTCAGGGATGATCTTTCAGGTGGGAACAATTTTATGCAATTTTAATTTACAACATTTTGTTCTTTTTCCAAACAATTTGCAGAAACATGTATCAATTCCCACGTGAAAATTACAAATTACTCTTTTCTATACTTGGTTTATCGACTAGATTGACAATTAGGATATCAAAATATCAGTGAACATCCTCGTTGGGAGCCGAGCTATGGCGAATGATTGTGTAGAAAATTCCGAAGGTTTCTCGAAGAGGGTTGTAGCAGGTAAGACTATAGACACTAGGGCATGGCCAACGCCAGATGAAGGTGCGTTTCAAGGTGAAGTAGGTGCCAAATACCGATCGCTTCTATTAATGCAGTGAATTTACGCATGCAATTTTACATAATATAAATTATGCGAAATTAGCACCTGAAGAAACAAAAAAAAGACCGTTTAGACTACGGTCTTTTTTATTGCCCAAAAGAAAGTGATATGAGATACCCAAATCAACGATATGCCGACATCGACCACCTGATTTATTACGCCTCAGACTGGAAAATAAAGGCATTAGCAAAGCATCTAAAACGCGATGAAAGAACAATAAAAGATTGGTTATCTGGCGCAAAAAAATGCCCCTGGTGGGTGCCGGAAATTCTCCGCCTAGAGCGCCTAGAGAAGTATAGGGAATTGCAACAAATGCGCGCAGAACCGACCTTAGCGAAGCTCGGAATATTTCGTGGCGACCTGTTGCATTTTCCCAACAACTACGATGTAAAAGCTAGAAAGGCAGCGAAATTGAAACAGAACGATTGCGGAAAAGGTTTTATCAAAGAACAAAACGAATTGATACTGAAACAGTACCGGAAATAAAAAAGCCCACCGGATCCGGTGGGCTTTTTTTTCGTTGGCCAATGATTTTATGGCTTGTAGTGCTTCACTACATTACTGACCAGCATAGAGTTAGCAACATTGACAGTAGCACCTTCAGGAATCCAAATAGTATTCTTCTGGCCGGTTACCGTGAGCGTCGTCACAGTCAAGGCACCTAGCAGAATAATATTGTTTTCGTTCCCGCTAATAGCAACGGTACCCAGAATTGCACCCGCGCTGATTTGGAGAGTATTAGAATCCCCCGACAAAGAGAGAACCGCGCCAGAAACTGGGGTTAACAAGTATTTACCGCCCCCGTTACTGATACTGATAACTTTAGAGTTGATACTGACAGCACCAACATTTGAAGGCGGCACGGCTGTTACGGTTGGAGTAATTACACCGGTTACCGTGGTAGGTGCAGGCTGCATTATAGAAGGCGTAGATGGCGTACTAGAACCGCCACCGCATGCAGATAAGAAAAATGCCGCTGAGATAGCGGCAATCATGGTTTTGTTCATTGCTTCCCTTTCATGAAAGAGTTGCAATTTTACACTTACTTCTTACGCTTGCGGAACTGGCCGTTAGACTTTCGTGGTGGTGTTTTCTTTTTCATTTTCTTGCTTTCAAGGTTTCAAGTAAATTTTCAATCTGCATTTGCATGCGAGTGATGCGCCTTTCAAGCAAAATAATGTAGCCCAATGCAGGTATGACTAAGACATTGGACATTTGCATTATTTGCTCAAAATTCATACGCTGGTTTTCTCCGGAGCGAAGAACGCAACGGCACCACACACCGCCGTCACAGTATTGACGACTACCTGAGTAGTGTTCACAGGAACACCAAAGACCGCACTAGCTAACATCGCAATACCCGCCCAGCTAGACGGCTCTTTAAAACGATTTGCCCAAAATTTCATATTTTCACTTTCAAAATAAACCAAAATTAATGCCTGAGTCATTGTCCGCAACTGGATTGTCCGGATTGGACCACGGCGTTGTTTTCACCCACTTGTCATTCCCAGCCGGTGTCTTTGCAGGGACAACCCCGAAGACATCGAGCGGCACAGCCACTACAGCCTCAACACCTCTTACAGCCGCACTCCCTGCCTGGCTGGAAAAGTCCATGACGACACTGGCCAGCTTGTCGCCTATATCGCCAACGATGCCGCCCGCGCCCCGCTTCCACGCATACGCCGCAACCAGGACAACAAGCCCTACTTTGGCAATCGTCGTGCAATTGTCGAAACTGAGTTTCATGCTGCAGCCCCTTTTATCAAAGCGCCCAGAGAATCCAACCACGGCACGACCGCACCGGCCACAGCACCGACTGGGCGAGTATTAGCGTTCAGCTGGTCAATCTTGGCCGACCATTCGCGTTCTTTACTCATCACGTAGAAAATAGCCAGACCACCAACGATCATGAGCGTTTGCCGGTCCATTAGCCTACCGTCCACTCATCTGTCCCACCGTCAGGCAATCCAAGATCATTCCCCCATGCCTTTTCTTGTATAGCCTGATTACCTATGTAATTAGGATCCTTCAGATAATTATAGTAGTCACCACCGCTAGTAATGGGCGAGGAAGTTGCTTTATCTAAGAGCCATTTCGCAGTAGCCCCTGCGATGCCGCCCAACACTTGCGCCTTACCAGAGCCAGCACTACCTGGCATGCTGCCGTTTCCTTGATAGCCAGGCAGCCCAGCATTTGGCGCACCGATAAATCCAGCCTTAGCCTGTTTGCTGTAGTAGAGCGCACCGATAATGAGCGCCGCACCAATGAGCAAATCATTGTTTTTCATTGTAGTCATGCGAGCATGCCCCCTGCTTTCTGATACGCAGCCACAACTGATTGCAGGCTGCGCGTTGGTTGATTGACGCCGCTATCCGGCAGCGAAGCCCAGACGCGACGACATTTACTAATTGCGGATTCAATGCGCCCAGAATCAATATCGTCCAAAGCATTTTTCTCATCAATAAGCTGCATAGCCATAGCGTCCTGGACATCAGGACCAAAGCCCGTAAAGCCGTATTTCTTACACAGCAAATCATAGGTCGTCGCGGTGATCTGATACGCACCGGCCGCACTAGTGCGAATGACCGCACCGGCTAGATTTGTATAGTTAAAAAATTGCTTAGGGTGATCGGCAAAACTAGAAAACGTTTTACCGTTACCAAGCCGCCAGCCGAACAACGCCCGATAGCCCTCGTCTGATTGCGTGCCCTCGGCATAGCGCAATGCAGCCAGAAAAGCCGCCCTGTTCGTATCTGATCTAGTGCTATTTGTTTTCATAAAATCCGTTAGGTTTGGCAATTGGTCTAACAAATTGCCGGTTTGATTATCAGGATCAAAATCGAGCATACCGTTATCGTTCGCTGACTTCACAATGATGTAAGCAGCGACGAGCGCGGCAATAGTGAACACACCACGCATGCTAAGAAGCGAATATCTGCATAAAATCAGCCGCAACACCAACGCTTGACGTAGTTACATTGGACGTTGTAATTTTTATCAGATCACCCACAACGAGATTTTTCAAATTCAAATCGAACCTAGCTGAGAATGCAGCAAGAGCGGACGCCGTTGGATTGGTCGTCAATGACCTAGCAACTCCATTCACCATGATTGACGCATTGACTGTGCCATTATTAGCAGGTATTGACATGGTTAAGTTGCACACAATTCGTACATTTTTATGACCACCCACCGGCACTGTATAGATACCCGTTGCCGCCGAATAGTTAGCCGCATAAGCAGCAAGCTCTTGCGTATTGTCTACAGTGGCAAATAGCATCGTAGCGCCACCGGATGCACCATTGCTCGGCGCCCTTACGTCCAAAATCAACCCCGGCACAGAACTTGAATTTTTCTTTGATATACCAGACATTTAGTTCATTCCTTGAATAGCGAGAGAACAACCGGCCATATCAGCAATTGCATACCATGCTAAAGCCGCCGCCTGATCTTCAATATAAACCTCACCTGGTGCCAGATAAATTGCTCCATTCGCCAAAGTGATACCAGCCGCGCCTATGGCGATATTTCCCATTGCACCAGCATTGCGAAAAATCAAACGGCGATATGAACCAGCAGCACTAGCGAGCACTTGCGCCACACCGACCACAACAGGCGCAATATTGACCAGAGAGACAGGCGGCACCTGCGTTTGAAAAATTGGCTGAGATGCGTTGTTAACGATCGTAGCCTGATTGGCGAATGTGGCAGCGTCACCAAAATCACCAGATCCCACAATCAAATTGCCGTTGATGACAGAAACACCGTCATACGAACTGACATACCAGATTTGCGCCCTGCCTTCTGAAATTCGGAATCTCTGCCCAGGCTTCAAGATGATTTCCGCCCCGTTATCAGGCTTTACTTTGATACGCGTATCACCGGCACTAGAACCAGACTCATAGACAAACAAATCAGCCAATGCAGATACAGGCTTAGCGTTGTTGGTGGCGTCGAATTGAAAAGGATAGATTTGCATTATTTACGCCCCCACGCCATCAAGCCCACCACGCACACGCCAGCAATCGCCAACATTTTGACTAACTTTGTCTGATCTGTTGCGGTAGCCGATTCTGAGATGGTTTTAGCGGAACTAGCCGCCGCCGCCGTAGCATCCCCAGCGAAAGAAAAAGCGGATTTCATCAAGCCAGCATTGTCTGAACTCTGCTTACTTAGACTTTGCAAGGCAGCCATGACCGCGCCACCAGCATTATTAATTGCCGTGGTAGATGTAGCCCCCATTCCCGCCAGCGCAGCGCCAACGCTACCAAAATCGGTCACAGTCGTATTGGTGACTTTGTTTGAATTGTCTTCAAAATTAGTACTACGGTTTGACGAGTCCGAAAAACTCGTGTTGTTGATAACCCGCTTATCGAGGACATTCCCAGCACCACTAAACGATCCCACAGAGCCATCACCCATAACCATACTGTTATCGGTTTGCTGAGTATTGCTTGATGTGCTAGTAGTGACAGCCGTAGAATTTTTGGTAGTATCATTCCCGCTATTGTCACCACCAAATCCTAGAAGCTTTCCAAAAAAGGACATGTTTTTACTTTCTTATTATTTTGAACGCAGCAACAAAAACGCACCACCAGCAATCAAAAGCATAGGTAACGGGATTCCACCTACATCGGACAAACTCCCGCTAGTATCTTTTTTCGTCTCAACAGAAGCGGTAGCCCCTTGAGTACCACCGCTACCGTGGATCTGAATATTTTTTACCTGATTCCAAGGCGTGGAAAGATCAACACCAGTAGTCGCATTGGTGTCGTTCTTCAAGTCCTTTTTATCGGACACATTCAAACTCATATTAGGCAGTGGAATCATTGACTAACCCTTGAAAAGAAAATATGCGATACCAGCCAGTATCAACAAATTCATGTTGTTACCACTCGCTTGCAAAGAAATTGCGCCCTGATTTTGTAACTGGCCGTCCGCATACGCACCGTTCACCATGCCGTTGATTGCATTGGCAGCAGCACCGCGGATTCCCTTAGTCAACATCGTTCCGAAGTCGTCGTCAGATGTCGCCTGGTCGTTAAGCATAGTTGCGGGAATCCGACTATAGTTAGCCCCCGCAAACAATGCCTGTTGATCAAGAGTTGATACAGGCATGTTCTCCCCTTTGCTTAAAGATTAGTTGCAGCGTCCAGCACTTCGGCCACCACTGTCAAAGCAGCACCACCAGCGTCACTGATAGTCGTATTGAACTCGAAAGCGTCATAGATCAAATTGCCGTTGACGCTACGCATAGTAGTAATGTGCGCGTCATGGTTGTTGTCTACGATGAAATCACAGACATACACACCAGCCTGAGGTACTTTCTTGTAGTTCGCTTGATCGAAACGATTGTCTAGGTCCGACTGATCGAAAAACACGGTACCGTTCTTTTTCGCCTCAACACGCGCAATGTTTCCATTCGCGCCAACAGTCCAGGCAGTGCCTGAGAAAAACACATACAGACGCTTAAGCACCGCACCACGGAACGACAAAGGCAAAGTGAATTTACCGGACACGTTGTAAGAGGCCGTAAATGGGATGTACTTCAACACTGCAGGATTACCCTGCGATTGTTCAAAGTAACCAATAGCGCCTATGGTTGGAGCAACAGCACCGGCATTGATGTAAATATCAATCGTGACCACACCAATACCCATCAGGGCCATCAGATCAAGACCACCGATTTCCTTAATCGGAAATACAGCCTGGTCACGCTCTACAAAATCTAAATACAAATATTTGGCACTATCGGCCGCATTTTTATAGTTGTTAATAGCGTTAATTTGTGTACCGGTTAAGTCCCACAAAACACGAGAGCCGATTTTTACGCGGATGCGATCAATCTTGGTTTTATCAAAGGTGGTGCCACCCAGGAGCAACTTAACGCCCGTCAAGGTAAGCGCCTCGACCGCTAAAGTAATCGTAGCGATTTGACCGGCAGCGACACCGATAGGTTGGGCAAGAGGTTTATTAAACATGAATTATAGTCCGGTGAGTGCGCGCTGCACTAGGTTGCGAGTAGGTGCCACTTGGTTGGCCACCCAGATCAAGGCCAGAGTAATGGCCGCTGTTTTTAGATATTCTTTCATGGGCTTATTTAGGTAAATAATCGCCAATGACCGGAATAGTCACACTCTTATTAACCAGCTTTGCAACGGCAACCACTGCCAGCACAAAAGCCGCTTGTTTCAGGTAAGTCATCATTTCTTTGCTTCTCCTATTAATCGGTTGAATATTCTTTTACGAGTTTTTTCAAAGCCGGAATTTTTGCGACAAGAAAAGAAACAACGATCAAAGCAAAACCTGTTGCGATGACTTCCTGGCTTAATTTATCGAGACTTGGAAAATATTTCATAGCCCCCAGAATAGCGAGGCAAAACAAAGAAAAATAGAGTGTGATACGCCGCTAGAAATAGGCTTATACGGCCTATGCCTAGCGGGTTATTGAGAGGGTTTTAACGGGGGATTTTTGCAACAACTTGGCGCACGGTGCGTGCATCGCGATCGTAATGTAGGAACTGAAATTTTTGCAGGTCTTTTATTTGCTGTTGGTCGACATCCATCTTGCGCGCCATGACGACCCTGTGCGGCTCTTCTCCCAGGTGACCACACCAAATCTCTGTAGCGTTACCCATGAGCGATTTATCCAACTGAGCAGGAAACTGGCTAGCAACAATAATATGCAACCCATCGTGCCGACCATCATTGCAGCAATCAGCCCAGGCCGGGGGCGCGTAGCTAGGCGTGGTGTAGCGCCCCAGCTCTTCAATCATGAATACGCAATTGCCCGCTGCACTAGCGATGCGACACACCGCTTGAAATTCTGCTTTACGCCCTTTTATGTCTAGCGCCTGGAGCCGGTACCGAAGTTTAAAGCCGGGCTGAAAAGAGCCCTTAGCCAATGTGACCAGACTAGGCACCATCTCGCCAAATTCTCCGTTTTCGTCTTTCGTATCTAGGATTATGATGCGCTTAGGCTTTAGCTTGCGTAATGCCGCTTTCATTAAAACGCCCTTCCCCATTCCCGACTGGGCGATGAAAGCCCAAATCTTGGCGTCATTCGTTACTGCCATCATTCCCCCGTGGCGTCACGTCCGTGGCCTCTTGCGCGCGCTTGCTTTCGAAATACTTCTTACCCAGAGCAAAGGCAAGAATAGTAGGCGGCAAGGCGACAATAGCAAGCTGCACCTCGACCGATAGATATTGCCGCGCATTCCAACCATGCTTAACTTCTACCGCTGTATAAGCACCGGCAATGTGGTCTACAACTTCAGGCGGATAGCATTTATCAAGGAAAGGCATAGCAGGCGCAAGCATCGTTAACAACACGCTTAGAATCGCGGCATTTTCTGCTGCTGCATCTTCAAGCGTAGGTTCAGGCGGCACCGGATTTCCATGCTCATCATGAAGATCGATGTCGGGAGTTATTTCGCTTTCCACTTTGGTGACATGTGCGAGCAAGGCCGCCTGTTCAGGCGTGAGAGATGCGGCCGGTTGATCTTCGGTATTCATACCAGAACCCCGAAGACCATACGCTGAGATTTTTCAATAGGAGGAAGTACGATATTTTCGACAGCCACCACAGGAGCAGCCACCACAGGCGCAGAACCAGAATTGATTTTCGACCGCAACAAATCGCCTTGCGTTTTATTTTTGGTGAAATACTGAGATCCACAGTCTGGACAGTGGCGGTAAGGGTGTGCACCCTCTTTATCAGTTTTAATTTTGATGTGCGCAGATGAAAAACCGCACTCAGGACAGGCCGAACGACCGAGCATTTCAGAAGCCATTTATTACCCCTTCAACTCTCCTTGTCTTAGGGTGATCATGGCGGTTTTATTTAAGCCCAGGCCGCCAACTGGATGACTCCCTAGCCGACTGGAGCCGCCAAAGGTTCGCCAGGCACCACGGCAGGCGCGGAAAGCGATACAACTTTTGTTTCGATGTTATCCAGTCGCGCGGCAATGCCCTTGATGACATCGGTTAGAAACATTTTTTCAGCATCACCCAAAGGAAGCGGAATAGGCATTACAGGATCAGGCATAGCAGCCTGTTCGATACTTTCGTTAAGCAAGGCCTGTACACCGTTTTTTGTTTCCTTAAAAACGACTTCCCCAGGGGATCGAATTTGACATTCATCTTCCAACTTTTGCAACCCCACCATGATTGCGGTCAAAGCTAAAATTAGTTTATTCATTTTTCTAGTTCTCTCTTTAGTTTTTGCCATTCACAATGAATAGCGACTTTTAATAAAAAGGACTTCACAGCCCCAGGGATAAAACGCTTGTACGATGTCCAAATTTTTAGACCTTCTTCCTCCAATCCCATAAAATCCCCTCTTTAGTGAATATTTCGCTTATCACAACGCGAAGCTATAGAAATTAGCCACTGCGCAAACATGGGCGGCGTTTCCTCTCTCTCTCGCTTCGTGATCTCTGGCCGGCGTTTGCATCTACTCCCGTTTCTCCGCCGGCCGCTACTTGCGACAACACACGGGGCCTCCCCCATAACGAACGGAATATCAGGTAATTGGCTCGGCTCAATCCCGACGATGTAAAGAATCGTTTTTTTTTCTGCACGATGTCCCCACCAGTACTGACTAACAACAATCGACCAACCGCCAAACTCATCCCTGTGCCCAGGCGCTGGCAAATTAGCCACAGCCCACAAACTGGACTGAGCCGGATGTTCAAGAACTCCACCACGTTGACGAACTTGCTCAACTGCGATCAATGCAAGCTCTTTCTCGCCTGGTCGCGGTTTAGCAATATGTCTTAATTGCCCCCAGGCGCGGCACGGGGGGTGCGCTACAACTGGAGCATCGCCGGTCGATAACCTAGCATCACGTTCCACGTCCCAGCAATCAACGCCGGGAAGAGTCTTATAGAATGAGTCATTACGCACATAAAGAGCGGAAACGACGATATTTTTTACATACTCCATCACTCCCGCCCTTCTCGATTAGTGAACATAAAGCCTCTCGAAAACAACTTAGTTTTCACCGTGCCATTCGCATTGATTGGCACCGTCCGCGCCCACCGGATATAGTCGTTAATGTCTTGCTGTGACAGCGCCACATCGTCGCAGTAATCGGCCACATAATTTAGGAAATTCGATAGCAGTTTGCGCGATTGCAAAACACTGAGTTGTTCGCTATTGATGCCACCGACTCGAGATTCCTCAGGCATTTTCAGATCAGCCGCTTGCTCATCGCTGATTTCGTCGGTGCCGGTCAGTGCTTTTTTGAGCCCACGTGACCAGGACAGCATGCGCTTGCCTTCGAACGCCTCGACATACTCCCTAAATTGCGCCATCGCTTGAGCATCGCCATTTTCGGCCCAGGCGATCAACTGGAACGGATGCGCGCCCTTTTGATCACTACCGACTTTTGACGCGTGCATAGTGACTTCACGAGACAAACCCCATTGCTGATCACGCCCGAATTTTGCGATGTACTCAGCAGCATATTGGCCGCCACGGACATCAAGGCCATGCTTGAGAACATCGCTCATTTGGTCGCGCTCACACAAGCCCGATTTCAACAGCGCCACATACCAAGCGTATTTGAGATCATCAATGAGAGCAGACGACAGAGAACCCGACAAATCTTCGTGCACCGTGCCGAAAGCGTCAGGCGTAGCAAACACCAAATCATGTTGGTGTGGGTGCCAGCCGTTCAGGCCTACAGTGACCTCGAGCGAAGTAACAGAACCCTTGCGCACTCCCTTAGACAGGATACGCTTATACGTCTTGCAGTTTTTAAAGTAGGCCTTAGCCTTAGTGAATTTCGGCAGTTGGCCCGCTAGTGCCTGGTGATATTCATGCGGAAAAGTCAAAGTCATCAACCACACGTAACCGTCTTGCTTAATCCATGCAGCCATAGCACCGGATAACTCGGCTTGACGCACCGCGCAGATTTTTGCACTGCATACCGGACACGCCCATACCGATTTACAAGTAGGCACACCATGCACGCGCGCCATGCCGCCATCGTTCTGGCGAAATATCGAAACTGTGTCTGAGGTATTGACGACCCCACGATGACACCAGCACGTTCTGTGTTGGTCACGCATTTCTTTTGCGCCATCGTAAAGCACACCCTGGGCAGTGCGCAAAAGATCGTATTTTCTAAAGCGCCCCGAATCCTTCACAAATGCCGTGTAAGTTGTTGATTCTAAAGGTGGGTTTATCGATTTACCATTAATACCAAGGTTATTAGAGCCGTTTTCTATGGAGGTCATAAGGTGATACCACGCAGTCTAGCTTCGGCAACAGCTGAGGCCAAAGGCAAAGGCTCTAAAGCCGCGTGCGCAGCATCCAGCGCCTCTACAAGCGTTTTAAATACGGAATAGTCAACCGGGAGGCGGCATTGCTGCAAAGCGCCCACAGCGGCATCTATGCGCCTCTCTGCGGAACCGAGCAAACGCATAGCCTCGACCACTTCGGCTAAAGCGAATTCTGATAAAGGTTTTGGGAGCTGGAGTTCTTGCGATGCCTGGACGGCAGCCAGCTTACGAATAGGAACGGGGGCGCAGTGTCTAGCATGCGCCCCCGTTGGTGCTACGTTAAATTGTGCTCTCACGCTTTGGAACCTGCAAATTCTTCCAAGCCATCGAGAGAGGAACTACTAAGTTCATCAAGCGCTAACGCAAGATCAGGACACACACCGTGAATAAATCCAGATAGAAACATAACAAAATGCTTGCAATCTGCATTTATCTGCTCTTGGCTTCGACCAGGAACAATTCGGAGCCTTGCAGCGTTAATTAAATACTGTGTAGAAATAGAATTCATCGTGCACCTTGTAGCCTCGTCGAGAGATACCCGAAGGAAGCGCGGATCAGGCGCAAATTCGACAAGGAGGAAACAAATGAATCCTTCGGGTAACGCGATACTAGTTCTATGCACTAGAACGTGTCAATGCCTTAAAACGTTTTATGCAATAACACCTTGAACGTTAGGCGACATACAACTATCATCCGTACACCCGCCTAGAGATAGACGGCCTAGCCATAGACAAGGAGAAACTATGAACACAATGGACTATTTGAAACAGGCGAAAATCTGCCTAGGCATAGAGAGCGATTACGCGCTCGCTAAAGAGATTGGAATGTCACGAAGTAACATAAGTAGCCTAACAAACGGCAAGACAACAATGGGCGATGCAACGGCATTAAGCATTGCAAAAATAATAAAGAAAGAACCCGCAATAGTGCTGGCGGAGATGCACGCAGAACGCGAGAAAGACCCCGCATTAAAGGCTGTTTGGTTGTCCGTAATGGAAAAATTTTCCACGGGTTTTAAGACCCTCACATTATGCAGCACCCCGCGCCCAGCTTAGCTCTTGGCGTGATGATGTGAGGTAAAGGGTGCTAATTTCCAGAATATAAATTATGCGAAATGATGGATTATTTATCCGCTGAGAATAATTGTACTTTATTAATGTCCAGCATTCACAATTGGCTTATCTCCTAAGGCTGGTGCTGCGTTGGATTTTATTTCTGTGCCTGCATTAAGTATCTGCACAAAAATCTCATCCTTTTTAATCATTCCTAATTCAAAGCGAGCGCGCTCTTCAACTGCGCCTGTACCCAACTTTAAGTCTTCAACTTCAGAAGCGAGTTTATTATTTCGCTCTTTCAGCTCTTCGTTTTTATTTTGCGCTAATGTCACTTGTTTGTCCAAATCCCAAACGCGTAGCCAACCACCTTTGCCCAGCCAGAGTGGATATTGAATCAGCAATAATAAGGAGACCAACACGATGGCAAGTAAGCGCATTGAGTTTTAGTGTGTCAAAAAGAAAGACAATAAAAAGGGAGAACTGAGGTTCTCCCTTGATTCGAATATTGATTACTTCAAATTATAGAATGCGTCACGGCCAGGATAGCTCGCTACTTCACCCAAATCTTCTTCTATACGCAATAGTTGATTGTATTTTGCCATACGATCCGAACGGGACATCGACCCTGTTTTGATTTGCAAGGCGTTCATACCGACTGCGATATCGGCAATTGTGCTGTCTTCTGTCTCACCGGAACGATGTGAGATCACGGCCGTATAGCCGGCGCGCTTTGCCATTTCTATTGCCGCAAAAGTTTCGGTCAAGGTGCCGATTTGGTTGATCTTGATCAGAATAGAATTGGCAATGCCTTTTTGTATACCTTCTTTAAAAATCTTGGTGTTTGTCACAAACAAATCATCACCGACGATCTGCACGGTTTTTCCAAGTTTGTCAGTCAAGATTTTCCAGCCATCCCAGTCACCTTCGGCCATACCGTCTTCGATAGAGATAATAGGATATTTGTCGACCCAGGTCGCCAACAAATTAGTGAAATCAGTTGACGACAATGTCAGGCCTTCGCCTTCCAGATGATATTTGCCGTCTTTGTAAAATTCGCTAGCGGCGCAATCCAAACCGAGAGCGATCTGTGTACCTGGCTCATAGCCAGCCGCTTCGATCGCTTGAATAATCAATTTGATAGCAGATTCGTGGTTTTCAACCGATGGTGCAAAACCGCCTTCATCGCCAACAGCAGTGGTCAGACCTTTGTCGTGCAGGATTTTTTTCAGCGCATGAAATACTTCTGCGCCGTAACGTATAGCTTCGCGGAAGCTAGGTGCGCCAACCGGGATAATCATGAATTCTTGAATATCAAGATTGTTGTCAGCATGCGCACCACCGTTGATAACGTTCATCATCGGTACAGGCATTTGCATAGCACCAGAGCCACCAAAATAACGATATAAGGGCAAGCCAGCCTCTTCTGCGGCTGCTTTGGCAACAGCCATAGAGACGGCCAACATTGCATTCGCGCCTAAGCGTGATTTGTTTTCTGTGCCATCTAAATCGATCAAAGTGCGATCCAAAAATGCTTGTTCATTAGCATCTAAACCCATGATCGCTTCGGCTATTTCAGTGTTGATATTCTCGCAGGCTTTGAGTACGCCCTTACCTAGAAAACGTGACTTATCACCATCGCGCAATTCCATCGCTTCGCGGCTGCCGGTCGATGCACCTGAAGGTACAGAGGCACGCCCCATCACGCCAGATTCAAGCAAAACATCACATTCAACGGTAGGGTTACCACGTGAATCCATGATTTCACGACCGATAATATCAACAATAGCACTCATTCAATTCTCCTAAACGATCAATTTAATTAACAAATTCGCCAACAAAACAAAATAATGTGGTTTGGTTTCGCCGTTACATGCAACGGTTTTTTAGATAAAACGACATTTTGATTTTTGATAATGACAAGAATATGATGGCAGCGCTTGACGGCATTACTATCAGAGATTCTTTCGGTCGATAGACTCAAAAGCTTTTATCTTCACCGCCCGCAACTTGAGTCTGTACGGGCGGGACTTACATCACGCAATAAATCAAGTAAAACTGGATTCGAGGAACCCATTTTTCTTCACCACCCGGTCAAGGTCAATCAAAGTCGATAGTAATTCTTTCATGCGACCTAACGGAACCGCGTTAGGACCATCAGACATGGCCATTGCCGGGTTTGGATGGGTTTCCATAAATAGGCCAGAAACACCGACCGCAATTGCAGCACGTGCCAATACCGGAACGAATTCACGCTGTCCACCGGATGATGTACCCTGCCCGCCTGGCAACTGCACCGAGTGGGTGGCATCAAATACGATAGGGCAATTGGTTTCACGCATGATGGCAAGCGAACGCATATCGGATACCAAATTGTTGTAACCAAACGAGACTCCGCGTTCACATGCCATGAAAAGATCTTCGGACAAACCGACCTCTTTAGCTGCGGCACGGGCTTTGGCGATGACATTAATCATGTCGTGCGGTGCCAAAAACTGCCCTTTTTTAATATTGACCGGGATCCCCGATTGCGCACATGCTTGAATAAAATCAGTCTGGCGACATAAAAACGCTGGTGTCTGCAATACATCCACCACGGCTGCTACCGGTTTGATTTCGTCTATCGCATGGATATCGGTCAATACGGGCACATTCAATTGCTTTTTGACGTCAGCCAAAATTTCTAAGCCCTTCTCCATCCCTAACCCCCGAAAGGAGGTCCCGGATGAACGGTTAGCCTTATCGAAAGAGGATTTGTAAATGAAAGGGATACCTAAGGCAGTCGTCATTTCTTTCAAGGCGCCGGCAGTATCGAGCGCCATTTGATGGGACTCAATGACGCATGGGCCCGCAATGAGAAAGAAAGGATGGTCGAGGCCGACATCAAAACCGCAAAGCTTCATGTTATTGTCCGTTCGCTTTTTTATGGGCAATCGCCGCCTTGGCAAATGAGATGAACAAAGGATGTCCATCACGTGGCGTCGACTTGAACTCTGGATGATATTGCACGCCTAAATACCAAGGATGCACATCACGTGGCAACTCCATGATTTCGCACAGATCTTCAGTTGGTGTACGTGCAGAAACAATTAAACCTGCTTGTTCGACGCGCGCCAGATAATGATTGTTTGCTTCATAGCGATGACGATGGCGCTCGGTGACAACATTGCCGTAAATCTCAGCCGCCAATGTACCAGGATTTACTGCGCAAGTTTGCGCACCTAAACGCATGGTTCCACCCAAATCCGAATTCTCGTCGCGGGTTTCTACCTTGCCGTCATGGTTTTGCCATTCGTTAATCAAAGCCACTACCGGTTGTTCGGTTTCCATATCAAATTCGGTCGAATTTGCCATGGTTAAACCAGCCATATTGCGAGCGTATTCGATCAGCGCAACTTGCATTCCGAGGCAGATACCAAGGTAAGGAATTTTGTGTTCGCGCGCATAACGGGCCGCCATGATTTTGCCTTCAACACCACGCTTACCGAAACCGCCTGGCACCAGAATAGCATCGAATTTTTCTAGGGCCTTAGTACCGTGCGCCTCGATTTCTTCGGAGTCTACGTACTCGATATTCACACGGCTTTCTGTGTGTATACCTGCGTGACGCAAGGCTTCTGTCAATGATTTGTAAGACTCGGTCAAGTCGACATATTTACCGACCATGCCGATAGTGACTTCTTCTTTAGGATTCTCTAAAGCGTAAATCAGTTTGTCCCACATTTCCAGATTTGCCGGTTGCGGTGACAATGCCAACTTGTCGCAAACGATCTTATCCAGGCCTTGATCGTGCAACATTTGTGGAATCTTGTAGATGGTATCTGCATCCCAAACAGAGATGACTGCGTCTTCCGGCACGTTAGAGAACAGGGAGATTTTGGCGCGCTCATCATCCGGGATTGGGCGGTCGGCACGACACAATAAGGCATCAGGGAAAATACCGATTTCGCGCAATTTTTGCACGCTGTGCTGAGTAGGCTTGGTTTTTAATTCGCCAGCCGAGGCCAGGAAAGGCACTAGGGTCAAATGCACAAAGGCGGCAGAATGACGGCCAGCGCGCAAGCTCAATTGACGAGCCGCTTCCAAGAACGGCAAGGATTCGATATCGCCGACAGTACCGCCAATTTCGACCAGAGCTACATCGTAGCCGGTTGCGCCGCGATAGATGTAATCTTGAATTTCATTGGTGATGTGCGGAATAACCTGGACAGTTTTGCCCAAATACTCACCGCGACGTTCTTTACGAATCACAGATTCATAAATTTGACCGGTAGTGAAATTATTCACTTTTTTCATCTTGGCTGTGATGAAACGCTCGTAATGGCCCAAATCCAGATCGGTCTCAGCGCCGTCATCTGTGACGAACACTTCACCGTGCTGGAAAGGACTCATGGTGCCCGGATCAACGTTAATATACGGATCGAGCTTAAGCATGGTGACTTTAAGACCGCGCGATTCAAGAATCGCAGCGAGAGAGGCAGCAGCAATGCCTTTGCCTAATGAGGAGACTACGCCCCCAGTAACGAATACAAACTTGGTCATTGCAGAAGGTGCCAGACGGCACAAGCGGGAAATTCGAATTATACCCCACGTAGATACTGCAATGCCAATTCACAACAGATATTTTAATGTTTTATCTGTGCTTTTTATTAAAGTTACATGCCATAAATAAATTGTAAGCGAGCAAAATTTTGCGCACCTGTAGAATTATCCAACTCCTTAATTCCATTGCTACGGCGGATTATTGAGGCATACAAACCATATGTTGCACCACGCCATTGATAACCCAACTCCAGTTCCGTCACTGCCGATTTCGGATTTACTGCCAGTTGTTGATTATTGAAGTAGCCACCTTGCAGTGTAGCGTCATAGCCAATGGCTATTATTTCACCTCGTAAAAAACCATAATTCCCGGGTTGCTCGGGTAGCGCATTTAAGCTACCTAAACGCAAAATCGCCCCCACACTGGCATCGGTGAAGATATTCCCAAAACGCGCCTTGATACCAGGGCTCACATCGATATGCTGATTAATGGACCAGCGCGCTGGCCGCCATTCGCCAGATAAAACCACACCCCACTCTTGACGTAATTGTGTATCCCATCCCTGCGGCAAGGGCTGATCGAGCAGCTTATGCAATTGAGTCTGAGTCCGTCGCCCACCCGCGCAAGGACCGAAACATCCCAGATCCAAACCCAAACCCCATCCTTGCCCATTAGACTCACTCAGTTCTTTAAATATGCCGGTATACAACCAGCCTGCATACGGGTGGTCGATAGGCGAGAGCTGGTTCGGATACAGCTTGATATCTGAGGCAGTGTAAAGGTCTTGCGCGATTTTCCAGCCGTAGGTCAGAGATCGATTATCGCTATTGAGGACTTTTGAAATTGAAATTTGACTGCCGCTGGTATAAAAACCATCGTCTTTCTTCAATAATAAACTGTCATTATCTATCGCCAATTTATAAACCGTGCTTCCACTTGCAGAGACCCGACTCCACTCGTCCACAGATGGGAGGACATCTACAGCCAAACTTTGATTGCAGAGAGCGAAAAGTGAGATGATCAGGATAGTCGAAGCGCATTGGCGTTTGCCAATTAACTTTATTTGCATTTTGGCTGGCAGGTGCATTTTTTAGACCTTCAATTTAAATCCGTTAATCATCGCATGTACAGCATTAGCGGTCTCGGCAGGAACTTCCATCGGCAACAGATGCCCACCTGGAATTCTAACAAAATTTTTGCCGACTAATTTCCGGGTCGCCTCCAACCCGGCTTGTCGACACTCTACCGAGTCATCACCGCCGACAAAACCTATAGGCACCTTTACCCCTTGTCTGGCAATTGCGCCCAAATGATGCGGTAAGGTGCGATAAATTTGGCTCTCGATCTCACGCGTAAATCGTAAAGTGACACCCTCTTCGTGCGCACTCATCCCACAACTGACATAATCTTTCAGTACCTGCGTAGGCCAGATCGCAAACATCTCTTTACTGACAAAGTGTGCGTAAGCTTCAGCCTCATTTTTCCAGATATTTCTACGCTTTTCCGAAAAACGCGCTGGTGAAAATTTCTTATCCAGTCCAAATTTTTTAAATAAATTCAAGGTCAGGGCACGCCAACCACCAACCAAAGGTGAGTCGAGTACCACCACAGAACTGATCAAATCGGGACGCAGATGCGCGACCATAAATGCCAAAATTCCTCCCAGCGAATGGCCTACCAGGATAACGGGGCGTTGATATTGCTGCGTCAAGGTGTCTATCAATTCTTGCACCAGATGCGGCCAGCCGTCCGTCACTGGATATGCCGGATTATGCGCGTGGATCTCGAGGGCGCGCACATCATAATGCTCTCTAAGATGTTGAAAAAATACCGCATAGGTTCCAGCCGGAAAACTATTGGCATGAACAAAGTGAAGAATCGGCTTGCTGGCAATAGAAGTAGGTATCTGCATAAATAGGTATTGCACACACGATGCGAGTATCAATGTCGATACCAATAACGAGCATGTTCGGTGCGAAATTCGGAAATGACCAATGTTGTTCCGAATTGTAATGTGATTGCCCCTGCTTCGTCTGTTCTTAGACGGTTTACTCCAAAATCCGCATAGCGATCAAAGACTTCAGGTTTGGGGTGATGATAACGGTTTCTATATCCGACCTGAAATATGGCCACTTGAGGCTGAACCGCGCGCAAGAATGCGGCAGTTGATGAGGTACCGCTACCATGGTGCGGCGCCAGCAATACGGTACTGGCTAATTTGGGAGCTATGCTATTGAGCATTTCATCTTCCTGTATTGCCTCTATATCACCCGGCAACAAAAGTGAAAGAGTTGGCGTAGAAATTTTGAGCGTGCAGCTTCTGGCATTGGGTTTCCATTTATCACTGTCATAACTTGCTGCAGTTGGCTGCAGCATTTCAAAGCGCACCCCGTCCCACTCCCAAGCCTGGCCGGCAGTGCAACGACTATGTCTGGCAGCCTTAGTGACGATTGCGCTTTCATATTTTAATGAAGAACTCAATAAGGCCACTGGCAACGCAGCAAGTATGCTTAAAGCACCGCCTGAGTGATCGTTGTCATTGTGAGAGAGCACTAAAGTATCAAGATGTGAGATGCCGCGTGCATTGAAATAAGGAAGCACAACGCGGCTACCGCCATCTGACTCTGGAGAATAATAGGGGCCGGTGTCATACAACAAGCGATGCTGCGCAGTCTCCACCAGTACAGCCATGCCTTGGCCGACATCAAAGGCAGTCACCAGCATTTCTCCTTTCTTTTGCGCTACTTCGGTATTGATGAAAAGTGGAAAATAACAGAATAGACCTAGCCATCGCAATGGCCAACCACGTGGGGCCAATAGCCAAAGTGTCCCGAGTATGGCGACCAGAAATAGAAAAAAAGGCGGTATCGGAGCACGCCACACGGCAAAGTCATATTGACTCATTAACTCCAAAATTCGGGCCAAAACCAACACACAGAAATGAGCGAACTGCAATAGACCCAGTGAAAAAGGCGCAGGAAGCACACTACCTAGTAATGCTAGAGGCGTCACCACAAGACTAATCAATGGAATAGCGATAGCGTTAGCCAGTGGACTAATCAATGAAATCTGACCAAACAACAACATGGTTAACGGTAGTAGGCCCAAAGTCACCACATATTGGGTGCGACTTACCTCCCTCAGTAAAGCCAGCACCTTACTTCGCCAACCTACCTCTGAGCCGGGTGTGGACTGCGCACCAGCGGCAAATATCAACATCCCCACCGCCACAAACGACAACCAAAACCCTGGCCACAACACCGCCCATGGATCGACTAACAGTACCGCGAGCAAAGCCAGACATAAGATATGTGAGAGGCTAGTTAAACGACCGGCCCACATAGCCAGCGCCACCACCGTCAACATATATAGTGTACGTTGAGCTGGCACCCCGAACCCAGCTAGCGCCACATACAATAGTGCAATCGCGAATCCAGCCAAGGCGGCGACTTTTTGTGCAGGCAAATACAAGGGTAATTGGGCCTTGGTAAAAAAAGAATGTCGCCACAGGTAGTGCGTCAACCCTGCAAACAAGCCGGCCAGCATGGTGATGTGCAAACCTGAAATTGACACCAGATGAGATATACCTGTGCGATTGAATATTTTCCAATCTGATTGCGCGATCTCTCTTTGATCTCCGATCACCAGAGCGACTATCACGCCAGCATAAGGAGCGCCGATCAAGGCGCTTTGTATACGTTGCCGTAAATAGGATCGGCTCCGCTCTATCAGGTTATTCAGATTCCAGACAAAGGCATCAATACGCTGATTTTTATACGCACCGTCTGGCCTTACGATGCCGGTGGCGCGTAATTGTTGCTCTAATAGCCAGACCTCATAATCAAAACGACTCAAAGGATTGGCATTGCCATGAGGGCGCTTCAATCTAACGGTGAACTGCCAACGTTCTCCTGCATTGAGCACACCGATAGCACTTGTCGTCGCTGCCGAATCTGGTGATAAATACCAGGCCAGCGCGATGTTTTCGGGTAGCTTCGCCGCTAGTGCGGGCTCTGGTAGGGTTTGTTCAATCTTGAAATTGAAACGCACCCCTTGCTGAAAATGGTGTGGCAAGCTGCTGACTACACCGATCACAGTAATATCCCTGCCCTCCCACTCCTTTGGCAACTGCTCAGATAGATAGTAAGTAGCGAATAATGAGGCCCACACAAACCCTAATACCGCACCAAAGCCACATCCGCAGATGCGGTACGACCAGCGAAAAATAGCGTGTGACGCCAAGTCGTAAGCCTGGCCCAAACGCCATGTAAACAGTAATGCTGCAAGCCCGAGCAACAGACCAGCAAACAGTGCGTGTAGAGCTAGTAAATCGGCTTGTTGCTGCAAATATACGACACCAAGAACAAAGCCTATGATGGTCGTACGCATACGCTCAGTGTGCGTCTGATGATAGTGGGATTCTGGGCAAAACCATCCTGGGCAAAGCATCCATTACATTTGCGCTAGTCTGAGCTGCGACAAGCACTGGCGATACGCCGCGTAATTCAGCCAAAACTGCCCCGATTCTTGGCAACTCGACCGGACTGTTGATGCCGTGCGCCAGCCAATGAGGCGCAATATCGGGTGCATCGGTCTCGAGGACGATGGCATCAAGCGGCAAGCTCACTGCCAGTCTGCGGATTTGCAAAGCACGTGGGTAGGTCATCGCGCCGCCAAACCCCAGTTTAAATCCTAGTCCAATAAACGCCTGAGCCTGTTGCTCGCTGCCGTTAAATGCATGGGCAATGCCACCTGCGACTCTAATCCGCCTGCAGTGTTTTAGGATAATGTCTTGAGACCGGCGCACATGCATTAATATCGGCAGATCGAAATCACGGGCGATTTTTAATTGCTCAGTGAAGAAGAATTCTTGTTTTTCTTTTAAAGGACTTTGGGTAAGGGCGGGCACAAAAAAATCTAAGCCTATCTCGCCGATTCCGACAAACCCTGATGCTAATTCCGGCATTGAGATTAAAGTTTGAATATTTTTTCGTAATGCCTGCAAATCATCCTCATGTGCGTCAGGCACATACATGGGGTGTATTCCTAAGGTGTAGAAGCATGTTGTCGCCTGCTGCGCCAACTCGGCCACAATCGAAAAATTACTAGGATGTACTGCCGGTATCACTATGGCTGACACTCCAGCTGAGGCCGCTTGCTGTGCCAAAACAAGAGATTGCCCGGAAAATTCAGCAGCATCCAAATGGCAATGGCTATCGATCCACATACGAGCGCATCCTAAAAATTTATTTGGAATTCAATAAGAGCTAGGCAGCAAAGATTCATTCTTATTTAATGCCATGCCCTGTCGCGCAATATCCATGCGGGTTTCCAGCCTATCTGGCCTGTAGGGCGCATGGATACTGCGCAACAGGGCATGTCGATTTTAAAAAAACCGCGACGAACTGAACGGCTCGGCACGAAGACATGACTACATTTCTTGCTGCGAACGTTGCCGGTCTTCTTCCTCACGTCTGGCCAGTTGGATCTCGTGCAAAACCGCACCGACATTGGCTGGACGTTTTTCTGCTGCGACGCGCCCTGTTAACGCTGTGTCTGTTCTCAGCAAGCCTGCCGTATACAAAGCCCACATTTCCTTGCCGTACTGCGTGTGATTTAGCTGCGGTGCGAAACGCCCGAAATAACTGGCAAGATTAGCCACGTCGCGCTCTAGCAAAACGGCCGCTTCTGTATTGCTGGCGGCATCAATGGCTTGGGGCAGATCGATAATCACAGGGCCATCGGCGTCGACTAAAATATTAAATTCAGACAAATCCCCATGTATCACGCCTGCACACAGCATCAAGACTACTTGATGCAAGAGTTGCGCGTGGTAATCCAATGCTTGAGACTCGCTGAGTTCTACGTCGTTGAGCCTAGGCGCCGCGTTGCCAGCGGCGTCGGTTACCAGATCCATCAGCAGTACACCCTCAAAACAGATGTAAGGCTTAGGTACCCTGACGCCAGCTGCCGCCAGACGATACAGTGCATCGACTTCGGCGTTTTGCCAAGCTTCTTCTTGCATCTTACGTCCATAGCGTGTGCCTTTTTCCATGGCGCGCGCCTGCCGGCTATTCTTTACTTTGCGACCTTCTTGATACGATGCTGCTTGATGGAAGCTACGTTGATTAGCTTCTTTATATACTTTTGCACAGCGGATTTCTTCGCCGCAGCGCACTACATACACGGTCGCCTCTTTGCCGCTCATGAGTTGACGCAGCACATCATCGACCAATCCCTCTTCTACCAGTGGCTGTATTCTTTTTGGTGTTTTCATTGAGTACGAAAGAGTTTGAATTTCTAATTTAGTTTGTAAGACGAAGGTGAAAATACAGAGTTGAAGAAGGAATTTTTTTTCCTGGATCCTTCATCAAGAAAATATTAACCATGCATCACTATGGCATTATTGAACTAGCATGTAAAACATCTGAGTACGAATAGTACCAAGATGCACGCTAGACTGTCGGTCTGATCTATAACTGTTCTATAATATGCGGGTAAGTTAGCGACAATATCGTTGTTCACGTCCACTACCGGAGCCAAAATCATGAGCAAAGCCCAAGACAGTAAAAAAGCGGTAAAAAAAGAACCAGCAAAATCGCCGAAAGAAAAAAAAGAAGCGAAAAAACTGAAAAAAGAAGCGACCAAGCATCAATAGTAGCTGCAATGACTCGTGCTAAGTTTGATCGTTTTTCGGCAAACTTTGACGAGTCACATTTTTTCGTCCACTCGAGCTGTTGAACACTCACTCATTCGCTTAGTCGTCCTGATCGGGATCCATCTCAGGAAATAACACTTCAGTGTAGCCAAATTGAGTGAGGTCTCTGATGCGCGTGGGGTATAACTTGCCATCGAGATGATCGCACTCATGCTGCACCACCCGCGCATGGAATCCATCTACATCGCGGCATATGCTCTCACCGTATTGATTCATTCCCTGATAGCGTAATTTACTCCAACGCGGCACCAACCCACGCAGACCAGGGACCGATAAGCACCCTTCCCAGGCCTCGTCTATCTCCTCGGATAAGGGAGTCAGTACCGGATTAATTAACACCGTCTCTGGCACGGTAGGCGCATCTGGGTAACGCTGATTATTCTTAAAACCGAAAATAACCAGGCGTAAATCCACGCCAATTTGTGGCGCAGCCAAACCGGCCCCATTTGCGTGCGCCATCGTTTCAAACATGTCCGCAATCAAGGCCAATAATTCAGGGGTATTAAACTCTGAAACCGGCTGTGCAACGCGCAGCAAGCGCGCGTCTCCCATTTTTAGTATTGGATGAATCATAGCGAGCACCTTTTTGAGCTAAACAAGATAAAAAAATTGGCAGTATCGTAGAGGCATGTTATTGCTCTGGTATCGAGTTACACAATTGTTGCAACTCACTTTCAGTTAATACGGGAATATTCAATTCTCGGGCTTTTAATAGCTTACTTCCGGCATCATCACCAGCAACTACGTAACTGGTTTTTTTCGACACGGAGCCTGCTACTTTACCACCGTTTTTCTCTATCAACGCGCTCGCTAGCTCGCGGCTTAAATTTGGCAAACTGCCAGTCAACACCAAGGTTTTTCCTAGTAGTGGCAAGCTAGTATCGTTGAACTGATTCACTTTCGGCCAATGTACACCGGATGCAATCAATTGCCTGACTATGTCCACATTTTGCTGGTCAGCGAAAAATTGTAAAAGAGATTTCGCGACAACCGGACCAACCTCAGTAACATTCAATAATCGTTCTTCATTGGCCGTCATCAGCGCATCAATATCAGCAAAACTAAGTGCCAGATCTTTTGCTGTAGTCTCACCCACGTGGCGTATACCTAAGGCATAAATAAAACGTGCAAGGCTAGTCGATTTCGAGCTTTCTAATGCTGCCAGAATATTTGCCGCCGATTTCTCTGCCATTCTATCCATCGTCAGCAAGGTGACAGCATCCAATTGGTAAAGGTCGGCGGCGGTAGTGATCAACTGCTTGTCTACTAATTGTTCAATTAATTGCTCACCGACGCCATCAATGTTCATCGCCTTACGCGAGGCGAAATGAAACAAAGCACCTTTTTTTTGCGCAGCACATTTCAGCCAACCGCCTGAGCAGCGCGCAATGGCTTCATCTTCAAGCTTGACGATCAAAGATCCGCAGATGGGACATAGGCTAGGCATAACAAAAACAGCAGCATTCGCGGGGCGTCTATCGATTAAACTCGCCACCACTTCAGGGATCACATCTCCAGCTCGTCTGACGCTTACCGTGTCGCCTATACGTATGTCTTTTCTTTGAATTTCTTCCTCGTTATGCAAGGTAGCGTTGGTCACCGTAACACCGCCGACAAAGACCGGTGCGAGTCTGGCAACGGGCGTGATGGCGCCGGTTCTGCCAACTTGAACCTCGATATCTAACACCGTTGTCAAAGCTTCTTGCGCAGGGAATTTATGTGCGATCGCAAAACGCGGCGCGCGCGAGACGAAACCTAGTTTTTCTTGAGCAGAAAATGCATTGATTTTGTACACCACACCATCTATCTCGTAGGCTAACGAGGTGCGTTTTTGCTGAATTTGCGTATAAAACGACAGCAAAGCATCAGCTCCTCGCACGACGGCATTTTCTTCACAGACTGGGATGCCTAAAGAACGATACCAGTCGAGCAAGTCGCGATGAGAGAGCGGCAGATAGTCAGCCTCCAGCGCGCCTATGCCATAGGCGAAAAAACGCAGGCTGCGCTGCGAGGTAATCTTAGAATCAAGTTGACGCAAACTGCCAGCAGCAGCATTACGAGGGTTAGCAAATTCTTTGTTACCGGCGCTGCGTTGACGTTGATTTAAACTATCAAAATCGGCTTTAAACATCAGCACTTCACCGCGCACGTCCAGGAGCGCAGGTGGATGCTCAGTATTTAGGCGCAAGGGAATACTGCGAATAGTACGAATATTTTCAGTGACATCTTCTCCGGTATAACCATCACCACGTGTCGCCGCTTGTGCAAATACCCCATCGATATAACGCAAATTAATTGCTAAGCCATCGAATTTCAAGTCTATGGCGTATTCAAGTTCTTCTTGCGCCCCCAAGCCATCTTTAGCGCGTTTATCAAAAGCCATGATGTCGGCCACATCAAAACCATTATTCAAAGACAGCATAGGCACAGCATGTTGCACCTGACTGAACTCAGGCAGCGCCACGCCACCCACCCGTTGAGTGGGCGTGTCTTTAGTAATTAATTCAGGATGTGCCAATTCTAATGTTTGCAGCTCTAAGAACAAGGCATCGTATTCCGCGTCGGGAACTAAGGGGGCATCGGCGACATAATATGCATGGGCATGGCGATTAATTTCCTGACGTAATTGTGCCGCACGGCTAGCAGGGGTACTTAGCAAACGGTCGGCACTTTCAGGTGCCGTAAAAAAATCATCTTGCATAGGACTAACTAAACAAACGTTGTGCGCGCAAAGATCCTGCCGGAATTTGCGACTCTGCCATCGCAGTGTAAAATTCACTTACCTGTTCAGCGATTTCATCGAGCGCAGCTTTGGAAATTGCTTGATTTCCATCGTCGACCACGGTGCCTCCCAATCTTGCAGAAAGAGATCTGGCGCAGGCCGACATCGCGCCAAAGCCATCTCGCTCTGGCGCCACGCACGGGACATCAAGCAACAGAGTCAACCGTGAAGTTAGGCTATCACTAACACTGACATTGGTCGACAAACTAAATAGTACGCCACCGTCACCATCAGGCATCACCAGACGACCGTCAGGCCGCACGTCAAAGCCTTGTTTTTCTAAGGCCGCCAGTAAAGTATTAATCGCCCAAGGGGCTCCATTAGCCAAGATATTTACACTAAGCTGTGCATCATGTTCAGATACGAATTGATGTAAATCTCTGGCCGATGCCATGACCTGATTCATATCGGGAATATCCGAATGGGCATTTAGTCTGTCGCCGATTTCACGCAATTTGCTAACAAATTCAGAATATTCAAGTTCATTAAGTGGCCCGGCCCGGCTTACCATCTGCACACCCGCAAACAGTGCCGTAAATACACCGCCATGAGCGATTTCTTCGCGGTCACCATCGTGACCTAAACCTACAAAATGCACCGGCTTTTTGCCCACATAGCGTAAAGAGTTGATCTCAGTGAGCAATTTTTCTCCACGTATCGGAGTATCAAATTCCAAAGGAATGATGCAATCGATTAGCTCGTCAACTGCTAGCTCTTTTTCTTGCTGTAGCGTTCTTTGCGGCAGTGGTGCCTGATGTGAAACCGACTCGGCAGGCGTTTGCTGAATGCTCGGATCGAAATCCATGTGCGGCTCATGCCGCATATGAACTTCGGCCGAGCTAGGTGTTAAATCGGCATTCATTAGTACATCGTCATGTGCGCCGGAGAACGCCTGATCCATATTTTTTTTCGCTTTATGCTCCTGCCACTTGTTAAATATAAGTACACCAACAACAAAGGTGCCTCCCATCGCTACCAAACCTAATTGAAAATCTGTCATGCTGCTTGTACCTCACCGACTAAGTGTGCCGCGGATTCCATATCCACTGCGACAATACGAGAAACTCCCTGTTCTTGCATGGTCACGCCTATCAACTGTTGCGCCATTTCCATTGCAATTTTATTGTGAGAGATAAACAAAAATTGTGTGTTCTTTGACATACGTTTTACCATATTACAGAATCGTTCAGTATTTGAATCATCCAGCGGAGCGTCAACCTCATCCAATAGGCAAAATGGTGCTGGGTTTAGCTGAAACATAGAAAACACCAATGCTGTTGCGGTCAGGGCTTTTTCGCCACCGGAAAGCAAATGTATCGTGGCATTCTTTTTACCAGGCGGTTGTGCCATTACCTGTACGCCTGAATCAAGAATTTCGTCACCAGTCATAATTAATTTTGCCTGCCCACCTCCAAATAAAATGGGGAACAGCTCGGCAAAATGATGATTCACCTTATCAAAGGTGTCTTGCAACAGATCACGGGTCTCAATATCAATTTTATGTATGGCGTCTTGTAACGTGGTAATTGCCTCGGTTAAATCGGCAAACTGCGAGTCAAGAAAAGTCTTGCGTTCTTTAGCTTGCTGCAATTCATCGAGCGCAGCCATATTCACGGCGCCGAGAGCTGCGATCGCATTGTTTAAGCGGGTGAGCTCACCCTGCAAATAGGACGCCTTCATTTCCGCATGAAGTTTCGATTCTAAAGCCAACTCATCGACTTCAAAATTAGCTAATTGTTCAGCGTATTGTTCCTGATTAAGTCGGGCTGCCTGCTCTTTGAGTTGCAACTCCATGATGCGCTCACGTTGTGGTTGGAAGCTTCTTTCCAGCTGCATTTTCGCTTCTTCGCTTTGACGTAATTTTTGCGTTAGTTGATCAAGCTCATGCCGCGCATCGGCCAAAACTCTTTCTTGATCACTGCGCTTATCCAATAGCGATTGTAGCCCCGTCAAGGCTGCCTGATCGTCCATAGACTCCAGCTCTAGTTTGCCTTGCTGCATGGTGGCAAACAATTGTCCCGCTTGCTCTACCGCAGTGGCGCTACTGCGTTTTAGTTCATCAATTTTGTTACGTTGGGTTTTCTCTGTGAAGGCGATCTCTTGCGCCGCCAACTCCAGATCACGCAGACGCAGACGCGCATCGTTTAGTTTTTGCTCGTTTTCGAGATACAGGGTTTGACCATTTTCATGAGTTTCCTGCAACTCTGCCAGTTCCATATCAAGGATTTCAAATTTTTCTTCAGATTCAGCTTTGGCTTGTTGTTGATCGCTCTCTTGTTCCGTAATCTCGGCTAAGTCGCTGGAAATCTGTGTACTTCTTTGATTAAAACGTTCCTGCACTTCTGACAGTTTCATCAATTCAATTTGTTGTGCGTGCAGCGACTGAGTCAGGCTCGCCACTTTTTGTCGCAATTCCTGCAAAGATAAAGTTGCCTGTGTGTGCAAAGATTCGGCACGCACCACACGATTTTTTCCTTCATCAGCTAATAATTGCTGAGCACGACATTGTTTACCTACATTTTCAATTTCTTGCTGGCGTGCCAGCACCCCTTCTTGCTCAGAATCTGCAGCAAAAAAACGTACACTAGTTTGGCTAACGATATGCCCTTGCTTGGTAATGAAGCATGCTCCTTGAGGTAACTTAGTGCGATCAGCAAATGCAGTACTAACGTCCTCCGCGATATACACTTGATGTAACCAGTCGTTCATCAAACTACGCAAGCCCGCCTCATTGAGTTGTAAGAGGTCGACCAAGGCGCGCAATCCTGGCGCAGGAGTGAATTGATTCGGGGTAATGACAGGAGAATAAAGTGCCAATTTAGCCGGTGGTGCATCGTTAAAAAAAGCCTTTGCCCAATCTAGATTGGATACTTCTAGTGCAGCAGTACGCTCTCTGAGTATGGATTCTAAGGCGGATTCCCAACCAGCTTGTATATGCAGCTTTTTCCATAATTTTGGCAAGCTGGCTAATTCATGCTTTTCCAACCAAGGTTGCACCTTACCTTGGCTCTGGACCTTTTCTTGCAACGATTTCAAAGCCATCAGGCGTGCATCGAGTTGGGCAAACTGCGCCGCATCCTGATTGTTTTGCTGTTGTGCCGCGCGTCGTTCGTCGTCTAAATGCGGCAGGCGCTCCTGAGCCTCTTCCAATTGCATGGTCGCCTCTTCCAGCGACTGTTTTTTTTCTTCGACTTGCATAGATAAATTTTGCAAATGCGAAGTATCTGGCAAGGCTAAGCTTAGTTTTTCTTGCACTAAACGTTCACGCCTTGCCGTAAGAGTGCTCAAAATACCCGATGCATTGCGTTGATGCGCAGACTCTAACTCTATCTGCTGTTGGCATTGCATAATCTTGGCACGCGATTCTGTGGTCTTAACTTGGGCATTGCGCCAGATTTGCTCTAATTCTGGCAATTTATCGTTGTGCTGCTGCGCGATTTCCTGTGCCTGCTCAGAACGCATGGCCAACTCTTCCACCTGAATTTCTATCTCGGCCAAATCCTCGTGAAACTGCTCACCTTGCCGCTGCCAGTGATCGCGCTGAGCAGTCAACGACGCCAGTTGCGCCTGTAGACGACTGCGTGATTCAATCACAAACTTAATTTCGGCTTCCAGGCTGCCAATTTCGGCATTGGTTTGATATAAATGTCCCTGTGCCTGATGCATCTTGTCGCCAACGGCATAGTGAGCTTGACGCATATGATCCAGCTCCAACTCTACATGCCGCAGTTTGGCGGTTTGCTCTTCCATATCGAGTTGCGACTTCTCAATTTCAGCGAAATACTTTTGCTGTTCAGCTCCAGCCTCTTTCTTGCGCAATAACCAGAGTAGTTTTTGTTTTTCTTCTTGATCTGATTGCAAAGCGTTGTACTTGTTCGCCACTGCCGCTTGCGCCTCGAGCTTTTCAAGATTTGCATTGAGTTCGCGCAAGATGTCCTCTACCCGAACCAGATTTTCATTAGTATCTTGTATGCGATTTTCCGTCTCCCTACGCCGTTCTTTGTAGCGCGAAACGCCGGCAGCTTCTTCCAGGAAAATACGTAATTCTTCTGGCCGAGCTTCAATGATGCGAGAAATCATTCCCTGACCAATAATCGCGTATGCGCGCGGGCCTAATCCTGTACCGAGAAAAATATCTTGTATGTCACGTCGCCGCACCGGCTGACCGTTGATGTAATAAGTAGAGGTGCCATCCCTGGTTAAGGTTCGCTTAACCGCGATCTCTGCATATTGACCCCATTGCCCCGCCGCTTTTCCTAAACTATTGTCAAAAATCAGTTCAACCGAGGCCCGTCCTGCCGGTTTTCTGTGGGTAGATCCGTTAAAAATAACGTCTTGCATCGATTCGCCGCGCAACTCTGAGGCTTTCGATTCGCCCAGAACCCAGCGAACAGCATCAATAATATTCGATTTCCCACAACCATTAGGACCGACCACTCCGACTAACTGCCCTGGCACCTGGAAATTGGTGGCATCCACAAAGGACTTGAATCCCGATAATTTAAGAGAAGATAAGCGCACGTTATTTAGATTTATGGTCTTTTAAAAGAGATGCTAAAAAATATCGCTTCAGCATTTGACATATTCAGTATTAATTCAGTTTCGTTTTACGCCGACCAAACAACACGAAGCTAGCAATAAGCATAAGTATCATATCATTTTGACGGGTCTGATTTTTCATTTTTAACGCTTTTTAAACATGACTAGAAACTTAATTCAAACTTACAGTCCACGCTATCTCACTGCTACAGAGGCGGTATAATACGGCAAATACCCCCATAAAGATAAGCGAGCTGCCACCACAAATTGCAGACCTGATTATCAATTGCCTGCTTTTGCTTTTATATTTCTAAGTTGTCCTTAATTAACAATTGTTCGTGTTTTGTCAGTGAACTCCTTATTGAAGCCTTCAGTGAATCCTTTTCTCAATAAATTGCAACCCTATCCGTTTGAAAAACTCAAACAACTGTTCGCCGGAATCACTCCAAATCCCGCATACAAGGCTATCAGTCTGGGTCTGGGCGAGCCAAAGCACCCCACTCCGTCTTTTATTCGTGACGCCCTCACAGAACATTTAGATGGTTTGGCTAGTTATCCGTCGACTGCTGGAATAGATGGTTTGCGACTAGCTATCTCAGCGTGGCTGGCGCGCCGTTATGGAATTCCCGCCTTGGATCCAGCGACTGAAATCTTACCCGTCAACGGTTCGCGTGAAGCCCTGTTTTCTCTGGCCCAGACTGTGATAGACCCAAGCAATAATCACTACGGTACGCCGCTAGTACTTTGCCCTAATCCGTTTTACCAAATCTATGAAGGTGCAGCCTACCTGGCCGGTGCCGAGCCCTATTTTGCCAATGCTGATCCAGCCCGTAATTTTGCACCTGACTATCAGAGTATTCCGGAGGAAATCTGGCGACGTGTGCAACTGCTGTATATCTGCTCCCCGGGCAACCCGACCGGAGCAGTGTTAAGTCTGCAGGACTGGGAAGAACTTTTTCTTCTGTCTGATCGTTATGGTTTCGTAATCGCAGCGGACGAATGCTACTCGGAGATCTATTTCAACAATCAAGCACCCCTTGGAAGTCTGCAAGCTGCTCGCATGTTGGGCCGCGATAATTATCCGCGCTTGATCACCCTATCTAGCCTTTCCAAACGCTCCAATGTCCCTGGAATGCGCTCGGGTTTTGTGGCCGGTGATGCTGCCATCATTAAACAATTCCTTTTATATCGAACCTACCATGGCAGTGCCATGTGTCCTAGTATACAATCGGCGTCTATTGCCGCATGGAACGACGAACAGCACGTGCAGGAAAATCGCGAACTTTACGTCAAGAAATTTGAACAGGTTACGCCCTTACTGCAGGAGGTGCTCGATGTTAAGCTACCAGATGCTGCCTTTTATTTATGGGCCAAAGTCGATAAACTTGTGACGATTTCAGATACGGAATTCGCAAGGCGCCTATATCAAGAGTTTAATGTCACTGTGCTCCCGGGCAGCTATTTGGCACGCGATGCGCATGGAGTAAATCCGGGCGAAAATCGGATACGCATGGCTTTAGTCGCTGAAGTTGAAGAATGCATGGAGGCAGCGCAACGTATCGTCGCTTTCACCAAAAATTTAGTTGCGAAATAAAGCAATTCAGAATTTACACCGCGTCAAGCGCTACACAAACCCATTTTATTTAAATTTTTACTTAAATTACTTATATGACTCAACAGCTACAGCAAATCATCGATCAAGCCTGGGAAGATCGCGCCAATTTCTCACCAAAATCTGCGCCAGCAGAATTGCGTGATGCCGTCGCCCACGTCCTTACACAGTTAGACACCGGCGCTTTGCGAGTCGCTCAAAAGATTGATGGAGCATGGCAAGTCAATCAATGGATTAAAAAAGCTGTGTTACTTTCATTTCGCCTGGAAGATAACATCGTCATGCCATCCGGCGATCACATGCAGTTTTACGATAAAGTTCCCACCAAGTTTGCGAATTACACCGCCGAAGATTTCGCCCGTGGCGGTTTTCGCGTGGTTCCACCTGCCGTTGCGCGACGTGGTAGTTTCATCGCCAAAAATGTCGTTCTGATGCCGTCTTATGTAAACATCGGCGCTTACGTCGATGAAGGTGCCATGGTAGATACTTGGGCGACCGTCGGTTCTTGCGCGCAAATTGGTAAAAATGTCCATCTGTCTGGTGGCGTCGGCATTGGTGGCGTTTTAGAGCCTATGCAAGCTAACCCAACGATCATTGAAGACAATTGCTTCATAGGCGCACGCTCTGAAGTTGTTGAAGGCGTAATCGTCGAAGAAAATTCGGTTATTTCTATGGGGGTCTACATCGGCCAATCAACCAAGATTTACGATAGAGCTACCGGTGAAGTCAGCTACGGCAGAATTCCATCGGGCTCAGTGGTTGTCTCCGGCAATCTGCCTTCTGCTGACGGAAAATACAGTCTGTATTGTGCGGTTATCGTAAAACGTGTCGATGCGCAAACTCGTTCTAAAACGAGTATTAACGAATTGTTACGCGGCGTTTAAACAGCAAGGTTTTGACCTTCTCATCATTTGATTTGAGTAAAGAATAGGATAGGAAAATATTATGGCTATGGATCGCTTGTTTCAGTTAATGAAGGAAAAACATGCTTCAGACATGTTTTTTGCCATCAACTCTCCTATCCATATCAAACTCAATGGCAATCTTTTGCCGATCAATCAGCAAAAACTTGATCAGGCAGGGATCTTATCTCTACTCAGTGAAGTGGTGTCGCCCGAGCACATGGAAATTTTGGAGCGCGAGAATGAATTAAACGTTGGTATTGGCGCGCCTGGTATAGGTCGTTTCCGCTTATCGGCGTTTCGTCAGCGTGGTTCAATATCTGCGGTATTTCGCTTTGTACCAGGCCATATTCCCGCGCTCGACACTCTTAATTTACCGCCAGTACTGACCGAATTAATCATGGAGAAACGCGGCCTGATCTTATTGGTCGGTGCCACTGGCTCGGGCAAGTCAACCACAATCGCGTCCATGCTCGATTATCGCAATGAAGTGCGTAGCGGGCATATCTTGACCTTGGAAGATCCTATCGAATATTTGTTCAAGAGCAAAAAATCGATAGTCAATCAGCGTGAGATAGGTACAGATTCGGATAGTTTAAAAACCGCCCTCAGAAACTCTCTGCGGCAGGCTCCCGATTGCATTCTAATCGGCGAAATCCGTGATCTTGATACAATGCTAGCGGCGATTGCCTATGCGCAATCGGGTCATTTGGTACTCGCCACCTTACATGCGAATAATAGTTATCAGGCCTTAAATCGTATCATCAGCTTTTTTCCTATGGAAAATCGCGGTGCTTTGTTACTGGATTTATCCTCTTCTATTCGCGCCATTATTTCGCAGCGTTTAGTGCGTTCTACCGATGGTGGGCGTTGCGCTGCGGTCGAGATCATGCTTAACACGCGCTACGTCGCCGAGTTGATAGAGCAAGGTGACATTTTTCAAATTAAAGAGGCAATTGAGAAAAGTCTGTCGCCTGGTTCGCAGACCTTTGAGCGTGCTTTAATGCAATTGATAAAAGACGGTTTAATCAGTCAGGAAGAAGGCTTGGCCAATGCTGATTCAGCTAACAATCTGTTATGGCTACTGAATAACGAAACAGTTCAGGCGCCGGTAGAAGTGGAGCCTGAACCTGAAAAATCGGATGAAGCCTCGTTCACCGAATTCACTCTGAACATGTAGGTTTATGCAAAGCAATCAACAAATCACGCTGTATGGCATTCCCAATTGCGACACAGTAAAAAAAGCACGGGTCTGGCTGCAAGAGTATCAGGGCAATTTTGTGTTTCACGACTTCAAAAAAAATGGTCTGGATCGGGAAACAGTAGAAAAATGGCTGACCCAAGTCGGGCTCGATGTTCTAATTAATCGCAAAGGTACGACCTGGCGCGCATTGAGCGACGAACAAAAGGCTGGCGCGGCAAATACTGAGCAAGCGATTGCCCTAATACTGAACTCACCATCGTTAGTGAAACGCCCAGTATTGTGCATCACTAGGATTGAAAATGCCGCAGACAGCAAAGCGTTGACTGTCAACGTTGGATTTTCTCCCGCTCAATATCACACTATTTTTAACATCGCCCCATGAGTAAAACACTAGCATTGACCGAGCAATTGATTGCACTTGACTCGGTCACCCCGGAAGATAAAGGTTGCCAAAATACCTTAATCGCTTTGCTCGAACCCTTAGGCTTTATCTGCGAGACTATACAGTCAGGCGAGGTTACCAATCTATGGGCGCGCAAGGGCAAGACACAGCCTTTACTGGTATTTGCCGGGCATACCGACGTCGTACCGACGGGGCCGGTAGAGCAATGGCAATCTGCGCCATTCGCCCCTACCCATAGAGATGGCAAATTATTTGGTCGCGGTGCGGCCGACATGAAAACCTCGGTCGCAGCCTTTGTGGTGGCGTGTGAAGAATTCATTGCCGAACAGCCCGAACATAGTGGCTCAATTGGATTTCTGATCACCAGCGATGAAGAAGGCCCAGCAACCGATGGCACCGTGGTGGTGTGTAATCTACTCAAAGAGCGCGGCGAGCAAATCGATTATTGTATCGTCGGCGAACCGACTTCAGTCGATCTGTTGGGCGACACTATCAAGAATGGTCGCCGCGGCACCATGTCAGGCAAACTTATTGTTAAAGGTGTGCAAGGCCATATCGCCTATCCGCAACTTGCAAAAAACCCTATACATTTGGCCGCGCCTGCAATGGCTGATCTAGTCGCTGAAGTTTGGGATCTAGGCAATGAATATTACTTGCCGACTTCTTGGCAAATGTCGAATATTCATGGCGGCACCGGTGCCTCGAACGTGATACCGGGTGAACTGGTGATTGATTTTAATTTTAGATTCTGTACTGCCAGCACAGCAGAGGGATTGCAGCAACGCGTACATGCCATCCTCGACAGTCATCAACTCGACTACTCTTTGAAGTGGACCGTTGGTGGCCACCCTTTCCTGACTCCAAAAGGAGCTTTGAGCGAGGCCTTGGCAGCGGCGATCAAAGCCGAAACTGGTTTGGACACCGAATTATCGACTACTGGCGGCACCTCTGATGGGCGTTTCATTGCCAAAATCTGCCCGCAAGTGATAGAGTTCGGCCCTCCCAATGCCAGCATCCACAAGATCGATGAACATATAGAATTGCGGTTTATCGATCCGCTTAAAAATATTTACCGCCGCACATTAGAAAATCTGCTGACATGACTAGTAAATCCACCACCGCCACCTCCTCCATCGCGGATGCCGCTTTGATTTTTTCGACCCTACGCGATTTATTGCGCTATGCAGTCACACGCTTCAATACCGCTGAGCTGTTCTTTGGCCACGGGAGTGCTAATGCACTCGATGAAGCGGCCTATTTGTTACTGCATACATTAAAACTGCCGCTGGATAAGATCGATCCATTTCTCGATGCGCGCTTACTACCAGAAGAAATCCATGCTGCCTTAACCGTGATAGAACGACGCGCAGTAGACCGGGTACCGGCCTCTTATTTGACTAATGAAGCTTGGTTAGGTACTTACAATTTTTATGTGGATGAACGTGTCATCGTGCCGCGCTCGTTTATCGCCGAACTGATCCCTGAGCATTTTTCGCCATGGGTGCAAGACGCCGATGCGATCACCGACATTCTTGAGCTTTGCACCGGTTCTGGTTGCCTGCCAATTATGCTGGCCGATGCCTTTTGCAATGCGCATGTCGATACCGTCGATATTTCTACCGATGCACTCGATGTGGCAAAGCGCAATGTCGCCACTTACGAATTAGAAGACAGAATTACCCTGATTGCTTCCGATCTGTACACCAATGTTCCGGCTAAAAAATATGATTTAATCATCACCAATCCACCGTATGTCAATTCTGGCTCCATGAGCAAATTGCCGCAGGAATATTTGCACGAACCGCAGATCGCATTGGCCGGCGGGACTGACGGCATGGATTTAGTGCGCAAGATCGTCGCTGGTGCAGCGCAACATTTGAAGCCAAATGGTATACTGATGGTAGAAATCGGTAATGAACGCGAATTTGCAGAGCAAGCGTTTGCCGGCCTAGACCTAACCTGGCTTTCCACTAGTGCAGGTGATGACATGGTCTTCTTACTCTATGCCGATCAGTTACTCAACATTAAATAATATTTTTTACTCTGTGCAATCCCACTAGTTCGCTAGGAAATCGCATACTCACCCCTAGTATCGACGGGGAAACACCGAAGCCGCACATAGACTGTGCGGTTTCAGCGTTTTAAGACAGATACTCCCCCGTTTATTCGCATTCGTGTGGATCGATCAATTCATCAATTAAGTAAGTAAATAAACAATGATACGTTTTCTCCAAGTCGTTCTGGCTCGCGGCACCAAACCACTGTTCGACAATGTCGACATCACGCTCAACCCAGGCGACAAAATCGGTCTAATCGGTTCCAATGGCGCGGGGAAGTCGAGTTTATTTGCGATGTTGCGTGGTGAATTGCACCCGGATCAAGGCAGTATAGAATTTCCCGCTAAATGGCAGTTAGCCCACGTTGCGCAAGAAACCCCGGCCTTAGATCGCACCGCGATCGATTACGCAATTGACGGCGACGTGACCTTGCGCAAACTCGAAGCGCAGTTGGCCGAACTTGAAAGCCAACCCGAGAGCATGGAAAACGGCATCGCCATCGGTGAAATGTATGGCGCGCTGGCCGATGCTGACGCTTACACGGTGCGCCCGCGTGGGGAGCAATTGCTATTGGGTTTGGGCTTTACCATAGACCAGATGGAGCAATCGGTCGCCAGTTTCTCAGGTGGTTGGCGTATGCGTTTGAATCTGGCACAGGCTTTGATGTGCAAGTCCGATTTACTGCTGCTCGATGAACCAACCAATCATTTGGATTTGGATGCGATTATCTGGTTGGAAGATTGGCTCAAGCGCTATGCCGGTACTCTGATCATCATCTCGCATGATAGAGATTTTCTCGATGGCGTCGTCAATGTGATTGCCCATATCGACGAGCGCAAACTCAAACGTTACTCGGGTAACTATTCCGCTTTTGAACGTCAGCGCGTAGCGCAATTGATTTTGGCGCAAAGTGCGATTGAAAAACAAACCCGCAAGCGCGACCATTTGCAATCCTTTATCTCGCGTTTTGCCGCCAAAGCTAGTAAGGCAAAGCAGGCGCAAAGTCGTATCAAAGCTTTGGCCAAGATGGAAGAATTGGCACCCTTGCGTGCTGCCGCCGAATTCTCGTTTGAATTCCGCGAGCCTTTGAGCGCACCGAATCCTATGTTGGTGATGGAAGACGTCGATTGCGGCTATCGCATAGAGTCCAAGACCGATCATAGTTTCACTGAGAAGAAGATTGTCGGTGACGTCAAATTCTCTCTGCAGATAGGCCAGCGTATCGGCTTACTCGGTGTCAATGGCGCCGGTAAATCGACCTTGATCAAGACGCTGGTCGGTGACATTGCGCCACTGTCCGGCACTATGCTGACCGGTAAAGGTCTGTCTATTGGCTATTTTGCCCAGCATCAGGTAGAGATGCTGCGTCATAACGAATCTCCTTTATGGCATCTGGCGCATATCGCGCCTGGCATACGCGAACAAGAGTTGCGCAATTTCCTCGGCGGTTTTAACTTCCCCGGCAATATGGTCACTAGCCCTATCGCGCCTTTCTCAGGCGGTGAAAAAGCCCGTCTGGCATTGGCAATGATAGTCTGGCAGCGCCCGAATCTATTGCTGCTCGATGAACCGACCAACCATCTGGATCTGGAAACCCGCGAAGCACTGACCGACGCTCTGGCACAGTTTGAAGGTACCTTAGTGGTGGTCTCGCATGATAGGCATTTGCTACGTGCCACCACGGACCAATTCATCATCGTCGCCGATGGTAAGTTAGAACCTTTTGACGGCGATCTGGATGATTACAAAGATTGGCTGTTCAAGAATAAACTCGCGAAAGCCAACGCACTAGCCAACGAACCGGCCTTGCCTGCGAATAAAAAAACCGATGCCCTGCCATTGGCGAAACCGATTCCAGTTGCCGACAAAGGCGACAATAAAGAGCAGCGCCGCAAAGAAACTGAAGACAAACAAAAATTGGCAGCACAACGCAAACCGATAGAAAACCAGATCAAAAAGCTCGAAGAGCAGTTGGCCAAGCTCAACAGCAAGAAGCAAACACTTGCCGCTCAATTGGAAGACAGTGCTATCTACAACGACAGCAACAAAGAGAAGCTCAAGGGATTATTGCTAGACCAAGCCTATCTTGTAAAAGAACTAGGCGAAGTCGAAGCGAGCTGGCTGGAACAGCAAGAGTATCTGGAAGCAGTAGGTTAAGACCCCGTGAGCGCCCTATTCTCTCCCTATCGATTGGGGTCTTTGCATCTGAAAAACCGGATCGCGATTGCGCCTATGTGTCAGTACTCGGCGGTCGATGGCAAGGCTAGCGATTGGCATCTGATGCACATGGGCGCGATGACACTCTCCGGTGCTGGCTTATTTTGCATAGAGGCTGCAGCAGTGTTGCCCGAGGGGCGCATTAGTCCGGCCGACCTTGGTCTATGGTCGGATGACACTGAGGCTGCATTATCCAAGGTACTTAGCGCGGTACGCAAATATTCCATTATGCCGATTGCGATCCAATTAGCGCATGCCGGACGTAAAGCCTCTACCCATGTGCCGTGGCAAGGTGGTAAGCAGTGCTTAGCGCAAGACGGCGGTTGGCAAACCTTCGCTCCATCTGCGCTGGCGCACAATCCACACGACTGTCCACCGCTCGCGCTCGATCACGCTGGCATGCAGCGCATCTGTCAGGCTTTCGTCGAGGCGGCGCTGCGTGCTCATCGCATCGGCATCGATGCAATTGAGATCCATGCGGCGCATGGGTATTTACTGCATCAGTTTCTCTCACCGCTATCGAATCAACGCGAAGATGAATATGGCGGTAGTCTGGAAAACCGGATGCGCTTCCCCCTGCAGGTTTTGGCTGCAATGCGCGCTGCACTTCCTGCCGATAAGGTGATAGGAATACGTGTGTCTGCTACTGATTGGGTGGCCGGTGGCTGGGATCTTGAACAGTGTCTGGTGTTTGCACAGGCCTTGCAGTCGCTCAACTGTAGCTTCATCCACGTTTCTAGCGGCGGCGTCTCGCCACTACAAAACATTCCGGCGAGTGCCGGCTATCAAGTTGAGTTTGCCAATAGAATTCGCCAGCATACCGGCATGCCTACCATCGCAGTCGGATTAATTACCGAGCCGGCACAAGCGGAAGCCATCATTGCCGAGGGGCAGGCCGACATGGTAGCGCTGGCACGTGCCATACTCTACAACCCGCACTGGCCTTGGCAAGCAGCCGCAGAATTGGGCGCAAGCGTAGAAGTCGCGCCTCAATATTTACGCTCGCAGCCGCTAGGCCATGCAAACTTACTTGTGGCGAGCAAATCGCTCACTTAATCGAAAGTCTAAACCATCTAGAACGGGCAAAATGCTGCAGATAGTCACCAAGCGCAGAGCTGACTATCGCTCTCTTGCTACTCCGCATAGCTTGGGATGAAATCAAATTACCCTCAGCCCAGTGCGCATATTCCATGCGCCTCGCAGGCCATGCATGCCGCAAACCCGCATGGATACTGCGTCAGCGCGTAGCTACTATTTCTCTACTGAGAGCAATGCGCTGCGCTAGTTTGCCTTAGCTAGCTGGCGATGTTAGCAAGGTTTTTGGGTCAGGTATTTTTTCAGAAAAATACGCAGCGAGATTTTCGCTCAAGCCATTGTCAATGACACGGCTGACTAAGTTTCTTAAACCGCTGGCGTCGGCAATATCAAAGACAAACAAGCGATATACGTCGGAAAGTTTTAAACTGCCTGGATCGGCAGTAAAGATCCAGCGATCAGCGCCCGCGTCCATCTTATTCCACCACGGCCTCTTGGATTTCGCCGAATGATCGGGCGTGACTTTCGCTACCCAGTCGGCCTCCAGCATTTGCTCTAATAGCCCCTCAATTTCATCCAGTCCAAAGCGTGTTTGTATCCGTATACTGGCAAGATCAACGGTCGCGCCAGTGCTACCATTTCTGGCAAGAATTAATACTTTCAAGACTGCCACCGCGTCTTCAAAGGCGCTGCCCGGCGTAGGAACATGCCACCAGCGCTCAAACTTAACGATAGGCAGTGAGGCTGCGATGACCGCGCCGATCAAGGTAATCAACCACGACAGATAAATCCAGATTAAGAAAATTGGAATAGCCGCAAGTGCCCCATAAATCATGGTGTAGGTCGGAAAACGGGTTACGAAGATCGCAAACAAACGCTTGGAAATTTCGAATGCGACTGCTGCAAATAGTCCGCCCCAGGCAGCGTCGCGCCAATCTACACTACGATTTGGTACGGACAGATACAGCAAGGTGAATGCGCCGGTAGTAAAAAATATCGACACTAAGGTATAAAAAACCGCACCCAACAATGGCACAGAGCCAACCACACCGCTGGTCGCGGAAAATAAGTAGGAGGTCGCGCTCAATGAAATTCCAATTAGCAATGGACCCAAGGTGACGATGGCCCAATATACCAAGATTCTTTGCACTATCGCGCGGCTGCGTTTTACGTGCCAGATCTGATTAAAGGAGCGATCTATCATCGACAAAGTGGTGACCGCGGTCACCATTAAAGCGACACCTCCGATCGCCGAAAGTCGGGTTGCCTTGGTGGCAAACTGTGTCAGGTAGCCCATCACCGTGTTTGAGATACCCTTAGGTATCAGACTTTGAATAAAATAGGCTTCTAAAGTAGTCCTGAAATTATTAAACAAGGGAAAAGCGGTAAAAATTGCCAGGGCAATCGTGAGAATCGGTACCAGTGCCAGCACCGTGGTAAATGTGAGGCTACCAGCGACCTGCGGCAAACGCCCTTCTTTCAGACGGCCCAAGGCAAACCAAAACAGGTTACTGATTTGCGACCAAGATAATCCGCGCATAAAAATTTTACTCAATCTCTTATCAAAACTAGTCTGAACGTGCAAGCCCACATTGTAATGGACTTGCTTGTTCTCTTAACTATTTTCGAGAGACTGGGCCGATTAATTCAGTAAACCTGGTAACCGCAATCAAATCTATCGCGTTTCATATAAGCATGATCTGGCGATCGGGTGTCAGGGCATTAATCCGACCTATAATAGCGTCTTGGAGTTTCCTTTCGTAGCAGCCATTTGATTCATTAAAAATTTTGGCTCAGACAATTATTTATGCCCACCATCACCCTACTCGTTTTATATTACTCACGTCACGGTAGCACCCGCCGTATGGCCGAACTGATCGCTCAAGGAATAGAGAGCGTCGCAGGATGCGATGCCAGATTGCGCACCGTGCCTGCCGTGAGCAGCGTCACGCATGCCACCGAGCCAGAGATTCCAGTTAATGGCGCTCCGTATGTAGAGCTCAGTGATTTGGCTGAGTGCGCCGGATTGGCATTGGGATCACCGACGCGCTTCGGTAATATGGCGGCAGCCATGAAGTATTTTTGGGATGGCACCGCGACCGATTGGCTGTCCGGCACTTTAGCGGGCAAACCGGCCTGTTTGTTTACCTCTACCGGTAGCTTGCACGGCGGCCAGGAATCAACGCTATTATCAATGATGCTGCCCTTGCTACACCATGGCATGCTCATCATGGGCCTGCCTTATAGCCAGCCCGAGTTGATGAGTACCAGCAGCGGCGGCAGCCCTTACGGCGCCACTCATTGGTCTGGCATCGACGGCAACCTTGCAATCACTGATGAGAGTCGAAAGCTGGCGATTGCAATGGGCCGACGTTTGGCAGAAACCGCGCAACAACTACAAAAAAAATCATGAACGAATCGAAACAAGACTTACTTTATTGGCTGGCGTGTGGCAGCTTGATAGCCCTGATTATTTTAGTGCTCTTATGGGAATCCGTTTTGGTGCCACTGCGCCCGGGTGGCTCTTGGATGCTACTAAAAGTCATACCTCTGCTGTTTCCGTTAAGAGGCATTTTGAAGCGTCAGATCTATACTTTGCAATGGTCGTCGATGTTCATCCTCTTGTACTTTACTGAAGGTGTGGTGCGTGCGCGTAGTGACATCTTACCGATGTCAAATTTTTTGGCCTGGATAGAGATAGCATTGTCGGTAGTTTTCTTTTTTAGTAGTATCTCCTACTTGCGACCGTATAAAAGAGCTGCGAAAGCGGCCGCAAAAACAGCCAGTCAAACAACAGATTGACAGACCTTCCGAAAACCTAAGCTATGTCCCTATTTTTGACACTTTGCCAGCAAACCATCGGTGCTAAGCATGTCCTTAGCAAGCAAGATGAAATGCAAACTTATGTGAGTGACTGGCGCCAGCGCGAAGTGGGGAAAGCGCTCGCGATACTGATACCATCCAACACTGAAGAAGTCGCTGCGTTGGTGAAACTCTGCGCTGAGCATCAAATCGGCATCGTGCCGCAAGGTGGTAACACTGGCTTGGTCTTGGGGAGTATTCCCGATCAGAGCGGCACCTGTGTGGTGCTATCTTTGAGGCGACTCAATCGCATTAGAAGCGTAGACACTAGCAATAATACGATGACGGTAGAGGCTGGATGCTTGTTAGCAGAGGTGCAGGGAGCGGCTCAGCAGGCGGGTCGCTTATACCCTCTGTCGCTAGCCTCTGAAGGATCTTGCACCATAGGCGGCAACCTGTCCACCAATGCCGGCGGCACCGCAGTACTGCGTTACGGTAATGCGCGTGAACTCTGCCTGGGACTGGAAGTGGTGACTGCAACTGGCGAGATATGGAACGGATTACGGGGCCTTCGAAAAGACAATACCGGTTACGATTTGCGGGATTTATATATTGGTGCCGAGGGTACTTTGGGTATCATCACTGCTGCCGTGATTAAGTTATTTCCAATACCTAAGAGTGAAGTCACTGCCTTGGTCGCGCTCGCCGATGTGAATGCGGCCTTGAAGCTATTAAGTCACGTGCAAGATCACACTGGCGCAAGCCTGACTGGCTTTGAGTTGTTTTCTGATTTTTGCCTGCATCTGGTATATAAGCATTTTGCAGAGCTACCCAAGATATTTGAGTCCTCGTATCCTCAGTATGTGCTGCTTGAACTCGCTAGTGCTGAGACACAAGAGCATACCTACTCCCAGCTTGAGTTCGCGCTAGAAGCCGCGCTGCAGTCCGGATTAATTATCGATGTAGTGATCGCCAATTCACTAAGCCAATCGACCTCTATTTGGAAAATGCGCGAGCTAATCTCGAGCGCGCAAGCGCGCGAGGGAAAAAATATCAAACACGATATTTCACTTCCTGTTTCGCAGATAGGGGAATTTATTTCACAAACAGATGCGCTCTTGCAGACTGCGTTTCCTGGCTGCCGCATGCTTAGCTTCGGACATTTGGGCGATGGCAATTTACACTATAACGTCTCGCCACCAGTCGATCAGCTAGACAGCGATTTTCTGCTGGAGCAAGCCGCAGTCAATCGTATTGTGCATGATAGCGTACACCTGCATCATGGATCTATATCTGCGGAACATGGCATAGGCACACTGAAGAAAGAGGAACTGCTCGTGTATAAATCCCCTTTAGAGATGCGACTAATGCAGTCGATTAAAACCGCGCTGGATCCACATCAATTGATGAACCCCGGAAAAGTGATTTGAGAATCCCATGAAACGAAAACCTTGGATTTGCCTCAGCATCGTTATTACCCATATCAACCTATTCAGTTTAGTCGCGCCCGCATCAGCAGAGACCTATAAATGTGTAGAGAGCGGTGTCAGCACTTATTCTCAGACGCGCTGCCCGGATGCTGCGGTCCAGTCCGTACATAGGAGTAGCAACAATATTTCTGATAAAGACTATCAGCAGGCAGTCAAGGCGAGTGAAAAACAGAAGGCTGAACTAAATAAAATACTCAGCACACGCAAGAAAGAAGAAGAAAAACTTGAAAAAGAAATGCGTAAAATTTCTGCTAAAAACGAAAAAAATAGGCAGAAATGTGCATCGCTACAACTCAGTGCAAAATGGGCAAAAGACGACCTTGCAAATGCCACTGCAAAAACTATGACAAAGGCAAAAACAAAACTAAAAAAAGCTAACGAAAAGGCCGAGATGCAGTGTAAATCTAGTGGCGGATAAAGGCGAAGAAGCGAGTCGCGGACATACAGTACAAATAAAAAGTGAGTTATAAGCCCAAGCCTATAACTCACTTTTATACCTAACTCGTATTCTGGTGCGTCGGGAGGGGCTCGAACCCCCGACCCATGCCTTAGAAGGGCATTGCTCTATCCAGCTGAGCTACCGACGCATAGATCTGTTTGATGCTTAAAATTAGCAGGATAGTTAAAAAAGCAGACCTTACTTTCTATCACTTAATGCTAATAAAAAGCGAGCCATACTTTCTTTCATATCCGCGCCACACCGAACGTATGACGCAAAAAACAGAAGGCTGAATAGTACATGTTATCGCCGCCCATTTCAAGGTTGAAACAGGCGTACGGCGAAATATTATCTCTGTTTCGAGGGAATACAATCAGCCAAGCGTCTAGCTAGCGAATTTGCGGTCGCAGCGTCTGCAGTTTCGACCATCACGCGTATCAAAGGCTCTGTGCCAGAAGCACGAATCAAGACACGGCCTTGGCCCGCCAGTTCAGCCTCAACCCGATTTTTTTCAGTTAAAAGAGCTTCATTTGTTTGCCAATCAAAGCCTGGCTCGACTCTGACATTAATCAACACCTGAGGGAATAATTTTAAATTCTCAAAACATTGGTCTAAGGTCTTATCGTTGCGACGCAGAGCGGACAACACCTGCAGTGCAGAGACGATGCCGTCACCGGTGCTATGTTTATCCAAGCAGAGCAAATGACCGGAGCCCTCGCCCCCCAACAACCAACCGCGTTCACGCATTTGTTCGAGCACATAGCGATCCCCAACTTTTGCCCGAGTGAAGCCAACTCCCAAATCTTTAAAGGCGATTTCAACCGCCATGTTTGTCATTAAAGTGCCGACCACACCGGGAACTGGTCCTATCGCCAATCTATCAATCACCATCAGATATAGCAATTGATCGCCATCATAAATTTTCCCGTTCCTATCCACCATTAACAGGCGATCGGCATCACCGTCCAAGGCTATTCCGAGATCAGCATGATTCGCCCTGACGGCCAGCGCCAAGGCATCCGGAGATGTGGCACCCACCTTGTCGTTAATATTGAATCCATTTGGCTGATTACCGATCGCAATGACCTCGGCGCCGAGTTCATGAAAGACATGAGGGGCAATGTCGTAGGCAGCTCCATGCGCGCAATCGACAACGATTTTGAGTCCGCGTAAGTCCAATTCATTTGGGTAGGTACTCTTGCAAAATTCTATGTAGCGCCCATTGGCATCACGCAAACGATGTGCCTTGCCCAAATTTTCTGAACTAACGCACTCCATCGCCTTTTCGAGTTCGGCTTCAATCGCCAGCTCGACCTCATCTGGAAGTTTATTTCCCTGTGCGGAAAAAAATTTGATGCCGTTGTCCTCATACGGATTATGCGAAGCCGATATAACTACGCCCGCCGACAGGCGCAAGGCTCTAGTCAGATAAGCGACTGCAGGCGTTGGCATAGGTCCGGATAGCATGACATCGACACCCGCCGCTGCAAAACCCGCCTCTAATGAAGCCTCTAGCATGTAACCAGAAACGCGCGTATCTTTCCCAATCAATACGGTCGGACGCTTGCCTGCAAAGCTATCGGCGTTTGCGAGCACCTTTCCTGCCGCGTAACCCAGTCGCATCACAAAATCAGGTGTAATCGGATAGACGCCAACTTTCCCGCGTATGCCATCAGTTCCAAAATATTTTCTTGTCATTTTTTTTCCTAGTTCGTCTAATTTAATATTTTCTGCCAAACCTTAATAGCGTCCACCGTTTCGGCCACGTCATGTACCCGTAATAGCTTGGCGCCTTGATTTACCGCCCACAGTGCCGCAGCCAGACTACCTGCCAGGCGCTGTTCAACTGGGCGCCCTACAATGTCACCTATCATGCTTTTACGCGACACACCAACCAAGATGGGTGCGCCAAAAGTATCTTGAAACACACTAAGGTGCCGCATCATCGAGATATTATGTTCTAAGGTTTTGCCAAAACCAAAACCCGGATCCAGGCAAACTCTCGTTCGCGCCACTCCAACGGCATCTAATTCTGCGAGTCGCTGTAAAAAGTAGCCTGTGACTTCATCATTGACGTTGTCATATGCTGGTGCAAACTGCATATTAAGCGGCAAATTTTGCATGTGCATGACACATAAACCAACATCGGCATGTGCAACCTCTTGCCTAGCCTCGTGCGAAGAAAATCCACGTACATCGTTGATCATATCGACCCCTGCAATGATTGCTTCGCGCATCACTTCTGGCTTATAGGTGTCAATAGAAATCGCCTTACCACAGTCACGCAAAGCAAAAATGACTGGCATTACTCGGTGTAATTCTTCATCTACAGAGACGCTTGAAGCGCCGGGCCGGGTCGACTCACCGCCAATATCAATGATATCGACACCATCGGCAATCATTTGCTCAGCACGAGAAATCGCATCGTCAAGGAAACGGTAATTGCCACCGTCTGAAAAAGAGTCAGGTGTAACGTTAAGAATGCCCATCACTAAGGGTTTGCTGTCGACAGCATCCAGCACAAAGCGATAACGTCCACACTCAAAAAATGTATTCATAAATAAAAAGAAGGGCGAGGATTACTCCTCACCCTTTTTAACTAAATAATTAATCAGAGAACGTGTTTCTTAATAGAGTCATGCCGGAGCAGTTGCGCTCGGCGTCACTCCGCCAGATTTACCATCGTTTGTGGACTTTTGAGTAGTCTGCCCAGCCTTTGGCGGTCTCGGATCTACACCACTCATGATGTCATTGATTTGATCGGCATCTATCGTTTCCCAATCTAATAATGCCTTGGTCATAGCTTCGACCTTGTCACGATTTTGCTCTAATAACTGACGGGAAATCGCATACTGCGCATCCAAAATTGAACGAATCTCTGCATCAACTTTTTGCTGTGTGGCTTCTGAAATAGTTTTTGAGGCCCCACCAAAATAGCCATCTTGCTGACTATCTTCATATACCATCACGCCTAAACTATCCGACATACCAAAGCGTGTCACCATTGATCTTGCTAATTTAGTTGCACGCGAAAAGTCATTCGAGGCGCCAGTTGACATCTGCCCTACGAACAATTCTTCCGCAATCCGCCCACCAAACAAGATCGAAATTTCCTCCAACATCTTGTCTTTATAGCCGCTAATTTGATCATGCTCAGGTAATTGCCATGTCAATCCCAAGGCGTTCCCACGCGGCATAATAGTTACTTTATGTACAGGATCTGCCTTAGGTAAAAGTTTTGCAACTACAGCGTGACCAGATTCGTGATAAGCCGTATTTTTTCGCTCGTCTTCGCGCATTACCATCGATTTGCGCTCAGGTCCCATGTAAATCTTGTCTTTTGCGTCCTCAAAATCTTGCATTTCAACCAAACGCTTATTGCGACGGGCTGCGAACAATGCGGATTCATTGACCAAATTTGCCAAGTCTGCACCGGAAAAACCTGGGGTGCCACGCGCCAAAATATCTGCCTTAACGTCAGGAGCAATGGGCACTTTACGCATATGCACGTTCAAAATTTGTTCACGACCACGTATATCTGGCAAACCAACAGTGACCTGTCTGTCGAATCGACCTGGGCGCAACAATGCCTTATCAAGGACATCGGCGCGGTTAGTCGCTGCGACTACAATTACACCAGAATTTGGCTCAAAGCCGTCCATTTCAACCAACATTTGATTCAATGTTTGTTCACGCTCATCATTTCCACCGCCCATACCAGCACCGCGGTGGCGTCCAACTGCGTCAATTTCATCGATGAAAATAATACATGGTGAATGCTTTTTCGCATTATCGAACATATCTCGAACGCGCGATGCGCCTACACCTACAAACATTTCAACAAAATCAGATCCCGCAATGGTGAAGAACGGCACTTTAGCCTCACCAGCAATAGCGCGTGCCAACAGCGTTTTACCAGTACCTGGAGGGCCTACCATCAAAACACCACGTGGAATTCGTCCACCTAATTTTTGAAATTTGGTGGGATCACGTAAAAACTCGACGATCTCAGTGACTTCTTCTTTGGCTTCATCGCAGCCCGCGACATCTGCAAAAGTGACATTATTGTTAGTGTCGTCAAGCATACGTGCTTTGGATTTTCCAAATGAAAAAGCTCCGCCTTTACCGCCACCTTGCATTTGGCGCATAAAAAACACCCAAACACCGATCAGCAAGAGCATAGGAAACCAAGAGATGAAGACTTGAGATAAAAAAGATTGCTCCTCAGGCGGCTTGTTATCAAACTTAATGCCATTATTAACTAAATCGCCAACCAAGCCTCGATCGAAAATAGTCAACTGCGAACGTATTTTTTTACCTTCAAGTGTGGTCGCAACCACAGTACGATTTGCATCATCGATAGTCGCCTCTTTGATGTGCTTTGCCCTTACCTCATCCAAAAATTCAGAATAAGGCATAGAAGTAGCACCGGAACTTAAACCGCGGCCATCGAATTGTTTAAATACCATAAAAAGCACTAGGGCTATAACTACCCAAATGGCTGCTTTAGAAAACATATTGTTCACGAGAACTCCTTGGACATACGAGAAACGTACGAATTGCCTTGCACACGTAGACGATCATTCTACCCGTATTGGGTAGAGCTTACTAGACAAGATATGTTGCCTATGTTGATGATTATCAAGAGGTCAAACCCAATTATTTAACTTTTTAAGCATTTTCCAAGCAAAAAAATCTCAGAAGATTTGTCTTTGCTTGCTTTGGGTTTTTTATTTACAACAGTTTTAAACTCACTTTTAAACAAATCTACAATGTTATTGTAACTTGGACCATGAAAACACTTCACTAACAAAGCACCATTCGGTTTAAGGTGCGCCTTGGCAAATGTCACTGCCAATTCAATAATATTTTCTATCCTTGCAGCATCGACATGCGAGTTACCTGATAGATTGGGTGCCATATCCGATAAAACAAGATCGACTTTGCGCCCACGTAGTTGCGCCTCCAATTTATCCAGCACCTCTTGTTCACCGAAATCACCTTGTAAAAATTGAACATCGGCGATAGGATCCATCGCCAACAAGTCTAGCGCAAAGATTTCACCAAGTATCCCTCCGCCTTCTTTGCCAGCAAGCTTACCTCTGGCGTACTGAGACCAACTGCCGGGCGTGGCTCCCAGGTCGACGATAATCTGGCCTGGTTTTATAAGTTTTTCAGACTCATCAATCTCTTTTAACTTGTAAACTGCTCTGGCGCGGTAGCCTTCTTTTTGTGCTAATTTCACATAAGGATCATTTATGTGGTCATGCACCCAATTTTGATTGAATTTATTTTTGGCCATTAGCGTAAAATACTGCTTTTAAAGGAATTTATATGTCAAAACTCACGCCCGCAGAACGTAGCGAATTACGTTCTGAAGCTCATGCGCTCAAACCCATCGTACTGATTGGTGAAGCTGGTCTTTCTCCAGCGGTCTTGAAAGAAATCGATGCCGGCTTGAACTCGCACGGTTTAATCAAGGTCCGTGTCTTTGGTGACGATCGTGAAGCACGTGTTGCAATGTACGATACCATTTGTAGCTCATTAGAGGCAGCTCCGATTCAACATATCGGTAAATTATTAGTAATCTATCGTCCAAAATTAGAAGGCGAAAAAGAAACTAAATTAATTAAAAAAGGTAAAGGCATGCGCGAAGTTACTATCGTGAAACCAAGCGCCAGTGGCACCAAGAAGCCGTCCGTATCGAAAGTAATGGTTAAAGGAAACGAACGTGTCACTCAAGGCGGCAATATCAAGCGCGCCAAACCTCGTCAAAGTAGCGCAAAAAAATCTGCTTTAGGCAACTCTTAAAACTTAGAGGGAATGATGTGCAAACATCATTCCCTCTAAGTTATCACTGCATAGCGAATTAAATATACTGAACGTCGAGAACTTCGTATTCGCGCACACCTGCTGGCGCCTGCACACCAACGACATCACCTGCATACTTACCAATCAAAGCACGGGCAATAGGTGAAGTAATTGATACCTTACGTTCTTTTATATCAGCCTCGTCCTCGCCGACAATCTGATAACTCACTTTTTGATCGGTTTCCAGGTCCTCAAGATGTACTGTCGCACCGAATACCACTCGCCCCTCAGCATCAAGTGTCGTAGGGTCAATTATCTGGGCCGCGCTTAATTTACCATCAATATCTGCAATGCGCCCCTCTATAAAACTCTGGCGCTCTTTAGCAGCATCATATTCTGCATTCTCAGATAAATCACCTTGCGCCCTTGCTTCAGCAATGGCACTAATGACTTCAGGACGCTCTTTGGTTTTGAGTCTATGTAATTCCTGCTTGAGCAATTCTGCTCCGAACTTGGTAAGAGGTACTGTACTCATAGCTTTAACTTAAAATAAGGTTGACTGTAATCTGCAAATAAAAATATTTCACTGACCTACCGAAAATATCTCTGTGTTTTACGTGCGTATAGCTTGGAAAATAGCTAAAAATAGCGGGGCCACATGAATCCCAGCATCGCTGCGACTTTCTGTGGCCCCTCTAATGAAGCTTAATTAGCTACTCAGTGTAAGGTTTTATGTAGTCCTTGTAAATCATAGACATGTAATTCATTTAAATGACGCATACCCTCTACAGCAGCTTCAGCCCCGGCAATTGTCGTATATGTCGTTGCGCCAGCGGCTAATGAAGAAACACGAATTGCACGAGAATCATTAATCGCATTACGCTTTTCTTCTACCGTATTAATCACCAAGGCGATTTCACGATTTTTTATGATATCGACGACATGCGGGCGCCCTTCTGCCACTTTATTGATCGTGGCACAAGGAACGCCTGAAGCGACGATCGCGGCAGCCGTACCCTTGGTAGCAACCAACCCAAATCCCATATCCACTAGGTCTTGTGCGATTTTTACAGCACGTGGCTTATCAGCCGCTTTAACACTAAGGAAAACCTTTCCAGCTTTCGGTAATTTGATGCCGGCACCCAACTGAGACTTCACAAACGCCTCGCCAAATGTCTTGCCAACCCCCATAACTTCGCCGGTTGATTTCATTTCCGGGCCAAGAATCGTATCAACACCAGGAAATTTCACAAATGGGAATACAGCTTCTTTCACGCTAAAATACGAAGGAATAACTTCCTTGAAAATTCCTTGCGAATCCAGAGATTGGCCAACCATACACCGGGCGGCTATCTTTGCCAATTGCAAACCGGTCACTTTGGAAACAAAAGGCACCGTTCGTGATGCACGAGGATTTACTTCCAAAACGAACACAACATCTTGACCGTCTTGTTGCTGGATTGCAAACTGAACATTCATTAAACCAACTACATTTAGGCCTTTTGCCATCAATGAAGTTTGACGCTTTAATTCGTCTATAGTTTCTTGCTTTAACGAATAAGGAGGTAAAGAGCACGCAGAGTCGCCGGAATGAACACCTGCCTGTTCGATATGCTCCATAACCCCACCGATGAAAGTACGATTTCCATCGGACAAGCAATCGACATCTACTTCAATAGCGTCATTCAAAAATCTATCCAACAAGACAGGGGAGTCATGCGAGACCTTTACCGCTTCACGCATGTACCGCTCTAAATCACGCTGTTCATGGACGATCTCCATTGCACGTCCACCAAGTACATATGACGGGCGAACTACCAAAGGATAACCAATTTCCTGAGCCAGCATAAGGGCATCCGCCTCAGTTCGAGCTGTACGATTCGGTGGTTGACGCAAACCTAACTCATGTAGCATTTTTTGGAAACGCTCGCGATCTTCCGCAGCATCTATCATATCTGGCGAAGTACCAATAATTGGCACGCCATTAGCTTCCAGTTCTAGTGCTAACTTTAACGGCGTCTGTCCTCCGTATTGCACAATTACACCAACAGGCTTCTCTAAATCGACAATTTCCAATACGTCTTCGAGCGTTAGCGGTTCAAAATACAGGCGATCTGAAGTATCGTAATCGGTCGAAACAGTTTCAGGATTGCAGTTAACCATAATCGTCTCATAGCCATCCTCACGCATTGCAAATGCCGCATGCACACAACAGTAATCGAATTCAATACCTTGTCCGATACGATTAGGGCCGCCACCCAAGACCATGATTTTCTTCTTATTGGTAGGTGCAGACTCACACTCATCCTCATAAGTCGAATACATATATGCGGTTTTAGTAGAAAATTCCGCGGCACAAGTATCTACTCGCTTATATACAGGGCGAATATTCAAGGCTCTGCGTTTTTCTCGAACAGCGGTATCTGTAGTCTTCAAAAGCTTTGCCAGTCGACGATCTGCAAACCCCTTCTTCTTCAATTTTAACAGTACATCTTTATCAATAGCATCGAGAGTCTGCGTATCCAACCATAATTCGATATCGATTAAATCTTTAATTTGCGCGAGGAACCAAGGATCAATATGTGTTAACGCATGCACTTCATCAAGAGTAAATCCATGTGCAAAAGCATCACCAACATACCAAATACGATCAGGACCTGGCTCACCCAATTCACGCTCCAAAATCTCGCGGTCTTGGGTTTTTTCGTTCATGCCGTCAACTCCAACTTCTAAGCCGCGTAATGCTTTTTGGAAGGACTCTTGGAACGTACGGCCAATCGCCATCACCTCGCCTACCGATTTCATTTGCGTTGTCAGACGATTGTCAGCCTGTGGAAACTTCTCAAAAGTAAAACGAGGAATTTTTGTAACAACGTAGTCTATCGAAGGTTCGAATGACGCAGGAGTGGCGCCACCTGTAATTTCATTGCGTAATTCGTCAAGAGTAAAACCTACCGCCAATTTTGCCGCAATTTTTGCGATAGGGAAGCCAGTAGCTTTCGAGGCGAGTGCAGACGAACGCGACACACGCGGATTCATCTCAATAACGATCATACGACCATCAACTGGATTAATAGAAAACTGGACATTAGAACCGCCGGTATCAACACCAATTTCACGCAACACTGCCACTGAGGCATTACGCATGATTTGATACTCTTTGTCGGTCAATGTCTGAGCAGGTGCTACGGTGATGGAGTCACCAGTATGCACCCCCATAGGATCCAGATTTTCAATCGAACATACGATAATGCAATTATCCGCTTTATCGCGTACCACTTCCATTTCGTACTCTTTCCAACCGATCAATGACTCTTCAATTAATAGTTCATTGGTTGGAGAGGCTTCTAGTCCGCGCTTACAGATAGTCTCGAATTCTTCTTCGTTATAAGCAATACCGCCACCAGTTCCGCCCATAGTAAACGAAGGGCGAATAATGGTTGGAAAGCCCAGTGTCTTCTGTACGGCCCACGACTCGTCCATACTATGCGCGACACCTGAACGAGCGGAGCCGAGTCCGATTTTCGTCATTGCATCTTTAAACTTGGAGCGATCTTCTGCTTTATCAATCGCTTCAGGTGAGGCTCCAATTAATTCGCAGCCGTATTTAGCTAACACGCCATGCTTATGCAAATCTAAAGCACAATTAAGTGCCGTTTGCCCACCCATAGTTGGTAAAATCGCATCTGGACGTTCTTTATCCAGGATACGCTCCAACACTTGCCACGTTATAGGTTCAATATACGTTACATCAGCCATCTCCGGATCAGTCATGATAGTTGCCGGATTACTGTTTACTAAAATAACTTTATAGCCCTCTTCGCGCAAAGCCTTACAGGCTTGAGCGCCAGAATAATCAAATTCACAAGCTTGTCCGATAATAATCGGACCGGCACCAATAATTAATATACTTTTTATATCGCTACGTTTAGGCATTTGTATTTTCCTTCATTTGTGCCTGAGCCATTAATGCAGTGAAGCGGTCAAACAAATAAGCAATATCGGTTGGGCCCGGGGATGCCTCTGGGTGTCCCTGAAAGCAAAACGCTGGTTTGTCCGTACGTGTAAACCCTTGCAGGGATCCATCGAAAAGCGACACATGAGTCACTCGGCAATTTGCCGGCAATGAATTTGCATCAACTGCAAAACCATGATTTTGTGAGGTAATTAGGACTTGTTTGCTATCTAGATCCTGAACAGGATGATTCGCTCCATGATGCCCAAATTTCATTTTCAATGTTTTAGCTCCAGAAGCGAGCGCCATAATTTGATGCCCAAGACAGATACCAAATGTTGGAATGCCCTTCTCGATCAATTCTTTTGTCGCTTCGATTGCGTATTCGCAAGGCGCAGGATCACCTGGCCCATTTGATAGAAAAACTCCATCAGGATTTAATGCAAGTACGTCAGCGGCAGTCGATTGGGCGGGCAGCACTGTCACATGGCAACCTCGCTGTGCTAGCATGCGCAAAATATTACGTTTAACACCAAAGTCAAATGCAACGACGTGAAACTTGGGATTAACTGCAAGTCCATACCCAGAACCTAAAGCCCATTCAGTTTCAGACCAGACGTACTGTTTGGAGGTTGAGACAACTTTTGCAAGATCCATTCCAGATATACCAGAAAATGACTTAGCCAAAGCAATCGCTTTTTCGGCATCGGCACCAACAAGAATTGCACCGTTCTGAGCACCTTTTTCACGCAAAATTCGTGTCAACTTCCGCGTATCAATTCCAGCGATAGCAACAATATTTTGAGATTTAAGATATTCATCCAAAGGCTGTGTAGAGCGGAAATTCGAGACTAGCAGGGGCAGATCCTTAATTACCAAACCTGCAGCATGAATTTTATCTGACTCGACATCCTCTGAATTGACTCCAGTATTGCCTATATGTGGGTAGGTCAGAGTAACAATTTGCGAGCTATAACTTGGATCAGTTAAAATTTCCTGGTATCCAGTCATAGAAGTATTGAAAACGACCTCACCAATGGTGTGACCAGTAGCGCCTATCGATACACCTGTAAATATCGTGCCGTCAGCGAGGGCAAGAATTGCGATGTTATCTGAATTAGAACGTAGGGACTGCGGAATGGGCAGCAAGGGTAACTCCTGTAGTGTTACCGCTGTGCGCCGCACCGAATGATCTCGATCAAAACCCACGCTGAGCCGTCTGCGTAGCAAAAGAAACGATCAAAGGAGTGATGTGGATATTAGTATGCGCTACAGCGGATTATGAATTAGCTAAACCCTAGAATTGTAGCGTAAAACACCCATACTGGCAAACGATCAAGCTAGAAAACACTCGTTTTTCATCTAACAACTAGGCAATAGAAATTTTGATCGTACACGAATTAACAACCCCTCCCCTCATGCAACGCCCGTCATATAAAAATTTGCCGCATACGATTTAGATCGAAAAAGTTTACATTCGGATATAGATCGCTTACAGTTGTCGAGTTTTTTAATCGGGTATAAAGATGCTAATACGCGCCTCAAGATGCTCCAAAAAAATTCGTTTCGCTTTAATTATTGCATTATTTCAATTCTGCATTTACTCACAAAGCCACGCCACGGAAAATCCATTTCCCGAGTCGTCGACCGCATTCATAAAATTAAATGAATTGCGCGATAGAGCATCCGATCTAACCGTAAAAGCTTTAGATTTGCTTGGAATACGTTATAAAAGAGGTGGTAGCACGCCAGAAAATGGGCTCGATTGTAGTGGATTTGTAAGACTAGTTTTTAAAGATGCCTTGGGTGCCGAACTACCTAGAACAGCTCAGGAGATCAGTAAAATTGGCGAGCATATTGAAGCAAAGGACTTGCAGCCAGGCGATTTAGTTTTCTACAATACCCTACGCAAAGGATTTTCCCATGTAGGCATTTATCTAGGTGATAATAAATTTATCCATTCGCCCTCCGCAGGTGGGCAAGTTCGCGTAGAAAGTATGGATATAGCTTACTGGAAAAAACGATTTAATGGCGGCAGGCGCATTAATGATTAATTGAGACGCAATCTGTAATACATAAAAACATCTCAATTAATTTTAATTCAAGTCAAACAATCAAATCACCGCTCTTGCATTGCGCGAATTTTCTGCTTAAGCTCTACCATGTTTGCCATCGCAGCACGCTCCCCAGCTAAAATTGCTAGATTTCGCCCTGCAAAATCCCCTCCCTTCATTCCAAGCAATTCTGGCTTAATGACAATATCAGCACTTTTTAATTCAAAATAATTTAAACGTTGCCCCATTATTGTGAATGTTTGCAATAAAACATCCAGTGAACTAGCGGCCGTTTGCACTTCGGGCTGGGATGATATATTTACTGCGATCACTAAATCAGCACCCATTTCTCTCGCGAACATTACCGGCACAGGAGAGACCAAACCTCCATCTACATATTGTTTTTCATTTATCCTAACCGGCTGAAATACGCCCGGCACCGATGATGATGCGCGCACAGCCAAACCAGTATTTCCCCTTTTAAATAGAATTGGTTGCCCTGTATTTAAGTCAGTCGCGACCGCGCCAAACGGCTTTTTAAGCCTCTCTATAGGCATCTGCAGAACCATTTTATTTACATAGGCTTGCAAGGCATCGCCCTTTAGCACGCCACTTGTTTTTGAAAATAGAGGCACAGACCAATCTGAGATAGCGGCCTCATCCATTTCCAAAGCAAGTTTCTGCAAAGCGAACCCGTTATTACCTGCCGCATACATTGCGCCAACAACACTGCCCGCGCTAGTGCCAACAATAATATCCGGTATTATCCCTTGAGACTCCAGTGCTTTAATCACTCCTATATGTGCAAATCCACGTGCGGCGCCCCCCCCGAGAGCGAGGCCTATCCGTATTGTTTTTATCGGTTTAACGACAGGCAAAGCAAGCACCGCAGGCGCTACTGGAGCGGTACTAAGGCAAGCAGTTAACGACAGGCAAATAGCCGCAGGAATTAACTTAATCAAGTTCCTTCGCGCGATTTTTTTGAATTTTGAGGGCATATTTCTTGGAAGGGCAATTATTACCAATAACGAAGTCATAAACGACACGTTCGAGTCCTAGTTCTAGAACTAAGATATCAATAGTAATAGGATTTAGATTGCAAAAAAAATTAATAAAGATCAACTAGGACAGTTGAACTACTAAGAAAGGAGGCGAGCCTGATCTGCGGCACTTACGGGAAATGACTGTGGCTGCTTCGTTCCCGATCTGACCAGATTGGCCACGCCGCAATGCGCAGGGGCCCGCCAGGTGCAATTATAGCGCATCAAATTGCACTCGTGGCATATTTCCAAAATTAAAGCCGCCGCATGCCTCCGCTCTCTATAAACCTAATTCCTGCCATATAGAGTCGACTCTGGAACGAACGTCTGGCGTCATCTCTATCGCGCGCCCCCACTCACGGTTAGTTTCACCAGGCCATTTATTTGTCGCATCTAGACCCATCTTGCTGCCCAAGCCACTAACGGGAGATGCAAAATCTAAGTAATCAATCGGGGTGCTATCGATAAGGGTAGTGTCGCGCAAAGGGTCGACTCGAGTTGTGATCGCCCAAATCACCTCCTTCCAATCCCTAATATTAATATCTTCATCAACAACAATAATGAATTTTGTATACATGAATTGACGTAAAAAACTCCATACCCCAAACATCACACGTTTGGCATGTCCAGCATAGGATTTCTTTATTTGCACTATCGCCATACGGTAACTACAACCTTCGGGCGGCAAATAAAAATCCAAAATTTCTGAAAATTGTTTTTGCAATAAAGGAATAAAAACCTCATTAAGCGCCACACCAAGCACCGCCGGCTCATCGGGAGGTTTTCCGGTATATGTCGAATGATAGATTGGATCTCTGCGCATGGTAATCCTATCTATAGTAAAGACCGGGAAGCTATCCTGTTCATTGTAATACCCCGTATGATCTCCGTAGGGTCCCTCCACTGCATGCTCATAACCGCTTGGATGCTTTTCATCGGGGTAGATATGCCCCTCCAAGACAATTTCAGCGGAGGCGGGAATTCGCAAATCACTTCCTATAGCTTTTACCAACTCAGTGCGACTACCTCGCAATAAGCCAGCGAATTGATATTCAGACAGGTTATCTGGCACCGGTGTTACAGCCCCTAGGATCGTTGCTGGATCCGCGCCAAGCGCGACAGCAATGGGATAAGCTTTACCCTTATTTACTATTCCATGCTCTCGAAAATCCAAAGCGCCGCCACGATGCGCTAGCCAACGCATAATAACTTTGTTGCGTCCTAGAACTTGCTGTCTGTAAATACCTAGATTCTGACGTTTTTTATGCGGCCCCTTCGTTATCACTAAACCCCAGGTGATTAAAGGAGCAATATCACCGGGCCAGCAATGCTGAATTGGCAGACGGGATAAATCAACATCATTACCCTCCCACACAATCTCCTGGCAAGCAGCACTTCTAACTTCTTTGGGTGCCATATCCCAAACTGCTTTGACCAACGAGCCTAAACCCAAGATGTCTTTGAAGTCTTTTGGCGGCTCGGGCTCTTTAAGCGATGAAAGGACGTGCCCAATACGGCGCAATTCACTAATATCGTTGGCGCCCATACCCATCGCTACGCGCTTAGTCGTTCCAAATAAGTTGCCAAGTACGGGAATTGAATGTCCGACTGGATTTATAAATAGGATGGCGGGCCCCTCCAACCTTAAGGTTCTATCGCATATTTCAGTCATTTCCAAATATGTTGAAGTAGGCCTAACTACTTGTTTTAATTCGTTTTTTTGTTGAAGCTGAGAAATAAAATCTCTCAAGTCAGAATATTTCATGTTATTTCACTTTTTTTCATTGTTGACTTATTAATACAATTAAGTCGGGTAAGTACTTGATTTCATTAAATTTTATTGCACTGCAAAATGCGTAATGAGATCCAAAAGTAATATGGAGTCACTTTTATAGTGTTGACGTGATATAAAAGCACACCTACAATTCGCCCAACTTGATGAAGAGGTATAGAACTTCCGTAGCTTTTAAACAAAAAGAGCGATGCCAAAAGGTAACATCATTCACGGGAATCGGGTCCCATATAACATTCTAAGGTTAGATTTCATAAGGCGTCTGCCTTCACCCGAAAAATTTATTTATACGACAGCGTGACATATCAAAGTCTTCGCAAAAAAAATAAATAATTCCGACGTTTTTGCATCGTGATTGCGACAAAAACTAAATATCTGATTTGCTGAAGTTAAGTATACGCAATTTTCTTTTGAGAGAACGTTGTGTGCTTCACAAAGATTCAGGAGGTAATATGGTTCAAAATTTAGCTTCAGTACCACAACACAATCAACTGGTATACACTGACGAGCGTAGTGAAATACTCACTACAACTCCATTCACCAAAAGACATGTTTTTTCGTTTCTGCATCGCGTTATGATGTCATTAGGGATCATCGCAATTTTTCTACTCACGATGATGTTCATCAAGCCCGATTTGACCGAAAAATTCAAAAACTTGTCGCCTTACGCTCTGACTCCATCCGTATCAGAGCAAATAGCTGATGAGTCAAGTGCCCCAAATTTATCGCTACTAATGGCGACGCCTCAACAACTAGCGCAAACCCAAATAGCCGATACCAACGCTATCAACGAACTACGCCCAGAAGAGACTAAGGCACTTGGCAGTCAAAAACAGCAACTTTGGGTGACCAACTGGTTGGCTAAGCGTTATAGAGTTGCGAACGATGCTAGCAATATGCTTGTTTCTGCCGCCTATTTGACAGCCAAAGAAATAAAACTAGACCCACTATTAATTCTCTCAGTAATGGCAATTGAGTCTGGGCTAAATCCATTCGCTGAAAGCCCTGTTGGAGCGCAGGGTCTGATGCAAGTGATGTCAAAGATCCACCATGAAAAATTCGAGGACATGGGTGGAATTAAGGCGGCGCTTAATCCAGTAGCGAACATTAGAGTCGGCGCATTAATATTAAAAGACTATGTAACACGTGGCGGTTCTGTGGAGGCTGGCTTAAAGATGTACGTCGGCGCTGCCGCCTTTGATAATGACGCAGGTTACGGATCGAGAGTGTTGGCTGAATATCGTCGACTTAAAGATGTCGCGACAGGCAAGAACGTTCCGACTTTTGTTACACCCTCTATTGCACAACCACAGATTCGAGCAATAGAAATTGAGACCGATGTCAAAACAAATAACGTGGATAATAAGAAAATTGCTCCGGAACGAAGGATGCAGGAGCAAGTAGCGCGTCTTTAGGGATTGCACACTTAAGAACCTCTTGCGTAACCATTGCGTTGGAGTTTTTTCAATAAACAGCAAAAATCAAGTATTGGCAATCCTAAAAACCAAAATCGTAAGTCTTTGCTACCTTAATTACTGAGTCTCGAAAATCATGCATGAGTTCAGAACGAATTCCCCCTCCTGGATAAGCTAATACATATTCGTAGCTAATGTCACTTAAGAACGGCCTGACAACAACACCATTCTGGCGCCAAATTTTTGCGGCGAATGGTTCAACAATAGAAACACCCAAACCATTCGCAACCATCGCATAACGTGTATGAGAAGTGTGCGTCTTAACAACATGCCGTGGATGACTGCCGGCCTGATCCAATGCACTAAGCTCCTCTTTGTAACCTTGCGACGTAATGGGAACCCAACCTATCATATTCTCGCCATCTAAGTCTAAGGGAGTGATCACCGCCTTTTTCGAGAGTTTATGCCCTTCTGGCATTGCGCACATGACATTCATTTGCATAATTGTTTCCACTTCAATTCCTGCCAGCGGCGGAAAAGATAGGCAAATTGCCATATCAACTTTCATATCCTGCAATCGCACCAAGATCTCTGGACCGCTACTACTATCAACAGTCACAGGGACATCCGCATGCATTTTGAAAAATTCTTTCAAAATTAGAGGTAGTATCGTGCTTGAAAGTACGGGGAGACAAGCAATTGTTATCCCCTCCGGAGCTTCGTTGCGAATATTGATGGCGACTTGGCTTAATCGTTCTAATCCCAGGAAGTTTTCTTCAACTGAGCGATAAAACCGAACCCCTGCAATTGTCGGTTCCAAACGCCCTTTGGCGCGATTAAAAAGACGAAATCCTAAAGCCGACTCCAAATCCGCTATCAAACGACTAATTGCCGGTTGCGTAATATTCATTTTTCTCGCGGCACCGACGCTAGTCCCCGCTACCATGAGACAGCGAAATGCTTCAATTTGTCTAAATTGTATCAATTTGTATCCATTCGATATATTTGTTGGCAGCACCCACTCTGACGAAAGTAAGTCTATAACAAATTCACATGGAGCATATGAAATTGTGAGTGGACATGATATGGTAAATTGAATATTGTGCATGCAGATTGGACGCAAAGCCTGATATCCGAAATAGCGCTGAGTTAAACAATCTTGTTGCGAACAATAACGTTGAAATAGAGTCTCGTTCTGTGGAGTCTCTAATTGACAGTGCATGTTGCCTGCAGCAAAACCCATAAGGTGAAAGCTTTGCGTGAATTTATCTCCCAAAAGGTATTTGGTTCGCGTAATTTTTACGAGATTCGGTTTTTATCAATCAAGGGACAATATGCTGGCATTCGGAACTGTAAAACTTAAAGGTATGGACGAAAAGTTCGATCAAAACACAGGTCTAACCCGTTCATTAGTGAGCCATCGATATATTGGGGATATTGATGCCGAAGCGCGATTTGAGTGTCTGACTTATGCACCCAGTGCAAACACCGCGACCTTTGTCGGATTAGAATACTTGTCTGGTCGCATTGGCAGTCGCACTGGCGGTTTTATTTTGCAACATGTCGGGTCGATCAAGGCCGGGCGTTACGAAACCACACTAAATGTTCTCTTTGGCTCTGGAACTGGGGACCTTACTGGCATACGAGGCCATGGCTGCACTACTTGGGACGGTGGTACTGAGCAATCGTCCCAAGTGCTATTAGAATATACTTTCGAATAGCACCCCGCCATCAAGCATTTCAACTCAAGCAGAGACTAACGCGCACGAGCATGATCAATATTGCATCGACAATTCTCTGTATTTCTCATCAAATTACAGCTGTCATTAAATAATTTTTAATTCTAAGCACAGCCTCCTGCAAATTCTCCATTGAGGTCGCATAAGAGATCCTGACATATTTACGTGCAGTGTAAGGACCAAAATCTAGTCCCGGCACGATCACAACACCTGCTTTTTCCAAAAGGTCTTTGGTGAATTGATCTGCATCGTCAGAAAAACGCGAGCAATCAGCGTAAACATAAAATGCTCCGTCCGGTGTTACTGGAACTTCAAATCCTAGACTCTTTAATGCTGGCACAATATAATCACGGCGGCGCAAAAATTCAGCCTTTCTATGTTCGTAGATGCTCATCGTAGCATCTGAGAAACAGGCAAGTGCTGCATATTGAGCTACGGTCGATGGGCATATGAACAAATTCTGCGCGAGTTTTTCTATCTGCGGAACGATACTTTCAGGCACGACCAACCAGCCGAGGCGCCAACCTGTCATATTAAAAAATTTGCTGAAGCTATTGATGACCACAACTTCATCATCTAGCGACAATGCAGAGAAGGTTTCGTCGTTATATGTCAATCCTTGATAAATTTCATCTACGATAGTAAAACCTTGTTTTGCTTTAACCGTGGCAATAATTTTCGCCAATTCTGCACGTGGAATTGAGGTGCCAGTGGGATTGGATGGGGAAGCGAGTAAAACACCCTTACTAAGTCTTGTCCAATGCTTTTGCACCATTTCATCTGTCAATTGAAAACCAACTTCAGGTCCGCATTCGACCAGGTGCGGAGTCCCTTCAAAAGCAGCAACAAAATGCCGATTGCATGGGTAACACGGGTCTGGCATTAATACTTCTGCTCCCGGCTCCACCAAAGCCGCGCATGCTAATAAGAGTGCGGCAGAAGCTCCTGCTGTTACTATAATGCGACTACTCGGCACCGTGAGTTGGTAGTATTTAAGATAATAATCTGAAATGGCCGCACGCAACTCAGGAAGTCCGAGAGCGGAAGTGTATTGTAAATTGCCATTTTGCATCGCCTGAGTTGCAGCATCAATAACTACTTGAGGGGCCGTAAAATCAGGTTCACCTATTCCCATGTGAATGATATTGCGACCTTGCTTTTCCAATTCAGCTGCCATTTTTGCGAGCTCCATTACATGGAAAGGAGCTATATTCACTAGGCGCGACGCCAGATTTTTGTTCATGTTTTTCCAAAAAAAACGCCTTATTTTCATTAAAAAATAAGGCGAATAATATGTTCAGCGTCTACAACTGCGATAACAAACATGCGGAATCATCGTACTTATTTCTTTGCACTCACTTCATTGACGCGTAATTTTGCAGCTAACTTATCCAACACGCCATTCACATATTTATGTCCATCTAAACCGCCAAAAGATTTGGTCAATTCAACCGCCTCGTTGATAACGACACGATAAGGAATTTCAATGTGATTCTTTAATTCAAATGCACCTATCAACAAGGCAGCATGCTCTACGGGAGATAACTCAGCGATAGAGCGATCGATTAAAGGAGCGATTTCCTCCCTTAATTGTACGGACTGATTAATTGCGCCATGCAATAAAGAATTGAAATGATCCCGATCAGCTTTATCAAAGCCATGCGCTTCGCGAATGTGCGCATCAATAGAACCAGCCACTTCATTATTGAGTAGCCATTGATAGAGTCCCTGTAAGGCGAATTCACGGGCGCGATGTCTAGGCGAGCGACTTTTGGTCGGATTGGCGTGTACTGTTTTACTTGTCATTATTTTCTCTTGCAAAAGTATGAGGTGATCAGGCGTCGTAGCTGACATCCTCTGTCGCCTCGATCAATTCTTCCAGGGCCAAAGTCAGATTAGCCATTTCCACCGCTACGCGGGCAGCATCAGTGCCCTTCTCTAGCATGCGAGCTTCAGCTTGTTCATCATTTTCTGTTGTAAGGATTGCATTCGCAATCGCTATGCCGTTATCGAGACCAACACGGGTAATACCTGCTCCAGACTCATTAGAAACCAGTTCGAAGTGATATGTTTCGCCGCGAATGACCGCACCGAGAGCAATTAAAGCATCAAACTGATTCGTATCTGCCAGTTTCTGCAAAGCTAATGGCACTTCCAAGGCGCCGGGTACAGTGACATGCAAAATGTCTTCATTTAACACGCCTAGATTGCTGAGCTCCGCTAAGCATGCGCTTAACAAGCCATTCCCAACGGTTTCATTGAAACGTGCTTGCACGATGCCAATCCGTACTCCAGCACCATCGAGGTTTGATTCGTAATGTCCAACGGTCATAATATTTTCTCCTGCGGTTAGCGCATAAAATAATTTAAGGTTAATATATGGTATTTTTTTCTTGAGTCAAGATTGAAACTTTAGGTCTTCACAACTTCAGGTTTATCCAGATAACCCACTACTTCCAAGTTAAAACCTGTCATCGATGGCATTTTCCTTGGATTCGCTAACAGTTTCATACGTCCGACACCGACATCTTTAAGTATCTGTGCGCCTATTCCATAGTTCCGCAAATCCATACGAGCAGCACGACCTAAAGGCTTGCTATCAGGATTATTCAATGCTTTAAACTGGTCAAACATTTGCTCTGCTGTTTCTTCACAATTGAGTAACACCATGACGCCACTATCCGATGCCTTGATTGCTGCCATAGCACTGGCAACGTTCCATGAATGCGTGGAGATTTTGCTCTCAAGTAAATCGAGTATTGAAACTGGCTGATGTACGCGTACTAGAGCATCCTTATCAACACTAATAACCCCATGTACCAATGCCAAATGGGCGGAGCCGCTTGGCTTGTCTCGATATACGATTGCCCTAAAACTGCCGTGTACAGTGTGCATTTCACGCTCGGCCACACGTTCAACGATACTTTCGGTTTGACTACGATAGTGAATCAAATCAGCAATTGTGCCTATTTTTAGATCATGTTCTTTCGCAAAATCCATCAAGTCAGGCAGACGGGCCATAGTGCCATCATCTTTCATGATTTCGCAGATCACTGAGGCTGGCGTTAAACCAGCCAATTCTGCAAAGTCGCAACCTGCCTCAGTATGGCCGGCACGCATCAAAACGCCGCCTTTCTGTGCCTTCAAAGGGAAAATATGTCCAGGCTGAACGATGTCGTTGGCCGTAGTATTTTTGTGCACAGCAACCTGTACCGTTTTTGCACGATCAGCGGCAGAGATTCCAGTAGTAACTCCTTCCGCCGCCTCGATAGAGACAGTGAAATTAGTACCGTAGGCGGTTCCGTTCCGCGCCGTCATCATAGACAGGTTTAAAAGGTCGCAACGCTCCTCAGTCAAAGTAAGACAAATCAAACCGCGGCCATACTTCGCCATAAAATTAATCGCTTCGGGTGTTACAAAATCCGCAGCTAAAACTAGATCACCTTCATTCTCTCTATCCTCTTCATCCACCAATATGACCATACGGCCAGCGCGTAATTCATTCACTATTTCTTGGGTGCTTGACATACTCATGTGGATTTCCTAGATGGTGCAGCATGCGTGTTTTTCGCGTCAAAATGCGCACGCCTACTTTATTGGGGGTTTAACCCTCTATTGTAAAGTATTTCGCGTAGCTTCCTGAAAAGCAAAACGATTTATCCCCAGCTCTAACTTGAAATATTTGAAATTAATGTAATTTATTGCAATTAAATATAGCCAATATTTTTTAAATGGCAATAATTATCATGATCGAGGTCTTGAATAACTTCTGCGAACTGCAAGAAACAATAAGTGTATCGCTTAGCACAAGAGGGGCGACGAATGTTAGAAAGACGCATTCTCCGCTGATAGGAGTTTACGTCTTTAAGGTAACACTGCGCGAGTAAATACTTAAATCAAGTAATCCCATCATGGAAATACTGCCACCACCCATCTTTGCTTTACTACTTGATTATCTGCGCTCACTTGACTTGGCAATAAATAAAATAATTCCCCACTCGCTTCGCCATTGTCGTTAAGGTCTATACGCATTTTTAGTTGCAGATCTTTGGCAACAAAAGAATTGGCTGCGCTGGCAATTATTTGATGTTGATCTTGCCCATCGATCCGTGCATACATTGCTCTACCTCGCTCAAATAGTGACAAGCTCATGCCGTTCGATAAGGAATAAGCACCTTTAAATTTATAAAATTCATCAGAACTCATCCTGTAAATTTGGCTAGGAAGGTGAATACTCTGATCACCTGAAATGTTTACTGTTTCCACATCCGCCGCAGTCTGAGCCGACGCCAAGAAAGGCAGCATACTCAGCACTGAAATTGCAAATAGTTGTTTCATGATCATCCTCTTTGCTTCTCAGAATTTTTCGATAGTTTTGATTCGTATCTTCAAATAAAACTCCAAATAAAAACAAATGGCAAATTTATCTATATTAATTCTACAAGAATCAGTTTTTTATTTGCAAGCCTCCGCATCTCGCAGAATTTAATATAGGTTAGTCCAGCTGGAATAGATAATTAATAATTACTATTATTTGGGGTTTTTAAGAGCCTATTCCTCAAAATGTAGCGCAAAAAAATCATCAAAAAACATCGACAAAAATATAATTTTGACGCGCAGCCAAACTTTATCAACAGAACTTTTTCAATTCAAATAAGAAAATTTTATAACAAGATATTTTTAAATTTTTCTTGGTATTTATCACAGAACTATTTTCAAGGCATTAAAGCTGTCAGCGCTAAAGTAAACGGCAAAAAAAAGCCGCAAAATCTGCGGCTCTTTTTTTTCCTATGCTTCTTACAGATAATGCCTGACCTAAGCATTGCCAGTCATTTTCCGTCAATGTCCATGACCATCACCGTGACTGATGCTCTCAACTGACATTCCAGCCGCATTTTTCCCCTCAAAGAAAAACGGCTTACGACTCTTAGTTCTGCCCCCTACTTCGTTCATGCTGGCGGCGTCGTACAAACGTCCGTTCAACATCACTTGCGAAATCTTGTCTGATTGCCGTATGTCTTTAAGCACGTCACCGTCGATAATCACCAGATCGGCCAGCTTACCGACTTCCAGTGATCCTATATCTTTATCCATACCCAGATACTTGGCACCGTTTAAAGTGGCGGTACGTATGGTTTCCAGTGCGGTCATACCTCCTTTGGCGAAAGTCCACATTTCCCAATGCGCGCCCAGACCCTCACGCTGCCCGTGCGCACCAAGATTAACGTCGACTCCGGCACGCTGTAGTTCCGTTGCCGTGCGAGCGATGTTAAAGACATTGAAATCCTGATCCGGTGCAGTCTCGCGCCTGACGCTACGCGCTTCCAGTATCGAGTGCGGTACATAACGTGACAACAGCGGGTGCTTCCAGACATCGGTACGCGCATACCAATAATGTTCTCCGTCCAGACCGCCATAGCCAACGATCAAGGTCGGTGTATATCCCACTTTGGTTTGCGACCAGAGTTGCTTGACGTCGTCGTAGACCTTCGCCACAGGTAGTGCATGCTCGACACCAGTATGTCCGTCCACCACCATACTCATATTCGCCTGAAACAAAGAGCCGCCTTCCGGCACCACCATCATATTGGTTTGACGTGCTGCCTCCAGAATTTGCTGACGCTGTTCGCGACGCGGCTGATTATAAGACTTGACCGAGATCGCCCCTCCCGCTTTCAGTCGCTTTAAATGGGTCAGAGCATCGTCGAGACTGTTTACAACCGCACTCACATTTGCCTTTGCGCCGTAAAGTATTGTACCGGTCGAAAAAATTCGCGGGCCGATTACATTACCAACGCGCTGCATTTCGCTTTGTGTAAAGATCTCGGCCGTGTCGTTGGATGGATCATGGATGGTGGTGACGCCAAACGCCAGCGAGGCATAATTGACCCAACTTTGCTGAGGAATAATCTGACCTTCGCCCATGCCGCCGTGCCAGTGTACATCGACGATGCCCGGGATAATGGTCTTGCCATTAGCGGAAATTTGCCTGGCGCCGACCGGCACAGCGACGCTCTCGACACTACCGATAGCGACGATGCGATTATCTTTGATGACAATACGGGCGTTCTCTATGACTTCGTCGCCCTTCATTGTGACTACGCGTGCGCCAGAAATTACTGTTACGCCTGACGGTTTATCGGCACTCTCGCGAAAACCTATCTTCATGCCTTTTTCTACAGGTTTCGCTAAGTCTTTCGGTGCGCCCGCAACAAAATTGAATGCAGCAGTTAAAGGACTGCTGAACAACTCGTCACCGAGAGAGAAATTGAGCTTCTTGCTATCGCCCGACCAATGCAAGTATTCGCCGGCGTTGACATCCAATTGCCTAACCGGCAAACCATCCATTTTAGAACCTACCGTCAACGCCTTACCCGCCAGTGGCATAGGAGTGACGTAGGCGTGAAAGCGCTCGCCGAAAGCGAGCCAGTCACCATCCGGCGAGACCGCGAAGTTTTCGACGAACTCACCTTTTGCCACCGCCACCTGCTCACTCTTATCCATCTTAAAGCGTATCAGCGAAGTGGTCCAATCCACTTCCCCGGTATGTTGGGTGCGGGTCAAGTAGACATGCTCGCTATCTTTGCCAAATTGTGGCGCCGAGCCCTCATCAGTCAACAAACGCGGTATACCCTTACCATCCGCGCTGACCGCATAGACGCCGGTATTTAAACCGTTCCAAGGCGTCGTCAGATAGCCGCCACGTGATTTGACGAACACCACTTGCTTGCCGTCAGGCGAGAAAGTCGGCTCACTGAATTTTCCAGCCTCTTTACTAAGTATGGTTTCTTGTCCGCCTCGCAGATCTATGCTACGCACCGTGCCGAGCTTTTCGTCATTCCATGTGGTGAATACCACGCTATTGCCGTCACGCGAAAATTTCGGGAAGAACTCAAAATGATCGTCTTGTTTGGTTAGTCGATGCGGCGTGCCATCGGGCAAATCGCGCACATACAAGTAACCCAAAGCAGAGTAAATCACCTTATCGCCTTTAGGCGACACATTGACCCAACGTAACTGATGGACATCAAATTGATCTGGCGCTACCGCCGTTGGGTAGCGCACAGCGGCGCGCACTTCACGACTATCCTTGATATGAAAAGGTATTTCAGCGGCAGTCTTGGCAAATGGATTCACGCGCCAGATCTTACCCTTGGCCCAGACCACGATCTGCTTGCTATCGGGCAGCCAGCTAAAGGCCGGATACACACCATGCACTGCCCACGCTTCTTGCAAATCTCGTTCCAGCTCACCCCAGACCGGCGTCTCTTCACCGGTCGATAGATTCTTTAAAAATAAAGTACTTTGTGAATTACTCAAGCTATCGTCGGTACCGCGCACGCGCCGGACAAAGGCCAGATATTTGCCATCCGGCGAAGGGGTGGGACGCACGGCCCCACCGGCTCCACTAACCATGGCGATGGTTTTCCCATCTTGCAGATCCTTGCGGAAAATTTGATAAATCTGAGCGTTGGAATTTTTATTATATTCAAACGAAGTGCCGGGCGTCGTATCTTGCGAGTAGTACACGTAGCGACCGTCAGGCGAAAATGCTGGCTCCCCCAAATCTTTTTGCCAATTGGCTTTTTCATTCAGTTGTACGCCAGCACCGCCACTGCGGTGGTATAGCCAGATTTCTCCAGATCCAAGTGAGCGTGTTCCCGTGTAGTGCTTGCGCGCCGCGATGTATTGACCATTCGGATGCCAGACTGGATTATTTAACAGGCGAAAATCTTCCTTGCTGACCGCATGTGCATCGCTACCGTCGACATTCATCACCCAGATATTGTCGCCGCCACCGCCATCCGACATATACGTCAACTGTTTACCATCAGGAGAAAAACGCGCCTGCATTTCCCAGGCAATGCTGTGCGTTAAGGCCTTGGCCTCGCCACCCGCTATCGGCATTAGATACAAATCGCCTAACATATCAAATACGATCTGTTTACCATCCGGGCTAACATCTACACTCATCCAAGTGCCGGAGGTGGTGTCTAATGTAGCGGTGCTTGCCGCGCCGGGTGGGTGATTCACATCCCATTTCATTTTCTCGACGCTGTCTTTAACAGGCACCACGGCATCGACTGCCAATGAGGTACCGGGCATCGTCACGCAAGTAAGTGTGCACATGACTGAGATTAACAGGCTGAGGCGGCGTTTTTGAAAACTAGGCATAAGGTCTCCATTCTGGTTGGTCGTGTCGGCTAAGCTTGTGGCCGCCGACTATCTTTTTTTTTGTGCTTGCGTTTGTAAAATAGATATCTCCAATGTGACTTAAATAGATCCCCCATTCAAGCTGTGCTGGAAGATTTACCCAAGGCATAAGTTTTTGAGACTAGGAATACGCTAAAAAGTTCAGCAAGACAGGAAATATTGTCGATGTGCTGTGGAGTATAGATATAAAGCGACGGCGTATTACTGGCAGGGCTGGGCTGGCAACAATGACGCTTTGAATTTGCCAAATCAACAATCGCATTCTGGAGTCTTGCGTAAAGATTGAGCATTAAGTTAGTAGTGGTCCGCAAACATCTGGCAATACCACCCCATTTGGAGTATTATTAATTACCAAATGGAGGATTATCATGCTTACCAAGGAAAAATCCAGCACTACTGCAGCCAGATCCGGCAAACCGGCCGGCGCGATTAGAAACGCAGGCAGTGCTCCAAAAGCACGCCTAAAAGCAGTAGGCGGTCGCAGCGGCACACTAGATCCACGCATGTTCGCCAATATTGTCGAACATGGTCCGCGCGGTTTTGATGCTGTTCAACTGATACGCGAAGGTTTTCCTGCCAAGATACTTAAATCGGTCAGCGGCTTTTTTGGCGAAACCGAAGCGCGTATACAAAGCATCGTGCGGGTACCTGCCACTACCGCCTCAAGACTAGAAAAAGCCGCCGCCAAGATAGATTCTGCCGCTACCGAGCGCGTGTATCGCATGGGCGCCGTGACTCGCATGGCGATAGAAATATTTGAAGATAAAGACCATGCCATCGCATGGATGCGGCAGCCTAATCTTGCCTTAGGCAACGCCACACCTTTAGAGTTAATGGATACAGAACCGGGCGCGGTATCGGTACGCCAAATACTCAATGCCATCGCCACCGGTGGTGTCGCTTGAAGTTCTGGCGCATTACCACAAAAAAATATGCATTGGATCGTACTTGCTATGGCGCGCGCAGCGAGGGTGGTAGATGGAACCCTATCGGCTTCCCAGTTCTGTACGCAGGCGCCACCGTAGAAATATGTGCGCTAGAAAAGTTCGTTCATCTGGCAGGCACCATCTACCCGCCTTTGGTCCTGGTAACAGTTGAAATACCTGATGATCCTAGTATTATCATTCAACCCGCCATTGGCGATTTACCGGCTGACTGGGCCGATCTGCCAGCGCCGGAAAGTACCCAAATTTTCGGCCGCGACATCTTAGTCAAACATCAGGCACTAGCAATGCTAATCCCCTCAGCCATCATTCCAGAAGCGCTCAACGCAGTGATCAATGCCGACCACCCAGCCTATGACAGAATCAAACTCAGTATAGAAAGAGAATTTCGCTTCGACGCCCGTATGCGGAAGTGACAGTAAAAATCAAAAAGCACCTAGGCTAACGCGCATATTCCATGCGGGTTTACAGCACACCACCCCGGAGAACCGCATGGAATATGCGCGCTGGCGGCATGCATGTATTAAATATTTAAAGACTCGATACTAAGCACCAACTCTGGCAAGCATGAGCGTCGCGCTTCTGATCCTGAACGGCTGGGACGCAGATACCAGTTCGACATAAAATTCCCGAGCAAATATGCGAAAGATTAAATGGCTATAGATTAAAATCATGCGCACGCAGGATTTTGTAGTTTGTCTTATTTGATTGTTAGTCGAAACTAACGCATCCAGCCCCTCGCCACACTATTGAATCGAGCCTCATGTCTGTACCCGCTTCCTTTCCTGTTTCATCCATCACGCCTGGGCTGATTATTCTGCATGGCAATCAACTGGAGCAATTGCGCGCAGCGGTGTTTGCCTGGTTACGCAGCCATCCTCTCTCCCCTCTGGAACAAGCGCTATTTTTAGTGCAATCGAACGGCATTGCCGAGTGGCTGAAAATCGCCGTCGCAGAAGAATTAGGCGTCTGTGCAGCGACCCGCATCGATTTGCCAGGGCGCTTCTTGTGGGGAGTGTACCGCTCTATGCTGGGGCGCGATCAAGTCCCTAGCCGTTCGGCCTTGGACAAAGCGCCCCTGACCTGGCGCTTGATGCGCCTGATCCCCGAGCTCCTGGCGCGAGAAGACTTTTTACCGCTTAGGCATTTTCTGGCCGACGGCAATCCTGAGCGTCGCCTGCAATTGGCCGAGCGCCTGGCCGATTTACTTGATCAGTATCAGGTGTACAGAGCCGATTGGCTCAATGACTGGGCCGAGGGGCGCGATGTTTTGCGCAACGCCAGCGGCGAATTTATACCCTTGTTGGACGATCAACGCTGGCAGGCGCAGCTGTGGCGTGCCATCCTGACCGACGTGTTAAACAATAGCGAAGATGCGGCCGATGCTTTAGGGCGTGTCACTATCCATCAACGTTTTCTCGATAAGGTCGCAAGTGGCGAAGCGCCGATCAGCAAACTGCCGCGCCGCGTGGTGCTGTTTGGGATTTCGGCGATGCCACAACAGACCCTGGAAGCCTTGGCCGCATTGGCAAAGCACACTCAGGTGATCTTGGCGGTTCCTAACCCATGCCAGTTTTATTGGGGTGACATCATAGAGGGGCGCGAGCTGCTCAAGGCGCGACATAAGCGCCAGCAACCACGCAAGGATCTGGATCTATCGACTATACCGCTCGATCAATTACACGCACACAGCCATCCTTTACTCGCGGGTTGGGGCCGCATGGGGCGTGATTTTGTGCGCTTACTGGATGAATTCGATAATGCCAAGGCGACCCGCGAAAACTTCAGCAGCCTGCGTATCGATCTGTTTACCGAAGATCAGGGCGACAGCTTACTGCAAGGACTGCAAGCAGCGGTGCGCGATATGTTGTCGCTGGATGAGCACCCTCACCCCGGCTTTAAGGCCAGCGATAAATCTATCGTTTTTCATGTTGCGCACAGCACGCAGCGCGAAGTCGAGATTTTGCATGATCAATTGTTGAGCATGCTAGCCGAACAAAAGACAGCGCCTCTGCGGCCTAGAGACATCGTTGTAATGGTGCCCGATATCGAGGTGTTTTCAGCCGCTATCCGCGCCGTATTCGGACAATATCAGAGCAAAGATGCGCGCCACATCCCGTACACGATCGCTGACGTCAAGGACCGCAGCGTCAACCCTTTACTACTGGCACTGGACTATTTGCTGCGCTTGCCGCAACAGCGTTGCCGCCAGAGCGAAGTACGCGATCTATTGGACGTGGCAGCATTGTCCAGTCGTTTTGGGCTAACGCCAGACGACCTGCCGCAACTAAGCCTGTGGATCTCTGGTGCAGGAATACGATGGGGTCTGGATCAAAGCCACCGCAATGGCTTGGGGCTAGGCGCTACCGGCGAGCAAAATGCCTGGATTTTTGGCTTGCGCCGCATGTTGCTAGGTTACGCCAGTGGCGATGGAGCAGCTTATGCGGGTATAGAACCGTATGCCGAAGTCGGAGGTCTCGACGCGTCCTTGGCTGGATCGCTGGCACAATTTGTCGAGAGTTTAATTCATTGGAATCTCGTGCTGGCGCAGCCCGCCAGCCCGGAAGTCTGGGGTCAACGCGCGCGCTCTCTGCTGCGGGCATTTTTTATTTCTGAGGGTAGTCAACTCGATGAAGCTGATCGGATCACTCTCGGGCAATTAGACGACACGCTACAGCAATGGCTAGAGGCATGTCAAAGTGCTGGTTTTAGCGAGCAAGTTGGACTACCGGTGTTACGGGAAGCCTGGCTAAACGCACTCGATCAGCCTAGTTTAGACCATCAGTTCGTCTCCGGCGGAGTGACTTTTTGTACGCTGATGCCGATGCGCGCGGTGCCGTTTAAAGTGGTGTGCTTGCTAGGCATGAATGACGGCGATTATCCGCGCCGCAGCCAGCATCTCGATTTTGATCTGCTGGCGCAAGCCGGCATGGCGCGCCCCGGTGACCGCTCGCGCCGCCACGACGACAGGTATTTGATGCTCGAAGCCCTGCTAGCCGCGCGCGACACTCTGTACATCTCCTGGGTGGGCAAAAATATCCGAGATAATAGTGAACAACCGGCTTCGGTGCTGGTGGCACAATTACGCGACTATCTAAAAGCGGCCTGGGATTGCGACTTGGATCAGATGACCACCCAACACGCCTTGCAAGCTTTTAGCCGACGCTATTTTGAACAAGGCGGTTTACTTACCTACGCCAGAGAATGGCGCAATGCGCATCTTGAGCTGCTTCCAGACTATGCAGTAGAGACGGCATTGACACTCAGTAGCGAGTCATTACCGGTTTTTGAAGTCGATACTGGCTACCGTCTCAAACTAAGTGAGTTGGCGCGTTTTATCAAGCAACCTGCAAAATATTTTTTCCGGCAAAGACTGGGCGTGATGTTCAACGATGCGCAAACTCTGGGTGAGGATGAAGAACCTTTCGGTCTGAATGCTTTAGAAGAATATGCGCGTGCCGACAGCTTATTGGACGATGTAGGCGAGCCGGAAGCGCTAGACCAAGTAGCCGACAGTCTACGTACCCGTGCCGCCAAACTGGGCCGTGAAGGCGTGTTACCTGTGGGACTAATCGGTAAGCAATGGCAAAATCAATTAGTCACAGCCTTGACGCCAGTACGCACCGCCTGGTTAGAACTGTGCCAGCAATTCCCCTACCCTGCCGACAAACTTGCGATCAATCTGATCGTCGATGATATACAACTAGACGGCTGGTTAGAACGCATGCACAGCAACCAACCTGAACATCACGGCGAAGTGGTCAGCCTGACGCAAATCTCCAGCAAGATTACGAATAAAAAAGGCGAGTTACGCGGTGAAAAATTAATTGACGCCTGGCTCAGTCAGCTAGCGGCGGCGGCGCTAGGCCGACAGGTGACCGGCTTCTTATTGGCTCGCGACGCCATCGTCAGCATGCAGCCCTTAGATCAAACGCAGGCTATCGAGACCCTGCACACTTTGCTAGCCTGCTGGCGTGCCGGTATGGATAGACCTTTGCCAACCGCTTGCAAGACGGGCCTGGCTTTAGCGCAAGAAGCGAATGCGCAACAGGTATATGACGGTGGCTACCAGCTACGCGGCGAGGCAGAGGACGCCAGTCTGGCCAGACTATGGCCAGACTACGCAAGCTTGAGTGCAGAAGCAGATTATGAGAGTTGCTCACAGGCGCTATACGGGGCATTAGCCACATGGATGAAAACCGAGCTTGCCGTCACTACGATTGATGCTTACGTCGCCAGTAGCAACGATGACCAGGATGCACAATGAACAGCATTAACGTCAAGATAGAAAACAGCAGCCAGATACTGGATGCCCTACATTTCCCATTGCATGGCACGCGTCTGATCGAGGCTAGCGCTGGCACCGGCAAAACCTGGACCATCGCTGCCCTGTATCTGCGCCTGGTACTCGGACATGGCGCAGTCAACAGTTTTCCACGCACCCTGCTGCCGTCCGAGATACTAGTAATGACCTTCACCCGCGCTGCCACAAGGGAGCTTTCGCATCGTATCCGTGAGCGGCTGGTGCATGCCGCCAAGTGTTTTCGCGGTGTAGAGCCTGATCAAAAAGATGTATTCTTAATTGAACTGATACGCGCCTATACGCCGGGTGAAGCGCGACTACAAGCGGCACACCGTTTAATGCTGGCGGCCGAGAGCATGGATGACGCGGCCATTTTCACAATAGACGCCTGGTGTCAACGCATGTTGCGCGAGCATGCTTTCGACAGCGGCAGCCTGTTCGATGAAGAATTACTCAGTGATGAATCGGCCTTACTCGAAGACGCGGTACGCGATTACTGGCGTCAACAGGTCTACCAGCTCGACAGCAAAACATTAGCGTTACTGCGTAGCTACTGGAACGACGTCAGTGCAATGGAAATTGCGATACGTCAGCTGGTAGCAAAGAGCGAATTACTGGGAGCGGTACCGAAAGAAACTTTAGCGGGTTTAATTAATCGTGTGCAAAGTGAACAAGGCGCGATATTGAGCGAGCTAAAGCACGGCTGGCTAGAACGTGCGCAAGCGATGCAGGAATGGATAGAGGCGCAGCAAACTGCTGCACCCAAGTGTTTTAGCGGAGTAAAACTCAAAAGCGCCAATGTCCAGACCTGGTTCACCTCCCTGCGCACGTGGGCGCAAGATCCGCTAGCCCTGATGCCGGCTTCGTTTGATAAAGCCTGGAGCCGACTGACACCAGATGGCATCGCCGACGCCTGCAACAAGGGCTATAGCGTCGTCGTACCAGAAATTTTCGGCCGGCTAGAAGTATTAAAAGCTGCGTTAGATCAAATCGAACCTATCAAGTTTGCCCTGATACGGCATGCCGCCAGCGCGATTGCCGCGCGGGTCGCCGCGCTCAAGCAAAGCACGCGCCAGTTTGGGTTTGCCGATCTGCTGACGCGCCTACGTTTGGCGCTTACTGGTGAGAATACGGCGGCGCTGCGGGCACGTATTGTGGCGCAATATCCGCTCGCTATGATCGATGAGTTTCAAGATACCTCGCCCGAGCAATACCAGATCTTTGACGCGCTGTATCAGGTCGCGGAGAATAAGCCTGAGCTGGGACTGTTTTTGATCGGTGATCCCAAACAGTCGATATACGGATTTCGCGGTGCCGACATACAAAGCTATCTGGCGGCGCGTCTGGCTACCACTGGCAGACATTATCTACTGGCGACCAATTACCGTTCTAGCGTGCCTTTGGTGCGTGCCGTGAATCAGATGTTTCTGTATGCGGAAGGAGACCCTAGTGCGCAGCCTGCACAAAGCGGTTTTGCCGGTGGCGCCTTCAAGTTTCGCACAGCAACCGATAATTCGCTGCCGTTTGAAGCGGTTGTCAGCAATGGCCGCGCCGAGATTTTGGTCGATAGCATCGCTACGGTCAGCGCCATGACGCTCTGGTGTAGCGAAGAATCTGATCTGAATAAAGACGACTATCACCAGCTTTTTGCGAATCAATGTGCAGAGCAAATAGCCACCTTGCTCAATGACAGCCAGGCTGGGTTTCAGACATTGGCGGATGGTGTTCCAAGTTTTACCCGTCTGCAAGCTGCCGATATCGCGATTCTGGTACGCGACCGCAATGAGGCTGCGGCGATACGCCGGGCCTTGCAAAAACGCAAAATTGCCAGTGTCTACTTATCGGATAAAGACTCGGTCATACGCAGCGACGAAGCAGCGGATGTATTACGCTGGCTGCACGCGGTGTCTCAGCCGCTAGACAATAGTTTGGGTCGTGCGGCCTTTGCCACGGCGACTGCCGGCCTATCGCTGACAACTCTGGCCAGCCATGCCTATGACGATATGGTGTGGGAACAACGCGTAGAGCAACTAAAAAGCTTGCATTTATTATGGCAACGTCAGGGCATCCTGGCCATGCTCAGGCGTTTTATCCACGATCTGGGTCTGCCTGCCAGTTTATTACAACAAGCTGGTGGCGAACGCCGCTTGACCAATCTGCTGCACCTGGCCGAGTTATTACAAAATGCCAGTCAACAACTCGATGGCGAACAGGCGGTAATTCGCTGGCTGGCGGAGCAAATCGAGAATGAGACCGAAAGCGGTGAAGAACGCGTGTTACGCTTAGAAAGCGACGCTGAGTTAGTCAAAGTTGTGACGGTACATAAATCCAAGGGCTTAGAATATCCGCTGGTGTTCTTACCGTTCGCGGTCAGTGCGCGTCCTGCCAGCACCCGCAACCGTAGTTTTTTAGAATTTGTCGATGAACATGGAAAGCCACAAATTGATCTGGCTTTATCCGAGCATGCCTTAGCTCAGATGGAAACAGCGCGCATTGAAGAAGACCTGCGCCTGCTGTATGTAGCATTAACACGTGCACGGCATGCCGTATGGTTAGGAGTGGCCTCACTCAAGAATAAAATTCATGACTCGGCCTTGGGCTATCTGATCGCTGGCGGCCGACCTCTGGCCGCCAGCGATCTCATCGATGAACTGGCGAAGTTGCGCGGTGCTTGCTCCGAGATCCAGATCTTAGCGATCGCCCCTCTGGAACAAGGCATCCCGGTCAGCCTGCTGGCGCGGCTTGATGAAAGACCGGTCTTAATTGATGCGCCCCTGTTTAGCGCCTCCTTTGAGCGCGATTGGTCGGTCAGTAGTTTTACTGCGCTAACCAAGGCGATGTCGGTGACTGCGCCTGCAGTCGTCGCGAGTCGTCCGCAAGAAGAAAAACTTCTGGAGAATCCCGACCTGGGACTGCAGGATAATCTAGTAATTAACGATCAATTTGGCAAAACCCAGAATTCGGTATGGCACCAATTTCCACGCGGCCCGCTGCCGGGGCAATTTTTGCATGAACAACTAGAGTGGATGGCACTGGAAGGCCTGACGATCGCCAATCAGGATAGTTTTAATACGCGGCTAGCAGTGCGCTGCGAACGCGCTGGCTGGGGCCATAGGCAAACCGAGACGGCTGTCTGGCTACAGGCCATTGCGAACACCCATTTACCTGCCATCGGCGCCACACTATGCGATCTAGCTTTAGAAAACACTCTTCCCGAAATGGAGTTTTGGTTCCCTAGTGAAGATTTCGCCACTAAGCAATTAGATCAATTATGCCAAGCGCATATGCTCGATGGGTTAGCGCGCCCTGCTTTGCCAGAGCGCCAACTGCACGGCATGCTCAAAGGTTATGCCGATCTGGTGTTTGAACACGAAGGGCGTTACTGGGTGCTCGATTACAAATCGAATTACCTAGGCGGTGAAAATGCCAGCTATCACACGCATGCGCTGGCTGCTGCCATGGCGCAACACCGCTACGATGTGCAGGGCGCGATTTATCTGCTAGCACTGCACCGTCTATTAAAAGACCGTCTCGGTGCGTTTTATGATCCACAGACGCAACTAGGTGGGGCGATCTTCTTTTTCTTGCGCGGCATACAGCATAACGAGACGCGTGGCTGTTATCAGCTGCAGGCCTCAAGCCAGATGCTGGATGCTCTCGACAACTTATTTACATCGGAAGCAGCGAGCCTATGACGCGCAACACAAGTCTCCCATCCGTCAGTTCTTTTTCAGCGATACCCACCGCTTTACTGCCACTGTTCGACGCCTTAGATGATCTGGCGCAGGCCGGTTTACTGCGTAGGCTGGGTCCCGCGCTGGCACGTTTTATGGCGTCCTTAGGCGTGCTAAATCCGGCACCACTACTGGCTTGCACCATACTCTCAGAATTGGAGGGGCGTGGCCATAGTTGTCTGATGTTGCAGGAACTGGCAGATAATCCCAGCGCCCTATTAGGCTGGAAAAACGAGCAATGGAGCGCCCTTGCAGAACTGGCGCAGCCACTACCGAATGACCTGGCTAGCTGGCGTCATTGCTTGAGTAATTGCCAGCAAATCTGGCTAGTCACAGATGTAGGCAATAATCAACAACAGCCGCTGGTGTTAGATCAGGATAGACTGTATCTGCGCCGCTATTGGAAGGATGAAACCAATGTGGCAGACGCAATCGGCGCTCGCGCCGACAGTCGGCGCACGGTCGATATTGCGCAGGCTCAGCACTGGTTGAATAAGTTGTTTGACAGCAGCAGCGCAGCTACGGAACATGCCGCCGAGCCAGACTGGCAAAAAATCGCCTGCGCGATTGCCTTGCGCAGTCAACTTAGTATCATCACTGGCGGGCCTGGCACCGGCAAGACTTATACGGTAGCGCGGCTACTCGCCCTGCTGTTTGCCAGCGCAACGACACCAGAAAATTTGCGGATCGCGCTTGCCGCGCCCACTGGCAAGGCGGCCGCCAGGCTAAAACAAGCAATCGACGCCGCGCTTGAGGAATTAAGCGATAAAGTTGGTAGCGCCCTGCCCCTGGCGCAATTGAGTAGCAGCATGGGCGCAGCACGCACATTGCACAGCTTGCTAGGTGCGCGTCCGAATACCCGGTTCTTTAGCCACCACAGCGGTAATCAACTTGATGTCGATGTGCTGATTGTGGACGAGGCCTCGATGGTGCATCTGGAGATGATGGCCGCTATACTCGCCGCCCTGCCAGCCACCACCATGTTGATACTACTGGGTGATAAAGATCAGTTGGCATCGGTAGAAGCCGGTGCGGTATTAGGCGATTTATGCCGCAACGCCGAAGCCGGTGCCTACGGCGCGCAGACGCTAGACTACCTGTCATTAAGCTGCGGCATCGCTGTGCCGCAGCGCTATTTGGGCGACGGCGGCGCACTTAGTCAGCAAACCGTGATGCTGCGTCAGAGTCGGCGCTTCAGTGGCCCTATCGGTCAGCTGGCGTTGGCGGTCAACAGCGGCAATAATGCTGCGGCTAGTGCTATTCTGCGTGCGAATCTGCATACGAATGACGGTCCTGTCTTAAACTGGATGACACAGGCCCAAACCAAAGAGATGTTGCAACTGGCCCTCAATGGTCGCAGCGGTGCAGAAGGCGGCTATTGCGGCTATCTGTCACTCCTCAATGAGCAGCCAAAAAACCATGTTGCTGGCACCAATCTCGTTGCCGAACATGAAAAATGGGCGCTGAATGTACTCCAGCGTTTTGAAAGCTTCCGCATTTTATGCGCGGTACGCGAAGGCGCATGGGGCGTGGCAGGTTTAAATAGCGCTATCGAGCAAGCATTAGATAGCCAAAAACTGATCAAGCGTCACAGTGAATGGTATATCGGCCGCCCCGTGATGATCACGCGCAATGATCACGGCACCGGTGTCTACAACGGTGACATCGGCATCTGCCTGCCCGACCCGCTGCGCAAAGACGCCCAGCGCGTCTACTTTTTAGAAGGGCCAACAGTACGCAGCGTACTGGCTACACGCCTGCGCGATGTGGTTACCGCCTATGCCATGACGGTACATAAATCCCAGGGTTCAGAATTTAGCCACACCGTGCTGGTCTTGCCTGAAGTCTCTTCACCCGTACTCAGCCGCGAACTGGTGTACACCGGCATCACCCGAGCCAGAAGCAATTTCACCCTGGTGACGCCAAGCGCATCGGTATTTGACGACGCCCTAAAACGCAGAACCCTGCGCGCCAGCGGCTTGGCCAGTTTGCTGGACAGGTTTTAGATAGTTGAGACAACCAGGCGCGCACCGTATTATCCTGTCCACTTAAGCTTAATAAAGGATAACTAGGGGGGTATGCATATTAATCGGGCTGTTACGCACAGTCTATATGCGCAACATCCCGATTAATGCTGATACTCAGGGTGAGTATATTAAATGTAAAGTTTGCAAAACCCTACTCTAGCAGTCCATCTATGTCCCTTACCTTGCTCAAGGCCTCGTCAATACGGTCGACAGCGATGATCTGCAAACCTTCTATTTTTTGCTTGGGCGCGTTCGACTTGGGGATGATGGCAATTGAAAAACCAAGTTTGGCGGCTTCTCGCAAGCGCTCCTGACCACGTGGCGCGGGTCGGATTTCTCCCGCTAAGCCGACCTCTCCAAACACTACCAAACCACGCGGCAAAGCCTTATTGCGCATCGAGGAATTAATTGCCAGCAGCACCGCCAGATCGGCCGCTGGTTCGGTGATCTTGACGCCACCGACCGCATTGATAAACACATCCTGATCCGAGGCGGCGACACCCGCGTGTCTGTGCAACACCGCCAGTAACATCGCCAGCCGATTTTGGTCTAAGCCTACCGACAGCCGTTTGGCGTTGGGCGCATGTGAGGTATCGACTAAAGCCTGGATCTCGACCAACAGCGGGCGCGTGCCTTCCTGAGTCACCATCACGCAAGAACCGGCCACCGGAGTATCGTGCTGCGACAAAAATAAGGCAGATGGATTCGATACGCCTTTCAGGCCTTTTTCGGTCATGGCAAATACGCCCAATTCATTCACCGCGCCAAAACGGTTTTTAATTGCCCGCACCAGTCTAAAGCTGGAATGGGTGTCGCCTTCAAAATACAAAACAGTGTCGACGATATGTTCCAACACGCGCGGCCCAGCCAGCGCACCGTCTTTGGTGACATGGCCAACCAGGATCATGGTGATGTTATTGCCCTTGGCGATACGCGTGAGTTGCGCGGCACATTCACGCACCTGCGCCACCGACCCGGGAGCCGAGCTTAGTGCGTCCGAATACACGGTCTGTATCGAGTCGATCACCACCACTTGGGGTTTGTAATCGGCCAGGGTATTGAGAATTTTTTCTAGTTGTATCTCGGCCTGCAGGTGCAAATCGCTAGCATCGACCATCAGGCGTTTAGCGCGCAGGGCAATCTGCGAGCCCGATTCTTCGCCACTCACATAGAGAACTTTCTTGAATTTAGAGAGACTGGCCAGCGCTTGCAATAATAAAGTCGATTTACCTATACCAGGGTCACCACCAATCAAGACCACGCCACCTGGCACTAAGCCGCCACCGAGCACCCGGTCAAACTCTTCTATGCCGGTGCCGAAGCGAGGAATATCTTCGGTCTCGATATCCGCCAGATTCAGTACAGGCGCGGTTTGCGCCAAGCTCTGATGCGTATTCGAAAAACGATTCCCACCGACTTCAACGATGGTTTCCACCAAGGTATTCCACTGCTGGCAAGACGGACATTGCCCTGCCCATTTATTCAAGACGCCACCGCATTCGGTACAGGTGTAATTTGTTTTTGCTTTGGCCATTGTCGAAGTCTGATTGGAGGGTTAAATCTAATAATGCAAAATATACTGATATTTTAAACAGTATCTCGATAATTGCTTGCTCTATTTCATGAGTATTTCCGATTTTTCATGGTATAAAGCCAGTCGGTGACATTATGTAACAGGTTTAGAAAACGAATGAAACGCGGTTTTTACACAATTATGGCAGCGCAGTTTTTCTCCTCGCTGGCCGATAACGCATTGCTCATCACAGCGATGGCTCTTTTAGCTAGTATGGATGCGCCAGCTTGGATGACACCCTTGCTGAAATTATTCTTCGTGATGTCCTACGTGTTGCTTGCCGCATTCGTCGGTGCATTTGCCGACTCCCTACCCAAGGGCAAGGTGATGTTCGTCACTAATCTCATCAAAGTGGCTGGCTGCGCGCTCATGTTCGCCAACGTACATCCTTTAATTGCCTATGCCGCAGTAGGTTTTGGCGCTGCCGCCTATTCACCGGCTAAATACGGCATCTTAACTGAACTCTTACCGCCGGATCGTCTGGTCGCCGCCAATGGCTGGATAGAAGGCTTGACGATTACCTCGATTATTTTCGGCACAGTACTGGGCGGTACGCTGATCAATCCAAAAGTCTCAGCAATATTATTAGGCTTTGATTTTCCGGTTCTCGATTTCGGCATAGACTCTCCTACCGAGGCGGCATTACTCGTCATCACTGGATGTTATGCGTTGGCCGCAGCATTCAATTTACGCATTCCAGATACCGGTGCCCGCTATGATCATCAAGAACGCAGCCCGATTAAAATGGTGACTGACTTTGCCTGCTGCTTTCGTACCTTATGGGCCGATAAGCTAGGGCAAATCTCACTGGCAGTCACCACTCTATTTTGGGCCGCCGGCGCCACCCTGCAATTTATCGTACTCGACTGGGCCAGAACTTCGCTCAATATGCCACTCAATAAGGCCGCCGTTTTGCAGGGCGTGGTCGCGGTCGGCGTCGCACTAGGCGCGGTTGGCGCGGCGCGCTTTGTACCGCTCAAAAAATCCTTGTCGGTAATGCCTTTAGGTATTGCTATGGGCCTAGTCGTCACTACGATGACGATGGTGACGAATGTCTGGATCGCCTATCCATTGCTGATCTTGATCGGTGCATTGGCCGGTTTCTTTGTCGTTCCTATGAACGCCTTACTGCAGCACCGCGGTCACGTACTGATGAGCGCAGGACATTCAATTGCGGTGCAAAACTTCAATGAAAATTTATCAGTTCTGGTGATGCTGGGATTGTATGCGTTGATGGTGTCGTTCAAGCTCAACATCCATGTCGTGATCGTGATGTTTGGTTTATTCGTGGCTGGCACCATGTTTATGGTGATGCGCAGACATCAGGCCAATCAAAGAGAGTTCGACTCGATTGCCCTGATCGGCGAGCACAAACACTAAGCCAACACTTAGTAAACACTAAGCAGTAGGCCGCACTATTCTTAATTAGATTACTGGTGATTGCCGCAGGCTAGCCCGCTTTTCTTGCGCGCGGCTGATCCAATCATTTGGCACCACCATGCCACGGCAAATTTCCTGCATGCAGTTTCCATGCTTGCTCATAATTGCCAGCAAGACCGGGCTCTGATCGCTCAAGAAGTGCCGCTTGAGCACTTCTTTCAAATCATCTTTCGTCATCACAGCATCTAGCGCGCATTGGGCTGGCGCTAACCACTCCAGTCTGGGCAGTATCAAGGCATGAGGTATCGCCAGTTTTTCTATGTCATCCACAGTCCACCAATATGCACGGCAATGATACTCAGAGACGCCTGCAATGACCGCTGAGGCAATAGACGCTGTCCGATAAAACAGCCAGCCTTTGACCAAGGCGCGGGCATCGACTACCTTTTTTGGCAGCATGCTCTGCGCTTGCGGATGCTGCGCCAGAGCCAATTGCTGATGGAAGATTTTTTCCATCTTGCTACCCAGGGTATCGCCCAGATTAGGTCCTAAATAATCATATAAATCTGGTGCACGCTCAACGCCATCCTCTACCACCAGTAAATAAAATTTACTGGCAATTTCCCAATGCAGCAAATCTTCGCCTTGATTCAACAAAAAATCGAACTCGCCTACCGTTGTGCCATTTTCATGTACTTGCAGACCATGTGCGTACAACACCCCTTGGTGACGGAGAAAGAAAGCCAAAAGGTTTTCCGCATAATGCCCGAGGCGTCTATGCTTGTGCACCGCTAAAGCCTCATGCAAAGCGACCGGTTGCCTATCTAATTGCTGCAACCAAGCATCCAGGCTTGCTTTTTCGGGCAAGTCCACATCGACGAGTTGATTCTGCCAAAGTACACTCGTGCTATCGAGTAAACTAGGCGAGCTAAGTATCCAGGCCAGCGCCCGCACATGTACGTCCTGCAAATGCTGCCACTCGTGATGAAATCGCGATTGGTAAGTTTCCATGCGCACTAGCTACCGACTAGCGAATTCATGGCAAGGCAAAGATCTGACCACACTTTAGCTTTGCCCAAGGGATGACTCAATAAATAGCGCGGATCATCGCTCAAGACCAAGGGCAAGCCTTCGAAATGCTGTAATGATCCCCGTAATGCAGTTACTGCTGCGGGATCAGAATTGAGTAGTGTGCCGGCAACGGTGCTACCCAAAGCGACAATCACTGATGGCTGCATTAATTTTAGTTGTCGCCGCAAGCATGGCAAACAGACAGAATATTCGGCCGCCAATGCCGTCACGTCTTTGCCGGGCGGCAGTTGCGGTGCCGAGATAAGGACGTTGCTCAGATAAGCTTTGGCACCTCTTTGCACATCCATCGCCAGCAACATATTTTCAAATAGGGTTTTGGCGCTGTCAGCAGCTTGATGTCTACGCGCACCACCTGCTGCATCGCAATACACGAACAGATAATCAGGTTTGGCACGGTCGGCGCGAAACAAGGCTTGTTCCGCTTTATCGGACAAGCCGCACAGGCAGGCAGCGCTTTCAGTCAGTTCAAAATCTCGCGTGGAGCTAACTACAGAAGCTGAATTATTCTCACTGGCCGCCGTGGCATTCCAAGCTAAGTCTAAAGCCGCTTTTTCAACAGCGACTGCGCCCGCGCTTAAATCTTCAATCGCAGCTGCGCTAGCTAAGTCAACTGCCGTAACTTCAGGCGGAAAATCGGGCTCATGCGCAGACTTAGCTGCAGGCGCGGTCTCAGCCGCCTCGCTATACTCAGGCGTATTCAAAAACAGAGCAAATGCCGCGGTCTCGCCTTCATCCTGAAGAGTCGTTATAGTTGCTGCTGAAGTGGCAACCGAATCAGCCATCTCAGCCTCGATAGCAGGAGTGTTTTGTTCGGAAACCGGCGCATCGTGACGCAGCTTCCAGAGCGGCCCCAGGCTCATTTCGCTTAGCAGAAAATCTCGTTTATCGTTCATGATAGTGTGGCATTCATTCAAAGTTCTATGCGCATTACGATAGCATCTTCACGCAAGTTACCGACAACCGGATAATAGGATTTACGTCGACCTATTTCGGAAAAACCATACTCGGTATACACACTTAAGGCTCTTAGATTGCTGAGCCTAACTTCCAACAATATCGAGAGAAAGCGCTGCTCTCTGGCGCTGGCGCAGAGATGATCTAATAAAATGCGGGCATAGCCTAATCCTTGGTGCTGAGTAGCTATCGCAAAGTTAAGTAGGTGCATCTCATCGACTACCGGCATTAACACGTAGTAGCCAATTAAATTATTACTAGCATCCTGCAAACCGAGCATCTGATGTGCGCTATACAAAGAATCATGAAAGTTTCCACGTGTCCAGGGATGGCTATACACCTGCTCTTCTATCTCAAGTACTCTATCGACATCGGCAAAACTGAGACAGTAAAAATGTGGCGCACTTACTGCACCGCTAATATTTGGGGTCTGGCTCACTTGATTCTTTCACCCAATAACATATTCGTAAAAAGCTTCATGGATTTTTTAACTGCATGCGTTCTATCGTCGTCAAGGCGATTTTATTGCGCAAATACACAGGCTGCGCCATGTCTGCTGCGACTTGCTTTCCATTTGTATAGTCGACCAAAGCCAATTGCGCGACTTGTGCTGCATGCGGCATTTTAAATATGATCTTCATCCTAGTAGTCTCAAGCGGTGCGGTCAGTCCATTTCCCAGCACAAGCACACTGGCATGGTCTGCGGCATAAGCCAGCGCCACATCGACAGCTGACAAGGCGGGCTCGCTCACTTGCTCCCAGCTTTGATTGCGTAGTCGATAATGTGCCCAATACACTTCCGCCATGCGCGCATCAAGCACGCAGACAAAGTCTGCGTCAATTTGCTCAGCGCGGGCCGCTTGCGCCATCGCATGCAAACTGAGTACAGGAAGTATCGGCAAATCCGCGCCATATGCCAGCCCTTGCACGATGCCGCAAGTAGTTCTGACCCCGGTAAAGGCACCAGGTCCGCAACCAAAAGCGATCGCCTGACAGTCAATTAGACTCAACCCAGCAGTGCTCAGCAACTCTTGGATCGCCGGAAGTACGCCTTGTGAGTGGGTTTGTACGCCACTCAGTTCACGAATAAATAATTCGCCCTTAGTCAACAGGGCAACAGAGGCAAGTTCGGTAGAGGTTTCAATAGCTAATAGTGTAGTCATAAGCGTATTTTACCGCGTCAAGCGTCCATTCGCGCCAAAACGCTCACTTGCGGTAGCAAACTTATGTAGATATATCTGAGGCTCGAGTGTTAGGTTAAAATAGTATATGGAACAAATTCAAGAAAACACTGCCGATCTTTCCGTGATCAAGGCGAATCTACAAAACAAGAATTGGCTGGTTGCCTGTTTATGCGCAGCCTGGTGCGATACCTGTAGTGCCTACCGCCCGCAGTTCGATCGACTCCAATCGCAACATCCCGACAAATGTTTTGCATGGATAGATATCGAAGATCAAGCCCATCTGGTCGATGCGGTAGATATAGAAAATTTCCCTACCATCTTGATACAGTACAGAGAAAGTATTATTTTTTTCGGCACTATGCTGCCTGATGCAGGGCAAGTGCATCGTTTACTCAATTCATTTGAAGAGACTTTGAAAACGCAGGTAGAACAAGGCGGCAAGATGCAAAATTCATCGTTAACTCACGATGTCCCAACTGGCTGGGATCTGCGCCAGCTCATCCTTGAATGCAAGTAATTGGGCGCTCCAAAGCATACACGCCCACCGTATTCACTTTGAACTAAAGCGCAGATTGAAACATGTTTTTCGCCCATAGGATAGAATTCGCCTCCGGTGCTATTCTCAGCGAAGAATAGTCCTTAGCCGACCGCACATCAGTTAGGAATCATTCATGTTCAGTACCTGGCTATCCCACTTTATGCAACAAGATAGTAGCGTACTGGTTTTCATGAATGTTTTCTTGCAGCAACTCGGCTTACCCTTGCCTTCGGTGCCAACCATGATACTGGCCGCTAGTCGCGCCAGTGACTGGCAATCAATCGCGTTGATGTTAGTGGCAGCAACCCTTGCCTCTTTACTGGCCGATTGCTTGTGGTATCAGGCCGGACGCCGTTTCGGTTATCGCGTCTTGTCGCTGCTTTGCAAGCTCTCTATCAATCCTAGTTCATGTGTCAATCAGACCGAAGCAAGATTTAGCAAATGGGGCGTCTGGTCACTGATATTTGGAAAATTCATCCCCGGCTTTTCTACCGTAGCGCCACCCGTTGCGGGTGCACTGGGCATGCGCCGCTCGTCCTTTTTTATCGCCTCGGCAATAGGGGCCGCACTCTGGTCGGGATTCGCCTTGCTGGCCGGCTATGCGCTGCAGCGCCACATTGCGATTGCTTTAGAACTGATGTCACAGCACGGTATACATTTAGCGTTACTAGGCCTAGCTCTGATAGCGCTCGTGATAGCATGGAAGCTGGTCATGAAATACCGCTTCGAGCGTATCGCCAGCATGCATCATGTCGATGCACAAGAAATGCGGCTCGCCTTAGCCGGTCCTCGTCCACCGCATATCATCGATCTACGTAGTGCCAGTCTGATTGAACAAACCGGCAGTATTGCACATGCGCACCGCACAGACTACGACGCGATTTCAGCCTCATTAAACGACGTGGATAAGGACTATCCCATCATTACGATCTGCGCCTGCCCACAAGACGCCGGCGCAGTGCAAGTTGCCCATAGTTTGCAAAAATTAGGCTACCGCAACGCACATCCCTTGCTAGGCGGCTTTGACACCTGGAAAATAATGGCAGCAGACGATGCATCTTTACTGCGCATACCACCCCATCCGGATGCCATATTGAATCAAACCTAAATTTTATTGATCCTTCTGCGCCATGTCCTGCGCCTCCATGAAGGCACGCCGAAACTCCATGGGATTTGAGATTCCCACGATAGGCGCCTGTGACTCACCAGAACCAGTGATCACTAAACTACCATAATTAAAAATACGGCCCATGATGTTTTGATGGACTTGTATACTCTCGACCTTAGTGATATTTATTTCCATGGTCCGGCGACTGATAAAACCAAATTTTGCCACCACGCGTTTATTGGTAAATGCCAGTTCCGTCGTCTTATACTTGATGTAGGCTATCAAAAAAACGATCACCCCCAAGCCATAGGCAATCAGAAGAACGAAACCCAATAGCAGCAAGGGGGCCAGCGTCCATAAACTAATGTTGCCGACATAGACAAGTTTCTCACCCTTGATGAGAGTACCTTCAATATAGCTTGCCATATTCCGTATTTCTTTCATATAAAAACTAACTTGGTGAATAAAAGCCCGAATCCAGAGCGTAGCGAGGATAATAGCAAACATGGGTAAAATTTGAGACGCAAACGGCGTATTTTGTTGTGGCTTGTTTTGCTTTCTCTCGCGCGCTATCAGGCTTACAATCGGCATATACGCTACAACAACTCTAAGGAATGAGCATGGCAAAGAAAAATGAAGAGCTAGATCCAGAAACAATGGCCGTGATCGAATGGTGTATCGAGGTCGAAGGCCATCTGGTACAAGGCGGCGCGACGGTAGCGCAAGCGCAAGAGTATATCGAAGACCAAATCGACTTTTTAACTGATCAGTTTTATGACGGACTCAGTCCAGAAGAAGCTGCCAAAGAAGCGCTGAGCGATTAGATTGCTGCGACTTGTTTAATCTGTCAGTTGAAACGCAGTATCTATGCGCCTTCGCAGAGCTTTTCGTGCTGCAAGCCGCATAGATACTGCGCAAGGCTTTTCAGAAAGCCCCTTTTTTACGCTGCTTGGAGTTCTATAAATAAGCCTTAATTTGCTTCGCCAGTATGTCAAATGCCGGTGCAATATTCGCATCCTCGACACAGGCATAACCGAGCACCAAGCCAGCGTCTGCCCTGCTGGCACCGTGGTAATAAGAAGAGAGCGGCCTGACCGCAACACCGCGTTCTAAGGCCAAACGGGCTATCAATTTATCGTCACAATGCGCTGGCAGTCGTAGCGCCAAATGCAGACCGGCGTCACTACCTACCGCCTCCACCTCCGTACCATCAAAGTGACTATCGATTTCCTGCTGCAGGATCTCTAATCTCGCCCCGTACATCAGACGCATACGTCGTATATGAGAATTAAAATGGCCTTGCGTCATGAATTCGGCCATGGTCGCTTGTAGCGGCGCCTGGCCAGATCGATGTAACTCTTCCATCCCAGTGACAAAAGGCTTACTCAGACCTTGTGGCAGCACCAGATAACCGAGTCTTAGACCAGGAAACATGGTTTTGCTAAAGGTGCCCATGTACAGCACGCGCTCGCCACTATCCATCCCTTGCAGAGACGCCAGCGGCCGTCCGCTATAGCGGAACTCACTATCGTAATCGTCTTCTATGATCCAGCAACCATGGCGTCTGGCATATTCCAGCAAGCTGCGCCGGCGCGCCAGACTCATCACCATGCCAAGCGGATATTGATGCGATGGCGTCACAAAAATAAAACGCGGCACTGCCGCCAAATCGGCTTCGCTAGGGCAGATACCTTCAGCATCGACCTTAATCGGCCGTATCGTCACACCTGAGGCGGATAATAAATTGCGCGCGCCCCAATAGCAGGGATCCTCTACCCATGCGACGTCACCCGGATCACTTAGCAGGCGCAGACATAAATCGATCGATTGATGGATGCCATTGGTAATCACCACTTGCCCAGCCTCACAATCGACCGAGCGTGAGACTTTTAAATATTCAGCCACCACCTCCCGTAAAGGCTGATAGCCGCCGCCATGGCCATAAGTCAGTGCTGCAATTGGCGGTTTGCGCCAGACTTTGCTCTGTAGAGTGTTCCAGATTTTATGCGGAAATTGGGTGACATCCGGCACCCCCGGTACAAAAGCTCCCCACTGCTGCGTCGCGGCACCTGCCTGTGCCACCAGCCTATGGCCGCGCTGCGACAATTGCACCGGTTCTGGCGCGGCGCTGGCCCGTTTACTGGTCACCGCGGGCAGGTGTACCGTATCGGGAACCGTGTCGGCCACATAGGTGCCACTCCCGGCACGCGCCTCCACATAACCTTCTGCCAGCAATTGCTCGTAGGCGTACAACACCGTATTGCGCGAGATCGCTAATTCACTGGCTAGATCGCGACTCGAAGGTAGACGGGTATCAGGAGGCAGCACGCGATCAAGGATGGCTTGCCGCATCAACCGATACAACTGACGGTTACGGGGGGTGCCGGACACTTTGTCCAGATACTGCAGCAAGTAGTCGGAGAGATTAAAGGTACGCATGCCTGTTTACGCCAAAATTCAAAGAACATTGATTATAGACCCAACGAAATAAGTGGCACCATCAAAAACTTATAACTGGCACTATTTAATGGAGCCAAATCGAGGCAACATGACTGCACTTCTTTAATCACCACATAGCCAGCAAGGAAATCATGAGCACAAATCTCGAATTGAAAAACCGTAAAGATCAAGCCACTCCACGCGGCGTCGGAGTCATGTGTGATTTTTACGCAGATCGCGCCGAAAATGCAGAATTATGGGATGTCGAAGGCAAGCGTTATATTGATTTCGCTGCCGGTATCGCGGTATTAAACACCGGGCATCGCCATCCTAAGATCATCGCAGCAATCACCGAACAAATGACGCGCTTTACTCATACTGCGTATCAAATCGTGCCCTACGCCAGCTATGTAGAGTTGGCCGAAAAAATCAGTCGTATCACGCCAGGCAGCCACGCCAAGAAAACCTCATTCTTCACTACCGGTGCTGAAGCGGTGGAAAACGCCATCAAGATCGCGCGCGCTGCTACAGGTCGTCCAGGGGTAATCGCATTTTCCGGCGGCTTTCATGGTCGCACCATGATGGGTATGGCACTCACTGGCAAAGTGGATCCGTATAAACTTGGATTCGGCCCCTTCCCAGGTGAGGTTTATCACGCACCCTTCCCTAGCGAGTTGCATGGCGTTTCAGTAGACGACACGCTACATGCGATCCAGATGCTGTTTAAAGCCAGTATCGATCCAAAACGGGTAGCAGCCATCATTCTTGAACCCGTTCAAGGCGAAGGCGGTTTTGTTGTCGCACCAATCGAGTTGATGCGCGCTTTGCGTGCCATCTGCGATCAACACGGCATTCTCCTGATCGCTGATGAAATTCAGACTGGCTTTGCCCGTACAGGCAAACTTTTCGCGATGGAGCATTACGATGTGCTCGCCGACTTAACCACGATGGCCAAGAGTCTTGCAGGCGGCTTGCCATTGTCGGGCGTATGCGGACGTGCCGAGATCATGGATGCGCCAGCACCGGGCGGCTTGGGCGGCACCTATGCTGGCAATCCACTGGCGGTAGCGTCTGCGCTGGCCGTGCTCAACATCATCGAAGAGGAGAAGCTCTGCGAACGCGCCAATAGTCTAGGCCAACAACTGACTGTACGCCTGAAGGCGGCCCAGGAAAGTGTCCCTCAGATCGCCGAGATTCGCGGTTTAGGCGGCATGTTGGCAGTCGAATTTAATCATGCTGACAGCGGCAAGCCAAATCCAGAGTTTGCCAAAAAAGTTCAGGCACATGCCTTGAAAAATGGCTTGCTCTTGCTTACCTGTGGCGTATATGGCAATGTGATTCGCTTCCTGTTTCCTTTGACTATCCCCGACGCAGTGATGGCCGAAGCCTTAGACATTCTCGACGCGGCGCTACGCGCTTAATTGAAATTCAAAAATACATAAATATTGGACTCGATCATGCTGACATTAAAAGATCCCTCGCTGTTTAAGCAACAGGCCTATATCAACGGAGTATGGTGCGATGCCGAGAGCGGCGAGAAAATTGCCGTGAACAATCCTGCCACTGGCGACATCTTGGGCTATGTACCGAAGATGGGGGCATCTGAAGCCAGGCGCGCAATTGCCGACGCCAACGCGGCATGGAAACCATGGCGTGCATTACTGGCAAAAGATAGAGCTGCTATTTTGCGCCGTTGGCACGGTCTGATGCTAGAAAATTGCGAAGATCTGGCCATCATTATGACCGCAGAACAAGGCAAATCCTTGACCGAAGCACGCGGTGAAATCGCCTACGGCGCGTCATATATAGAATGGTTTGCAGAAGAAGCCAAGCGTATCTACGGCGACACCATTCCAGCCTCGGCACCTGGTCGCCGCATCATGGTCAGCAAGGAGCCTATTGGTGTTTGCGCTGCCATCACACCGTGGAATTTCCCGTCGGCGATGATTACCCGCAAAGCGGCGCCTGCCTTAGCGGCTGGTTGCACCATGGTGGTCAAACCGGCTGAACTAACGCCATTCTCAGCGCTGGCACTGGCCGAACTGGCGCGTAGAGCCGGCGTCCCGGATGGCGTGTTCAATGTCATTACCGGTAACGCGGTAGAAATCGGCGGAGAATTTACTTCCAATGCCACAGTACGCAAACTTAGTTTTACCGGCTCGACCGCGGTTGGCCGCCTACTCATGCAGCAATCGGCCAGCAGCATCAAGAAGCTGTCGCTGGAACTTGGTGGCAATGCACCCTTCATCGTCTTTAAAGACGCAGATCTGGATGCCGCAGTAGAAGGCGTACTGGCGTCGAAATACCGTAATTCCGGTCAAACCTGCGTCTGTGTGAACCGCATTTATGTACAAGATGAAGTCTATGATCAGTTCAGCAGTAAATTGGTAGAGGCGGTCAAAAAGAGCTTTGTTGTGGGCAATGGTTTTGATGCTGGCGTCAACCAAGGCCCCTTGATCAATGAAGCTGCGGTGTTGAAAGTGGAAGCGCAAATCGACGATGCACTGAGCAAAGGTGCGCGCGTACTGGCTGGTGGCAAACGCCATGCTTTGGGCGGCACGTTCTTCGAACCCACAGTGCTCGCTGACGTGACTCAGGCAATGGCGGTCGCACGCGAAGAGACCTTTGGCCCTATCGCTCCGTTGTTCCGTTTTACTAGCGATGAAGAAGTTATTGCCATGGCTAATGACACCGAATTTGGGCTGGCATCGTATTTCTTTAGTCGCGACATAGGGCGTATCTGGCGCGTTGCCGAGCAGCTGGAATACGGCATGGTCGGCATCAATACCGGCATCTTATCGAGTGAAGTCGCGCCATTCGGCGGTGTTAAACAATCCGGCTTAGGACGTGAAGGATCGAAGTACGGGATAGAGGACTATCTGGTCATCAAATACTGGTGCATCGCCGGCATGTAATTGAGGTCTGTGTTGCGCAAGGGGCCCTCCCCTTCCTAAAACCCTGAGTTCAAAGATCAAATCAGCGTCATTTTTTTCAAATCTATACAAATGTGTTTAGTGACGCTTTGCCTACCCAAAATATCATGCCAAACATCAAAAATCCGTTTCATTCGCATACTCATGATGCCAGTTTAGAATTTTCCTGCGGTATGCGTAAGCCTATCGTACTGATGTCGATGGGCGCGCAAGAGCGTTCGGGTCATGAGTACCAGGTAATGACCAAAAAATATATCCGTCCCTTGGTCGAACATGCGCTCTGCGTACCGGTACTGGCACCGACCTGTTTTGGTGTCGACGACCTTGCTTTGTATTTATCTATGGTAGACGGCGTGTACCTGACCGGCGCTGGTAGTAATATCGACCCTAGCTTGTATGGACAAGAAAATTTAACGCCTGAAAAAACCCAGGACCAGGATAGGGATCGCTTCGATTTACCGTTGATTTATGCGGCATTGGAAATGGGCTTGCCTCTTTTTGGAATTTGTCGTGGCATGCAAGAACTCAATGTCGCACTCGGTGGCGACATGCATCAAAAGCTGTACGCCCTACCCGGCATGCGCGAACACCGCGAAGACTACAATGCCAGCGTCACCCAGCAATACGCCGACGTTCATATGGTCAAAATGGTGGCAGATACCTGGTTTGCCAAACTGATGCAGCAGGAAGAAATTGCTGTCAATTCTTTACATGGCCAAGGTATTAAAACCCTAGGCAAGGGTCTACAGGCATTGGCCCATGCTGAAGATGGCTTGATTGAGGCAGTGCATCTACCCGAGCACAAACAATTCACTTTGGGAGTGCAATGGCATCCAGAATGGCAGGCTGCGCAAAATCCATTTTCCATCCGTATGTTTGAAGCATTTGGTGACGCCTGTCGACAAGCGGTAGTTCAAAAAATCCGCAAATAAATCCTGCAACAACCGAGACAGTCTGCGTGAGTCAATATGGGCTTACGCAGAATAACGATAACAGCCTTGATTTTCTAGCCTGATTTAAGACGGCAATCTAGAAAATACACGGCGCAATCTAGATAAATAAGGTTCACTATGGCATCGAACTCAAGCGCTGACAATACTCAGCACGCACCCTCTTACTACGCTGCGTCCGCCCATCCATCCCCAGAACGTCCGCCTTTGCGCGGTGCCATCGAGGCCGACATTTGTATCATCGGTGCCGGCTATACTGGGCTCAGTTCTGGCCTTCATTTAGCCGAGGCTGGGTTTAAGGTCGTGATACTGGAGCAGGCCAAAGTCGGCTGGGGCGCGTCGGGCCGCAATGGCGGACAAATTGTGCATAGCTATTCACGCGACATCGACGTCATCGAATCTAGCTATGGCAAAGAAAAAGCCAAGCCGCTGGCCGAAATGATGTTTGAAGGTGCGCAGATTATTCGCGATCGCGTAGCGAAATACAACATCAAATGCGACCTGAAAGATGGTGGCGTGTATGCGGCATTGAGTAAGAAAAAAGTCAAAGCATTAGAAGAGCAAAAAGACTTATGGGAGAAATGGGGACATAAAAATCTCAGCCTGATAGACGCACCCGGCGAGATTAAAAAGGTCGTTAATACTGATCGCTACCAAGCGATATTGGTGGATAAAACGGGGGGGCACTTCCACCCCCTCAATCTGACATTAGGCGAAGCGGCTGCATTTGAACAAAACAGCGGCGTGATCTATGAACATAGCGCGGTAACTAAAATTGATCGAGGTCAGCATCCTGTAGTACATACAGCACACGGCCAAGTTAAAGCGAAATTCGTCATCCTGGCCTGCAACGCCTACATCGGCGATCTGGAGCCAAAATTAGCCAAGATGTCCATGCCTTGCGGAACCCAGGTCATCACTACTGAACCTTTGGGTAGCATGGCAGATGAACTAATTCCTTCCGATTACTGTGTCGAGGATAATAATTTCCTGCTCGATTACTATCGACTGTCGGGCGACAAACGCATGATCTTCGGCGGTGGCGTGATTTACGGTGCGCGCGATCCTGCGCACATAGAATCTATCATCAGGCCGAATATGTATAAAGTATTTCCTCAGCTAAAAAACGTCAAAGTCGATTTCGGCTGGACCGGCAATTTCTTGCTGACGCTTTCGCGCATGCCAGAAGTGGGTAAGTTGAGTGACAACATTTATTACTCGCAGGGGTGTTCGGGGCATGGTATCACTTTCACACATTTGATTGGCCGCTTGCTAGCCGAAGCGATACAGGGTCAGGCAGAGCGCTTCTCGGCCTTTGAGTGTCTACCCCATTACCCTTTCCCCGGTGGCCGTTTGTTACGCGTACCGCTCACCGCGATGGGCGCTGTCTGGTACGACTTGCGCGATAAGTTGGGCGTGTAAGCGCCAGATGCCTAGGCTGGCTATCTGGGTTTGTCCAAATGCTCGTGATAGGAAACCGGGGGATTTTTTTTCACCACTATCAAATCCTGCTAGCTTGCCGCCTAAAACCCGGAGAGCGAACAATCGTCAACGAACTATTCGTGCGCAACAGACAAATTAGCACTAGCCCGTAGCGCAGCCCCCATGCGGCTTAGCGGGCATGCCGGCCTGCAGGGCGCATGAACTATGCGCCTTGGGCCAGGCATCATTTCGTTTATTAGCAGCGCACCATTCGCGTTTATTCCATGAGTGCCGGAGCATCCGTTAGCGGACCCGGCAATGGCGTGACCGCTTCAGTCGCCCGCACAAAACGAGGTTTCTTGAGCGGACCAGTCAGCGATAAATCAGAGCGCGCTTCGCGTATCGGCGAGGAAAGTAAGACCGTGAAGCGCCCATTGAGCTCCTCATTTTTATTCATATCCGCGCTGCCGTACGCCGACACCAGACCGGCCGTCAACTTTACACTTCTAAAATATGTTTTTGTGCCATCGTAACTAAAGCTCGCCACCAGATCGTTGAATGCTGATTTTCCGCCTACGGCACCAGTTTGCATTAAATTCAACAGATTCACTCCCAGCAAACTTCCTCCATGTGTCTGTAGATTGCCATTTACTTTGGCACTTGCAAAGAGTTTGGCCGCTTCCGGTCCTTGCATGGAAAACTTTGCATGGCCGTCTAACTTAGCGATATCAAACAAGCCGGGAATCGCCAGCGCGAGATTGATCTGCTTGGCATGGATATCCCCCGTCAGACTCCAACGCTCACCCCAGGATAAATTCGCATTGCCGGTCAGAGTTCCGTCGTAATTGACACCATAAAATTTGTCCAGACTCAAGGCTTTTGCGCTCAAATTACCTTCGGCACTAAAGTCAGCCAATTTAAGCTCAGACCCAAAAGGAACGGCAAAGCTCTTGGCGATCATTTTCACTTGTACTAGCTCAGCTTTAGGCTGCAACTCGATCTGCATAGTCGACTGTGCCGAAATCAGTTTGATATTTTGCCACGCGCCACTTTGTCCGAATTCGCCAGACAGTTCAAAGTTTCCGAGTGCCAGTTGCGGCCACTCCACAGTCAAATTACTGGCGCTGAAATAGCGCATTTTATTTTCAGAACTTTGAAACTTCTCAAAGAGTAACCAACCCAGGCTTTCTTTATTTAGCACTGGTGAGATAAATTCCAATCCCTTGATTTGCATTTCTTGTGCCAGTAGCGCACTAATGTCGATATCGGCATTGACTTGCGCGATTTTTATCTGAGCATGCTCACCTATGCTGACGTTTTGCAGTTGCCAATGCGGCTGCGGTAAGAAAGAGAAATCTAATTGCCCAATTTTGACTGGCTGATGCAATTGCGCGCTACTGGATTTTTCAAACTGGGTCAGACGTCCGCTAAAATCACTGAGTTGGGCCCAGGCAAACAGGGCAATACTCAACAATAAAGCGGCCCCCATGAGTAACTGTACCCAAGACCCGGAACTTTGATAATTACTTTTATCGGCGATAGCATTGCTAAGCTCTCTATCCTTACGATTAGCGGACTCGCGTTTTTCTGCAGCACGATTTTGCTTTCTCTCCCGTTTTCTTCTAGCGCTCTCTGCCGCCAACGCTTCCGCCTTATCGAGTGCCTGTGCCTGCGCCAGTTGCAATCTTTCCTGCACTTCTAAAGCGGCACTTTGCTCAGCTTCTTCAAGTACTTTACGAGCCTGTCTTTCCTGTTGAACCTGTTGTTCTAGTTCAATCTGCGCCGCTTTGAGTGCTTGCTCGTCGGCCTCCTTTTGCGCTTGCCGCTCGGCTTCGCGCATAAGCTTATCGGTGGCGGCTTGTTTGGCTTGCAACTCCCACTCCCTTTGTTCCTGCGCTTGTGACAACTCAAATGCCAGCGCCTCAGCCTCTTGCCTAATTTTTTCTTCGGTGGCCAATCTTAGCTGCTCCGCCTGCATAGCCTGACGCTCTTGCTGAAGAGTCTGCTGGGCGGCTAGTGCCTGCGCTTGTTTCTCCAATTGCGCTTGTGCTTGTTTTTTCTCTTGCTCTGCCAATTCTCGTTCCGCCTTTTGTGTGGCCAATTTCGCTAACTCCTCGGCCTTTTCTTTTGCTTGTGCTTCTGCTTGGACCTGCATTTTCGCTTGTTCTTTAGCGAGTTCCTTTGCGATTTCTTTAGCTTTTTGTTTTTCTTCCGCTTGTTGCTTTTTCTGTATTTCCAACTGTCGTTTGGCCTGCAGCTCAGCCGCCCGGCGTGCCTGTTCCTGAGTTGCCGCTCGCTTTTTTGCTTGCCTTTCTGCCTGACTTTGTTCCGCAGCTTTTCTTTCTTGCTCTAAGGCGTTGCGCAAAGCCAAAGCGGCGGCCTCCTCTTCGGCATGCGCTTTGGCTTTTGCGTGTTCTTCTGCTTCGCGTTGCGCCGCCTCGATTGCTTGCTGTTGCGCTGCGAGTTGCGCTTCTTTCTCGGCTATCTGCTGTATCGCTAACAGCGCGAGTTCGGCGTCTTGCCGCGCTTTTTCTTCCGCTTCTTGCAATGCTAAGGCCAATGCCTGCTCTAAGGCCAACTGCTCTGCTTCGCGTTTCGCCATCGCTTCAAATTTCTGCCAAGCCTTGTCTTCTGCCTCTTTCTGCTCTAGCGCCAATTTGCGAGCTTGCTGCTCTGCTTGCGCTTGGACTGCGGCAGCTAAAATCGCGGCCTCTTCTGCAGCTTTTAATTCTTGCGCTTCGCGTATTGCGGCTTGTTGCGCTAGTTTATTTGCCAGTTCCTGCGCTTGCTTTTGCGCCTCTTGCTGCGCCAGTTGATCTGCGATTTTTTTGGCCTGCACGGCAGCTTCACGCTTGGCTTGTTCTTCGGCCTGTATTCTTAAGCGCTCTCGTTCTAACTGCCGCGCCTGCGCGTCTAATGCAGCTTGGGCTTGGGCTTGGGCTTGGGCTTTTGCCTCGGCCTCACGCTTGAGTTTTTCCTGCTCGGCTTCCCTGGCGATTTTTTGTTCTTGTTCTTGTTTTTGCGCGAGCTCTAGCTGTCGCTGACGTTCCAACTCATCAGCCAATTGCCGGGCCTTGGCTGCTGCTTCGCGCTTGGTGTTTTCTTCGATTTCTTTCCTGGCTTGTGCTTCAGCTTTTTGACGGGCAAGCTGCTCTGCCGCTTGCCGCTTGGCGAGCTCATCGGCTTCTTTTTTTGCTTGTGCCTGTTCTTTTTGACGCGCTTTCTCTTCAGCAAGCTTCTTTGCCTTCGTTGCGGCCTCAGTTTTGGCTAATTCTTCCAACTCCTTCTTAGCCTGAGCTTCGACTTTTTGACGTGCTTTTTCTTCGACTAATTTTTTCGCCTTAGCATCCGTATCGCTACGTATTTTCTCAGCGATGTTTTGCCTGGTAAGCGCCTCTACAGTTAAACGGGCTTGTTCTTGACTGGCCAACTTATTTGCAGCTTGCTCAGCTTCAGAATTAGTAAGCAATTCCTCTGATTGCGCTTTATCCGCGTGTTCTACCTCTCGCAGAAATGCACCCATCGTGAGGATGCTTAACGCATTCTCTATTTCTGCTTCGGCGGGAATCTCAGACTCATCGACCGTGGCTGCCTCTGGCAAATTAAAACCGCGGATATATTCGTCGGCGACTAATTTTTGCAAAATTTCGCTGAGTTTATTATCTGAAAAATTGCCCAAAATTGCTTGCAGGTCGTTAAACGAAGCATGCCCATCAACTTCTTTAATGACCCTGCGATAGTCTTTGGATAAAGCCTTGGTTTTGCCAAGTGCCTCCGCCAGGCCTTTCGCAGTTTTGGTAAATCTCGTCTTATGATCCATGGTGTTCAAACAATCAGGCAAAGCCCGCTTAAAGATCAGCCCTGGCAAAGCGATTCAAATACCAGGCAGCGACAAAGGCTTAAACGAGAGCTGGTACTAAAAAAGATAAGCAGACTGCTGTGTGAAAATACTCTTGCTAAAAAATTCATGAAAATTTTAATAATTGCTGCCACCGACCACAGAACATTACTAAATCAACATTAGAACATCTCGCATTGCCCTTACTGAAAATTCAATAAGAACCTAGCTTACAGTGTAGACGAGCCTACGGTCTCTCAACAAGTGCTTGCTCTGCACAAATTTTTAGCAGCATTTAACAATTACAAAATGAGACAGGCCCAGAGCGCAACACCCATGCGGCCTGCAGCCGTATAGGGCTGGAAAGGTGCATGGATATTGCGGTCTGGGCCTGCTGCTTGTTTTACAAAAACTTACAAAAAATTCACACTTATTTTCGACTTTCCCTTGCGCCAACGAGACTGCTGCACACCCGTGTACAAATTCACAACTCGATCTGACTCGCTAGCCTATTTCGATTAAACCTCACCGCTCTCATAGATGACATAGATTTTTCGGCTAGGCTGCACTACTTCCCAAGTACCATGAAAGCCGCGTGGGATCACAAAATTATCGCCTTGCTTGAGAGTGACGGCCAGACCTTGCGCATCGGTGAGTATGCTGATGCCTTCCAACATCTGACAAAACTCCTCCTCTGTGTAATTGATGCGCCACTTACCGATCTCGCTATGCCAGATTCCGGTTAGAAATTTGGCGCTAGGATCAACGTAATGCTGCCAGACGGTTTGTTTGGGATTTCCCAGTATCAGCTTCTCACTGGCTAAAAAATACTCTTCAGCCGCCAGCTTGGAGACATCCATTTTTTGTATCTGCATGACGCTCATGAGCACTATCCCAGTTTATTTCATCTGCGGAAAAGCAAACTCTACCCCGGCGCTGGCAGTGTTAGGCCAACGCTGCATCACCGCCTTATGACGCGTATAGAAACGTACGCCTTCCGGGCCGTAGGCATGGTGATCGCCAAACATGCTGCGCTTCCAACCACCAAAACTATTAAAGGCCATAGGCACAGGCAAAGGCACATTCACACCGACCATGCCAACCTGGATTTGCCGTACAAATTCACGCGCCACGCCACCGTCGCGGGTGTAGATGGCGACGCCATTGCCGTATTCATTCGAGTTGATCAATTTAACTGCAGTGGCGACATCAGGCGCGCGCATGACGCACAATACTGGTCCGAAAATTTCTTCTTTGTAGATGCTCATCTCAGCGGTTACATGGTCAAACAAAGTGCCACCGACAAAGTAACCATTTTCACGACTAGCCACCACACAGTTACGACCATCGACAACTAAAGTTGCGCCTTGCGCCACGCCTTCGCCTATCAATTTCTCTATGCGCTGCTTGGCCTGTATCGATACCACGGGGCCCATTTCTGCCTCCGGCGCCATCCCATCGCGTATTTTTAAGGCTGCAGTACGTTCCGCCAAAGCACCCATCAGTTTATCGCCCGCATCACCAACTGCCACCACTACCGAGATCGCCATGCAGCGCTCACCAGCAGAACCGTATGCAGCACCGATCAGCGCGTCTACCGTCATCTCCATATCGGCGTCCGGCATCACTACCATATGGTTTTTAGCGCCACCCAAGGCTTGTACCCGTTTGCCCTTGGCACAGCCACGCGCATAGATGTATTCGGCAATCGGGGTCGAGCCGACAAAGCTGATGGCTTGCACTTCCGGATGATCGAGCAAGGCATCCACCGTCACTTTATCGCCCTGTATCACGTTGAACACGCCCTTAGGCAAGCCAGCCTCAGTCAGTAATTTTGCGTGCAGTAAAGATGCTGATGGATCGCGCTCTGAGGGCTTGAGGATAAAGGTATTACCGCAAGCGATCGCCACCGGAAACATCCACATAGGCACCATCACCGGGAAGTTGAACGGGGTAATCCCCGCAACCACACCGAGCGACTGGCGCATAGACCAGGCATCAATACCGCGCGCGATTTGATCGGTAAATTCACCCTTGAGTAATTGCGGAATACCGACCGCGAATTCCACCATTTCTATACCGCGGGCGACTTCACCCTGGGCATCGGCAAAAGTCTTACCGTGCTCACGCGTGATTAGGGCTGCAAACTCGTCGGTATGCTGCTGGCACAATTGCAGATACTTGAACAGCACACGGGCGCGTGTCAAAGGCGGCGTCGCCGACCAGGATGGAAAGGCGGCCGAGGCGGCGGCTACTGCAGTATTTACATCGTCTGCAGTACCCAGGACCACCCGAGATACCGGCACACCCAGTGCTGGGTTATACACGTCAGCATGGCGCTCACTGGCGGCCTGTACCAATTCACCGTTAATGAAATGGGGAATAGTGCTTAAATTTGTAGACATTAAATTCTTTCAGTTTGTTTGATAGACTGCTTAGGCGAGATTCTTTAATACGGTAGCTAGCTTGCCAAACAACTCGTCTATATGTTTTTTCTCTATCACCAGCGGTGGTGACATGGCGATAATGTCGCCCGTGGTGCGTATCAGGATGCCGTCGGCAAAGGCTTGCTTGAAGGCGCTAAAGGCGCGCGCGCCTGGTTTGCCGGGTATGCTGGCCAGCTCTATGCCGGCAATCATGCCTATGCTGCGTAGATCGATCACATGCGGTAAGCCTTTGAGCGAATGCACCGCATTCTCCCAATAGCTCTGCATGCTGGCAGCGTGTTCGAGTATCTTCTGTTCCTGGAACACTTCCAGAGTCGCCAGCGCTGCGGCACAGGCGATAGGATGACCGGAGTAGGTGTAGCCATGAAACAGTTCTATGCCCGCCGGCCCAGACATGAAAGTATCGTAAATAAATTGTTTGCTAAATACCGCGCCCATAGGGATCACGCCATTGGTCAAGCCCTTGGCCGTAGTCATCATGTCCGGTTCCACATCGAAATAGTCGCAGGCAAATGGCGTGGTCAAGCGACCGAAACCGGTAATGACTTCATCAAAAATAAGCAAGATGCCGTGCTTAGTACACAGTTCGCGCAGACGCTTCAGATAACCTTTAGGTGGAATCAACACGCCAGTAGAACCAGCAACTGGCTCGACAATGACGGCGGCGATGGTGGAGGCATCGTGCAGAGCGACTATCCTTTCCAACTCATCAGCCAGATTCAAGCCATGCTCGGGCTCGCCGCGCGTAAACGCATTTTTCTCTAGATTATGCGTATGCGGCAAATGATCTACGCCACCTAGCAAAGGGCCGAAACTCTTACGATTACCACCGATACCGCCCACCGACATACCACCAAAACCGACACCGTGATAGCCACGTTCGCGACCGATCAGCCGAGTACGCGAGCCTTCACCGCGCGCCTTGTGATAGGCCAGCGCCATTTTTAAAGCCGTATCAACCGCTTCTGAACCTGAGTTGGTGTAAAACACCTGACCGAAACGGTGATTGGTGTAATCCATCAGTTTTTCTGCCAGATCAAAAGCGGCAGGATGCCCCATCTGAAAGGTCGGTGCAAAATCAAGCTGCCCGACCATCTCGCGCACCGCGCTGACAATCTTAGGCTGGGCGTGGCCACAAGGCACACACCACAAACCAGCCGTACCATCGAGCACCTGATTGCCATCAACATCGCGGTAATACATGCCTTCGGCTGAGACCAGCAAGCGAGGATTTTCCTTGAAATCGCGATTGGCGGTAAACGGCATCCAGAATGCATTCATGGATACAGGTTTGGCTAGATTCATGCTGCGTCTCCTCTTTCGTGGTTGTAGTGTTTGCTTTGAAATCATAGGTACAAGCAGAGTTCAGGCACAGATACACAAAGATTGGAAGACAACAACCGTATTGGTCGTGATAACATAACAGTTGCACATAAACCCACACTAGCAGAATTGATCATGAGTAGCATGCCAAACACCGTTTTCGATTTATCCGTAACTTCGCTGGAAGGCGGCAATCTGGAATGGCCGTTTCTGCATCTAAAACGTGGCAAAGAAACTAATCTGGTGGAGCAAATTTTTGTCGCCGTGAGTCAAATGATCGCTCAACGCGAGCTACCAATTGGCAACAAAATGCCCTCTGTGCGCCAATTCGCCAAGTGTAATGGCATCAGCACCTTCACAGTTGTTGAAGCTTACGATAGGCTAGTGAGCTCAGGTTTATTGGCCTCGCGGCGCGGTTCCGGCTACTTTGTAGCGCGCACAGAAGTGGCCGCTGCGCCACCAGCGCTGGTATTTCAGGCGACACCGACCGCTATCGATACCTTAACCCCCGACCTCTACAGCGGCATGTCGGGGGCCTTGCCGGTCGGCGCAGGCTGGCTACCGCCAGAATGGTATGGCGAGGCCACCATACTCGAGGCGGTGCGTCATGCCATGAAAATCCCGGCCAACCGACTACGCGGCTATGGACATCCTTTGGGCTTCCCGAGTTTGCGCCAACATATGGCTAGCACTCTGAGCGACAAGTTATACGCCGTCGAGCCTGACCAGATCCTGCTTACGCACGGCGCCACACATGCCTTTGACCTGATCTTACGCACACTCACCAAACCAGGTGACACCGTCTTGGTGGAAGACCCAAGTTACAGTAATTTATTGTCACTGATACGTTATCACGGCTGCGTTCCGGTTGGCATACCGCGTAATGAAACCGGACTAGACTTGGATTTTCTGGCACAACAGCTGTCACAGTGCGCGCCCAAACTGATGATAGTCAATACCGTGCTGCAAAACCCGCTGGGCACCTCGCTCAGTCAGGCGCAGGCGCATCGCTTACTCGCTTTGGCAGAACAATACGATTTCTGGCTGATCGAAGATGATATCTACCGCGAACTGGCGATGCCTGGTGAAGCCTCTTTGGCTGCCATGGATGGTTTGCGCAGAGTGATACGGGTGGGTAGTTTCTCCAAGACTCTGTCGCCCGTGTTTCGAGTAGGTTCTATTTCGGCCTCTAACACTCTTTTGCCAGAACTGGCGCGTATTAAGATGCTCGCAGGGCTGACCACCTCAGAAATTAATGAGCGCGCCGTGTATCACGCGATTTCGGCACGCCACTATCGACATATGTTAGAGCGCCTGGTGGTGCAACTGGACGCAGGACGCGAACGACTGATAGAAAAACTGGCCGAGCTTGGGATGAAGCCGATTGCCAGGCCACGCGGCGGCATGTTTGTCAGCGCTGGCTGGCCCGGTGCGCAGAGTGAGGATTGGAACGGAAAACTGGTGGCCGATCTGGCTCTGAAAGCTGGCATCTTATTGTCACCCAATGAATTTTTCATGCTGAGTAAGCCGGCCAACGTCTGGTTTCGCTTCAATGTTGCGTATGCCGATACGCCTATGTTGTATAAGTTTTTGCAGACAATCAAACCAGAATCAGCCCACTGATCAACCTATACTCCCCCCCTGTATCAACACAACATCGCCGATTGCGCATATTCTGATTGCGCAATCAGCTGATGGATAGCGATACTCCCCCCTCTCAATATCAATACCCTATCAACGCAAGCTCAAAGTTTGCCTTTTCCAGAGCGGGTCTTGCCATTTGTAAAAAATACTTAGTGAGCCGGGCTTATCGGCCCCATTTTCTACTTGCAGACTGTCCATGCTGAGCACCTCGAAACTGCGTTTGTAGCGCCCATCCACTCTGGCCTCACGCGCCACCAGCATTTTTGTCGTACCAGGTACCCAGCCGGCAAATTCGGCGTAGCCCAGATCGGGCTCGCTAACTGAAGGCGGCAGCACGTCTATCAGCCACTCTTTGCCATTCTGATGGAACAACCAAAGCTCGCGCCAACTTTCCATAGGCTGAACCGCCAGCGTGAGCGCACTGCCGTGCACATTGGCACGGGCTGAGGCCGCCCACACCACAGCGTAAGTACAGCGTTTGGCGAGAGGATTTTTTTGATTGTGCTGGGCGTCTATCAAACTGACACAGGTTTCACCAGGCTGGCCGGCCTCGGTGACGATACCTAAACCCGCTTTGCCAGCACTGAGCGGCTCAGCGGCCCAGCGCGTACTGCCAACCCTGAGCGCCGCTTCGGCGTAGGCATTGATATCTTCATCGGCAAGCTCATTCTTATTGACGCCGGCCAACTCTTGTAGCGCCCGCACGCCGGCTGCAGTGGCAGCCTCGCCTTTGCGACTATTTTGGTAGGCGATGGCGGCCCAGACCCCGGCTCTGCGCATACGCAAACGATTTTGCAGATGCTCAGGCAGATTAGTCGTGCTGACGCGATCGAGTACCTCAGCACGCCACACATCGAACGCATGGCGCTCGATTGGGCGGATCGCCGGATCGATGCAATCTTGCCGGGTCAGTGCCAAAGCGGCGCGCGCTTTTTGCTCAGCATTTTGTTCAGCGCGGCCATTCATTGCCAGCACGCGTCTGAACGCTTCACCGTCATAACAGAGCTGCATGCGCCCGTCGCGCTCGTAGGCATTAAATTTAACGCCATAGTTCGCCACCACTTCCAGATGCGCGGCGATGATGGGTTCAGTTTGCTTGGGTTGGCGCGAAGAGGCGCGCCGCGCCAGTCGCTCCGCCATACTAGCTAATGCGTCAAAGGCTTCCGGGCCGATCGCGCTGGCGGGTGCGGCCTTCAAAAAGGCGGCGGCATACGCTATGCCCAAAGCCTCAGCACCAGGCGTATCACGCAAAAAACGCAGCACTGCCATGCTATCGGCAGCGTCATCTGGCTGTAGCGAGATCAATCTTACCTGGCTCGCTTTCAGATAACCGGCCCGTTCGCGCCGGTGATCATAGACCTGCAGATAATCCAACTTTTCGCCGCGTATCTCTACGCTATCGCCCTGCCATAACACCGCCTGTTGTTGCGCCCCATCTTTTGGTGCAGCACGTAATGCCGCCTGATCCTGGGTCACGATGGCGATAGAAAGTAAGGCGCTCGTCGCACCGCTAGCAATGCTGAGTAACATGATTATTGTCCTTCTTCTTGATTTGCATCAGCTGCCGCCCCGGCAGCCACTTGCGCAGCAACGCGATCGCCCCGCACACTCCTGCCACTACCGAGCAATGCGGCGCCGATGAAGCCACCATCGCTAGGTGGCGGCGCAATAATGACGGAGATTTTGTCAGACAATTTGTCGGCCATGGTTTTCTGTATCAACAGCGGATGTTTGCTAATCAAAGCGCCATCGCGCTCCAGCTGTGCGCTCGCCACCTTACCGACCAGATCCTGGCGATACGCTTCGGCATCGGCCAATTTACGGCGCGAGTCGGCTTCGCCGGCCGCTTCTATCACCCTTGCCTGGGCAGTTCCTTCTGAGGTTTTGATACGCGATATTTTTTCCGCTTCCGCCTCAAACTGTCTTTGCTCTATTTGTTTTTGTTTAAACGGCAAAACATGTTTCATGGCTTCTTCTTGCGCCTTGGCCGCAATCACCTGTTCATTACCGGCGGCTTCTGCCGATTTTTCGCGTTTAATTTTATCGGCATCGGCTTCCAAGGCGGTTTGCTGGACCTGTTTCTCTTTTAGTTCCAACGTGTAGCGCATTTTTTCGCTCTCCAGCTCTTCTGCCAGCAAGCGCTCCATGCCTTTTTTATAGTCAGCTGGTAGTTCGACCTTGCCCATCATGACACTGCGCAGCAGTATGCCCTCCGCAGCCAATTTGAGTTTCAGCTCAGCTTCTATCTGCTGCTGTATCTGCTGGCGCTTGGATGAGAAAATCTCTCTGACCGTGTACAAGGTAAAAGCCTTGTAGATCACCCCTTGCACGATAGGCTCGACAATTTCACTACCGATGTCTGCGGGCAGATTACCCGACATTGCCGCTAGCCTGGCGGGATCGAGTGCATAACGCACGCTCAGATCGACACCTAATGACAGACCCTCTATTGATTGAAACGGCGCATCGCCGTTGCCTCTGGCGCTTAGTCCTGGGCGATAGGTCTGGTCTTGCAAAGAATAGCGACGAAACTCATGCATGCCAGGCACCACCAGCACACTCCCCTCATGCACTAGCATGGTTTTGCCACTAAATTGATTGCTGCGTATGCCGACTTCGCCACGCGCCACTTTGTGAATCGGCGGATGACTGTTTATTGCATAGCCAGCGGCAGCGAGGGCAAACACGAAAATCAGACGATTACGGGTGCGCTTGCTAATAAAGCCACGTTCCGAATGCGTTTGCATGCCTGATTTGATACGATCAGAGCCATGGGAGTAGGCCGAAGACAAAGTAGAACGCACCGCCTGGACTAAGGATTTAATACGATCAGTCATGACATCACCTAAAAAATGTAGAGAAAAATGTTGAGGAAAATGTAAATCAAATGATAGAAATTTTAGGGGCTATGCCGTGTACCACCTGCTGGCATACACCGCATTTCCCTGAGAAACATCTTGCGCTTAGGCTGGCGGAACAAGCAAGGCGGCCATACGGCCAGTATCATCACTGAGCCTGCATGCACGATCCGCCAAAGGAGCCAGCCTACACAGCTGTGAAGAAAAGCTCACAGCACAAGCAGGACTTTTTGCGTGAAAACATGGATACTCTGGCTAGTGCGTTCTGCCGGAGAAAAGTGTGTTGAAAACAGCAGTAAAAGTAGCCGTCATAGAAGACGATCTGCCCACCAGCAATCAGCTCAAGGGATGGATAGAATCGGCCTGTCCCGGGATACAGATAGATCAATGGTTTAGCCGCGACGAGGCCGAGGCCGCGATAGCGTGTGAGAACTACGATCTGGTCGTGCTCGATATTGAGTTGGGACGCGAAAGGCATGCAGGCGTGGCTATTATCAACGCCATCAATAAGCAACAAGCCGGAACTCCGGTGCTGGTGGTATCGGCCATGCCGGCGGCGATCTATCGCAGCATCATGAAGGCCTTGGATGCCTGGGACTATCTGCAAAAAACAACGTTCGAGGAATCCGATTTCATCGATACTTTTTTAGAGATCTTGCGGGCGGTCAAAGAACGCAAGCAAGTAAGGTCGGCGGACAATCCGGTGCCAGCCGCCGCGGATGAGCTGAGTATGGATCCACTGCGTCAACGTTCACCGGTCTGGCGCGGCCAGCGCATCAATTTGCCGCTGACCGCACAACGCATACTGGCAGCACTGTTTGCCAGCCGAGGGCTGGTGGTGTCCTACGAAGACTTATATGAAGTCGTCAAAAGCGGGCGCAATCGCGACAATATTCGCAAGCACATCAGCACCATACGCGAAGCATTTCGCGAGATCGACGACAATTTCGACTGCATAGAAAACGTTCCCATGCGCGGCTTTCGCTGGAGCGACTCAAGCAACTATCACAGGAAAAACTGATGCTACTGCCGCGCATAGTCTCGTTCCGTTTAAGGATATTGTTTCGCGGCGTATTCTTGTTGCTGGCCCTAGCCACACTGGCGTTGGCGCTCTCGGTACTGCAACAAGAGAAACAACTTAGCTACAATAATTACCAGAGCAGTTTCAAAAAAACCCAGCAGCAAATCTCTGCCACTTTGCGACACCCGGCCGGTCAACTTGCCTTACTCAATCCTCCGTCTGAACAACAGAGCATCGCCTTGCATCCCCTGCTACTGCCATTCTCAGCATTGGATTTCGACGATCAAAGCAAAGTGCAGCAGGCCATCGCAATCTCAGGCTGCCTGCTGCAATATGGCAGCGCTGGATCGCTCTGCGCAGGCATAGGAAACAATCCCTGGGCTGGCGGCTATATTTATGTCGCCGGCAGCTTCAACAGTCCCACGCTGGTGCCGCATCCGCGCGCCGGGCAAATAATGGATCAGTCCCATAGACTCAAAGTCAGTGTTGCGCTACGTGGCCAACGCTATGACTGGATCGCGCCCTTTGAGGAAGACGGTCAAAGCAATAAAAAAACCCTGGGCATGCGTGGCCGCCTAACCGGCTATTTGGCGAGCGAAGAAAACACGCCCAATGCCAAAGCCATCAAGGATTTTCGTGGCTGGATCTGGCAAAAAGGGATCTGCAATCAAGCCGAGCAAGATAGGCTAGATAGCGAAGAAGAATTAAACACCTGCAATAAAAACACTTTTTTCTCACTGCGCTTGCCGATCGCAGTATTTCAGGAAGCTCTGTTTGAAAAAAAACGTCCGGTCTGGCCACCCGAAGATCTCGATCAGATTCAGATACATGTCGCAGTATTTGCACCGGGGAGCCAGCAAGCGATTTTAGATAGCAATCAAGCGGCGAGCGCTTCGCCATTTTCCCTGCGTGACTTACAATCCTCACTGCTACCGGGTGAGGTGCTGACGATACGCAAACTGGGCGAACAGCGCGACCTCATTAAGCTAATAGGCGGCACCGAAGAACCTGATGACTCATGGAATCTGTTAACACGCTTGATACGTCGTCTGCCGGTCGATGAATACGATGTTGATCTGGTGAGTCGTGAGGTCATCAGTACGCCGCTGGATAACTACGAAATGACGCTCAAAGCTGACGTACGCAGCGTGAGTAAAAGTCTGGCCGTGGTAGCCACACGTATGGCTGGCTTTGTGGCTGCCATGTTGCTGGCCCTGTTATTGGCCTGGCTATTGATAGAAATTAGCATCATACGACGCATCACTTTACTGACCAGGCGCGCCACCGCACTCTCGTCCACATTTAAGGCCAGCGACGCTGGCGCACTGGAACAATTTAATGTCAGCGACTTACGCAGCGCCGATGAGTTAGGGGTGTTGGCTAGCTGCCTGCACGACTTGCTGCGCCGCGTCAAGGAAGATGTAGAACGAGAAGGCATACGCACCGAACAAGAGAAACAAATGTGGCACGCAGTAGGCCACGAAATCATGTCCCCTCTACAGTCTTTAATGGCCTTGCATGGCGGCACCGATGACCAGAGCAATCGTTACATCGCCCGTATGCAGCAAGCGATCCGCGTGCTCTACGGTAGCGCATCCCCTAGCGAAGCGTTTCAATCGACTGTATTGCAGGTAAACGAAATCGACATCATCCCCTTCCTGCAACACGTGGCCCACAATGCGCCCTGTGTCGGCATCGCTGATGTAGAGTTTATTAACGAGCAGGAGATCGAAAGCCTGATGGTGCGCGCAGACGAATACTCGCTGGAGGACGTGGTGACCCATGTACTGCGCAATGCCGAACGCTTTCGTTTGCTCGATACAGCTATCAGTATCCGCCTACAGGCTAGCGACAGCGCTGTCCTCATTAACATTGAGAATCAAGGGCCGCAGATTAAGCCGGAATTAATCGACAAAATATTTGAATATGGCGTCTCTGACCAGGCGGAGTCAGGTGCTAACGGCAATCGCGGTCAGGGCCTGTTCGTGGCCAAGACCTATATGGCAAAAATGGGCGGCACCATCAACGTTCACAACCTGGCCGATGGGGTCAGTTTTGTGCTCAGCCTGCAGCGCGGCTTACATTGACGGCTATCCAGCTTGCGTTCAATTTACTTCTTTTCGCTAATCCACAGCTTGATCACGCCTTTTAGCACCACTACGCCTTTATCATCGAGTGCCGTGATCACCACGTCCAAGTCGCCCGCGCGCCATTGTTCTGGATTAATTTGCGCAATACCGGTAATGTCACTGCCAGCCTTGGCGGTGTACTCCACGCTCATGCCCTTGGGGATCCAGCGTAAATGCTTGGGTATGGATGCCTCGGCACAAGCCCCCATCGCCATCTCCAGCAGATTACAAATCGCGATCACATGCACGGTGCCTATATGATTTTGCACAGCCTTGCGTTTTTTAATCGTCAGACGGGCGTAGTTGGGCTTTAACTCAACAACTTGGGCATTCACGGTTTTGAAATACGGTGCTTTGTACTGCACAAATTTTGAAAAAAGATATTTGCCGCCCGGATAGGCAGAAAACTGATTCCATAATTTCAGTACCGGTGTGATGTAGGCGTTCTCAGACATAAGCTTATTTTCGAAAAGTGTCAGGCTAAATTAGGGGCAAAAAAATTCCTCAAGACCTCAGATACTCCACCTGTGTATGCGATCATCCCAGCGTTTTACGCACATAAATACTGCGCAATCACTTGATGGATATGGATACTCCCCTTAAAACTTTAATAGCGGGAGATCTGGCTGACGAGAAACTGTGCGGCTATTCTACCCGCCACTATCTTAAATAAGTAAGAGGAATAGATCTAACATTGCGACTAGACTCGCGAAAAAAAATCGGTTGCGGCTGAAGTTTTAGACTATGCCAGGCCAAACGCCACGCTTGAAGTTAACCTCACACGACTTTGATGTTGGTTTCGCTCGCCGCACTGACCACAAGTGGCAATTCCAAAATGAAGGAGGTGCCTTGTCCAAGCACACTCTCGACTCGGATTTGCCCTTCCAGCAGAGAAACCACAATGTTATAGCTGATATTGAGACCAAGACCAGAACCGCCCTGACCGAATTTGGTAGTAAAGAAGGGGTTGAAGATATAGGCAATATCTTCCGGCTTGATACCAACTCCGTTATCGCTAAAAACAATCTCGACCTTATCCTCTCCTAAGCGCCGTGCCACTATCTGGATATGCCCATCACGGCGGTCGTCAAATGCGTGCAACAATACATTGCCGATAAAGTTAATGATGACCTGGCCATACGAGCCAGGGTAGCTATCCATTTGTATATCCGCTGGCACCTGTATTTCTAAAGTATGACCAGCGTTGCGCACTTGATTCATCATCGTTGCGATGATTTCGTGGGTAGTCTGGTACAAATTAAATTGACGCCGCTTGGCACTAGTTTGATCGACTGCCACCTGCTTGAAACTATTAATCAGATCGGCTGCATTGGTTAAGCTGCGCATAATGAGTATCGATGCTTCCTTCGCGGAGTCGATAAAATGTTTCAGATCGGAGCGTCGCGCGGTCGCGTTGACAAACAAATCGTTCATCGTTTCGGTCTTATCTTGCATAGTACTGGCAATCATTAGACTATTGCCTATCGGGGTATTGAGTTCGTGCGCAACCCCCGCCACCAGTGAGCCTAAGGCAGCCAGCTTGCCTTGCTCAACCAATTGTTCCTGCGTCTCCTTCAGATGGGCATAGGCATCGGCATTATCGAAAGCCACGCCAACATAAGAAGCGAGGGTACGCAACATATCCAGATGAATGCGTTGGTAGGCATTTTTTTGGTGACTATGGACACTGATCACCCCGCGTATTTTTCCATTAACGCAAATAGGAACGTACAACATAGACTGGGCACTGCAGGGCATGCTGCCATCGGCCAGCAATGGCAGACGGATAGTGCCAACGGTGAGATCTAAACTATTAAAATAGGCCTGATATTCCTGCTCCAGGTCATTAATGAAAACCTCTTTTTCGTGCGTGATGCACCAGACCGCAAACTGATTCGGCTCGCGCATATCACGACTGTAGGACGAATAGCGCTTGCCACTCTCAATGGCAAACGGGTACTCAATCAATTGTTTTTCTGGGCGATAGAAACCAATTCCAAAGACGCTGGCATCCATCAACTCGTGCACGGAGCGGTATACCATCATGATGATGGACTCACTATCCAACTTTGCGGTAATTTCACGCCCTATGTCGCTGAGCAAGGACATATTCCTATGCGCCAACTCCAGACTTTCTTTCTGCTGCTGAACTTCTGCGTTCTTTAATTGCAACTGCATCGTTCTCAGACTCACCTCTTGCTCTAGTACTTGTTTTTGCCACTTAAACGAGCGTATTCGCCACTGCAGAGCCAGATAGCCAATCGCTAAAAGCACACTTAACAGCAATACGCGAAACCACCAGGTTTTCCAAAACGGCGGCGCAATAATGATCTTCAAACTGGCACCTGCGTCGTTCCATACTCCGTCCGAATTACTGGCCTTTACCTTGAAAATATATTCACCGGGATCCAGATTGGTGTAGGTGGCAAAGCGTTTACTGGCATCTACCGAGACCCAATCCTGATCAAAACCTAGCAGTTGGTAGGCGTAGCGATTGGCCTGGGGATTAGCAAAGTGCAGCGCAGAAAATTCTATAGAAAAAACTGAGTCTTTATCGCTTAAGCGTATGCTTGTGGCGTTTTCTATCCCGCCTACGACACCAAGTTCCCGGTACCGCTGGCGTTCACTAAGCGCAGTGATCGATTGGTTAAATATTAAAAAATCAGTGATAACAACGGGCGGAGCCTGATGGTTATCCCGGATTACGCTAGCCTGAAAATATGTAATCCCATTTAAGCCACCAAAAATAAGTGTGCCATCCTTGGCCTTGTGACCGGACCCTATAAAAAATGCGCCGTCGGTCAAACCGTTTTTCGACGTGTACAGTTGTATGCGATCGGTAGCGGAATTGAGTTTCGAAATACCGATAATAGAACTAAACCAAATTTGCCCTTTTTCGTCTTCTAGGATAGCCCCGATTGACTCATTCGCGCCACGCTGCAAGTGTAGATACGACTTAAATTGCGGCTCGCCACTTTCTGGGTTTATCATTCGGCTTAAGCCACCGGCAGTGCCTATCCACAGCTGTTTTTTGCTATCTAGCAGAAGGTAGTTCACCCGGTTATGCAGTAAGCTATTTTCTTGCTTTGAATCACGTTGATAATGCTTAAATTTCGCACTGAGTTTATTAAAATGGTCTAAGCCATTTTCTGTCCCCACCCAAAGGCCGCCCTGAGAATCTGACGCCAGCGATAAGATAGAATTCTCGACTAGACTAGTGCCGTCATTCGCATCATGCCGGTAGGCTTTGAATGTGCTTGAATCTGCCTCCATTTTATACAAGCCACCCCGGGTGCCTACCCAAGTACTACCGTCGACGTCCGTGAATATCGTTTGAATATAATTTTCATTAATACCAGTACCCAGAAATAGACTTCGAAAAGAATTTGTTTTGGGATCGAACCAACTTAAGCCATTTCTGGTTCCGATCAATAGACGTCGGTTTTGATCGTAGGCGACGACTGAAACGCGGTCGTCCATCAAACTATTTTTGTCACCTTCCTTGTGACGCCAGACCTCAAGCTTGCCGGTATTCGGGTCAAAACGATTGAGCCCGCCACCTACCGTGCCTAACCAATATCGGCCTTGTTCGTCATCGATAATTGTTCTGACCTTGTTTTCACTCAAGCTATCAGGCACACCGATAAGTTGTATCAATCGTTCAAACCCGCCACTATGTAAATCAACGCGACTTATTGCAGAAAACCAGGTGCCTACCCATAGAGTACCGGAGCGGTCTTGCAGCAGAGTTTTCACTTCATTATTTGCCAGACTATTGCGGTCCAAAGCCTGCGCTTGGTAATTACTGATCAGACCAGTTTTGGCATCGCGGAACATTAAGCCATTGTTGACCGTCCCTATCCAGAGATTCTCATCCTGATCGTGCATGAGCGTCTGCACCGACACAGTTGCCACTCCAGCCGCCTCAGAAATGGGCTGCTCTATGACCGCACCAGCGCCTAACTTGACACTCGACAAGCCCGCGCTACTGCCTATCCACAAGCGACGATCCGGCCCGATAGCGAGCGCCAACACATTATTTTGGGTATTAACAGGACGATTTTTGAGTTGAATATCAATATGTATAAAACGAGATTGCTGAGGCTGAAAAAGGTCTAAGCCGTTGGCAGTTCCTATCCAGAGTTGTCCATCGTGATCACTATGAAGAGCATTTATTTTATTGGCACTGAGGCTATCCGCTTTTTGCGCATCATGCCGGTAGACAGTGAATTGATGCGTAGCGAACGAGAAGTGTTTCAAGCCATCTTCAGTTGCCAGCCAGATGCCACGCTCGCCATCTCTGGCAATCGCTTGCACCGAACGGTTGCTAGGGGTACCGGGTATCTCTTGCTGTGGAATATAACGGGTAAATTTTTTACTGCTGGGATCGAAGTGATTTAAACCGCCCTTGGTACCAAACCACAAGCCACCTTGAGTATCCTCATAAGACGATAAAATATAATTATCGATGAGGCTAGCCGGATCTTGCGGGTTGTTTTTATAGACCACGAAACGATAACCATCAAAGCGCGCCAGACCGGCTTGCGTGCCTATCCACATAAAACCCTGGCGGTCCTGCAAAAAGGTATTGATCGATTCTTGCGGCAAGCCGTTGCTAACACCGAGTTGTTCAAATCGCAGATTATGCGCAGGTGCGGCATACGCAATCGAGAATAGCAAGAAAGACAAATTGCACATCAGGCATTTTGCGACGCGCCGGAAAAACATTAATGAAAAAACCACCATGCTTTTGTCTCGTTCAAAGAGAAGTGTCACTAAGTGTCACTTTTAAGGCTTACGCAAATTCTCTCCAGCGTTGTTGCACTTCGCTTGCTGTACCAGCGTAAGTCCTGATTTATTCAATGTTATTTCCGCCACCTATGATTGCCACATCTGCTAGCCACATTGCGGACCGCAGTAAATTGCATTGCAAGACAATTTCATACTGCCATATTTTGTGTGGTGAGGCGATATGAATATCTACAATTGAGAACATTTAACGAAAAGCTCAGCCCGGAAATTAGCTTTTTCCACAAATCTTTGCGAGCGAATGGGTGCAGAGTCGATTTACCTTAATCCGACAGCTGTTTTTCTATACGGCGATCCGGGATGATCCAAAGTATGGCGACGGCCAACATCAGTGCCACCGCAATCAGCGGATAGCCTAGCAGCGCCAAGGGGATATTCAACAGGTAGACTGCCAATGAGATTTTCCCTTTTAGATCTACGCCGATCGCGCGCGCCAAGACTGAGTCATTGCCATGCACTTTAATAATACGCATCTGTAATAAGCTATAGGCACAAGCGCACATCAGCAGATCAAAGCCGTATAGAGCAACCGGCAGCGCGGGGAAATGATTCTCCCCCATCCACCCCGTGGTAAAAGGCAAGAGCGAGAGCCAGAATAGTAAATGCAGGTTGCTCCACAAGATGCCTGCGCTCACCTGCCTGGCGGCGTGCAACAGATGATGGTGATTATTCCAATAAATCCCCACATACAAAAAACTCAAGACATAGCTAAAAAACACGGGAGCCAATTTTGCCAGATCCGCCCATAATTCCCCATGGGGCACCTTTAACTCCAAGACCATGATGGTGATAATGATCGCGAACACGCCATCACTGAATGCTTCCAATCGTCCCTTACCCATTATCGTCTCCGTTATCCGTGTTTTCATCGTGATAAATAAGTACGGCCTATTGCCGACCCACTTAATATGACATACTCCCTACCTGTATCGATCACCGCTAGTCAAATACGCATATGGAATGTGCGCAATCGGCTGATGTCAGGCGATACTCCCCCTATTACTCACATTATTATATAGAAAGAAGCTACTGCTCCCGATAGCTCGCTGCCTGCAGTAATAGCCACTCACGAAACTGTATTAGTGCAGCGCTCTCGGAGCGAGCTTCGGGGCATAGCAATTGATAGCGATTTCCGCTTAAGAACGGATGTGGCACGGCGATCGTCAATAAGCCCGCCTTCAACTCATCTTCGATCAGGAAAGGCGGTATCAGAGCGATTCCCATGCCATGGATTGCGGCTTGGCTAAGCATGGAAAACAACTCGTAACGGCCGCCCGTCATATCATGCTCTACCTTTAAAGCCAGGGAGTCGAACCATTCACGCCAGGCATAGGGCCTGGTGCTTTGTTGTAGCAGGGGATAATTTTGTACTTGCTCGGGCTCCAAATACCTAGCGGGCGCGATCAATGCGGGGCTACACACCGCCACCAGGTTTTCTGATAATAAGTCATGCGTGGTCACCCCCGGCCAGGCCGTTTTACCACAATGGATAGCGGCATCAAACTCGGTATCGTTAAACAGAAAGGCGCGCGTGCGGGTTGCCAGATTCACCGTAATATCGGGGTAATCGCGCTGAAACGAGGCCAGACGCGGCAACAACCAGCGAGTGGCAAAACTGGGCACCACCGCCAATTCCAGACTACCGCCCTGGCCGCGCCTTGCCATCATCTCCAGCGTGTCGCGCTCTACTGAATTGAGCCGCACTGCCACCTGACGGCTATACGTCAAGCCAGCCTCGGTCAGCAACACGCCGCGTTTACTACGCAAAAATAGTTGCACACCCAAGAATTCTTCCAGACCCGCTACCTGTCGACACACCGCACTTTGCGTCAACGCCAATTCGCTGGCAGCTTTGGTAAAACTTTGATGTCGGGCGGCGGCCTCAAACGCCATCAGGGTCCAGGTATTGGGGATTTTTCTGCGCATACTGGTTCAGTCTAAAAATCGATTAAAGAAATATCTACTTTCATAATGTAACACCTTGTGCGTTTTACGCACAAGCATGCGTGTGAGCGTGCAAAATATTCGTTTGAAATATCTGTCGTGTTTCTTTATATTGCTGTCACATACAAAATTTCCCTAACTAATTACCGCTGCGCTGAGCTTAGGATCTATGCATAAACCGAATCAGTTATGTAAAAATCAGCACAAAATCGACAGCTAAACAGCTCCTAAACAGCACCTAAGCTGCACCTATACAGGAAGAAAAATGAAATCAACTACCAGCAAAACAGAATTTCAATGGGATGACGCCCTGCTTTTATCGCAGCAATTGACGGATGAAGAGCGCATGGTGCGCGACGCTGCACAGGCTTACTGTCAAGATAAATTGCAGCCACGGATACTCGAATCCTTCCGTCACGAAAAAACCGACCCAGCGATTTTCCGCGAAATGGGTGAACTTGGCTTGCTTGGCCCGACCATTCCTGAACAATACGGCGGACCCGGTCTCAATTACGTCAGTTACGGCTTAATTGCGCGTGAAGTAGAACGCGTCGATTCTGGTTACCGCTCCATGATGAGTGTGCAGTCTTCACTGGTGATGGTGCCGATTTACGAATTCGGTACTGAAGCGCAAAGACAAAAATTCTTACCTAAGCTCGCTAGCGGTGTCTGGATAGGTTGTTTCGGCCTAACCGAACCAAATCATGGTTCCGATCCTGGCTCTATGATTAGCCGCGCCAAAAAAGTGGCGGGCGGCTACAGCATTTCCGGTAATAAGATGTGGATCTCCAATTCTCCTATCGCCGATGTATTTGTGGTCTGGGCCAAAGATGATGAAGGCAAGATCCGAGGCTTCATTCTGGAAAAAGGCATGAAAGGCCTGAGCGCCCCGGCCATACACGGCAAATTCGGTCTACGTGCCTCGATTACCGGCGAAATCGTCATGGACGAAGTCTTCTGCCCTGAAGAGAACGCATTCCCTGACGTGCGCGGCCTGAAAGGTCCGTTTACTTGCCTTAACTCGGCCCGTTACGGCATCGCCTGGGGTGCTTTAGGTGCGGCAGAGGACTGCTTCCAGCGCGCCCGCAGCTATGTCATGGACAGGCAGCAATTTGGCCGCCCACTGGCCGCGAATCAACTGATACAAAAGAAACTGGCCGATATGTTGACCGAGATCACCTTGGGCTTACAAGGCTGCCTGCAATTGGGCCGCATGAAAGACGCAGGTACCGATTGCGTAGAAATTACTTCCATTATGAAGCGCAATTCTTGCGGAAAATCGCTAGAGATTGCCAGAGTCGCGCGCGATATGCTGGGTGGCAACGGCATCTCGGATGAGTTCGGCATCGTCCGCCACATGGTAAATCTGGAAGTGGTCAACACCTACGAGGGCACGCATGACATTCATGCTCTAATCCTAGGTCGCGCCATCACTGGCATACAAGCTTTCTGCTGATCTGAAATAGTCCGTCTTCATGAGCTTACTTCCCGACATCAAGGTATTGGATTTAACCCGCGTACTGGCAGGCCCGTGGTGCACGCAAATCCTGGCGGATTACGGTGCCACTGTGATCAAGATAGAGAAACCCGGTGTCGGCGATGACACCCGTCACTGGGGGCCACCGTATGCCAAGGATGCTGACGGTAACTTGAGTAGCGAAGCGGCCTATTATTTATCAGCAAATCGCGGCAAGCAGTCGCTGACCCTGGATTTTTCTAAGCCAGAAGGTGCAGCGCTGTTACGTCAACTAATACAAAAAGCTGATGTCGTGATAGAAAATTACAAGGTTGGTAGTTTGCAAAAATACGGCCTGGATTACGACAGTTTAAAAATTCTCAATCCGCGCTTGATTTACTGCTCCATCACTGGTTTCGGTCAGACCGGCCCGTATGCCGAGCGCGCTGGCTACGACTTTGCTATTCAAGGCATAGGTGGCCTCATGAGCATTACCGGTGAGCGCACCGATCTGCCTGGCGGTGGGCCGCAAAAAGTGGGCGTGGCCGTGGTGGATGTGATGACAGGCATGTATGCCAGCAGCGCCATTCTTGCAGCACTGGCAAATCGCGCCAGTAGCGGCCTTGGGCGCTACATCGACGTCGCCCTACTCGACGTGCAGGTGGCGATGTTAGCCAATGTAGGCATGAATTATCTGGTGAGCGAGTCGCTACCTAAGCGCTGGGGCAATGCTCACCCAAATATCGTGCCATATCAAACTTTTGCGACCGCCGATGGCGAGATCGTGATTGCGATTGGCAACGACAGCCAATTTTGCAACTTCTGTACCGCATTGGGTACCGCCGAATGGAGTAAGGACCCGCGTTTTTGTAGCAATCCTGCACGTGTCAAACACAGAGAAATTCTGGTGCCCATGATCGCCGCGCAGATGGAAAAATGGAATAGCCGGAGTTTAACCGAAACACTTGAAGCACTTGGCGTACCTTGCGGCCCCATCAATAATCTGGCACAGGTGTTTGCCGACCCCCAGGTGCAAGCGCGCGCCATGCGAGTTGATGTACCACATCCGACCGCCGGCAGCGTACCTCAGGTCCGACATCCAGTGCAGTTTTCGGGTGATGCAATCGCTCCCATGCAAGCGCCACCACTACTAGGCCAACATACTGAACAGGTGTTAGAGCAAATGCTAGGATTGCCAGCTGAGCAGATCGATTCCTTGCGTGCACGTGGATTAATTTAAGTTTTTTATATAACATTTTTACTTATAGCATTAACGCACACCGGACAATATCACCGCGGCCAGCAATTTTCCGTAGTAGACGATTTTGTCCGGTGTCACATACGCATAACCAACCAAGAGGCCACGTCGTGCCGGGGCTTTCAGATAATAGGTCGACAAGGCCTTCACTGATATACCCGATTCGGCTGCTAATTTTTCCAATGCCACATCGTCGACTTGATCGGGCAACTCGACCACCATATGCAGGCCAGACTCTTCACTGGAAATGCTCACGCGCTGACTAAATTGCGCACCAAACTGCGCCACCAGGGTCTTACGCAATAACTCACGACGCGCACCGTAGATCTGCCTGATCTTCCGTATATGGGTAGTAAAATGCCCCTCTGAGATAAAGTCGGCCAAGGCAGCCTGCACCATCAATTGACCAGGTCGCTGCAAATCATACAGCGCAATCTTAAACGGCTCGGCCAAGGCACTAGGCACCACCATATAGCCAATCTTAATTCCGGGATACAGTATCTTGGAAAACGTCCCCATGTAGACCACTCTATCGTCCGCATCGAGTCCCTGCAATGAGGCCAATGGCCGACCGGTGTACCGAAACTCACTATCGTAGTCATCTTCGAGTATCCAGGCGTTTTTACGCACAGCGACATCGAGTAATTCACGCCGCCTTGCCAGGCTCATCACTACACCGGTAGGGTATTGGTGTGAGGGGGTGACGTAAATTAAACGCGGATCAGTCGCTAAATCTTCCGCAGCCAACGCTATCCCTTCAGCATCAACCTTCACTGGATGCAAGACCAGGTCGCAAGCCTCAAACACTCGTCTGGCAGCCCAATAACAGGGATCCTCTACCCAAGCAGTGTCACCAACGTCGGCCAATAGTTGCGCGCATAGGTCCAAAGATTGATGGGTGCCCGAAGTAATAACAATGTTTTCCACCGCCACTCTGACCGATCGCGAAACGCGTAAATATTCAGCAATCGCCAGACGTAAGGGCAGAAAACCTCCCGCGTCTGCATAGTCCAGCAATTCCGAGCGCGCTTCACGCCAGACCCGGTTCTGCAAGCGCTGCCACAATTTAAACGGAAAGTGCGTAAAGTCGGCATCACCTGGCACGAAGGGTTGAATCTCAAAGCGGGGTCCGGCCGCAAATGCGGTGATATGCGCACCACGGCGCGACAATGGTGCCGCTGGTGCCACCTCAGACGAAGTAACAACTTCAGCATTATCGATTTGTGTCCTTGGGTCATCGATAGGCTTTAACTCAGCTAAATCTGCCACATAAGTGCCACTACCCAAACTACTAGTTACATAACCTTCGTTCGATAATTGCTCAAACGCTGCTACCACAGTGTTGCGCGCAAGGCACAAATCGCGAGCCAGATCTCGACTTGAGGGCAATTTTGTTCCCGCGCCTAGGTGATGTTGGTGAATCGCAGTTTTGGCCGCTTCATAGAGCCTACGCTGCTGTGGCAAGCCAGAAAAAAAATCCGCCCGAGCAAGCAAATTGGCAAGTAAATCTGATGCGAGTGACATAAAAGTAAAGTGGTTCCATCAAAATGAATAAAGTGGCGCTTTCCATCATACCAAACTCCGAATATTCTGTGTTTTGTATTTATTTAATATTTATCTTGTGCAACAAGTGTCGTAATCAAGGGTGGTTTTGGTGCAACGCAAAAAATTTAGAGCTTTGCAAGTGGATCCACCTAGATTAGTATTTAAATTATGTTTTAGCTCCAATATTGTTTTCGGCTCACATTATTATTTACTTTGATTTTAAAAAACATTATGCCTAGCCCTATCGTTATCGTTCCGGCCTGTACCGCTCAGATTGGCAACCACTCCTTCCACGTGGCACAAATGAAATACGTCGACGCCGTCGTGAATGGTGCCACCTGTTTGCCGTTAATCTTGCCGGCTTTGGGGGCTGCAACCGATCTAGATACCGTACTGGCAAGGGCCGATGGTTTAATGTTGACTGGCGCATATTCAAATGTGCATCCCAGCCACTACCAACAAGAGGTTCATAACCCGGCCTTACCGCAAGATGCTGCGCGCGACGCGACCACCCTGCCCTTGATACGAGCCGCCTTAAAGCGTGGCATACCAATTTTTGCTGTCTGCCGTGGCTTCCAGGAGGTGAACGTTGCACTCGGCGGAAGTTTGCATCAAGCCGTCCAAGAGGTAGATGGCATGTTTGATCATCGGGAAGACAAATCTCAAACGCAAGAACAACAATATGCGCCGGCGCATCAAATCAGTCTCACTCCACACGGTGAGATGGCACGGATACTGAACGGCGCTTTACAACTAAAAGTCAACTCACTACACGGACAAGGTATCGCCGAACTAGCCCCCGGCTTGCAAGTAGAAGCGCGGGCCGACGACGGACTGATTGAGGCTTATAGTTTTGGGCAGGCTGGGTCTTTTGCCCTGGCCGTGCAATGGCATCCTGAGTGGAATTTAATGAGCAATCCCGCTTCCGTCAAAATTTTTCAAGCTTTCGGTCTGGCTTGTCGCGACTATCAAAGCAAGCGAGGTAAAGCATGATGAGAACCTACGAACTATGGGCGCGACGAGTGCCGTAGTGCATTAAATGAATAAAAATAAAGCGCGTCCGCTTATTTACTAACAATGTACACACAAGAATAACGGCGCAACGAGTAAGACAATAGAGAGATAAATATGGCAATTCGCGAAAACTTCACTTACACCGATATGGATGTCTGGCTCAATGAAAACAGGGTAACGGAAATAGAATGCTTGGTACCCGATTTGACTGGCGTAGCACGTGGGAAAATTCTACCTCGCGGAAAATTTACGCAAGAGCGCGGCATGCGCATACCTGAAGCTGTATTAGGCATGACGGTGACTGGCAACTACCCTACTGATGATGACGCTTACGATAGAGCTATTTCATCCACCGATCGCGACATGATTTTAAAAGCCGATCCGGGCACCATCACCATGGTGCCGTGGGCAACCGACCCGACCGCACAAGTCATACACGATTGTTATTTCGCCGATGGCAAATTAGTCGACTTCGCACCTCGCTCAGTATTACGCCGTGTGCTGAAGTTGTATGCGGATAAAGGCTGGAAACCAGTAGTCGCGCCAGAACTGGAATTTTATTTAACTGCAAAAAACATCGACCCGGACTTGCCATTGAAACCGCCGATTGGACGTAGCGGCAGAGCTGAGACCAGTCGTCAGGTGTACAGCATAGATGCGGTAAATGAGTTTGATCCTCTATTCGAAGATATCTACGACTATTGCGAACTCATGAATCTGGACGTTGATACTCTGATTCACGAAATAGGTGCCGGTCAGATGGAAATCAACTTTTTGCACGGCGATCCTTTGAGTCTCGCTGATAAAGTGTTTTTCTTTAAACGTACCTTGCGGGAAGCGGCGCTAAAACATGATATGTACGCGACCTTTATGGCAAAACCTATGGCAGGTGAACCAGGCTCGGCCATGCACGTACACCAAAGTGTGGTCGACTGTAAAACTGGCTTAAACATATTTAGCAATAGCGATGGCTCAGCCGCCCCTATCTTTAAGCACTATATCGGTGGTTTGCAAAAGTATATGCCGGCGGCGATGGCCATCGTTGCGCCTTACGTGAATTCTTACCGTCGCATCGTACGCCACACCGCAGCCCCCATCAATATTCAATGGGGTATGGATAATCGCACGGTGGGCTTCCGCGTGCCGGAATCAGGCTCACAAGATAGACGGGTCGAGAACCGCATCATCGGTGCTGACGCCAATCCATATCTGGCATTAGCTGTCACCCTGGCCTGCGGCTATCTTGGCATGGTTGAGCAATTGGAGCCGACCCCGATGACAGTCAGTAGTGCCTACGATCTTAAATTTGAACTGCCACAAGGCTTACCCGAGGCCTTGCAATTACTGCGTGCTGAAGACAAATTGCGTAGCGTATTGGGAGACAGATTCATAGATGTGTATGCCGCGATCAAAGATCTGGAGCATCAGGAATTTATGACTGTCATCAGCCCCTGGGAACGCGAACACTTACTGCTGCACGTTTAATCTTCGCAGAAGACGTTTTAGCTAAATGGCGTATCTAGTCTACTTAGCTAAAACATCTCAGCACAATCGCATTAAACACGAATATCTCAATCTCGAATTTAGGATCGCCATGCACACTCATTCCTTAAAGCCCAGCATCACTTTGGTCGCCAGCGCTACCGAGGCGAAGCAAGCGGCTCAGACTTTCGATACCCAAGCGATACAGAAACTCGATTCCGCGCATTACCTACACCCTTTCACCGATTTCAAAGATCTCAATGAAAAAGGTGCGCGCGTCATGGTCAAGGGTGAAGGCATCTATCTCTGGGATTCTGAAGGAAAAAAAATACTCGATGGCATGTCTGGATTATGGTGTGTCAATGTCGGCTATGGTCGTAGCAGCATCTCGGCAGCCGTGTATCAGCAAATGGAAGTGCTGCCGTTTTACAACAGCTTTTTCAACACCACCAATGTTCCAGCGGTACAACTGGCGGCCAAACTGGTAGAGATTTCACCGCCGCAATTTAATCACGTGTTCTTCACAGGTTCAGGCTCAGAAGGCAATGATACCAATCTGCGCATGGTGCGACGTTATTGGGATCTACTCGGCTATACCGACAGACATGTCATCATCAGTCGGCACAATGCCTACCACGGCAGCACAGTGGCCGGTGCTTCACTGGGCGGCATGAGCGGCATGCATGCGCAAGGTGGTTTGCCTATCCCAGGGATAGAACACATAGGTCAGCCGAATTATTTTGAAGCCGGACGAGGTAAGACCGAAGCTGAATTTGGAATAGAAGCAGCATCCTGGCTGGAACAAAAAATTCTTGAGCTTGGTCCTGATAAAGTGGCCGCTTTCATCGGCGAACCAGTACAAGGCGCAGGCGGCGTGATCATTCCGCCGGCTACTTACTGGCCAGAAATTCAAAGAATTTGCGACAAATACGGCATCTTACTGATCGCCGATGAGGTCATTTGCGGTTTCGGTCGACTCGGCACTTGGTTCGGATCTGAATTAATGGGAATCAAACCAGATCTCATGACTTTTGCCAAGGGCGTTACCTCTGGCTACATCCCTTTAGGCGGTGTGATGGTCGGCGACCGCGTAGCGAATGTACTGATAGAAAAAGGCGGCGACTTCAATCACGGCTTCACCTATTCTGGTCATCCTGTCGCTTGCGCTGCTGCACTTGAAAACATACGGATTATTCAAGACGAAAAATTAGTCGAAAAAGTCGCGAATGAAACTGGCCCTTACCTAAAACAACAGTTTGCCACACTGGCGACTCACCCTCTGGTAGGCTTTGCAGATAGTTGTGGTCTGGTGGCTGGCCTCAATTTGGTGAAGAAAAAAGCCAAACTGGTGCACGACTGTGTGCTGTTCGATGCAAAGCAAAATGTTGGAATGATTTGTCGTGGCTATATGTTCGGTAACGGCATGATAATGCGCGCTGTCGGTGATCGTATGATCATCGCACCACCGCTGTGTATTACCGTGCGGCAAATCGATGAAATGATCGCCCTGATTCGCTCGTGCCTGGATAAAACACTGGCAGATTTACAGGGGCGTGGCTGGGTATAAAAATTGCTTAGTAGATGACAAGGCAAAGACATCGTTAAACAAAAAAAGTAAAACAAAAATGTAGGGCAAAAAAAGTAAAACAAGTCGCCGAACAAGAAGCGCTGTAAAACGAAACGTAGTAGCAATTCAATCTAATACGACAGGGGATAAACATGACGGTTTCAATCAAGGTTTTACGATTAAAGAAGCAATTCAAACATGGCGTTTCAACGCTGCTCGCAGCCAGCGTATTGAGCGCAATGGCATTCACTCCAGCCCAGGCTCAAGAAGAAAAAGTCCTGAATATTTATAATTGGTCGGATTATATTGCAGACGACACTATCAAGAATTTTGAGAAGGAAACCGGTATTAAAGTACGTTACGATTTATTCGATACCAATGAAATTTTGCACGCGAAACTAGTCGCAGGAAAAACTGGTTACGACATCGTCGTACCTTCTGCTAACTGGGCCAATCTGCAAATTCAAGGTGGCCTATTGATGAAACTGGATAAAACTAAACTTCCAAATATAGCCAATCTCGATCCGGCAATTCAAGCAGCTTTATCCAAATTAGATCCGAACAACGATCACGTCATTGACTGGCTATGGGGTTTTACTACCGTTGGCATCAACGTCGCGAAAGTTAAAGCTGCACTTGGTGATTTGCCTATGCCAGCCAATTCCTGGGATTTAGTATTTGACCCTAAATACATATCAAGACTCAAATCATGCGGAGTATCTTTTCTAGACGCACCTTCAGAGATATTGCCACCGGCCATGCAATACCTGGGCAAAAATCCTTTTTCCAAAACAGCAGCCGATTATCAGGAAGCTGGTCGTCTATTGCAAAAAATCCGACCTTACGTCAGTTTATTTAGTTCATCGGGCTACATTAACGACATGGCGAATGGCTCGGTCTGCGTTGCTTTAGGGTGGTCGGGTGACATCAATATCGCGCGCCAGCGTGCCATCGATGCAAAAAATGGCATAGAGATTCAGGCCTTAATTCCAAGTACGTCGGCTACCATGTTCTTCGATGTGATGGCTATTCCGGCAGACGCGCCGCACCCAAACAACGCACATCTTTGGATGAATTACATTATGCGTCCTGAAGTCCATGCCGGTTTGACCAATAAAGTTTTTTATGCCAACCCAAATGCGGCTGCAACAAAATTCGTCAAAAAAGAAATCTCAGAGAATAAAACGGTCTATCTGAGTGACGCTGATAAAAAGAAGATGACATCTCCTGAAGCAGTTAATTCTGACATACGGCGATTGATGACACGCATATATACACAGTTTAAAACTGGCATGTAATTGCTTTCCCGCCCGCATCGTCGGGCATCGTATTCAACGTTAGTGCTGAACGCTCATTGATTCAATGAGCGTGGCAAGACTCAACCATTTTTTTCAAGGCATCTCATGACGTTACCATCTCATGGCGATATAGCAAGCTCTCCGGTCACAACGCCAGTAGGCAATGGCGTAGGAAAACCATTTTTATTAATCAATAACCTGATCAAGGAATTTGGCGATGTAAGAGCGGTTGACAATGTATCCATCGCCATTAACAAAGGCGAAATTTTCGCACTCTTAGGTAGCTCGGGCTGCGGCAAATCCACCCTGCTGCGTATGCTCGCAGGGTTTGAATCGCCAACTTCCGGCCAGATTCTACTGGACGGAAAAGACATCGTCGGAGTCGCGCCTTACCATAGACCGATCAACATGATGTTTCAGTCTTACGCCCTGTTCCCTCACCTTTCGGTATGGGACAACATTGCCTTTGGACTACGCAGAGATGGCATGCCCAAGGACGAAGTAGCGGCAAGGGTAGAAAAAATGCTGGCCTTGGTGCAGCTTTCCGCTTTTGGTAAACGCAAACCACATCAACTATCGGGTGGCCAACAACAACGTGTCGCATTGGCCCGTAGTTTAGCCAAGCGTCCGCAATTGTTGCTACTGGACGAACCGCTGGCAGCACTAGATAAAAAATTGCGTGAGCGTACTCAACTAGAATTAGTGAACATCATCGAACAAGTCGGCGTTACCTGCGTCATGGTGACCCATGATCAGGAAGAAGCGATGACGATGGCATCGCGCATCGCCGTCATGAGCGAAGGCGTGATACGTCAGACTGGCAAACCACACGAAATTTATGAAACGCCAAATTGCCGCTTCGTCGCTGACTTCATCGGTAGCGTAAATATGTTTGCCGGTAAAGTGACCGAAGACGAGCCGGATCATGTCGTGGTTGATAGCCCGGAATGCAAACATTACGTAGGTCACGGCATTACCGGCACCATAGGCATGCCAGTCTCGGTTGCTGTGCGCCCGGAAAAAATCACCATCAGCACAGAAGCACCGGAGCAGACGCATAACGTGGTGTACGGCGAGATTGTAGAACTCGCATACCTAGGCAGCTATACCGTGTATCACTTGAAATTAGCTACTGGTATGCAGGTCAAGGCGACAGTCAGTAATACGGTAAGGCATGGCGCCTTCCATCCGAAATGGGGTGACAAGGTCTACGCCAGCTGGTCCGATATTTCTATGGTGGTATTAACCCAATAAGGGCAACCATTGTGAAAAAATTTTTGAAAGACCTCATCCTGTTTAAGTGGTTCAGTGGCAAAACCGCTGTCATCGGCATCCCTTATCTTTGGTTATTTGCCTGCTCACTGGTGCCCTTCTTCATCATCTTAAAGATCAGCATGGTAGAGATGGAGATCAGCAATCCATTTGGTACCATTTTTTCCTATGTTGATGGCGCGGTTTCGTTGAAGCTCAAGATCAGCAATTACCTCTTCATCGCAGAAGATAATTTATATGTATTGACCTATTTAAGCTCAATTAAATTCGCCGCTATTACAACTTTGTTTTGCCTGATCATTGGCTACCCCTTTGCATATTTTATGGCGCGCGCCAAAGCGTCTATCCGGCCGACGCTCATGATGATGGTCATGCTGCCATTTTGGACTTCATTTTTACTGCGCATCTATGCCTGGAAAGGTATGTTGGCCAACAACGGCGTGGTGAATCACTTTCTGCTTTCCATAGGTGTAATCGATGCACCGATACATATGATGAATACGCCTTTTTCATTAATGGTAGGCATGGTGTACACCTATCTACCCTTCATGATTTTGCCTCTTTACACCAATCTATCAAAGATGGATGTGCGTTTTATAGAAGCAGCTGCTGATCTGGGTTCGACCCCATGGAGCACCTTTTGGCGCGTTACCGTACCGCTCTCGAAATCAGGCATCATCGCCGGCGCCATGCTGGTCTTTATTCCATGCGTCGGTGAATACGTGATTCCAGAATTGCTTGGTGGTCCGGAAACACTGATGATAGGCCATGTACTGTGGGATGAATTCTTTAGCAATAACGACTGGCCCATGGCATCAGCCGTTACCGTGGTCGTCATTTTATTGATCCTAGTACCTATGGGCATCTTCAACAAATATCAAAATAATCAAACGCCGGAGAGAACATGAACGCATATCGTTGGTTTGGCCGTGGCTGGCTGTCGATGGGTTATCTATTTTTGTATATTCCCATCCTGATGCTGATTGTTTTCTCCTTTAACAGCTCACGCCAAGACATGGTCTGGAGTGGTTTTACTTTGCACTGGTATTCCGCATTGGCAGACGATCAGGAAATTATTTCTGGTTTTCTGTTGTCTCTAAAAATCGCACTGATGGCTGCCACTGCATCGGTAATACTTGGTACCTTTGCCGCCTTTAGCTTGAATAATTATCGTCAGTTTTCAGGACGCGCCTTATTCAAAGGCATGGTTAGTTCACCCTTGGTGATGCCTGAGGTAATCATAGGTCTATCTCTATTGCTGATGTTTGTCTCGTTTGAAAAAATGTTTGGCTTCCCACAGCGCGGTTTGATGACGATTTTGTTTGGCCATACGGTACTAGGTATGGCTTACGCAACCGTAGTCATCGAATCACGACTGGCCGAAATGAGCAAATCTTTATCAGAGGCGGCAATGGATCTTGGTTGCAAACCTTTCCAGGTATTTGCACTGGTAACGTTTCCAAATATCACCCAAGCGCTGGCATCTGCATGGTTACTCACTTTCACCTTATCGTTAGACGACGTGGTTCTATCCGCATTTTTGACGGGCCCTGGCTACTCTACTATGCCTATCGTGATTTTTTCCCGAGCCAGGTTGGGTCTGGATCCACGGGTCAATGTGGTAGCTGCTTTAACAATTCTAGTCGTAACGATAGGCGTCATTTTATCAAGTTGGTACATAGTCAGAGCGGAGCGTTTGCGTCAAAAACAAATTTCTGCTGCCTTTCAAGCTGAAGCACTGCATTAAAAAATATGAAATTTTAGAACTACCAAAAATTTCCAGATAATCCTTAGGAGCAAACATGCATATTTTGAAAAAAGCTGTAATCGCGATCACTTTGGCATTTCCAGTAGCAGCGATGGCGCAAAGTGCGCAAGACTTAAAACTTGAACTTGATGCGATGAAGGCGAGAATTAAGCAACTCGAAGCCATGGTCGAATCCATCAATACCAAATCTGTCGCCGTTGCCGCCACAGAAGTAGACAGTCAAGCTGAATTTAATCGCATGAAGATTAAGACTGAAGCAATGGAAGATCAGCTGGAAGCGGGTGGATTTAAAGGTCTAAAAGTATCTGGCTATATAGATCCAACTTACATATACAACCAACGCCAGGACACTGGCAGTGTGGTGTTCATGAAGAACTTTTCAGATCCAAATCTCGCTGGTGATGGTACTCATCCTAGTCAAAAAACTGCTTATGCCTACGACAATGCATTCTTCGGCACTGCCTTAATTCGTTTTGAAAAAGAGATGGAAGGCGGTACAAAATGGCTGTTAGAACTGATGCCACATAAAAGTTACGGTGATGGTGGCGGCTACAACTTAGGCTCATTAGTCAATCAGGCGACCGTTTCTATCCCTGTTGACGGTTTGAATAATCGTTTCCTCGCGGGACAATTTGGCTCCTACCCTGGCTATGAGTATCAATTAGCAGCCGGACCATTGTCCAAAAAAACCATTACCAATAATCTTCTATTTGATTTTACCGAACCGTCTTTCTTTACTGGTTTCGGATATGAACATCTAGAAGGCAAGTGGGATATCAAAGCTTTGGTTGGTAATGCGAACAATGGTCGCGTCACCGATCGTAAGTCGCCCTCCCTGCACTGGCGCGTTGACTATTCCAAGGGTGAGTTCGGTGGTTGGGGAGCATCGGGCTTGCACGGTAAGATGTCGGCCACCACGTCGGTTAATTATCTGGAAGCCGACACCTATTTCATCCGTGGTGATTTGACGTGGCAGGGCCAAATCGAAGCTGGGCAGACTAATAACGCCGCATTTAACGGTGGAGATGCCAAGTGGGTAGGATTATCTACGCTGGCTGCTTACAAAATAACACCGCGCCTGGAAGGCATAGCCCGTTTGGATTACATTAAAAATAGCGCAAACGGTGGTGGTGTTCCTAGCGTGGTATTTGGTGCTGGTTGCAGTACCGCTGATCTTGCCAATGATCCAACTGGAGCAACGGCTATGGATTCGTCTTGTGGTGACTATCGTAATGGCTTTGGTCCTGGCATAGACAACGCAACAGGTTTGGTCAGCGATCCAAATAAAGGCGCAAATCGCTATGCACTGACTTTCGGTCTCAATTATGCGTTGACGCCAAACGCCATGTTGAAATTTGAATTGCGTAGGGATGGTTCATCTGAAAACACGTTCTATGACGTGCAGAGTAAAACCTACAAAAAGGATAATTTATTGTTCGGCGCTTCGACGGTGGTTAGTTTTTAATTTCGACGCAGAGATCAAATCATAGGCAGGTACACAAAGACAGGTGCCACGGATCTGGCATCTGTCCTTAACAAATTTTATTGCGATGACCGTCGCAGTTATAGTGACGAAAATTTTCCGCCACCCTGCCGTGCATGGAGGTGGAAAAAGACCAAGTAAAAAGGGAAAACCATGACAAACAGAATCTGGCATGAGCGTGCTGCCTCACTTAATATCGATGGACGTGCATTCATTAATGGACAGCGAAGCTGGGCAGTGTCGGAGAACACTTTCGACAATATTTCGCCGATAGACGGTCGCAATCTAGGCGCTGTGGCACGCTGTGATACGGTCGACGTTGACCTCGCAGTAGCATCAGCACGCGCTGCCTTTGAAGATGGTCGCTGGGCCAGCCTAGCGCCAGCAGAGCGCAAACGCGTCCTGATAAAATTTGCCGATTTGATGTTGAAACATAGCGATGAACTGGCACTGCTTGAAACCCTGGACATGGGTAAGCCAATTAAATATAGCCAGAGTGTTGACGTCAACTCCGCATCAAATTGTTTACGCTGGTACGGTGAAGCCATCGATAAAATTTACGATGAGATCGCACCTACTGCCTCTGACAGTCTGGCCCTAATTACCCGCGAACCTGTCGGCGTGGTGGCGGCCATTGTGCCATGGAATTATCCTATGTTAATGGCCTCATGGAAGATTGCTCCCGCTTTGGCCGCTGGCAATAGTGTCGTCTTAAAACCATCCGAAAAATCACCGCTGACAGCCTTACGCCTGGCAGAAATAGCAATCGAGGCTGGCATACCGGTTGGCGTCTTTAATGTGGTACCGGGCTTCGGTCACGAAGCAGGCGCGGCATTAGCTCTGCACCTGGATGTAGACTGCATAGGCTTTACCGGCTCCACCAAGATCGGCAAGCAAATACTGCAAATGGCAGGACAATCAAATCTAAAACGCGCATGGACGGAGTTAGGCGGGAAATCGGCCAATATCGTCTGCGCTGACTGCCCCGATCTGGACGAAGCAGTCGAAGCGGCGATTGGCTCTATCTATTTCAATCAGGGAGAAAGCTGCAATGCACCTTCCCGCTTGTTTGTAGAAGCCTCGATCAAGGACAAGTTCCTAGAAAAAGCCTTGGCCATGATGCCCGATTTCCAACCAGGAGATCCGCTTGATGAGACGACCGTCATGGGGGCCATCGTTGACGCCACTCAGCTTAAATCAGTAATGGGCTATATCGCTGCTGGTAATGCAGAAGGTGCCAAACTCTTGCATGGCGGCCAGCAGGTCAAATTAGAGAGCGGTGGTTACTATGTCAGTCCGACTATCTTTGATCAAGTCGACAGCAGTATGAAGATTGCCAGGGAAGAGATTTTTGGTCCTGTGCTCGCCGTCATCGCTTTTACCGACATCCAAGACGCAATCAGGCAGGCCAACGACACCCCGTTTGGCTTGCAGGCAGCAATCTGGACAGCAGACCTGAGTACCGCAATTAAGACTGCGCGCGCCTTGCGTGCCGGTACTGTTCATGTGAATCAATACGATGGTGACGATATCACTGTGCCTTTTGGCGGTTACAAACAATCAGGTAATGGGCGCGATAAATCTTTGCACGCCTTTGATAAATATACCGAACTAAAAACCACCTGGATACGGATACGGTAGTTTGCTATTCGTTCAGTATTAGCTGAGTACTCGTTCACTGTTCGCCAATTAGAAACACATAAAATATAACCACCATGACCACGCCGAACGCAAGTAACGCCGACACCATCGCTGAGCATCAAGCCAGACTGGCAAGTCAACAAATTAAATTCGTGTTTGCTCAATTTACCGACATCCACGGTACAGCAAAAGGGAAATTAATTCCGCTGACGCATCTCGATGACATTGTTTATCCGGGGGCAGGATTTTCTGGTCCCTCTATTTGGGGAACAGGTCTGCCACGTACCGGCGTGCGCTCTGAATATTATGGCCGGGCCGACTTAACGACACTACAAAGTATGCCGTGGTTGCCAGGTTATGCCAGAGTGGTGTTAGATGGGCACGTCGCTGGTCAGGCTTTTGAGGTCTGCCCGCGCCAGATCTTAAAAAAACAAGTAGAACGCCTTACCGCGCGAGGCTGGACACTCAATGCAGGGCTAGAGCCAGAATTTTTTCTGTTGCAAGACAAGGATGGCAAGATTGACTCGGAGTCGGCGGACACACTGGACAAACCGTCTTACGATACCAAGAGCCTATTACGCCGTACGCGTTTTTTAGAAAAGTTAACAGCGTCCCTAGACGCCTGCGGACTGGGGGTATTTCAGATCGATCATGAAGACGCCAGCGGTCAGTTTGAAGTCAATTACAAGTATGCCGATGCGCTTAAGGCTGCTGATAATTTCATGTTATTTAAGATGGCGGCGCATCATATCGCAGAGGAAGAAGGCTTGATTTTTTCCATGATGCCTAAGCCTTTCGCTGACCGCCCTGGTAGCGGCTTGCATTTCCATCTATCAATTGCTGACGTTGATGGCAATCTCATTTTTGGATCTGCCAATGATAAAACCGGCGATGAACGTGGCTTAGGTTTATCGGCCATCGCCTATCAGTTTATGGCAGGTTTGTTACAGCACTCGCCCGCTCTCACTGCCTTGTGCGCACCGACCGTCAACTCCTACAAGCGCCTGATGTGTGGGGAGTCGCTCTCCGGTACTAGCTGGGCTCCCGCCTTTATTGGTTTTGGTGACAATAACCGAACTACAGTAGCGCGTGTGGTGTATCAACGCATCGAATGGCGTCTACCGGATAGCTCCGCTAACCCCTATCTGGCACTGGCGGGTGTGATTGCAGCTGGCATGGACGGAATAGAGCGCCAACTTGATCCCGGCCAGCCTATCAACCGTGACATTTACGAGATGACCGCTAGCGAGCGCGATAACTTAGGTCTAAAAATTCTGCCGCAAAACCTCGGTATCGCCGCAGAGGCATTGAAACAAGACCAAATCCTCGGCGATGCCTTAGGCAAAAGCTTTGTACATGAATTTGTCGCGCTAAAGAGCGCGGAATGGATGGAATACAGTCAGCACGTGAGCAACTGGGAAAGCAGTCGCTACATGACTAAGTTTTAATCAAACATTGATCAAATTCAAGGGTCAAAAAACGGTAGCAAAATAACAAATAACAAATAACAAATAACAAATAACAAATAACGAACAAGGAATGGACAGGTTTCTCCTATGTTACTGAGCAAAGAAGCGCAATTAACAGAAAACTCTTACTACGAGGCGAGTGTCACCCGCCCTCTTACATCGGCCGCCTTAGGTGGACGAATAAGCGCCGACGTTTGCATCGTTGGCGCCGGGTTCGCGGGATTATCGACGGCACTAGAATTGCGTGCAAAAGGTTACAGCGTGGCGGTATTGGAAGCAAAAACCGTAGGCTGGGGTGCCTCCGGCAGAAACGGTGGCCAAGCCATAGTCGGCTATGCCAGCGACGACGCTATCGAATCGCAATTTGGCGCCGACGATGCACGTTGTGCCTGGAATATTACCGTAGAAGCCATGCAATTGATACGCAGCCGGATTGCCGAGCATGCGATAGACTGTGATTATGTGCCAGGCTATATGAGCGTGGCCGTAAATGAAAAAAAGGGTCGTCAACTAGCTGAATGGAGCGACGAGCTGCAAAAGCGCTACGGCTATCAAATGCAGCCTATCGCCGCAGCCAATATCCACAACTGGATTGCCAGCGAGCGTTTTCATTCAGGCCTGTTTGATCCGCAATCCGGTCATTTACATCCACTCAAATACTGCCTGGGTTTGGCCGCTGCTGCCCGCGCTGCGGGCGTACAGATTTACGAAAATTCACCGGTAGTGGACATCGTGCGTGGCAGTAAGCCTTTGGTAAAAACGGCACGAGGCGAAGTAAGCTGTGATTTTGTGGTCCTGGCAGGCAATGTGTATCTTGGCGCTTACGGCAAGTCAGTCGCTCCGGAGCTCGATAAGCGCATCATGCCCGTCGGTACTTACATTATTGCCAGCGACTCGATGGGAAAAGAGCGCGCTGATGCCTTGATACGCCAACGCTCAGCGGTATGCGACACCAATTTTGTACTCGACTATTTCCGTACCACTGCAGACCACCGTATGCTATTCGGTGGGCGCGTTAGCTACAGCTCGGCCACGCCGGTGAATCTGGTAGCGAGTATGCGCAAACGGATGCTCGACGTTTTTCCGCAGTTATCGGATCTCAATGTGCCCTATTCCTGGGGGGGCTTTGTCGACATCACAATGAATCGTGGTCCCGACTTTGGTCGTGTTAGCGACAACATCTATTATCTGCAAGGTTTCTCTGGTCACGGTCTCGCATTGACCGGCATGGCGGGAAAACTGGCGGCCGAAAGCATCGCCGGCCAAGCTAGTCGCTTCGATTTGCTATCCCAGATCAAGCATCATCCCTTCCCAGGGGGCAAATTAATGCGCACACCGGCACTGGTCTTGGGGATGCTGTATTACCAAATCAAAGACATGCTATAGAACGCGATACACCGACTAACGTGCCACTCTCTGCGCCGCAAAGTGCGGAACACAAACTAATTAAGAAGACTATGAATATGCCAACCATTTCAACGGCAACGCCAAACAAAATACAAGAATTTTTTCAGCAACACGGGGTTCGTGATGTTGAATGTATGTTTCCTGATGTATCAGGCTATCCACGCGGCAAGTTGATGCCGGCCGCCAGTTTTGCACGTGGTGACGAGCTGCGTATCGCTCAGGCTATTCCTATGCAAGCGATCACTGGTGATTATTCCTATGATCCTATTTTTCCAGACGCCGATCCGGATATTCGCCTGCTACCAGATTACAACACCCTCAAATTATGCCCTTGGAGCAGCGTGCCACGTGCCTTTGCGATTCATGATTGTGTCGAACTCAGTGGGGATCTGTGCCAATTCGCGCCACGTTCTATCTTAAAAAACGTGCTGGCAGAATATGCTGCGCTAGGTTTAACGGCGGTAGTCGCACCAGAGATAGAATTCTATCTGACCGCACCGAACGCCAATCCCGATCTGCCGCTGGCCGCGCCAGTGGCTAGAAATGGCCGCGCCGAGAATGGGCAATCGGCCTTCAGCATGAACATGCTTAACGAGCTGGCGCCTTTCTGGGATGAATTCAATGCCGCAATTGATGCCTTGGGGATCAAGGGCGACACTTGGATCCATGAAGTCGGTCTGTCCCAATACGAGATCAATCTGGTGCATGGAGACCCTTTGGCCCTGGCCGATCAGGCCTTTTTATTTAAATATGCCGCCAAAGAAATCGCCATCAAGCATGGCATGAACGCCGTTTTTATGGCAAAACCTATATCTGGGCAACCTGGTAGCTCCATGCATCTGCACCAAAGCGTGGTCGATGCCAGCGGCAAGAATATTTTCAGCAATGCTGATGGTAGCGATAGCGAGCGTTTTCAGCATTTCATCGGTGGTTTGCAACGCTATCTGCCGGACATGATGTTAATGTTTGCCCCCTCGGTCAATTCTTTCCGGCGTTTCATTCCGGGTAGTCAGGCACCTATCAACCTACAATGGGGTGTCGACAATCGTACCGCCGGCTTGCGTATTCCCTTAGCTGGACCTGCTGCCCGACGGGTGGAAAACCGCATTGCTGGCGCGGACGCTAATCCTTATCTGGCGATTGCTGCTTCGCTCGCTGCTGGCTTGGCAGGTATCAAAGAGAAAATCAGCCCCAGCGCAGCGCTAGAAGGTAGTGCCTATGACTGCAGCCACGATCTGGCTCCTAGCTTCATGGCAGCGCACGCGCAAATGGAAAATAGCACATCGGCACCGCGCTTGTTAGGTCAGGCGTTCGTTACCGCTTACTGCTCGGTTAAGCAACTCGAATACAAAAGCTATCTTTACGAAATTGGAACCTGGGAGAGGCGCTTCCTAGCAGCACAAACCTGATCGCCGCAGCTTCCACATTTGATTTAGCAAGACAGTTCAGCCGAAACACTGAAAGCCCGGCATATTTAAATCAAGTCTGAAAGTAATATTATGGCAAATCACGATTTCGCGTACCGTTCCAGCGGCACGTATTTAAATGGTCCAAAGCGTGCCGAAGCACCCGACATGCCTTTCGCAGTGGCCGGGCTCAATTTTGATGGTGCTGTCACCAATCGTCCGGGCGCAAGGTTTGGCCCACAAGCGATTCGTCTTGCATCGCAAATGTTGTGCGACGCCACCCATCCATTATTTGATACCACGCCGCTAGGCGTATTCTGTGACGCTGGCGACCTGGCCTTGCCAAATACCGGCATAGAAGCGATGCGCGCAGCGTTAATGCCGCAAGCCGAAGAACTGTTTGCTGCGCATCATATGGTGTGGTTGGGAGGCGATCACTCGGTCACCCTGCCCTTACTACGAGCCCTGAACAAAGTGCATGGAGGGCCAGTGGCGATGCTGCATTTCGATGCTCATTGCGACACCTGGACCGATCACTTCGGTGAGCCATCCGGGCACGGCACTTGGGTCTACGAGGCCATGCAAGAAGGTTTGTTAATACCAGAAGCCTCGATGCAAATCGGGATACGCTCATCGGCCGAAAAAGAAGCGCGTGAATACGTCAATAGCGTAGGTGGAAGAGTATTTACCGCACGCGAATTGCGCGGCCTGGTGAGCCCAGCCCAACTGGCAACAGTCCTCGCTGAGATACGCGCCCGCATGACGAAGGCAGGCAACCCACCGGTATATCTGACGCTGGACATCGACTGTCTCGATCCGGCCTACGCACCCGGTACCGGCACCCCAGAGCCGGGCGGTATGACATCGGCGCAAGTCTTGTCCTTTATCGAAGAGCTAATCGATCTCAACTGGTGCGGCATGGATTGCGTCGAAGTCTCGCCGCCCTATGATCACGCCGAACTAACCAGCAATGCAGCTTCGGTATTTGTCTGGACCTATCTTTGCGCACAGGTCAAGAAACGATTAGCTTGATTGTTACAGCGCTGACATAGTCGCCGCTCGCGACGGTTTGACACTATTTAGTGTGGAACTTGCTCGGCTTGCTCACAATATTTTATAACGCCCCTGCCACCGCGCATATTCCATGCGGGTTTCCAGCCTGCCTGGCCTGCAAGGCGCATGGAATATGCGCAGTGGCAGGGGTGCATTTTGTAATTTTCAGTCAGGACTAACAGTCGCCATGTTTGATTCCAGCTCCGAACACATCGCCAGTTACTACGCCGCCAGCAGTCTGGATTTGCAAATTAGACGCCCTTCGCTTGAAGAAAATATCGACGTCGACGTACTCATCATCGGTGCCGGCTTTACTGGTTTGTATACCGCTTTACGTCTAGCTGCAGCCGGAAAATCAGTTGCGATCATCGAGGCGAGCCGAGTCGGTTGGGGTGCATCAGGTCGCAATGGTGGCCAAATTATTCCAGGGTTTTCCTGTGACATGCCTCCTTTTGAGGCGGCCTTAGGGCGCGCCGGTGCCAGACAAGTCTGGCAGCTGATACAGCAAGCCACGCAGGAAATCCGACGACTGGTAGTCGAACATCAGATAGATTGTGGCCTGAAGTCGGGTCATCTATGGACCGCAGTGCTACCGCATCGCGTCAAGATCCTCACAGACTGGCAGCAAGAAGCGTTCAGCAAATGGGCCTATGAGGATTTGCAATTCATCCCTAAAGATGCGCTCCGTGACCACATAGGTTCCGACCGCTACCAAGGCGCACTATTGGATACCCAAGGCGGGCATCTGCATCCTTTAAAATATATATTAGGTTTGGCGCGTGCCGCCGAACAAAAAGGCGTGCGTATCTTCGAGAACTCAAAGGCGCTTAGCTACAAGGCACACAATGGTGACGAAGGGATAAGCGTGCAAACGGCCCATGGCCAGATACGCGCCAACCAACTGGTACTGGCATGTAATGCCTATATCGATCAACTTGACACGCGACTCCAACACAAGATCTTGCCAGTAGGCAGTTATATGATCGCCACCGAACAACTCTCGCCCACCGTGGCGCAGCAATTACTTCCCACCGGTCATGCAGTATCGGACAATCAATTTATACTCGACTACTTCCGCTGTCCCAGGACCAGCGTCTCCTATTCGGCGGAAAATGTTCCTATACCGGACGAACTCCTCACAATCTGACGCAAGCTATGCGACAAGACATGCTTAAGGTATTCCCGCAACTTGAACATGCCAAGATTGAGTTCACCTGGGGTGGCCACATCGACATCAGCATGCCACGCACACCAGACTTTGGACGATGCGGCAATGTGTATTGGGCACAAGGGTTTTCGGGTCACGGTATTGTCCCCACCTGCGTCGCGGGACGGGTTCTGGCCGAAGCCATTTGCGGTGACGACAGCCACCTTAAGCTCTTTAGCACATTAAGAAATCCGACCTTCCCAGGCGGCGAGCGTCTGGCGGGTCTATTCCAGGTATTAGGGATGTCTTACTACCGTTTGCGTGATTACATCTAAGACTGGAACCAGACGAGTATTCGAAACAAGATTACATGCAAAAGTAACGTGGTCGTGGGACCCAACCCAATAGCGATTATTTATGTGGAGTCTAAGGAAGCGCCGACGCGACTTTTATCAAACAGTTCTCAATAAAATAATGAAAATGAAAAATAAAAATAACTATTAAGAAATTTGCCCGTTAATATAGATGTTTAAAGTCTAAGCATATGCACGGAATCGATATGAGAGCCGATCAAACCACAGTGAACGAATTGCAACTCGCTAGTATTTCCAAGGGTAAGGGCTAAGCGCATGATCGTTACTTCTGAACCAGCATTTTGGGAGCATCAACTCAAGCTCCCATTGCTTGATCGATTAGGCGTCGCTAGCGATGAGCTATTGGCGCATGTTGCCGCGATCAATCTAGCCACCAAGCAAGACGGCAATCCCGAGAAAATTTTGCCGCCACCAGACTTTTTAGCCGATGTAAAAGCTGCCATCGCAGAAATCCACCCAACTGTATTAAAACTTCTCGACAAGCCTTTGCTTGGCGTTTATTTTGCACGGGGTTTAGGCTCGTCGGCGATCACCGACGTGGTTGTCGGTGCTAATGGTTGCCTCTTAGGCTCTGTAACGCTGCTCGATGCAGACATATTTTTATATCGCGTGGCGAACGAATGGGCCAACTGGAAGGAAAATTCTCCTTTCGTGCCCGATACGCACTACAAAATTGATGTGCTTATCGAAACGCCAGAAAATGATAATAGAAAAAATGCTTTACAGTTTTTGTTGCTTCACGAGTTTGCTCATGTATTGACGGCAAAAAGCGAGTTCTTACCCGATTGGTGGGTTGGTGCGCAGAAGTTTAAGTCAAGCGAAGAATACAGTTATCTAAGCCTCTCCTGGCAAATTGCGATGAGTAACGAAATTATTCCCTTACTGAGAGAGGATTTCACTTACAGAAAAATGCTTTCCTTTTACTCAAATGTAAATTCAGAGCAGCGGCTTGCAGGAGACTTGATCCCCGAAATTTACCAGGGTTTAGATAAAACCTCTTTCCCAACGCTGTATGCGTCTACCAATGCTTACGACGATTTTGCAGAAAGCTTTGCCACCTACGTTCATTGTGTATTAATGCGCAGACCGCTTGAGATCAATATCAAGTTAAACGACCGGACCATCACACAAAGTTCCGATTTTTGGTCTAGTCAACGCGCCCGCGCTAAATTGAATTTTTTTGCCGATTATTTAGGGCGAGCTTAAGCAAGCATACCGAACCGCGACTTTGCGGTATCAGATCAGACGATTGAAGGAAGTACTGTCCCTGGTGCCAATTAAGTCTATTAAGACTATTAAATCTGCCTTGTTCCCTGCTTTAATTGTGGCGCGATCATCGATAATCGGACATAAGAAAATTTCTTTTTGTTAGTAAAAAATGACAGGACGACCTCCCGATACACTAGACCCCAGCGATTGGCACGATCTTCGTGCACAGGGGCATCGTATGCTAGACGACATACTCGACTACACGGAGCACATCCGGGAGCGGCCGGTCTGGCAAACGATCCCCGACCAAGTACGCGCCAAATTTCAGCAAGCACTGCCTATGGCCCCAACCGAGTTATCCTTGGTGCATCAGCAATTTATGGAAAATATCCTCCCTTACTCGGTCGGCAACACACATCCTGGTTTTATGGGCTGGGTCCACGGGGGCGGCAACCCAGTCGGAACGCTGGCAGAAATGCTGGCAGCAGGCTTAAATGCCAATCTTGGTGGACGTGATCACATGCCGATCGAAGTCGAGCGACAAATTACGCGCTGGGTCAGTGCACTTTTTGGTTTTCCGGATACGGCCAGTGGTTTGTTTGTGACTGGGACCTCAATGGCGAATTTCATCGCCGTGTTAGTGGCCAGATCTGTGGCTTTAGGGAACAGTGTACGTCAAACGGGCCTACAATCTTCCGCCCAACATCTGGTCGCATATACCTCGGCAGGTGCACATGCTTGCATTGCACAGGCGATGGATATGGCAGGAATTGGGATGGATGCATTACGTATCATTCCTATGAACGACCATTTTGAAATGGATACCGACCTGCTCAAAACAGCTATCACAACTGATCGCAAGTTGGGTTTAACACCATTCTTTATCGCCGGTACGGCCGGTTCAGTAGATGTCGGTGCCATTGATAATCTTAGCCAATTGGCAGATATCGCTGAACAGGAACAGATATGGTTCCACATCGATGGTGCGTATGGAGCCCTCGGCATGCTTGCACCAAGTATTGCAACGCGTCTGACCGGCATACAACGTGCCGACTCTATCGCTTTCGATTTCCACAAATGGTTACAGGTACCCTACGATGCAGGATTTATCCTGGTCCGTGATCACTTAGCACATCAGGCAACATTTGCCACGCCAGCTAGTTATCTGCGTCGCGAAGCAAAAGGGCTAGCTGCCGGATCGCCATGGCCGTGTGACTTTGGCCCCGATCTGTCGCGCGGCTTCCGGGCACTCAAGACCTGGTTTACGCTACAAGTGTATGGAGCCGATCACCTAGGACAAATGATTAGCCATACCTGTGAACTGGCACAATATTTAAAAAAATGTATCGATGCCAGCGCAAAGCTTGAACTGCTCGCCCCAGTCGCATTAAACATTGTTTGCTTCCGTTATCTCAGCGCTCAAGCTGATAATCTCGACCAACTCAATGCAGACATCGTCGTTGCCTTACAAGAATCAGGCCTGGCCGCACCATCGACTACCTTGGTGCATGGAAACATCGCGATTCGTGCTGCGATCGTCAATCATAGAACGACTTCAGTCGACATAGACACTTTAATCAACGCCACTATCGCCATCGGCGACAGGCTCTCTCAACCAAGGCAAGAATAAAATGAGCGACCAGTGCAACCCAGAAAAAATGAGCATCAATTCGGATCATCAAAGCAAATTGTTAGGACTTGCGCCACTGATGCGCCAGGCGTTCTCTGACGTTGATCTAAAACCTCTAGGGTCAAGCCTGATAACACGTGTACGAGAAGTTCCTGACGATGCCAATGCCTTAATGGATTTAGCCACGGTCTTGTTACTGATAGGCCAGCGCGACACGGCATTGACGATGCAGATGGAAGCATTAAAATTGCAGCCGTTGTATGCGATCCCTTCAGTCCATAAAACAAAAATAAAATTGCTAGCGTTGATGACTGTCGGCGATTTAATGGCCAATACCCCGTTGGAGTTTTTGCTGGAAGATTCTGATATCGCCCTAAGCTTGTTGTACGTCGGCGAGGGTATTCCAGCGTTGCCCGCAATACCAGAACATGATGTAGTTTTTGTCGCTGTTGGCGAAGCGGATGAGAAACATGCGCTGTTAGAGGATCTACAAGAGATTGTTCAACTATGGCCCAAACCAGTTATTAATTTTCCGGCACGCATTCGCCAATTAGGGAGAGATAATGCGTTCAAACTATTGCAAGCTGCCGATGGCGTTGAGATGCCTATGTCGATTCGCATAGACCGCGCAACTCTGGATCAACTTGGACGGGGCGAACTGGATATTACTGAGCTGCTCGATGGCGACAATTTTCCCATCATTGTTCGGCCACTCGGATCACATGCAGGTCAGGGCTTAAGGAAATTAACTGGGCTTGATGCAATTCCCGACTATTTACAAGCGGTACCCAGCGCAGAATTTTACGTCGCCCGCTTCGTCGACTATCGTAGCCAGGACGGTCAATTCAGAAAATACCGGATTATCCTCATCGACGGGCAACCTTTCATTTCCCACATGGGGATTTCCAAACATTGGATGATTCATTATTTGAATGCTGGTATGGCAGACAGCGCCGAAAAACGTGACGAAGAAAAACACTTCATGGAACATTTCGATACTGACTTTACGCCAAGACATACCGCTGCATTTAAAGAAATCTACGAGAGACTAGGCTTGGATTACGTAGGAATTGACTGTGGCGAAACTCAGGATGGAAAATTATTGATTTTTGAAGTGGATAGCGACATGATCGTACATGCGATGGATCCAGTTGACCTATTCCCTTATAAGCAAGCGCCGATGAAAAAACTTTTTTCCGCTTTTCGCGACCTGTTAGTCAAAAAGGCGTCTTGCGCCATTCCACCGCAAGATATCTGAAAAAAACCCATGCGTGCCACCACCAGTAAAAATTTATTTAGTCTAAAACAACTACTGGTGGAAGGTGGCGATAGTAGGATTGCACCTGGTCCAGACGCCGTCAACAAATACGGCTGTGCGGTAAATCCGCATACTGCGCAAGAAAATCTATTTGCTTTTGGCTCAGCAACTGCGTCCACTATTTCCATAAAGGCGCTTGCTGCAGCCCAAAGTATTTATAAAAAAATAGAGGCCGTGCATTGCGACAATACGCAATACCAGTTATATGAAAACGAACTTGAGGTCGTACGCCAAGAGTTGAAACAACTGTGCGATTTAAACCACCAAGCAGGTGTTGATATTATTTTTGCGGCATCCGGCACAGACTTGCACCTGATCGCCTCGCAGCTATTCGCCAGCTTATCCTTAGCACCAACCGTGGTCGTTATGGTCGAAGCAGTAGAAACCGGAAGCTCCGTTCCATCGGCTTTGTCTGGTAGGCATTTTGACGAGCATACGGCTTTGGGTTCTGCCGTAATTCGCGGTGAAAAAATTGCGCACTCCAAACAAATCGAATTAGCGCAAGTCGCTTTGCGGCGCGCGGACGGAGACTCCCGTCACAGTCAAGAGATTGATGATGAAGTGGATATCTTGGTCCAGGAGGCGATTCAGCAAAACAAGCACGTATTATTGGTACTCACGGATGTTACCAAAACCGGCTTAATCAGCCCTTCTATCGCGACTGCAATCCGACTGTCCCGCCAATACCCGGATCAGCTTGATGTCATGGTCGACGCCTGCCAATTTAGAATATCGAATGCCAGCCTGCATGCGTATCTGGATCAACAATTTTTAGTCGCTGTTACCGGGTCAAAATTTTTAACTGGTCCAAGTTTTTCTGGTGCGCTTTTTGTTCCGGCCACGCAATCGAGTCGCTTGCAAAAACTCGCTATTCCGAATGCTCTGCTGGACTATTCAAGTCGAGCGGATTGGCCCAGAGCTTGGGCCAACGCAGACGAGCTGCGTAAAACAGTCAACTTCGGCTTATTGTTACGCTGGGTCGCGGCCTTAGCAGAGTTACGCGATTTTCGTGCATTAAGCGATACGGACATTAGCAATTTTATTCAAAGTTTCCAATCCGCCCTGCTTCAATATTTTCAATGCCATCCCCAACTGAGCTTATTACCTACACCCAGACTTGAACGCGATGCGCTGCTCTGTCCACCCGGCTGGGATAGTTTGCCTACTATTTTCCCCTTTGTGTTGAACTCGACGGATGGGAAACACGTACTCAATCGTGAGCAAACTTTGGCTGTCTATAGAAAATTACAGACAGAAAAATCGATGCATGTTGGTCAACCGGTACTATGCGGCGCCCGCAATGAGGTGCTGATAAGTGCCTTACGCCTATGTTTAAGCGCCCGCCTGATCGTAGCAGCCATCTCTGAGAACGGAAGCACAGCGGAGAAAATTATTCAGAATGCCATGCAAGTATTAGACACCGCCTGTGAGCTAGCATCGGTCGCGTAACAAGTATGTCAGAAGAAAATTATTGCAATAGCATTCAGTCCGAATAAACAAATAATTCTGACGACACCAGGGCCAGATCTATTCGGTGATTTTTACCATGTCATTCGGGGAAGCTCAAACAGTGCCACGGCAGACCAGTTTACCGAACTGCACTTATGCGGACTCTGGGTGACTGGAATACGGCAGTGCAAGGGAAAACGCCGATCTGACGAAATGCACGACATGGCCCAGGCTGCTGCTATCCTCGCAACTGATCACTAAGGAGTCAAAAAAGGCAGAACCAGCAATACTCACGAAGAGTACGCTAGTTCTGCCTTGACCGTTATATAAAACGGAGCAACCACCAAAAAACTTGGCGACTTCTATTTCAAACGCATATCGTTTTTAACTGACACAACACCCTTAACTGAACGTGTGATTGTTATAGCTTTATCGATATTTGCAGTAGATGAAACAAAGCCGCTTAATTGCACCACGCCTTTGAAAGTCTCAACATTAATTTCTGAAGATTTAAGTGTAGACTCGTTAAAAATTTCTGCTTTTACTTTGGTTGTGATGACAGCGTCATCAACATACTCGCCTGTGCCTTCATGTTTAGCCGTAGATGCACAACCGGCAATGACAACTAAAGATGCGGCGAATAAAAGAGTGGCGATACGATGTGCGATTTTCATGATGAATTCCTATAAAAATTAAGCCATAAATTGGATAAAAAATGGTGTAGTTATTTCACCGAGTAACATGAGAAAACTAAACTGCTGGTTTTAAAACTTACTTACCAAAGTGTTTTTTTGCAGATGTAACGCAAGCGTCTTTTGCCGCGCCAGTTGCCGCATCGCATTTTTCCAATGCAACTTTATACTCAGCGGTATTCTTATCTTCATTCGCGTCGACGCGCGCATCAATTACTTTTTTGTCTGCTTTAGCGTCAGAAACGGCAATCACTTTATTTGCTTTGGCCGTTTTTATACAAACGTCTTTGGCATTTCCGCTCTGGCTACCGCATTTTTCTTTTTCAACGTCATAGTTAGCATCAGCAATGTCTTTTGCTGCCGTAGTGCGCGCAGCCAAAGTGTCTTTATATTGCGCATTGGCGTTCGCTTCGATTACGGTGCGTGCCGCTTTCGCTTCAGCAATACAGACGTCTTTCGGGTTATCTTTCAGATTATTACATTTGGCATGCGCTATTTTGTAGTCGGCCGATGCCGACTCGTTGGCTGCCTTATACGTAGCTTTCGCCTCTGCTGTCGCTGCCATTGCCTGGCCTGTCAAGCCAAATATCGCTGCGCTCATCAAAATCATTGCGAATGGATTTTTCATTTTAGTTCCCTTTAATTTTCAATATTTAATGAATGCTAAGTCAAAAAAAGACTTTGTTAATTCAAAGCCTGACTCGGTTTACTTCAAGCGTCGGAAAATTCCGATATCACCGTTTTACGCTTGGCCTCTCCGTGCTTCTGTGCGGTATCGAACATAGATCAAAAAAATATGCCAATAGAATTCGAACCTGATGGTTATTGATAAGGAACAAGCCAATCTCACGCAATTAGGGCCGATATACGTTTTCACATTACTGCCATTCGATAGAGAAATATTTAATCAAAATGTTTCGCCGTTTGGTGCGCCAGCGTACAGAAGCACGGCTCAATTTTGTCTATCGTGGTTCTCATAGCGATTCATCTACTCAGGAGAAAACCATGAAATTAACTACCACCAGAAGCGCAGCGATATTGATCAGCGCTACCTTAATTGCGGGTTGCGCAAGTAATAATCCATATCAAAGCTCAACACCCTATTCTTCCCCAGCCTCAAGTTCAGTTCAGCCCAGAAACAGCGACATTGGCGTAATCGAATCAATTAACCTCAATCGCGCTGGGGCCAACAGTTCCAGCAGCGGAGCTGGGGCTGTAATTGGTGGCGTCGTTGGCGGCTTGCTTGGTAATCAAATCGGTGGCGGGACCGGCAAGACCGTGGCAACAGTTGCAGGCGTGGTCGGAGGTGCCGTCGTTGGAAATAATGTGGAGAAAAACAGAAATCCAGCGTCGCCGGATATATATGAAATCCGAGTGCGTATGAACAACGGCAACAGTACAAATCTGTTGCAAGACAATATTGTTAATTTACACGTGGGAGATCGAGTCCGCGTAGTCGATGGTCGCGTTTACTTATATTAATTCGACTCTATTATTCAGGCGCTCGCTGGGCTAAAAATTTAGTTGAAAACTGATAGTCATAACATTTAACTTTATAGCAGGAGACACGCTCATGAACACATTACAGGTAAGGGGATTTACAAAAAATATCCTTGGAATTGTTCAAGAGTGTCTCGGTATATTTTTTGGCATTCAAGATCAGCAGTCGGCCGGTAGACAAAAGCAAAGCCTGGGAACCGCAGAAAAAAATCTTGGAGACGCCAGAGATCTGATCAACACGGTGCTTAAGCAAATGCAAAGATCAGAACAGTCCTTTCAGATTCTATCCAACAAGTCGCGGATACACCTACGTCCCGGCCAGAACGTACCCGTTTGCACCAATAGTATTACCTATCTAAAAAAACTAAATTAAGCGAAAAAAACAAATGCTATGCCATCCGGAATAGCAAAATCAAGCAGATTGAATCGCAAAAACTTTGCCTTTTAGTCGTTAATATCGAAGGAAATTATCATGTTATATACAGTCGCCGTTGTCCTGTTAATCTTGTGGTTGTTGGGCTTAGTCACCTCATTTACCTTAGGTGGATTCATCCATATTCTGCTCGTCGTTGCCATCATCATGGTTCTGTTGCGCGTTATTAGCGGCCAACGACCACTATAGAACAGACAAATCTTTCCAATATTAAGAATCAATCGATAAATCAAGGAAAACAATCATGTCAATCAGAGCCGCCTATATAGAAAAAATGAAACTCCAGTTGGATGAGTTAAACACGACAATGGACGAACTCCAGAGTAAAGCAGGCACCACAAAAATTGAGCTCCAAGAAAAATATCTGAAAGAAATGGCTAGTCTGCGCGAACAATCCCAAGGCGCGCTCGACAGACTCGACGAACTCAAAACATCGGGTGAAGATTCATGGAAAAGCATGGTAATGGAGACAGAGAAAGTTCGCGACGCCTTCGTAAAGTCCTTTCATTACTTCAAGTCTCAACTTTAAATTATCTATTTTTGTCTATCGAAAATCTCAAAATTATTTCTAAATAAATTAGGAGCAGCATCATGGGCACCATCTTACTAATCATTCTTATTCTATTTCTTATCGGCGCTTTACCGACATGGCCGCACAGCCGAAGTTGGGGCTATGGCCCGAGTGGTTTTACCGGCCTGATTGTGGTGGTGTTGATTGTAATGTTGCTGACTGGGCGAATTTAGTTTCGTGTCGAACGGCCAGATACTAATCATGTAACGAAGAGTATTTCTAATTTTTTGATATTCCGTACGTTTAGGTGTGCGGACTTATCAAGCCCCGGCTTTTACTAGCGAGGTAGACAATGCGTAATTCTACGCAGAATTTAATTCACCACCTGCCGCGCAGCTTTTTCGGTTTGCCAATAAGCACAGCGCAAACGCTCGCCTTCCGATATTGCCGACGATGGGAGTCCGCGCGCGGGCACCAGGAAGATTTGCCAGCGCGGACAGTGTGAATAAAAAAAGCGTTAGGCAACGGGTGCTAGACCTTTAAACTAGCAGCAGAAAATTGCGATAATCGAAAGACTAATGTGTAGAAACACGCATTTGAGCCATTAATAGATCAACAGCACAAGCCCACAACGCATTTACCATGCGACTTGCAGACAGGCATGGTTGGAAACCCGCATGGATAGTGCGCTGTGGGCATGGCACTTGGTATGATTTTACGTTTTTAAATATCAATTACCAGTTCGAACATCTCCATGGTCTCTCCATTTTGACCGTCAATTTTTGTATACCCGTCAATGCCAGCACATCTGCTCTCGCAATACCAAGGCTCACTAAAATCAGGCCGCGGAAACAGAACCCACCTCCAGCAGATCGTCGCTCCTCAAAAAAAATTATTCTGTCTTCTTTTCTTTCATGACGACACTGTCGACGAGCGAGTTAATCGCAATGTTGATTCGTTTTTATCTTGGCGATTTTAAATTAGTTATATTTTACAAAGACTGCGTTAGTTAGCGCACAGAGTAAAGTCAAGAAAAGGTCTATCTTTTGTATAAGCGCACGACAGAGATGTCGTGTCGCCGAAGATACAAGCCAAGCTTTGGTTTGTATAAAAATAGATTGATGCAGCATCCACTACTAATCGATTCTCAACTATAGAGGCATATCATGAATAAAGATCAAGCAACTGGCGCAGCGAAACAATTGGGCGGAAAAATGCAAGAAGAAATTGGTAAATTAGTCGGCAGCAAAGAACAGCAGGCAAAGGGAATTAAAAAACAAATTGTAGGCAATGTCCAAGAAAGTGTCGGCGACGTAAAGGCCGCCGTCAAGCAAGTGAAAAACGGCAAATAAGCATTCTACTCATCTGCTGCGATTTCATTTACTTCAATTGCAGCAGATGATCTTAGATGTAAAAACAGCCGCAAATGCGGCTGTTTTATTTGATCAGTACGGATTTAATGACCGCTGACGTCATAGTAGGATCGAATTCCATCAACCCAGCTTTGATCAGCCATATTTGGCCAGTTATCGGAATCAAAACCAGGCGCATTTTCGAAACGCTCTTTACTAATATTCAAAACAAAACGTTTGTTGGCAGGATCCAGCTTTAACGAACTCCATGGAACCGCAAACAATTTTTCACCGATGGAAAACACACCGCCAAACGACATTACTGCGTAAGCCACTTTTCCACTCTGGACATCCAGCATAATTTCTTTAATATCACCCACATGCTCTTCTTGCACGTTATAAACATTATCGCCAATCAACGTATCGGCACCCATCAATCGTGGTCCAGGTCCGCTGTCGGAATTATTGGTATACATGCCATAAGTATCGCGTTCTAAATAAGTCATTTTGATTCCTTTATGATGATGAGTGAGAACTCATACGATGAACTAAAAATGACAAACCTTCCGTGCGCTAGCGAACCCAGGAGATATTTTTTTAATCTACGTCTATTTATGCGGATCTTTATTGCCGCCATTCTTAAATGCTTCGCTTGACGTGTCACCCGCTTGCCCAGGCAGAGGCGACGGCGCTTCAGCTCCTTTTGGCACAATCGGATCTGGCAGGCGCGGTGGTACTGCAGATGGTTGCGCTACCGACTTTTGTGCGGAGAATAGCTCCCCGTCCTTTTGCTGTGGAGGCGGCGCATTTTTCTTACAACCTAGAATTAGCAGCGCGCTAGCCGCAGTCAAAATACAAGTGGCGATATTCAATTTCATCATGACTCTCCAAAATTTAAGTAAGGAAACCTAAGCAAGAATCGAGAAATATCAAAGGCATCGAGCTGCGGTGAGAACATATTATTTACTAAACACCAAACCTATTCTGTTCGTTGCTACACATAGAAATTCAAATCATCCACTTATGTTCGTTAGCGTACAGATTCTAGATGAAAGAAAAGGCAAGTTGACGAGGTTAACGCCTCCGATACAAAATGCACATGCAAACCCCGCCTCTTTCTGCAAACATCACGTTAGCCGCTCCTGGACAATTTAATCTATCCGGGAGCTGGACTGCTCGTGCAATTGCCGCGACAGAGCAGAAATTAGCGATATTGGAGCAAGTCGAGGCCTCAGGCATTGCTGAGATAGTGCTGGATGGATCGCATCTGGAAAAACTGGATAGCGTAGGAGTCTGGATCTTACAAAGGCAATTAAAAAAAATACGCGATAGCGGGAAAACAGTACGCTTACTTGGTTGGCCTGTTCACTATCAAAAACTCATGGAGCTGGTGGAAAAAGAAATCGCCAAACCTTTGCTCGCAGAAGCCCATCAATCCCGTCTGGAAAAAGTCGGCAGGAGAGCAGAGGCAACCTGGATAGGTGCTTACGCATTCCTCAGTTTTATTGGCGAAAGTGCGCTGGCCCTGCTGCGGATTGCCGCTTTCCCTCAACACTGGCGCTGGCGCATGGTAATGAGCAATATACAGATCGCCGGCTTCGATGCACTGCCTATCATAGGGATGACATCGTTCTTGCTAGGCATCGTCGTCGCTTACCAAGGTGCAGATCAACTCAAACATTATGGGGCAAATATTTTTGTGGTCGAACTGGTCGGCTATTCCATGTTGCGCGAATTTTCGCCATTAATCACAGCCATCATCATTGCCGGACGCTCAGGTTCAGCCTACGCAGCACAGATAGGCACGATGGTGGTTACGGAAGAGATTGATGCCATGCGCACTATCGGCATTACGCCTATTGATTTATTGGTATTGCCTAAGGTCATTGCCTTGATCGTGGTATTGCCTCTATTGACCGTATTTTCTGACATCACTGGTGTGTTGGGTGGCATGATCATGGCACGCTCACAACTAGACATCAACTTCCACGAATTTATACTTCGCTTTGGCAATGAAGTGCACCTGCCGACTTTTCTGGTTGGCGTTGGAAAAGCGGCGGTGTTTGCTTTCGTCATCGCCATGATAGGCTGTTATCAGGGATTTCAAACAAAAGCCAACGCCGATAGCGTCGGTCGGCAAACTACCCGCAGCGTGGTTCAATCGATCTTTATTGTGATCGTTCTGGATGCATTGTTCTCGGTAGTCTTGAGCATATTGGATCTTTGATATGACGCCCCCTTCAACTCAATCGAATTTTGACGCGAATATTGACACGATGATTGAGTCAAAAAATGTCATCGAAATACGCCAGATATGTACGCGTTTTGGCGAGCATATCGTGCATGAAAATTTAGATCTTGAAATACGCCGTGGCGAGATTTTCGCTATCGTCGGCGGCAGCGGATCAGGCAAATCTACCTTATTACGAGAGATGATTATGTTGCACCGTCCCGACTCGGGTTCAATCAAGATATTGGGCGCAGACATTTTCGCGCTCAGTGCTGATGAAGAAATTCTTTTACGCCAGCGTTGGGGCGTGATGTTTCAGCACGGCGGCTTGTTTGGCACCCTTAATGTACGCGACAATATCGCACTGCCGCTGAATGAACACACCGATCTTGATGCGACGCTCATCGACGAGGTCGCCGCCTGGAAACTGACACTGAGCGGACTGGCAGCAGAAACAGGTTTGCAATTCCCTACAGAACTAAGCGGCGGCATGTTGAAACGCGCTTCGATGGCACGCGCATTGGCACTCGATCCTGAATTGCTGTTCCTCGATGAACCTACCGCAGGCCTGGACCCCAGTGGGGCCGCCGGCATCGACGCACTGGTACGCACACTGCATGAGCTATATCAATCCACCATCGTGATTATTACCCATGACCTGGATTTTTTATGGCAAGTCACCGATAGAGTTGCCGTATTGGGTGAAGGTAAAGTAATCGGTATTGGTTCGATGACTGAGTTGTCGACAATGGAGCACCCGATTATTCGCGAATATTTTGATGGTCCACGCGGCAGAGCTGCGCGCACGCAGGCCCTAGAAAAGATCGAGGTTCAGACGCAAATACAGCAACCAGACCAGGAGCCAATGTGGACTCAAAAGTAAACTATGCAGCAGTCGGTGTGTTTGTGCTTAGTCTGGCTGCGCTACTCATCGCAGGCATATTGTGGTTGGCTGCTGGGTCTGGCAACAAAAAAGATTTTGGCGTGTATTTGTCCATAGTCAACGAATCTGTAGCAGGTCTCAATGTGGATGCGCCGGTAAAATATATGGGAGTGGACGTCGGCAAAGTGAAGGGCATCCACATCGATCCGTCCAAGCCTGAGGAAGTACAACTGCTTTTCGCGATTGAAAATGGTACTCCGATCAAAGTCGACACCGAAGCAGTGTTGAAGACTCAGGGACTAACAGGTATTGCCTATGTAGAATTAAGCGGCAGTACGGCCAATTCTGCTGTTTTGCTCGCCACCGCAGGCAGCCGCTACCCGGTCATACGCACCAAAGCGTCCTTAAGCGCCCGTCTGGAGAATGTCTTAACAAGCGTACTGGCGAAGCTTGACCGCACGGCTGCCAACCTTAACGCCATGTTTGATGATGACAATCGCAAGGAAGTGAAAAACATACTTGCCAGTACCTCCTTAGTGATGAGCACAATTGCTGCTCAAAAGACTGAAATAAATAGCTTCATCGTAAATGCCGCAAAAACGGCGAATGCAACTTCCCAGGCGGCACCAAATATTGAGCCTACACTAACGCGTATCAGTAGCGCTGCTAATGCGGTGGAACAAATGGCCATCGAAGCCAAACTTGCCAGCACTGGCGCTAAAAAAACCCTCGATGAAGTGGGTGGCGGTATGCGCCAACTCACGGGAGAAACACTGCCGGAGCTGGAACGTCTCATGGGCGAATTAAGCGTCCTATCGGCCTCACTTAAACGCCTAAGCGAACAAGCTGAACGTAACCCCAGCAGTCTGCTACGCGGTCGTCAGCCACTACCTTTAGGTCCAGGAGAAAAGAAAACGCCATGATCAGCTCAACTTATCTTACGAAAAACACCGGCTCTGGTCTTATTTTTATCACCGCCATCCTACTATGCGCATGCTCCATCCTGACTCCCGCCCAAATACCTTCGGCAAACAAATACTCATTCGATAGTGCAGCACCGACAACGCAAGCATCGCAGAAAATTGCAGTCACGAGCGCCGCAAAAATCTATGCACCAACAATTGTAGTCAGTGTCCCTCGCGCAGCCGCTGGTTTCGATAGTCAGCACATCGTCTATGTGCGACAAGCGCATAAACTAGAATATTTTCAGCAAAGCGAATGGATAGAAACGCCGGCCTCTATGCTCGCGCCGCTAGTCTCTGGTGCGCTGGAGCGCAGTGCTCGATTTAGTGCTGTGGTGCATTCGCCCACCAGTGTGATGGCACAACTGCGGCTGGATTTGGAAATCGTACGGCTACAGCAAGAATTTTTTAGTGTGCCTAGCCAAGTTCGTTTCACTTTACGCGCACATCTACTCGATACCGCAAGCCGCCAGGTAATTGCCTGGCGTGAGTTTGATACGTCGATAATATCAAGCAGCGAAGATCCGTATGGCGGTGTATTGGCCACCAACATTGCGGTACGAATCGTCATGGAAGAGCTTGCAAAATTTTGTGTGCAGACAACTGATGAACAGTTGGCAACGAGCAAAAGGCAATAAGAGGAAAATCTAGGAAGTACCGCTTGCAAAACATCAGCGCGCATTTATCTGCTAACTGCGCTTTCTAAACCGCAACAGCCTTAACTTATGTGTGACAGCGTACATAAAAAATCGTCCTGATCTGATCTAATAGCATTTCCCTGGCAAGCACAAGCAAGCAGCAATCGGTCAACTAATCACTCTTTCATTGCCCACAATGACAATTCAAGGCCACACAAAAACAACTCTGACTGTGGCGATCATTTTGCTCAGCATTCCTATCGTCGCCGTCATTATTTTACTGACGCTTGACTGGAACCGTATCAAGCCGAGTATCAATGCGCACGTCAGCGAAGCAATTGGCCGCCCATTCTCGATTCGCGGCGACCTGAGTCTGACATGGAAAAAGTCGCCGGCCGGCCAGTCTCAGAGCATAGAGGGATGGCGTAGCAGGATACCCTGGCCCTATCTGCTTGCTCAGAATATTCAGATCGGCAATCCGCCAAACCTCAATCCCGATCTAAATCTACAAGCACCGAACGCATCATCAAACATGGCGAGCATCAAACAATTGACGTTCGCGTTTGACCCTTTAGCCTTAGTAGCGAAAAAAATTGTTATCCCGATTTTGTATCTGGACACGCCTACCATAGCCTTGGTGCGCAATGCCCAAGCGCAAAACAACTGGACCTTGAGCAAGCCAGACAAAGCATCGGCGTGGCAACTTGAATTGCAGCGCATTGTGCTGACCAAAGGCCGCATACACTTGAACGATGCGCTCAAGCGCGCCATCGTTACGGTAGATATCGAAACACTCAACAATGACTCAGAGTATGGTGTGGAGTGGCAATTACACGGGAAGTTAAACGGCGAAATCATCAGCGGCAACGGTCGCGCCGGAGCTGTACTTGCGCTGCAACAGCAAACTACGCCCTTCCCTATCATGGCTTATCTACGCCAAGGTGAAACGGTGATTTCTGTCGTCGGATCAGTGACACGGCCGACCGATCTAGCCGCAATCGATATGCGCCTGGCGCTATCGGGCTTAAGCATGGCACGACTATATGCACTCACAGGCATCATCTTGCCCGAGACGCCGCCGTTCGCGACCGAAGGTCATTTGCTTGGAACGCTAGGCCCCAAAGGAAGTTGGTCCTACCAAAAGTTTCGGGGCAAAGTCGGCTCCAGCGATATTAATGGCGATCTGAATTTTCTGCTAAAAGAACCACGTCCGCTGTTATCAGGAAGCATAGTATCGGAGTCTTTACTTTTTTCTGATCTGGCTCCCATCATCGGCATTGACTCGGCATCAAGCAAGATCACGCGCGGTGTGCCGGCAATCCAGCCATCTGACAAAATTCTACCGATAGAAACTTTCAAGACTGAACGTTGGACTAGTATCGATGCAGACATCAAATTCAGCGCAAATAATATTATTCGCAAAGAAGCATTAGCAATTAACAAGCTCACCACCAAACTACATTTGCAAGACGGGGTATTGACTTTACTCCCGCTCAATTTTGAACTGGCAGGCGGAAGTCTAAGCTCGGATATCACACTTGATGGCAGCGCTAGAACCGGCAAGAATGCGATTCAGGCAGAAATGAAAATTAAAGCACGACATCTGAAACTAAAACAAATGTTCCCCAACTTGCAAGAACTCAATGCCAGTCTCGGCGAGGTCAACGGTGATGCTTCTTTGTCGGCGGTGGGCAATTCCGTTGCCAGCCTGCTCGGGGCATCGAATGGCGAGGTCAAGGCACTCATCAATCAAGGGACTATCAGCAAACTCTTGTTGGAAGAGATCGGCCTCAATATCGGTAGTGTTGTGTTCACCACGCTCACTGGCGATAAACAAGTCAAGCTCAACTGTCTGGCCGCTGATTTTGATGTGCGCAATGGCCTGATGCAAACTAAACGCTTTGTCGTTGATACAGATGAAGCTACGTTAGAGATTAATGGCAGCATCAATCTGAAGCAAGAACAGCTCGATTTAAGCATCAAGCCCAAAAGTAAGGGCGTACGCGTTATTTCGCTAAGAGCGCCCATATACGTGCATGGTAACTTCCAACATCCAAGTGTCAACGTCGACAAAGGCGTGATGGCAATGCGGGCTGGCGGCGCGCTTGCACTGGCAACGTTGACGCCATTCGCAGCACTCATACCATTGATCAGTACGGGGCAAAAACAAGATAGCGAGTGCGCCACATTATTGGCGGAAGTCAATCGAAAACCCGTCGCGCCAGCGCCTGGAAAAACCAAAAAATAGGCATGAATTATTTGTTTTGAGCGACAGATTTAGGCGATTTTACTAGATCGCCCTTTAATGATTTGCGATTCGATGCACTCGTCGTTGCAAAAAATTTTGTGACGCGCGAACCGCGTCCACTATTTGTCCGCTTCAAAAACCTACTCACCATTTCTATGCCTCATTTTGCAATCGATAATTTTTGCCAAGAGTCGATCCGCGCCCGTCAAAAATAATGTTGTAAAAAAGTCGTTATTTATCCTCTGTTAGCTAGCGAACAGAACCCCCACGGCATTGCGCGGATAAAGGAGATCGGACACCTTGATATGAATATTATTTTCTGACCCCCATCGTAGTGCAACAGGTCTCAAAAAATGAAGCAAGTAAATGCGGTCAACCCGATATTTTTCGGCGCTGCAATAAAAATTTCAAATAAATAAAATCAAGCGTAACTAACTCATACGGTAGGGCTAAAACTTTGCCGTTATTTAAAAATTGCAGACCGCTATCTGGTCATCCAGGTTAGCACACGAGGAGAAAGAAATGAAATTAGTAAAAAAAATGGGTACTTTGAGTTTGATTAGCTGCGCTATGCTCTCTAGTCAGTTTGCCTGGGCGGACAATGAGTGGGGTGATCCTGAATGGGCCAATTCAGCATGGTATATCGGTGGTGGGATCGGGCAGTCAAGGGCGAACATTGATGAAGATCGCATTATCCGTAGCCTGATAGATACGGGTGCCAGTAGCGTCACTTTTAGCTCAGATCAACGCGACACTGCTTACAAACTGTTCGTCGGCAAACAATTAAACAAATATTTCGCCCTAGAGGCTGGATACTTTGATCTCGGGAAATATAGTTTTAATGCAGCAACGACACCGCCTGGCTCACTCAATGGCGAGGTAGGTTTTCGCGGACTTAATCTCGATATGCTTGCCCAGTTACCCTTGTCCGAACGTTTTTCTATCTACGCCAGACTGGGTATGAATTACGCCAAAACCGATTCTCACTTTACCGGGGACCGATTATTTGCAGTAGCCAATCCCAACTCTAGCGACAACAAACTCAATCCCAAAGTTGGTCTGGGCATGGAATACAAAATCACCGAGGCACTGGCAATCCGAGGCGAAGCAGAACGCTATCGTCTCAACGACGTCATCCACAATCATACCGATGTCGATTTTTACTCTATTAATTTGGTCTATAAACTAGGTAAGCCTGCTGCAAAAATGCCAGTGAAGTATGTCGCGCCGCCTGAGCCTGTCGTGCAAGAGGCCGCCCCAGTCGCGAAACTTGTACCCCCACCATCTAAGCCAGTGCCGGTTTCGGAAAAAGTCACCTTCTCCGCAAAAACCTTATTTGATTTTGACAAGTCAGCCGTCAAGCCGGAAGGCAAAAAAGCACTGGATGACTTATTAAAATCACTGCAAGGCATGAACACCGAAGTAATGATTACTGTCGGCCATACCGATTCGATAGGCAGCGAAGAGTACAACCAAAAACTGTCAGTACGGCGCGCCGACGCGGTCAAGGCTTACCTGGTATCGACTGGGGTTGATGCCAGCCGCATTTATACGGAAGGCAAAGGCGAGACGCAATCTGCAGCCGATAACAAGACCACAGAAGGCCGCGCCATGAACCGTCGCGTCACCGTAGAAGTGGTCGGTTCCCGCCCATGATCGGCAATCCCCGGTAGCTATTCAAGTGTGTCAGTAAGCAAACAGCCGTTCAGCCAAACGCTGAGCGGCTGTTTCTTTATGTCGATTCAAACAAAAACACCTGGCCCAGAGCGCATATTCCATGCGGGCTGCAGGCCAGGCAAGCCGGAAAGCCGCATGGAATATGCGTGAGCGGCACGGCATCTTCGTGGACTTGGCAGCGGTTTGATATAAAAATCAAATAGCCAAAAAAATAGCCCAGCGACCTGACAAGCGCTGGACGACTCACTGCACTGCCGCGCAGTCGAGCATTTAGATAAGACTAGCTACACCTTTTTTGCCAGACGCAAATTGAATAACATTTTGTCCTGGCGCTTTTTCGTCGAAGAGTTCCAGAGTCTGAATGTATCTAGAAAATTCGCCTCCCAGTTCCGCGTGCTTCATGCCCAATGCGATAGTAGCCTTTAAATATCCTAATTTGGAGCCGCAGTCATAACGCGTAGCAGCGCAACGGTAAGCATAAACCGCTTGATCCTTAAGCAAGGCGGCGATGCCATCGGTGAGCTGGATTTCTCCTCCCGATCCTTTGCCTAATTTTTCCAGATAAGAAAAAATCTTATTCGATAACACGTAACGACCAACCACAGCTAAGGTCGAGGGTGCTAGATCAGGGGACGGTTTTTCGACGATGCCGTGCATTATTTCCATACTATCTTTATACGGGGTCCCACTGACAATGCCGTATTGGCTGGTGAATTCTCGCGCAACATTTTGTACTGCGATGATGCTGGCACCTTCTTGTTGATACAAACGCGTCATTTGTGCAATGGCCGATTGATAGCCAGGAGCTGCATCCATCAAATCATCTGCCAGTAATACGGCAAACGGTTCGTCGCCGATCGCTGGTCGCGCGCACAAGACGGCATGACCAAGGCCCAGTGCGGCCGGCTGACGTATGTAAATGCAGTTAACGTTTTTAGGAATGATACTTTGTACGAGTTCTAGCAATTCGTGTTTACCGGATCTTTCCAATTCAGATTCCAGTTCATAGGCGGTGTCAAAATGGTCTTCAATCGCACGTTTGTTGCGCCCCGTGATAAATACCATTTCTGTAATGCCCGCCTCCACCGCTTCTTCAACTGCATACTGAATCAAGGGTTTATCTACGACCGGCAACATTTCTTTCGGCTGTGCTTTGGTTGCAGGTAAAAACCGGGTACCGAGACCGGCGACAGGAAATACTGCCTTTCTAATTCTGTTCATTTCATTTCCCCAAAATGTTTTTTATTTGGCTTTATCGACACAACATATAAATACTATTTTTTATCTTCACGCTTTTTTGAATCTTTAACGACTTCCTCAACGCCTCGCTGACCGTGCAAATCGGTATCAACAAGACAGCGTTGCAAGTCTTTATAAGCCTGCTTCATTATTTTTCTTGGTACGATGGGCTGCACATCAGGTTGTTCATCACGGTCATGCGGCAAAAGTGGAAGATTTGGATTGTCGATAGGATCGATCTTTACTTGTGATGTCACTCGTATGGGTTTCATAAACTCTTTCGTGTAAAAAGCTTGACGCAGATAACTCTGGGGCACATGCCAACTGTAACGAAATTTCACTACCCATTCCTGATTCCAGTAAACTAGGAATAGAACTCAGGTTAGTATTACATCGCACATTGAGACGAAATTTGGTGCTGGTATTTTTCCCGACCGCCAGCCCCGGTAGATCAAGGGTTAAGGAAACATAACTCCGATGACACTTGCGTCAAACGAATACCATCTTTAAAAACAGCGCCATACTCAACAATGCATGTCAGCTGGTTTTAACTAACTGCCCTCGAAGATTCAGTCAGGAAGATATTGATACTGTATCGATATGTCACACTTTGTTCTGTGCGATAAGACACATAGGAAAAAAGATCCGGATCATTTTTATTTATATAAAAGGACTTACGTAAAACCGCCCCAAGATCGTTGCGCTCGCCATGCCATACTAAAGTACTGTCTTCGACGGTACGCCTAGCTGGGACAATTTTGTGTAAGTCGTATTTAAGAACGAGAGATGATTGAGACTATAAGAACAATTCCTAAAGGCAAAGAGCCCGGTATAAAGCGGGCTCTTTGCCTTTCGTGAAACCAACGTTACTTGTACACGTGTTTAGGATTGAAGAAATGAGAGTAAATCGGCGTTTAGTCGATCAGCATGCGTATGTGTCAGACCATGCGGTGCACCCTGATATATTTCTAGCCTGGCCGTATTGATGATTTTGGCTGATGCGAGCCCGGCTGCAGCGATAGGAACAATCTGATCGTCATCACCATGGACAATCAGGGTTGGTAGATCAAATTTTTTCAGATCTTCAGTGAAGTCTGTCTCAGAAAATGCCTTTACGCAGTCAAAAGTGCTCTTGCTTGAAGACTGCATGCCAAGCAGCCAAAATGCATCCTGCATCCCTTTTGTCGCGCTAGACCCTGAGCGGTTTGCGCCAAAAAATGAAGTGCTGATATCTTGATAGGCCAGTGATCTGTCGAACCGGAGTTTTTCCCGCATCTCGTCAAATACCGCTATTGGCGTGCCAACCGGATTAGACTCAGTCTTTAGCATCAGTGGCGGCACCGCAGAAATCAAAGCTGCTTTGCTTAAGCGCCCGGTGCCGTGACGACCTATATAACGCGCCACGTCACCACCGCCCATAGAGAATCCAATCAGGCTAACCTGCTGCAAATCCAAGGTGTCTATCAGTGACGCGAGATCATCGGCGAAGGTATCCATATTATTGTCGCTCCATGAATCGCTGGAGCGACCGTGTCCACGACGATCGTAAGCAATGACCCGATACCCGTTGCATGCCAGGTGCTGCATCTGTATATCCCAGCTATCGGCATTGAGCGGCCATCCATGCGATAGAACTACCGTTGGTCCGACTCCGCCCGCTTTATAGTAAATCTCAATTCCGTCTTTGGTCATGATGGTACTCATATATAACCTTTCTTGTGATGATTAAACCTCGCGTTTATATGACGCGGTGTCGATACATTGAATGTTACTCAAGCGTGTCTATCAATACTGGTATTGCAATTGGATTAAAACCTAGCCATTCGCCGTTCACAATTTTTCCTTCGCTACGCTCAATATGCTGAGCGCCAAACGAGCGTAGAACCCGAATCGCGATTTGCTCTTCGCCGGTGTCAATAACGTTTACGCCAACCATCATCCCGGATTTACGTTGTTCATATCGATTTTCGCCATCAGCCTCTGCGTCGCCCTTATCTCGCATTTCTGCAAAGCTACCGACTAGCGAGCCAACATGCGCGCCTACCGCAGCACCTAATGCGGGAGCAAGTACGCCAAGTACGGGTAAGCCAACCAACCCCACCACGGCACCCACTGCACCTCCGCCGGCGATACCGACGGCGCTACCCGTGCCTGAGTCTTTCGTGCCGGGTGAATCGTCCCGATCGCCTCCTAGCGGCAACAAATCATGCTGCCCCGGTGGATTTAAATAAAAGGAGGTAATTTCATTTTCTGAGAATGCCGCTCTCTGTAACTCATCGATGACATCCTGCACCTGCTCTTGTTGCTGTAATCCACCCGCTATGATGTGTGTCATTTTGTTGCTCCGGTAAGATAGATTGCTGTTAAACAGCGATCCTGAAATTGATAAAAATAGTCTCGAAGAATGAGCTGAACTAATTTTTAGTTTCGACAGGTATTGGGAATCGCTTATTTGGCAGAAACATGCCAGATCACATTGCCGACATCATCGGCGACCAGCAGGGCCCCCCACTTATCGATAAAGACTCCTACCGGACGTCCATAGGCGAAACCGTCCTTACTAAGAAAGCCCGTCAGCACGTCAATCGGCATGCCAGATGGTTTACCTCCCTCAAAAGGTACAAAAATCACTTTATAACCGCTGTGTGGACGCCGGTTCCACGATCCGTGTTGACCGACAAACATGCCATTGGCGAACATGGCTGGCAAGGTGTTACCCTGGGCGTTGGCCAAACCCAAAGAGGCGGTATGGGCACCGAGTGCATAATCAGGTGCAATCGCTTTGGCTACCATCGCCGGCTGTTGTGGCTGCACACGTTGATCAATATGTTGGCCGTAGTAGCTATAAGGCCAACCGTAAAATGCACCATCGCGTAGCGATGTCATGTAGTCAGGCACTAAATCGCTGCCAAGTTCATCTCTTTCATTGACCGCAGTCCATAACAATCCACTCTGGGGCTCCCAGGCCAAACCAACGGGGTTGCGCAGGCCAGAGGCAAAGATCCTGTGCCCGCCACTTTTAATGTCGACCTCCCAGATTGCAGCGCGTTCTGCCTCGACCTCCATGCCGCGCTCTGCAACATTACTGTTGGAACCTACCGTCACATATAATTTGCTGCCGTCCTGGCTGGCGATAATATTTTTGGTCCAATGATGATTAATTGCTCCCGCCGGCAAATCAATTAATTTGTTGCCTGCAGAATTGATCTGCAAGTCACCTGTTTTATAAGCAAATCGCCATATCGCGTCCGAGTTGGCGATATACAAATCGTTGCCCACTAAGGCCATACCGAAAGGAGAGTTGAGTCCTCCTAAAAATAGTGAGCGTTGATCTGCCACACCATCGCCATTACTGTCGCGCAGTAACGTAATCCGGTTAGCACTTGCAACACCAGCGCCCGCCCTTTTCATGACCAGACCCATCACCCAGCCTTTGATGCCTTTTGCATCGTCCGGCTTAGGTGGCGCATTGGTTTCCGCCACCAGCACATCACCATTGGGCAAGACATACAACCACCGGGGATGATCCAGATTGCTGGCGAATGCCACCACACGCAATCCGTAGTCAGACTGGGGAGTCACTCCCGCAGGCCATGCTTTTGCCGGAGCGATATTGACTGTAGGGATCAGGGAATGTTGCGGCGCAGGCAAAACCGCTTGAGGTCCGATACCAGCAGTAGCCGGTAAAGTAGCGACTTCACCGCAGGCAATGAGCGCCAGCGAACCAAACAAAAGTCCACCGACACACATTAGCCTCCTCCATGACGCAAATAAAAAGTGCATATTTACCACCAATCAAACACTAGTAGAGCGCCGAGTGCCGCCAATCAGTCACATGACCCATAGCCCCAGTTTCTGCCATGTAGCCAATGCGGAATACTGATAAGCAATTACAAAAAAACCGACACAAGGACACAACAAATGCGTAAGCCGAGCCCTCGATGGATATCACCGGCGTGTCTATTGCGGCTTGGCGGGCGGAACGACAATCACGGTAGTGCCGGGCTTACCGTCTTTACCTTTATCACCGTCGACCCCTTGCAAGCCATCATTGCCTTGATTGCCCTGCACACCGTCACTACCTTGATTACCTTTCAAACCGTCGTTGCCCTGGTTTCCTTTAATTCCTTGATCGCCGGCCACGCCTTGAGTACCAGCCGCACCTTGTGGACCAGCAGGCCCGGGAACTGCGACAGGCTCTGCCGGAGGAGGAGCAACGACGATAGGTCGGTTATCACAAGCCGCCAGAAACAGAACGGGAAGTAACGCAATAAGTGGGAGAATTTTTTTCATATGAATCCTAGAGAAATTGAAAATCGTGGGAGTGGCTAAGTGTTATCCGCAAATAGACCGATACGTGCCAACTAGTCGTATTCAGTAAGATCTCAGCCTAAGCGTAGGCACAGCACATGTCCGTGCGCTGGCACACACATCGCCCTAGCCTCTAAGGAAATATATTCATGACGTCACAAAATAATTAACGGCAATGTCACATCATAAAAACTGATTTCTACCGCAACGAACTGAGTCAGCAAACCGAACTAACTAGCCGCCTGGCTAAGTGAAATAGCCAACAATGCAGGTGCCGATTACAGATACGCAGCACCATGTGCGCTAACGTACAGAGTTGTTTTTTAAAGCGGAATACATTCTCCCTAGCTTAAGAAAAATGTTGTGACTTCGACTGTTTAGCTAAGGGCACTTAGTGATAAGCAAGCTAACACAACGCTGCAATTACATCGTATATTTAGGGAGCCTAATATGTATTTAGCATCTACTGCCTTATCAGCAACCCAGCCGGATACACTTACAAATGCATCTTTACGCGCATTGGTAAGCTCAAATAGGGGATCTAGTGTTTTATCAAAGCCAACTGAATGGCGCTCGCGCGGGAGCTTACAATCAAGCCTGAGTGAGGTTTGTGGTTTGCTGACAATTGCGGCGCCCGAATATTCCAGCGAAGAGAATATTCTATTCCAGCACGTGCACTACAAGACTGGCAAGCGTATCCACACCATAGGTCAAAATTTTGACACGCTCTACATCGTCAATTCCGGCTTCCTAAAGATCGTATGGACGGACGAATATGGTAGTGAACAGGTGTTGGGCTTCCCTATGAAAGGGGATCTTCTCGGGATAGACGCGATTCATTCAAAACGACATGCAACTGAGCTAGTCGCATTATCGGATTGTGACCTGATCTTGCTGCCCTACAAGACGTTTTCAAACTTAGGGCGCAAGTATGCGGAGTTGGAGCAATGTATATTGAGTGTCATGAGCCGTGAACTGGTACGGGAACAGTCCCACATCCGCATGCTCAACGCTTTGGGTGCCGAAGCCAAAGTGGCGCGTTTTCTCACCGAGCTTGGAGAACGCTACAGCCAGCTAGGTTACTCTGGAAAAGTCTACAACCTCAGAATGACACGTCTTGAAATTGCTAGCTATCTGGGACTAGCAATTGAAACCGTCAGCCGTACATTATCTGCATTTCATGAGCTCGGTCTGATTGCAGTCTATCAAAGACAGATCGACATTATCGATGCAAAATCTTTGACTAATTTTCGTAAACTTCCTCAAAGCAAACCAAATATCAATATCACTCCCATCGCTAACACGAAAATAACAGGAAGAAAAGAGAAAATACTGGGTACTTCAATCGCAAAAAAATGTCTGCCTCAATGGAAAAAAGAGAGTGCGGTCATTGCCGTCTGATCGACACTGATACAGTGATGCCGAATACGGATTATTTGATGGGCTGGACACGATGATTAACCGTATATTTTTAAGCTATTTAATCGTAGCAACAATTTTTTCAAGCACAGCATGTGCGTCATTGCCGGACGTTAGCGAAATAAGTAGCAATCTGCTGACACCCGATAACCCAACGGTGACGAATGCAAAAGGTAGACTTAGTGTTAGTAAATCGCGCTCATTGTTGTCCAATCGTTGGAAAAACTCCCACATCGATATCGCCGCAATGGCCGCGCTGGAAGAAGCGGCGACTGGCAAACCGCTAATCGCTGGCAATAAAGTCACCCTGCTCTATGATGGACCGCAAACTATGGAAGCCATGATCACGGCAATCAATGCGGCTAAAGATCACATCAATCTGGAAACCTATATCTTCGATCAAGATGAACTGGGCATCCGCTTTGCGGAGATGCTCATAAAGCGGCAACTATCCGGCGTACAGGTCAATATTATTTACGATAGCGTCGGCACAGTAGGCACACCGCAAGTGTTCTTCGACAAAATGCGTGATGCCGGAATACGCCTGCTGGCCTTTAATCCTATCAACCCTTTACGCCTGACCGGACCATGGGAACCAAATAATCGCGACCACAGGAAAATTTTGGTAGTCGATGGCTTGACCGCTTTTACCGGCGGCGTAAACATCAGTAGCACCTACGCCAACAGTTCATTGTTTCGTTCAAAAACGCGACGTGAAAGCAAAGTGGGCTGGCGTGATACCCATATCAAGATCGAGGGTCCTGCCGTGGCCGCGCTGCAATGGGTATTTTTAAGCACCTGGTTGGGAGAGAAATCTCCAGATCTATCAGACAGCAACTTCTTCCCTCCACTCAAAGACGTTGGCGACAAGCTGGTACGAGTGCTCGATAGTTCCCCTGACGGTGATCACGATATATATAAGGCCTATATCTTGGCCATACAAGAGGCAAAAAAAACCATCCATATTACCAGTGCCTATTTCGTACCGGATCAGGCCATTTTGCAGGCACTAGGCGCTGCGGTGCAACGCGGTGTCGAGGTTAAAATAATCTTGCCCGGAGTAAGTGACAGTGGCATGGTGTTTCACGCGGCCCATTCGTTTTATAGCGAAATGTTAGCTAAGGGAATAAAAATTTATCAATTGCAAATTGCTGTCTTACATGCAAAGACTGCAGTGATCGATCAGGTCTGGGCGACAGTAGGCTCCACCAATATTGACACCCGTAGCTTCCTACATAACAAGGAAATCAATGTCGTGGTGTTTGGCGCGGAATTTGGCATTGCGATGGAAAACGCCTTTATCGAAGATTTGCGCTACTCCGTTGAAATGACGAAAGAAAAATGGGATCAACGGCCGTTCAACGACAAACTAAAAGAATGGTTCGCACGTCGATTCGAATATTGGCTTTGAGCCGACATGTAATTGGGTATGGGTGCAGCGCTAAAGATACGCATCAAAAACATTTAAACCACGGCAAGGCCAGGGCAATTGCTCACTCTTTGTACGTTGGCGAACTGATGCAAAATCTTCTCTAAGTTAGACTTGTTTTTTAGATCTACAAGGCGGCCCCGTCTATTTACATGCTTGCCATACTTGAAAATATTGATGCGGACAGCAGCGACATCCGTCTGTTGGTCAACATATTTGACGTCTTGCGTCCCAAAAATCCCAAGGACGGCGTTGCTGCATCCGCGAATGTACGCACGCTGTGCCAACTACTCAAAGGTAGTCCGGAGCACGCCTGGGCATTGCGTAACTATCTATTGCGCATACTCGACAGCCGACGTCACACCAGTCTATATACCGATCTAGGAATACTCTCCAACGATGGATTTTTTTCCGAACTTAAGCAGCGTATTTCTTATCGGATATTGCCACCCGCATTGGGAGAGGACTACCTCTCGGATGCGCTTGATCAAATTTTGTACGTTAAAACTGACTGTCTATGGATTAGTGCCGTTCCGGCAGCGGACTGGCTGGCCCTATTTGACACCCTCACGCTGGTTGATAAAACACATTTCAAGGTCGATTTTGACGACAGTAAAGAAATAAATTGCCAAATCGCGATTACTGGCATGTTAGAAGCCATCCGCACTCTCTCTTATCGTGTCTGTGCCATCGGTCTTGAGCCAAAATTAATTCTAATTCATCCAGAAATCGAGAAATTTGAATCGCCATTCCTGACGCAAAATATAGAGATCATCTCCTATCTGGATAGCTATGCAGACTTGCTCAAAGGAGACCTGAGCGGTAGCGAAGATGCAAAACCGATACTCGTGATGCTCGATCAATGCGATGTCATCGTGGTAAAAATACGCAAAAACACGCTACATCAAGGAACCAGTATCCCCCTCACCTATTTACTGATCGTACTGACGCAAAGTATCTCCCGTTTGCGCAAACTGCTGTTTCTAATCGACGTCACGGGTAATTTGCCCGATCCGCCTAAACTCAAACAAAATTTAAGCACAAGTTCAGACTCTGTTTCGAAACATAGCGCGGAGAAGGACATAAAGATTGAGAGCACTCCCGATTGCAACCAGGAACAAATCATTAGCCCACGCCGTATGGCTGCGGTGGCGCTAGCACACGAGTTAATTGAAGAACACAATAATAAATATGACGTTGGCGACCTCATTTCAGATAATCTCGATCTGCTAGCGCGTAACGTAACTGAAAATGCCAGCCGTACTGGCGAGCACTATATTGCAGAAAGTCGCGCTGTGTACTGCGCCATGTTCCTGTCATCCGCCGGGGCCGGTTTCGTCATAGGTTTCATGGCCTTACTAAAAATTCTTGCGTCTTATTTACGCGCAGCCCCGTTGGCGGAAGCTTTTTTGTATAGCCTCAATTACTCACTTGGATTCATGTTAATCCATGTTTTACACTTCACCGTTGCGACCAAACAACCCGCAATGACCGCCTCGCGCATTGCATTAGGCCTACAAAGTCAAGATGGCAGACATATCGATATTGACAGCATGGCAGAACTGATTATCAAAGTACTGCGTACTCAGTTTATTGCAGTACTGGGCAATCTGGCCACCGCAATTCCTACCGCGTATTTGATTGCCGTCAGCTATGTCACTATCACGGGCCACCATTTGGTGTCGCCAGAAAAAGCCATTCATCTGCTACATGATATTGATCCCATCAATAGTCTGGCTTTATTCCATGCCATGATTGCAGGTATCTGTCTATTTCTGGCCGGTCTCATTTCGGGTTACTACGACAATAAGGCTTTGTACACTCGTCTGGCGCAACGGGTAGCGCAATTACGTAGGCCTGGCCGTATCCTGGGGCAAGAGAGATTGCAAAGGCTGGGGCATTATGTAGAAAACAATCTGGGCGGATTGATGGGTAATTTTTATTTCGGCATACTGCTAGGCACCATAGGTACTCTGGGTGACATGCTAGGCTTACCCATAGATATCCGCCACATTACCTTCTCCGCAACCAATTTCGCGACCGCCATAGTCGGCCTGGATTTCCACGTGACGTGGCAAATGTCCTTACTCTCAGTCTTCGGCATACTTAGTATAGGCGCGGTCAACCTGTTAGTCAGTTTCGGACTGGCACTGATGGTTGCATTGCGTGCGCGTCAAATAAGTTTCAAACATCGGGCGCAACTACTACAAACCCTGGCACATAGATTCTGGAATCGTCCTATAGATTTTCTTGTCCCGCCCGGACCAATTGAAGACCTTGCGACAGTGGTGGGAGAGGCAGGTGCCGATGCTGAGGAAAAGAAGCAGTAAACTAGCCAACACAATCAATCCCTTGTTCGGCACTAATCGATAGTTACCAATAAAAATGCCCTTATCATCGACAAGGGCAGTATCTATTTCGATCCACAAATCAATGCAATTTCTGCGTCCACTCAATTGCGATAGATTGACTTCGATAGCTTAGTTAAACAATTTACTTCTTAACGCTCATTTTATTAACGACGGCACTGACGCCTTCAATACCTTTGGCAACGTCAAGCGCGTGATTCAATTGAAGTGTGCTATCGACAAAGCCACTCAACTGCACTTCGCCTTTTCTGGTGCTCACCGATATTTCCATGCTTGCCATCACAGGGTCTTGCAGCATCGCAGACTTCACTGCGGCTGTGATCACGCTATCATCAATTTTATTCCCAACTGACTGTTTCCCTTCTTTTAAACTCATTTTATTGTCAACATTCCTTACCCCTTCAACGCCTTTTGTCACCAGGATACTGCGATCAATTTGCGCCTGGTTATCCGCAAAGCCGCTCAACATGACCTCACCTTTGCGCGTCACTACCTTGACATCAAGACTCTTGACATAATCATCGCCCAATAACGCCGCTTTTACTTTCGTCGTCACGACCGAATCATCAATTTTATTGCCGATGCTGGTAGGTTCGGCTTTACCTGTCGTGTCGATTACTTGAGTACAGGCAGACAATGGAACGAAGAGAGCGCAGGCAGCCATGGCAGCAGCGATGGTCGAGCGGTGTGGCAGCATAATCATGATTTATCCAATTTAAAATGACTCAGAGTTAATATAGTCGAATGCAAATTCAGTGTGCTTCATCCAACAATGTTGATCTGTGCGCCAGCGAACACAAAATCACATTTTTTGAATAAAAGTCTCAAGATAAAAAATTTTGAAAATGCACGCGGCCAGAGCGCATATCCCATGCGGCTCGCAGGCCAGACAGGCTGAAAACCCGCATGCTTATTGCGCGTGCAGATGCTGCTCCGTGGGAAATCATGTTATCGATTTTTTCATCAGATGGAATTGGGTCGAGCTGGGGACAGAGCTAACGCCAGAGCTTGTGGTGCCCTTTCGTTAAATCGACATGGCATGACGATGCTCAGTACATGATCGACCGTAGGTTTTATTAAATTCAGATCAAATTCCCACTATTTGGCAATTTCCGATAGTGAGCAATTGCGAAAATTGATCAGCCGTCAATGGCCGGCTAAAAAAATTTCCCTGCCCTTCTTCGCAATTCAAGGTCTTTAAAAAACTCAGTTGTTTCTGATTTTCTATCCCTTCAGCAATGACGCGCAGCTTTAGGCTATTTCCCATGCTAATGACTGCACCGACAATAATGCCATTATCTGTATTGGCAAAAATACCGCGCACAAAAGACTGATCGATTTTAAGCACGTCTATTGGAAACTGCTCCAGATAACTTAAACTGGAGTAACCTGTCCCAAAATCGTCTACGGCTATATGCACCCCCATATCTTTAAGATCTTGCAGAATGATGGCACTAGCTTGTGCATCATGCATCAACACGCTTTCTGTGATTTCCAATTCGAGGTGACGTCCATCCAATCCGGTTTCATGCAAGATACTTCGGACTCCTTCAAGAAAATGCATATGTCTGAATTCGACGGCGGAAATATTGACTGCAACCGAAACAGGAGCGAGCCCAGCAGCGATCCATCGCTGCGCCTGAAAGCATGCCTCACGCAACACCCAACGACCAATAGGTACGATCAATCCACAATCCTCTGCCGTCGCCATAAATCGTTCAGGTAGTACCATTCCCCACTCTGGATGCATCCAGCGCAACAAGGCCTCGGCCCCCGTCACTTTATCGTTATCCAAATTTACCTTGGGCTGGTAGTGCAAAATAAATTCATTTTTTTCGATGGCACTGCGCAGATTGGCCTCGATAAGCTGCCGTTCAACTGCGCGAATATTCATTTCATTTCTAAAAAACTGGTAATTATTCCGACCTTTTTCTTTGGCGTAATACATCGCGGTATCTGCATTTTTGATCAAAGTCTCGGCGTCTTCACCGTCAGCCGGATAGACACTGATACCAATACTGGTCGTTACATGCAATTTTTCGTCGCCGACATGATGTCCCAAGGTCAAGGTACTCAGTATCTTATTGGCAGTCGACACGACATTTTCTTCGCAACCGCTTTCAGACAATAGGATGACAAATTCATCCCCGCCCTGTCGGCTCACTGTATCTGAAGCGCGTACGCAGTCGATCAAGCGTCGCGTGACAGATTGCAGCAGCAGGTCACCTGCGGCATGCCCCAACGAGTCGTTGATATGCTTAAAATTATCCAGATCCAGAAAAAGTATAGCTAGTTGCGCGCCATTTCTATTTGCCAGAGATATAGCCTGCTCGATGCGATCTTTCAATAGCACCCGATTTGGTAGATTTGTTAAAAAATCGTGCTGCGCCAGATGGGTCATCTTTTTTGTCATCGCATGCGCCACACTGATATCGTGGAACACTATGACAACCCCGCAAGCTTGACCGTCCCAGTCGTTAATTGATGCTGCAGAATCCTCAATCAAGGTTTCACTACCGTCACGACGAATCAGCAAGGTTTCGACAGCCAAGCCTATCACCTCGTTCTTTTGCAATACCAGTTCGACCGTATTACGCACCGGCTCACGCGTCACTCCACTAACGATCTTGAATACATCTCCGATCGGATGTCCAAACGCGTCCTCCCTGTCCCATCCAGTGATGGTTTCTGCTGCAATATTGAGATAGTCAATATTACCTTGCATGTCGGTACAGATCACGGCATCACCTATCGAGTTCAGGGCTATTTCTGCACGTGCTTTTTCTTTGTAAAAACTTTGTTCAACCGTTTTACGTTGAATAATATTGCGTATCGTTTGCGGTACCAGACTGCTGGCAAAATACCCTTTTGCGAGATAGCCTTGCGCCCCGCGCTGCACCGCCTCGACTGCCAAGCCTTCATCTTCTACCGTGCCCAATGTCATAATAGGCGTGTGTGGTGAGGCCGAGAACAGAAGGTCAAAAGTGTCGATCCCCTTACTGTCTGGCAAGACTAAATCTACCAAAACGGCGTCAATCCCCCCCATACTCAGACGCTTAAGAGCGGTTGCCAGATAACGTACCCACTCGACTTCAAATGGACCATCTCGCGCGCTGCCAAGGACATCTGTCAATATATTCGCATCGACAGGATGATCGGTAACAATCAGAATTCGGTACGCCATTTTCTCAACTCTTTTCTGCAATTTACCAACTAAGAACACAGCTCCTATCAAAGATACCGTTGGCTGTTCTCCTTACGACATCAACACATAAAAAACTTTAAAAAAAACAAAAGCTGCATAGCAGCCTCTGAAGTATTAATACCCTATTTGCATACGTTTAAAGCTATTTTCGACCAAGAATCACACCCAATAACAATCCTATACTGGCTGCCGCGCTGATAGTTTTCCATGGATTTTCTTTAACGTAATGGTCTGCTGACACCGCCATTTCTTTGCCGGCGACCATCGCGCTCGCGCGCGCGTCATTTGCGTTTACCATAGCGCTATCAAGCAATTTCATAGCATGCTGGCGCGCCTCAGTGGCTTTTTCACCTGTCAAGGTAGCGGCATCGTGAAACAATGCCTGTGCATCTTTAATAATAGTATTAACATCTTTGTTCATTACTCTGATATTTGATTCCAACATGGTGTTCTCCTGAGTGGATAAGTAAAAAAATTAGACTGCGTTTTATGCAAATTTTTATGCGAGTAAATCGCGCATATCGTCGGCATGTTCTTCTTCGACCGCCATAATTCCAACCAACATATGGCGCGTAGTGGGATCGGTTTCGCCTATCGTTTCTATCATCTGACGATAGGCTTCAATGGCAATTCTCTCAGCGATCAAATTGGCCTTGATCATATTCTGAATACTATCGGAATCGTCATACTCGGCATGACTACGCTCTATCAATGTCGCTGGATTAAAATCTGGCTTACCGTTCAATTGCACAATGCGTTCCGCCAATAGATCAGCGTGGCCCTGTTCTTCAATTGCGTGTTGTAAAAATTCAGCCTTTATTGGGCCGTTTTGCAAGCCACTAGCGGTGTAATAATGTCGCTTGTAGCGCAACACACACACCAGTTCGGTAGCCAACGCGCCATTTAACAAGGCAATCACTTTTTTTCTATCGGCCTGATAGCCGGCTGTTACCGCACCGTCATCCATGTCTTTTGCGGCAGCGCGGATAGCGGCAGTATCAATTCCAAATTTATTATCTTCACGCATAATTAACTTTCAGTAGACTTCGGAAATATCAGATCTCTATGTAAAATAAATTCACACAGTGATGAACAAATTCAACGCGGTGCGATTTTTCCAGTGGCATCAGAGAGAACAATCTCTACCCGTCGGTTCAGCTGGCGATTTGCTGGCGTATCATTGGCAGCGATTGGATATGACATTCCATAACCACGTATTGCAATACGGTCCCGATTGACGCCAGCCAATTGCAAAGCACTACGCACGGCAGAAGCACGACGCTCTGACAAATCCTGATTATGTTCAGGCGAACCGGTGTTGTCGGTAAAACCGTCTACCAGTACGGTGCGTTGCGGGTTTTGCTGCAATATGTCCGCCAGCTTTTGTGTCGTGCGCATGCCCTCAGGATTCAGACGTGCCAGATCTGTACCAAATAGCACATCGCCGATAGTGATGATGATCCCGCGTTCGGTTTTTTTAGCAGCAAGATCAGCCAGCTGTTTTTCCAGCTGAGCAGCGCGTGCTTGTGCTTCTATCGTCTCCCCTTGGGCCACCTGCGCCGCCAATCTCGATTGGTCAGCTATGGCATTGGCCTGATTCGCTTTTGCCCTTTCCTGATTGGCTTCCAAACTGCGTTGATCCAGGCGAATTTGATCGCGTTCTTTACCAGCGTTGGCTATCTCAGCTTCGGCGTATCGTTGATTGGCGATTTCTTGGGTCGTTGCGATTTTTTGTTTAGCTAGGTATGCCAACTTGTCAATTTTTTCGTCGCTTTCTTTCTTGCTGGCAGCATCATTTGCCTGTGTCAATGCATCGCCCGCCTGTTTCATTTCTGAACGAGCATAATTCATCACTTTAGAATCATTTTGCGCAAGCACATAGTCGCTACGTGTTTGATCAAGCAAACTGGTAGTCTTCGGCATAGAACTGCAAGCGCCGACCAGTACCGTAATTGCCAACAAGACCGGAGTTAATTTTGATCGGATAAATAGAATTTTTTTCATGATGTTTCCTTTAAGGTTGTTCAATTCGATATTTTCACTATTGAATTTATTGCGCCGCAATCAACGTTTTTTGACGATTTTTGTTTGACTTTTCTTACAAAAATTCATTTTTGATTTGCACGATTTAATTCTTCACGTAACACGCCAATGTCCTCTTGCAAGGCATCTGCCGCCGCTTGTGCCTTTGCCGATGTGGCCTTGCTTTGCGCTAGCTTTGCATCGGCTTGCGCCTGGTTGGCCAGGTCGATCGCCAACTTATAATCTTTTTTCGTCAAGGCAATATTTGCCGACGCCATTTTTTCACGTGCAGATGTCATTTCCATAGGCGCGAACTCGGCCCCTCCAGCAGTGGCCGCATTATCTACTGCCGCTTTTGACACCGCGACGTCAGCGTTAGCAGGCACCTTCATGCTGGTACAAGCGACAGTCAACACTACGACAAGACTACAAAGTGCCAAGAGGCCAATTTCTCTATTTTTTTTCATCATATTTCTCCGGTAGACCGCAAATTCAAAAGTAGTTTTACGTTTGATGATTAAGGTTATAGGCGCAGTGACGTTACCGGTATGTACGTTGACGCACACAGTAATTATTTTTATTTCATGACCGGGACCAATACATCGAGTGAAAATTTGACTTGCTACGCTACAGTAAATTTGTCTACCGCAAATTGAAATCACCATGTCAATTGACTTTCTCTTATGTGCGCTAGCGCACCATCATTTTTTTCATCCGGCCTTAACATCAACAACATTAAATTAGATCTCTGTCTTTTAGAGACTCAACCGGTATAGAACTTACAAAAAATCGCACCAGCGTCCTTGTAGCCGCCCTGCCGAACGGAATTAGCCCCTTTGACGGCACGTTTAGCTAGACCGATTTGGCGTCAGTCTTACAATAGAAAGAAGCGTCATCAGTGAAACCAGACAACAACTCTTTGCGCGATATTTTCGTTTCATTAAAGAATTTTCTTTCCGCCGAAAACGCGCATGACCGGCAGGAAATTGATGCGCTGCCGTTACGTGCGGAATTGTTTAGCGCCCTGCAAATGGAACAACATGGGCGGATACTCGCCAATACGCATAAGTTAAGCACCGGATGGGTACGCGATCATTTATTGTCGCGCCTGGCAGATAATGAAGCGGTGATTATTGATACTTGTAACCAACTGACTGCAGCAGTCAAAATTGGCAGACAAGTGACGCCTGGCGCCGAGTGGTTACTCGACAATTTTTATCTAATTGAAGAACAAATACGCACTGCCAAGCGACATCTGCCAAAGAATTACAGTAAAGAATTACCCCGCCTGTCCAGCGGAAACTCTGCTGGCAGACCGAGGGTGTACGACATCGCCTTAGAGACCATCTCGCATGGTGATGGTCGCGTTGATCCAGAAGGCCTTAGTAGTTTTGTCGCCGCCTACCAGCAAATAACCACCTTAAAATTAGGTGAGCTGTGGGCTATTCCCATTATGTTGCGTCTGGCATTAATTGAAAATTTGCGTCGTGTTTCTGCACGACTTGCGAACGCCAGAGTGAATCGGAATCTGGCCTGTTCTTGGGCTGAGAATATGGCGGAGACAGCAGAGAAAGATCCGAATAATTTGATCTTACTGGTTGCCGATATGGCGCGCTCCAACCCGCCTTTGGATAGTTCATTCGTGGCAGAATTGGTACGGCGTCTGCAAGGGCAAAGTCCGGCACTCATGCTGCCATTGACCTGGCTTTCGCACCGCCTTGCCGAGACCGGTCTGACGATAGAGCAACTGGTGCAGTCTGAATCACAACAACAGGCGGCAGACCAAGTCTCAATTAGCAATAGCATTGGGAGTTTACGCTTTCTAAGCAGCATGGACTGGCGCGAATTTGTAGAAAACATGAGCCTGGTCGAGCATATTTTGCGCAAGGATCCAGCGAATGTGTATGACAAAATGGATTTTTCCACGCGTGATCGGTATCGCCATGTCATCGAAAATATCGCAAAGCACAGCAGCTTATCTGAGGTTGAAGTGGCAGATAATGCCATCCGTTTTGCCAGCAGAAGCAATGGAAACAACACGACAAACCAAGCTTGCAATGACCGCACTAGCCACGTTGGCTATTACTTAATTGGTCGTGGTGTGCGAGAGTTAGAGCGCTCTGCTGCCTTTCAACTACCTCTGATCAAAGCACTTAAACGCATTGGTGCAGAGGCTCCATTAAGTATTTACCTCAGTAGTATTGTCCTCTTGAGCCTGCTGGCGACAGGCGCGATTGCCAGCAAAGCGTATTTCGATGGTGTTAACCATTACCTCTTAGGATTGGTCGCCCTGTTTTCCTTGCTTGCCACCAGCCAGTTAGCACTCGCATTAGTAAATTGGCTTGCTACTTTACTGACCATGCCAAAATTACTCCCGCGCATGGATTTTTCTACTGGCATACCAGCCGATTCAAGTAGTTTGGTTGTCGTACCAACGCTGCTGTTTAATAAAACCAATATCGATAGCCTGACCGAGGCCCTGGAGGTGAGGTTTTTGGCCAACCGCGATGCCAATCTACATTTTTGTCTACTCAGCGATTTTGCAGATGCCACCACAGAGACACTGTCTACAGATGCCCATTTACTGCATTTTGCCAAAAATAATATCGATGAATTAAATACCAAGTACCGCAGCCTGGACTCGCCTTTTGACCATTTTATTTTGCTGCATAGACCAAGACGTTGGAATGCACAAGAAAAGAGCTGGATGGCTTATGAACGAAAACGCGGCAAGTTAGCGGATCTCAACGCTTTCTTGCGTGGCGGCGCAAAGGACGCTTTTTCACTCATCGTTGGCAATATTGACAACATCGAGAACATTCGTTATGTGATCACGCTCGATACTGATACTGAATTACCGCGTGACGCAGCACGCAAGTTTGTAGCGACCATGGCGCATCCCTTGAATCGTGCATGCTACGACGAAAAACTTCAGCGCGTCTGCGAAGGTTACGGTGTCTTGCAGCCCCGAGTCGCGGTCAGCTTACCCGGCGCTAATGCCTCGCGCTATGAATTACTATGCGGTGGTGAGGTCGGTATAGACCCTTATACCCGAACAGTATCGGATGTCTATCAAGACGTATTTGGCGAAGGCTCCTTCATCGGTAAGGGCATTTACGAAGTTGATGTCTTTGAGCATGCGTTAAACGGACGCATGCCTGAAAACCGCATTCTCAGCCATGATCTGCTCGAGGGTTGCTATGCCCGCGCCGGCTTGATTAGCGATGTACAGTTACATGAACAACACCCATCAAGTTACGCCGCTGACGTCAGTCGACGACACCGCTGGATACGCGGCGACTGGCAGATAGCGTCGTGGCTATTCCCAAATGTCCCGGGCGGGCGCGATGCAAATACAGGAAAAATAACACGTTGTCGCAACCCATTATCGTCGCTCTCACGCTGGAAATTATTTGACAATCTAAGGCGCAGCGTCGTACCGATCGCGCTCACCGCGCTGTTACTCATAGGCTGGACCGTATTGCCGTCGAGCTGGTTCTGGAGTGCCAGTGCATTGGCGATTTTACTGATACCTGCGTTTTGCTCTTTCATATTTCACTTGCTCAAGAGACCTGAGGACGTGCTATTACGCCAACATTTGTCCGGTGTAATGCGAGCGACCAATCAACATTCTATTCAGGCGGCATTAACGCTTGCTTTTTTACCCTATGAAGCCTGGTTTAACCTAGATGCCATTATCCGAACCCAATGGCGTATTCTGTTTTCGCGCAGGCGCTTACTAGAATGGAAGCCCTCCAGCGAAACGAATCGTCAATCAGTTAATGGTCTCAGGTCTTACCTTAAGCAAATGTGGGTAGCGCCGAGTCTTGCGCTGGCAACCGCGATCTATTTGTTTTCGGAAAAACCGATGGCCTTAACGGCAGCTGCGCCGATTCTATTGCTATGGCTGGCATCGCCTTTTGTCGCCTACTGGATCAGCCGGCCAATTGCACGTCGGCCTGCCCATCTAACCGAAGAACAAAAAATCTTTCTGGCATCACTATCGCGTAAAACCTGGTTATTCTTTGAAACCTATGTGACAGAAAAAGACAATTGGTTGCCGCCTGACAATGTCCAGGAATACCCAGTTGCCGCCGTTGCGCGCCGAACCTCGCCGACCAATATCGGGGTATCACTACTGGCTAATCTTGCCGCCTATGATTTTGCCTACATCACGGCTGGACAAATGATCACGCGCACAAAAAACACTTTGCAGACGATGGCGAAACTAGAACGCTATCAGGGCCACTTCTATAATTGGTACGACACACAATACCTGACGCCACTACATCCCATCTACGTATCGGCGGTAGATAGCGGCAATCTCGCCGGACATTTATTGACCTTACGCCCTGGCCTGATTGCGCTGACGGATGCGCCTATTTTTGGGCACCGCGTGTTTCATGGAATTCGCGATACGTATGAAATTCTGCTTGCGACTAACGGCAACGATCTGAAGAAAACATTAACGCTGTTCAACAAAGATTTGACAATGGCGTGCCTGTTGCCGCCCGAAACACTGATAGTCGCGCACGACCTTCTGTTGCGTCTCAGTCATGCAGCCAGTAATTTCCTCGCTAGCCTTGAGATTACGTCAGACCCACAACGCCAAGTCTGGGCATCCGCGTTGGCGCAACAATGTCTGGACGCCTTGAGTGAACTAGACACGCTAGCTCCTTGGACAAGCATACTGACACCGGCCGAATGGATACATGAATTTCCCGGGCTGGCCAACATCCCTAGTCTGCGCCAGTTAGCACAGCTGGAATTTACTATGAAAACTAGCTTTGAGAAGAGTGAAGGCGCTAGAGCTACCGAGCAACACATCTCACAGGAACAGCTAGAACATATTCGGGGGTTGCGTCAAATGGTCGCTGATGGCAGTGCGCGGGCAAATGAACGTTTACTCCTGATCGAGCAACTTGCGCAGGTATGTACAGAATCAGCCCAGATGGATTACGGCTTTCTGTATGATTCCACCACGCACCTACTGGCAATTGGTTACAACGTTACCGAACGACGTCGCGATGTCAGCTGTTATGACCTGCTCGCGTCCGAGGCGCGTCTGGCTGCCTTTGTCGCCATCGCGCAAGGCCAACTTCCACAGGAGAGCTGGTTTGCACTAGGGCGCCAACTCACCATCGCTGGCGGCGAGCCTATATTATTGTCGTGGAGCGGCTCCATGTTTGAATATCTGATGCCGCTATTAGTGATGCCGACATTTGATAACACCTTACTCGATCAGACCTATCAATCCGCAGTGCAACGCCAAATCACCTATGGGGAACAACGCGGAGTACCTTGGGGAATTTCAGAATCAGGTTACAACGCCTTCGATGCCAGTTTGAATTATCAATATCGTGCCTTTGGAGTGCCAGGCCTGGGCTTCAAGCGCGGCCTTGGCGATGATTTGGTGATTGCCCCGTACGCCTCCATGATGGCCTTGATGATTGCACCCGAACAAGCGTGCAAGAACCTACAAGACCTGGCAGCTTTAGGTTTTGAAGGCCAGTTTGGATTCTACGAGGCCATCGATTACACACAGGCGCGCTTGCCGCGTGGGCAGAGCAATACCGTCATCCGGTCTTTCATGACACACCATCAGGGCATGGGCTTCCTGTCGCTAGCCTACCTGTTGCTTGATCGGCCCATGCAAAAACGCTTTGTGTCGGATCCGCTGTTTCAAGCGACCATACAATTGCTGCATGAACGCGTCCCCAAAGCGAGCGCCAGCTACTCTAACACCACCGAACTGGCCGACATTCGCACTACCGCCAACGATCAGGAGATGCAGTTTAGAGTATTACAGCGTCCAGATCCGCGTACGCCGGAGGTCCAGTTACTGTCAAATGGCCGCTATCACGTCATGATGACCAGTGCCGGTGGCAGCTACAGCCGCTGGTATGACACGGCGATCACCCGTTGGCGCGAGGACAGCACGCGCGACAATTGGGGGTCATTCTGTTACGTCCGCGATATGGAAAATGGTCATTTCTGGTCTACCACATACCAACCTACGTTAGCACAGCCTAGCAGCTATGAAGTGATTTTCTCCGAGGGACGCGCCGAATTTCGGCGTAGTGACAATAACTTCAACATGCACACAGAGGTGGTGGTCTCGCCGGAAGATGATATCGAATTACGCCGCACCCGCATCACTAACCGCTCACGCTATCGTCGCACCATAGAAATTACCAGCTATGCGGAAGTAGTACTAGCGCCAGCAGCGGCCGATGCAATGCATCCTGCCTTCAGTAATTTATTTGTCCAGACCGAAATCATCGAGCCGCAACATGCCGTACTTTGCACGCGCCGGCCTCGTTCACATGAAGAAAAAACCCCCTGGATGTTCCATCTGATGGCCGTGCATGGCGGCGAGATCAACGCGGTATCTTATGAAACCGATCGTATGCAATTCATAGGCAGGGGCAATACCGTAGCTGCACCACAAGCGATGCTGGAGCGCGGTGCACTGAGCAATTCTCAAGGTTCGGTACTTGACCCGATTGTGGCAATACGTCATCTGATCACGCTTGACCCAGAAGAATCTGCAAGTTTTGATATAGTGACAGGCATCGCAGACTCGCGCGCCGTCTGTCTTGAACTGATAGAAAAATATCAGGACAGACATCTGGCTGATCGCGTGGTCGAATTATCCTGGACACATAGCCAGGTCATGTTACGTCAACTCAACGCCAGCGAAGCAGATGCCCAGTTATATGGACGTCTGGCCAATTCCGTGGTGTTTATCAATCCCATGCTTAGAGCCGAGCCCGGCATATTGATCCGCAATCAACGCGGTCAATCTGGCCTATGGAGTCACGCTATCTCTGGCGACTTGCCTATCGTACTGGTACAGATAAAAAACCAGGAAAACATTGAATTAGTCAGGCAATTGGTACAGGCGCATGCTTACTGGCGCTCAAAAGGGCTGGCAGTGGATCTGGCGATCTGGAACGAAGAACATAACGGTTACAGGCAGGAGTTGCAGGAACAAATCATCGGGCTAATTTCGTCCGTCACTGGCGCCCACGCAATTAATAAGCCAGGCGGAATTTTTGTCCGCGTCATCGATCAGATTTCCAATGAAGACCGTTTATTATTTCAATCTGTGGCGCGCGCCATTTTGTCCGATAGTCGTGGCACCTTGGCCGAACAAATCAATCGCCGTGATATGGTGAAAGAGCGTAGAAATAGTTTTACTGCCAAGGTCGCACCGGTGACAGAACAGATCAACCGCCCTGAACCATCGGAAGAGCGTCGCCGCTTCTTTCCATTTAACAACGCGACCGCAGATGAACTGACCAGCCCACCTAATCTTGTTGAACCCCGAGTGCCACGTTTGCGACCGATTAACGTTGAGCCAAAAGACTGGGTCAACACGGACAAACTGCTACCAAGACGAGATCTAATCCTGACCAATGGCATAGGTGGTTTCACACCAGACGGGCGCGAATATGTCATTACTACATCCAGCGATCAAGTTACGCCAGCACCTTGGGTGAACGTATTGGCAAATCCACAGTTCGGCACGGTCGTCTCAGAAAGCGGTCAAGCCTATACCTGGGGTGAGAACGCGCATGAATTCCGCCTGACGCCCTGGGCCAATGACCCGGTCAGCGATTTGGGTGGAGAAGTATTTTATCTGCGCGACGAAGAGAGCGGCCGTTACTGGTCCCCTACTCCGTTGCCATGTCGCGGCACGGGTGATTATGTAACGCGACATGGATTCGGCTACAGTGTTTTTGAACATAGCGAAGATGGTTTAGTTTCTGAATTGACCGTATATGTCGCCCTGGATGCCTCGATCAAATATTCGGTACTGCGGGTCCGCAATGATACTGACCGAACCCGGCAATTATCTGCCACCGGCTATGTGGAATGGGTGCTGGGTGATTTACGGCCGAAATCAGTCATGCATATCCATACCGAAACCGATCCTGCCACGAATGCACTGTTTGCCCGCAATCCCTACAATACAGAATTTACCCGACGCACCGCGTTTTTTGATGTCGATAGCAGCACACGCAGTTTTAGCGGCGACCGTAATGAATTTATCGGTCGTAACCGTTCGCTGCACAACCCTGCAGCAATGGAACAAATTCGCTTGTCCGGTAAGGTTGGCGCAAGCTTAGACCCCTGCGCCGCCATGCAAGTACAGTTTGAATTAGGTCAAGGCCAACAAAAAGAATTGGTCTTTATGCTCGGTGTCGCCGACACCCGACGTACCGATGTTAGCCAACTGGTACAGCGTTATCGTGGCGTCACTGCTGCGCAAGAAGCCCTGGCTGCGGTACACGCCTATTGGCAGCAAACACTAGGTGCGGTGCAGGTCGAGACGCCCGATCCGGCCTTTGACGTACTCGCCAACGGCTGGCTGATGTACCAGACGATAGCCTGTCGTTTGTGGGCACGCAGCGGCTATTATCAATCGGGCGGCGCTTTCGGTTTCCGAGATCAGCTGCAAGACACTATGGCACTGGTGCATAGCGAGCCCAAGCTGGTACGTGAGCATTTATTATTGAGCGCCGCACACCAGTTCATCGAAGGCGATGCGCAGCATTGGTGGCACCCGCCAACCGATAGAGGAGTCCGCACCCACTGTTCGGATGATTTCTTATGGTTGCCACTGGCGGTGCATCGTTATATATCGTGCACAGGCGACAGCGGCATACTCGACGAAACTATCCATTTTATTGAAGGACGTGCACTCAATCAGGACGAAGATTCCTACTACGATCTGCCTATCCTTTCACCAGAAACCGCCACCCTATACGTCCATTGTGTCAGGGCGATAGAGCGCGGCTTAAAATTCGGCGTGCATGGCTTATCGTTGATCGGATCTTGCGATTGGAACGATGGTATGGACAAGGTAGGGCAACACGGCAAGGGTGAAAGTATCTGGCTCAGCTTTTTCCTGTATGAAGTGCTGATGCGTTTTTCTGAAGTCGCGGCGATGAAAAATGACACCCCATTTAAAGAACGCTGTCATCAGGAAGCCACGACACTGCAGCAGAATATAGAGAGCAATGGTTGGGACGGTAATTGGTATCGTCGCGCCTATTTTGACGATGGTACGCCACTCGGTTCGGACCAAAATATTGAATGTCAGATCGATTCCATCTCACAAAGCTGGTCAATATTATCTGGAGCAGGAGACCGGGCCAGATCGAAAATGGCCATGCAAGCGGTCGACCGTCGTTTGGTAAGGCGTGACGACGCCATCATACAATTGCTCGACCCGCCCTTTAACAAATCTGATCAAAATCCGGGCTACATACGCGGCTATGTCCCTGGTGTACGCGAGAACGGCGGACAGTATACGCATGCCGCTATCTGGACCGCCATGGCATTTGCTAAGATGGGAACAAACGGCGAACTTGCTGACCGGGAGCGTGCCTGGGAATTAATGCGCATGATCAATCCGGTAAATCACGGCAACTCGGCCGCGACTATCGCCAAGTACAAAGTCGAACCTTATGTCATCGCGGCCGACGTGTATGCAGTAGCACCGCACGTAGGTCGTGGCGGCTGGACCTGGTATACGGGATCATCTGGTTGGATGTATCGCTTGATGACCGAGTCGCTACTAGGTTTGCAGCTAATGGGAGACAAACTAAGGATCAGTCCGTGCCTGCCGCGCGACTGGCCTACCTATCAATTGCACTACCGCTATCGCGACACCATGTACCACATCCGCGTTAATCAAAACAGTGATACAGCAAACTCAGCCAGCATCACTGTCGATGGCGTCAATCAAGCGGATGGCTTGATTGCGCTGATCGACGACCGGCAAAACCATACGGTGGAAATCGTAGTTCAGGTCTAATATAAGCCGGTCCGTAAAAGTCAGCACTTGGAAAAATCCACCAATTCAAAACCTCTCATGGGCCTTTCAAGGGCTCATGAGACCGCGTTTTATCCTCGTGTCCAATCGCGACATGCTTTGTCAGGATTTTGCGAGAGTTGTCATTAGTAGCTGCTTTGGCTACGACGAATAAAAATCTCGGTCTATTCCTTATCTTCGTTCGCTAACGTACGGATTCATTCATTGTTAAAGCCTAAGCTAAAAATGAATGAAATTTCTTTGATGCGCTCACTGTGTAAAGCAAGTTCTTACCAGGCATAAAAGAAAATTTCATTCATGCATGCAGAAAATAGAGGGCATTCAAATTTTCATCAGGAAACATCATGATCACGATCAATATAGACAGGGCACCAGCGCAGCAATGGTATCGTTTAGCGCTACGTAAAGCCAAGGCCGCCGCTGAAGCCAATGAGGTGGAATGGGAATTCGCGCATATCAAAATCCTGCTGCCCCACGGTCGTTCTTATTCCAAGTTACCGAATCACATGACCCTGGTTGAAAACTAAATCTCAGGTTCTGGTTTGGAATTTTTTCAGATAGACAGCGATGAAACTCATCAAGGCTTGCTGGTTCAGTATCCTGCTCATTTGTGCATCGCTCTCTTGTGCACAGGAGCTGTACGACCTGGATAATCTGAAAAACATCGAGACTAGCTTGCCTGGCGCAGTCGAGATTGACGCGCAACAAAAAAGCGAGACTTTGGGTGCCGCTACGACAGCTACTGCATCTGCGTCTGCGTCTGCGTCTGCGTCTGCGTCAGCATCGGCAACTGCAACTGCATTACGCCATTCTAGCGGCAACGAAAGCATGCTCTCGCGCATTAGTAAGGAATACAGCAATAAACAGCAAACCGCTAACCTTCGTGAAAAAATAAAAGCAATTCCAGGGGCGACATCCAATTTTTCTTTGCGTTACTCCCCGGATGGCGATCGCCCCACATTGGAATATCGTTTTAGTGAAAATGGCGCGTTACGTCTGCGCGGCGCGCACAGAGGTGTAAAGATAGTCGCCGCATGGAAGTATTAAGGCCGCCAACGCTATAGAAAAATTGTTGGGTAAGTTGCCAACTAAACTCCATAGCAAACCTTGCCAATCGGCTGTTTTTTACGGTGTGCTCTTAGCTGATTTTACTGCCCTATGTTGGTCAACGCACAGACCTAAGCTGCGCCTCCCCCCATTCTTACGTCATAAAAATAACAAGTAGAAGATTGCATTTTTTCAAATCACCATTGAAGGAGTAGTCCATGAGCAGCATTTTTCCTGCGCCTGTATCCGATCCGTCAGAGGAGTTCAAGCCGATATGGATACGTACAGGTCAGGCACAGAATCAACTGACGCGGATAGAGTTTGGCATGCGCTTTCGTGGCAGTTTCATCGATCCTGCGTTTAGGGCTGAAGACGCATCAATTAGCAGGCTAGAAGAGCTTGCCTGGCAGGCCTATCATGAAGGACGCAAAGCACCGTTCACCCAAAAAGCTGGAGCGGAATATGCCGATCCGAATTACGAATTATCGACAGAGTGGATCGCCACCAAACAAAGTCTGGCCGCGGCGCAATTGCGTTGGGCTGAAACTTCGACTCCATCCAAAGTATTGCTCATTTGTGGTTCGGCACGTAATGATGGCACTTGCCCTGGCGAGGTGTCCAAAAGTTTCCGGCTGCTGCAAATTGCCAAAGAAACGCTGGAACAAGCTGGCGTCGTGCCCGATGTACTAGATCTGAGTTTGCTCACCTCAGAATATGGTCGCCAAATCCATCCATGCAAGGGCTGCGCCTCAACCGCAATGCCCTTGTGCCATTGGCCCTGCAGTTGTTACCCGAATCATGCATTGAATCAAACCAATGACTGGATGGCAGAGATTTATGAACGCTGGACTGCCGCGCATGCGGTGATCATAGTCAGCCCTGTGTATTGGTACCAAAGCCCCAGTCCTCTCAAACTGATGATAGACCGTCTGGTATGCGCCGATGGCGGCAACCCCGACCCCACCTCAACCTCAGGCAAGAAAGCCGCCAAAGCCAAGGAAATAGAAATGGCAGGATGGTCTTATCCACAGCATCTGGCCGGGCGCGCCTATGGCTTGATCGTACACGGCGATGTGGCCGGTGTCGACGATACGCGTCGCGCACTATCTGACTGGTTAGATTGGATGGGCTTGATCGACTCAGGTACGCCGGCACTGCTTGGTCGCTATATCGGCTATTACGAACCCTACGCCAGTAGCCACGATACGCTAGACACCGATATCGCGATACAGGAAGAAACCCGCAATGTGGCGCGTGCCGTCGCCAAGGCAGTTGTCGAGTTACGTGCCGGGCGATTGTCAGCAACGCAGGCACATTTATCGCGGCCACGTCCCAAATAATTGCCAAATTACGCCAACTCAAACACCTGCGCTTTACACATCATACAACACCGCTTTTGATGCGTTTTTCGATTCAAAGGCACTAAGGAGAACAACATGGACATCCATCGTCATCACGTATCGGGCTTTTTTGCACAGCGCAATGAAGCAGAAGCAACACTCGCCATTCTCGTATCAAAAGGGCTGGCGCGTGAACAATTGCAAATTTTCGACACGAGTATGAGCCCAGCACCGCCTGCGGCCTCAATACCGCATCAGGCCGCCGTGGAACCCGGCAGTGACGCATCCTTGAAAGACATTTTGGTCGATGGCAGCATCGGCACCGCGATTGGCACAGGTTTGGGCGCATTGGCGCAAGTGGCTCTGGTCGCGGGTAACGTCAGCCTATTTATCGCCAGCCCTCTGATTGCTCCACTGGTTATGATGGGTTGGGGTGCCAGTCTGGGCGCCGTGATCGGCGCAGCCGCAGGGGCAATGAAAAAAGAAGACGGCAAATCAGCAGCAGAGATAAAAGAAAAACAAGGCTGGTTATCAACACTGATAGGCGACGCGATCGCCAGTGGACAATTTGTGCTGGTCGCACAAACCAATACCGAGCAAGAAACTGCCATTGCGCAGGAGGTCATACAAGCCTCGGTTGGCAGCTACAAGGACGACAGCATTGCTTAAGCGAAGCTAATAAGATGCCTATTGCTAGCCCGCACTACCAAACTAGCCTATGAGCAAGCCGACGAACCGGTCAATGAAGCAGCGACAATTTTGGGAGCATCACCATGAACAAAGAAAAACAAAAAGCCTCGGATAAAGTGGCGCTGCCACCATCACCGTCTGACGCCACCATCAGTTTCGGTAGCGGCGGAGAGTGGCATCAAGCGAAAACCGCTGATCAGTCGGATTTGACCAGCAATTTAGGCGTGCCGATTTCCGACAATCAGAATTCGCTGAGAATTACGCCAAGTGGCCCCACTTTGTTGGAAGATTTTATCCTGCGTGAAAAAATCACCCATTTCGATCACGAAAGGATTCCGGAACGCGTAGTGCATGCGCGGGGTACAGGCGCACATGGCTATTTCGAATTGACGCATTCGCTACAACAATATACCAGCGCCAAAGTGCTGACGGAAGTGGGACAACAGACCCCTCTATTTGCGCGGTTTTCTACTGTCGCAGGAGGTTCTGGTTCAGCCGACACGCCGCGTGATGCCCGAGGCTTTGCCGTCAAGTTTTACACCAAGCAAGGCAACTGGGATCTGGTCGGTAACAACATACCAGTGTTCTTTATTCAGGATGCGATCAAATTCCCCGACTTAGTGCATGCCATTAAAATGGAACCCGATCGCGGCTTTCCACAGGCAGCGACCGCCCACGACACTTTTTGGGACTTTATCTCACTCACCCCGGAAGCGATGCACATGGCAATGTGGATCATGTCCGATCGTACCCTGCCCCGCTCGCTGAGAATGATGGAAGGCTTCGGCATTCACTCATTCAAACTTATCAATGACGATCATGAAGCGAGCTTTGTCAAATTTCACTGGCGCCCCAAAATTGGCATGCAATCGACCATCTGGGATGAGACTGTCAAAATCGCCGGTGCCGATCCCGATTTCCATCGCCGAGAATTTTTTCAAGCAATCATAGACGGCGATTTTCCGGAGTGGGAACTGGCGGTGCAGTTATTCACGCCAGAGCAAGCAGAACAATTCCCTTTTGATCATCTCGATGCGACCAAACTAATCCCTGAGGAACTGGTGCCCTTATTAGTCGTCGGGCGTATGGTGTTGAATCGCTGGCCAGATAACTTTTTCGCAGAAACAGAACAAGTCGCTTTTTGCCCATCGCATCTGGTGCCAGGCATCGACTTTTCCAACGACCCATTATTGCAGGGTAGGCTCTTTTCTTATCTTGATACGCAATTATCGCGCCTCGGTTCTACTAATTTCCAACAACTACCAATCAACGCGCCTAAGTGTCCTTACGCCAATCACCAGCGCGACGGTCACATGCAAATGACGCAGCCCACTGGACGCGTGTCGTATGAGCCCAATACGCTGGCCACCGATTCGCCACGCGAACAGGTGCACAGTGGCTTCTACAGTATGGCAAATGAAGAAAACGGCGTAAAAGGCCGGATTCGGGCAGAAAGTTTTGCCGACCATTACAGCCAGGCACGTCAGTTCTATCTCAGCCAAAGCAGTTATGAGCAAGCGCATATTGCCTCGGCCTTTGTTTTTGAACTCTCCAAGGTCGAGCATCCGCATATCCGGCTAGCCATGCTAGCCCACATGCGCCATGTCGATGAAGATCTGGCACAAAGGTTGGCAACCGGATTAGGGATAGCGCAGCTACCACCAGCCATGATCAGCGCATGCACGATACAGATCCTGAAACCATCGCCAGCCTTGCAGTTGATCGCCAACATGAAAGACACCCTGCAAGGTCGCGCAGTTGGCGTACTCATCGATCATGGCTCAGACCAGCCTAGTATCGACGCACTCACCAAGGCAGTCATCGAGGCTGGTGCGAAATTAAAATTGATCGCACAAAAAATCGGCAATACCACATTAAGCGATGGTTCAACTCTTATTATCGATGCTCAGCTAGCAGGTACGCCTTCGGTCATGTTCGATGCCATCGTCGTCCTGCTCGATCAGACTAGCGCGGCACGTTTGAGCAAAGACGCAGCAGCAATTGATTTTGTACGCGATGCGTACGCTCATTTAAAAGCGATAGGCATCGATCAAGGTGGTGCAACACTACTCCAAGCGGCAGGCTTACAAACAGATGCTGGCGTCATCGCGATACAACAGCTTAAACAATTTATGGCAGCAGCAAAAACCCGTCAATGGGACCGTGAAGCGAGAGTGAGAACACTGGCGTAAAAAACCCGCCATGACATACCGCCACCGCGCACTATCCATGCGGCTTTCCAGCCTATCTGGTCTGCGAACCGCATGGATAGTGCGCGACAGGCGTGCTTGCATTTGAATTCTATAAAAAAAGTAAAAATACACGCTAGCAGACCATCGTTTCAGCATATCAAGCCACATCCAAGCCACATCCAGGCATTACGCATTAAGCGCTAGATCGACGATCGCTTGCGCATCAAGCAGAATACGTTGCAAATGTTCTTCGTCGCGGAAACTCTCGGCATAGATTTTATAAATATCCTCGGTACCGGATGGACGTGCTGCAAACCAGCCATTGGCCGTGACGACTTTAACGCCGCCGATGGCCGCATTATTCCCAGGTGCATTGGTAAATATATGTTGAATTTGCTCGCCCGCGAGTTCGCCGCATTGCAGCTGCTGAGCCGATATATTGGACAGCTTTTTCTTCTGCACTGGCGTAGCCACGGCGTCTATCCGACCACCCACAGGAGCGCCCAATTCGCTGGCAAGCTTGGCATAAATTTCACCAGGATCCATCCCCGTGCGCGCGGTAATTTCTGCCGACAGCAAAGCGGCAGTGATGCCATCTTTGTCGCTAGTCCAGACAGTCCCATCTATCCGCGAGAACGTGGCACCAGCGCTTTCTTCTCCACAAAAACCTAAAATACCATCGTGCAAGCCCTCGGCGAACCATTTAAAACCTGCTGGCACCTCGAGCACGCGCCGATCTAATTTGCTACCGACACGATTAATGATCTCGCTACTGACTACCGTCTTACCGATGCTCATCTCGCTTGACCATAGCGGACGATGCTGAAACAGATAGTCGATCGCGACCGCAAGATAATGGTTAGTCGGTAACAGGCCAGCACTCTTCGTAACGATGCCATGTCTATCATGGTCGGTATCGCAGGCAAAGGCGATATCGTAAGAATGATCGTGTTCAAACCGACTCAGCAAACTTTGCATGGCAAACGGTGACGATGGGTCCATACGGATTTTGCCGTCCCAATCAACGCTCATGAAGCGAAAAGTTGGGTCCACCTGAGTATTGAGCACTGTTAAATCAAGCCGGTAACGTTCGGCTATCCGCCCCCAATAATGCACGCCTGCCCCACCCAATGGATCCACCGCCATACGGATACTTTCAGCGCGGATGGCGGTCATGTCGATGACCTGATCGAGCTCGTCAACGTAAGCATTGAGGTAGTCGTAGCGATGCGTGGTGCTGGCACGCATCGCCTGTTCGTGTGGCATTCTTTTGACGCCATTCAGACCGCTGGTAATGAGTGCGTTGGCTCTGGCTTCTATCCACGCCGTTACCTGGGTATCGGCCGCGCCACCGTTAGGCGGGTTGTACTTAAAGCCACCGGCATCCGGTGGATTATGCGAAGGGGTAATCACGACGCCATCAGCCAAACCAGAGCGTCGTCCCCGGTTATACGTCAGTATGGCCAGCGAAATGGCCGGGGTCGGAGTAAATTCATCATTGTGTGCCAGCATCACATCGACCCCATTGGCCGCCAACACCTCTAGCGCGCTGGCACTGGCTGGAATAGACAAGGCATGGGTGTCAAGGCCAAGAAACAAGGGGCCGTTAATCCCTTGCCAGGCACGGTAATCGCACACCGCCTGACTGATGGCGAGTATGTGCCACTCATTAAAACTGCGCTCTAAGGAAGAACCCCGATGCCCCGAGGTGCCGAACATCACACGCTGGGCTGGCACAGCAAGATCTGGAATGCCCGCGTAATAGTCCGCGATCAATTTGGGGACATCGACCAGCATCGCAGAAGTCGCCAGTTTGCCGGCGTATGGGCTGTTTTTCATATCAATATTTGACCTTAATAGAATTCTTACCGAAATCGGAATATGAACATCATCGACATCTATAAATCACCTCAGGCAATATGTTTTCTTACCCAGGTGACATAGAGACTCATCCAGCTTTGTATAAATTGATTGCTTGCTTCACCGATATTGCCGTCCTGATCAAACAAGCCCTCTTTGGCATGTATAAACGCTTCGGGCTGTCCCATAGTCGGCATGTCCAGATAAGCCAGAATATTGCGCAAATGCTGCTGAGCCATCGCGGTGCCGATCGCACCAACGGAGACTCCCAGGATGCCCGCTGGCTTACCGCTCCAAGCGCTCTGCCCGTAAGGCCTTGACGCATGATCAATCGCATTTTTTAGCACACCAGAAATAGAACGATTGTATTCAGGGCTAACGAAGATCAAGCCATGTGCCGCCAATATCTCCGCCTTTAAGCGCGTGACAGAATCGGCCTGATTCGTATCGTCATCTTGATTATAAAGAGGTAAATCACCAATTTGTATCTGTTTGAATGTTACGTCCGCCGGGGCAAGTTTGGTCAATGCTTTTGCCAATTTCAGGTTGAATGAATCTTGACGAAGGCTACCTACGATAATTGCAATATGAATTTGGCTCATGCTGATCTCCAATAATTAATCTTGATTAAAAGGTGCCAGAAGCAAATTCTTCCAACATAGCCCCAACGCCAACTTACTCTTAGCGTCGATTTCGTTCTGTTCGCTAACCAACAGTAAGCAGCCCCCAATTGTATCGGTTTGCATCTTGAATAGCACATCGACCGCAGTGTAAAAATTAAGTATTTTTGTGTGGGGCATCGTACATAAAAATAACTAGTTCAAGACTATAAAGATCATGCAAGACCAAACTTTCAATCAAATGTAAAGGAAACGATCATGATCAAGAAACTACTGATTGTCGCCATGCTGGCGAGCACATTAGGAACTGTGGCAATATCGGCCGGTGCGCGCGAGGTTATCGTGCGCGTTGCGCCTCCTGAACTGCGTGTGGAACATGTACCTGAAGCACGAGAAGGCTATTTATGGGCCCCTGGTTATTGGGATTGGCGCAAAGAGCAACATACCTGGGTTAAAGGCTCGTGGAAGCGTGAACGCCCCGGCTATATGTATCACCAACCGAGCTGGGAAGAACGTGACGGTAACTGGCACATACAAAGAGGAAACTGGTCACGTAACGATAGGGACGGCGATGGCGTTCCGAATCGGGTTGATCATCAGCCAGATAATCCCTATCGGAAATAATCATTTCAGAAGTTCTCACAAAGAAGGCGGTTTGCGTTACGTCAAATCGCTTTTTTTCAAAACATGGATGCTCACTACATATTAATTCAAATGTAAATCGGGGCCCAGCAATCATGCTCTATAAACTTGTTTTATCAGCGATGATCTTGCCACTCGCGGCTTGCGTCTCTACTTTGACACCATCACCTTTATTACCCGACATCAGCATGCCTTTGGCATGGTCAGGCACTGTCTTACCGGACGGAACGATCGAGGCAAAAAACCGCGTCGATTTGGCACTATGGTGGCAGGGCTTTAACGATCCCCTCCTCGACAATTTGATCAAACTCGCATTACAGAACAACAGCAATGTAAGCATGGCGAAGGCGGCTTTACTGCAATCGCGCGCCTTACGTGATGTTGCTGCCGCTGGTCTATTCCCCCGCCTTGATGTCTCAGCATCAGCACAACGCAGCAAAATAGGTACGCCCGGCCCTGGCAATTCCTTTCATGCGGGCTTTGATGCGAGTTGGGAACCTGATATTTTTGGTGCCAACCGTAGCGCATTGCAGGCTAGTGAAGCAAGCCTTGATGCCAGCGTCGCCAGTCTGGCCGACATACAAATCTCGATCGCCGCTGAAGTAGCTCTCACATATATCCAGCTGCGCGGTGAGCAGACGCGCTTGATCATTGCGCAGAATAATTTGACTAGCCAGTCAGAAACCTTGCAAATCACCAATTGGCGCGTGCAGGCGGGTTTACTGACATCGCTCGAGGCCGAGCAAGCACGTGCAGCCAGCGAACAAACAAAGGCACAAATCCCGACCTTGCGTACCAGCATTGAGCAGATTAGCCATAGTCTGGCAGTCCTTTGTGGTCAGCACCCTGTGGCCTTACGAACTCAGCTCAGTGAGATCCAGGCGATACCCCAAGCCAATGAGGCTCTGACTATGAGCATTCCGGCCGAAACGCTGCGCCAGCGACCTGACGTTCGTACTGCCGAGCATCAAGTCGCAGCCGCCTGGGCCAGAGTGAAACAGGGCGATGCTGCACTCTACCCCAACTTTCAGATTAGCGGCTCGGTGGGGTGGCGCGCCCTGACTATCGGAGCCCTAAGCAACAGCGCCTCTTTAGTGGCGGCGATCTTGGCCAACGTGTCGCTACCGGTGTTTGATGCGGGCGCTGGCCGGGCGCAGGTGCGTGCGCAGCAAGCCGCGTTTGAGCAACTGCGCATGTCTTATCAATCTACTGCCCTTACTGCATTGAAAGAAGTGGAAGACGCCATCGTGGCACTCAATGGCGACCGCGAGCGTTTGCTCAGTCTGCGCAATGCAGCAGAAGCCGCAGCCAACGCGGCATTATTGGCACGCCAGCGCTATACCAGCGGTCTGGTCGATTTTCAGACGGTGCTGGAAACTCAGCGCTCCATATTGAGCACGCAAGATGCGGTGGCCAGCAGCATGACCGATCTCAGTGCCGACCATGTGCGTTTATACAAAGCACTCGGCGGTGGCTGGCAACCTGACGCAGTGTCCATGATTGATTTCCGCAAATAATTCACTCAAAAACATTCTATGACCACTCCCATTATCCCAGCCGCAAATAAAACCGGCACCGATGCCACCGCATTACTGGCTCAATTAGCCGATACCGCAAAAGCGCGGTGGTGGAAACGTCCCGTGTTGTGGATAGGCATAGCTGCTTTACTGCTTAGCGCTCTCGGCGCCTACCTGTGGCAACAACAACGCATCGCCAATGCGGCACCCAGCTTTACTACTGAGGCAGTCAGTAAGGGCGACCTGACACTCACCGTTACCGCCAATGGCACCTTACAACCGACACGCTCAGTCAATATCGGCAGTGAACTTTCAGGTACGGTGGCGCGCGTCTTGGTCGACGTCAATGACGTCATCAAAAAAGGCCAGATACTGGTTGAACTCGATACCGCAAAACTCAACGATCAAGTGGTCCGTTCGCGCGCCGCTTTGGCATCGGCAGAAGCGGCCGTAGCGCTGGCGGTGGCCACGGTCAAGGAAACCAGGAGCAATCTGGCCAGACTGGAAGAAGTCTCCCGCCTCTCTGGCGGCAAAGTACCTTCTGGCACCGAACTGGACACTGGCAAGGCCACCCTAGAACGTGCCGTAGCCAATGAATTGAGCGCGCGCGCCAATGTGCTCAGTGCCAAGGCCACCTTATCTACCGATGTCACCAATTTATCGAAAGCCTCGATACGCGCGCCCTCGGATGGTGTGATTCTGACCCGCACGGTGGACCCCGGCAATGCCGTGGCCGCTTCGTTGCAGGCCGTCACCTTATTTACGATTGCCGAGGATTTGCGCAAACTGCGCTTACAAGTAAATGTCGACGAAGCCGATGTCGGTTCCGTCAAAATTGGGCAGAAAGCACGCTTTACCGTCAGCGCCTATGCCAATCGTAAATACCCAGCCGCGATCACCCGGGTGGCATTCGGCTCCACTATTACCGAAAACGTCGTCACTTACCTGACCTATCTTGATGTCGACAATACGGATCTAAGCTTACGCCCCGGCATGACGGCCACCGCCAATATCGTCGCCGATGAAAGACATGACGTACTCTTGGTACCCAACACCGCATTACGCTTTAGCCCATCGCAAACCGCCAGGGCCACGGCGAATAAAGGGATAGTCGCCAGCCTGATGCCACGCGGGCCAGCCAGGGCACCACGCAAATCTGCGGCCAGCGCTGCCAGTGTCGCGGCGGTACGGCAGGTGTGGGTATTGCGCGATGGTACGCCGGTTGCGGTGAGCGTCACGCCGGGGATCAGCAATGGCAAAATGACAGAAATTACTGCCGGCGATTTACAGCTCGGTATGCAAGTAATTACCGACCAACATTCGACGAGCGCGCCATGAGTAGCGGGATAATCGCCAGCACTCAGGCTGAAATTGAGGCTAAAGTTGAGACTAAAGCTGATCAAGCCAGCACAGACGCCGTCACAAACGAAGCAGCACCACTGATCAGGCTACGCGCTGTGACGAAGAAGTATGGTAGCGGGCAAGCCGCGTTGATGGCACTTAAAGGCGTCGATATTGACATTACGGCAGGTGAATTTGTCGCCATTATGGGGCCCAGCGGCTCTGGCAAATCAACGGCCATGAATATCATCGGCTGCCTGGACACACCCAGCGCTGGAGAATATTTATTCAAAGGCATGCATGTAGAAAAACTCTCACGCGACCAACGCGCGCGCCTGCGGCGTGGCTACCTGGGTTTTGTGTTTCAGGGTTTTAATTTGCTAGCGCGCACTTCAGCGCAAGAGAACGTCGAATTGCCACTGTTGTACCGCGGAGAAAGTGCCAGCAGCCGTAAAGAACTGGCCGCCAAAGCACTCGCCTCAGTCGGCCTGGCAGGCTGGGAAGAGCATACGCCGGCAGAACTATCGGGCGGGCAACAACAGCGTGTCGCGATCGCGCGCGCCATCGTCACCGAACCGGCAGTCTTGTTGGCCGATGAACCTACCGGCAATCTCGATACCCAGCGCAGCCGCGAAATCATGGAATTATTATCCAAGCTCAATCAGGATCACGGCATCACCGTCTTAATGGTGACCCATGAACAGGACATGGCCATGTATGCCAAACGCATGCTGCACTTTGTCGACGGCATGCTAGAGAGCGACGCCAGCAACCCACATCCGACTGCCGTCACCACGCCAGCAGTGGACGCCGCTGCGCTGGGCACCTCGGCCATTTCCCCGGAGGCGACGCCGTAATGCTGCTTGCCACCTTTCTACTTGCAATACGCTCAATACGACGCAATCTGCTGCGCTCTTTCCTGACGATTTTGGGAATAGTAATAGGCGTCAGTGCCGTGATTACCATGGTGACCTTGGGTAATGGCGCCACCATGGCAGTACAAAATCAGATTTCCAGCCTGGGGAGCAATTTATTGATGGTGCGCCCCGGACAGCGCCAGGGTTTTGGCGGCGGCGGTGGCGGCGCGCCCTCGTTTAAGGAAGCCGACGCCGAATTTATCGCTTCGCAAATTGGCGGCATCGAGTCGGTCGCCCCCGAAGGACGCACCAATACAACGGTCATCGCCAACGGTCGCAACTGGGCCACCAGCATCACAGGCAGCAATAACAACTGGTTTAAAACCAGTAACTGGAAACTGGCAACAGGCCGACTGTTTGAAGACACCGAAGTACAGGCCGGTTCTGCCGTCTGCGTCATCGGCGAAACCGTACGCCGCGAATTATTCGATAACCGCAGCGCCTTGGGCGAACAGCTGCGCATCAAGCAGTTTTCCTGTGTCGTGATCGGGATTTTAGCCTCCAAAGGCCAGGCCGCCATGGGCAATGATCAGGATGATGTCGTCGTGGTACCGCTGCACACCTTGCAACGCCGCGTCACTGGCAACCAGCGCGTGGCAACACTGCTGGTCTCGATGAAGGAAGGCAGCGACAGCACGGGTCTTAAATCAAGTTTGACGCAATTACTGCGCGAGCGCCGCAAACTGGCTCAGGGCGATGACGACAACTTCAACATACTCGATACCAAACAATTGGCCGATACCCTGTCCGGCACCACCAAGGTAATGACCACCTTGCTCGGTGCAGTCGCGGCCGTGAGCTTACTGGTGGGCGGCATCGGCATCATGAACATCATGCTCGTCAGCGTGACTGAGCGCACCCGTGAGATCGGCCTGCGCCTGGCCATAGGCGCACTGGAGCGCGAAGTGTTATTGCAGTTTTTGATTGAGGCAGTGGTGCTGGCCGCACTCGGCGGCGTGATCGGTATCGTGCTGGCCACGGGTGCCTCCATCATTCTGGCCAAGCTCATGGAAGTGCCGTATCTGTTCAACCCTACGATCAATCTGATGTCCTTCATCTTCTCTGCCGGCATAGGCGTGCTGTTTGGCTATTTTCCGGCACGCCGTGCGGCGCAATTAGATCCGATTGAGGCGCTGCGCCATGAGTAATTTTTAATTATCCATTTGATAGCGTTTGCTTTTGTGATTGCTCAGCATTGCAGTATGTTGGCTTGCCTTCAGCCGTCCTTGTCCGATTTGTAAAGTGCTACAGCTCAAAGTGCGACAGCGCACAGAGCGGAACAAGAAAAACGCTTAATGTCGGCCAACTCATCTAATCGCATGGATCCCCTGCTGGATTAACTAAGCGAAATTTGGCAACTCAAGGGAATGGAGAAATGGCGATGCGCAATAAACTCATCTTACTGTGGCTATTTGTATCTTCTGCGCTACCGGCATGGGCGCAAATTAGCGTCCGTATCGGCGTGCCCGGCATCGATATAGGTATCAATCTGCCGCTCTATCCTGAGCTGATGCCGGTGCCTGGCTACCCGGTGTATTACGCGCCGCAACTCAATTCCAACTATTTTTTCTACGACGGCATGTACTGGGTTTTTCAAGACGACAACTGGTATGCCAGTTCTTGGTATAACGGTCCATGGAGTCTGGTCGATCAAGAGCTGGTTCCGGTTTTTGTGCTCAGAATTCCGGTGCGTTATTACCGTCAATCGCCACACTATTTCCGTGGCTGGCGTCCTGATGCGCCACCGCGTTGGGGCGAGCACTGGGGAGCTGAATGGCAGCAAAGACACCACGGATGGGATAAATGGAACCGCAGCATGCCTGCCGCACGCCCTCCTCTGCCGGTCTACCAGCGCAACTACACGGGAGCGCGCTATCCGCAATTGAAGGAGCAGCAATCCTTGCAAAACAAAAATTACCGCTACCAGCCACATGACCCGATAGTACGCCAGCATGTGCAGGAGTTACGCAAACACGCAACTTCGTTACCGGCACCTAGTGCGCCGATTGAAAATCAAGCCAGGCCACAGCCAAAATCCGCAGAAATAAATAGCGATACGCATGATGGGCGTGACAGTCCAAGGACTATGTCACAGGATAATTCACGCGATAATTCACGAGATCATCCTCGAGATAACGCTAGCGACAAGCCGCGCGATCAAGAACGCAATACGGCACCCACTACAGCACCCAATACGCCGCCTGGAAATCCACGCATCAGCGCGCCGCCACCTGCTCAACCACGTCAGCAAGCTCAGCCACCACGCGCACAGACACAACAGCCAGATCAGCGCCAGCAGCCTGCAAGAGCGCAACATCCTGATAATCCGCCACCTCATCAAGCCGCCCCACAAGACGCAAATCGGCCACAAAAACCTGAACACCAGCAAGAACGTGAACGGCCAAATGAACGCGCAAAAGATCATGAGAATGATCGGAGTAGTGATAGGGGTAATGATCGAAATAAAGAAAGGAATAAAGACCGGGATGACGAACGTTCAGCAGATCATAAGAAGTAAATTTTATGATCTGCAAGTCGCCCGCGCATATTCCATGCGGTTTTTCAGCCTGTTTTGGCCTGCAAGGCGCATGGATACTGCGTGATCGCCTTGGAGAACTTCTAAAGCAATCCGTCGGTATTGCGAGGATAGGCAACAATGCGACGCGCCCAAGCAGCGCTTTGTTTGAGGTTTCCGGTGTTGACGTTTAGTTCCAAGACCAGCGTCACGGTTTAGCGCGCCACAACGACTACCGCTCGCCGTCAACAACTAGACAGTGAGCGACGACAGTCATTAAATAGTCTCAATTAGCCGACTCAATTAGCAGTGTCAATTGATCTGAGGCGCTCTGCCGACACGCAGCAAACAGCCTAGTTCCGCAGCGCTCATAGGCCGGCCAAAAAAATACCCCTGCCCTTCGTCGCAATCTTGGGCGATCAAAAATGCGCATTGATCTGCCGTTTCTACCCCCTCAGCAATGATACGTTTTTTCAGACTTTTCCCCATATTAATGACTGCGCTAATCATCGAGGCGTCATCCGAACTGCTACTCAAATGCTCGACAAACGACTGGTCTATCTTCAGCGTTTCAACCGGAAATCGTCTGAGATAGCTCAAGCTGGAGTAGCCGGTACCAAAGTCGTCTACCGCCAGCTTGATACCCATATCGACCAGTGCATGCAAGACACAATCGGTCGATTTAGCATCGCGCATCAGGACGCTTTCGGTCAGCTCTATCTCCAGTTGCGATGCGTCCATGAAAGTCTGCTCCAAGGTTAAGCGTATATTCTCGATAAAATCCTTGGCCCGGAATTCCAGCGCAGAGGTATTGACCGCGATGGTAATCGGTGGCAAGCCCGCTTCGCGCCATGTATTTGCCTGACGACAAGCCTCGCGCAGCACCCAGCGACCTATCGGCAAAATCAATCCACAGTCTTCGGCGATCGTGACGAAATGCGCGGGCAGCAGCAAACCGCGTTCAGGATGCTGCCAGCGTATCAGCGCCTCGACGCCAACAATGGTATCGGTATGCAGATTCACTTTTGGCTGATAGTGCAGGACGAACTCCTGTCTCTCCAGTGCCAGACGCAAGCTCACTTCTACTGAGTGCCGCAACACCGCGCGCGCATTCATATCTGCTTCAAAAAATTTATAGTTATTCCGTCCGCTTTCTTTGGCGCAGTACATGGCGGTATCGGCACTTTTGATGAGGCTTTCAGCGTCATCGCCATCATAGGGATAAATACTGACGCCGACACTGACGCTGACATGCAGCACATGTCCATCGACCTGGTGCGGCATTGCCAGCGCCAGCAGAATTTTTTGCGCTGACAGCGCCGCATCTGCCGCGTGTTCGATCGAGGGCAGCAAGACGACGAACTCATCGCCACCCTGGCGGCTGATGGTGTCGGAATGGCGTACACACCCGAGCAGGCAATGCGCCACCGACTGCAACAACAGGTCGCCTACCGCATGTCCCAAAGAATCATTGATATGCTTAAACCTATCGAGATCAAGGAACATCACCGCCAATTGCGTTCCTGAACGACGCGCCAATTCTATCGCCTGATTAATCCTATCTTGCAGCAGCATCCGGTTGGGCAGGTCGGTCAGCACATCGTGGTGCGCCAGATAATGGAGCTCGACTTTAGCAGTTTCGATTTGGTCGGCCATCTTATGGGCTTCTATGGTCGAGACCACCAATTTGGCATTAGCATGCTGCAACATCGAAATATGATCGGCAGATGCCGCTTGCGCCATCTTCGCTCTATCATTGAGTAGCATTTGCAATGCCTCAGCCTTGGCGCGCATATCGGCCGCATTTTCGCGTACATACACTGCGTTTTCTCGTGCGGTGACGAGTTCCTCGCGTTGCACCACAGCCGCTACCCCGCCACAGACCAGGCTTTCTTTATCAATGGCATCAGTGACTGACGGCGTCACTAAATTTTCGTAGTGCTGCTCAGCTAGCGTCGAAACATTCAGTGCATCAGCACTAGCATCAGCACTGGTTTCAGCACTGGCATTCGCATCAGCAACACCGTCAACGTCTTTATTTTTCATTACTAGCCAAATTCGCATGAACGTTACAAAAAAAAGGAAGAATCGAAAACAATAAGGCATTTCGCGATACTGATCTGTGGATTCAAGATCTTCCCCCGTAGAAAATCTGCTTGAAGAATGACAAAGATCGTTAATTATGTCTGTGCGGTAACGTACATGGTCTTTTAAACAATCTGGTCAGGTTGACGAGGAATTGCTTGCTGAAGCTGCTGAGGTCACTGAAAAGTGTCAAGCCTGGACTGCAGCAACAATAGCTGGTGCGATGATGCGATGCTGCGATGATGAAGTGCTGCCCCCTGACGGACCTGGGGATTATTTTCGGAACTTTAAAACCAATACGCCCACCACGCAGTATCCATGCGGGTCTACAGCCTATCTGGCTGGTAAGCCGCATGGATACTGCGTGATGGGCATGCCACCATGTGAATTTTCTGCTGTCGAAGTAGAGTTAACCGCCGGTAGGTTGACCGGTTAAAATGCCGCGATAATGCGTCAAGGCTTCACCGATAACGATATTATCTTTCTCTACATCGAAGAAGCGTATGTCTTTGCTGTGCGCGCTGGCACGCACTTTAGCCACCGAGATCACGCGTTTGAATTGGCCGTCCAGTTCTACATAGCGTTGCAATACAATCGCATCAGCTAAAAATGCATTACCGTAGGAACTAAAGCGTAAAAAGCTGTACTGGTCCTCCAGCTCGGAAGTCATGAAGACGGTGACACCCATGCCGGTCAATACTGCTACCAGGCGGTACAAGGACTCGCGAAAATCTTCACGAAACACCGATGCCAATGCCAGCTCCAAACCCGACAAAGAATCGATCACGATCCGCTTGGCTTTCATGCGCTTAATCATGACGACCAAATCATGCAAAATCTCGTCTAGCGATAAATCCAGGGTCCGCGTATTGATCACACCGACGCTACCACTTTTCACCAAGGCATCGAGTTTATGACTAAGCAATTGATTCGGGCTTTTCTCAAATGCGGCAATCACGCCTGGCTCACCGACACGCACACCTTCAGCCAAAAACTCGGTGGCCAGCACAGACTTACCTGACCCGGACGGGCCAACCACCAGCAAAGAATAACCGGCAGGCAAACCGCCACCCATCATGTCGTCCAGCACTGGAACGCCCATCGACATCCTTACATCACCGGAAATACTGACATCGTTTACGGGATTGGTGGACAGCACCGCCCTGGGGAAAACCTCGATACCGTCATCATTGATACGGAAAGTATGCACCCCTACGCTCTGTGCCTGACCACGCATTTTCACCACCTGGATCTTGCGTATCATGGCATCGCGATGGACTACCTGCGACATCCAGATAATGCCATCTGCCACCGTAAACACCGGGCTAGATTCGGCCTCTGGTGCCAAATATTCGCCAATCAAAAACGTGGTTGCCTGCCAACTGGTCATTTGCATGCCCAGGCGTTGCACAAAATTGGCCAGCCCCGAAGCGCCAGGCTCGCTGGCTTTGGCCGATTGCGCTACCGAGCGAAATGAATCTACAAACACCAGGCTAGGAGAAAAATTTTGTACTTCCTCGGTGATGCGCGCCAAGACACGATCAAAATTACCATCAAGCAGTTCAGCGGCCAGATTGACAAATTTAATCGATTGATTAAGTTTGTCAATATCGAAAAATGGAAATTGTTGCTGATAGCGCAGCATCTTCAACGGCGACTCACCGAGTACGGTAAAGAACAAGGCGCGTCGCTCAGGGCTCGCCAAAGAAAACATCATCTGGTGCGCCAACGTTGTCTTGCCGCTACCAGGCGTCCCCGCCAGCAGGTTAAACGAGAACTCGGGAAGACCACCACCTAGCAGATCATCTAAACCAGGTACGCCTGTTGCCAGACGACGTATGGTGACTTTATTACTCATTGTGTATTTCCTTTTGCAACTAGTTCGAATGTATCGTCAATCCAGGCAGATCGTAGAATACTGGCCGTTAAGAGGTCGCTAATTAATAAGGCCAGAATATCGACGAACGTAATAAACAAAGCCTTGCTAGCCTCACTAGCTTCAGCGGGCTCTCTGTTCTCAAGACAAATTTGTAAATCCACGAAGCGAGAATCGGATGATGATGATGAGTGGTCGAGCAGCAGCCACGGAAAAATGGCGCTATTGAGGTGGCAGCTTCTTGCATAGAGCGACTGAAAGCCCTCTTCGCCAATAATGGAAATGAGTTCAACAGCCAAGCGCTCCCACATTAAAATAGTCACCTCTACGACGGCGTCCGGCCGTTGCATCACGGCGTTTTTGACTATGTCATGTCGTTGATCGATGATTGATCCCATAAATTAAATTTGATCCCAAAAAAGGATAAATTGAAAACTAAAATTACCCGCCGATACCAGGCGTAGGTATGCATAATTACGTTAATGTCAGGAGAAAATACAAAAAAACCTTAAAGAGGACAGGTATAAAATAGCGGAGGAGTAAGTCTAGCCGTAGACTGACAAAAATATGCAATATGCAATATGCAATATGCAAGGCAATTATAAACCTTGATTTAATTAGAAAGTTATTAATTTTTTATGCTTGATAAAACAAAGCAATATTTCATAGAAACAATTTTATCAAACCTACCAGCGTGAATCTTTCTTGATTTACCAGGCAAGCAAATTTCAACATAACTTTCTACTAATCAACAGCGTGGCCGGCAAGATCAAGCGGCAACCTCAATAGCCTGCGTCTTTACCGCATCAATGATGCCTACGATGATCCAGTTATCCGTTTCGCCTGAGACATACCATTTCACGATAGCCGCCAACGCCGCGCCGTCTTGACAGCGTAAAGTGTAGCTTTGCACTGTCACTGGCAGTAAGGCCGATGCCGCTTGCGCCGCGTCATCGCTAATCAGCGCATCAAATTTAGCCGCCAGATGGGCATTACTGCCAAGACCTAACTCAGCCACATCCACAGCTAAAAACTCTGCCTGACTGTAAGCGAGCATGCGACAAACAGGCTCGTTGACATCCACCACGCGCATGGTACGGCGATCTATTAACAATAGACCCTGATCAATCACATCTAGCGCATGACGAAAACGTAGCTGTTCTATATCCGGACGTCGGCGATCAGTCAACTCCATACCAATACCACGATAGCCGGTAAACCGACTAGACGAATCGAACATAGGTTCGCCACTCACTTGCAAAAACTGCGTAGTGCCATCGGTATTGCTGCGGCTATAGACAAAATCAAGGAAAGGACGGCGGTCGGCAATATAGGTATTGAGCAGGTCACGTTCGGCAACATTCCAACTTCCTTTAGTGCTTGATCTAGTGGCCCCCATCAAGTCATCCACTTCTATGCCTAGCATCTCAAAAACCGGGCCGGAAACTTTAGTAAAGTTGCCATGGGCATCTTGCTCCCAATACCAATCCGATGAGAGCTCGGTAAAACTCTTGAATCGTGCTTCGCTCTCGCGTAATTCTGCGGTACGTTCCAATACGGTCTGCTCTAGAAGCTTGTTGTAGTTCTCTAATTTTCGATACAGTAAGCGCACTTCCAGCATGTTATGAATACGCGTTTGAACCTCTATTAAATCAAATGGCTTACTAACAAAATCTTTCGCGCCCGCTTGCAAGGCGCGCAGTTTGTGACTAGGCTGCGCCGTAATCACAAGAATAGGCAGATAGGCGTCTGGCTCAATCAGCTTCAAAGCTTCCATCACCTGAAATCCATCCAACTCCGGCATTTGTAGATCGAGCAAAATTAAATCATAACGATGCTCCTGGTACAATGGGCAGACCTGATGTGGATCCATCGTAGAGCTCACCTGCAGATAGCCTGCTTTGCGCAGCATTTGCTCTAGCAATATGACATTAGCTTGTTGATCGTCGACGATCAAAATATTTGCATTCAGAATTTCAGAGGCTTCTAACATATGGTTCTTTCAAGAATGTGGTACTCGCAGCTTACTCAGTCCAGGCCTAGGTTCAGCTAGCTAATAGGCTGTCAAGCCTGGCCGTATAGCCAGACTGTAAAATCAGGATTCCACCTGCAATTGCTCTGAAAACACCAGGGCTGCATCGAGCGCTTCCATAAACTCAATAACATTAATCGGCTTGGTGAGGTAACGTAAGAAGCCAGCTTCCAAACCTTTTTCAATATCGCGCGGCATGGCGTTGGCCGACAAGGCCAAGACGGGAATCTGGTTGGTAGTTGGATCTTTACGCAGCACTTTTAATGCAGCGAAACCACTGATGCCGGGTAAATTAATATCCATCAAGATCACGTCTGGCTGATAGGCGCGCGCCATCTGTATCCCAATATGACCATCAATCGCCGACAACAAGACCAGATCACTGCGCCGCGCTATGAGTTGCTCGACCAGGGCCAGATTGGCTGGATTATCTTCGACGTACAAGATAGTGCGCTTGTTTTTGTCCACATGCATTTCTGTCTCGGTGTCCGACAACAAGATGCTTTCGCTGTCGCTTTCCAATTTAAATACCGGCACGCTGGAAGCTGCCAATTCGACCCAAAATACGCTACCAATGCCGACTCGGCTCTCGACACCGATAGAGCCGCCCATCAATTCAATTAATTGTTTGGTCACTACCAGGCCTATGCCAGTTCCCTCTTTAGAACTGCTCTCTTGACCGAGTCGATTAAACGGCTGGAATAACTGCTCCAATTGTTTTGGTGCCAGACCATTACCGGTATCGGTGACGCTGACACGTACTCTATGCTCGCCGCTCTGAATACAATCGACCGTCACTTTGCCGCCATCGCGATTATATTTAATCGCATTAGACAGCAAGTTGATCATCACCTGCTTTACCCGGGTCCTATCAGCGTGGACATAAAACAAGGTATCTAAAGTCGGAAACGTCATACGTATGCCACGTTTCTGCGCCTGCGGAGCGATCATGGCTTCACAGTCTTGCAGCACTTCGGTAAATGACATCGGTTCTTGTGACAGCATGACTTTGCCTGATTCAATCATCGCCAAATCAAGAATCTCATTAATCAGACGTAGCAAATACCAACCCGCCTGCAAAATCTGATCGATAGACATTTGTTGCGATGCCGTTGGCGGCGGCACATCGGATGCCATCAATTGCGCAAAACCGAGCACCGCATTTAATGGCGTGCGCAATTCATGACTCATACTCGACAAGAATTCAGATTTCGCCATATTCGCTTTATCCGCCAACTCGGTCGCGGCGATCAATTCGACATTGTTTTTTTCCATTAATCGTTCAAATTCCTTGCGATGGGTAATATCGCGTGCAGAAGCAAACACCCCCATTAAGTTATCGCAGCTATCATGGAAAGTGGTGGCGTTATAGGAAACGACGGTTTCATTTCCATCCTTGGCTTTAACCGTTAATTCGTAATTAGTGACTTTGGCTTCGCGCAATACCCGTTTGATACTCGCTTCAGCCCGTGCCGGATCAGTGAAATAATTTTTAAACGGGGTACCGATCAATTCTTCTCGCGAGCATCCGGTCAGCGCCTCCATCTCATGATTGACATCGCTAATGATACCCAGCGTATTGGTCGTCATAATGGCGTCAATATTCGACTCAATCAGCGAGCGCGTATAGAACTGCAAATCACGCAAGCGTTGATCTATCAGTTCGCGCTCTGCCTCCACTTGCTTGCGTGCCGTGTTATCGGTACCGATCAAGAGGTAACCAATAATATTTTCATAGGCATCGCGTAAGGCGGTGACCGACACCACCGCAGGGAAACGGCTACCGTCTTTACGGATATACGATAGCTCGTAAATATCTTCTATCCCGCGCGAGGCTTTAAAGACCAAAGCTTCAAAGCCCGGTGTGATCGGTGTATCCAATTCCAAACTCAAGGCCGCCGCACGTGCAATCACCTCTTGCGGATCGGAGATATCAGCCGGCGTAATTTTGTTCATTACTTCCGCTGCCGTGTAACCAAGCATGCGTTCTGCACCCACGTTAAAAATCTGAATGACGCCCTTGGCATCGGTGGCAATACTGGAGAAATTGGCGCTGTTAAAAATCGCGTTTTGCAAAGCGCCCGCCTTGACCAAGGCCTCTTCTGCCTGCTTGCGAGCCGTATTGTCGGTGCCGATTAAGAGGTAACCAATAATATTCTCATAGGCATCGCGTAAGGCGGTGACCGACACCACCGCAGGGAAACGACTACCATCTTTACGGATATACGATAGCTCGTAAATATCCTCTATCCCGCGCGAGGCTTTAAACACCAAAGCTTCAAAGCCCGGCGTAATCGGTGTATCCAACTCCAGACTTAAGGCCGCGGCACGCGCAATCACCTCTTGCGGATCAGAGATATCGGCCGGCGTGATCTTATTCATCACTTCCGCAGCGGTGTAACCGAGCATGCGTTCTGCACCCACGTTAAAAATCTGAATGACACCCTTGGCATCGGTAGCAATACTGGAGAAATTGGCGCTGTTAAAAATCGCGTTTTGCAAAGCGCCCGCCTTGACCAAGGCCTCTTCTGCCTGCTTGCGAGCCGTATTGTCGGTACCGATCAAGAGGTAACCAATAATATTTTCGAAGGCGTCGCGTAAGGCGGTGACCGAAACCACCGCAGGGAAACGGCTACCGTCTTTGCGGATATACGATAGCTCGTAAATATCTTCTATCCCACGCGAGGCTTTAAACACCAGTGCTTCAAAACCCGGGGTAATCGGCGTATCCAACTCCAGACTTAAGGCCGCGGCACGCGCAATCACCTCTTGCGGATCAGAGATATCGGCCGGCGTGATCTTATTCATCACTTCCGCAGCGGTGTAACCGAGCATGCGTTCAGCACCCACGTTAAAAATCTGGATGACACCCTTGGCATCGGTGGCGATACTAGAAAAGTTGGCGCTGTTGAAAATCGCATCCTGTAGTGCGCCTTTTTGTATTAATGGAGCCTGTTGATCGAACCATGCCTGTTTAATGGCCAAACGACTACGAATCGCATTACGTATCCAGGCTGACAATAGCAACAAAAAAGCGAGCAATAAGACCGTAATAATGGTGATGGTCTTGACGCGTAAATACTCTTGATTTTTACGCGTAATCAGCAAGTCTTGCTCGGCTTTCTCGGCGTCACGGATAATCCCACGCATGACACTGGTCGATTCCTGTCCTGCATCAAACAATGCCTGGGTGGCTTTAAAACCATGGGCATCGAACATCGCCTGACTATCAATAAAAATACCAACGCGCTGATCAAACGCTAACCTTAACTGGACCAGGCGTTTTTGCTGACTATCATTATCTTTTGTCAACTCATGCAAGTTTGTAAAATTTGTTTTTGCCTGTTCCTGAAATGAATCACGCTCGATCAGAAAACGGTTTTCTTTGGTCAACAGATAGGCCCATTGCCTGTTTTCTGCGCGTGCTGCCTTCGCTCTCAGATCGTCCAGCTCATTCATCACCTTGTGTGTATGGTCGAGCAATTCAACAGAGGCATTTGATTGCACAGCACTGTTTAAAGCAATCCCTGCAATTATCAATAGAACGAAAAAAGCAATGCCAAAACCGACCCATACCGGTTGATCTATCGAAGCATTTTTTATTTTCTTTATCATTTTAATTTTTCTTTAAACTACAACTGCTTGCCAGAGCGCAAGTCTGGGATAAGACACATAACAGTACTACCAATAAACGCATATTCCGTTACAACTTTGCATTGGGTTCATCTTCCAGTCACGTTGAAAGTGTATTAGCGCTGCCGCACATCGGACAACAAACGCGTAAATTCTTTTTTAACGACGCCATAACATTCACAGACTTTAGCTTCCAAGCCCGCCCGGTTGATGACCGTGATGTGACCGCGCCGATAACTGATGTAACCGTAAGACTGCAATTTCCCCGCCGCCTCGGTCACACCTTCTCTGCGCACACCTAACATATTGGCGATGAGTTCCTGAGTCATGGTTAATTCGTTGCTTGGCAGCCTATCCAATGTCAATAATAGCCAGCGGCAAAGTTGTTGCTCTACCGAATGATGGCGGTTGCACACGGCCGTTTGCGACATATGCGTAATCAGGGCCTGGGTGTAGCGCAGCAACAGCCGCATCACCGTCCCGGCAAGATTGAACTCATCCATGATGATGTGCGCTTTAATGCGATACGCATGACCACCGGTCTGCACCACGGCGCGACTGGGGGTGGTGTTACCTCCCATAAACAGTGAAATACCCAGCACTCCCTCATTGCCAACGCCAGCGATCTCGGACGAGCCGCCGTTCTCCAGCAAGTAATGCAGCGAGACGATAGCGGTAGTAGGGAAATACACGTAAGGCAGCTTGGCACCAGATTCATACAGTACATCTCCAAGCAACATCGGGATTAATTCCAGATGCGGCGCCAGGCGATCAAACTCGGTATCGAGCATGGCCGCCAAGAGATGATTTTGGTTGGGATCGTGAATACTGGACATAGGTCGGGCGTTTCTTCCAGTCTTTAGTAAATGAAGGGGGGAAATTTCAGGGAGAATGTATTGCCATTTTCTTCACGACACGGTAACACAGCAAGCCTGTCTGCAAGAACTATATCTTGCGCCCCCAAATCCGTATGTACGCTAACCCACATTAGGACAAATTATCAAAGTGGCTGCGATAGGATAGTTTGAGCTTGTGACTGCAAGCTCGTTAAATATTTTTTAATCGTTGCACAGAAGCGAACGACGCGTACGCAGAGTTAGCTGAATTAGCTGAATTAGTTATACATTGCCCTACGCTGTAACGCATATTCCATGCGCCTTGCAAGCCAGGCAGGCCGCTAAGGCGCATGGAATATGCGCAGTGGCCGGGTGCCCATTTTAAAAATCAACGAAGACGACGAATAACGCCCCTGGTCTTTACTAGCGCGCAAAGACCAGGACCCAGCTCCTAGCTTACTTGAACGATTTGATCAGGGCTTCAAACTGCACCTTAATGGAATGATCATGTTGTGCAATAGGCGGCACTTCTCTATCGATGCCGAGCAATTGATACACCGCCATTTGTGCCGCTCTGACCGAATACTCCACCGTAAACACGACATCTTCCGGTATCTCGACAAACTGGCTGATGAAAGCAAGATTTTTGGATATGGCCGGTACTGGCAGCGGCCTATCGCTTTTTAGTCTAGGCATGAACATGCTGGTGATATACGGCATTCTGCATGGAATACAGTTGGCCATTGCCACAGTAGCGAGATCAAATCTGAGATGACCACACAGCTCACGCAAGATTTCTTCGCCATTGCAATCGGCCATGGGTTTGGCGACAAAATTGCCGATACGGTCTGGATACAGCGCATAACCCCAAAACACCTGCACATCCGCCGGCTGATTCGGAAAATGTGGCTGATGTGCCAGGACGATGGACATTAACCAGTTGGAGTCCTTAAAAGTAACCAAGCCACCAGTACCCGCCTCATTACCACTAAATTGCTCCATCAGATCAAAGAAGGCCGGATCTTTCAAGGTGACAGTAAACGACGCCCAGTAGGACTGCGCAATCGAACTATTAAATACGGCCGGATTGCCGAACTCCGGACGCCCTACCGCCAATTTTTCCCATAAGGTCCAACCCTTGCTCTCAAGTTTTGTCAATTTGTTTGGTGCGCTGCTCATTGATCCTAAACTGGATGCATCGGTCATCGAGCCGTTTTGAAAAAACACCAGATCGCCCTCAGCAACTTCGATGAATTCGTTTTTGTCCTGACGTCGGCAATGGATGCCTGTAACGACAAATTGTCCGTCCTCAGTCTGATGATCAAAATCGATGACCGTACAGTTCATGACAAAAATCACTCCTTGCGAACTGAGCCAGTTTTGTAGCGGGCAGACCAAAGAATCATATTGGTTGTAGATGGTGCGCTTTACTCCGGCCAGCGTTTCTATACGAGAAAATTCCATCATAAACCGATGCAAATACCGCTTAAACTCCACCGCACTATGCCAGGGTTGAAAAGCAAAAGTTGTTGACCACATATACCAGAACTCAGTCTCGAAAAATTCTGGCGAGAGCCAATCGGTGATACGACTGGCTGCCAGCACTTCTTCGTCCGTGTTGCTAAGTTTTAAGAGTTCGCTGCGATCCTGCATCGAAAACCCCATCGATGTAACCGGCACCTTGGCGCGCCTGCGATCGACCAGTCGTGCCATGGAATTGGCAATATGCGCCTCATTGAAGGCGATGGTTTCTTCAAATACGGTTTTATCTTTGAAGTTTAACGACGGTATTGTCTTAAACAGATCCCAGGTGCACTCATAGTTATCGGTGGTGAGCATGCGTCCGCCACGCAAAGAATAACCATTAAGCGCATCGCCAGCACCGTCAAGACTCCCTCCCATGATCGGCGTCGCTTCTAGTATAGAGATATGACTGCCGGATAGTTTTCCATCACGAATCATGAAAGCGGCAGCGGCGAGTGAGCCTATGCCACCACCAACCAAGTACGCTCTAGTTTCTTTGTTCATTTTCTTCTCTTAAATTTATTGTCATCAAAAAGTGCCGGCAAAAAAAATAGCCGGACTGAGCTGCCGTACCTGCGATTGATTGCTGGTTCACAAACTGGGGGCGATACGGCATCGGCACCGTGTAGTCAGGCGATGTTAAGCGCGCCACTGTCGTTGCTGACTGCAGCAAAGTCAGAACTAGTTGCGTGCACAGTTAACGGCGTCATTTTTTGCTTTATTGCGCCATTAGCTGCCTGCGTAATGGCACCAACAGGTTTAACTGCAATGGTCTCGGTGACGCCTTTGATTCCAATTAAAAAACGCACAGTACCAAGTACTGCCTGACGCTGAAACTCCCACTCTACTTCGCCAGAAAGTGTAATCCAGGCCTTGTCCACAGCGAGCTTGACGCAGTTCCTCGGCAAATAACTCATCCACTGCAATACATTGGCGGCTGCACTGGCGATATCCGTATCGTTTCTGGTGTTAGCTTCCGATAGCATGACGCTTAGCTCACAACGTAGCCCGCGCACACCTTGTACGCGTTGCGTGGCACGGCCGGCATCCCATTTCTCTACATAGCTGCCGACATCTCCGCGTAATGTGACAAGGCCATTCTCGACGGTGACATCGAACTGTTTGGCATCTACCGTTGGCTCCCACTGCAACGCTGCAATAACGTCTTGCCTTACTTGCTTATCGGTTTTCATGGTGTGCTTTCGGTGAGATGTCGGAACTGCAGTATCCGCCCTAACATTGCCTTTATCTGTGCGCTAACACACTCATCTTATTTTTTCGGCACCGGACCTGCCGTGCCGCACACCCTGTCCCATACTCTGCTGGTGATGCCAAAACGCCCGATGTCATTGCTATCGTGATGCGAGCCATGCCATTGCTGACGTTTTTTAAGCCAGGCATTATCGACACGCCAATGATGTATGGCGTGGTGCGTGATGGTGTACATCAGATAGCCCATCAGCAGGCCCAGTGTGAGCGAACAGGCGCGCCATAAACTGCCGCCGAACAGCAATATCGGAAAAAAAATTAAAGATGCAATCAGACTAGCGCTAAGGATCGTGGGCGTGCGTATCAGCGCTGTCGGGCGCAGATGATGCTCTTCGTGCCAGCGCTTAAATGGCTGTACCTCATGTAATATCACCCGATGAAGGAAATATTCGATCGCCGTCCACGCCATCAGACCTAGCACCACCAAGAACAACATTTCCAGTGCCTGATCTTGCGGACCAGCAAGTATTAAAAATATCGCCAGGCATACTATGGCAACGCCATACAAAATAAAGTCAGCCAGATACGCCGCCTTACTGTGTTCTGGCATAAAGATCTTCATCATTTTTCCTTGGTTTTTTATTGTGGCTGAGCAGAAAAGTATACTTGCAGCATGTCCCGGTCTGTACGGCAACGTACTTTGCTCTTGCCATACAGATTGTTTTACTTAAACTTAAACTTAACTGGGCAGGCTTATGTGCGCTAGCGCACAGAGTAGTCACACAGCATTTATCTATACTAGTTTATTGCATACTAGAACTGTTCTGGACTTTGCTAACACAGGAGAACATGTATGAGCACCACCCGCACTGAATATGATAGTTTTGGCCCAATAGAGGTACCGAATGAGGCTTTATGGGGCGCGCAGACAGCACGCAGCCTGCATTATTTTGCGATTGGCGAGCAACGCATGCCGATCCCTGTCATTCATGCGCTGGCGTGGATTAAATGTACGGCCGCCATCGTCAATCGCGATTTACAATTAATTGATAGCAGTAAATCAGAGGCCATTGCGGACGCCGCAATGCGCGTGATCAACGGCGAGTTTGATACACAGTTTCCTTTATCGGTGTGGCAGACCGGTTCTGGCACTCAGAGCAATATGAACGTCAACGAAGTAGTGGCTAACTTGGCGTCGCGCGCACTGGGTGGAGATATCGGTGCAAATCGACTGGTCCATCCAAATGATGACGTTAATCTGGGCCAATCGTCCAATGATGCCTTTCCCACCGCCATGCATATAGCAGTAGCGCTGCAGGCCAAGCACAATTTATTTCCTGCCCTACACAGCCTGCGGGTGGCGCTGACGGCAAAAATCCTTGCCTTTGAAGCGATAGTCAAAATTGGTCGTACCCATCTGCAAGACGCGATACCGATCACACTGGGCCAAGAGTTTAGCGGCTATGAAGCGCAACTAGCACTGTGCGAACAAAACATGCGCTATTCGATGATCGCTGTGCATACCCTGGCCATCGGTGGTACCGCGGTCGGCACCGGATTGAATACGCATCCCGAATTTGGCGGACGCATGACCAGCACGTTGGCGGATCGTCTTAATTTGCCGCTGGTACAGGCCGACAATCTATTTGCCGCCATGTCCGGGCACGAAGCATTGGGGGCCTTCCACGCGTCTTTAAAACTGCTATCGATAGCACTGACTAAGATCGCCAATGATATTCGCTTAATGAGCAGTGGCCCGCGCGCCGGTCTGGGGGAACTGAATTTACCGGAGAATGAACCGGGCAGCTCGATTATGCCCGGCAAGGTCAATCCTACGCAAATAGAAGCACTCACCATGGTTTGCACCCAGGTCATGGGACACGATGTGGCGATTGGTTTTGCCGCCAGCCAGGGACACTTTGAGCTGAATGTATACAAGCCACTCATCGCGATGAACACTCTCGACAGTATTCGCCTGCTATCGGATGCAATGCGTGGCTTTACCCAGCATTGCGTAATTGGTATCACGGTGAACGAACCTCGTATCGAACAACTATTACAAAGCTCGCTGATGTTAGTCACCGCACTGACGCCACACATAGGTTATGAACGTGCAGCAAAAATCGCAAAACATGCCCACGCCAATAACACCTCACTACGCGACGCAGCGATTGGTTTGAACGAAGTGAGCGCAGAGCAATTCGACGCCTGGGTAGATGCGCATACTATGATCGGCAAAAATCGAGCGTAAAGTACATTCGTCGCCCCGCGAAAATTTCTTTAGTGTGCGTTCGGCAGCGTAACGAATGCAAGAGAACACAACCTTATTCTGCAGTTGTGCCCGATCGAGCCTCATTTAAAAATATCGGCATTAAGCCTGTACTTTATTTTTTATCTGAAGGAGAGCATCATGCGATCGATCAATATTGACACGAGCAGAGACGAGAATGCCATTGGCTTGTCGCTGGAGGTGAATGCGATGACGCCAGCGCCCTACGGTAACGACTATTTGGACTACCCCTTGCAAAAAGAAATCGCGCTTTGGTTTAAAAAAATAACGCATCGGAAAATACATCTCCTATCAAAGAGCAACAAATCGACGCTAAGGACGTAAAAAAATCCCTAAGCGTTTGATTTCTTAGGGGTTTTTAGGCAAACTTGCTTAAAGTTTGCGGTATATCTGGCGGAAGGTGTGAGATTCGAACTCACGAAGGCTTTAACACCTCGCCAGTTTTCAAGACTGGTGCATTCAACCGCTCTGCCAACCTTCCGAGCCCGCTATTCTATCAAAAAATTCTTCTTTTAGGCGATTTTCTAGAAAAATATGTCGCCGCCAGTGAATAATCTGTTTATTCAAACGAATCCCGAAAATTTCTCGTCAATAATTCGATAAAATTATCCGCTCCTATAGGGCGTGAAAATAAGTAACCTTGAATTTCGGCGCAACCTACTTTTTTTAAAAAATTCAACTGTTCCCGGGTTTCTACGCCTTCCGCAATCACTTTGTGCTTTAGTTGTTTCGCCATACTGATAATGGCAGCAACAATAGCGCAATCATCTTGATCGTCTGGAATTCCTCGAATGAAGGAACTATCAATTTTCAGAGTATCGATAGGAAAACGTTTGAGGTAAGACAAACTAGAATAGCCTGTCCCAAAATCATCCAAAGACAAAGAGATGCCTAAGGCCGTGATTTGATCCATGATCGCTAGCACACTCTCGGTATGTCGCATGAGCATGCTTTCCGTGATTTCCAGCTCCAACCAGGCGGCCGGAATTTCATGTTTTTGCAGTGCATGCAAAATACGCCCAGGCAAGGCAACCGAAAATTCCTTTGCCGAGACGTTAACTGCAATCCGAAATGGCGCAATCCCTGCATCTTGCCAGAGTCTCGCCTGGGCACATGCAGCATTGAGAACCCAGCTATCGATTTGCAATATCAAGCCAGTCTCTTCTGCAATCGGAATAAATTCGGAGGGTGAAATCATTCCCTTACTTGGATGAGCCCAGCGTATCAAAGCTTCAGCTCCAATTACTTGCCCGGAGGCGATATTAATTTTCGCTTGATATAGTAAAAAAAATTCATTTAATTGCAAGGCGCGCTGCATGCCTGACTCCAGATACAAGCGCCCGGCGATATGCTGATCCATCTCATTATCGTAAAACACATAACTGCCGCTCGCGTTGCTATCGATGCGCTTCGCTTTAAACATCGCGATGTCGGCTTTTTGCAATAACTGATCGGCATCCACGCCATCCTGGGGATAAACGCTGATACCGATGCTGGCGGTAACACGAAGTTCATGACCATTGATTTGAAATGGCAAATCTAAACAGCAAAGTAATTTTTGCGAAACCAAAGCCGCGTGAAAATCCTGACTAACATCGATCAGTGCGATGCCGAATTCATCACTTCCTAAGCGGGCGACTACGTCATTCTCTCGCAACACGCCCATAAACCGTTGCGCGACCTGGGTCAACAACATGTCACCAATTTGATGTCCAAGAGTGTCATTGATAAGTTTAAATCGATTCAGGTCTACGAATAAGATGGAGCTATGTGCGCCATTACGCTGACTCTGCTGCAATGCCTTATCGACCAATTTTTTAAAATGAGTACGGTTGGGCAAGGCCGTTAGTAGATCGTAATAAGCCAGATAATTGATTTTCTCCTCAGCTTGTTTGCGACCAGTAATATCACGCAGATAGCCTATCATCCCTATTGATCTGCCATCGGCATCATGTAATGTGGACAGGCTTAAACTAGCCCAAAAAATCTCACCGGTTTTTTTTCGACGCCGCACCTCCATCTCGCGTCCGCCAAACTCTAAAAACGTATCCGGATGAGACCCCCCTTCGCCCCCGCTATCTTCTTCATTGTCGTACAGGAAGAGAATATTTTGTCCAGTCGCCTCCGTCGCCGTATAACCAAAAAGACGCTCGGCTCCCTTATTCCAACTAAGGATAAATCCCGCCAGATCCATGGTGATCACCGACTCATGGATTTGATCAAGTATTTGCGCCTGCAGTAATTGTTTTTGCGATGATTGATGATATCGATCATCTAATTGCGACTTGGCAGCAAACAGGCGGGCCGTTAATTGCGTCAAATAACCTAAGGTGACGATATCAGATTCAGAATAAGCGCCTTTCTTTCCAGATAAAACATAATAGGTTTCCGGAGAAATGCGAGCATTGGGAGCGCCATCCAATTGATGCTGCTTGCTGGTGTTTTGATTGATGTATGAAACATCGGAGTGCCCAAACACCGTCTTAACGATGCGATCCAACTCCTGTTCCAACTCCGGAGTTTCCAAGCTAAATATGGCTTCACTTAATGCCACACCTAAGCTGACATTGAGCATATCGGATGATGAAATCATGTTCACATGTCCTGGCAAACCTGATTGACCCAGACATAAGCCTGGCTCATGCATTGATAATAAGTGGAAGCATCCAACTCTAAAGATCTTAAGCAGGAGGCCAGCTCTTCAGTCTGATCGCGATCTGCCAATTCGACTAAGCGCAGCTCTGCCCCCATAGTTCCGGATCTTTGCAATAAAGCCGCCAATACGTCCTCACATAAATTCAGAGGTCGTAGAATATCATTCATGGAACTCTCAAAGAGAGTATCCAAAAGTGAAAACATGCCTATCATGAATGCACTATCTTGTTGATCCTTATTACCTCCGCGCCGCTGACAAATGATCTCCATCAGACTGGCCCGAAACGCGGCTCTGAGCATCAAAGGATTGAGGGCTCCACCATTATCATCCTGACGCGCATACAGTAATAATTGCAGCCATCTTTGCAATTGTCGCCTTCCCAACAGAGTGATCGCTTGCCCAAAACTAGTTACCTTGACGGTTTGCGCAAACGCGGCGGAACTGACTAATTTAAACAGCATAAAAGATAAAGTCGTATCTTGTTTAAACAAAATTTCCAAATCACGCGACTCGGCATCTCGAGTAACTAACCCCAATAATTTAAGCAAACGCGTGCGGGCACTACCATCGCTAGATTGATGCTGGGTAGCAGTAGAAAAAGCATACTCACCGGAGAACAATTTAAACCCTGCATCTAAAGCCACCTGCAATTGAGCACGATTGCCAATCTCCTTGGCCAAATGCTGCCCAGTTGGAAAACTGCGTAGACTAAGACCGACCGACGCTAGCAATCCACCCTTACAATTTATACTGACATTTTTTGTTTGATCCCAAACTAATGGAGCTCCACATGAGAAATTGTCGACAAAAACAGTAAATCCCTTCGCCGCAAAATGCCGGAGTCTCAATTGATTTTCTGGACTGACACAACTAGCCTCGTCCACACAAAGAACTATTCTGGAGGACGAGAATCGCTCATCCAAGTTAGGAGGCAAACTACCCAAATTAGTAATCGGTGCGAAAACCAGCAAAGAGGGGAGTAAATCAAAGAAATTGGCTTCTTTGAGGGACTGTAAAAAGGCGACAATATAATCATCCCCACCCCGGGGGAAACTCGGAACAATGGCGTGTAATTGTTGTTTTTCATTTACCACTGGCAACAAAGATGCTAGTGGAATTATCGAGTCAGGGCGGGAATTCATAAAAATAAATGGTAGTGATGCGATTAATTTGTGAACAAAATAGTAAGTTGAAAATTAATCAAATGCAACAAGATATAGGCCGTCACCCTACACTTATGATAGCAAGCTTAATTTAAGCCGAATAATAAATACTGAGCGCAAGGCTTAGTCAAGATCAAGGAAAATTTGTTGGAGATCATTGAGAAACCGACGTCCTAAAGCCGTTGGTCGTATGCTTAGGTGATCTCGTTCTATCAAATGTTTTTGCTCTGCCAGTGCGAGTGCTTTTTCGATGGAATTGAGCTGGGTGCCGGTCCGCTCACTAAATTGATTAACAGCAAAACCTTGATTGAGTCTTAGCGCATTGAGCATAAATTCAAACCCCAGATCCTTACGCACTATCTCCTGCGACTCTTGGACCGCAGCCCCACGCAGACTCTCATCCATATAGCTTTTCGGTTGTTTATACCGCGCCTGCCGAATAATGCGATGTGGAAAGGAGAGTTTGGAATGCGCGCCAGCACCGATACCAAGATAATCACCAAAATTCCAGTAATTGAGATTGTGTCGCGATTCACGCCCTGGCTTGGCATAGGCAGACACTTCATAATTTGTATAACCCGCAGTTTCCATGCGCAGTTGTATCTCATCCTGCATTTCGGCACTCAGGTCGTCATCGGGTATCACCGGCGGGAACTTTGCGAAATAAGTATTTGGCTCCAGCGTCAGATGATAGAGCGATAGATGCGGTGGATCCAGGCTTATCGCCGTCTCCACATCGAGCACTGCTTCCGCCAGAGTCTGCCCTGGCAAAGCAAACATCAAATCAAGGTTGAAATTATCAAAATGTGCGTGGGCAATTTCTATCGCACGCAGTGCTTCATCTCCATTATGAATACGTCCCAAAGCATGCAAATGTTCAGAATTAAAGCTTTGTATTCCTACCGACAGACGATTGATCCCACTGGCACGATAAGCCTTAAATTTCTCGGTCTCAAAGGTGCCTGGATTGGCCTCCATCGTAACTTCAGCTGCGCTATCGATAGGCAGCAGAGTTCTGACGTCCGACATCAAACGATCTAAACCTGCCGCCGACATCAGACTAGGCGTGCCGCCACCAATGAAAATAGTGTAAATTTTACGTCCCCAGACTAAAGGCAGGGCGGCCTCTAAATCTGCACGCAAGGCTAACAAATAACGGTCCTCGTCAAAATGTGACTTCACGTCATGCGAATTAAAATCGCAATACGGGCATTTTTTAACGCACCACGGGAAATGTATATACAAGGACAAAGGGGGAAGCACAGTCAAATTAAGACTGCCTGGCCCCAGATAATGCTCGGCGACCTGTGCAGGAATCGCAGAAAGGGTCAGGCTGCCGCTCCTCAGGCTAGCGACTGGTTTAATCGGTATCATTTTAATTTTTCAAGCAAGGCGCGTAATGCCTGGCCTCGATGAGATAGACTATTTTTCTCGGCAGGAGTTAATTCGGCAACCGTTTTACCCAAGGAGGGTATCAAGAAATGTGGATCATAGCCAAAACCAAATTCTCCACGCGCTTCTGCCAGAATCTCACCTTGCCAAATACCATCAGCAATCACCGGCTGCGGATCAAATTCTGAGCGTACGTAGACCAAAACACAGTAGTAATAAGCAGACTTGTCTGCATGTTGCGCCAGTTGGCTGATCAAGTGATGATTGTTTGCTTTATCAGATTTTGGTTCGCCAGCAAAGCGCGCCGAACGTACGCCGGGCGCACCGGATAAGGCATTCACACATAATCCCGAATCATCTGCCAACGCAGGCAAACCTGTGGCAGCCGCCGCATGCCGCGCTTTTAACAAGGCATTTTCAACAAAAGTAATGTGCGGTTCATCTGCCTCGCTAACACCAAACTCGCCTTGCGCATGCAAACTAATACCAATAGGGGCAAGAATCTGAAAAAACTCCTTGAGCTTGCCCTGATTATTTGAAGCCAATACGATCTTGCGTGTCATGATAAAGGCAAACCCAGAACCTGTTTTTGCAAAGCGATCAAGTCCGAGATCCCTTCCCCCGCCAAGTCAAGCAAGGCATTGAGCGTCACGCGATCAAAAGCAGCACCTTCTGCAGTCCCCTGTACTTCAATGAAGTCGCCAGCCTCAGTCATGACCACATTCATATCAGTGTCACAGCCTGAATCCTCCAGATAATCCAAATCAAGAACCGGCACTCCCTGATAGACGCCAACTGAAATGGCGGCAACAAAATGTTTAAGCGGGATATGGCTAATCACGCCACGTTCAAGTAATTTGGAAAAAGCATCATACGCGGCCACCATAGCGCCAGTTATCGCAGCGGTACGAGTACCGCCATCGGCCTGAATGACATCGCAATCGATATGCAAGGTGCGCTCGCCAAAACAATCCAGATCAAACGCGGCACGCAAAGAGCGACCAATAAGGCGTTGAATTTCCTGGGTGCGACCAGACTGCTTGCCTTTGGCAGATTCTCGGTCCATACGAGTATGCGTGGAGCGCGGTAGCATGCCGTATTCGGCGGTCATCCAACCTTTGCCTTTACCCTTTAAAAAACCGGGGACTTTGTCTTCGATACTAGCAGTACAGATCACACGGGTATCACCAAATTCGATCAGGACTGATCCCTCTGCATGCTTAGTAAAATGACGATTGATGACAACCGGACGTAATGCGTCCGGCGTGCGCCCGCTAGGGCGAAAAGTTTGAGGCATAAGTTTAATTCTTTGTAGTAATACGGGATGATTTATGAATTGCGTTACGGATTTCAGCAATGGCTTTTTCTATCTCAGCATCGTTGAAAATATCAACTTCAGCCGCTTCCATATCATCCGCCGAAGTGGCCTGGATCGTGGTCGTCATAGACCCCACTGGCAGTGTGTTGGTTGAAATAATTGAGGCGTCATCGAGATTGCCATTACCTTCCCACATCATCGCCAGAGCCGTCACATTATCGCTTTGTTTTCCTGCGATATCGGTGGCCGAGTGGATCAATTCAGGAATGGCACGTACTATCGTGTGCTCGCTTAATCGCTGTGCCAAAACGTGATCTGGCAAGACCGACCAAAGGCCGTCGGAACATAATAGTATCAAATCACCAGCTTGCAAGGCGGCCCGCCGGGACAACTCAACGATAGGCGCATTCGGCGCGCCCAGGCAATTAAACAACTTATTTCGATCGGGATGGGTGTGACGCTCAGAAGGATCAACCTTGCCTTGCGCGATCAATGTCTCGAGCCGCGAGTGGTCCTTGGTGCGCAACAAAATTTGCCCATTGCGCATCCAATACAAGCGTGAGTCGCCGCAGTGCGCCCAATAGGCATGACCGTTTTGAATTAAACATGCAACGATGGTAGTGCGAGGCGTTTCTGGTAGATTATTCTCGGTACGATAACGATGAATTTCGTTATGTGCTGCCAGAAAACTGTCCTCGAGAAATCGTTCAGGTCGCACTATCATGGGATGCGCATGTTGCTGAAACAAATTCCCTATGGTTTGCATGGCCACTGTCGCTGCCACCTCGCCAAGAATGTGCCCCCCCATACCATCAGCCAATAACAGCAAAATAGTGTCACGGGTAAAGCTGTAGCCCATACGGTCTTGATTGACCTTACGGCCCCCGATATTGCTCGCTTGATAGACAGAAAATCGCATGAAATTATTTTATTAAATTACTACGCTTAGATTAAAAAATATAGGAACATGAACGCGCCTTTACATCTGCGAACTGTCGTGTATGGTAGTGTCATCCCTACTATTTCCGGCACCACGTCCAAACTGAAACATGGAAGAAATCTTGTGTTTTGTTTTCTCCATGAGCGTAAGTTCTTTTTTCGGCACGGAGACCGCTGACAAAGCTTTTTGCAAAGCAAACACGCTTTGCGGCCTGTCTAATGGATCAATCTTCAGGCACATACGCACGACATCAATTAACTCAGGCGAGTATAAGCCTTCTAATTTACGATAGTGGTTTTCCATTTTATCCATAGTCTTGCGTTGATCCGCAGGCTGTGGCGGAGCTCCGACCATACAGGCGAAAATTGACGCCCCTATGCTATAGATATCGGTCCAAGGTCCTAAATTTCCATTCTTGGAATACAGCTCGGGAGCAGCAAAGCCAGGAGTATACATAGGATACAGTTTAGGCAAATCTGTTTTCAGAGTTTGACGTGCCGCACCGAAATCAAGCAAAATTGGCGTGCCATCAAGCCGCAGATAAATATTTGCAGGCTTCAAGTCTAAATGCAGTAACTTATTGGTATGTACTTCGCGCAAGCCGTTCATCACCAAATTAAACATGCGTCGGATAAAACGCTCGGAAACCAAAGGTTTTTCACCCTTGTCGCGGCGACGCAGTATATGTTCTTGCAAAGAGCGACCAGACTCGTAAGCCATCACCATGTAGACGGTTTCATTAGCACGAAAGAAATTAAGAACGCTCACTACATTCGGATGGGCGATTCTTGCAAGAGCCCGCCCTTCCTCAAAAAAACATTTCAAGCCTATGCGATAGACCGGTAAGTTTTCTGAAGAAATTGATGGCACCAATTCGCCCTGCTGACGTAACGCCAGAGAGCTAGGTAAATATTCCTTGATCGCGACCGCATTGCCATCTTCATCTGAAGCGAGATAAACAATACTAAACCCGCCAGAGGCAATTTTCTTTACAATACGATATCCAGCGATTTCCAAGCCATCTGGCAAGGGGGCATTATTTTGTGCGGCCATATCTTCCTATATCCATCAAATTTATGAGGATTGTGTTGATTATTCTTGTTTTTGTAAAGTCTCGCTAAGACCAATCCTAACCAAAACCGGGGTTTATTCCATTATTTCGTTAAATTACAAATAATTCCCCCTATCGTAACAGCATACCAAGGAAAACAATTGAGCATTTACAGTATGACTGGTTATGCAACCAGCACAAAAGAGAACGATGCGGGAACGATTACTATAGAAATCAAGAGCGTCAATTCACGCTTTCTCGACCTGCAATTCCGGATTAACGACGATTTCCGTTCCGTTGAACCCTTATTTAGAGAAGCGATTGCACGCAGGCTGCAACGTGGAAAAGTAGAGTGTCGCTTCAGTTTCGGAAAAAACATCAATACTGCGGCAGGTAAAGCGCTTAATACCTTGGTGATCAATCAAATTGCCGATTTTCAGTCAACCATCAACGCCCGCTTCCCCGACGCCGCGCCTCTAAGCAGTTACGAAATTTTACGCTGGCCAGGCTTAATCGAGGAAGCAGAAGTCAATGTCGACACGCTGCAGGCGACCATTGCGTCTACCATAGAGTCGACGTTGGAAGCATTTATTCTCAGTCGGGAGCGCGAAGGTTCTGCATTGGAATTGGCCCTACTTAGTCGTGTCGACGGCATGGAAAAAATTGTTGAACGCATTACCCCTCTAATGCCAAAAGTAGTGCAACAATTTCAACAAAAAGCTACGAGCCGGCTCGAAGAAGCACTGGGCTTAGCCTTAAACAACGCTCCGTCCAATGCTGCGCAGACAGTTACCCGCGACGAAGCACTGGACCGTATACGTCAAGAAGTCACCATGTATGGGATACGTATCGACGTCACCGAAGAGTTAGCGCGACTTTCAGCACATTTAACGGAAACCAGACACATACTGAAAACCGGTGGACAAGTCGGGAAAAGACTGGATTTTATGATGCAAGAACTCAACCGCGAAGCCAATACTCTCGGTGCAAAAGCGGCCATTAAAGAATTAGCCGATGCCTCCATGGAACTAAAGTTACTCATAGAACAAATGCGTGAGCAAGTTCAGAATCTTGAATAAGCCGCAATCTTTCTCTATACTGCCGCCAGTATATTTTTACACCGCACGTCCAGACTGCGTAATTGGGGTGTTTTATTGGGATACTCCCCCCTTTTTAATTAGTACGACGTCCACCTTTTTTTACCGGAGGCCATTATGCAAACAAACACACCCACAGCCGGCAGCCTATTTTTAGTTGCAGCCCCTTCGGGCGCCGGCAAATCGACTCTGGTCAACGCCCTGCTCCAGCAAGAGCCGGCGATCAAGCTTTCTATCTCTTTTACCACCAGAGACCCGCGTCCGGGCGAAGTGAATGGTCGTGAATATCATTTCACCTCGGTCGAAAATTTTTTAGAACGCCGGGCCAACGGAGAATTTTTGGAATCAGCTGAAGTGCATGGCAATTACTATGGCACTTCCAGAATTTTAATTGAACAACAAATGGCCGCTGGCACGGACATCTTGCTAGAAATCGACTGGCAAGGCTCGCAACAGGTTAAAAAGCGTTTCCCCGGAGCCGTTGGTATTTTCATATTACCACCATCCATTGCAGCCTTGGAAGACCGGCTAAAAAAACGCGGACAAGACGAACCGAACGTCATTACCAGACGAATTTTAGCTGCGGGAGGCGAAATCGCGCACGCGTCTGAGTTCGAATATGTTATTATCAACCAAGAATTTGCGCTTGCATTGTCAGAATTAAATGCAATTGTTAAGGCCACCCGCTGCCGCTTCGCGCAGCAAGCGTCGCGCAATACAGCGCTGTTTGCCCAACTGGGCATCCATGCCAACCCCATCATTTAAGGAGCCACTATGGCACGTATCACAATTGAAGATGCTCTGAAAAACATCCCTAATCGCTTTCAACTGACTTTATGCGCAACATATCGTGCTCGCCAGTTGTTGCAAGGCCATACACCAAAAATCGAATCTAAAGATAAACCGACTGTCGTTGCCTTGCGTGAAATCGCTGAAGGCAAAGTTGGTATCGAGATGCTGAAAAAAGTGCCGTTTTAAGCTATTTAGCATCACGATCGTGAATCGGCTTGGGATTAGACAGAATGAATCTTACAGACAACTCTTCCTCTATTCCGGCCGCTTCTGATAAATCGGTAGCGCATCTCCTCACGTCCAGAAAAAAAGTACCCGCTACAAGCCACACTGCCGTTGATACATCTTCACGGCCTGCTGTGACAGGTTCAGCCTCCATTACCGAACTCACCAAGCAACTTTCCGAATACCTCAGTGCTGCCGACTTAAAACTAGTCAAGGAAGCTTATCGCTTTTCTGATGAGATGCATCTTGGTCAAGTACGCAGATCTGGCGAACCTTACATTTCTCATCCTATCGCAGTCGCAGAAATATGCGCCGAATGGAAGCTCGATGTGCAAGCCATCATGGCAGCTCTCTTACATGACGTCATGGAAGATCAGGATGTCAAAAAAGAAGAGTTGATCGAGCGTTTTGGCGCGCCAGTGGCAGCGCTGGTAGACGGATTGTCGAAACTTGAAAAAATTGAATTTCAAAGCCAGATAGAAGCACAGGCTGAAAATTTCAGAAAAATGCTACTGGCGATGGCACGCGATGTGCGTGTAATTCTCGTTAAACTGGCTGACCGCTTGCACAATATGCGCACCCTAGGTGTGATGTCTGCAGAAAAACAAAGGCGCATCTCCCGCGAAACAATGGAAGTTTATGTGCCCATTGCACACCGCTTGGGCCTGAATAATATTTATCGAGAATTGCAAGACTTAGCGTTTGCCCACATTTACCCTATGCGCTACAGAACCTTGGCCAAAGCGGTAAAAGCAGCACGTGGCAATCGGCGCGAAGTAGTAAATAAGATCATGGATGCGGTCAAAGCCGCTTTGAGTAGTGCTGGTTTAACTGCCGAAGTGTACGGCAGAGAAAAAACGCTCTACGGTATTTATCGAAAAATGGCCGACAAACGCCTGAGCTTTTCGCAAGTTCTGGACGTGTATGGTTTTCGTGTCGTTGTTAGCAGTTTCCCCAATAGTTACTTTGCCCTTGGCACTCTGCATGCGCTGTATAAGCCCATGCCAGGCAAATTCAAAGATTACATCGCTATTCCAAAGAGCAATGGCTATCAGTCACTGCATACCACCTTAATTGGCCCTTATGGCACGCCGGTGGAGTTTCAGATACGCACCCAAGACATGCATCATGTGGCCGAATCGGGCGTGGCGGCGCACTGGCTGTATAAGAACGAAGATGATAGCTTAACGGATTTACAACAACGCACACATGCATGGCTACAGTCCTTGCTCGATATTCAGAAGCAAACCGGAGATTCTGCGGAGTTTTTAGAACACGTAAAAATTGATCTGTTCCCCGATTCGGTCTACGTCTTTACGCCAAAATCAAAAATTATCGCTTTACCTCGTGGCGCCACCGCGCTCGACTTTGCCTACAATATTCACACAGATATCGGTGATCAGGCGATCGCCACACGGATCAACAACGATCCGGTGCCTTTGCGTTCCGAGTTGAAAAATGGCGATATTATTGAGATCATTACGTCTCCCAATTCACATCCAACACCAAATTGGCTAACCTACGTCCGAACTGGAAAGGCGCGCTCGGCGATACGCCATTATTTGCGTACGATTAGCCTTAACGAATCGACCGAATTGGGCAAGCAATTATTGGCGCAAGCCTTAATGGCGGTGCATCTCAATCCGGAGCTACCGGCTTCGCTAGTCGACAAACTTCTCAACGAATCCAGTGCCATGTCACTGGAAGAAATCCATACCGACATAGGAATTGGTAAGCGCATGGCAGCACTCGTGGCGCGTCACATCCTTGATTTGGTAGAAGACGACTCCCCTTCTATCCCGTTCCAGGAGTTTGAAGGTGAAAAATCAAGCAAACCTGAACCTGTCATTATTTACGGCAGCGAAGGTGTTTCGGTACAACTAGCCACCTGCTGCTTACCGATACCTGGCGACGGTATCGTCGGCCAACTCAAGCGCGATCAAGGCTTGGTTGTGCACACTGATTATTGCGAAAATGCCAAACGCTTGCGCGTTAAAGAACCAGATCGCTGGATCGATGTTAATTGGGGCGACGATTTAAATCGCCGCTTTGATTGTCGCATCACCGCAATGACGAATAATGAACGCGGAGCATTGGCTCGTATAGCCGCAGAAATTGGTGAGTCCGATGCCAACATTAGCCATGTCAGCATAGAAGACGGTCAAGCCAACGACATCACGAATATTCATTTTACGATACAGATAGAAGACCGTACCCACTTGGCGCGCCTAATGCGTAACGTCAAGCATCTCAGCGGTGTAAGTAAAATTTGGCGCGAACACGGTTAATTTGCGTCTAACTTTTATTGCGTTGACATACCAGCAAGCAGCATCGTACGTCAAAACGCCCAAACTCAATGACTCAAGCTTCGATGCATGCGGCGCAATCCCAGCCAAACGGCAACCGCGATCACAGGGATCAATAAGCCAGTCGCCAGATCAGGATTAATTTGCACTCCTATCGCCTTAAGCGCTTTACCTGCGTAACTAAATAGACCAGCGACGTAGTAAGTAATGGCCGCTACAGATAAACCCTCAACCGCTTGCTGGAGCCGCAATTGCTGCGCCGCACGAGCGTTCATTGATTGCAAAATCCGCCTGTTCTGCTGCTCTTGCACTATTCCTACGCGAGTACGCAATAAATCATTGGTATGTGCGATCCGATCCGCCAAAGTCACTTGACGCCGCAAAATTGCCTCACAGGTATTCATCGCCGGCGCCAACCGCCTATCCATAAATTCTTCAATGGTAGGAATTCCCTCAATTCTGCATTCCCGCAACTCTTCAATTCTCGATTGAACCAAACTAAAATAGGCCTTAGAAGCAGAAAAACGGTAACTATTTTCTGTAGAAAGTCTTTCGGTTCGCGCTGCCAGATCGATGATTTTACGTAGCAGCACCTGTTCAGGATCCGCTTCATCACTGGCCGGCATCTGATCGATCGTCTGCGCGCTCATCGTCATATCCGCTGTCAATTTGACCAATTCATCCTCGATCACAGAAAGAACAGGAGCGGATTTTTGAGCGTACGGCAAACCTAATAAGGCCATCATCCTATACGTTTCGATCTCAAGTAAGCGCTGAACAATGCGCCCCGCTTGCTGATCCAGGAAATCGAGATCTTTGACAATAAAACGGCTAAACCCATCTGGATGAATCAGAAAATCTGTCCAAATTTCACCACGTTGCAAGACACCGCTACCAACTAAGACGCTACCGGGAAACGTTGCGCTGATGTCATCAATCTGATTTGCTTGATTGCCGTTCGCTGGGATTAACACCACATGGGCGGCCACCATGATAGTTCCCTTCAAATCGAGCAACCACTGCTGTGGTAGATGCTTTACGGGAACCCGTAGAAAGGCCTCGCTCGCACCATGCTCAGTAACATCCTCCCCATTTTCATTCTCGACAAAAGTAAAAGTCGCAAATTCTGTGTGGCATTCCCATTTCAGGCGAAAACGGCCGAAGTCGTGGAAAAAATATTTGGCATCACCAGAAGGACTCGCCACCCCGAAATAGCCACAGAATGCGCCCAGGATTTGCAACTGTGTTCCAAGATTATCCTGCCCGCTATTGCCGTCAGCTTTGGAATACACTGCCAGATGGGTGATCGCCTCGGGAGCGCGCAGACGCAATGAAGGACGGGAATGAATTTCTGCAGCAAGCGGTATACGTAAAGGGTGATTTAATTGCGAATAAACGAGGCTCATAATTTTCCGAAAATTTAATGCAAATTCAACTGGGCTGAGGCGAAATAATTAGGCGGGATAGCTCACATTAAGTATCGTCAACTCATCCATACCTAGAGGCGTATGTAGGCTGACGGCATCACCAATTCTTGCTTTGGTGAGTGCACGAGCGACCGGTGATACCCAGCTGATTTTTCCGCGCAAAGGGTCAAATTCATCGACGCCGACAATGGTCACGGTAACTTCCTCACCCAAATGATTCTCGTAGACCACGGTAGCACCGAAAAATATTTGATCCGAGCCATGATGGACGCGCGGATCGACTACTTCCGCAATATCCAGACGTTTGCTAAGGAAGCGCAGACGTCTATCAATCTCTCGCAGACGGCGTTTCCCATAAATATAATCGCCATTCTCAGAACGATCGCCATTCGATGCTGCCCAAGAGACGATGCTGACCACTTCTGGCCTGTCCACATCGATCAGGCGCAAAAACTCAGTCTTCATTGCCTGATGTCCTTCAGGCGTCATGTAATTTTTTGCCCCGGCAGGAATTTCTGGCGTAGCGTTCGCTTGCTCGTCGTCTTCAGACTGCTCAGTTTCTTTTATAAATGCTTTATTCATCAGCTCATTGTAGCGGACTACAGCATTTTTTTTGTTATCTACACACCACAAGTGCAAATCCCTTATAAAATAGCAACTCACCTACCTTAGCGACCCCTATCGCATCAGACCTTAGGCATATGCATGACTGACAATGCAGCAATCAAAGTAATTATCGCCGATGAACACCCAGTGGTACTGGAAGGCTTAAAGAAAATTCTCGCGAGCACGCATGACATCAGCGTTGTCGGCGAGACGAACTCAGGACTGGAAGCGATTAGGCTGTCGCGCCAAATCGCGCACCAGGTTCTTATCTTGGAAATCTCTTTGGCAGATAAAAGTGGGATAGAAGTACTCAAACAAATAAAAAGCGAATTACCTCAAACTGCAGTCATTGTTTTTTCTGCGCACAAAGAAGACCAGTTCGCCGTACGCATGCATAAAGCGGGCGCGTCCGGTTATCTGCACAAACTTAGCGGCGCAAATGAAATCATCAGTGCGATTCGACAGGTAGCGGCTGGCTTAAAATATATTAGCCCGGCACTGGCACAAGAATTAGCGAATAATCTGACCCAAGAGTATGAGGGTGAACTACACAAGACTTTATCCGATCGTGAATTCCAAACACTGAGAATGATCGCCTCAGGAAAATCCGTCAGCGATATTGCCAAGGAACTGTCCTTGTCGGTAAAAACCATCAGCGAGTACCGATCCAGAATTTTACTCAAGATGAAATTACGTCATAATGCAGAATTAACCCACTACGCAATCAAGCGCCAATTAGTCGAGTAATCTGGGTATAGCAGCAAGAAATACTCACATTCATTAAGCCTAAATCGCATCCATAACAGACGGGAAGCCTGCCATGTCAAAGAAGCCAAGTGATACCTCGTTTAAGACGCCGACCGACATCGCCAGAGAAACTTTCCGCCGCTTGGCCATAGAACGTATTGCTCCAACGCCGGAAGCCTATCGCAAGTTATACACGGAAATTTCCGGCGTTCCGGCCGAACCGGAATCTATCAGCGAAATAACCGCCGTAGCCTTAGCCCCGACCGAGGCAGAAAAATTACTTAACGGTTTTGCGCAGAATTTACAGCAATCCCAAGGCGAGTTGGCCAATTTTGGGCATCGTTTTAGTCGCGCCATCAAGAGTGGCGACTGGGAAGATTACAGCAAAGGATTGAACCAACTTGCCGAAAAAGTGAATGTAAAGCCGCTCAGCGCAGCGATTAGCTTAGTCGACCCTTTGCCAGTCGCTGCTCCGAGAATCTCTTTGGTCGACGACGTCAATACTGCCGATCAACGTCCACAGATACTGAAGGATCTGTTGTTTCGGACCCTGAGTTTAGCCCTCACCTCGCTCCTAAAACCAAATCCAGAATTGGCAGAAGAAGCCGAAGCACTTGGAAGCGCCGTCAAAGCGGCAGAGAACGAAGGCAGCCTGAATCAAATCAGTAATCGTTTAAAGCAACTGTGCTTTCAGATTGAACTCAAAAGTGGCGATACCGCCGAACAACAAGAACTCTTGCTACGTCTATTTGGATTATTGCTAGAAAACGTCAGAGAACTACTCGACGATGACAATTGGTTGCGCGGTCAAATTGAAGTAATACAGAACCTCATCTCGGGCCCTATTGATCATAGGGCGCTGCAAGAAGCAACGCGTAGCCTAAAGGACGTCATCTATAAGCAAGGTGTGTTAAAACACAGCATTGATGAATCCAAGACCTCGGTCAAGAATATGATGGCGACCTTTATCGACAGGCTCGACGTGATGACCAATAGCACTAGCACCTATCACGAGAAAATCGCCAAATACTCCAAGCAAATTAGCAACACCCGGGATACTGGGGAAGTCAATCAATTAATCGGTGCCATCTTAGACGAGACACAGACAGTGCAAATTGAAACCATGCGCTCGCATGACATCATGGTAGCGGCACAAAAAGAAGTCAAAGAATCGGAAGTAAGAATCAAGGAACTCGAAGACAAACTGGCCCACATGAGCGAACTGGTCAGAGAAGACCAACTTACTGGCAGCCTAAACCGACGTGGACTGGACGACGTCTTCGAACGAGAAGCGGACCGCGCCGACCGCCGTGGCACACCGCTATGCGCAGCCATGCTCGATCTGGATAATTTCAAAAAGCTCAATGACACCTATGGCCACTCGGCTGGGGATGAGGCCTTGGTGCACTTGGTGCGCATCGTCAAGCAGACACTGCGCTCTATCGACGTGATCGCCCGCTACGGCGGCGAGGAATTTTTAATCGTAATGCCAGAAACCACGCTGGACGAAGCTGCAATGGCAATGACAAGAGTGCAACGTGAACTCACTACCCATTTTTTCTCAGCCAACGATCAACGCCTGTTTATTACCTTTAGCGCAGGAGTCGCCTTACGCGCGCCAAGAGAAACCCAAGATGCCACTATCAAACGCGCTGATGCCGCCATGTACGAAGCCAAAAAGACCGGTAAAAACCGTGTAGTTAAAGCTGCCTGACCCGTTTTTTTGCAACATACTCCGGCGCGCATATCCCATGCGCCTTTCAAGGCATATTTGGCCTGCGAGGCGCATGGGATATGCGTGATAGAGCATGGGAACTTCTAAAAATCCTTTAATCGTGCGGTTCGCAACGTTGCCAATCCTCGCAATACCGCCGTATTGCTCCGGTTAGCTCCTTGCACAGCATCCCAATTAACAGTTTTTTTGAAGCCCGCTCCAGCCCAAACGCAAAACGAGGATAAAAATAGCCATGCAATGAGCCCTAAATCCACTTCCGCAATCGCAGCTAATCGGTTTTTGGGGTGAAAATCAGCTAAAAATAAAGCTTTTTTAGCCCTAAAGTATTTTCAATTCTTGTCGATGAACGGTATAAGAGAAAAAACTTAAGGCAAAAAAAACATATTTATTTCCGTTAAGTAATTAAATATTTCAGAACAACGTCCGTTACCAAATTCAACGGCGGTCCGAAAGTCAAAGTAAGACAGACCAAAGTTTAAGGCGAATCGCCAAATTTGAATAACTTAGTCAAGGAGTATTAAAATGTCCTCAGTAATCAATACCAATGTCCCGTCGCTCAATGCTCAGCGCAATCTTACTTCATCGCAAAATGCCCTGACGACGTCGATTCAACGCCTCTCTTCCGGTCTGCGCATCAATAGCGCCAAAGACGACGCAGCAGGTTTGGCGATTTCTGACCGGATGACAGGTCAAGTCAACGGTCTCAATCAAGCAGCACGTAATGCTAACGACGGTATCTCAATGACGCAAACCGCTGAAGGCGGCTTGTCGACGACCACTGATTTGTTGCAACGTATGCGTACTTTGTCAGTACAGGCTGCCAACGGTACTAACTCAGCGTCGGATCGCTCTTCGATACAACAAGAGGTTAGCCAGATCCAGCAAGAGATCAACCGCGTTGCCGGCACGACTCAGTTTAACGGCCAAAATGTACTCGATGGTTCGTTGAATAATGCGCAATTCCAGGTTGGAGCCAACGCTAATCAAACAATCAATTTCTCCATAGGAAGTGCTCAAGCGAACGCGATCGGCAACAACAACGTTGGCGCCAACGCAGCAACCGCCGCAACAACATTAACTCAAGCGCATCTGGGTGCCGCTACTGGAGTAATTGCCGCCAACGTCTTTTTAGCTCAAGCAATTACTGTTCAAGGTAATGGTACATCTGCAACCATTCCAAATACGACTTTAACAATTGGTTCATCGGCACAAAAAGTTGCAGCAGCAGTCACAAGTGCAGCAGGAACTACGGGTGTTTCGGCCACGGCAACTACTTCGGCAACGCTCGCTGGCTTTGTAGCAGGTAACGTTAGTTTGACGTTACAAGGGGCTCCAAAAGCCAATGGTAACGCTAATCCAGTCACAATTTCTGCCTCGTTAGCAACTTCGACTGACGTTGCCGGGCTCGCCAATGCAATTAATGCACAAAGCGGACAAACAGGAATTACCGCGATCGCTAACCTCACCACTGGCGCAATTGACTTAGCACAAGATAAGGGTTACGACATTGGCGTCAACAACTTAACTGCGCAAACTGCCATTACTGTAACAGGTACCACTAGTGCAGGCGCAGCCGGTACTGCGGTAACTTTAACAGCCTCAGGAACTGCAACCGATACGGCAACGGTTGGCGGCACAGTTAAATTTAATTCATCGTCCGCTTTTACGGTGTCAAGTAGTGTGGCAACTTCAGGCATCTTCGACGTTGCCAATGGCGCTGTTGGCAGTACGTTGAGCGCGGTCTCAGCTATCGATGTGACCACCCTCACAAATGGCATTCCGACTGGCGCCAACAGTGCACTACAAGTAATTGACTCGGCACTCGCCAATATCAGTTCCTCGCGCGCTTCTTTGGGTGCTTTGCAAAATCGTTTCAGTACTACTATCAGTAGCTTGCAATCAAGTTCTGAGAATCTTAGCGCTGCGCGTAGTCGTATCTTGGACACCGATTATGCACAAGAAACAGCAAGTTTAGCTCGTAACCAAGTATTGCAACAAGCTGGTACTGCGATGTTGGCACAGGCTAACGCCTTACCAAATGGCGTATTGACACTGTTACGTGGTTAATACCTTAAACAGCAGTGAAAAGCAGTAAGATGTAACTTAGATGTAGATGTACGACCCGGCTGAGCTCGTTCAGCCGGGTTTATACAATGGAGAATTCATCATGGAAATCGGAGCAGTGGGCAACCTTGCCACACCAATACCACGGGCGGTTGATGCTAAGCAGCCGGGCACGACACCTGCAATAACAAACACCAAAGCTGCCCCCGTGCAAACCACGGACGCAGTGACTAGAGTGCTGCCTGCGCCATCGGCAGAACAAGTTAAGCAGGCTGTGAGCGACATTAATAAATCGATGCAGGCATTGTCCCAAGGTATAGAGTTTTCTATTGATACTGATAGTAAGCAAAATATCGTCAAGATCATCGATCCACAAACCAAAGAAGTCATTCGTCAGATGCCTAGCAAGGAAGCGATAGAGATCGCCAAATCACTAGATCAAATGATAGGTAAGTTAATCAAAGAAAAAGTATAAATTTATTATCTGTATGAGATCGATGACAAGCTTTGAATAGACCCGGTATTCCGCTTCTAACATCTCATTTGGCATCTGCTATACACATTTATACTACGGTTTTCGTCAGGAGTTTACTGTGGGCATTTCATCACCCGGCATAGGTTCTAATTTAGATGTCAACGGTATCATCAGTAAACTGATGGCGACCGAACAGCAACCTATCGTGGCTCTAAATCGCAAAGAAGCCAGCTATCAAGCTAAGCTCACCGGTTTTGGTACACTCAAAGGTGCAATTTCACAATTCCAAACTTCCGTCAGTGCCCTTTCTGACATCAGCAAATTTCAAGCCGTACGCGGTACAACGGGCGATGCAAGCGTCGCTTCGGTGAGCGCATCCACCTCGGCCGCTGCAGGCAGTTACTCGTTAGAAGTGAGTAAATTAGCCCAGTCACAAAAACTCGCTGCGGTCGGACAAGCTAGCGCAACTGCAGCCATAAGCAACGGCGTCATCACGTTTGATTTCGGCACAGTAGACTTAGGTCCTACAGGCAGTTTCGATCCAGTTACAGGTAAATACAGCGGTGCGGGAAGAAGCTTCACTAGTAATGGCGCGGGCATCAAAACAGTGACGATTGACGACACAAATAATTCTCTCTCAGGCATACGCGATGCCATCAACAAAGCCAATGTTGGAGTGACTGCGACCATTGTTAACGATGGCGGCACTTCGCCATATCGCCTAGCTTTTTCAGGGACCGGCACTGGTAAAAATAATAGTTTAAAGATGTCCGTGGTTGACGATGCTCCTGGCACCAGCACTGCGCTATCAAGCTTGCTGAATCACGACCCAGCCAACGCGCAAGCGCTAGCAGAAACCCAGACTGCTCAAAATGCTGAGTTTAAGATTGACGGCATTGCAATATCTAAAGCGAACAATACTGTCAGCGACGCCATTTCTGGTGTCACCCTCACCTTGCTCAAAACAAATGTAGCAAGCGCTACAAGCATTACGGTAGCGCGGGACACCGCATCGGTTTCTACCGCCGTAAATGCGTTCGTGAAATCCTACAACGACATAAATAAAACGCTTAAAGATGCGGTTGCGTATAACGCAGATACGAAAGCCAGTGCAATTTTAAATGGTGAATCGGTCTTACGCTCGATAGAAACACAAATTCACGGAGTTTTAAACGCGCCCGTGGTAGGTGGTACAAATTCATTCACGAATCTTTCCAAAATAGGTATTACGCTGGAAAAAGACGGAACAATGACGATCAATAGCGCGAAATTACAGAGCGCGATTGATAGTAATTTTGGCGATTTTGCGGGGCTTTTTGCCGTAGCGGGTAAAACCAGCGATACTTTAGTTGCCTATACTGGCGTATCGGATAAAACAGTACCAGGCGCTTATGCTGTTAACATATCGTCACTTGCCACCAAGGGCAGCACGACCGCTTCTGCAGCGCCAACTAGTTTGGTGATTGATGCTAGCAATGATACGCTTGACGTACAAATCGACGGCAAAACTGCCACTATCAAACTGGGGCAGACAACTTATGCGAGTGCCGCTACTTTGGCTGCTGAAATTCAAACCAAAATCAATGGCGTAGCGAGTTTCAAGACAGATGGCGCTAGTGTAACGGTCACTGAAACAGGCGGGATATTAAATATTACATCTAACAAATACGGCTCCGTTTCGACTGCGAACATTACGGCCGGCAATGGAGCTGCAAATTTAAATCTTGGAACTGGCACTGCTGGTTCAGATGTTGCGGGCACCATTAATGGCGTCGCTGCGGTTGGACTTGGTCAAGTTCTTACTGGTGCAAAAAACGACGCATCAGAAGGCATTAATCTTACGGTTACTGGCGGCAGTTTGGGCGCGCGCGGCACTGTTAACTACTCACAAGGTTACGCAGCCCAATTTAACAAACTAACAACCAGCTTACTCGCTTCGGATGGACTCATTTCTGCAAGAACAAATGGCCTAAATGCATCATTGAAATCACTTACAAAAAGTAGGGATTTGGCTAACGCCAACTTGGCTCAAATTGAAAAACGCTACAGAATTCAATTTGGGTCTTTGGATACAATGATCAGCAAAATGACTAGTACCTCCAATTTCCTAACCCAGCAACTGGCTTCACTTTCAAAATAACAGTTCGTTAAAATATTTATCAGTGTTAGGGCAAATTATGTTTGGATCAACTCAGGCTCGCGGAGCAAACGCCTATGCCAAAGTGGGTATAGAGACGGGTGTCATTGCAGCCACCCCTCATAAGTTGATAGTCATGTTATTTGATGGTGCAATTACGGCGATTTCTAATGCCTTAAATTATTTAGATGCTGGAAATATTCCTGCGAAGGGGCTTTCCATCTCAAAAGCAATAGCAATCATAGAGAATGGGCTGCGCGCCAGTCTAGACAAAAAAGTGGGCGGAGAAATAGCCATTAGTCTTGATGCGCTGTATGAGTACATGAGCCAGCAGTTGCTGTTTGCCAATTTGAAGAATGACTCGGCTAAACTAATAGAAATCCGCGAGCTATTAAGAGATTTAAAGATAACTTGGGACACGATCGCTCCCATCCCCACCGCAGTCACCGAGCTACCAAAGCAAAGCTATGACGCATTGGCTCCTCGTACAACCAACCATCTGGAGGCTTGATTCATGTTGAATAGTATGGAAATGATTTCTATCTACGAAAATGTCGCTGAAATTACTGATCGCATGCTCGATGCGGCGAAGTCGGCCGATTGGGATCTGCTCACCGAATTGGAAATGACTTGCTATACAAAAGTACAAGAGATCAAAAACAAAGATACCGAACTTGATCTACCTTTAGACATCAAGAATAGAAAAATTGCGATCATCAAAAAAATTCTAGCCGATGACAAAGAGATTCGCAACATTACTGAACCTTGGATGTTACAGCTATCTAAACTAATGAAAAATTCCGAGTCAAATCGCAAATTATCTCAAAGTTACGGTGCCAATTAATTTTTTGAATATTCGCTTACGATTGAGTCAATATCATGCTGCCACGGGTCGACATTAATAGTAGGCCTGGCATCACCATCGAAGCCCCCTCTGCCTCGGCTGCAATTACCGCGACCAAACAAGAAGTCGCGTCAAAATTAAGTCAGCTTGTCATTGGCAAACAAATTCAGGGAGAAATACTCTCTCGCCGAAACGATGGTACTTTTTTTGTCAAGATAGCTGGAGCAACCGCCCGCATGGCTTTACCGCAAGAGTCAAAAGTGGGGGACTCTATTCCACTCACTTTGCTTGCGCTTACCCCGCGCCCGACTTTCTTACTTGGTGAGCACGGTGATCGCACTTCAATCGCCACCTTCGCGAGACAAGATCTCGTTAACAATTTTTTACCCGACAGCAAAGCGGACAACGCATCGGCGCTTACCCCGAAAACGAATTTTGATGCATCAGGTTCATATCTACTCGATATAGAAACAGGCACAACAGCAGCAATCGCAGGTTCAAAAGTCGTACACTCAGATGATACGCAAACTCAAGCGCAACTTGGCGAAGACGCAGGCACTAGCACCCCAACCAGGCTAAGCAACGTTGGAAAACTCATTAATAGCATCTTAAAAGAAGCAGAGTTACAGGGATCTAACACCTCACTGGTATCTAAAACATTGACACTACAAAACAGTGACGATTTTACTAATCCAGAAAAACTGGCGAACCACTTGCGTCAAAGTGTATCTAGCAGTGGTTTATTTTACGAGTCCCATGTTGCAAGTTGGGCTGAAGGTAAATTTACCAAAAGTGACTTAATGCGGGAACCGCAAGCTCAAATGAACAATGCGGCATCCATCAATTTTGCAGCATCTACATTTAACGATGATACCCAAGCGCATTTGGCGCAACTCATACACCTACAACTTGACAGCCTTGAAGAGCAAAAACTGGCAATGCAAGGCAGACTACTCCCAAACCTTCCATTTGAATGGGAGATTACACGCGATAAAAAAAATGGCGACAACAGTCAAGGAGAGACCGACACAGATGTTCAATGGCAAAGCACAGTAAGGTTTGAATTGCCTTTGCTAGGTGTGGTTGCGGCCAATATCAATTTGAACGCTGGCCAAATACAGCTTTCCTTGCGATCAAACACAGTCAACACGGTTCATTCTCTACAGGAGCACGCTTCTGATTTGATTGAGACACTCAATCAACTTGGCACATCCTTACAAGCCATCAGCGTAAAACATGATGAACAAGCCTAATCCAACAAATCGTACTGCAGTCGCAATTGCCTATCAAACAGGAGACAATGCCCCTAAAGTCGTAGCAAAAGGCAAAGGACTTATCGCAGAAGAGATCATTGCCCGGGCAAAGGAGCATGGTGTCTTTATCCATCAATCGAAGGAGTTGGTGTCGCTACTAATGAAAGTGGATTTGGACCAGGATATTCCACCAAATCTTTATCGCGTTGTTGCAGAACTATTAGCTTGGCTATACCATATCGAGACTGAGAAATCGTCAGGTTTGTCGACAATAGCCCAAAAACCTTAGAAGGCGGAGGACTGTATTACGAAAAACCAGTCGCATTTTTAACGCGAACCCAAAAAAATAAAGATTCATTCACACTAGCCCCCCACATATGCAATCGTCCCCCCCATCACTCGGCACCGAAAATCAGCATCCATTTCAAGTTGATTCCAGGCGAGAAATAATCGCCTTGATGCGTGGACTCAAGGATAATAATCAGTTCATAAGCATGATGATCTCAGACGGTGCAGAAATTTTCATCACTACTGTAATCGACGTCGACGACACAAATAATTCTCTTATTATAGATTGTGCACCAGGCCAATTAGCCAATCAACGAATGATAGAAGCACCAAGAGTTTATTTTGAAGGACTATTAGATAAAATTAGCATACAGTTTTCATCAAGCAGTATACAAAATACAAGTGTCGACGGTCGTCCTGCCTTGAAGTTGGCGATACCAACGAGTTTAATACGCTTACAGCGGCGCGAGTATTACAGGATTAACACCCCACTTTCTAATCCGATACGTTGCGTTATTCCTTTAGACGAAGAAACAGGCATTGAAAACGTGCAAATTTCATTGGTGGATATTAGTTGTGGAGGTATCGCCCTGTTAGACGACCGTAAAATGCTAGGCAATGAAATTGGTAAAATTTATCAAAACTGCAAAATAGATCTTCCCTCCACTGGCATCATCACGGTAGACTTACAAATTAGAAGTACTCAAGATTTAATACTTCTCAATGGGAAAAGCAATCGCCGCCTAGGATGTCAGTTTATCAACCTATCGAGTGGCGTATTGGCGAGCATTCAACGTTACATTATGAAGCTCGAGCGAGAGCGTAATGCAAAATTGGCTGGGCGCATATAGGCAACTTCATTCACATTGCATCAAGTGCTAGAAAACCCAGAATAGCTCCCACATTCAGAATGAAGACACTTTTGTCGTTCTCATGCATACGGGAATCAAGAAATAAAATAGTGGAAGCGCGCCGACAATATTGAGGTGCACGTGATGACCAAATTAAATTCCCACATGGGCGGGAATGACAAGGATTGAGATTCGGAGTTTGATAACGAATCAGGACAAAATCGCCATGACTTGCCCTGCCCTCTTTTACTCGGTCTCAAATTTTATATTTGCATATTCATAATGTCGTGATAGGCCGATATGAGTTTATTTCTAACTTGAATCGTTGTTTGAAACGAAATGTTTGCCTTTTGCATGGAAATCATCACGTCAGATAGACTGACCTTATCATCACCAAGAGCAAATTTCTCGCCTAGTTGCTGAGACGAACTTTGTGCACGATTCACCTGATCCAAAGACGCTTTCAAGGCATCTGCAAAATCTAATTTCCCTGGCGCCTGAGTACCTGAGCTGATGCCATCGAGCCCATTTGCCTCCATGCGTGCACCAGCAGCTTTTAATTGTGCAACCATCGCCTCTATCCGGCTGGTATCTATTCCACCTACTTTCATTTTTTACTCCTTTTTTGTCACTTAAACACCTTAACATTCCGCATCGAATACCTTACGGTGAGTAGAAAGGGAAAGAAGGCGTTTTTCTTGGATTTGATTTCAGAAAATAGCATCAAAATTAATATCAAGGAAAAAACCCAAATGGAATTAGAAATGCAGCGAACTATTCTCATCAACACTGTAAAAGAGGCGCATCATGGCAACCGCTAACGATGCAGCATTAGCCACACCAGTTCCAGTGATACCTGGCTTTGCAGGTTTATCTCAAGTGCCAGGGATGCGTACCATCTTATTATCAGTCGGTGCAGCAATAACATTAGCCATCATGATTGGCATTTGGATGTGGAGCCAGCAACCCGATTACCGCGTCCTATTTTCCAACTTTAATGATAGAGATGGTGGCGCCATCGTGGCATCTCTTCAGCAAATGAATATTCCTTACAAATATTCGGAAGGTGGCATAGCAATCCTGGTGCCAGCCAATCAAGTACATGATGCAAGATTAAAGCTCGCATCTCAGGGCTTACCAAAAGGTGGAAACGTCGGTTTTGAATTGATGGAGAATCAAAAGCTGGGTACATCACAATTTTTGGAACAAGTGAATTTTCAACGAGCGTTGGAGGGCGAACTGGCACGGTCAATACAGGCAGTATCCGCAGTCCAGACTGCCCGAGTTCATTTGGCTATCCCTAAATCATCAGTTTTCGTTCGAGAACAGCAAAAGCCAACCGCCTCGGTCTTACTCAACCTTTACCCAAGTCGAGTACTTGATCAACAACAAGTAAGCGCGATTTTGCATCTAGTTGCCAGCAGCGTGCCAGAATTGTCATCAAAAAGCGTGACTATTATTGATCAAAATGGAAATTTATTATCAGATCCAAGCAAGCAAGTTACAGGCAACAATCTGGATCCGTCACAATTAAAATATGTGCAGGAGTTCCAGCAAAACATAGTTAAAAGAATAGAATCTATCATCTCGCCTATAGTCGGTGCTCACAACGTGCATGCGGAAGCCACCGCGGATATTGATTTTTCTCGAAGTGAACAAGCAGCAGAAACTTATCGCCCCAATTCGCCACCTGAAGCTTTCACTATGCGCAGTCAACAGAATAGTGAATCGTTCGTCAAGAATGCCAATCCGTCGGGTATCCCCGGGGCACTATCAAACCAGCCACCAGTACCGGCGACAGCTCCAATTACAGCCTCAGGGGCAGCAAATCAAAGCAGTGCTGCATCTAACACAGGATTAACTCAGAAAGATTCAACAGTAAATTATGAAGTTGATAAAACTATCAAGTACACACAACTTCCTATGGGTGGAGTCAAGAGATTGTCAGTGGCAATAGTTATTAACTATAAAAATGAAACAGACAAGGCGGGGAAAATTACGAGCCGAGCCTTGACTGATATCGAAAAAACCCAGATCAATGACCTAGCCCGGGAAGCAATGGGATTTAACAAGGAGCGCGGCGACACCTTAAATATTGTCAACAGCCCTTTCGCAGGTCCAGAAAAAGAAAATTTGGTTGAGTTACCTATTTGGAAGCAACCAGACACCATTCAGACAGCCAAAGAAATAGGGAAATATCTACTTACTGCCTTAGTTCTCTTATACTTGTTTTTCGGTTACCTCAAGCCTATGCTTTATAAAATCATGGGAAAAGAAATAGACAAAACAAAACAGGCTACTGAGATAGAATTAAAAGCAGCAGCCGACGAAAAGCAAAAATTGGAGGGCGGCATTGAAGATGAGTTAAATGAGGATGGGTCCATCGTAAGCCTGTCACGCGATGCAGACGGAAAAATAATAAAACCTATGTCCACTTACGAAATCAATCTAGATATGGCAAAACAATTGGCGGCAAGCGATCCTAAGATTGTGGCAAACGTACTTAAAACATGGATAAATAATGAGTGACGAAGGCGTACAAAAGGCTGCAACCTTAATGCTGGCACTTGGCGAAGATGGAGCTTCGGAAGTGATGAAATACCTTGGACCAAGAGAAGTGCAAAAAATTGGTGCTGCAATGGCCGTTATCGGAGCTATTCCGCATGAGGCCATCGCAAAAGTATTGGAAGAATTTAAAGCGGTCGCGGACTTAAGTTCATCGGTAGGTTTGGACTCGGACGAATACATACGTAACGTGCTGACCAAGGCACTAGGTGACGACAAGGCAGCCTCATTGCTAAACCGCATATTGGGAGGAAAAGACGCCAGCGGAATCGAAAGCCTGAAGTGGATGGATTCGCCTTCCGTCGCCGAGCTAATCAAAAATGAGCACCCTCAAATTGTCGCCACAATTTTAGTCCATCTGGAAAGTGATCAGGCATGTGAAATATTAAATCAATTTACTGAACGCCTAAGAAATGATGTCATTTTACGCATAGCAACACTTGATGGCATTCAGCCGGCCGCTTTACGTGAACTCAATGATGTTTTGACCAAACTACTAACCGGTAATGAAAGTCTAAAGAAAAAATCTATAGGAGGCGTTCGTGCCGCCGCTGAAATATTAAACTTCATGAGTGGAGAAAACGAAGCTTCAGTAATGGAAAACCTACGTAAATATGACGGAGACATGGCTGAAAAAATCATGGATGAAATGTTCGTATTCGACAACATTCTTGAGATTGACGACAGAGGCATACAGCTATTGCTACGCGAAGTACAATCGGATTCCTTGATCGTTGCACTCAAAGGAGCCAATCCAGATATGCGAGAAAAAATATTTAAAAATATGTCGCAACGTGCAGCGGAAATGATGCGCGAAGATTTGGAATCAAAAGGACCCGTGCGCCTATCAGAGGTAGAGGCGCAACAAAAACAAATACTCTTAATCGTTCGGCGTCTAGCCGATGAGGGACAAATCATGTTAGGTGCAAAAGGCGAAGATTCTTATGTCTAGCATGATACCAAAAGGGGAACTATCTGCGTTCCAACGATGGGAAATGACCTCATTTAACGACGAAAAACCAGCGCCATTAGCAGAACAGATTACCCAGGCAAAAATACGGCAAGACGATGCCAATGCGATTAAAGAACAAGCGCAGACGGAAGGCTATGCACAAGGTTACCAAGAAGGCTACGCGGCTGGGCTAATAGAAGGAAAAAGCGACGGATTTGCCGAAAGTCAGTTAGAAATGAACGATCAGATCGCCAAATTGCACCAATTGGTGATGAATATGTCAGAGCAAATCGCTTTGGCGAACCAAGATATAGGGCAGGATTTACTGAATCTCGCCATAGAACTTGCCCAGGCAATGACTAAAAACACCTTGGATGTAGATCCAGAAGCAATTATTCTTATCGTCAAAGATGCCATCGAACATATTCCATCGATACAGCAACCCGCACAACTAATTTTGAACCCGGACGATGCGGTGATCATCAAGAGCCATATGGGCGATGATTTAGATAAGGCCGGTTGGCGTATCAAGTCCGACATCCTTATCGAACGTGGTGGCTGCAAGTTAGAAACGGCCCACAATCTGCTTGACGCGACTGTCGGCACTCGCTGGCAAAGGCTAACGGAAGCAATGAAAAGAATTGACGTTACGGCCAAGCAATTATGACCCAGGCATTTTCTACCCAGTCTTGGAAAGACAAGCTAGTCGAGAGCAAAGAACAACTTACGACTAAGCAATCTATGTCCTTATCTGGTCGAGTGACCAAGGTAACGGGATTGGTGATGGAAGCGGTCGGACTCAAGTTACCGGTCGGTAGTGCTTGTGCCATTCATTTATCAAATGGTGTAAAAATCGATGCAGAGGTAGTTGGATTTGATGGGGAACGTTTATTTCTCATGCCTCACAGTGACTTAGATGGTGTCACACCTGGAGCTGCAGTGTTTCCAGTCGAAGCAATACATTTAGAACACGCCAAGAACCCGAAGCGTAGGCCAAGCGACCGCAGCAGGCATTTGCCAGTGGGTTATGCGTTATTGGGTCGAGTACTGGACGCCAATGGCAAGCCACTTGATTCACTTGGTCCCTTGTTGGCAAAAGACTCCGCGCCTCTTGGTGCGCGCATCTACAATCCGCTGGAACGAGCGCCAATCAAGGACACTCTGGATGTCGGCGTCCGAGCCATCAACAGTATGCTAAGTGTGGGTCGTGGTCAACGACTCGGGCTGTTTGCAGGTTCCGGAGTTGGTAAGAGCGTATTACTAGGCATGATGGCCCGCTACACTGCAGCCGATGTGATCGTAGTTGGACTAATTGGCGAACGCGGTCGCGAAGTAAAAGAGTTTATTGAACAAATTTTAGGTAATGAGGGACTAGCGCGCTCGGTGGTCGTAGCGGCACCGGCCGACACAGCCCCCTTAATGCGCCTGCAAGGCGCAGCCTATGCAACCGCGATTGCAGAGTATTTTCGAGATCAGGGCAAAAGCGTACTCTTAATTATGGACTCACTTACTCGATATGCTATGGCACAAAGGGAAATTGCCTTGGCAATCGGTGAGCCTCCGGCGACCAAAGGCTATCCGCCTTCAGTATTTGCGAAACTACCAATTTTAGTCGAACGAGCAGGGAATGGAAAAGAAGGCGGGGGTTCCATTACAGCTTTTTATACCGTGCTTACCGAGGGAGATGATCAACAAGACCCTATTGCAGATGCCGCAAGAGCCATCCTGGACGGGCATATCGTACTTGATAGGAAATTAGCCGAAAGTGGTCATTACCCAGCGATAGATATCGAACAGTCAATCAGTCGCGCGATGCACAGCATCACCACCCCAGAACATCAACAATTATCGAGACGCCTGAAACAACTTTACTCACGCTACGAACGTAGCCGGGATTTAATCAGTGTCGGAGCCTACGCTGCGGGGGCGGACCCCTTACTCGACGAAGCGATACGACTGCATCCTCGTATCGTTTCATTTCTACAGCAGGACATCATGGAGAAATCAACCATACCGGAAAGCTTAGCGGAACTTAAGGCTCTATTCAATGGATAGGAGCTTTGAATAGTCGCTATAATTAAGCTGATCATGGTGAAATAATGAAAAAATCCGCTATCAGCACTTTAATTGAATTAGCAGAAAAAAATTCTGATGAGGCGGCAAAACGCCTCGGAAAAACAATTCATGCTCACGAAGAAACTGAGAAACAATTAAATCTTTTATTGCAATATCGCGAAGACTACCAGCTGCGTCTTCAAGCCGGTGCTGCAAAGGGTTTGAGTGCAGCCCAATATGGAAATTTTATCTCGTTTATTAATAAACTGGACGGTGCAGTTGACGGACAAAAACAGGTTGTTCGTGACGCAGAATATAAAATTGTGACGGCAAGAAATGTTTGGCAAGAAAGTGAAAAAAAACGTCTGTCATACAATACCTTGCACGACCGAACACAGGCAACTCAACAGAAACAAGAAGCGAAACGCGATCAGAAAAACACTGACGAACATGCGGCGCGATCTTTTTTTTACAAACGCTAACGAATTATTTTTTAAAAATTAGTAGCCCACAAAACGCTCGTTGTTATTGTCTATTATTTTGGTGCCTCACATGAAAACTTCAGCAATTTTCGCTAACAACGAAACCCAAAGCATTACAAATAAGGCGCTTAAACTGAACGCCAATTCGTCGACCCAGGGCTCTTTCAACCATTTTTACAGCAAAGAAATCTCGAATAAAAATTCCACTGCTTCGACACAAAAATCAGAACAACAAAGTTCTGCGACACCGAAAAAATTAGAAAAAAAGCCGTCATATGAATCAAATGAAACGACTCCAAATGTAGATCAAGTAACCGACGACAAAGATAGTGAAGTTGCTGCTTTACCTGCAACTGAGACCAATTTGGGTATTATTTCATTGCTGGCGAACACAAGCCAACTTACATCAACATTACCAACTGAAGTCCAGTCAAAAAATGCAGAACTGAGCATCACCGACGTCGATTCCAGAGGTGATCTAAGTCAAAAAATTACAGAACTCGATGCATCCGAACTAGTCGCAGACACTCAACAGGGTTCGGCCAGCGCGTTCTCTCAAATTGGAGAACCGAATACGGGAAATCAAAGCAAGCGTGAAATTATCGGAGCCGAAAAAGCTGGAAAGATCGACGGTGTAGGAGCACAAAAATTAATTACTGACGGTACTTCTGACGGTAACAGTTTGGCTATTGGCGAAGAATTAGAGAAACACCAGATTACGAACAAATCGACTATTGCCGACGGATTAGAGAAACACCAGGCTGCGCTTAAATCGGCTAAGGACCTAGATCAAACGCTGCAACATTCATCGTCAGAAAAAAAACTCAATCAATTAGAGACGCAATTCGATAGAACTTTAGAAGCTCAAGCGCGCTCAAGTGCATCGAGCAAAGAGTTGCAAGTGACTCCAGATAATACGACGCCAAGCATACAGAGTTTGGCTCAATCAACATTGCTAAGCAACACCCCAGAAGCGATTGTCGCAACCAAAACAGCATTGACTCCTCATGTAGGGGCTAATGGCTGGGATAGAGCTCTTGGCCAAAAGGTGGTTTGGATGATAGCTGGTGGACTGCAGTCAGCAGAACTTAGCCTGAACCCACCGGATCTCGGGCCATTGCAAGTAGTGATTCGAGTTAGCAACGATCAAGCCAGTACTAATTTTTTCTCAGCGCAACCTGAGGTTAGAGAGGCACTAGAAGCCGCACTCCCAAGATTACGTCAAATGTTAAGTGATGCAGGCGTACAGTTGTCCGATTTCTCAGTAGGAACTCAGGCCTCACAACAAGGAAATGCCTTTTCAGACGGGCGCTCCAACACCCAACGTAGTGCAAACACTACGAACAGCTCTACTGCAGCTGAAACAATAATTAGCTCGCCCTTGCCGACAAAAATTCTTTCCAAACAAGGCCTAGTCGATACCTTCGCGTGAAACTGATAGTTAAAAATAGCTTAGGCGCCTGAATATTCCGCGCAATCGCCTCATTTGCAACAACAACGATCAAAGAAAACAATCATATAATGATGCGGTCTAGTAAGCTGAGCAAGCTCTACTGAAGCATCGTTTTTCAAATTGGCGAAATTTTCTCTATTTTTAAATTAAAACAGAGAATAACGCAGAGAATATGCCATCTTCTCCTCGCATGGCAAACGAAAAAACAGTAGATAATCATTACATCATAGGCACTAAGTGTCACGCGAAAGGAAGTAAATGTCGAAAGCACCTGCAAAACCAGCCGCGAGCGCGGACGCTCCGCCCGCCGGAAAGTCCAAGAAAAAGCTGATTATTATGATCGCTGTTGGGGTTTTGGTATTGGCCGCAATAGGCGGTGGTGCCGCAGTTTTTCTATCGAAAAAAAGTCACCCCGACAAAGAAAAAGAACACAAAGCAGAGGTTATGAAACCACCCGCTTTCCTTCCTTTGGAAGCCTTTACGGTCAACCTACAGTCAGAAACCAGCGATAAATATCTGCAAATAAGTATGACTATGCAAGTTGAGGATGAGGCGCAGGTGAATTTAATTAAAGCTAATATGCCGCAGGTAAGGAGTCGTGTGTTAATGCTACTGTCAAGTAAAGACGCGACTGAATTATTGACTGCCGAAGGGAAAGAGAAACTGGTTGAAGAAATCATCGAACAAGTAAAACTACCGTTCACCCCCAAAGGAGAGTCACAAAAAGTGACGGGTGTTTTTTTCACTGCGTTTATCATCCAGTAAAGCGCTATGTCTGATAATTTTCTCTCCCAGGAAGAAGTCGATGCCCTATTAAAAGGGGTAACGGGGGATTCGGACGACTCTCAGGCTCAGGAGGATACTTCTGGGGTGCGCCCCTACAATCTGGCCACGCAAGAACGCATTGTGCGCGGTCGCATGCCAACCTTGGAAATCATCAATGAACGATTCGCTCGATTACTACGAATCGGTTTATTTAATTTCTTAAGACGTAGTGCCGAAGTCTCGGTTGGTACAGTGCGCGTCTCCAAATATAGTGAGTTCATACGCAATTTGGTGGTGCCAACCAATCTCAATCTTGCGCATATGAAGCCTTTGCGCGGGACATCATTGTTCGTGATGGATCCTGGCTTGGTCTTTTTATTGGTGGATAATTTGTTTGGAGGCGATGGTCGATTCCACACTAGGGTTGAGGGGCGAGATTTTACCCAAACCGAACAACGGATCATTCAAAGAATCTTAGAAATTATTTTTGAAACTTATTCAAAATCGTGGGAACCGGTGTATCCGGTAGAGTTTGAGTACATACGTTCAGAAATGAATACACAATTTGCAAATATTGCGACGCCCAATGAAGTAGTGGTATCAACCACCTTCACCATAGAATTGGGACCGGTCAGCGGTGAATTACATATTTGCATGCCATATGCAATGATAGAGCCTATCCGAGATATTTTAACCAGCAGCTTGCAAGGTGAGACTCTGGAAGTCGACAAGCGCTGGGTGCGCCTGATGACGCAACAAATACAAATTGCAGAAGTCGAAATCGTGGCGGACATAGGGACGACAAAAATCACCTTGGGCGATATTCTGAACATGAAACAAGGCGATGTTATTTCACTGTCGATACCGGATATCATTACAGCCAAAGTCGACGGCACCCCCGTTATGGAATGTAAATACGGGGTATTTAATGGTCAATATGCTTTGCGAGTTGAGAAATTACTCAGCTCTAGCGTAACCGAAGTTGCACAAGAAGCGACACAAGGAGAGAATCGTGGAAGAAAATGACACACCAATCAGTGAAGACGATTGGGGCGCGGCAATTGCCGAACAAGAGAAAGCCGATGCAGATGCTGCAGCAAAGGCTGTCGCCGCACCGCCAGCGGCAAGCGCATCGGTATTCCAGGAGTTCAGTGGTAAAGGGCCGCAGGTTGAAACACATAATGATATCGACTTCATTCTTGATATCCCGGTTCAACTGACGGTAGAACTCGGACGCACCAAAATAGCCATTAAAAATTTATTACAGTTGGCTCAAGGCTCCGTGGTGGAACTCGATGGCTTGGCTGGTGAGCCTATGGATGTGCTGGTCAATGGTTGTTTGATCGCACAAGGTGAGGTGGTCGTGGTCAACGATAAATTTGGTATTCGCTTGACCGACATCGTCACACCGGCAGAACGTATACGCAAATTAAATAAATGATGCCTATAAAATGTTTATTTCCGTTGCTGATGTTGGCGGCATCCGCAGCAGCTGCAGTACCAGGAAAAGAAGTGAGTAGTGTTACTCCGACTACCGGCTTATTGCAAATATTTCTTGGCTTAATTGCGGTTTTAGCGTTGATGGCCGCTGCCGCCTGGTTCTTTAAAAAAATGGGCCCTGCCTCTAAAGGCAATATAGTTCCAGTGAAGATAGTCGGAGGCGTGAGTTTGGGCAACCGCGAGCGTGTCATGGTCGTTGAGGTTGCCGATCAGTGGATAGTACTAGGCGTGACAGCAAGTCAGATTAACACTTTATCGACAATGCCAAGGCAAGAGAAGTTAGCAGCAGAATTTCACGCTCCCATTCCAGAAAATCAATTTTCTGTGTGGTTGAAACGACATATAGATAAACGCACTGAAGTGTCATAATTGGCAAAAGCATTCGATGAAAAACACCTTATTAGTTCGTTCTACGCTGCTTAGTATGCTGATTTTGCTTGGCAGCTACGCGTTCCCAGCAATGGCAGAAACCGCAACTGGTGGATTATCAGCCATCACCAGTACCCCAGCCGCTGGCGGCGGTCAAAATTACTCACTGAGCATTCAGACCCTGCTGTTTCTGACTGCACTGACCTTTATTCCGGCCGCATTGCTGATGATGACCGGCTTTACTCGCATCATTATCGTGCTGTCTTTATTGCGGCAAGCCTTGGGGACGCAATCGGCACCACCGAATCAGGTCATGGTGGGCCTGGCTTTATTTTTAACCTTCTTTGTCATGGGCCCGGTGTTTGACAAAATCTATGTCGATGCCTACCAGCCTTTTGCCGAAAACAAAATCACGATGACTCAGGCCATGGGAAAAGGCGTAGAGCCTTTAAAAAAATTCATGTTAAAACAAACTCGTCAGACCGACCTTGCCTTATACGTTAAACTCTCCAACACCCCTGAACTTCAGGGGCCAGAAGACGTTTCCTTGCGCATACTCATCCCGGCGTTCATCACTAGTGAACTTAAGACCGCATTTCAGATCAGTTTCGCGATTTTTATCCCTTTTCTAATTATCGATATGGTGGTTGCCAGTGTCTTGATGTCGATGGGTATGATGATGGTATCCCCCTCCATCGTTTCGCTGCCTTTCAAACTTATGTTATTTGTTTTAGTGGATGGTTGGCAGTTGCTGATAGGTTCACTGGCACAAAGTTTTTACTGAAAGGACAGTGATGACACCCGATAGCGTAATGACACTAGGACGAGAAGCCATGGAGGTAACTCTCATGGTTTCAGCCCCGCTTTTATTAGTCGCCTTGGTGATAGGTTTGATTGTCAGTATTTTTCAAGCAGCCACGCAAATTAATGAGGCCACACTTTCCTTCATTCCTAAATTGGTGGGGATCTTCGTCACCTTAATTGTGGCCGGGCCATGGATGCTGTCGGTACTGGGGGATTACATGCGCCACATGTTTACCAGTATCGCGACCATGGCGGGGTAATTCGCCAACATGGTTTCTTTCTCTAGCGATGAGTTGATCTCTATGATCGCCTCATTCATCTGGCCGCTGACACGTATCTTAGGCTTGATCGCAATATCCCCCCCGTTTGGTAACAATAGTGTACCGGTACAAGTGAAACTCATGCTGGGGGTGATGTTGGCAATGATCGTTGCACCTGGCCTGGCACCACTGACAGACGCCGACCCCCTCTCGATTACGGGCATCATGATACTGATGCAGCAGCTCGTGATTGGCATGTCCATGGGCTTCATGATACGCGTGGTTTTTGCCGGCATAGAAATGGCCGGTGAAATTATAGGACTGACCATGGGTTTAGGGTTTGCAACTTTCTTCGATCCACAAACGCAGGGACGATCATCCGCAATTAATCAGCTTCTGGTCCTGCTCTCAACCTTAATTTTTTTGGTTTTGAATGTGCATCTGGCAGTGTTTTCGGCGCTGATAGAAAGTTTCTCCAGCATTCCGATCTCGACCTCTTTGACCATGGGTTTCAGTTTTCAAAAACTGGCAATCTGGGGCGAGCAAATTTTTAGTATTAGTTTGCGCTTATCCCTACCTATCATCGCAGCGCTACTCATTACCAATATCGCCTTAGGCATATTGACAAGGGCCGCGCCTCAACTTAATTTATTTGGCATCGGCTTTCCGATTACGATAGGTGTCGGTTTCTTAATGTTAAGCATGGTGCTGCCATATATGGTGCAACCTATAGAAAATGCATTTCAGAGCGGGGTAGAGGCGATACAATCGCTAGGTATACAACCGAACTTGGTTGCACCGCCTAAACTCACACCATGAAACCAGTCTCGCCCCTCACCTGCTTAACACGTGGCGTATATCGCAAGGCCGCGATCCGCGCGATTGAGGAGGCGGCCTTGGCAAGTGTGCCAGTTGGGGAACTCATGCGTGCCGCTGGCAAAGCGGCAAGCGATCTGGTCCAGGCAAACCTTACACCGCGCGACGGCGCTATCTTAATTCTCGCTGGACCCGGCAACAATGGCGGAGATGCTCTGGAAGCGGCGCAATTACTGGCCGCGCAGGCATATTCCGTACACATCGCTCTATGCGGCGACTCCATGCACTTTTCTATGGAGGCAGGGCTTAGCCTGCAGCAGGCGCAAGCTAGCCCGGCTATATTTATCAAGGTAGAACAGGTACTGAACGATCCATTAGCCGCCTATGCCTTAGTCATCGATGGCATTTTTGGAATAGGTCTAAGTCGGGAGATCACAACAGACAGCGAGCTAGGAAAACTGATACAACACATCAATCGACTCTCCAAGCAATTCGCTATTCCAGTATTGGCGCTCGATGTTCCGAGTGGTCTCGATGCCGATAGCGGCCAGCTAATAGGCCAACATGGCATAGCTATCAAAGCACACACCACCCTCACCTTCATCGCTGACAAACCTGGCTTACATACCGCTGCGGGCCAAGATTACGCGGGCCAGGTGCTGCTGGCCGAGCTTGGCATCGCTAGCAGCTACTTCCCGCCACCACCCGGAGTATTGAGCCATTCCGCGATGTTTGCTGAGGTGTTAAAACCACGCCTGCTCGATAGTCATAAAGGCAGCTACGGCGAGGTGTTGGTCATCGGTGGCGCCAATGGCATGGCCGGTGCACCGATACTGGCGGCAAGCGCAGCACTGTATTGCGGTGCAGGCCGGGTATACGTAGGTTTTATGGAGTCGCCACCTCAGTATGATCCACAGCATCCAGAACTCATGTGTAGACTCGCTGCCGGACTCGACTTCAGCAAGCCATGCGTCGTCATAGGCCCAGGCTTGGGCAACTCTGAGCAGGCCGCGTCATTGCTAGCTACGGCATTGCAGCAAGCGCCACGCATCGTGCTCGATGCTGACGCCTTAAATCTGATCGCTGGCAGCGCCCCACTTCAGGCCTTGCTACAAGCCAGAAGTCACACTCAAGCTCAGAATCAAAAGATCAGCATCATGACGCCACATCCGCTGGAGGCAGCGCATCTGTTGGGAGTTAGCACAGCGCAAGTGCAAGCGGATCGATGGCAAGCCGCCTGCGATTTAGCCAATAAATTTCAAGCGACGATTATCTTAAAAGGCGCGGGTAGCATCATTGCGACACCGCAGATGCCACTTTGCATTAATACCAGCGGCAATCCTGCGCTTGCCAGCGGTGGGACTGGCGATGTGTTGGCCGGCGTCTGCGGCGCACTGCTGGCGCAACAACTGGATGCCAATGACGCGGCAAGGATGGCGACATGGTTACACGGTCGAGCCGCCGATCAACTGGTGGAGAATGGCTACGGTCCGATCGGGCTAACTGCCAGTGAATTAATACCAGCGATTAGAAAATGCCTGAATCAATTGCAGAATACAGACCTCAACGCGCTATCTTTTCCACTTAGTTAGTGCGTAATTAGTGTGTAATTAGTGCGTACTAAGCGCTTACTTGGTGTTTGCTCATTCGCCAGCGTAGCGCCATCCGCCGCACCCTATGCGAAAACTATACTCCCTCCCAGTACCATAAAAAACAAGGGCATTAGCGCAATAACTACCTGCGTGCCTTACATATACTCTCCTAAATTGCCTATTTGCACGAACAAGCTCAATCCTGATGCAAACGTCCGGCGGTGATAGTCAAGGTGCGGTTACAGCGCGCCGCAATACTCATATCATGCGTCACCAAAACCAAGGTAGAGCCGCGTTCACGATTGAGCGCAAACATCAGTTGAATCACCGCCTCACCTGTCACCGCATCCAAACTACCAGTAGGTTCATCGGCAAATAATAAGGGCGGCTCGGTGACGAAGGCGCGTGCCAGGGCCACCCTTTGTTGTTCACCGCCAGAAAGATATTTGGGGTAATGACGCAAGCGACTAGATAAACCGACATGCTCTAACATCGCCTCCGCCGTTTCACGTGCACGTTTGTCGCCCCGCAATTCCAAAGGCAACATAACATTTTCCAGCGCATTCAAATGCAGCAGTAGCTGGAAGGATTGAAAAACAAAGCCCAAGTGGTCTTTCCTAAAACTAGCGCGACCATCCTCGTTCAAAGCAAAGATATCGATACCCTCAAGCAGCACCTTGCCAAGACTCGGCGTATCCAAACCAGCCAAGATCCCCAATAAAGTGGATTTTCCTGAGCCAGAAGCACCAACAATAGCAAGCGTCTCTCCCGCTTGCACGGTAAAATCTATCTCGTGCAAGATCGTCAGTTCACCGGTCGCGTCTGCCACCCGTTTAGACAAATGTTGTACTGCGATTGCTGGCGTTTTACTCTGCGTAGAAAGACTCATACTTTTACTCTGCTCTATCTAATGATTATGTTCGATGGGAATATCAATTTGAAAAATTTGTACCGTTACTGCAGACTGCTGATCGTGTTAGCGATGTGCTGTTTTGCCACCGCCGCTCATTCTGCATCAAAAACTGTGCTTGTGCTCGGCGATAGTCTATCCGCTGAATACGGGATAGCACGCGGCAATGGTTGGGTCGCTCTGCTAGAACAGCGTCTGCAGCATGAAAAATTGAACATTACAGTAGTCAATGCAAGCATCAGTGGAGAGACCAGCAGCGGCGGAAAAACGCGACTAAGCACCCTACTCAAAAAACATCAGCCACAGATACTCATCATAGAACTAGGTGCGAATGACGCTTTGCGTGGTTTGGCGCTCAAAGCATCGGACACAAATTTTCGCGACATGATCAGCATGGCCAAAGTAGCCAACGCCAAAGTTCTTTTGCTCGGTATGCAAATCCCCCCCAATTATGGACGCGAGTACACCGAACGTTTTTCTTCTATGTATGGACAGATTGCAAAAGACACGCAGACCGCCTTAGTACCTTTTTTTCTCGCGGGTGTCGCCGAGAAACAAGATCTATTTCAGGCCGACCGTCTACATCCGCTAGCGAGCGCGCATCCGGTGATACTTGATAATGTGTGGCCGCAACTCCAAATTCTCATCAAGAAACTCAAATGAAATATCCTCAATTAGTCGGCTTCCCTGAACTACTCCCGCAGATTAGCGAATTCGATACCATCATCGACGTGCGCAGCCCTTCAGAGTTTGCCGAAGATCATATTCCCGGTGCGATTAACTGCCCGGTGCTGGACGATCAAGAACGCATACGAGTCGGCACCATGTATAAACAGGTCAATGCTTTTGAGGCCAAAAAAGTCGGTGCGGCCCTGGTCGCCAAGAACATCGCTCTACATCTCGAACAACATTTCCTCGATAAGCCCAGAGAGTGGAAACCACTGATTTATTGCTGGCGTGGTGGTAATCGCAGCGGCTCTATGGCGCATATACTGGCAAAAATCGGTTGGCCCGTAGTGCAACTCGATGGCGGCTATAAAAATTATCGTCAACATGTCAATGCCAGTTTGCCAGTGCTAGCCGAAAAAGTGCAGTGGCGCGTAGTCTGCGGCACTACGGGCAGCGGCAAGAGCCGCTTATTAAGCTCGCTCGCAAAAATCGGCGCACAAGTACTCGATTTAGAGCAACTGGCAGCCCATCGTGGCTCGGTATTAGGCTACCTTCCCAGTCAACCACAACCCTCACAAAAAATGTTCGAAAGTCGCATCTGGGAAGTTTTGTCAAATATCGACTTTGAGCAAGTTGTTTTTGTCGAATCAGAAAGTAAAAAAGTCGGTAATCTTCGTGTACCCGATCGCATCATTGAAGGCATGCGCAGCTCGCCCTGCATTGCTTTGGAACTCGCTTTGGAAGAGCGTGTGGCATTGTTAATGGAAGACTACGCCCATTTTGTCCGCGACCCCGTATCCTTGAATCGTCAACTCGATTGCCTGCTCAGTTTGCATGGCAAAGAGCGTATCGAAAATTGGAAAAATCTGGCACTACAAGCTCAGATGTCAGCCCTGGTCGCGCAACTTTTAGAGTTGCATTACGACCCAGCCTACCGCCGCTCGATAGACAAAAATTTTGTACAGATGCCAGGCGCACTCGGGCTACTCCAAAACGGAATACAGGAGAGAGATTTTACGGCGACCGCCAGAGCGATCTTGAAACAGGTGAATGATGAGAATGTGGTGTGATGCTTACCGCTAGAATCGCTCTTTTTTGCATAGAGACCATGTCTAACAGTGACGATGCAATTTTAACGCTCAGTTAATCAACTGTTTTCATCGTCGATAATACGTTGACCAGCCTCATCGAGCTCGTCAAATTGGCGATGATTCAAGGCCCACCAAAATACCCCGGCAATCGCAAACACCAAAACCAAACTCAAAGGCACCAGCAAATACATAATATCCATGAATTAATTTATTTCAGAGTTAGGGATTAAATCGGGATTCGCGACCAGCAAACGCAAACCATTAAGAACCACTAGCAAGGAACTAATCGACATGCCCAACGCGGCATGCCAGGGTTCCAGCAAACCTAGCACCGCTGCGGGTATCGCCACTACATTATAGACAATCGCCCACCCAAGATTCTGCCGGATTAATTTCAAGGCCATGCGCGCACTACTTAGTACACCCGGCAGCGCTGCTAAGCGATTCGACATCAGCAATAAATCGCTACGTGTCTGCGCGATGGGGGCGCCTTGCCCCATCGCTATTGAGACATCAGCCAGGGCTAGCACCGGGCCATCATTCATACCGTCGCCAACCATCGCCACCACCGCGCCAGATAACTGCAAGCGCTTCACGGCATCATATTTATCGCCGGGACTGAGATCGCCGTGATAATCGGTAATGCCGCACTCGAGCGCGATGTTTTTCACAACATCTATCCTATCGCCGGATAATAGTGTGATATGCATGCCACGCTTGTGCAACTGTTGTACGGCGAAGATGGCATCCTCCCGTAAAACATCTTCCAGCGCGAAAAGAGCAATCCAGCCATTTTCATCGCCCAAAGCCGACAAAGTTTTGCCGGACAGATGAGCCGGTATGGAGCAACTTTCCCCATGTAGCTGCTGAACAAAATCAAGCCGCCCCAATCGCACGGTCTTACCGTTATAACTAGCCTCTATCCCTGCACCTGCGATTTCCTTAAGCTTATCGAGACCAGCCAGTGTAGCATTGCCGGCCACCTTTGCAGTCAAAGCATCCGCAATCGCTTTCGATACCGGGTGCATGGAGCCGGCCGCCATTGCCAGACTCAAAGCCTCAGCCCTTTCAGCAGAAAAATCAGCGCCGACACGATGGCATATGATGCCTTCTACCACTCTTAGACGGCCAAAGGTCAAGGTGCCAGTTTTATCCAGCACAAAATGTGTCACCCCAGCGAGTCGCTCTATCGCTGCGCCTTTAGCTACCAAGACACCCTGCTTGGCCATCTCACCAATTGCTGCCGACATCACTCCAGGTGTTGCCAGCGACAAGGCACAAGGGCAAGTGACGACGATGATACTTACCGCTATCCACAACGCACGTCCCGCCTCAATCTGCCACCAGGCCAGGCCAGCCATTACGGCAATGCTCATGATGACGATCAAAAATGTACTAGCATGCTTATCGGCCAATAATACCAGTGGCGGCTTTTCGGTAGCAGCGCGTTCCATCATCCCCACCAGAGAGGATAATTGCGTCTGGCTACCGACCTGCTCCGCCTGCATCACCAACACGCCGTTAAGATTGATGGACCCGGCGATCACTTCACTGCCAATTTGTTTTGGCACGGGATGTGATTCACCTGTCATTAGAGCTTCATCGCATTCGCTTTCACCCACAACAACCCGACCGTCGGCAGGAATTTGTTCACCCGCTGACACCAATAGAAAATCACCTAACTGTAAGTGCTGCACCTCGACAGACTCGCTCAAGCGACTCTCTGGATGCGCCAGCAAGCGATTTGCCAGCATTGGTGACAAACGCGTTAATACGCGTAATGCAGCCGTAGTTTTAGCTTGCACTTGTGCTTCAATAAAGCGTGCCGCTAGCAACAAACAGACGAACATGATCGCGGAGTCGTAGTACACCGCACCGCCATTAAACGTCGCCCAGATACTGGCGAAAAATGTCAACAAGATCCCTATCGAGACCGGTACATCCATGCCGATATGGCGATTCTTAATATCTCTTATTGCCGATCGAAAAAACGGCAAAGACGAAAAACAAATAACGGGTATCGTTATCACTAAACTGGCAAGCTTCAACAGCCTATCCAAATCAGGTGTCAAGTCTCCGTCGACTTGCGGCACTGGTACCAGATAGGCGGGAAAGGCATACATCATCACTTGCATCATGGCAAATCCAGCGATGAATAATCGCCACAAAGCCATTTTCTTTTCCTGTCGCTCATATTCATCCAGCGACTGATGTGCAGGAAAAGCTGCGTAACCAAGATCGACTATGGCCGTAATGATTTTTGGCAAGGAGGTCTGTTGATTTTGCCAGCGAAGGTTCGCTGTATGTGAAGCGGAATTAATCTCAAAAGAGAGCACGCCAGGTAACTGTTTTACGCGAAAAGCGATTAGTTGCACACAGGCGGCACAGCGCATACCAGCAATACTGAGTTTCTCATGCTGTTCATTTTTTTCAGTGTGAGACTGTTGCGAATTAAGACGGTCAAGCTGCTGAGAATCTGCATTTTCAAAAGTCATAAAGAGGCAACCGTCTCACTTGCTTTTGTGTGAAGATATTGCTCGGTCAAGCCATTACGCTCTATCGTTTTGAGTACAGCGAGACAACCATGACAACACACAGGATAATTTGCTCCATTGAAAGTCGCCATCAAGGCATTTTTTTTTCGCATTTTGTCATTACAATGAAAACAAAGGATTTTTTCTTGCGGCTGCAAGGCTATGGAGATCGCATTTACAAGCGAAGAAAAAGCAAAAGCCATTGAAATTTTATGCCGAGAAGAAAATAGGAATTTACGCATGTTAACAAACATACGCGATGTTTTCTTGATCTGACGCAAAATAAGGATGCCTGTATGGGCATTCGTCAATAAAAAACAGGCGTTTGGGAATTATAGACGTAAAAAAACGGTGGCATTGCACCACCGTCTTTTTGTCCTTATGTTAGCGACATGATGAGGCGTCTAAGAAACCTCGGATCCGAGATTAAAACCCGGAAAGGTAATACACAGATTGTAGGTGCCTCTACTTCATAACTAACCGGCAAACTCAACAGCACCGGAGCCCAAAATAAATCCATCTTGGAGATTAAGAATATCTTGTATATCGACCTCCTTCTTTTGAACCAGTTACGACTCTAATATAGATGAATCAGATGGCAATGAAAAGAAAATTAAAACTATGTATTTTTTAGATCAGATTAAAAAAATCAACTAGAACATTCCCGATATCACGCTACCGCACAGCAGATAACGCACTATCTCAAACTTGGAGAGCTTCCTTTCCAGATTGAAGAGATCGCGCCATTTCCAATCGACGCGCCAAATTTTTTCAATACGCGCTCAGGAAGACCTTCTTTTTGACTGTAGTCAACAATATCTTCAGCCTTTAAAACATCTCTTGCAACCGAATCTATACTGCCGAAACCATCGGCCAAGCCCATCTCGACCGCTTTGGAGCCTATCCAAAACAGGCCTGAAAATGTTTCCGGCGTCTCTTTCAAACGCTGCCCGCGACCTTTACGTACAACCTCAATAAATTGCTGATGAATGTCATTGAGCATCGCTTGAGAAAAAGCTTTTTGCTTTTCTGAGTGCGAGGAAAATGGATCCATAAATCCCTTATTTTCGCCTGCAGTCATTAAGCGCCGTTCAACCCCCGCCTTTTCCATCAAAGCAGTAAAACCAAAGCCATCCATTAAGACGCCGATAGAACCAACTACGCTAGCCTTATTCACAAAAATCTTATCAGCGGCGGCAGCAATATAATATCCACCAGACGCACACATTTCATCGACCACGACGTACAAATGTTTCTGCGGATACTCTTTGCGTAGACGTCCAATTTCATCATTAATCATCCCGGCTTGCACTGGACTTCCGCCCGGACTATTAATACGCAAAATAACACCGGCCGAATTCGCGTCCAGAAATGCTCTGTTTAAGGCAGGAATAACCGCCTGCGCGCTACCACTACCTTCGGACTCAATCGCTCCATTAATTTCAACAAGTGCGCTGTGACGCCCCAAGTTCTCCATATCTCTGGCACCAAAATCACTAAACAAATAAAAGCCGCTGAGAATGAGTGCGAAAAAACTAAATTTAAAAAATATCCCCCATCGTCGGCGCAAGCGTTGCTCACGCAATGCTTCCATCGCTAATTTTTCGATAAAACCTCGTTCCCAATCGTTCTTCACTGAAGGCGTTGATGCATTTAAAGGAGTGTCATTCATCATTATTATTTCAAGCTATAACAGGTTTAACGAATTCGTCGGTTTGCCAATAAATACTACCGTCACGTTCAAATGCGGCAATTTTTCGTAAGTTGCTACCCCGGCAAGGTCCACCAGAGCAGTAACCAGTGTCCGGGGTATAAATCGCACCATGGGTGGCACACATGATGTACAAACCGCTAGATTCAAAAAATTCGCCGGGAGCCCAATCGAGTTCCACAGGCACATGCGCGCAACGATTTAAATATGCATGCGCTACATTTTCATAACGAACAACAAAGCCAGTTGCCTCGTCACCGCCAGCGGTCACAGGAAATCGTACGCCCTTCCCACCTTCAAGCACTTCAGAGGAAGCACAAATAAATATTTCAGACATTATTTCCTCACTCACGCATTCTGACTAAGCCAGTCATGCAATTCTTTCACTGTTTTGGCCGAATACATGGGCGCACAACTCAACAGAGTTTCTGCATCATGCGCACCGTATTCGACCGCCACCGAAGCCACGCCAGCATTGGATGCCATCTGCAAGTCATGTGTGGTATCGCCTATCATGAGCGTTCGCTTAAGATCTTGCCCCAACTCACGACTTAACTCTTGCAGCATGGCAGGATGTGGCTTAGAAAATGTTTCATCGGCGCAGCGCGTGGCATCAAACATAGACAGTAAATCTGCACTATGCATTGCACGATTTAAACCTACGCGACTTTTCCCGGTTGCCACAGCCAAAAAATACCCGTCATGGGAAAGTTCGGCCAATAATTCGCGAACGCCTTCAAATAAAGGTAATTCGTGATCGTTTGCTAAATAATGATATCGATAACGTTCCACCATTCGCGCATGATATTTAGCATCCACATCCGGCATCACCGCCTGCATCGCGGCACTTAAAGAAAGTCCGATCACATAAGATGCTGCCTGTTCGTCGGGTATAGGCAGGCCGAGATCGCGTGCCGATGCTTGAATACATTTAACTATGGTGGAGGTGCTGTCCATCAAAGTACCATCCCAATCAAACACTATAAAATCAAATTTCTTTTTTGCCATATTTATCAGATGATGCAAACATCATAAGCTTTGCAGACTATTATCATATTGAGGGAAATGGGTATTTTACCCGTAATAAAGAACCACGATTTTTTCAGAGCAATTCAACTTAGACTCTGCAAAAACTTAAGGCAATCAGGCGGGAGCGCGGCATTGAGAGTCATTGGAGTTTTGCTATCAGGATGAATAAAGGTAATCTGATGTGCATGCAAAAACATTCTTTTTAAAGCTCCGCGGCCTTCTGCCGGCTTTAAAAGCTCTCTATTTAAAGCAAAATCACCATATTTATCGTCGCCTGCAATTGCAAATCCACTGGCGGACAAATGCACCCTGATTTGATGAGTACGGCCGGTCTTTAGTTCCGCTTCCAACAAGGCAAATTCTGCATATTTTTTCTTTAACGAAAAAACAGTATGAGACGCCATCCCATCAGCCTGCACCCGCACACGACGCTCACCATCTGCAGTATTGTACTTATGTAAAGCTAATTTGACATGCTGTCTGGCATTTTTCCAATCGCCATGCACCAAAGTCAAATAGCGTTTATCCGTCACGCCATCGCGCATCTGCTCATGTAAGTCGACCAAGGCAGATCGTTTTTTCGCTAACATCAACACCCCGGAAGTTTCGCGATCTAAACGATGCACTAACTCCAGAAACTTGGCGTCAGGGCGTGAGGCGCGCAGTTGCTCGATCACCCCATAGCTGATACCAGATCCGCCGTGCACAGCAACACCAGACGGTTTATCAATGACAAGTAGATGTGCATCTTCATACAAAATAATGAATTCTGCACCTGGCACATGATTTTCTGGTTTTTCTGCCATGCGTATTGGCGGCACGCGAACCACATCGCCGACTTGCAATCGATACAATTGATCGATGCGTCCCTTGTTCACGCGCACCTCACCTGAGCGCAAAACCCGGTAAATGTGGCTCTTGGGAACGCCTTTACAAATGCGTAACAAAAAATTATCAATGCGTTGACCAGCCTCCTCTTCTGAGATTGTCAGTAGCTGGACTGAGGCTGGCGCTTGTGTTGTTTGACGGAGAGTGTCATTTTCAGCTTGTTTTTGAAGCACTCTCCCATTATTTATCGCTAAGTGCTTCATTTTGACTATATAATTGTTTTCGCTCAAGCTTTTAGCTTTAGCAAGTGTGAGAAGAAGCGACTATTTTACACAGAGGTATGTCAATCGGCCTCGCCAATTTGCAAATTCGATAGAAAAGATGTGTATGCACCTCACCTGATGCGTCAAGGTTGTGACCGATTGTGGCAATCGGACGGCAGACGGTGATGTGGATCAGAAAGTTTGAAATATAAGGATAAGTCTGGCAAGAGACGGCTGTTGATACAAACAGACGTGCTTGCCGGTTGATGGTTTTGATGTAGCGTGATCGATTTAGCCAAATACAATTATTTAAAGATGGTTTGGCGTTTACTAAGTTGCTCATCGCCTGGCGTTGTTATCGCATGTTCTACAAGGATTATGCAAATTTCACAATGCGGGGGACATGTGCACTCGATTCATAGTCAAAACTGTTCGCGCTCAGCGCACAACAGGTTGTAACAGATATAGCGAAAAGCATGCTTACAGCGTCATTTGCTGATGTGCTTGGCTATAGATTTGTCCATTTGTTGTTCCAGTAGCATTTCCCGCCCCCTCAAACTCTCCGCTCTCGCGTACATCCCCTGTAAGTATGGTTGCTAGCCTTACCATTAAGAGCTGGCGACAAAAGATGACCATCAGGTCACGGAGTAAAAAAATGAAACGTATGTTGTTCAATGCTACGCAGCAAGAAGAGCTTCGCGTCGCCATCGTCAATGGGCAAAAACTCATAGACATCGATATTGAAACCACTGGACGTGAACTACGCAAGTCCAATATCTACAAGGGTGTTATCACCCGCATAGAACCATCCTTGGAAGCATGCTTCGTCAATTACGGCGAAGAACGTCACGGTTTTCTGCCATTTAAAGAAGTCGCTCGCGGCTATTTTAAAGAAGGTATAGACGTGCGCAGCGCATCCATTAAAGATGCATTGCGTGAAGGCCAGGAAATCATGGTCCAGGTCGAAAAAGAAGAACGCGGCAATAAAGGCGCTGCGCTGACCACTTTCGTCTCCCTGGCGGGTCGCTATCTGGTCTTGATGCCGAATAACCCACGTGGTGGTGGAGTTTCTCGTCGCGTCGAAGGTGAAGAGCGTCAGGAACTGCGCGAAACCATGGACAAACTTGATTTGCCTACTGGTATGTCAGTGATTGCCCGTACCGCTGGTATAGGCCGCAATGTTGATGAGTTGCAATGGGATTTGAATTACCTGATGCAACTCTGGACTGCGATCGACGGCGCAGGCAAGTCTGCTGCTGGTGCCTTCCTGATTTATCAAGAATCCTCATTGGTAATCCGCGCTATTCGCGATTATTTCCAACCGGATATCGGCGAGATTCTGATCGATACCGACGACATCTACGAACAAGCTCAGCAATTCATGAGCCATGTGATGCCTGACATGGTACACCGCGTCAAGCGCTACAGCGACGATGTGCCACTGTTCTCCCGCTTCCAAATCGAACACCAGATCGAAACCGCCTACTCCCGCACCGTGCCTTTGCCATCGGGCGGCGCGATTGTGATTGATCACACTGAAGCATTGGTATCTGTCGACGTCAACTCGGCACGCTCTACGCGCGGCTCCGACATCGAAACGACGGCCTTCAATACCAACTGCGAAGCAGCAGAAGAAGTAGCGCGTCAATTGCGTCTGCGCGATTTGGGCGGTTTGATCGTGATCGATTTTATCGACATGGAAAACGCCAAGAACCAACGCGAAGTAGAAACTCGCCTGAAAGACTCTTTGCGCTATGACCGCGCACGGGTACAGATGGGTAAGATTTCCCGCTTTGGTTTGATGGAATTATCCCGTCAACGCCTGCGCCCGTCCCTGTCTGAAGGTAGCCACGTCACCTGCCCACGTTGCAACGGCACAGCGCATATACGCGACACTGAATCATCCGCATTGCAAGTACTGCGTATTATTCAAGAAGAAGCGATGAAAGAGAATTCTGCAGCGATCCACGTACAGGTTCCTGTCGATGTCGCAGCATTCCTGCTCAATGAAAAACGTGGCGAGATCCTGAAGATAGAAACGCGTCACCGCGTTACTGTCATCCTGATTCCAAATACGCATCTGGAAACGCCGCACTATAAGCTAGATCGTCTGAAGCATGATGATCCGCGCTTAGAAGAAGTGCACGCTAGTTACGCTATGGCAGAGCAAGCGGATACTGACATCGGTTACAGCAAGCGTCAAAAAGAAGAAATCAAGCCGCGTCAGGAAGCCATGGTCAAGAGCATTACTCCTGATACAGCGCCGCTGGTTGAGCGTAAAGAAGTTCCTGTGGCTGCCATCGCCGCTAGCACACCAGTGGTCGCTGCGGCGTCTGAAGGTTTCTTTAGCAAGTTGATGGGTTTTTTCCGCTCTAAACCGGCTGAAGCGGTAGTAATTACTGCCACACCGGAAGAAAAACCAGCTGCAAGCCGGGAGCGCTCCGATCGTGGCGACCGCAATAATCGCGGCCAACGCAATCGCAACGGTCGTGGTCGTGATCGCGCTGAACGTGAAGAGCGTCCAGCTAATGCTAACCCACGTGCCGAAAAAGACGCCAAAGACGAATCCGTAAAAGCGGCAGAGCCACAAGCTCCGCGTCAGCCTAAGCCACCTCGCCCGCCACGTGAAGAGCGTGAAGGACAGGAGCCTCGACGCGGACGCCAACCACGTCAACGCGAAGATCGTAAAGACGGTGCCTCAGCAGAAGCCAAGACTGAAGAGGTTGCGGCAGATGCTATCCGCGTAGCAGCATTACCTGCATTAGCAAATATCGCGGAGCCAACTACGACTGCTGCGACGCTGGTAAATGGCCCGGCCATGAGCGATGCGGACAACGAGCAAAGTGACGGTCGTCGTCGCCGCCGTCGTGGTGGTCGCAATCGTAACCGTCGTGACCGCGACGATACTGAAAGCAATGACGTCAATGCAGAAACTACTCAAGCAAGCACAGCAGAAGTAAGTGAAACAGTCAATAAGCATGAGTCTGCGACCGTAGTTAGCGAGCCGGCACCAGTTGCAGTTACGCCAGTTGCAGTGGAACTAGCTCATGCTGAAGTGATTGAAGTTGCACCAGTGGCCGCTACACCAGCGCCAGTGGCTGAAGCAGTTGAAGTCGCTGCTGCCGTTGCGACTCCAATGCCAGCGGTAGAAGTCGCTCCAGTTGCAATGACCGAAGTTACTCCGGCAGCAGTGCCTGAGGTGGTCGAAGTTGCGCCTGTCGTCGTAACGCCGGCACCAGTGGCCGAAACAGCAGCAGTCGCAGCGATTGAAGTTGCAACTATTGCGCCAGTTGAAGTTGCGGTTGCAATTGCGCCTCCGGCACCAGCACAAGCCAGCCTGGATTTGACGCCGCCTGTCGTGGTCGTTGCTAAGCCTGTAGCAAGCGCGCCAGTCGCACCTGCCCCTATGCAAATGGAAGGCCTGCACAGCATGTTAGCGCAAGCTGATCTGACGCTAGCCAGCACTGATCCTGAAAAACTGCGTGCAGCACAAGCAGCAAGCGCAGCAACAGTTGCGGCACCGCGCGTAGTACGTCAACGTAAGCCAGTAGAGCCGCTTTCAACAGAACCGCTGGTGATGATAGATACCAAGCGATAAACTGCATGTAAGCAAAGTAAAGCCCGGTTACAGCAATGTTGCCGGGCTTTTTATTGTGTAGAAAAACCGCACAACGCAAACATGTTATTGTGAGAACTCCCATTTTTAATCGGCGCTCGCCATCGAGCCTCTATCGATACTCATGAGTGAAAAATTCATTCCTTTGACAGACCATCGTCAATTTTCAAAAAAACTGCAGATTCCGCAGCAGTTGCTTGCAGCGACAGGAAAACTTGCAGATAGTTTTGGTCGACCTTTGCATGATTTGCGCATTTCAGTCACGGATCGCTGCAATTTCCGCTGCGTGTACTGCATGCCCAAAGAAGTATTTGATAAAGACTACCAATTTCTGCCGCACAGCAATTTACTCAGTTTCGAAGAAATCACCCAACTGGCGCGTATTTTTGTCGCACACGGAGTTCACAAGATCAGGCTGACCGGGGGCGAGCCTTTACTCAGAAAAAATATCGAGAAATTGATAGCTATGCTAAGCGGCATACGCACGCCCGATGGGCGCGATCTCGACCTGACCCTGACTACCAATGGCTCACTCTTGGCGCGCAAGGCCCAGAGTCTGAAAGATGCCGGTCTTAACCGCGTCACAGTCTCACTCGATGCGCTCGATGAACACACTTTTCAGCACATGAATGATGTGGATTTTCCGGTCTCAGATGTCTTAGACGGAATCCAGGCCGCGCATCAGGCTGGCCTTGGCCCTATCAAAATTAATATGGTCGTCAAAGCGGGCTTAAATGATCATGAAATTGTACCCATGGCGCGCTATTTCAAAGACACTCCACATATATTGCGCTTCATCGAATACATGGATGTTGGCGCATCAAACGGCTGGAAACTTGACGAGGTCATCCCTTCGTCAGAGATCGTGCAGCGCATTCAGGCGGTCGGTATGCCACTGATCGCGGTAGACCCAAATTACACCGGGGAAACCGCGGCACGCTGGCGCTATCAAGACGGCGCAGGCGAAATTGGCTTGATCTCTAGCGTTACTCAGGCGTTCTGCCAAGACTGCAGCCGCGCCCGTTTATCGACGGAAGGTAAGTTGTACACCTGTTTATTCGCCACGCAAGGCCACGATTTACGCGCACTCTTGCGCGACCAAACTCTGCCTGACCATGAACTTGCCATTTCAAATGTGGTGGCACAAATATGGAATAACAGAAACGATAGGTATTCACAATTACGCAGCGAGAACACGGAACTGCCAGAGCAGTCCAGAAAAAAAGTCGAGATGTCTTATATAGGCGGCTAGCAAGCAGGCCCTAAAAAAAGGCAAGCCCAAGAGCTAAGCCAAATGCGGCTTGCGGAGGCAATAGGCTGGAAACCCGCATGAATACTGCGCAAGCGGCCTGCTCATTTTTAATATTTTGAACCACATCACAGACAAGCAGCCATGACAGCAATAGACCAGCAACACATCACAGGTTTGATACTCGCAGGCGGGCGCGGCACGCGCATGGGGCAAGTCGACAAAGGTTTGCAAGCCTTTCGCGGCATGCCTATGGCGATGCACGTGTTGATGCGCCTGTCGCCGCAAGTGGGCGAACTGATCATCAATGCCAACCAGCATCTGGCTGCCTATGAGGCCTTCGGCGCACCAGTGTGGCCGGATCAGATCGACGGTTATGCCGGCCCTTTAGCAGGTCTGCAAGTGGGCTTGGCGCACTGCGAAACCCCGTATCTGGTCAGCGCCCCTTGTGATTCGCCATTTTTGCCAGACGATCTGGTGGCGCGCCTGTCCTTGGCCATAATCGCGGAAGACGCCGATCTGGCCGTTGCCACCACGGTAGAACTGGAAGACGGTATCGCACGCACTCAATCGCATCCGGTATTTTCTATGATGAAGGCGGAGCTACTTCCACACTTGACGCAGTTCTTGCAAAGCGGCGGGCGTAAAGTCGATGCCTGGTACGCCACACTAAAAGTGGTGACAGTGCCGTTCGAAGACAGTGCGGCGTTTCGCAATATCAATACGCTCGCCGAACTACGTCAGCACGAAGGATAAATTAAGCATGAACTCCCTTACTCCCGCCAGCTTACAAGAATTAGTCTCTTGCCTGTCCGATTACGATCCACAGGCCCTGCCAGTCGCGCAAGCACAGAAAATCATCCAAGAATTTGTCACTCCCATCCATGCCGTAGAAAAACTGGCCCTCAGGCAAGCTCTGGGACGGGTGCTCGCCGAAGATATTATTTCTGCCATCAACGTACCGGCGCACGACAACTCCGCCATGGATGGCTACGCATTACGCAGCAGCTGCTTACCTGCCTCGGGCGACTTGATTTTGAAGATCATAGGCACAGCTTACGCCGGTCGCGCCTTTGCCGGCACTGTAGCCCTGGGTGAATGTGTGCGCATCATGACGGGTGCCGTCATGCCTGAGCAATGCGATACTGTGATCCCGCAAGAATTGACAGCTAACGCGAGCGAGTCGCAAGTCACTATCCCTTTTGGCAAAGTCAAGAAGGGTGACAACCGCCGCTTTAAAGGGGAAGATCTGGCACTAGGGAAAATCGCTCTGAGTAAAGGCAAAATACTGCGCCCAGCAGAGCTTGGCTTACTCGCCTCACTGGGCGTGGCCGAAGTCCCGGTGCAAAGACGTTTGCGTGTCGCCTTCTTCTCAACTGGTGATGAACTACGGTCTTTAGGCGACCCCTTAGAGGAAGGCTGCGTCTACGACAGCAATCGCTACACCTTATACGGCATGCTAGAAAGACTGGGTTGCGAGATGCTAGACATGGGCGTCATCAAAGATGATCCTGTCTCCTTGAAAGCCGCTTTTCAAAGCGCCTGTGAAAACGCCGACGCCATCATTACTTCGGGCGGGGTCTCAGTCGGGGCGGCTGATTACACCAAACAAATCATGAGTGAATTAGGCGACGTCGCCTTCTGGACCATAGGCATGCGCCCTGGCCGTCCTATGGCTTTCGGCAAGATACATTCAAACGGTAGTAGCGCCTATCTGTTTGGCCTGCCGGGCAACCCAGTGGCGGTCATGGTGACCTTCTACTTTTTCGCCCGCAACGCCCTGCTGCACATGATGGGAGCAACTAGCCCCGTCTTAACTTTAGTGCCTGCAAAATCACTAGCGCCTATCCGAAAACGCGCTGGCCGCACCGAATATCAGCGCGGTATCCTCTCTATAGCATCGGATGGCAGCTTGCAAGTGGCAATCACCGGATCGCAAGGCTCAGGCATCTTGCGCTCTATGAGTGAAGCCAATTGCATGGTAGTTTTGCATGATGATCAGGGAAATATAGCAGCGGGAGATAAGGTTGAGGTCCTGCTGTTTGAGGGATTAATATAGTCTTTGGTTGATTGAAAAACGCCACCACTACTTAGTAGCGCACAGTATCAATTCGTAACTTAAAGTACGATACGGTATTGGGCCTTGCTATTCAAGTCCATGCGATTTTATACTGCTGCAATTTAGAACTACACTTTTGGAGATTCAATTGAAATCACGTTTGTTATTAATCAGCATAGTTGCAGCATCCGGTTTTCTTAGCGCATGCGGTGGTGGCAGTAGTGACAGTAGCGCCTCTAAGGCAAGCGTAAGTGCGGTCACCACCGATCAACTGATCTATCGCAAAATCAGCAATATCACCATCACGGGTCAGAACCTCGATCTAGGCATTAATATTTCAAATACCGGATGTTTTAAGATTAGTGAAGTAGCAGGTGGCAGCGCCAGTAAACGGGTATTTGCATGCAAAATGATCGGGGTTGGCGCAATTGCAATGACGGTCACTGCTGGCGACGGCAGCACGCTTTACAGCGGGAGTATGACTATTCCGCTCGCTGCGCAGCCGCAGGTGACGATGAACACCTCGCTCGGTGATATAGTCATGGAGCTCAATCCCGCCAAAGCACCGATAAGCGTGGATAATTTTTTACTTTATGTCGAAAATGGTTTTTACGTAAATAAAATTTTCCATCGCGTCATTAGCGATTTCGTGATACAGGGTGGTGGCCTCACTGCCTCGATGCAAGAGCCGACACCGACTTACCCTTCGATCAAACTGGAGGCGGGCAATGGGCTCAGTAACCTGCGTGGCAGCATCGCCATGGCGCGCACTTCCTTACTTGATTCAGCCAGCGCGCAATTCTTTATCAACGTAGTCGACAACGTCAATCTCGATGCTGGCAACGGTGGTTATGCAGTGTTTGGCAAAGTAGTCTCTGGGCTCGACACCGTTGATAAAATCAAAGTGGTGAAAACCATGACTCAAGCCTCGATGACCGATGTTCCGGTGACACCTGTTGTGATCAACAGCATCATACAAACTCAATAATAGTTTTTTTTACATTGCAAAGCAAGCATGCTATGCTCTGCGCTGCAGTGCAATATTTCTCATCTTCTTTTCAACGCTTACAAACCGCGTATTTCGCAACTGCCGTACGCAAATTTTAAGGAATTTAGAATGAATCACGGATTTAAATCATTACTGCTAGCCATAGCCATGTCTGCATTATTCAGTGGGGCGACACATGCAAAAGACGAGCCTAAAAAAGCCACGACTGCACCAGTGGTAGCGGCTGCACCTGCGGCCACATCGGCCACGCCAGCAACTCCGGCAGCCGCCGAAAAAATTGCCTTGCTCGATCTCAATAGCGCGACTCAAAAAGAATTAGCGGAGTTGCCAAAAATTGGTGAGGCGCGCTCTGCGGCCATCATCAAAGGTCGCCCTTACAAAGGCAAGGACGAACTAGTTTCTAAAAAAATACTGACCGAAGACGTCTACAATGGCATCAAAGATCTGGTCATCGCCAAACAAAAAACAGCAGAAAAAAAGAAATAATCATTCTTTAATCTCAAAAAAAGCCGACCTTCGCGTCGGCTTTTTCATTGGCTATTAATATCAATCCTAAGACGAAAAATGGGAACTCAGCGCAGCACAATCATGTCATTAAAATAATACCAAGAAGTCATATAAAAGCTGTTTCCAATAAATTTTTCGGTAAGTTTTTCTAATTAATGAAAATTTCGCTCAATCATTTTTAATAAGTTGTATGTGGCTTAAAGTGCTAATTTGGAAGTTACTAAAATCGAATGCGCAGCATCCATGCGGTCACTGGCAGCAAAAGCGGTGAAAAGGCGCATGGATATTGCGCATTGCTTTTTAAGTTCTGAATAAATACAAATAATCGAAGCACCATGAACTTATTATCAATTTCGCACTCTGATCCCTATTGATAATTATCCCGACAAAATTTTTACTTGTCAAAAGCTGGCGACAGAAACAATCATGAGCACACAGAGCGCAAACCACTATAGTCGAGAGGATTGGCAAAACGGCAGTCAACGCCAGCGCATGCTAGCGGCCAGTCTTGCGTTATTCTTGACACTGATGCTCGTCAAATTGCTCGCGTATACGCCAGGGCTGCAAAGCAGACGACTCAGCCCAGATAGCCTCAAGCAGACCATTAATTTGCGCTTTATTGAACTGACACTCCCTAAAGAAGTGAAAACAGAAGCGAAATCGGAAGATAGGCCAGTGGCTAGCGTTCAAAAAAACACAAGCCAGTATCCGCCACAGAAAAAATCCATTAGCATCGCGCCCACCACGCTGACAGCAAGCCCCGCTGCGATTAGCGTAGCAGCCGACCTCCCGGCAGATCCACTCTCCACTCCTCTGCAGATAGACAGCGAAGCGATACGCAGAGCCTACCAGGACAGCAAAAGCGAGATAGAGCTCCAGGCCGAACGTAGTGGCAAACAGCTAAACGACAAACCAAGGACAAAATTCGACCGATTGGAAACTGCCGTAGCCGGGGCGGCTAAACCTGATTGCCTGGGCAAAGACAGTGGCGGAGCAGGTCTATTAGCGATACCCCTGGCATTGTATTTACTCGCCGCTGATAAGTGCAAATAAACGTTTTAAACTAAGCACTCGCGGTAGTTTTCTACAAGCATAACCGGTCTAGCTTTCAAAAAATCCAGCAATAATTCGGCATAGTTGGCGCCTACCGCATGTTTGACGCTGGGGCGCTGCGCTAAGTGTAGCCACCACGCGCGTACTTTCGGTGTGTCGGCAAAGAAATCAATACCGAATACGGTCTCGAACACCTCAAAGTAACGTAACACCGGTGCGAAAACTGCATCGACCATGTTAAATTGCAGGCCTGAAAAATACGAGCCATCCTGTACCAGTGCCTCTAGCTGCTTCAATTTTTCACGTAACTCTTGGCTCTTGCCCCTTAAAGCAGGCGCATCGACGGCATTGTAAAAACCCGCTATGGTGCTAAGAATACTGCTACCGAACTCCATCCAGGCGCGCTGTCTGGCACGCAGCAAAGCATGCTTCGGATGCAGTTTGGGAAGATGCGTCTCATCCAAATATTCGCAGATCACGCTGGACTCAAAAATAGCCTGCTCACCCACCAGCAGAACAGGGGTCTTCGCCAGCGGGGAAATTGCAAGAAACCAGGCTGGTTTGTTTTTCAAATCGATATCAATCCGATGGTAAGCAATGCCCTTCTCGGCCAACACGATCGCCACTCTTTGCACATAGGGACAAAGAACATGACTGACCAGAACAAATTTCGAAGTCATGATGTCTCCTCAAAAGTTGGGGCTAAAACGACGACTGCGGCACCATGCATAGGCACCATCCCCCATTAGCCACAGTGACAACGAGGCCATCAGCAAGAACACTGGATACTCCCAACCACCATTTTGGCTGGTGTGCACCCACCCGTTTGCGAAATGCACACTAGCAGCGACCGCCATCACCGGCATCAAGGCCAACGCCACCTGTCTGGCGTACACGCCGAATAGCAAGGCAAGCCCGCCACCAAGTTCGGCGGCAAATACTGGATAGGCCAAAAAGCCAGGGAAACCTATACTGACAAAAAACTCTGCCGTGCCTGGCAAAGCAAATACCAAAAGTTTAAGCATTGCGTGGGCTATCCACATGACGCCTAGACTCAGACGTAACACAGTTACTCCATATTCGATAGACGTATAGCGAGGCTTAGTTGCGAACTTATTTGCTAACTTAGTTTCTGACTTCGTTTCTGACTTCGCTTCTAAATTCGTTTCGAGCTTGGCTGGTCCGGCAGTCATTTTTGTTCTCCATTGAATTAACGATGGATGCACTGTAGCATTGCAGCTTTACAATATAAATATGCAAAACTGCAATCCATGAATGCACAAACGCAATTCAAGTTAAGCCCTGCCGATCTGGCGGTGCTGCTGGCACTGAGTCGCACTGGCACTTTGGCGCTGGCGGGCGAACGCCTGAAGCAAGATGCCTCTACCGTTTTTAGAAGCATACAACGGATAGAAAAGGGGATAGGCCAGCGCTTGTTCGAGCGCTCGCGCAGTGGCTATCAGGCCAATGAGCTGGCGCAACAACTAACTGCGCCTGCTGAACAGATAGAAATGCAATTGGAAGCGGCACGCACGATGCTGCAAATGAGGCCAGAGCAAGTCTCGGGCGTGCTACGCGTCAGCAGTACCGACACCCTATTGCATGGGCTGCTGGCACCCGCATTGCTGCAACTACAAGTACAGCATCCCTTGCTGGAATTTGATTTGCGTGCGGGCAACGAGTTGGTGAGTTTGACGCGCAGGGATGCCGATATCGCATTGCGCGCTACCAAGAGGCCGCCGCCACATCTGATAGGCAAGCGCATCGGCCCTATAAGGGTGGCGGTATTCGCCGCAAAATCCGCAGCAGATCCCGGGGCGAATAACGAAATAGAATATCAAGAACAACATTGGATAGCACCCGACGAGGCCCTGCCTGAGCATCCCTCGGTAATCTGGAGAAAAAAACACTACCCAAAAATCGTTCCAAAATATCGCGTGAATAGCATACTCACTGTCGCAGAGTTTGTCGCACGTGGTTTAGGCATGGGCATACTGCCGATTTTTCTGGCGCAAGGCCGCGCCGACCTAGTGCAAGTGAGCGAAGTTCTAGACGAATGCCAAACTGATCTATGGTTACTCACGCACACTGAAGCACGCCACTTAAGGCGTGTCAGCACAGTGTTTAGCTACCTCGCTGAACATTTACATCTGGACTAACGCGGCCACCAGCGAGCACTTATAAAGCTGTACCGACCGGGCTTAAGCACCACTACTGCCATGCACGGCTCGCACAGTCTGCAGCATCTCATGCACATCGTTTGTCATCACCGCCAAAAAGCCTAGCAAGAGTAAATAATAAGCTGAGTAAGTCAGGCGTACTTCTGTAGAGATGCCGTAATACTGCTGATTTTCTGGCGCCTTAGCGTCGTACTTCCAGGCACGCCACAATTGCGGGCCGGCCATGATGGCGATCAAGACCAGGATGGGGCTAGGCCGGTAGTAAAACAGTGCCGCTAGTACTGGTACCCCAGCAAACCAGACCCGTGGCGTGAGCACCGCTGTGATACGCCCGCCATCAAACGGCGACAGCGGTATCATATTGAACAGGTTCAGAAAGAAGCCTGAATACGCCACCGCCAACAACAAATCGCTATTGTAGTTGCGCGCAAAAAAATAGCAGATGACCGCGCCCACCGTACCCGCCAGAGGGCCAGCTAAACCTATATAGGCCTCAGTCTCGGCATTGTGCGGCTGGTCTTTGAGCTCTATCCAGGCGCCGACGAAGGGGATGAAAGTCGGCAAGCCCACATTCAGGCCACGCTGGCGTGCGGCCAGATAATGTCCCATCTCATGCACCAGCAACAAGAACACGAAACCCACGGCATACCACCAACCAAACACCATGGCATACACTGCAACCGAGACCAACATGCTGCCGCCGGTGACTAAAAGCTTGCTAAATTTCGCGCCAGACAAGAGCAACAACAAAAGCTTAATCATAATGAGCCTGGCCCCGGAGTATGCTCAGTGCCAGCTACTTTAGCGGCATCCTTACCCGCCTCAGAATTTAACGGAGCAGCGCTGCTGTCAAGCGTTGTCGTGTTCACGACAGCACTAGCCAACACGGGCGCAGGCTCCTTATCTTTTTTACGGCCAAACCACTTCTTAAACAAAGCACCGCCGCCAAACAGCGCCAGCAAACCAACTTTTGCGAACTTCGCCAGAAACGCCAAAATGACCGCAAACAAGCCAAGTTTTTTCGCCGCCACGCCCGCCACCAGCGCAGCTAAACCGTATTCAGCAACTTTATCGGTGCTGGCATTAAAATCAGCATAGCGTTTGCCATCGGAGAATTCTAAATTTCCCAAGAGATTTTGCGCGACCGCCTTCTGTGTCGCCACTTCTTTTAAAGAGGTGACTAAATTCAAACTGATATAACCTTCGCGCCCCAAAGCATACGTGTTGTAATTAACGCCCGGGTCTTCATCGACACCGACTTTATCCTTGCTAATGGCAGACCAGACCAGTCTATGATTGTTGGCATCGTAGGCCGGTTTTTCAGCCCAACCGACGACCTGCATCTCGCGTATTCCCTTCTCGCGTCTTGCCACATTACCGGCCTCGGCCCCCTCAGTAAGACTCTTCAATAGCTCATCGGCGTTCCACTCTTTGGCATCGTCTTCTTTGATGTAGCCGGCTTTTTCGTAACGCGCTACAACAAACCAGTTTTCATCACTGGCCGGAAAAATCACACCCAGTAAACTATCGTCACTACTATTGCCCATGGCGCGCAAAATTCTGGAAGCAGTTGGATTCGGTATAAAGATCTGCCCGGCGGGTATTCTCAAGACCGCCTGATCTAGCATCTTTACTTCAAACGGTCCCGCTTGTTTGACCTTATCCGCCTCTTCATAAGCGGCTTTAATCTCAGCCTGTTGCGCCTCGCTTTGTGCCTGTGCAAACGGCGCGAACATTGCAAACATTGTGATTAGCGCGAAGGCAAATACTGCCTGACATTTTTTTAGTGTGAATTTCATTAAAGTGTCGTTCCAAGGATAAAAAAGTGGATAGCCGCGGCTATCCGAATAATTTCATTGCCATTTTATCAAATTAATGAAAAGCAAGCTAGGTTTCAGCAGCAGAGCTCATGGTTACAGTTCAGCATCAGTGCTGTTCTCTCCATCTATCCCCAGCAAACTATGGGCCGCATCGCTAGGCAGAGCCTCGACCTGCTTGAGCTTTTTCGTCATCTGACGCGTGCGTACTTCGGCATGATCGATGTTTTTGGCGGCGCGCTCCAATGCTGTCTTAGTGGCGGCCAACACCTCGCCAAATTTGCCAAATTCGGTTTTAACAGCGCCCAACACTTGCCAGACCTCGGATGAGCGCTTCTCCAACACCAAAGTACGGAAACCCATTTGCAAACTGTTGAGCAAAGCCGATAAAGTCGAAGGGCCAGAAATGGTGACGCGACATGTACGCTGCAATTCGTCTGCCAAACCTGGCCTGCGCATCACTTCAGCGTACAAGCCCTCGGTAGGCAAAAACAAAATGGCAAAATCAGTGGTCAAAGGCGGCGATAGATATTTTTCGGCGATGGTTTTGGCTTCGTTGCGGATCGCACGCTCCAACTCTTTACCGGCTTGCGCCACACCTTCGGCATCGGCGCGTTCGGCAGCATCGAGCAAGCGTTCATATTGCTCTTTCGGGAACTTGGCATCGATAGGCATCCAGACCGGTGCCCTGTCGTCTTCCTTGCCCGGCAATTTGATTGCAAACTCTACCCGCTCACCCGTGCCGGGTATGGTCTCGACATTCTTGCCATATTGTTCGGGAGTCAGCATCTGCTCCAGCACCATCTCTAACTGCACCTCGCCCCAGGTGCCGCGCGTCTTGACATTGGTCAGCACCCGTTTTAGGTCGCCCACCCCGATTGCGAGCTGCTGCATCTCGCCCAGACCTTGATGGACCTTCTCCAGACGTTCCGAGACTTGTTTGAAGGAGTCACCGAGTCGCTGCTCTAACGTCGCATGCAGCTTCTCATCAACGGTCTTACGCATCTCTTCTAGCTTACTGGCATTGTCGGCTTGTAATTGCTGGATTTTCTGCTCAAGAGTGGCGCGAATCTCGCCCATGCGTAAGGCATTCGACTCTGTCAGATTGGCCAGCACTTGGTTCAGGCTTGCGGCAAAGCGTTGCATGCTTGCAGCTTGCTCATCCCTGGCTGTCTGCGCCTGCTGTATCAACGATAGGCGCATCTGCTCGAGTTGCTGCGCATTCGCCTCGGTGAGTTTTACCAGCTGTTGCGAGAAGGCGTCGATCTGGCTGTTTTGCAGAGCTGCCGCATTGCTTAGCTGCGTCGACAAGACTTGCTGCAGTTGTGAAAAGTTACCGCCTAACTCTTGCCGTGTCGCTTGCGCGCTAGACAGGATTTGCTCACGCAAAGAGCGCTCGCTGCGCTCTTGCGCTTGCTGTAATTGTTGGAAGTTTTGTTGGAGCTTTTGTTCGAGTTGGCTATCGCCGTTTTGTTGGCGGCTACGCAGCAACAACATGAGGTTGAGCAACACTAAAACAGCTAACAACGAGAGGGTAAAAATTTCAGGCAAGCTCATAGATAGGCACAATTTATTTATCGTAATAAAAAACTGTACTCGATCAAAATAATCGAGTACAACTCTTGGAATTTACTTGGACTTACTCGGCCTTATTCCGCATCCAATCGGCGGTCTGAAAAAACGAATTCATCAGGTGTAGTTGCAAGCCCTCTTCTATACCGACCTCTTGCATCGCCCAAGCCATACAGCGCAGCCATTGATCGCGCTCGCTAATACCTATCGGATAAGCCAGATGGCGCGCCCGCAGGCGCGGATGGCCGAACTGCTCTACATACAGATCAGGGCCGCCCATCCACCCCGATAAAAACCAAAACAGCTTATCGCGCGAGCTGTCGATAGGCTGAGGATGCATGACACGGATACCTGCGAACTCCGGTTCGAGTTCCATCAGATCATAAAACCGGTCTACCATTTCACGCAATTTATCGGCACCACCGATCAAAGTGTAAAGATTGGATTTTTCTTCTTGCTGTTGTGTTTCTTGAGTCATTTCTTTATTCATTAACTAATATTGATTCATTATTCAACTACTCTGACGTTTCATCGTATTGACCACCACAGGCATGCCGTCATATGAAGAGACAAACTCATTGACGATTTTAAAACCGTAATGCGAGTACAAATTTTTAGCGATAACATTCGACTTCACCACATCCAGACTGAGTTCACCTTTAGCATGTGCGATTGCATGCTCTAAAAGCTGCCTCCCTATACCTTTACCTCTGTAAATGGGCGAGACAAAAATTGAGCGTATATGATTTAAATGTGTTCCCAAATAAGCGGACACACGCTCTTCTTCATACACCAAAACCTCAGATTCATGAAAAGCTACCAGTCGTTGCGGATCTAAATTTAGGGATGTCAGTTTAAATTTTTGCGGTTCGAATCGCAATTCATCAAGCTTAGAGGCAGCATAAATATCTACTATCGCAGAAAAATCGGCTTCTTTATATTCACGAATACCCATACAACTAGCCTTCACGCAAACTCTGTAAAGGCGGCTGATTCAAGACATTGCGTAGACCTACCCAACCGCCTATCAAGGCACAGCTCGCGCCTACCGCTAAGCCGGCGATCCAGACTACGGGCGAGAAGCTCCATTCGAATTCAAAACTAAAACGCGCCAGCGTCCAGCCTATCGCCGACGCGCCACTGGCTGCCAGCAAACCGGCCAGGCCGCCTATCAGTAAGAACTCTATCCATTGCGCTTGCGAGAGTTGCTTGCGGGTTGCCCCCAGCGCCCGCAACAAGGCCGCTTCGCGCATGCGCAAGTCTTGCGAACCGGCCAGCGCTGCGTATAACACCAAGACACCGGATGCCAGCGTGAATAAAAACAAAAATTCGACTGCGTTGATGACTTGATCCAGCACATCCTGCAATTGCTTAATCATGGCACCGACATCGACCACGGTCAGATTCGGGAAATCAAGCATGAGTTGATTCACAAATTTCTTCTCTTTAGCCGGCATGCGAAACGCGGTGATCCAGGTTTGCGGCATTTCGGCCATCGCCTTAGGGTTGATCACAACAAAAAAATTCACGCGCATAGAACCCCAATCGAGCTTACGCAAACTGGTGATGGCAGCCGTCACTTGCTGCCCGGCGACGTCAAAAGTCAGCTTGTCGCCGAGTTTCAGATTGAGGGTTTTGGCGATGCCTTCTTCTACCGAGGCCTCTGGCTCACTAGCGCTGGCATCGTTAAACCAATGACCGGCAGTGATTTTATTCATGGCCGGTAAATCGTTCATGGTCGAGAGGTTAAACTCCCTATCCACCAGACGTTTGGCGCGGTCGTCCTGATAGCTATCGGCCGCCAGCACGGTATCATTTACCTGCACCAAACGGCCACGTATCATAGGGTAAAGCGCGGGCTGGGTGAACAGTTTCAGACGTGCTGCGATTTCATCTTTTTGATCTGGCTGGATATTGATGACAAATTGATTCGGCGCATCTGCCGGTGTCGATTTTTTCCAAGCGCTGATCAAGTCAGCACGAATCACGGTAAGTAACAGCAAGGCCATCAAGCCCAGCGCCAGCGAGACCACCTGGATCACGGTAGCACCGGGGCGGCGTTGCAGCGCTGTGATCGCAAAGCGCCAGGCTGAGTTATCGAAGAGGCCGCGTAAGCGACGTAGCGACGCTACTCCCAACCACGCCACCAAGGCAAAACCCAGCAATCCCAAGAGAAAACCGGCAGCCGTCAGCAGACCCAGTTTTATGTCGCCTGCCTGCCATAACAACAAAGCGATGAACATCCCCAAACCCAACAAGTAGCTCAGCAGCGTCATGGCTTGCGGCGCATCTTGCGCACGGCGTATTACTTGATTATGCGGCACGTTGCGCAGCTGCAGAATTGGCGGTAAGGCAAAACCTATCAACAGAAGCAAACCGGTCAACACACCTTGCAGCGCTGGTAGCCAGCTGGCTGGCGGCAGCTGATTGCCGACCAGCTTACCCAGCCATTCCAGCAAGGCATAATGCCCAGCAAAACCGAGCACAACACCGGCCGAACTGCCGGCCACACCTAGCATGAAAAATTCGATTAAATACATGGAGGTGACTTGATTTTGCGTCAAACCCAGACAGCGCAACATGGCGCAGGCATCGACGTGACGCAACATAAAGCGCCGCGCCGCCATCGCTACTGCAACCGCCGCCAACAAGGCCGACAGCAAACCGACCAGAGATAAAAACTGCTCGGCTCTATCTAGAGTAGCGCGCATTTCTGGCCGCCCTGATTCCAGCGACTCCAGTCTGATGCCCTTGAGTTTTTCAGTATCGATCGCTTTTTGCAGATACGCTTGAAAACTGGCGACACTAGCCGGCTGCCCGGCCAACAGCAGCCTATACGTGACGCGTGAGCCATTTTGTATCAAATTAGTGGCAGGCAGGTCGTCCAGCGCCAGCATCACACGTGGCGCGAAGTTCATGAAGGCAGCACCCCGATCCGGCTCTGCGGCGATCACTTGCGCCACTTTAAATTGCTGATCACCCAGTTTGATGTTCTCGCCTATGCTCAGGTTCAAACTGATCATCAGGGCCGGATCTAACCAAGCGGTTGCATGCTGCGGTATCTGTTGCGTACTTATCTCCGAATCGCCTTGCTGGAGTTTCAGATTGCCGCGCAAGGGATAGCCACGACTGACCGCTTTCAGCGACACCAGTCGCGACTGCGCGGCATCACCCTCACCGGCTAATGCCATGCTAGGAAAAACCACGGTTTCGGCCAATTGCAAGCCGCGTTTCTGCGCCTCTAGCCGCCAGGCGGCAGCGATAGGTTGATCTGCGCTCACCAGCAAATCGGCACCAAGTAATTGGTGCGCATCGCGATTGAGACCGTTGCGCATGCGATCGACGAAAAATCCTACCGAAGACAAAGAGGCCACCGCGATCATCAGTGCGACCAGCAAGAAGCGCAATTCACCAGCACGCCAATCGCGCAGTGTCATCGTCAAGGAGAGTCTATGCATGCGAGCCTTTTACAAAATTAGCCAGAATCAGGACTAATCTAATTAAAAATTGGGGAGTATCGGGGACAACTACCCGCTTGCGCATATACCATATGCGCAAGCGGGTGAGACTATCTCATACCCCACCCTAGTATATCTGTCCGATGGAATTATTCAGACAAGGCTGCGCTAAAATCCTGCAGCAAATCCTGCGTGTCTTCGATACCTACTGAAACCCGTATCAGGGAGTCTGCTATACCCATGGCGGCACGCCGCTCAGCCCCCATTTCAAAGAAAATGGTGTGTGCGACCGGAATAATCAAGGTGCGGGTGTCGCCCAGATGGGTCGCATTGATCGCCAGTTTGAGGCGATTCAGAAAATCGAAACAGTCTATGTCTGCACGTAATTCAAAGCTGAACAAGGCACCGTAAGCGCGGAACAAGTCGCTCGCCAATGCGTGTTGCGGGTGCGAAACCAAGCCTGGGTAATGCACCACCGCCACGCGCGGATCGGCGTCTAGCATCTGCGCGAGTGCTAGTGCATTGGCGCATTCACGCTCTAAGCGTAAGGCAATGGTTTCTGCACCGACCGCAATCTGGTGCGCAGCATCCGGTGCCAGCGATGCGCCAAAATCACGCAGAGCCTTGGCACGAATCTGCGCCATGCCTTGTTGCGGAGATGCTTGTTTTCTGAAGTTGTCTGCAATATTCGGATACGCTGCCCAATCAAACAGGCCGGTATCGGTGATCGCACCGCCCAGCACATTGCCATGTCCGGCTATCGATTTGGTCAGCGAATTAATCACCAGGCCAGCCCCGACTTTTTTCGGCTGAAACAGATACGGCGAAGTCATGGTATTATCCACCACAAACAAGATGCCACGTTCACGGCACAGGCTGCCGATTTTTTTCAGATCGGCAATCTGGGTACGCGGATTAGCGATGGTCTCGACAAATACCATGCGCGTTGAACGCGTAATCGCAGCCTCCACATTGGAGACATCAGTAGCGTCGACGTAAGCAACAGCTACCCCTTGGTTGGAGATGGTTTGTAGCAAACTGCTGGTATTGCCAAACAAAAAGGCCGAAGAAATGATCTGATCTCCTTCACGCAGCAGGGCCTGAAACAAGGCGCCAATTGCCGCCATACCTGTGGAGAAACAAATACTCGATGCACCGCCTTCCATCTTGCTGATTTTATCTTCCAGCGCCGACACGGTTGGATTGCCCTGCCTGCCGTAACGGTAGCCTGATTGCTTCCCTTGAAACACGGCCGCCAGATCGCGTGCGTCTTTATAGCCGAAAGTGACCGAAGTATGCACAGGCTTATGGGGCGAGCCGTGCTCTATTTCTTGCTGGCGGTCGTTATGAAGTATGGTGGTGGTAAAGCCGTAGGATGCGTGGTCGCTCATGGTCGGAATGGGTGTCTAAAAGGGACAAAAAAGTAATCCCTGAAGTTTAACCCAGAATCAGCACACCATCCTGCATTGCGCTACATAGCACTAAGGCAATCGCATAAAAAAACTGGTCCACGAAAAAATAAGGCGCCTATAAATTGCATTGTTTTTCATCCACTTGTGCTCTACATAGGCTTGCGCAGGCCCCCAAAAATTTTGCAATTGCCTCTTTTATTTTTCAGCCAAAAACGCCTCTATTAACTGCGCGAGAAGTTCAGGCTGATCATGATGCAACATATGGCCGGCATCCATCATCATTTCGGTGCGAACCTTAGGAATAACTGCGATGCGGCGATCGATCTCCACCCGCGCCTCGGCTTTTGGCCCCATCCAGCGCCAGATATCGGTATCATTCGCCTCTACCCACAATACGGGCGAAGCGATCTTGCTCCAGCAGGCCAGAATCTCGTCCACTTGAAACAATAAAGGGCTAGTCAATTTGTGTGCCGGGTCACCCAAAATTTCCCATAGGCCCTGCGCGTTCTCACGCGCCCAGTGCTGCGCCAAGAAGGCAGAACGTTGATCCGACAAGCGCGGATTGGTTTTTTGTAAGCGCGCCGCCACTTCGGCCTGACTGGCATAGCTACGCATAACGGGTTGTTCGCGCAACTCGTCCAGCCATTTGAGATAGCGTTTAGGCGCTTGTTTCGGATGTGTAGTTGGCAGCCCAAAACCTTCCAGATTAATCAGCTTTCTCACCCGCTCTGGCCTGACGCCGCCATACAGCAAGACCACATTCGCGCCCATGCTATGGCCTAGCAAATTAACCGGTAAATCTGGCGAAAAATGATGTAAAAGCGCATCGAGATCGCCCAGGTAATCGGGAAACCAGTAGCTATCGGTAGGCGGGGTTTCGGTTAAGCCAAAGCCGCGCCAATCGGCGGCGATCACATGCCACTTTTCTTGCAGGCTATCGACCACAAATTGAAATGAGGCCGAGACATCCATCCAACCATGCATCATAAAGAGCATAGGCGCGCTCTCATCGCCCCAATGGCGAACGTGATAATTGAGTCCGCGTAGCGCGACAAATTCGGAGCGTGAGTGAGAAATAGTCATAATCGATTTAAGTGAGCTGCGTGAATATTATTTTGCCTGGTTGACAGAAGTTTCATGCATCGTCATTGCAGATTTAGATTAACATTTAAAACTCGCTGTAACAGCGCTCGCCATGAAGACTAGCTTCTGCATTAAGCAAAACAAGATAATAGCACGATCGTTCGATAAATGTTTTTGGAGACCTCATGTCGGAAATCACGTCAACAAGCATTCCAGCCATGAGCACAAGCAAGACTGGTACGGATCGGTATCAACAGCTATATCAGGAATTTCATTGGCACATCCCTCAATATTTCAATATTGCCCAAGTATGCAGCCGACGCTGGGCTGAGGACGCGCAGAACGGATTGCGCACTGCCGTGTATTTTGAGAGCAGTAACGGACACACAGAAACCCTCAGCTACGCTCGCCTGCAAGCGCAGGCTAACCAGTTGGCGCAACTACTGCAGTCGCAAGGCCTGCAACGTGGCGACGTAATCGGCTGCATTTTACCGCAGCGACCTGAAACAGCCATCACCCTGATCGCCTGTCTGCAGCTAGGTGCGATCGTGATGCCACTGTCTTTTTTGTTCGGCCCAGAAGCGCTGGAATACCGCTTGCAGCATAGCGCTGCCAAGGCGCTGATCGTCGACGCTAGCGGAATAGACGCATTTCTGCAAATACGAGCTAACTGCCCGGCGATTGACACGCTGGTCACCCTCGATTGTCAGACCGGGCAAGCACTGGATTGGCACGCGGCACTGGCCCCCATGCCTGAAGTCTTCGAGATGACGGACACCTTGGCCAGTGATCCTGCGATCTTAATCTACACCAGCGGCACTACCGGCGCGCCCAAAGGCGCCCTCCTGCCACACGCCGCCCTGATCGGCAATCTTCCGGGTTTTGTGGCGTCGCAAAATTGGTTCCCACAAGAGCAGGATGTGTTCTGGTCACCGGCCGACTGGGCCTGGACTGGCGGCCTGATGGATGCCTTACTGCCTACCCTGTATTTTGGCAAACCCATCGTCGGCTACCAAGGAAGATTCTCGGCTGAGACCGCCTATTATTTGATGGAAAAATATCAGGTCACAAATACATTTCTGTTTCCAACCGCATTAAAGTTGATGATGAAAGCTTGTGCCGCCCCCTTGCAGCAATATAGTCTACGTTTGCGCGCCATCATGTGCGCTGGCGAAGCGGTCGGTGATACGGTTTTTAACTGGTGCGTATCGGCATTACAGATCACACCGAATGAGATGTTCGGCCAGACCGAGATTAACTACATCGTCGGAAACAGTCACCAACATTGGCCGGCCAAACCGGGCAGCATGGGGCGCGCCTATCCTGGACATAGAGTCGCCTTGATTAATGACACAGGTGTAGAAGTTGCCGATCACGAGATTGGCGAAGTAGCCCTGCATCGCTATGATATCCACGGCCAGCCAGATCCTATCTTTTTTCTGGGGTACTGGAACAACGTTGAAGCCACCAGCGACAAATTTAGCGGTGACTGGTGTCGCACCGGAGATCTGGCCTTGCGTGATGCCGATGGCTACCTTTGGTATCAAGGCCGTGCCGACGATATGTTCAAGGCCGCCGGTTACCGCATCGGCCCTGCTGAAATTGAAAACTGCCTGCTCAAACACCCTGCTGTATTAAATGTCGCGGTGGTACCGAAACCTGATCAAGAGCGCGGCAATCTGGTTAAAGCGTATATCGTACTAAGCCAAGGCTATCTGGCTAGTGCCGCTTTAATGGCCGAACTACAAAGCCATGTACGAGGAAAATTAGCGCCGTATGAATACCCGAAAGAAATAGAATTTATAGCCCAATTACCGATGACAGCCAGCGGAAAAATTCAAAGAAGACTATTGCGACTGGCAGAAGAAGAAGCTCGCACTAAAGAATAAATCTTCATCGAGACTTGAGGCTGGTTGAAGGTGTGGCTAAAAAACCGACTATGAGGCAGTGAGCGTGACGATCTTGCGTCATGCCTTTTTAAGCCAAATAGGAAGAATTTACTTCGACGCCGGGCCACCAAAACGTACGAAATCCCCGGCTTTGACCTCGCCTTCTTTCACATCGGAAGCAAGCTCGGCGATAGAAAAATTATTCTGCACCTGTATCACCGCTGCTTTACCCACATTTGTTTGTGGCAAACCATAAGCGACCAACAGCGGTTGATGCGACCTCAGCCCCAGCGTAGGCAATTCATTATTCCCGACCAGCACAGTGGCAGAATCTCCCAGCGCCACAGCCGAAGTGGCACCAACATCGATAACAATTTGCCCTTTACCCGCTTTTAATATTCTCGCCAAAATAGGCAATTGCTGCAAATCGTGCTCCACCAGAACGCTGGCATGATTCAAAATGGTATCGATGGCCTGACCATAGCTAGTAGCATAAAACGCTGCGCTGCCAAACGGTCTATCCCGACCGACATTGGCCTGATCGGCCGCCTGCGTATGCAAATTATGCCGCGACAGCATGGCACCACTAATACCATCATAAATCGCTATTTCTATCTCCATGTGACGTGTGCGGGTCTCCCACAAGCCCAAGTACTTCTTATCGATCTGCACCCCGGCATTGCGAATCTCACCAGCGATAATAAACTGACTATCGAATTCGGCAGCGACTTGTTTGACCAGATTAATACTTGGAGTCTCAGACTGCATGGTAAACGCCAATAGACTAGGCGAATTTCTGGTCAGAAAAAGATCAGTTTTCTCCAAACGCAACAAGAGCTCCCGCGGAAAGCCATGGGCAATATCCTCGATATCCTGCACCTGCCCCAGACGACTCACTGCAAATGCGGTCGCCAAAATTTTCTTTCTATACGCATGTTCCTGTACGCTAGCCGCAGCTGCCAGACTAGGCTCCGGTTTTACCTCCAACACCGAGGAGTTCGCTGGCACCAGTTGCACTTCACTAGCATCGAGTGAAGTACGCACATCGACCGTGCGCACCGTAAGTGGGTAGACCACCGTCGAGGTCGCCGCTTGTGCTAGCGGCGCAATCGAGCACAACAGTAGACACGTTAAGAGACAGTAAAAGCGTAAATACTTACTCAATTTTGGATACATGGGCATCGTCGTTATTTTCATAGTTCGCTCGATAGAATAATGCGTTGACGCTCATCAGGCAGCAGTGGACTCTGCGCTAAATGATACGCCCGAATTGGGGCTGACTCAAGCCAGCAATCTCAGCAATATTTGGCTTACTAGCCTCTATTTTTTCTTGTTTTCAATAAATGGCACGATCCAATAGAAAAGCGCGAATAGAAAAAAACTTGAGATTAGGTTAAACCAAAACATCCTATTTCGCCGAACAACTTCATCATCGAGATGCACAACTAAAAAATTAATCCAAGGAAAAATAGCGAAAAATATTGCTCGGAAAATACGGTGGTTTTTTAGCAGTTTCAATTTTCAAATGCCTGTCCATTTCTCACGGCCTAGCAATATCTAAAGCCAGTCCAAAGTAGACCTATCTGTTGAAATTCCTGAACGGGTAGAACGTCTATCTGCGATGCATTACCGAGTATTTTTTAGTCGACAAAGAATAAGTCTTGCACTCGCTAGATCGGGCGCTAAAAATATTTCTGCAAAAACCAAAAATCCTTGTTCCAGCCAACTTAATTTAACCCAATAAATCCACGAAAGTGCGAATACACTTATCCACATCGCCAGGTACAAGACAAACAAAGTGATTTTTAGTTTTTTTCGCATCATTGGTGCAGTTTTGATCTTGAGTGCCACGCTAAGGCGCCTGCAGCACCTGCAATTCGGCCTCGCTAAAGCCAGCGGCGCGGCGCGCTTCCAGGTTGAAGGGGGCGCGTAATTTGGGGGCGCGGTAAAGTGTCGCTAACTCGGCGTAAGTGATGACGGGGTCTAATTGACGTTGCTGGCACAAATAGGCGAACCAGCGATTGCCTATACCTACATGGCCGATCTCGTCGCGCAGAATGATATCGAGGATGGCGGCGGCCGCCTGATCACCGGCTTGCGCCAGCTTGGCCCTGATGGCAGGGGTGGCGTCCAGGCCACGTGCTTCCATGGTACGCGGTACTAAGGCCATTCTGGCCAGCACATCGGCCTGGGTGCGTTCCACCATTTCCCACAAACTATTATGCGCAGGAAAATCGCCGTAAGCATATCCAAGGCTCACCAAGTGGCTTGCCAGCAAGTTGAAGTGATACGCCTCTTCCTGTGCCACTTGTAGCCAATCGCTGTAATACTCTTGCGGCATATCGCTAAAACGCCAGATTGCATCGAGTGCCAGATTGATGGCATTAAATTCTATATGCGTCAGAGCATGAATCAATACCGCCCGCCCCTCCACCGTATGCATCGCGCGCCGCTTTACGCCTAGCGGCGGCACCAGTTCTGGCCGCTCTGGCTTGCCGGGGATCAGGGCCTCTGCGTGGTTCAGCGACGCCGCCTCCGTTGCCCTATCCAGACACAGATCGCCCGCCAGCCAAACCTGCCTTAAGGCCAACACCCCGGCCGCCTTGAGACTGGGATTGGACTCTAGCAGCCAGTGCAGCGCCAAGACGCGCAGGTCATTTTGCACAATGGCGGTCGATTTTTCTGAAGAAAAACAGGTGGAGGTCGGTGCATTCATGCGGGGAGCGGTAAAATGGCAGGTTAATCCCTCTATTTTACGGAAGAATCATGGCCATATACCAATTAGCTGACATTTCACCTGAAATTGATCCCAGCGCCTACATCACCGATAGCGCCAAGATCATAGGTAAGGTCAAAATTGATGCCATGGCCAGCATCTGGTTTGATGTCACGATACGCGGTGATAATGAGTTGATACACGTAGGCGAAAACAGCAATGTGCAAGAAGGCTGCATCTTGCATACCGATCCTGGTTGCCCTCTGACGATAGGCAAAAACGTCACCATCGGCCATCAGGCCATGCTGCATGGCTGCAGTATCGGTGACGGTTCACTGATCGGGATACAGGCGGTGATACTGAATGGTGCCAAGATAGGCAAAAATTGTCTGGTCGGGGCCGGCGCACTGGTCACCGAGGGCAAAGAATTTCCCGACAATTCTCTGATCATCGGTTCACCAGCCAAGGCGGTGCGCCTATTGACCGAAGAAGCGATACTGGCAATGCAAGGCAATACGCAAAATTACGTGGAGCGCGCACAAGCATACAAAACACAATTGAAATTGATAGGATAGTAATGAACGACACGCTACAAAAATTTATGTTTGAAAACGCTGGAGTGCGCGGCGAGCTGGTGGAATTGCCAAATACCTGGCAACAAATACTGGCCAATCACGCCTACCCACCGGCGGTCAGAACCGTACTGGGCGAATTGCTGGCTGCCTCGGCGCTGCTGAGCGCCAATCTGAAATTTAACGGCACCATGATTATGCAAATCCATGGCGATGGCCCGGTCAAATTGATGGTAGTCGAATGTGATGCCGATCTCAATCTGCGCGCCACCGCCAAGGTTCGTGAAGGCGCAGTGATTGCCGACGATGCCAGCTTGAGCGAATTAGTCCATGGCCAGGGCAAAGGCCGCTTTGTGATCACGCTCGATCCGAATGACAAAATGCCGGGTCAACAGGCGTATCAGGGCATCGTCCCCTTAGATGGTGAATCGATCGCGGTCGTCATCGAAAACTACATGATGCGCTCTGAGCAGCTCGACACTAAACTCTGGCTGGCGGCCGATGCGCAAGTGGCACGCGGTTTGTTGCTGCAAAAGCTGCCTATGAACGGCGGCTATCAGACTTCGCAAGAAATGTCGCTGGAAGCCATGGCCGAACATGAGGCCGAAGCCTGGAATCGCGCCATTTCGCTGGGTGGCACATTGAAGCAAGAGGAACTGCTCAGCACCGATATCGAGACGCTGCTGCACAGACTATTTTGGGAAGAAACCATACGCGTATTCGACCCGCAACTGCCAAAATTCCTATGCAATTGCACACGTGAAAAAGTCGGAAATATGCTGAAAATGCTGGGCGAGCCTGAGATCAAGACGGCAGTGGCAGAATTGGGAAGACTCGATATCAATTGCGATTTTTGCGGCAAGCACTACGGTTTTGATGCGGTAGATTGCACGCAATTATTTGTCGCCAGCAGTGTCGCCGAAGGGATAGACAGCCCGAGTATCAGTCAGCACTAACAATGCATAAAACTGGCACAAAACCCGCAAGAACCTAGTTAGTCAAAATCTGATCGATCAGCGCCTGCAAGGCAGGCAAGCTGATCGGTTTTTCCAACTGTCCCAGATAATTGAGTGATTTCAATTGCGCCAGACTCTTGGCGCTATTTCTGACTGCCTGAGTTTGCCCTGACATGACCACGATAGGGATCTGACACTTTTTCAGTGATAGTTGCGCCAGAAATTCGAAGCCATCCATATGCGGCATCAAGAGGTCGCAGATCAGCAGATCGGGCTGTTTTTCTGTGCTATCAAGGAACTCCAGCGCATCAGCACCTTCAACAGCGCTGAGAATATCGAAGATCCCCATAGAATGCAGTAAGGCGCTGACGAAATCGATTTGCAGAGTATCGTCATCGATCACCATGACGCGTAAGCTGCTCGCCCTAGTGTTAGTGGTCGCCTCATGCTCCGTAGTTTGCTCTTCAGGATGTTCCATATGCTTCTCCATTCAAAATTCAATTCAATATTGGACAAGAAAACTTCAGGGTGACGCAGCCTGGTGGCTAACAGCGGCTTGACTACTCTTTCGAAATTCAAACTAAGTAAGCAAGAATAAACCTAGCTTAGCACTAAGCCGTTCGCGTTAGCAAATACTCCATCGCTCCCCATCCGACCGCCAACACATAGCGCCAGTACGCATAGTCCATGCGGCTCGCAGCCCGGCGTGCTTGAAGATGCGCATGGGCTATGCGTGACAGGCTATACCTAATTGGCCAGGCCGAAGTAGATTTCCATCAGAATAAAAAAATAAAGAACACTGCTTGACCCTGACCTTATGTCAGGCTTTATAGTGCGAGCTTGTTTAAGGAGATCGCACTATGTTGCTTAAAATCGGAGAGTTGGCGAGTCGCACCGGCATTACGGTACGCACCTTGCATCATTACGACAAAATAGGTTTGCTGCATCCATCAGCACGCTCAGCGGCCGCCTATCGTTTATATAATCGCAACGATGTCGCGCAATTACATAGAATTCAGGCTCTCAGGGGCCTTGATTTGTCGCTAGCCGAAATCGCCGAGCTATTGCAAGGTGAAGGCGCTGGTTTGCAAGAACTAATTGATCAACAAGTGCGGGGTTTGGAAAAGCAAATGTCACAGACGCGCGAACTGCACAGCCGCTTACAGTCCTTATCCGAACTACTACGCAGCCAGGATCAGCCCAATCTCGATTATTGGCTCACCACTCTCAGTCTGATGAGTAGTTTTGGAAAATACTTCAGCAAGGCCGATCTGGCGATACTCAAACAGCGTAAGCAAAGCACACAAGGCAATGTCGAACTCATGATGGAGCCAGTGATCGCCGCGTTACGATCACTCATGGATCAGGGAATAGCCAGCACAGATCCGAGAGCCGTAGCGCTCTCGGTACGCTGGCACAAGGTCATGAATGTCGCTATGGCAGAAGATCCGCGGCTGTTCGTCAAAATCGAAGAGATGACCCGAAATGAACTGGCGGTGCAAGCCTTAACCGGCGTCGATGGCGGCATGCTCGATTATCTGACGCACGCCACTGCCGAGCAGCGCTACCAGATTTACCGCAAATACCTAAGTCAAGCCGAATTAGAAAATTTCCGTAGCCTCTTTTTTGAGGATGCACGCAGCTATATCGCGCTATTTGCCGAAATACGCCAACAAATGGAGTTAGGAAATACGGTAGAGACAGTAGCCGTTCAGGATTTACTCGCGCGCTGGAGCAAACTCTCGCTACGCGCCTGGGGTGATCAAGCAAGCACCCTCGTCAAGGTAAGAAAAGCGCACGAAAATGAGGCGGCCTTATCGCTAGGACCTGGCCTGAGCCCCGAGCTATTGGCCTACGTACAACGAGGTCTGCAGTATAGAGATCAAATTGCCTCCAACAATAAAAAACCAGATGCATCAGATCAACCGGAACAAGGCACACATCATGAATGACACGACAAAGGCAATTAACACCAAACAAGCCGAGACCGCCAAGGGAAGCGACCAGCCGCGACTGGCCCTATTTCGCGATACAAATTTTCGCTGGATGATCAGTGGCGGCGTGATCTCTATGCTAGGCGATCAATTCACCATTGTCGCCCTACCCTGGCTGGTGCTGAAGATGACGGGCGATACCCTGATACTGGGGCTGGTACTGGCCTTAATCGGCGTGCCACGTGCCTTGCTGATATTGCTCGGTGGTGCCGTGGTCGATCGCTATTCACCAAAACAGGTGATGATGCTGAGCAAATACGTCAATACCGTGGTGCTGGGCTTACTGTCAGCACTGCTAATGAGCGACCAGTTAAGCCTAAACATGGTCTACGTTCTGGCGCTGAGTTTGGGTATCTCTACCGCGTTTAGCATCCCCTCAGGCACAGCCATGATCCCTCGCTGCATCGCTGCACCACAACTGCAAATGGCAAACGGTATCATGCTTGGCTTACGTCAAATCAGCATGTTTCTCGGTCCTTTACTGGCCGGCATCTTGATTGCCGTATTTGGCAATACTGCTACCGACATGACTGATGCAGCCGGTCTGGCAGACGCGCGTGGGTTAGCTGCGGCCTTTTTATTTGATAGTTTCAGCTATGCCTTGTCTGCCTGGACGCTTAGTCATGTGAGGATGCTGGCCCTACCTCAGCTTGAGCTTGCGGGGCACGGAAAGAATGCCCACCCCAAACCTGCCGCCCGGCTTTGGCATTCGATACTGGAAGGCTTACGCTATTGCTGGAATGATGTAATGTTGCGCACCTGTTTTCTGTACTGGTCAGCAGTGGCATTTTTCATCATGGGGCCGATCCAGATCGCGCTACCGGTGCTCGCCAATCAGCTCGGTGACAGCGCCAGCACTTTCGGTATTTTGATAGGCTGCCATGGCGCAGGGACGTTGCTGGGGATGCTAATGTCGGGCCTGCTGCCGAACCGGCGCTTAGTCAATTTAGGCCGCACTATTTTGCTGATCGATTTTATCGTCGGCCTGTTATTCATCCCCATGAGTCTGGTAGTGACGACCTGGCAAGCTGCCGCACTCTTGCTCAGCATAGGCACGCTGGGCGGCTACCTGCATGTCGCGGTGTACACCTGGATACAGCGCCAGGTGCCAGCCGCGATGCTAGGCAGAAGCATGAGTATTTTCATGTTCATCTTCATGGGCATAGGGCCAGTCTCGGCCGCGATCACGGGCTGGGCCATGCGTAGCATCAGTACTGCACAGTTATTTATAGGCAGTGGCGCGCTGCTGATACTGATAGTACTGCTGGCCTTCCTCGGTTCAGAGATGCCTAGTGTGAAGGATCAAGTGGTGGTGGATCAAGCAGCGCAAGATCCTGCGGCCTAGCGCTAAGTTTTTTAGCGCACAATAGCGGGCGCTGCCAAGCTCAATTTGGCAGTACCCGGCTTGCCAGCTGCCGCACAATTTTAGCCAATTGCTCTACTGCTATCTCGATCTGTGCCGGGGCAATCTGGGCGTAACCTAGCACCAGACCATTAAATACAGGTGCCTCATGCGACAGCGCATGCAGGCTCAGGGGGTGCACCACAATCCCCTGCTGCAAGGCGTGCGCGCAAACCAGTGTATCGGGTGCACGCGCATCGAGTACTAATGCCAGATGCATGCCAGCCGAACCGCCACAGACCACGCCAAGATCGCCCAGATGCAGACCCAAAGCAGTTGCCAACACATCGCGCCTGTGCCGGTACACGCGCCGCATCTTGCGCAAATGCGCAGCGAACTGCCCACTCTGGATAAACTCGGCCAAGGCCAGTTGATCGCAAGCGCGCCCGCGTGGCACTGCATGTGCCAGCGCCAGCGTGAGTGCTGTCACCAAATGTTTTGGCACCACCATAAAACCGATCCGCAATGCCGGAAACATGGTCTTGCTAAAGGTGCCCAGATACAGCACCGGGGCGTCAGGCGCTAAACCCTGCATGGCCGCCAGTGGCGGGCCATCGTGACGGAACTCGCTATCGTAATCATCCTCAATAATCAAGGCGGAAGCGGCCCGGGCATGCGCTATCAGTTGCATGCGCCGGCTCAGACTGAGTACGCTCCCTAGCGGATATTGGTGCGAAGGCGTAACGTAGATCAGCTTGGGCCTGTGCTGCACAATATCCTTCTCACACGGTGCCAGGCCTTGCTCATCAAGGCTGACAGGATGCACTTGCAATTGCGCCGTGTGAAACGCAGTGAGCGCGCCTTTATAGCCGGGGTTTTCCATCCAGACGGTATCGCCGACATCGGCAAACAGGCGCGCACACAAATCCAGACTACTTTGGGTGCCATCGGTGATAAACACCTGATCCGGTTCGCACAAAACCCCGCGTGAAGCGCGAAGATGGTCAGCAATCGCGACCCGCAAACCTAATTCACCGGCCGCCTCGCCATAATTGAGCTGGGCAACAGAACAACTGCGCCAGGCGCGGTCTAGCAATCGACGCCAGCTTGCCTGCGGAAAATCAGCCAGCGCCGGCACCCCCGGTGCGAACGCGCTCATCAAGGCGGCGTCTGGCAGCACTGCATCTGCGGCATGTTTTGATGCACCAGACTCCAGAACTGCATCGCCCTGACTCTGCACCTGAAGCTGAGCCTGATTCTGCGCCCGGTGTGACAGGCGCGCCTGCGCCACCGGCAATACATCCTGAGCCACATCTGACTCGCGCGACCGCACGCTCAACTTCAAATCCACCACCACCGTCCCTTGTCTATCCGAGCTGACATAACCCTCGGTCGCCAATTGTTCGTAAGCGTACAGCACGGTATTGCGCGCCAAGCCCAATTCGCTGGCCAATTGGCGCGTGCCTGGCAAACGCAGGCCTGCATGCAGCGTGCCCTGACGGATCGCTGAGCGCAGGCAGGCATGCAAACGACGTTGGCGCGGGCCAGTGAGTAGCGGATATTGCTTGAGAAAATTTTGGAACAGTAGCGGGTAATCCATGCGTGGCTCTATATTTTTATGTTGTCTTGGATCTTTTTTAAGATCCAGCAATCGATTATATTGCAGATTAATTCACCACTTACAAAAATATCTCATGACTACTAGCAGCACGCCAATCGACAACAGCACAACGGCCAACAAGAGCGCCGGTGCCCCCAGCGAACGCAGTCGGGTACGCCGTCTGCCCGCGCAGGCCGATTACGAGCGCAGCACCTTGCACGCCATCATCGACGCCGCCTATTTGTGCCATATCGCCTTTCATGACGAGAACGGCAGCCATTGCATACCGACCGCTTGCTGGCGCACCGGTGAACATCTGTACATCCACGGCTCCAACGGTGGCCGCCTGCTGAAACTACTCGCCAGCGGCACCCAGGCTTGCGTAGGCATTACCTTATTAGACGGTTTAGTGTTGGCACGCTCGGCCTTTAATCACAGCATGAACTACCGCTCAGCAGTCATTTACGGACAATTTGAGCGCGTGCTGGCCGACGCTGACAAGCGCGCCGCCATGGATGCGCTGATGGACAGAATCATGCCAGGTCGCAAACTGGAAGCCCGCCCCGGCAATGAAAAAGAGTTCGCTGCCACCACGATAATGCGCATTTCGCTAGACGAGGCCGCCGCCAAAACCCGCAGCGGCAACGTCGTCGACGACGCAGAGGATATGGATATCCCTATCTGGGCCGGCATCTTACCGCTGGTAGAAACCCGGATGCCAGCGCTGCCCGACCCGGCCATGAATATCCCGGCCCCCGACTATGTCAACAACTGGAGCAAGGCCAGCAAATAAATTCAGAGCAACAGGCGCAAATTGGCATGCCGCCAGCGCGCATATCCCATGCGGGCCGCAGGCCAGCTTGCCTGAAGAGGCGCATGGAATATGCGCGCTGGCGGGGGGGGGAATTCTAAATTTATACAGGGCCAGCAAAGCCCCCCCCCGTCCAAATAGGCTTATCCGCCTATGCTTTACCGGACAACATCCGTTTCAGCGTGTCATCCTTGACGATGAAATGATGATACAAAGCGCCGAGCACATGGATACCGACCAGGAAGTAAACCACGTTACCCATGGTTTCATGGATTTCTTTGATATTGCCTTTTAACACGGGGTCGGGTGCCACCAGCTGCGGCAAGATCCAGCCTAAAAATTCGACTTCTTTACCTGCCGCCTGATAAAACACCACGCCGCTGATAGGCAAGGCAAACATGATGAGATACAGCAAGCCATGCATTGCGTGCGCGCCGGCGGTTTGCCAGCGCCCCCCAGGCAAGGCTGGCGGCGCGCTAAAACGCAATCGCGCCAACACACGGACAATGACAAATAAAAATACTAACTGGCCCGCCAGCATATGCCAGCTTTTCAGACTATCGCGCAAGGGATTGCCTTTCGGGATCTCGCCGCGCACTTCGATCAGCGCCAGCGCCACGGCGATCAAGATAAACATGATCCAGTGCAGTGATCTTGAAACCGGGTGATAATAAATTTTATTCATGGCTAGCGCGATCTCTTAATGTGATGAGCTTAATGAGTGTGATACGTTTGATCATTCTAATCGCCCTTATTGCAAATGGCACTGATAAAGATCAGTGGACGGACAAATGTGGCACCAATTTTTCGCGGCTCCAGTCATTTCTCTGGCAAAAAAAACCGCAACTGTCTTAAACGTGACATTGCGCTTGATTACTGCTAAATTAGAAACAGAAAAAACGCAATACTGAACACCGCAATCTAAACCACCGGCAGGCGACTATTTTCGGAGCTAAGTTGAGCGCATCTTTCGACGATCAAAACAATCAACCTAGCCATCTTGCACTTAGCGATGGCCAGATTTTTTTGGGCGAAACCGGCATCAAACTGCTGTACGGCATCACCATCACCGCATTCCTCTCTTGCGTCTCGGGTATTGCACTCAATTTCACGGCCGGCAATGGCTTGTTTACCGGCGGCTCAGCGCTAGGTTTAGTTCTCAGTGTATGCATACTCTTTTTACTGTATAGGCAAAGGGTAAGACTGGCGTTATTGAGCTTGCTGTGGATACTCGCGCTATTGCCCATCCTGCTTGGTATGACGACATTTGGGATGAACGGGCCGGGCTTATTTTTTGTACCGATTGCGGTGATGGCTGCCAGTTCTATGCTGACGCCGCGTCATGGCCTAGCCATCGCCATCTCCGCCCTGCTACTGACTATCATCATTTTTCTTTTTAATGAGCATGGGCAATTTCGTCTGGTGTTGCCTACGCCCATGTTCAAACTCACCGGTTTCTTAACTGCACTGGTGATTGCCAGTCTGATCGGCCTGATCGGCGCGAATGCCTTGCGTACCGAGCTGAACCGTGTCAAACAACTGGCGAACTCACTGGCACTCAAGGCAGATCAGTTGCAACGCTCTGAAATCAGTTTTTCTAGTCTGTTTCGCTGCAACCCTTTGCCCTCCTTGACTGGCGATGCGGCAGGACGCATCTTAGATGTCAACGATGCCTGGCTGGCGGTGTTCGGATATCGCCGCGAGGAAGTCATAGGTCGCAACAGCGGCGAATTGTCGCTATTTCTTAGTGAAGAGGAGCGACAGCAAATCGCCAGAGATACCATCGCCGGCAGGCCGGTATTAGGCCGGCAGGTAAGCATGCGGGTAGCGAACGCCAGCACCCGGCATTTTCTGATCAGCACCGCCAGCTTTGAACTCTCGGACGGATGGCGCTATGTTGCCCTGCTGCTAGATCAAACCGACAGATTGGACGCCGAACACGCCCTGCAAGAACTCAACCTTAACTTAGAGAGTCGGGTCGCTGGCCGAACTGCCGACCTCAGCATCGCCCTGGAAAATTTGCAACGTACCCAGCAAGAACTCATACAATCAGAAAAACTCGCCTCGCTAGGAGCCATGGTCGCGGGTATCGCGCACGAGTTAAATACGCCTGTTGGTAACGCACTGATGGTGATCTCTACCTTGGCGCATAACCAGAGCGAGTTTGAACAGCATTTGGAACAAGGTTTAAAGCGCACCCATTTAAACGCATTTTTACTCTCGGTAAGCGAAGTGACGGATCTGGTTGACCGTAATCTACGCCGCACCGCCGATCTGATACGCAGCTTCAAACAAGTGGCGGTGGATCAGGCTAGTGAACAAAGACGGCCATTTGATCTCGACGAAGTGGTAAATGAGATTAGCATGACGATGAGCCCGCTATTGCGTAAGTCGCCTTACGTCTTGCTCAACGAGGTGCCGCAAAACATACGCATGGATAGTTACCCCGGGCCTTTGGGGCAAGTGCTGATCAATCTGGTGCACAACGCACTCAAACATGCTTTCGAGGGGCGCGAAAACGGACAATTCCGTATCCACGCAACCCTGCTCGACGAAGATAAAGTGCGCCTGACATTTTCAGATAATGGCTTAGGCATCTCCACGCAAAACATCGGCCATATTTTCGACCCTTTTTTTACTACCAAATTGGGTCAGGGCGGCTCAGGCCTGGGTTTAAGCATCGTCCACAATATCGTCACAGGCATGCTCGGTGGGCGCATAGAAGTCATTAGCACACTGGGTCTGGGTAGCGAATTCCAAATCGAACTGCCGCTCGTGGCACCGCATAAATAGTGCGCTTTGCTAAAGCCGGGGGAATATAAAACGCCAACAAGCAGCCCTGCCAGCGCGCATATTCCATGCGCCTTTCAGGCCTGCATGCTTGGAGAGGCGCATGGAATATGCGCGCTGGGCTATGCCATTGATAGAATCATGCGCGATGCGCTTCCGCGCCGCGATGCGCACGATTAGGGGTTTTTTAGAAGTTCTTATTATTCCTCTGGCACAATCGCGGTCACTTCGATCTCGACCCTGGCTCTATCTTCTATCAGCCCCGCCACTTGTACCGCCGTCATGCTCGGGTAGTGACGACCAATGAGCTCGCGGTAAGCCACCCCGATCTCAGGATAGGCGGCGACGTATTCTTTTTTATCCAGCACATACCAGGTCATGCGCACGATGTGCTCGGGCCGGGCGTCGGCCTGCGCCAACACGGTGACAATATTCTGTAAGGCTTGCCGCACTTGTGCGGCGAAATCATCGCTGTGAAACTGACCCTGAGCATCCCAACCTATCATGCCGCTCAGATAGACACTACGGCCGCATGCCGCGACACCATTGGAATAGCCACGCGGCCTGATCCAGTCTGGTGGTTGAAGAAAATCCATAAAATTCGTCCTTTGCTTATTCTTACCGTATTCTTAGCTTATTTTTAGCTTATGAGCTGACCCGGCTCAGTTACTGCCGCATAGTCTTTCAACAGTTCTCTGGCGATGATCAATTGCTGCACTTCGCTAGCACCTTCGTAGATACGTAAGGCGCGAATCTCGCGGTACAAACGCTCGACTGGCACCTCGCTCATCACGCCCATGCCGCCAAACATTTGCAGAGCGGCATCGATCACTTGCTGCGCATTTTCGGTCGCAACTAGTTTTGCCATGGCCGCTTCTTTGGTGACTTTTTTACCCTGATCGCGCAGCCAGGCGGCACGATAAGTCAGCAAGGCGGCACTATCGATGGCAGTTGCCATCTGCGCCAATTTGGCCTGGGTCAACTGAAAATCAGCTAGGGTCTGGCCAAACATCTTGCGGCTAGTGGCGCGCCGCATGGCCTCGGCCAAGGCGCGTCGCGCAAACCCCAGCGCCGCCGCTGCCACTGAGGTACGAAATACGTCCAGAGTGGCCATCGCCACCTTAAAGCCCTGCCCCGCCTCGCCTATGCGCTGGCTGACCGGAATGCGACAATTAGTCAGTCGCAATCGTGCCAAGGGATGTGGTGCCATCAAATGGATACGCTCTGCGATTTCCAGACCGGCGCTAGTCGCATCCACGATAAAAGCCGAAATACCGCGTGCCCCCGGGGCTTCGCCAGTGCGCGCAAACAGTACATAAAAATCAGCGATACCACCATTTGAGATCCAGGTTTTTTCACCATTTAAAACATAGTGTCCACCCTCTTCGCTTGCTACCAGTTCGGCCGCACATTGCATTGCCGCCACGTCGGAGCCGGCATCGGGCTCAGACAAAGCAAAGGCGGCAATCGCCCGGCCTTGCGCAACTGGCGGCAGATAGTTTTGTTTTTGCTGCGCACTGCCAAACAAGCTGATCGCCCCCGAGCCCAGGCCCTGCATGGCAAAGGCAAAATCAGCCAGCCCGGCATGGCGCGCCAAGGTCTCGCGTATCAGGCAAATCGCGCGGGTATCAATCTGATTTTCTGTTGCGCCGTAGACGCTACCGGCAATCGCGTGTTGCAGCCAGCCGCCTGCGGCTAGTTGCTGCACCAGATCACGACAAGCCTGATCGATATCCGCCCCATGCGCTGGCGCTATATGTTCTCTGGCCCAGGCATCCAGACTCGCTTGCAAGACACGGTGTTTAGGCTCAAAAAATGGCCAATCGAGGTAGCTGGTATCTAGTGTTAGCGCAGGCAAAATTAATCTCCTTCAAATTCTGGATTTTGTTTCGCTACAAAGGCGTGGTAAGCGCGATGAAAGTCATTGGTCATCATACAAATCGCTTGCGCCTGCGCCTCCGCCTCGATGGCCTCATCGACGCTCATACTCCATTCTTGCTGTAACATTTTTTTGGTCATGCCATGCGCAAAGGTGGGGCCATCGGCCAGATGTTTGGCATACACCTGGGCGTCGGTGCGCACTTCTTCGGGAATGCTGAGTCGATTAAAAAAGCCCCAGCGCTCGCCCTCTTCGCCCGACATACTGCGTCCGGAAAATAGCAAGTCGGCAGCACGGCCCTGGCCGATCACACGTGGCAACAAGGCGCAGGCCCCCATGTCGCAGCCAGCCAAGCCTACCCGCGTAAACAGAAAAGCGGTTTTACTGCGCAAGGTGCCTATCCGGATATCCGATGCCAGCGCCAGTATCGCCCCGGCACCAGCGCAAATGCCATCGACCGCTGCCACGATAGGTTGCGGGCAGGCGCGCATCGCCTTCACCAGGTCGCCCGTCATGCGGGTAAAACTGAGCAAACCCGGCATATCGAGTTTGGTTAAAGGTCCGATGATCTCGTGCACATCGCCGCCCGAACAAAAATTATCGCCAGCGCCAGCAATCACAATCGCTTTGACATCGTCGGCATATGCCAGGCTACGAAACAGATCACGTAATTCGGCGTAAGAATCGAAGGTCAAAGGATTCTTACGTTCGGCACGGTTTAGCGTAATGGTCGCGACCGCCTCGCTGACCGCATACGAGAAATGGGTCGCAGTGTAAGCGCCCAAACTTTGGCGGTTACCTGGCAGATTTTGCGCTTGTCCGGGTAAGTATTTCATGTTGCTACTCCTTTTCGGTAATCAGGCTGACGGGGCTTAGCTTACGCATAGTTAAATGGTTTTTCATCTGCGACAAAAGATCAAACAGGGTATTTTTTTGCTCTGAACTAAGGCCACCGAACATCTCGGCAATCCAGGCTTCATGCACCGCCGCCATACGCTTAAATGTGGCATGACCCAACTCTGTGAGTTGAACGCCGTAGACGCGCCTGTCCTTGCTGTCGGCCACCCGCAGGACCAGTTTCTCTTGTTCTAGCTGATCAGTGATGCCGGTGATATTGCCACCGGTGACCATCATACGCTGAGACAATTCGCCCATGCGTAAGCCTTCGGGATGACGCTCTAACTGTGCCATTAAATCAAAACGCGGCAGCGTGATCTCAAACTCATTACGCAGCCGGCTTCGCACTTCCGTCTCTATCATGGTGCTGCAAGAGAGCATGCGCAGCCACAGTTTGAGTGATTGGTGGTGATCGTCCGTGAGCCGGGTCTCAACATCGTAGCTACTGTCAGTCGCTGGTTTCATAAAGCGCTCCCGGCAACTATAACGACAGGATACTGCAGCCAGTATATTTTTGATGCGCAATAACCACGCATGAAATCGGGTGATTTTTGCCTATACTCCCCTAAAAATTGATATCTATCAGAGCTGATGCGACTCATAATAGCTCTCCACCAGCGACCGCAATAGACTGGCCATTCATTGCGGCCGACTGCGGCAAACACAGCCACAGCACGGCATTAGCCACCTCGTCCGGCTGCACCAGACGGCGCTGCGGATTAGCCGCTGCCAGTTCTGCCCTGGCTTGCTGTTCGCTGCGCCCAGTCTTTTCGACAATATTTTGCACTGCCTGCTGCAGCAAGTCAGTCTCGGTGTAGCCGGGGCAAACCGCATTGACCGTAATGCCTTTGGTGGCTAATTCCAGCGCCAAGGCCCGCGTCAAGCCTATCACCCCATGCTTGGCGGCGCAGTAGGCCGCGACATAGGCGTAACCAGTCAAGCCGGCGGTACTAACGACGTTGACGATGCGCCCCCAGCCTGCTTGCAACATGGCGGGCAAAACTGCCTGGGTACAATGAAAACTGCCACTAAGATTGACATCTAACATACGCTGCCAAAGCTCGGCATCGGTTTTAAGAAAAGGCGCAGCCGCGGCCTGCCCCGCATTATTGATCAGGATATCTATCGCACCGCCAGCCGCATGCACTTTGGCCACCGCAAGCTCGACGCCTGCGGCATCACTGACATCGAGCACCACATAGTCTAAGCGGGCTCCCGCCTGCACCTCGGCCTGCAGCGTAAGCACTGCAGCCTGCAAGCTGGCCGCGGTTCGTCCCGCGATGGTGACGCTGGCACCCTGCGCCAATAAGGCCCTGGCGATAGACGCGCCTATACCTTGCGCGCCGCCTGTGACTAGCGCATGTTTACCGCTGAGGTCAGCTCTAGCTGTAGCACTTGCAGCAGCAGCCGTGGATTTTATTTGCATAGTCATCAGCCCTCCAACAATTTTGCAGCGATTTGTTGAGGTGTCAGCGCGCTATTGGCCGCATTAATTTGTCGCTCGCGCTGCAGATTTCTTTCCAACTGCTGTTTGCCAGCCAGGTATTGCTGCGGCCACGCAATCTCGCTAAATCCGAGTTTCGCCGCCTCGTGCAGTGTCCATGCCGGGTCGGCCAGATGCGGCCGCGCAATCGCACACAAATCGGCACGGCCAGCCGCGATAATGCTGTTGGCGTGATCCGCTTCAAAGATAGAACCGACCGCAATCGTTGGTATCTGCGCCTCGTTACGGATGCGATCGGCAAATGGCGTCTGAAACATGCGGCCGTAGACCGGTTGCTCCTGCTTGCTGACCTGGCCGGACGAACAATCTATCATGTCGGCACCAGCTTCCTTAAACCGCCTGGCGATCTGCACTGCATCGTCGGGCGTGATGCCGCCCGCTACCCAGTCGTGCGCCGATATTCTGACGCTGATCGGTTTTTCGGCAGGCCAGACGGCACGGATAGCCTTGAACACTTGCAGCGGAAAACGGCAGCGATTATCTAGCGAGCCACCGTATTCATCGTCACGCTGATTGGTCAAAGGCGAAATAAAACTCGATAGCAGATAACCATGCGCGCAATGCAATTCCAGCCAGTCAAACCCGGCTAGTGCGGCTGCTTTGGTGGCGCGCACAAAATCATTGAGCACCTTATCCAGGTCGGCCCGGCTGGCGGCGCGTGCGGTCTGCGATATGCCGGGCAAGTATTGCTGTGGCGAGGCCGAAATCAAAGGCCAATTGCCGTCGACCAAAGGCAGATCGATGCCCTCGTTGGCTGGCCGGGTTGAGCCCTTGGCACCGGCGTGACCGAGCTGTAGCGCGATCCTGGCATCGGTATGGGTATGCACAAAATCGACGATGCGTCGCCAGGCTTGCGTATGCGCAGGCAAATACAAACCGGGACAGGCTGGCGTAATCCGCGCCTCGGCCGAAACGCAAGTCATCTCGGCAAACACCAAACCAGCACCGCCCATGGCACGCGCCCCCAGATGCACCAGATGGTAGTCACCCGCCAGCCCGTCGATGGCCGAATACTGCGCCATGGGCGAAACCACGATACGATTTTTTAGCAATACGCTGCGCAATTTAAACGGGGTCAGCATAGGTGGAATCGGGGTTTTGGTGACTGGCATAGGCACAGCGGCACGCGCATAGGCGCGTTCGGCGATCCATGCTTCAAAACTACGCACATAGGCAGGATCGCGCAGGCGCAAATTCTCGTGCGAGAGACGCTGGCTACGCGTCAGCATGGAATAGGCAAACTGTTGCGCTTCCATTGCGGTGTAACGCTCTACGTTCTCAAACCATTCCATAGAATTACGCGCCGCGCTCTGTATTTTTAGCACTTCGATACTGCGTGCATCCTGATAGGCTGCCAATACGGCAGCCATGCCTGCGCTGCCATGCTGCGCAAAGCTGGCGGCCAATTCTATCGCATCCTCCAACGCCAGTTTTGTGCCGGAGCCTATAGAGAAATGCGCGGTGTGGGCAGCGTCTCCCATTAACACCACCGGCACGGTTTTACCGTTGAGCGCATTGATATGCAGCCAATTTTTGCAGATAATGCGCGGAAATTTTATCCAATTCAAAGAACCACGCTGGTGACGCTCATTACTCATCAAGGCATGGCCGTCCAGATATTTGGCGAACAGGTTTTCACAAAAAGCGATGGTTTCAGACTGACTCATTTTATCCAGACCAGCCTTCAGCCACACCTGCTCCGGCGTCTCTATGATAAAGGTCGCAGTATCGCCGTCGTATTGATAGGCATGCGCCTGAAACCAACCGAAAGGCGTTTCTTCAAACGCAAAGGTAAATGCGGAAAACAGTTTTTTGGTGCCTAGCCAGATAAAACGGCATTTGCGGGTATCAATATCAGGTTCGAATGTGTTTTGATAGCGGCTACGGATCCGGCTATTGAGACCATCGCTGGCGATCACCAGGTCGGCGTTGTATTGCAAAGCCAGCGCCTGATCATCCTCAGCTTCAGTCTCAAACACTAAATTGACGCCCAAAGCCTCGCAACGTTCTTGCAAGATATTGAGCAGGCGCTTGCGCCCTATGCCGCAAAAACCGTGACCGCCCGAGCTCACCACCTGTCCTTTAAAATGGATATCAATATCATCCCAGTGATTAAAGGCTTGCAAAATGGAACGCGCGCTCTGTTCATCGGCCTTGAGCAAATTACCCAAAGTCTGATCCGAAAAAACCACACCCCAGCCAAAGGTATCATAACTGCGATTACGCTCTATCACCGTAATTTGATGCTCTGGATTTTGCTGCTTCATCAACAAGCCAAAATACAGGCCAGCGGGGCCTCCACCGATACACAAAATATTCATGTTTTTCATGCCTGCTTAAGACCTGTCTGGCGCAATTTAAAGCGTTGTAACTTACCGGTCTCGGTTCTTGGTAAGCTGCTGCAAAATTCTATAGTGCGTGGATATTTATACGGGGCGATGGTCTGCTTCACCAGATTCTGTATTTCTTTAATCAATTCTTCAGATCCCTGCCTGCCGGCTTTCAAAACCACAAAGGCTGTCACTTTCTGGCCACGCTCTTCATCCGGCAAGCCCACCACGGCGCATTCGGCCACCGCCGCATGCGTCAGAACGATCTCTTCTACTTCAGGGCCGGCGATGTTATAACCGGCCGAAATTATCATATCGTCGGTGCGGGCGCGATACCAGAAATAGCCATCGACATCCATCTCGTAGGCGTCGCCAGTGAGATTCCAGCCATTGCAGACATAGTTTGCCTGACGCGTATCGGCCAGATAGCGGCAACCGGTAGGCCCCTTGACTGCCAGCCGGCCCACCATACCCGGGCTTAGCGGCTGACCGTTATCATCGAGTATGCAGGCCTGATAACCAGCGACCACTTTACCGGTAGCGCCGCTGCGCACCTGTGTACCAGCGGCCGAGATAAAGATGTGCAGCATTTCTGTCGCACCTATGCCATCGATCATCACCAGGCCCGTGGCTTGCTGCCAGGCTTCACGCGTAGAGACTGGCAAGGCCTCGCCTGCCGAGACAGTCTTCTGTAGACGAGACAAATCGAAGGCATGGGCAAGGCTGGTCATTTGGCGGTAAAAAGTCGGCGCTGTAAAACAGATGGTTGCGCCAAAATCGGCAATACCCTTGAGTAAAGATTCGGGGCTGAGCTTTTCCAGTAACACGGTACTCGCCCCTACTCTAAGCGGAAACAACAACAGACCGCCCAGGCCAAAGGTGAATGCCAGCGGCGGCGTGCCGATAAAGACATCGTCTTTTTCAGTTTGCAACACCGAACGCGGAAAACAATCGCAAATAGCCAGTAAGTCACGGTGAAAATGCATGGTGCCCTTGGGCATGCCGGTAGTGCCGGAAGTAAAACTGATCAGACAGACGTCTTCGGCTAGCGTATCGACCGCGGCAAACTCGGCAGATTTACTCTGCATTAAAGTCTCCAACGCCCCAGCACCAGTCTCATTGAAATAAATAATCTGTTTCAAAAAGCTAGAATTATTCTCCAGAATCGCCATCTCTTCGCGCAATGAGGCCGAACACAAGGCGGCGGATATTTCTGCCTTATCGACAATCACACCCAGTTCTTTGGCGCGCAATAAGGGCATGGTCGGCACCGCGATGCAACCGGCCTTCAGCACCGCTAAGGTACAGGCTGCCATCATGGGATTATTCGCGCCACGCAGTAATACGCGATTACCAGAAACCAGGTGCATATCTTGCGTCAAGACCTGCGCGATTTGATTGACTGTTGCCTGTAATCTGGCGTAGCTCCAGGTTTCAGTGTAGGTATGTATCGCCACCCTGTCGCTACAGCCAGCGTCGCACATCTTGTCGAGCAATTCGCTGACGCAATTGAGTCGTTCCGGATAGTGCAGTTCGGGCAGAGAAAAAAGTAACTCCGGCCATAAAGTGCGCGGCGGCAAATGATTGTAAGCGAAACTATCCAAATGAGCGGATATGGGAGCTGCAGCTGAAGTCACGTTTTCCCCTTTAACATCAATATGCATGTCTGCGCATCAATAAGTAAATCGACCGACAGGGCAATCAAGGCATGAGCGAAGTCGCTCAGAAAAAATACTTTAACCCTAAACTATTTATAGGTAAAGGATTATTTTTTAAACACGCATAGCTGAAAACAACAGAGTTTGAGAGGGAGTTTAAGACGCAACTGCGTAGCAGCGCGCAGATTTTCGGAGAAAGCGGCTTAGCCTGAACGGCCGCTAAATTAGGTTTAAGTCGGACGTGATGTTGACCGGCCCCTAGTAATCCATCACCAGGCTGACCGCACCGTCCAGCGATGATAAACGGGCCTGACTTCCCGTTACTAAAGTCGCTTTATCCTTGATGTGGCCAAATGGCAAGCCAGTGATGAGGGGCACAGTCAGGACTGAACGCAGATAAGCAAGCATCTGATCGAAGTCGTAACCGTTGTCATGCACCGCCAGTTTATAGGCTGAAAAATCGCCGAAAACAATCGCTTTTTGTCGATTCAACACGCCGGCAAAATGCAACTGCAGCAGCATGCGCTCTACCCGGTAAGGATGCTCGGCGATGTCCTCGACAAATAAAATACCGTCGCGGATATCAGGGAAGTATTCACTGCCAACCAAGTGGGTCAACATCGCAAGATTCCCCCCCCACAAGGTACCGGAAACATCGATATCCGCATTATCGACGGCTTCAAATTGAATTTGATGGCTGCGATGATTGATGCATTCAAAAAAATGTCCCAGCGTAAAAGCGCTAAGGTCTTCGCGAGAAAAATCATCGCATAACATCGGCCCGCAAAAACTACTGGTTCCGGTTTTTGCCAACATGGCCAACTGCAATGCATTGAAATCACTGTAACCGATCAGATACTTTTTACTATCGGCCAACTTCTGGTAATCGATATGCGGCAACAAGCGCGACAAACCGTAACTGCCACGCAAGGCCATAATAATCTGGACATCTGGATTGTCGATCGCCGCATTCAATTGCGCCAGGCGTTCGGAGTCCGTGGCACCAAAGCGCTGGTAAATCTGAGCGTGTTCGTAATAATTATGGACAAGGAAACCGCGCTCACGTAAGACCCGCAAGCCACGCTCAACCGCCACACCATCTAGCGCACAACCACTAACGGCGACGATGGCGATGCCAGGATTATCGGGCAAGCCGTTGGCGAATGATATCTTCATGAGCAGCTTAGTCTGTTTCTAGATGGTTGATATTAAGCATTTTGCGTCTGGCTATTTTCATCGACAGAGATCAAAGCCTGTTTCTTTTTTTCGGCAAGCGCAGCTCTTCTACTGGCGAAAAAATTCTTTAACAGGAGGCTGCATTCCGCAGCCATCACGCCAGCGCTGAGCGAAGTATGATGATTGAGTTTGTCTTGCTCAAACAAATTGAGTACCGAGCCACAGACGCCGGTTTTAGGATCGCTAGCACCGTACACAACTCTGGCCAGACGCGCATGCATCATGGCTCCGGCGCACATCATGCAAGGCTCCAAAGTGACGAATAATTCGCAACCTGGCAAACGGTAGTTACCAAGCAGTTCTGCCGCCGCTCTGAGAGCTACAATTTCAGCATGCGCAGTGGGGTCGTGCTTACCGATAGGATGATTGTAGCCACGCGCTATCACGACACCATCCTTGACGATCACCGCACCGACCGGCACTTCACCGGCATCCCTCGCCTTTTGCGCCTCTAGATAGGCCTCGGCCATAAAATCCAGATCTGTCATAGGAATCTATTTATCGCTAGCCGTCTATCTCAGCCCAGCAATTGGGTGTCTCGTACAAAGTGACTTTAGACAGTGACATATGCCGACCATAACGATCGTGATATACGTCTTTTAAAATATCGAAGGCAATCTTGGCCAGGTTTTCTACCGTAGGCACACGATCTATCACCACCGTCTTATGGTTAGGCATGCTGTCCAAAAAATCACGCACTACAGCATCTTTTTCGTAGACGATAAATGCATGATCCCAGAGATTCACCAGATATTGATTGGCCAATGCCTTGATGTCGCCAAAATCCATGATCATGCCATTATCGGACTCGCCGTCTTTCTCAACGACATCGCCGGTCAAGGTAATCAGCAAAGTATAGCGGTGCCCATGCAAATTACGGCATTGGCTATTGTGGTCAGGAATTCGATGTCCGGCATCGAATTCTACTTTTCTAGTGATGGTGAGCATGGTCGGGCCTGTACAGCTAAATTAGGGTATTTGAAGAAGTTTGTGAGTTTGTACACTCAACTTCCACTTAGGATGAGCTTTGCAATAGTCGATTGCCAGGCGCAAATTTTCTGCTTGTAACGGACCATCCATGGCCTGCACAAAATGGTGTTCAAAGTCTAGCGATTCATACTCACTCATAGGCTGACCGAGTTGGGGAATCACCACTTTAAGTTCACTTCCCTTGAGCACGACTAACTTGGAACCCATCTTGGGACTGACGCAGACCCAATCTACGCCCTCAGGAACCGGCAAAGTGCCATTAGTTTCTATGGCAATTTCAAAACCGACTTGATGCATGGCATCGATCAGAGCTGTATCTAGCTGCAACAAGGGTTCGCCACCAGTAAACACCACATATTTTGTCTCTGGGTAGGACACTGGCCACAAACCATTGATGCGTTCGGCTAAGGCGAGTGCAGTTTTGAATTTCCCACCGCCGTCACCATTAACGCCTACGAAGTCAGTATCGCAAAACTGGCAAACTGCGGACGCTCTATCTTCTTCTCTACCGCTCCAAAGATTACATCCCGCAAAACGACAAAAAACTGCCGGGCGTCCAGCATGATTACCTTCGCCCTGCAGTGTATAAAAACTTTCTTTGATGCTATACGTCACGACGCGCGAATCCCCATACGATTATTCCCACTCTATCGTCGCTGGCGGTTTGCCAGAGATATCGTAGACGACACGATTAATGCCACGTACTTCATTGATGATCCGATTAGAAACCTTGCCCAGCAAATCATGCGGTAAATGCGCCCATTGTGCCGTCATAAAATCAAGAGTCTGCACTGCGCGCAATGCCACGACGTATTCATAAGTGCGGCCATCACCCATAACGCCAACAGATTTGACCGGTAAGAATACGGCGAAGGCTTGACTGGTAGCGTCATACCAATTGAGCTGACCATCACCGGCCGAGGTTTCTACCAGGGTATTCCGCAATTCTTCGATGAAGATAGCATCAGCGCGGCGTAGCAAATCTGCGAATTCTTTTTTCACTTCACCAAGTATCCGCACACCCAGACCAGGTCCAGGAAAAGGATGACGATACACCATGCCATGCGGCAGGCCCAAAGCAACACCCAATTTGCGCACTTCGTCTTTGAACAACTCACGCAGTGGTTCGAGCAATTTCAAATTTAAGGTATCCGGCAAGCCACCGACATTGTGATGGCTTTTGATCGTATGCCCTTTTTTGCCCTTGCCGGCACTTTCGATCACGTCAGGGTAAATCGTACCCTGTGCCAGCCATTTAGCATTGCTCAACTTAGCCGACTCAACCTGAAAGACTTCGACGAATTCACGTCCGATTATCTTACGCTTTGCCTCTGGATCAGTAACACCAGCCAAATGCCCCATAAACTGCTGTTCCGCATTCACCTGTATAACTTTAACACCCAGATTCTTGCTAAACATTTCCATGACCATCTTGCCTTCATCAAGGCGCAACAGACCATGGTCGACAAACACGCAAGTTAACTTATCGCCTATGGCGCGATGTATCAAGGCGGCGGCGACACTACTATCGACCCCACCGGACAAACCGAGTATCACTTCATCATCACCGACTTGCGCGCGTATCGACGCGACCGCTTCGGCGATGTAATCTGGCATATTCCAGTCCGATTTACAACCGCAAATCTCGTGCACGAAACGACCAATAATGGCTTCGCCCTGAACGGTATGCGTCACTTCTGGATGGAATTGCACCGCATAAAAATGACGATCTTCATCCGCCATTGCCGCGATCGGACAATTATCGGTGGAGGCCATTAGCTTAAAGCCTGGCGGCATATCTATCACTTTGTCGCCATGACTCATCCAGACTTTCAGCATGCCATGGCCTTCGGCAGTAACGAAATCATTAATCCCGTTCAACAGAGTGGTATGACCGCGGGCGCGTACTTCTGCATAACCAAATTCACGGACTTTGCCATTTTCAACTTTACCGCCAAGTTGTTCAGCCATGGTCTGCATGCCGTAACAAATACCCAATACCGGTACACCAGCATCGAACACCGCCGCTGGCGCACGTGGCGTATCACCTTCGGTAACGCTACTCGGACCACCGGATAAAATAATGCCTGATGCACCATAGTTACGGATAAATTCATCACTAACGTCATAAGGAAACACTTCGGAAAACACACCTGAATCACGAACACGTCTTGCGATCAATTGGGTGACTTGGGAGCCGAAATCAAGAATGAGTATTTTTGAGTGCATAGTTTAAATAATAATGTCAGGTTGCTCGGCGATCGCCGGGACAACACGGTTGTTTCCTGCCGTCTTAGCCGATAGCAGGGCTTTTTCTGCATAACTTATAAGTATTTCAGGCTCCGCATCCGGAAAAGTATCCGTTGATACGATTCCAGCACTAATTGTTAAGTCTATTGATGCCGCGTCGATTTCTTCAGGATTAGACATAATGGTTAAGCGTATTCTCTCGGCAACCGCAGTCGCGACCAACCGCGATGCCCCAGGTAAAACCATGAGAAAAACATCATTACCGAAACGCCCCAAAGCATCAAATGGTCGAATGCAAGAACGTATCCTACTTATCATCTTAACCAGCACCATGTCACTGATCGCAGTTCCATGCGTCGCATGAATAGTGGCAATTTGATCCAAGGTTACCACCAGCAATGCGAGCGGTTTTTCTGCCTTGCTACAGCGTTCCATTTCTATCCGCAGAGACCTGACTATCGCGCCCTTATTCCAGGTGCCCAAAATCGGATCTATCAAGGAATCTCGTTTCAGATTCCGATTTTGCTTAATCAATGCGACCTGCATCTTGTACATAGAAAGCATGAGTAACTCACGCTCTACCATTACCAACAAATCAGCAAAAATCTGTCTATTCTCATCGTCAAAATCACGTGGACGATAGTCTATCAGCGAGACGCAGCCTATAATATTTCGCGCGGAATCAAAGATAGGATGCGCAGCATAAAAACGTATATATGGCAACCCTACAACAAAACGATCGAGCGCAAATTTCGCATCAAGCGTCGTATCGTTGACAACCAAAATTTCATCAGGAATAGGAAGTCCATCACAAAACATGGCCTCCATCGCATTCATAGAATGTTCGCCTTGATAGGCTCGATCCGACAAATTACCGAAACTAACCAGGCAATTTGCCACACCAAAAAGCTTCACCCCCAACCGCTCAATCCGTTTTATTCTAGACTCATATTTCTCGGACATCAGGGCTTCGTAAGCGGCATTCACAGTAAGTACTGTGGCAGGGCTTGGGCGATCTAACTGTACCGTCATACCACCCTCCTCCCGCCAAAGAACATCAACATGCCAATAACAAATTAATCCGCGTGATAATTTGGCGCTTCTTTGGTAATCTGCACATCATGCACATGAGATTCACGCATACCCGCTGAGGTTATTTCAACAAACTCAGCTTTAGTACGTAACTCTTCAATTGAAGCGCAACCACAATACCCCATAGAGGAACGAACGCCGCCTACCAATTGATAAAGGATAGCCAATACACTACCTTTATATGCAACGCGACCCTCTATCCCTTCGGGAACCAACTTATCGGCGTTATTGGTAGCATCTTGAAAATAGCGATCCGCTGAGCCGTCGGCCATTGCACCCAAACTGCCCATACCACGATAAGATTTGTAGCTACGTCCCTGGAACAAGATCACCTCTCCAGGCGCTTCTTCAGTACCGGCAAATATACTACCCATCATTACCGTAGATGCACCGGCCGCCAAGGCTTTGGCCACATCACCAGAGAAACGAACACCTCCGTCAGCGATACAAGGAACTCCTGTCCCTTTAAGCGCATTAGCTACGTTGGCAATTGCAGTAATTTGCGGAACACCAACACCAGCGACGATACGCGTAGTGCAGATCGATCCTGGGCCAATTCCAACTTTAACGGCGTCAGCACCATGCTCAACCAAAGCCAAAGCTGCCGCAGCGGTCGCGATATTGCCACCAATGACTTCAATATGCGGATACTTGGTTTTCACCCATCTAACGCGATCCAACACACCTTTTGAATGGCCATGCGCGGTATCGACTACGATGACATCCACACCTGCCTTGGCTAGCAAATCGATGCGTTCATCGTTATCAGCACCAACCCCGACCGCAGCACCAACCCGCAACTTACCTTGCTCATCTTTGGATGCAAAAGGATGCTCGGTTGATTTTTGTATATCTTTAACGGTAATTAAACCACGTAATTCAAACGCATCATCAACGACCAATACGCGCTCTAAGCGATGTTTATTCATCAGGCGCTTGGCTTCTGCCAAATCAGCACCTTCTTTCACAAACACCAATTTATCACGCGGCGTCATCTTAGCTCGTACTTCAGCGTCAAGTTCTTGCTCAAAACGCAAGTCTCGATTAGTGATAATCCCGACCACAAGCTTTCCTTCAACCACAGGAAAGCCGCTAATACCATGCTGTTGCGACATCGCAATTACATCACGGATTTTTGTGGTTGGCGGAATGGTGATTGGATCACGTAAAACGCCGGACTCAAATCGTTTGACCTTGGCCACTTCTTTGGCTTGCTCTTTAGGTGTCAAGTTTTTATGAATAATGCCTATACCACCCTCTTGCGCCATAGCAATGGCAAGACGAGCTTCGGTAACGGTATCCATTGCAGCGGATACCAAAGGTATATTCAACTTGATATTGCGAGTCAAATTTGTCGCAAGAGAAGTATCTTTGGGGAGAATGTTCGAGTATGCTGGAACTAGCAACACATCATCAAATGTGAGTGCTTTTTGAAGTAAACGCATAGTATTTCCTATAGGCGCAAAAGCAAATTATACAGAAAACTTGCAGATACGTCTTCATCTGTGTAAAACTCTGCGAAAACTGGTCGCATTAAACACATTTTCTGAAAGTATTTCATGTTCAAATTTTGGTCAAAACATACAGTTACAGCCTCAAGCTTTACAATCGCAGCATTACTTATTGCATCCTCATGTCAGGCACAATACGTCTGGCTAGACGAAAAAGGTAACAAGCAATTTTCTGATTTACCACCTCCAGCGAATATCTCCAAAGCTAAAATAATTAAAGCGCCTAGCAGGAGCGCACTGACGACGTCCAGCACGACGACGCCAGCAGGGGCATCCCCCTCAACCAGCGCCAGCGCAATAAACGAACAACTAAAAAAGCCCGTAACCACTACAAGCAAAAATGAAGATTACAACAAGCGAAAAGCTGAGCAAGAAGAAAAAGACAAAAAATCTGCAGCGGAGCAGTTAGCAAACTCCGAAAAATCAAAGAATTGTGAGCGCGCACGTTCTTATCAAAAAACCCTAGAATCAGGGCAAAGAATTGCTAACACTAGTGCAAACGGTGAGAAAAATATTCTCAGCGATACGCAGCGAGCCCAAGAACTCAAGGACACTCAACGCATCTTAAATGACTGCAAATAAGCGAATCGCGATTTACACTCCGGCGGAGTGCTTTATTGCGCGCCGCCGCCGCGCCTCCATCGGATCGGCGACCAAAGCGCGATAGATTTCCACCCTATCACCCTGTCGCAAATTGACATCCAAAGATTTTATCTTGCCGAAAATACCTACTTTGGATTGAGTCAAATCAATTTCAGGAAACGCGGACAGGATTCCACTACTGACAATTGCGCTCTCCAAGCTGGCAAACTCAGGGACCTCAAGCGCTAAAATAACGGACTCACACGGAGTCGCGTAGCACACCTGAATTGCGATCTTCACGTCAAGCGCAATCTCATCCATAGATCGCCTCAGCACGTGCGCAAAATGAATCAACAAAACTATTCGCGATTTTTCCGAAAACTGGGCCTATTATGTGCTCCAATAACTTACTCGAAAATTCGTAGGTAAGGTCAAATTCAATTTTACAAGCATCAGGCCGGAGTTCAGTAAATTTCCAGCGGCCCAATAATTGTTTAAACGGTCCCTCTACCAGACCCATCTCCATAGAGTTCGGCGGCGAATTTGTATTATTCGTGGTAAATTTTTGTTTAATTCCATGATAATTAATGGATAATGTCGCAGTTAGCTGATGCTCGGTCCGCTGTGCGACTTCGACAGCACCGCACCAAGGTAAAAAACGGGGGTAATCCTCAACTTTTTCAACCAACGCAAACATTTGCTCGGTGCTGTATGCTACAAAGACTGTTTTATGTACGACTGCCATCAATAGAAACCATTTGGTAAAATCACTTTCCAAATTTTAACCGACTCACATCGTTTCTCGCGTAAAAATTAGCTAATTTTTATCGCCAGGAATACTGAATAATTTCATATAGCATGAGTATTGCCGATAATAAAAAAGCCTTCCACGACTACTTCGTAGAAGAACAATTTGAAGCTGGAATTGTATTGCAAGGCTGGGAAGTTAAATCTATACGCGCCGGTCGCGTGCAGCTAAAAGAAGCTTATGTACTAGTACGAAATAGCGAAATCGTTTTGTTTGGAGCGCATATAGGCGCCCTACCAACAGCTTCAACCCATATACATCCAGACGCTGTTCGTACACGCAAATTATTACTCCATGCAACCGAAATCAGCAAACTGATCAGTAAAGTGGAGCGATCGGGATACACCATGGTTCCCTTGAATATGCATTACAGCAACGGGAAGATTAAATGCCAGATTGGCTTAGCAAAAGGAAAAAAACAACACGACAAGCGCGAAACTGAAAAAGATCGTGATTGGGGTCGAGAGCAGCAACAAATAATGAAGCAAAATCGCCGATAAAAAGATTTATCGACCGTCCTCATTTATCTTTGGCTTAAAACGAGTTGTTGATACCACTATTTATTAAAATAGTAAATTTCATTTTCAGCTTCACGGATTTGTTTGCGTAAAATTTGACGCTCATCGACACTGAGCCTATTACGCTTCGGATTTGCAATTCCAGCCTGCTTTTGACTATTACGTATTGATTCTTGAAGTTGCACTGAATTACCCCGGTCACCAGCCCTAGTCCCATGATATTCCAGATCAGTGGACTCGCGAATCGAAGCCGCGCAAAGTGCGCTCAATGATGAAAGACAGAAAAAAAGTAGTACTGGCATCACGCGAAATTGCATAAATTTTTCCTATTTTCCGTTAAAAAATCAGCTAAGTTTTAGATATCACCATCCCTTACTCATGAAGATGAAAGAACCGGAGTGGGCGAAATGCTAGTCATTAGTTTACGCTTCGTGAGTCACATGCGACAATGAGGAAATGGAAAAATGTGTAACACTTTGTAATGCGTGACCTCAAAATCTGCCACTTTTTTATTTCTGCAAGTACCATATGCGAATGAATACTTTCAAGCAATCTGGCGACAGCCATATCGACAGCGGAACCAAGGCGAAAATTTTAGTAGTTGACGACGACGTACGCCTACGCGACCTATTAAGGCGCTATCTAAGCGAACAAGGATTTAATGTGGTCAGCGCTGAAAATGCCGAAAGCATGAACAAGCTTTGGATGCGAGAACACTATGACATGTTGATACTCGATTTAATGCTACCCGGTGAAGATGGATTAGCGATTTGCCGCAGGTTGCGCGGTGCTGGAGACAAAACACCGATCATCATGTTAACGGCAAAAGGTGAAGAGGTCGATCGCATAATTGGACTAGAAATGGGAGCAGATGACTATCTTCCCAAGCCTTTTAGCCCACGTGAATTGGTGGCGCGTATCAATGCAGTACTGCGGCGAAAAGCCCCGGTTGAATCACCAGGAGCGCCTTCCGAAGGTCCGCAGATTTTTGCTTTCGGCGATTTCATCCTTGATCTAGCGACTCGCACACTGAAAAAAAGTGGTGAAAACATCAATCTTACAACCGGCGAGTTTTCCGTACTAAAAGTATTTGCGCGTCATGCAAGACAGCCACTATCTCGCGAAAAATTGATGGAGATGGCGCGCGGGCGTGAATACGAAGTATTTGATCGCAGTTTAGATGTACAAATCTCACGTTTGCGTAAGTTAATTGAACTTGACCCATCAAACCCAATTTATATTCAAACGGTTTGGGGGTTGGGCTATGTATTTATTCCAGATGGGAAATCAAGATAACGCACCTTGCTACAATGCGGACTTACCTAAATAGTCTAGACTGGCTCAAAAGCGGACTTTTTTGGCGTACCTTCCTTTTTTTAGTATTGCTAGTGCTAGCAAGCATGTCGACTTGGTTCGGCAGTTTCAAAATTGTTGAACGTACGCCTAGAGCCCAGCAAATTGCCGCTCAAATTATCTCCATTGTAAGCATCACAAGATCAGCGCTTATCCATTCTGCACCAGAAAAGCGTGCAGAACTTCTATTTGATCTTGCGAGCAATGAAGGCATTCGCATCTATCTTCTTGAAGAAAATGATCAGGTCGTGGAGCCTGAGTCGACACTATTATTCAAAGAAGTGCAAACATTCATACAAAGCAAACTCGGAAAGACGACCCGTTTTGCCGAAAAAATGAATAACATTCCCGGTTTGTGGATAAGTTTTGAAATTGACGGCGATCAATATTGGTTGCGACTTGAGCAAGATAGACTAGATCCCGCGGATGGCCTGCAGTTTCTTGGGTGGGCTGCGATCACTTTATTTCTTACTTTAATTGGCGCAGTCTTTATCTCCAGACTGATCAACGATCCACTCTCACGCTTAAGTGCCGCTGCACGCATGCTAGCGAAAGGAAAACGCCCAGAAGCGCTACCGGAAAAAGGTCCAAGTGAAATTCGCGAAACCAATGCCAGCTTTAATCAAATGGTGGAAGATTTAGTAAGAATTGACTCCGACCGAGCTGTTATTTTGGCCGGAATTTCTCACGACTTGCGCACGCCGTTGGCACGAATGCAATTAGAAGTTGAGATGGCAAATTTAAGCAAAGAAGCCAGACTTGGGATGCAATCGGATTTGGCACAAATGGATGGAATTATTGGCCAGTTTCTCGACTATGCAAAGCCTTTGGATGCGGTGGTCTTTGATTTAGTCAACATCAGCGACTTGCTAGGAAAAACTATTGACGAGGCATCTCGACTGCCCGATATGCTAATACGTTCGTCTATTGGCCCCAACATACAAATACCTGGCAATAAAATAGAGTTATATAGATTATTCAATAATCTCATAGAAAACGCCCGACGCTACGGCCACACACCCGGCACAAAGCAGGTGAAAATGGACATCCAATGCCATTTGAAGAAGAATGGCAGAAAACCAGGAATATTGCTAAGTTTTAGGGACTACGGTGTTGGCGTTCCTGATACCGACCTAACACGTCTGCTCAAGCCATTCACCCGTGTTGATGTCTCGCGTAGTCAAGCAAACGGCTCCGGCCTGGGCTTGGCTATCGTTGAAAAAATCATAAAACGGCACGGTGGCAGGATACGCATCTCAAATCACGTCAATGGTGGCTTCCTTGTGGTCATTGCTTTTTAGCGATTAGTTTTTATTTTGCGCAACTTCTATGCCGTAGGACATACGTAAACCAGAACCGGGAGCAGTGCTAGCCAGCACGTCTGCTTTAACTGGCACAGCATGCGCAATAAGTACTGAACCCAATTTAGTATGTGTTTGCGCCTGCACTAAACCCCAACTAACGGCCCCAACGATACCCGCGCATGCAAATGCACTGACGGCGATCGATGTACGCATGCGAAAGCCTGGTAAAGGTTTATTCGTTGCAGGCACAATTACGTCGACAGGTGAGTCAGCCAGCATTTTTTGTGCATTTTCACGCCAAGCCTGGCTCGCGCCTTGTTGCTGCATTAATTTCGCGATTAGGTTTTCAGCTAAGGTTGCCGCACGCTCATGTTCTGCTTGCAACTGTTGCTGTGCGGCAGTGACTTGCTTCTGATTGTGCAGTGTGCGGCTTTGGTATTCTTGCTGTAAATCATGCGTCAATCGACTGGCATTTTGCTCCTGTTCGAATGCCAAGTTTAAATCGCGACGCACTTGCGCTTCGTGAGTCATCCTTTCCTGCAATGCTGATCTAATTGCCACTTCCATTTCAAGTGAGCACTGAACTTCTTGATTCAATTTTTGTTCAATAAATTGCTTATCCTCCAAGACCAGCAGCAGTTCTTTTTGAGTCTGACGCCGCTCATCTTCGAGCTGATTGAGCTGCTCTTGACCTGCAATTTGACGGCAAAGATCGTCGGCATATGCCTTATGTTTAGCAATAACTTCATTACTCACTTCCACCAACTTTTGCTCACGCTCCAAGCTAGCTTGCTGCTCCGCACAGGCAGTCTGCTCCAGAATGGCGCGCGCTTGACTCACTTCGCTAGCCTGTTTTTCGATTAATAAGCGATTTTCTGCATCCAGATAAATTTGCTTTTCAAATTCAATTTTATTACTGATTTCCTGCAGCGCTAATTGCTCTAGTTCATAGTTTGTTTTCTGCAGTTCACACTGGGCCTGCAACTGCATTGTTTTTTCATTCTCCAGCGCTGCGCTATTTAAAGTTGCATGTTGCAATTGAAGTAAATTATCCAACTGCAATTGTGCTGCCAGTGCCATCTCTTGCTCAAAAATCGCATTCTGTTGCGCTAACTTTCTAGCCTCTACTTCTGCACTGAGCTTTTGCTGCACCGCTATCTTCATATCTTGCTCGGCCTGCGCCCTTAACTCGAACTGCAACAAATACTCCCGTTCAGCATTTAGACGCAAGACGGCATCATTCGCCGCTTGCGTCTCTAACGCTAATTTCTGCTGCACCACGCTCGATGCCTCTAATTCCACAGCAGCCTTTTGATTCTCCAGTTCTGTGAGTTGTTTAGCATCACGTAGCTTGGCGTTTAACGCGTTCAAGGTTAATGTTTGCGCTGCTGCAAGAGTTGATGCTGCATCAAGTAATGTTTGTTCCGCTAACTGCGTCTGCAGGGCCAAAGCTTGATTAGATTGCTCGGCATCCAAACGTTGACGCGCCGTCTCGACAAGCTCAGACTCGCACGCCACCCGTTGCGCGATCAAATTCTGCTCTTCCTGCTCGAACGCGATTTTCTTTTGTTGCTCCAAACTCAGTTGTTGCTCAAGGTCTTTACGTGTTTGTTCTGCTTGCACAGACTGCAGCAGCAGTCGCGTTTTTTCTTCCAACGCTTGTGCGGCCTGCCGTTTAGCCAGGGATGCTTGTTGCGACGCTTCCAATAATTGCGTTTCTTGCCGTGCAAGTTGCGCCACGTCCCTCCTTAGCGCCTCGTCTTGCTGCTGACGCATTTGAGCCAGACTGAGCTTTTCCTGCTCCTGTTCTTGTAAGGCGACAGATGTTGCCAAGGCCAATTGTTCCGCTTCCATGGTTTGCTCAAGCAGTGAAGCTGCGGCTTGTTCAGCTTTCAGTCTTTGTTTTTGCCATTCGCTTAAATTTTCCTCTTGTTGCAGGCGCTGTGCTGTCACCTTGAGGATTACTTTTTGCGCGTCTGCGTTTGCTGCTAGCTCTTGATGCATGGCTTTTTCTGCGGCACAAACTGCGAAACTGCGCTGAAGCTCTTGATCTATCAATAACTTATTCGCTTCAGCATATTGCAAAGCATCTTGTTCAGCGTCTAATTTGGATGCAAGTTCCTTTTGGATACTTTGCTCGATCTGAAGTTTCTCTTCAGTGCTACGAAATATTTCAGCATCTAAACTAATGCGGTGCTGAACTGCTAACGTCAGTTCTTCAACTTTCTCTTTTTTCTGCAAACTCAACTGATGCGCCTTGTGCTGCATTTCAGCGTAATTTTTGACTTTCTCAAATAAAGATTTTTCCGCAATCAGTTTTCCATCTACATCAACTCTCGCTTTTTTCTCCAGAGTGACGCGCTCGCTTGTGATCCCACTTAATTCAAGCTCAGCTTGCAAGCGCAACTGCGCTTCTGCTGCCGCCTGCTGTTCCAATAACAGTTTTTCCTGATGCGTCTTTTCGGTTAATGCGATAGCGTCATACTTTTCTTGCTCTAGTGCCTTTGCTTGCTCCAACGCGTTCAAGGCGCTCTGTTGTACCGCAGCGGCCTTTTTTTCCAAACTAGCCAAGGACTCAGCAATTGTCACACGTGCCTGCGCAGCATTTACGGCCTGCTGTGTTGCAATGGATTTTTCCTTGCATTGAGTTAATAATTTTTGCTCCGCGTGATTCTTTTCCTCTAGCAGTTGACGAACTTCCCGCTCTTTCTCCAGGCGCTCACTATAGAGATTGTTTTGCAGCGTTTCTGCCTCAAGTTTCGCCGCCACTTCGCTCAGCAATTGTTTTTCTGCTAGTAGCTTCGCTTGTATTGAAGCCCGTGCACTATTTTCCTGCTCCGCCAGCTTAGCTTGAACCTGCATCAACTCCGCAGCTTCACTCGCTTTTTGCTGCGAGACTAAAGCTGTTTCACGTTGCAGTTGGGTAAAGGCCGTCATCTTCGTCAGACGCAGTTGCTCCGCACCAAGTAACACATTGCGCAGCTCTTTTGCTTCGTCCTCCTGCTGCTGCCTTGCTTGCATTACCGATGTTAATTCGCGTTCGTGCTTGGTATTTTCTAAAATAGCCTGCGCCGCATCTCTTTCGGCTTCGAGTTTCTCTTGATTTGCCAGCGCAGCGTCGCGCTCTGCGTTCATACGTAATTTTTCCGCTTTGGCGATCTCGGCCAGTTGCCGCGCTTTCAACAGCGCCAGAGTGGCCGTCTTTTTCTGCATTTCTACTTGTAATTGCGTCTGCTGCAAGGAATATTTTTCCGCGTTGAGCTTCGTCTCTAGTGACAGTCTATGTTGCTTATCAGACTCGCTCTTTGCATCCAATACATCTTTTTCTTCCTGCTCTAGATTTAACCTCAGTTCAGCTTCTGTTCTGGCACGTTCCTCACTGTTTAACTTTGCCTGAGTCGCGCCAAGCACGCGTTCGATGGCGTCGGCGCGGCGTCGCTCAGCGGCTAATTTTTCCTGGATCAAGGCCAGAGCCTTCACTTCATCGCTCGCCCTTTGCTGCTGTACACTCAGAAGTAGGTTTTCCTGTTCACTTTTCTGCACTGCTACTTGTGCAATTTTTTCTTGCAGCTGCAATTGGTCAAGCGCTGTTTCTAATTTAATTTTTTCGGCTAAACAGACGGTTTCACTAGCGATCCGAGCAGCTTGCTCAGCTTGTTGCTGTAATTGCAGCAATTCTGTTTGGATTTGTTCAGTTTTCTCGCGCTCTTCGGCTTCTAACTCTTTCTTTTTCTCGTTCTCCAACTTAAGCTGGAGAGCGTCGGCGGCTTTTTTCTCTGCTTCAGCACGCAGTTTCTCGACCTTTCCTAACGCTAGTGCGTTCTTGGTTTTGAGTTCAGTAGCAGCATTCGCTTTTTTTAAAAATTCAGATTGAAAGGCAATCGCAGTCAATGCCTGTTGCTCAGCATTGGTTTGATCTCTGGCTAATTGAAGTGCCTCGCGTTCTAATTTAGCTCTCTCATTAACTACTTGTATGGCTCGTTGATGCTCTGCCGCCAGTTGTCTTGCAATTTCGCTAGCTTCTTGATCTGCTTGACGACGCTGCCTGGCCTCTTCGGTTGCGACCGCTTCTGCCTGTAAACGTGCCCTGGCATCCGTATCAGCATATTGCTCAAATTCAACTCTCTTTAAGGCATTAGCGTGTAGCTCTCGTTCCGCTTGTATGCGCGACTCGGTCACGCTACGAATTTTCTCCTCCGCTTCACGCCTCGCTTGCGCGGCAGTCGCGGCTACGGTTTCAGCCTGTTCGCGCTTGCTAGCGGCCAACAATAAATCTTCATCGGCACGGATACGTAATTGTATCGCCTCACGGACTCTACGCTCAGAGTCACCCCGAGCTTGCGCAATCGCCTCATATTCACGTTCTATGGCGACGCGTGCCAAGGCATCCTCACGCGCTCTAACTTCTACCGGAGCACGATTAATTTCGCACTCTAGCGCTAGCGCCTCGGCTTGTTCTCTCTCGCGATTAAGCTGTTGTGCCTCACTACGGACCTTCACCAGCATCTCCGAGGTTTCACGCGCATCCTTGTCTCTACGTTCGCTATTGCGTGCCAACTCAGCAATACGCGCATCGACTCGCGCACGTTCACGCGCCTCGTGTTTGGCAGAAAGTGAGGCAGCAGCGCGCTCTGCAGCCCAATGCTGAGCCACTTGAGTTTCCTTCACCAAGCTTACTGCAGCCGCTTTCGCCTTCCCTGCGCCATCACTCTCGACCCGCAACTTCTCCAGCACCAGATTTTTAGCCTTTTGCTCAAACAAAACACGTTGATCTGCCTGTTCTCTGGCTTTTGTCTCCAACCTTATACGATCATTGAGTTCTAAGGTTTCTTTGCTTTCGGCCGCGATCCTCGCTTCACTAACAGCACCTGACTGACGCTCAGCTTCCAGTCGAGTACGACTACTGAGTATCGCAGCCTGTTCCAGTTCAAGATTTTTTTGTGCCAGGTTTGCCGCGTCAACTTCAGTTTGGGCGCGTTCTTGCGCCAGGGTTCTAGCACGTGCCTCCGCTTGCAGCCGGTTTTCCGAGGCGACGGTGGCCCGCGCTTCCGCCTCGACACGCGCTATCGCCTCACGGATTCCTTTTACATCAATACGGGAGTGCGTTTCTAAATGCGGCTCCGACATTGAGACGTCGTCGTCGGCATCGAGACGACCATCCATAGAATAGGCTCCCATAGACAATCTGTTTAACAATGTTTGGTTTGCATCCATTTCCTACTCCCGATTGATGGCCAGCCTAGCGACCAGTGCAAATATCTTGCTAGACTCTCATAAACTAAATTATCGATGATAGACACACAAAGCATCTTTGGATAAGACTAGGAAAACTGCCTTATATCTTTACTATGAAGTTTAAAAAGCCGCGCACGGCAGGGCAATTGCAAGATTTCGTGCTGACAAAGCGCCTGTCCGCCACATAAAGTACCCACCATAGCAAGCGCTTTGCACCATTTTTACATTGGGCAACGTAAAATACGGCACTCATGTTTCATTTGAATCTAATAACGTTTTTTGGAGAATTATCTTGTCAGAGCCTGTAACCGAAATCAGACATCCACTCATGCAGCACAAGCTCACGCTGATGCGCAGCAAAGAGACGACAACCGACAATTTTCGTCGTTTATTGCGAGAAATTAGCCAGATGCTGGCATATGAAGTCACGCGCGATCTGCCCCTAGAGAACATACAAATAGAAACGCCGATTGCCACTATCGATGCGCCAGCGATTAGCGGGAAGAAACTCTGCGTAATCTCTATTTTACGAGCTGGCAATGGAATACTCGATGGCATGCTCGATCTATTACCCAATGCCCGCGTCGGGCATATCGGCCTTTACCGTGACCCCGAAACTTTAGAGCCGGTTGAATACTATTTTAAAGTCCCGGAAGATATCGCCGACCGTTTGGTCATCGTGGTCGATCCTATGCTCGCCACCGGTAACTCAGCAGCTGCCGCCATTTCTAGGCTCAAATTACGCGGTGCGGTCAGTATTAAATTTGTTTGCCTGTTAGCGGCACCCGAAGGCATCAAAGTCATGCAAGCAGCCCATCCCGATGTATCTATCCTGACGGCATCGATAGACCAATGCTTGAACGAGCATGGCTATATTGTTCCTGGCCTAGGTGATGCGGGTGACCGTTTATTTGGCACAAAATAATCCTTGACGTAATTTTCAACATGACTAAATCAGAACTATTGAAAATCGACTCTAAATTGCCAGAGGTCGGCACCACCGTTTTTTCAGTGATGTCGGCCCTGGCTGCGGAGACTGGCGCCGTCAATTTAGGCCAGGGCTTCCCTGATTTCAATTGCGATCCGGCACTGATTGATGCCGTCACTGAGGCGATGCAAAAGGGACATAATCAATACCCGCCTATGGCCGGCGTGCCGGCTTTACGGAACGCCATCTCAACCAAGATTCTCCAGCTGTACGGGCATGTCTACGATGCAGAAACTGAGATAACGGTCACAGCTGGGGCCACGCAAGCGATCATGAGCATCTTGCTAGCGTGCGTGCACCCTGGCGACGAGGTGATTGTGATTGAGCCAGCCTATGATAGTTATGTTCCGGCCATCAAACTGGCGGGCGGCGTGCCGGTATTCGTCTCCATGTGTCTAGACGCAGATGGCTATTCCACACCCTGGGATCGGGTGGCGGCAGCGATCACAACAAAAACGCGCTTATTACTGCTGAACTCACCGCATAACCCTAGCGGTTTTATCTTGCAAGAAAGTGATATTGCGGCACTGACCGAAATAGTCAAGGACACGCAAGTGTTGCTAGCCTCAGACGAGGTGTATGAACATATGGTATTTGACGGACAGCGACATGAGTCACTGGCGCGCTATCCGGAGTTGGCCGCACGCTCTTACATTATTTCCAGTTTTGGAAAAACTTACCATGTCACAGGCTGGAAAGTCGGCTATGTTGCCGCGCCAAAGACGCTGATGACAGAGTTTCGCAAAGTGCATCAGTTCAATGTATTCACCGTCAATACACCTATGCAAGTTGCCCTGGCGCAGTATATGAATGAACCAAAACATTATCTTAATTTAGCGGATTTTTATCAAAAGAAACGTGATGCTTTCCGGGCGGGCCTAAAAAATTCACGTTTTAAATTACTGCCGACCAATGGTACGTATTTTCAGTGTGTCGATTATTCTGCCATTTCGGATAAATCAGAAAGCGAATTCGCATTGTGGCTTACGCGCGAGATTGGGGTCGCGGCAATTCCTGTGTCAGCCTTCTATCATCGGGCGCAGGAAAGCGGGATTGTAAGGTTTTGTTTTGCTAAACAAGATTCAACCCTAGAGCAGGCACTAGGACGTTTGCAAGCGATTTGATTTGATTTGATTTGATTTATTTTAAATACTAGGTGGGAGTATAAATTTCAACCGCATACTGGATATGCGCAATTTGCCTTGTTTTTAGGCATACTCCCACTTTTTATTGCAGTGGAGGGGTGTTTTTCTGCAGCAAATCAGCATCCAGTTGATCGATATGTTCTTTGCGTTGAAATGCCTTGGCTTCTACCGAAATACGCTGGAGTATTGCAAACAGTTTGCGGCGCACCAACTTACTATCATTGATGCAGGAAGTAACAAAAAATTTGTCGTAACAATTATTTTCCGCCTGCAAATACCAGATCCGCAACTCCTCTTGCGCTATCTCCGTTTCATTCAATGCTAACTCAGCCTTCTCGCCAGATTGTATGCTGGTACTGCCATAACTTAAGTCCAGCGTCGCGACTTTTTGTTGCAAGACTGCGAAATCAACCTTATCGTCCTGCGCCTGTAGATCTGGCCCCATCAGCGCTGCACTCAGCAATACTAGAGTTAGCAGATTGCGAATCCCACGTTCGTTGAAAATCTTTTTCATTCTCATTCCCTTGATTTATTGCTTTGCTTCTTTGCGCTGGCAATATGCTTTGCTTCTCTATTTTTGTTCATGCTAACAATACAGTTTATCTATACGATACCGGCACTGGCATCGCGCTGATCAGCGTCCATGTATTCACGCGACTGCATTTCTATAATCCGCGAAACGGTACGATGAAACTCATTCGACAAGGTCCCTAAGGTATATAACTGCTCAGGCGGCACCGCAGCCGACATGATTAATTTCACTTTATTGTCATAAAACACATCTATCAACCAGGTGAAACGACGTGCTTCCGAAGACATGGCGGCTGACATGGCGGGGATAGATGACAGTATTACCGTATGAAAACGACTGGCGATTTCGAGGTAGTCGTTTTGTGAACGCGGGCCTCCACATAAAGTGGCGAAATCAAACCAAATCACACTACCGGCGCGTCGCAAGGCTTTCAGTTCACGTCCTTCGATATTCACATGCCCATCTTCATCGCTGGTTTCCGCGATGCGCACAAAGGCTTCGCGCAGACTCTGATCTGTAGCCGCACATAGTGGCGTCAGGTAGGCCTGAACCTGTTCCAAAGCACGCTTACGATAATCATTGCCCGAATCGACATTGATTACATCTAATTTTTGCTTCAATAATGCGATCGTCGGCAACATCCGGTCTCTATGCAAACCATCCGGATACAGGGTATCAGGCTGATAATTCGAGGTCATGACAAACGACACGCCATTTTCAAACAGCGCATTCAACAAATTATATAAAAGCATCGCGTCTGCCACATCGGAGACATGGAATTCATCGAAGCATATGAGACGGTATTTTTTGGCGATGCGACGCGCCACTTCATCGAGCGGATCAGCCACACCTTTTAATTCATCCAACTGGCGATGTACCGCCCGCATGAATTCATGGAAATGCAGCCTGCCTTTACGCACCACTGGCACTACCGAATAAAAGCTATCCATCAAAAATGATTTTCCGCGCCCCACCCCGCCCCACATATACACGCCGCGCGGCACATCCGGACGCGTGATGATGCGCGTAAACTTATTCGCTCGTTTTGATTTATATTCCACCCACTCATCGTAGGCTTGCTGAAGACGTGCCACTGCAAACTGCTGCGCTGCATCGGACTGAAAGCCACGCGTGGTCAATGCATCATGGTAAAACTCGGTGACATTCATGTGCACTAAGGAAAAAGGATAACAAGTTAAACAAAAGCCGCTGATGATTTCTCAGCAGCGGCACAGAACAGAAAATTTCTAATTTTTTAGAAATTCAAAGAGCGCTTATCCACCGCCAGGGCGGCTTCTTTAGTCGCTTCCGACAAGGAAGGATGCGCATGACAGATACGCGCGATATCTTCCGCAGAAGCGCGGAATTCCATCGCAACGACCGCTTCTGAGATCAGTTCGGAAGCCATAGGCCCAACGATATGCACACCCAAAATTTCATCGGTAGTAGCGTCAGCCAAAAACTTCACCATACCCGATGTATCACCCAAAGCACGGGCGCGACCATTGGCCATAAATGGGAAAGTACCGGCTTTATAGGCAACCCCATCGGCCTTCAATTGTTGCTCAGTACGACCAACCCAGGCAATTTCAGGCGAGGTGTAAATCACCCAAGGGATAGTGTTGAAGTTAACGTGACCGTGCTGACCAGCGATGCGCTCAGCCACTGCAACGCCCTCTTCTTCTGCTTTATGGGCCAACATAGGGCCACGAACCACGTCACCAACTGCCCAGACATTAGTCAAATTGGTTTTACAGTCGCCATCGACCGCGATAAAACCACGCTCATCCAGTTGCAAACCCACCGCGTCGGAATTAAGGCCATTAGTGTTAGGTGTACGTCCGATAGAGATAATCAGTTTATCAAATACGGCTTTTTGCGCAGCGCCTTTGTCATCGGTATAGTTGACAGTAACGTCTTTTTTACCTTTGACGATGTCGCCAATTTTAACGCCCAAATTAATCGACAGACCTTGCTTAACGAAAAGCTTATTCGCTTCTTTGGCGATCTGCTCATCCACGGCACCGAGGAAAGTCGGCAAGGCTTCCAGCACTGTGACTTCAGCACCGCAGCGACGCCATACGCTACCCATCTCCAGACCGATGACACCGGCCCCAATCACCCCTAATCTCTTAGGCACGGCAGCGATAGTCAGTGCACCTTCATTCGAGAGTATCAAGTCTTCATCAAACTCAGCACCTGGCAAAGGACGCGCATTAGATCCAGTGGCGATCACGATGTGCTTACCTGAGATATTTTCTTCTGCCTTGCCCGCTACCTTGATACTGTAGAGGCCATCAGCCGCCTGCACGAAGGAAGCATGACCGTGAAAGAACGTCACTTTGTTCTTTTTAAACAGATACACAATGCCGTCATTATTCTGTTTAACAATAGTATTCTTACGCGCTAGCATCTGCGCCACATCGAGCTCCAAGCCCTTGACCTTGATACCGTGATCAGCAAAAGCATGGCCGGCGTGCTCAAAATGCTCGGAAGATTGCAGTAGTGCCTTGGACGGAATGCAACCAACATTGGTACAGGTACCTCCCAGTGCCGGGCCACCTTTATCATTGCTCCAGGCATCAACGCAAGCAACAGAAAAGCCCAATTGAGCTGCGCGAATGGCTGCAATATAGCCGCCTGGACCACCGCCGATAACGACGACGTCAAATTGTTTACTCATGGATATTCCCTAGGTATTCTGGTTTTTCTGGTTTTAATACATCTATTGTCAATAGCAACTATTTAGTCTTCTTCCGGAACAAATATCCAGGCAAGAATATAGGCAACTAAGCCAAAACCAAAATAAAAACTAAAGGTGACGAACAGCAAACGCCAGACCCAAGATTCCAGGCCTGTCAATTTACCGAGTCCACCACAAATCCCACCCAGCCATTGATCACTCTTGGATCGTCGAAAACGATTCAACTGATTCAGTGAATTATCTGAGTCAACAAGATTTTGAGTATCCGAGGATGGAGCATCCTGGAGGAGCTTACTCTTGGCCTGCGCGAATTCTGCATCTGTCAACGCTCCTGACTGATGCAATTCATGCAGACGTTTGATTTCGTCAGCGAGATTCATAGTGGATAATCGATTACAAATCTAACAGAAGGCGGGCCGGATCTTCCAGCGCTTCTTTCATCGCTACCAGACCCAAGACAGCTTCACGACCATCGATGATACGGTGATCGTAAGACATCGCCAGATAGTTCATTGGACGCACTACGATTTGACCATTTTCAACTACAGCACGGTCTTTAGTCGCATGTACGCCCAAGATCGCCGACTGCGGAGGATTGATAATCGGCGTCGACAACATAGAACCGAAAGTACCACCATTGGAAATGGAGAAGGTACCACCAGTCAGGTCATCTAAAGTCAATTTACCGTCTTTTGCCTTAGCACCGAATTCGCCGATTTTTTTCTCGATATCAGCGATAGACATTTGATCGGCATTACGCAGGATAGGCACTACCAAACCACGTGGTGAACCGACAGCGATACCGATATCAAAATATCCGTGATAGACAATATCATTGCCGTCAACAGAAGCATTGATTACTGGATATTTCTTAAGCGCGGCTACCGCTGCTTTAACAAAGAACGACATAAAGCCAAGCTTAACGCCATGCTCTTTTTCAAACTTATCTTTGTACTTATTGCGCAGATCAATCACGGGCTGCATATTGACTTCATTGAAGGTAGTCAAAATAGCGTTAGTTGATTGTGATTGCACCAGGCGCTCTGCAATACGTGCACGCAGACGGCTCATAGGCACGCGCTCTTCCGGACGATCACCCAATTTTGGTGCAGCAGGCGCCGCAACTTGTTGCAAAGCCGGTTTAGCAGCTACCACTGCCACCGGCGCTACTGCAGGCACCGCAGCTTTAGCAGAAACAGCAGCTAAAGCATCGCCCTTAGTAACACGGCCATCTTTACCCGAACCATCGACAGCACTTGCTGCCAGATTATTTTCAGCCAAAATTTTTGCTGCGGCTGGCATTGCAACACCAGCAGAAGATTTGGCACCAGTATCAACCGAGGCCGCAACAGTTGCTGCAGGCACAGCCGAGACTTGAATCGGGCTCACTTTTGCCGAACCATCGGTATCCAACATTGCGATCACTTCACCAGCGACTACCAAGCTGCCATCGCCTTTGATGATCTGGGTAATCACGCCATCTACTGGGGCGGGTAATTCCATGACGACTTTGTCAGTTTCTACGTCGACCAGATTTTCATCACGAGTCACAGCCTCGCCAATTTTTTTATGCCAAGTCAACAAGGTCGCTTCTGCGACGGATTCAGATAACTGGGGTACTTTTACTTCGATAATTGCCATGTTTTTTCTCCGTTTCGGATTCTATTGGGCGCAGCAGCTTCTACCGCGCCGCATGTCTTTACTTGGTCAGGATATAACCCTTGAGCTTAGAAAAAGCCGTATCCAACAATGCTTTTTGTTGCGCATAGTGCTTGTCGTAATAGCCGACCGCAGGAGACGCACTTGCCGGGCGACCAGCGTAGGCAAGTTTTTGCCCATCATCCAAACTTTCAAAGATGTTGTGCTGAATCTGGAACCATGGTCCCTGATTCTGCGGTTCATCTTGGGTCCAGACTAATTCCGACAAGTCAGGAAATTTCTTCAGTTCGGCGGCAAAACTCTTATGTGGGAACGGATACAACTGTTCAACACGAATAATTGCTACATCGGTCAGGCCACGCTCTTTACGCGCATTGACCAGATCAAAATAAACTTTACCTGAGCATGCAATGACACGTTTAACCTTCTTGGCATCGATTTTTTCGTCGACTTCACCAATCACAGTATGGAAGCTACCCTTAGCCAATTCTGACAAAGCAGAACCTGCATCCTTATTTCTTAGCAGAGACTTTGGTGTCATGATGACCAAAGGCTTACGGAACATCCGTATCATCTGACGACGCAACAGATGGAAAATCTGCGCGGCGGTAGTAGGCTGAACAACTTGCATATTGTTGTCGGCACATAGTTGCAAGAACCGCTCTGGACGCGCGGAAGAATGTTCCGGGCCCTGGCCTTCATAACCATGTGGCAACATCATCACCAGACCGGAAGCACGGCCCCACTTCACTTCACCAGAGCTAATGAATTGATCGATGACCACTTGTGCACCATTGGCAAAGTCGCCGAATTGCGCTTCCCAGATTGTCAAAGTATTTGGCTCCGCCGTGGAATAACCGTATTCAAACGCCAATACTGCCTCTTCGGACAAAACCGAGTCAATGACTGTAAATGGAGCTTGTTTCTCTGAAATATTTTGCAGAGGAATATATGTACCGGCATCCCAACGTTCGCGTTTCTGATCATGCAATACAGCATGGCGATGGACGAAAGTACCGCGACCAGCATCTTGTCCAGTCAAACGGATTGCGTACCCAGAAGAAACCAGAGACGCATAGGCCAGATGTTCGCCCATCCCCCAATCAAGATTCATCTCGCCGCGCCCCATAGTTGCACGGTCACCCAAGACTTTTTCGACCAGACTATGCGGTTTAAAGCCTTCCGGCACCACCGTAATACGCTGAGCCAGACGCTTCAACTCTGTCATTGGCACAGCAGTGTCGGCAGCATCGGTCCATTTACGGTTCAGGAAAGGAATCCAGTCAACCGCATACTTATTTTTAAAGTTCGAAATGACCGGATCGCGGGTATGTTTACCAGCATCCATTGCATCACGGAAGGCTTTCACCATTTGATCGCCAGAGTCAGCAGCAATTGTTCCCTGAGCAGACAATCTGTCAGCATACAATTTGCGAGTCCCAGGATGCTGGCCAATTTTCTTGTACATCAAAGGCTGGGTCAGAGCGGGCGTATCTTGCTCATTGTGTCCCAACTTACGATAACAAATGATATCAACGACCACGTCTTTTTTGAATTCCATACGGTAATCCAAGGCGATTTGCGTCGCCAGAACCACCGCTTCAGGATCATCACCATTGACATGCAATACCGGTGCTTCGATCATCTTAACGACGTCGGAGCAATACAGAGTAGAACGTGAATCGCGTGGATCAGATGTAGTAAAACCAATCTGATTATTGATCACGATATGCATAGTACCGCCGGTACCGTAACCGCGAGTCTGAGCCAGATTCAGCGTTTCCATGACCACGCCCTGGCCTGCAAAAGCCGCGTCACCGTGAACTAAAATAGGTAATACTTGCGAACCGTCTTTATCTCCGCGACGCTCCATACGCGCCTTGACAGACCCCTCAACGACAGGGTTCACGATTTCCAGATGCGATGGATTAAAGGCAAGTGACAAATGTACCGGGCCGCCTGGAGTAGAGACGTCCGATGAAAAACCTTGGTGGTATTTAACGTCACCAGAAGGTAAGTCATCGCCATGCTTGCCTTCAAATTCGGCAAACAGGTCTTGCGGCATTTTACCGAGGGTATTTACCAATACGTTCAGGCGGCCACGATGCGCCATACCAATAACGATTTCCTCTACACCGCGCTCACCTGCACGTTGTATGGTTTCATCCATAGAGGCTATAAAGCTCTCACTACCTTCCAGCGAGAAACGTTTTTGACCGACATAACGGGTATGCAGGTAGCGCTCCAGGCCTTCAGCAGCTGTCAGACGATCAAGAATATGTTTCTTCTTGTCAGCTGTAAAACTTGGGGTCGAACGGATAGATTCGAGTTTTTGTTGCAACCAGCGTTTTTCGGTAGGATCGCTGATATACATGAACTCAGCGCCGATAGAACGGCAATAGGTATCACGCAAGGAATTCAACAAATCACGCAAGGAGCAAGTCTCAGCACCAAAGTAGGTATTGCTGATATTAAACTGTATATCCATATCTGAATCGGTAAAGCCATAAAAACTCGGCTCCAATTCGGGGATACTAGGACGTTCCTGACGCTGCAAAGGATCTAGATTGGCCCATTGACTACCTAGGAAACGATATGCAGCGATTAATTGCTGAGCAGCCACACGCTTGCGGCCCATATCAGCATCAGCAGTTGCCAGCACGGTCCGCATTGGGCCTTGCTTGGCGCGCTCTGCAAAAGACGCAATGACAGGTGCATGCGCTACGTCTGGACGGGCAGAGCCGTCAACAGCAGGGACATGTTGCATTGCATCGAAATAGGCGCGCCAATTATCAGGCACAGACCCAGGATTATTGAGATACGCCTCATATAGTTCTTCTACGTACGGCGCATTGCCGCCGAACAAATACGAGTTAGCGTTTAATTGTTGCATCATCTTGCTCACCTTTCTTCGCGTTTTGCGAGATTAGCGGGTTAATCTAACCTTCCGCGACACGGCCTGACCGGTTAGCGGATTGCACATCAAGTTGTGGGGAAGGGCTGATTTGAAAATCATGACATTTTTGCTTCGCTTGTTATTTTTCAGAAAAAAATCACCGATTGAAGCAAAAATGAAAATACATCCAAAAATTTCACTTTCGAGCCGAAGCATAGCATCTTTATTCAATAAAAAAAAGCGAGTCATTAAGACTCGCCTTTTTTGCACACTTTTCGAAAAACGATCAGCGTTTTTCTATCGGTTGCACTTCACGTGTTTGCGAACCAACGAACAACTGACGTGGACGTCCAATTTTTTGCTCCGGATCAGAAATCATTTCTTTCCATTGTGCAATCCAACCTACGGTACGTGCCAAGGCAAAGATACCCGTAAACAAGGAAGTTGGAATGCCCAGAGCGCGCTGCACGATGCCAGAGTAGAAATCAACGTTCGGGTAGAGTTTGCGAGAAACGAAGTATTCGTCTTCCAACGCAATTTTCTCCAATGCCATAGCAAGTTTAAATAAAGGATCATCTTGCAAACCAAGTTCTTGCAAGACTTCGTAGCATGTTTCACGCATCAACTTAGCGCGCGGATCGTAGTTTTTATAAACACGATGACCAAAACCCATTAACTTCACACCAGAATTTTTGTCTTTAACCTGTCTGATGAACTCTGGGATGTGATCTACGCTACCGATCTCTTCCAACATACTTAAGGCAGCTTCATTCGCACCACCATGCGCAGGCCCCCACAAACAAGCAATACCAGCGGCGATACATGCGAAGGGATTCGCGCCTGAGGAACCAGCCAGGCGAACCGTCGAAGTCGATGCATTTTGCTCGTGATCTGCATGCAAGATCAAAATACGATCAAGTGCGCGCACCAAGACTTCATTGGTTTTATATGGCGCACATGGTGTCGAGAACATCATATGCATAAAATTAGCGCTATATGAGAGATCGTTGCGCGGATAAACAAAAGGTTGACCAATTGAATACTTATATGCCATCGCCACCAGCGTAGGCATTTTTGCGATCAGACGAATTGCGGAAACTTCACGATGATGCGGATCGTTGATGTCCAAGGAATCATGGTAGAAAGACGCCAAGGCGCCAACAGTTCCGACCAACACCGACATAGGATGAGCATCGCGACGGAAACCGCGGAAGAAAAATTGCATTTGCTCATGAACCATGGTGTGATTCGTCACTGTGGCAACAAATTTTTCTTTTTCTGCTGCATTTGGTAATTCGCCATTCAGTAACAAATAGCAAGTCTCCAAAAAGTCACCACCATTCACCGCCAACTGCTCAATAGGATATCCACGATACAGCAATTCACCTTTATCACCATCAATATAAGTAATCGAGGAGTTACACGCCGCTGTCGACATAAAACCAGGATCATAGGTAAACATGCCAGTCGTCGCATACAATTTGCGTATATCGATTACGTCAGGACCGACAGTCCCTTTGTAAATTGGCATTTCCAATGATGGAGAACCATCGGAAAAAGATAAGGTTGCTTTTATTTCAGAGTTGGTCATGGCTCTTCCTTCGATGTAGAGGTGAGTCGTTAATTAAAAAAACACAAAAAATTTATTACGCTTAGGCTTGTTGCAATCGAATTAAAAGTGCACGAACATGAGGAAAATCAACTTCTGCCTCAGGCTGTTTTTTTGCCATCAACAAATCCATTAAGGTGTTATCTGACAATTCCATCAATCGACTAAAGGCATCAACCTCATCATCAGACATGGCCTCTTCATTAGCATCAAGGAAGCGCGTCAAAATCAAATCATTTTCAAGCAAGCCACGGCGAGCACGCCAGCGTAGTCGAGCACGTTTAGCTGGGTCACTCTGATGAGATTGCACGATAATTTCAGACACAAATGCAGGCATAAACACTTTCATTCAATACTTCTTATTTCACGCAACTCTCAGTACGATGCAAAACTCATACGCAGATGCAGACTTAAAAACTGCTTGAAATAAGGGCAGCGCCCATAGGGCACCGCTCTTATATTACGGGACAACAGAACAAATCTAAACGTCAGACTTAGACCGCACGCCTAACCATCAACTCCTTGATCTTGCCGATGGCGCGCGTTGGATTCAAGCCCTTAGGACAGACATCGACGCAATTCATGATCGTGTGGCAGCGGAACAAGCGATATGGATCTTCGAGATTATCTAATCGATCACCGGTAGCCTGATCGCGTGAATCCGCAATAAAGCGATACGCTTGCAATAGCCCGGCAGGCCCTACAAACTTATCCGGATTCCACCAGAATGAAGGACAGGAAGTCGAGCAACAAGCGCACAAGATGCACTCATATAGACCATCCAATTCTTCACGTTCGGTCGGTGACTGCAAACGCTCTTTTTCAGGCGGAATCGTGTCATTCATCAAGTAAGGCTTGATCGAATTGTATTGCTTGAAAAACTGCGTCATATCAACGATCAGATCGCGGATCACCGGCAAACCTGGCAATGGACGCAAAATGATAGGCTCAGTAAGCTCATTCAAATTGGTAGTGCAAGCCAAGCCATTTTTACCGTTAATATTCATCGCATCAGAACCGCAAACGCCCTCGCGGCATGAGCGACGCAAGGCCAGAGAGTCGTCCACGTCTGCCTTGATGCGTTGCAGCGCATCGAGCAACATCTTGTCAGTATCTTGCAATTCAACTGTCAGATCTTGCATGTAAGGCTTAGCATCCTTGTCCGGATCGTAGCGATAGATTTGAAATTTTAATGTACGTGCCATTGAGTATCTCTTTAAAAAGTACGAGCTTTAGGCTTGAAGGTTTCGACTGTCAGCGGCTTAGTAATGACCGGCTTATAATCCAGACGATTGCCTTCGGAATACCAAAGCGTGTGTTTCATCCAGTTTTCATCGTCACGTTTCTCGTAATCACGATGTGCGTGCGCACCACGAGACTCTTTACGTGCGTTTGCCGATGTTATCGTAGCTTTTGCTGTTTCGATCAGATTATCCAATTCCAAGGCTTCAACACGAGCAGTATTAAATACTTTAGATTTATCTTTAAAAGAAACATGCTTACGGCGCTCATCCAGCACCATGATTTCTTTATAGCCTGCTTGCAATAAATCATCGGTACGGAACACACCGCAATATTTTTGCATGGTGCTACGAATATCATTCGCAACATCTTGAACGCGCTCAGATCCGGTACTAGTTTCCAACTTAGCCAAGCGTGACATGGCCAGATCAGCCGCATCAGCAGGAAGGTCTTTATTGCTGCGTTCTTTAAGTTTGCTTGCAACCACGTGGTTGCCAGCGGCACGGCCAAACACTAACAGATCGAGCAAGGAATTGGTACCTAGACGATTGGCACCATGGACGGATACACAAGCACATTCACCAATTGCGTACAGACCATTGACAACTTCACTAGCGCCATTCTTTGGAGCGACCACTTGACCATGGATATTCGTCGGAATGCCACCCATCTGATAATGGATAGTTGGAACGACGGGAATCGGCTCTTTAGTCGCATCGACATTAGCAAACTTATGGCCAATTTCCAAAATCGAAGGCAAACGTTTCTGAATTGTCTCAGCACCAATATGACGCAGATCCAACATCACGTGATCCTTGTTAGGACCACAACCACGACCCTCTTTAATTTCTTGATCCATAGACCGAGAAACGAAATCGCGAGGTGCCAAATCTTTCAGTGTAGGCGCATAGCGCTCCATGAAGCGCTCACCCTGGCTATTTACCAGAATACCGCCCTCACCGCGCACGCCTTCAGTAATCAACACACCAGCACCGGCTACACCCGTTGGATGGAATTGCCAGAATTCCATATCTTGCAAAGGCAAGCCAGCACGTGCTGCCATACCCATGCCGTCGCCAGTATTGATAAACGCATTAGTTGAGGCCGCAAAAATACGTCCAGCACCACCAGTTGCAAAAATGGTAGTCTTGGCCTCCAGCATCATTACCTGGCCAGTTTCCATCTCCAGAGCAACGACACCCAGTACATCGCCAGCCGCATCGCGGATCAGATCAATCGCCATCCACTCGACATAAAAATGCGTGCGAGCGCGAACATTACGCTGATACAAAGTATGCAACAAAGCGTGACCAGTGCGATCCGCTGCAGCACAGGCGCGCTGAACCGGTTTCTCGCCAAAATTAGCGGTATGCCCACCAAACGGACGCTGATAAATCGTGCCATCAGCATTACGATCAAAAGGCATACCGAAATGTTCTAATTCATAAACCACTTTCGGTGCTTCGCGACACATAAACTCAATAGCATCCTGATCACCAAGATAATCGCCACCTTTAACTGTGTCGAACATGTGCCAGAACCAATTATCTTCAGACATATTCCCCAGAGATGCACCGATACCACCTTGTGCTGCAACTGTATGTGAACGAGTCGGGAAAACTTTTGATAAAACAGCGACGTTGAGCCCTGCCTCTGCCAATTGCAGGGAAGCGCGCATACCGGAGCCACCGGCTCCAATGATGACAGCGTCAAAACGACGGGAAGGAATGGCGGATTTGATTGCAGCCACGGTTAAACTCTCCACAAAATCTGTGCCGCATATCCGGCACTAGCGACCAACCACACGATAGTGGCGACCTGAAACACAAGACGCAAAATCACCGACTGCGTCACATAATCCATCCAGACATCACGCATACCAACCCAGGCGTGATAAAACAACGCCATGAAGACAGTAAAGGTGGCGAGCTTGAACCATTGTTGGGCGAAAATCCCAGCCCAACCTTCATAAGAGAAATTATTTCCGCTTAAAAACAAGCCCAGCAAGATAATCGTATAGATGGCCATAATGATCGCGGTTACGCGCTGAGCCAGCCAATCACGTAATCCATAGCTTGCACCGACCACCAGACGTTTAGGTCCAATATTATTATTTGCCATCAAAATACTCCAAACAATTTCAATGCAACAACCGCAGTTAAAGTCAAACTAAGCAGCAAAACGGCAACAGCCGATTTACGAGCAGTATCTTTGTCAAGTCCCATATGTAAGTCCATCAGCAAGTGCCGAACACCCGCACTAAAATGATGCAAATACGCCCATATCAAGGCCAAGATCACCAACTTCACAAAAACACCAGAGGTAAACTCTTTAAGGACGGCAAATGAACTCTCAGAACTCAAGCTAGTTTCAAGCAAATACAAAATAAATGGCAACAACAAAAACATCAACATGCCACTTCCACGATGCAAGATTGAAACAAAACCAGCCAATGGCAATCGATAACCACCAGCAACCGCATCAATCAAACGCATCTTGCCAAAGCGCGGCTTATTTTTTACAACTTCAGACATAAATAATCTCCCCATTAATAGCCTGTACAAAAACCTTACAATTTTCACCTATTTTGGTGCATCGCACCAACAAAAAAGAAAGGTATTTGCAAAATACTGGCGTCTTGCACTCAAATAATTAGAAAAACACCGATTATTGATGTTTATATTGAACCTAGCTCAGTTCATTCTGATAATGATGGGCACTGGTTAGATACAAGCCTCTACGTAACTCCACCGGTTTATCACCATACGTAAATGAGACCCGCTCTACATTCAACAGCGGAGTGCCGACACTAACATTGAGCAATTGCGCCGCAGATTCATCGGCACAAACCGCACGTATCTGCTCAGCGGCACGTATCATATGCGTGCCGAATTCACTTTCAAAGAGCCCGTACATAGGCCCCTTATATTCGTTCAAGCGCTCCGCGGTCAAACCCTTAAAAATCGAGCCAGGCAGCCAAAGATCATCCAGAATAGTAGGAACAGTGGAAAAGGATTGCACCCTACGCAGAAACACTACCGAATCACCTGACTTAATATCAAGCAAACGGGCAACATCCGCTGGCGCACGCAAACGCTTCACTTCGACGATACGATTTTCGGGGTAATGCGGAACCCCTTCATCGGGCAGCAACCTCAAGAAACGAAATTGCGATCTTGCCTCATGATGCGTAGCAACGAATGTCCCCTTCCCTTGCCGTCTAATCACCAGATTATCTGCAGACATTTCATCAATTGCCTTGCGTACCGTGCCCTGACTCACTTTAAATCTAAGCGCCAATTCATTTTCACTCGGAATCAACTCCCCCGGTTTCCATTCCCCAGATTGCAGACTTTGTGTAATCAAGGCTTTAATTTGCTGATATAAGGGACTGAAAGTCGGCGATGCAAACGACGCGGCACCACCACCAACGGTAGCTGACGAGGTCAAACCAGGATTTTGGATAATAGCGGAGAGATGCGGTGAATTCATAAGCCTCAATTTCAACACAGAACACACCTGCAAGTCCAGAGAAAAGTGCTATGTTATGTGTCTTATATAAGACATAAGATATAGATTGACACTTAGAGCAAGCGAACTTAAAATCAAAAGAACAAATAGCGAGTATCAATCAAACACTATAGCCTGTGCACGGAGAAAGTAAAGGCTAAGGCTCCACAACCTTCCGTCGCTTCTTGTCAGCATAAATATTTCGTAAAAAAAACCAAGCTTAACTCTCTCCTCATCATCTAAAAACGATAAGAGAGCTTGAATTTGGCTGACTTGATTTGCGTTCAACTGTATGATGGTGAGTTTGCAGGTTTCGCGATTTTTTAAAACAGAATTTTGTCTTTTTACTTTAAAATTCAAGCATTCAGATATACCGATTTCAACCTCACTTTCACACCACTTCGGAGATTCATCATGGCAAAATCCCCTATGCGCGTTGCTGTAACTGGCGCAGCTGGCCAAATTGGCTATTCCTTATTATTTCGCATCGCCAATGGCGACATGCTAGGCAAAGACCAGCCAGTAATTTTACAATTACTGGAAATCCCTGACGAAAAAGCGCAAAAAGCGCTTAAAGGCGTCATGATGGAAATCGATGACTGCGCATTCCCATTGTTGGCTGGCATGACAGCGCATAGCGATCCTATGACTGCCTTTAAAGATATCGATGTCGCTTTATTGGTTGGCGCACGCCCACGTGGTCCAGGCATGGAACGCAAAGACTTGCTCGAAGCTAATGCACAAATTTTCACAGTGCAAGGCAAGGCACTCAATGCAGTTGCGTCACGCAATGTAAAAATCTTAGTAGTGGGAAATCCTGCTAATACTAATGCTTACATCGCAATGAAATCAGCACCGAATCTGCCAGCGAAAAACTTCACTGCCATGTTGCGCCTGGACCATAACCGCGCACTATCACAAGTAGCAGCAAAAATTGGCAAACCAGTTGCAGCCATTGAAAAACTCTGTGTTTGGGGAAATCATTCTCCAACTATGTATGCAGACTATCGCTTCGCGACTGCTGACGGCCAATCAGTTAAAGATTTGATCAATGATCAAGTTTGGAATAAAGACGTTTTCTTGCCGACAGTAGGTAAACGTGGTGCGGCAATTATCGAAGCACGCGGCCTGTCTTCTGCTGCATCCGCTGCAAACGCAGCAATTGACCATGTACGCGACTGGGTACTGGGCACTAACGGCAAATGGACAACAATGGGGATTCCGTCGGATGGTTCCTACGGCATTCCAGAAGGTACCATGTTTGGTTTCCCGGTGACGACAGAAAACGGCGAATACACGATCATTCAAGGTCTGGAAATCGACGAATTTTCACGTGAACGCATCAATGTTACTCTTGCAGAATTACAAGAAGAGCGTGATGGCGTAAAACATCTGGTAGGCTAATAGCTTGCAAGGCGACATAAGCATGCAAGCATGCTTATGTCGCCTATTTTTTTGAATACTCCATCTTGATACATCCCTCCCAAGCTTTATTCCAAGATCAATTGCCACCAAGCTTCTTGCCTGTGTGCGATCACTATGCCGGCTCAGAAAAACTGATGCGAAAATCCATGCTCACACAGTCCGAGCTTGGCCCTATTTTCGATATCACCTTTGACTGCGAAGATGGCGCTGCGACCGGCAACGAAGCCGAACACGCCAAACTAGTTGCCACCCTATTAAATTCCGAAGAAAATAAATTCCAGCGCATCGGTGTACGCGTACATGATATTGAGAATAGATTTTTCGAGCAGGATCTTACGACTATCATAGGCGCAGCCGCTGATAAGCTCGCTTATTTGGTACTACCAAAGGTAGAGGATGCCAGGCAAGTGAGTGCAGCAATTGCAAAGATCAATCAGCTATCACAAGGCCATGGCCGACCATCCATTCCGATTCATGTACTCATTGAGACCCATAGTGCGCTCGCTGATGTACACCAAATCGCAGCGCTGCCCCAGATCGAATGTTTATCGTTTGGCATCATGGATTTTGTCTCATCGCATTTTGGCGCAATTCCCTCCAATGCAATGCGCTCGCCGGGCCAATTTACGCACCCGCTGATCATGCGCGCAAAGCTAGAAATCGCCGCCGCCTGTCATCGTTACGGAAAAACCCCGTCACACAATGTTACAACCGAATTCAAGGATTCCGCTATAGTTTCAGGTGATGCGACACGTGCGATAATGGAGTGTGCCTACACCAGAATGTGGAGCATACATCCCAATCAAATCAAACCTATCATTAAAGCACTTTCACCAAGAAGCGCGGAAATTAACGAGGCGATAACTATATTGGGAGCAGCACAGCAGCAGCAATGGGGCCCGATACAAATCAATGGCCGCTTGCATGACAGAGCGAGTTATCGGCATTACTGGTTGCTTTTGAAGAAAGCGCAAATGGCACAAATAACTTTGCCAGAAAACGCACAACATTTTTTGTAAATCGCGGCATTGACACAAGGTCCGCATCTAGGAGACAGCATGAAAAAATTTATACAATTGATTAGCATTGCAACACTTGCCACTAGTATCCTGGCGATTGCAACTCAGGCGCAGGCAAATCCAACACCAACAAAAACAAAATCGACCAAAACGACTAAACCGGCTGCGACACCGGCTGCGATTGATGACGATGAGGCGGAGCCAAACGTACAAATGAGTAAATCGTTTGAATACAAATGTGAACTTGGCAACACTTTAACGATGTACACCAATGTCGATGACCAGCAACATGTAGGCATGCGTTGGAAGCATCGCATCTATCGCATGACAAGAATGGAAACATCAACTGGTGCCAATCGTTTTGAAAACACCAAGGCTGGCTTCGTATTCATCGGTATACCGGCTAAAGGCTTGTTACTTGATTCACGCCGTGGTCAGCAACTCGCTAACGAATGCAAAACAACCGACCCTACTTTGGCTGAGGCACTCAACGTATCGGATGCGCCAATTCCAAGAATTAACTAAACTGCCGTTCGTGAGAGCACGATTTTCATACTAAGATTTTATACTTGGTTTAAATAACTAAAAACATTTAGCACTTTATCAAGTAACAGTGACGAACCTAAAAGGGTGAATTTCTTTAGAAATTCACCCTTTTTCTTTTTGTTGCCAGGAAAAACAGGCTAGGCTAGCAAACCATTCCAGCTGTAATCTAGCTGTAAGCCAGCAGGTCTATTCTTCACTCTATTGTTGCACTTTTCAAGAAATACCTAGATTGTGCAACAAGCCAACAATTTAACTTTATCAAGGACGTCAGTATGTGGAAAATTGCCGTAGGATTTGTTCTCTTCGCCGCGCTCGCGCTCTTCATCATCTTTAAAGCCGGCGACAAGGTTGATATGCAAGGTGAAAGTGGCAACCCTACCGAAGCACATGTCGAATCAGCCTCTGCTACCGCTACAGAAAAAGCATCCGCATCGCTACCTGCTGCCACCACCAGTGCAATCCCCGCGGTTGATCCGTCCGCAATCAGCGCTAGCAAATAAGCTAAGCGATCGATTCATAGCACGTCAATCTCTGCCTCCTCGTTATTGGCTAGTGATTGTTAAAGCAATCGCTAGCCAATAACAATAACGACAGGCTCAATCCGCAATCCCCATGCGGGTTTGCGAGCATCCCCCTTGAAGAGCCGCATAAACAGTGCGCACTGGCGGCACCTTCAAAAATTTTCTATCGATATAGATTGAGGCTAAGCGCTATATCCACGTTATATCCATATGCGCTTATTTTCTTTTGAGTTTAAGCAAAGTTGGCATATGCTCATCACTCAGACAGCGAAACATGCTTACGCATTCAAAAACTAGGCTATGCACCCGTATGGTGAAGGCATGCTACGCTAAGTCATGACGCCCTTACCTCTATTAATTTATACGAATTCATACAAATTATTTCGTATTCATTCAATCACAAAAGGAAATATATGGCTCTCTACTTGAATAATGCCGACTCGATAGGCCGCACACCACTAGTCAGACTCAATCGCATCACCGATGGTGCCGGTGCAACGATTCTGGCAAAGATAGAAGGACGCAACCCAGCTTACTCGGTCAAGTGCAGGATAGGTGCGGCGATGGTAGCGGACGCCGAACAGCGTGGCCTACTGGGGCCTGGCAAAGAAATTATAGAGCCAACCAGTGGCAACACAGGAATAGCACTGGCGTTTGTCGCGGCCGCCAAGGGCATCCCGCTGACCTTAACTATGCCCGAGACCATGAGCATAGAAAGACGCAAGCTTCTGGTGGCTTTTGGCGCTAAATTAATCCTCACGGAAGGTGCAAAAGGCATGAATGGCGCCATCGCTAAAGCTGAAGAGATCGTCGCTGCAGCACCAGAGCGCTATGTGCTGCTACAACAGTTCAAAAATCCCGCGAATCCGGCCATCCATGAGAAAACCACAGGTCCGGAAATTTGGGATGACACCGATGGCGGCGTCGATATTTTTGTTGCTGGTGTAGGCACAGGCGGCACCATCACAGGCGTCTCGCGCTACTTAAAGCAAAGCAAAGGCAAGAAAATTCTGACGGTCGCGGTAGAGCCTAGTGCCAGTCCGGTACTGACACAAAAACGTGCCGGCCTGACACTACAACCTGGTCCACACAAAATTCAAGGGATAGGCGCTGGCTTTGTGCCCGATGTGCTGGATATGTCACTGATCGATCAAATCGAACAAGTCAGTAACGAAGACGCCGTCTTGTTTGCACAAAGGATGGCAAAAGAAGAAGGTATTTTATGCGGAATCTCTTGTGGTGCCGCGGTGGCTGTAGCAGTCCGCTTAGCGAAATTGCCTGAGCATGCGGGCAAAACCATCGTCGTGATCTTGCCAGATTCTGGTGAGCGTTACCTCAGCTCCATCTTATTTGAAGGCATGTTCGATGCCAGTGGTGTAGCCGTCTAAGTTAAAATTGCATCGTCCGTAAGCTAGTGACGGACGATGCAATTTGACGAATATTGACCGAAAATTAGCCGAAATCTTTAAAGGTTTCGAGATCGATCTGCACCGACTCGTCACCGGCCGACATCCAGATCTGACCGTCTTGTATCGTGCATTGCAATTGCATACTACGTTGCGCCATCTTGGCCAATTCTTGGCTGGTCGCTGACGCCACATTCTTTACTTGCAAATTTTTCGCTCTATCGAGGCGACTATTGATACCCTTCCACCAGATAGAACTGGCATGCGCAAAACTGTACACCACGACCTGCTCCGCCCTGCCGCAAGCTTTTAACAGGCGGCGGTCTTCCGGTTGCCCAACCTCCCCCCATAATTGAATCGCATCGGTATAGTCTTTCAGCCAAAAATCGGGCTCTTCGGTATCCGAGATACCGCGACCAAAACTCAGGCGTTCACTGGCATGTATGGCAAATGCCAGGACCCGTATCATCATGCGCTCATCGGTCTCGGAGGGATGACGGGCAATGGTCAGACTATGATCGGCATAGTATCCGCGATCCATATCCGAGATATTTAACTCGGCCTTGTAGATAGTTGATTTGAGAGCCATTATTTGAACACCACAGTTTTATGAGCATTGAGCAAAATTCTATGCTCGACAAAGCATTTGACGGCGCGTGCCAGTACCACACACTCGACATCGCGACCTATTGCCGTTAAGGTTTCCGGCCCCATAGAATGGTCGACGCGCTCTACATCTTGCTCAATAATCGGGCCTTCATCCAGATCTCCAGTGACGAAATGGGCGGTTGCACCTATCAGTTTCACGCCACGCTCATGCGCTTGATAATAAGGCTTAGCGCCTTTAAAGCTAGGCAGAAAAGAATGATGGATATTGATAGCGCGGCCTGTCAATGCCGTACACATTTCTGGCGACAGGATCTGCATATAGCGTGCCAAGACCACCAGTTCAACCTGATTCGATTCTATGATATCGAGTACTTTTTGCTCTTGCACACGCTTGGCGTCCGGCGACGCACCGACGGCCAAAGGCAGGTGATGAAAAGGAATATTGTAGCTAGCTGCCAATTGATAAAAATCGGTATGATTAGAAATAATCGCCTTGATTTCAACCGGCAACAAACCACTCTTAAAGCGAAACAACAGATCATTCAGACAATGGCCGATCTTGGAGACCATCAGGACCATACGTGGCTTGTGCCGTGCATCGTGTAACTGCCAATTCATTTGCATGGTTTCACCCATGCTGGCAAAATCAGCACGCAAACTGACGTCGCTAATCGCTGCATCTTCCAGCGAAAAATGCACACGCATAAAAAACAAGGCGGATTGGGCGTCGCCAAACTGGGCGGAATCAATAATATTACAGCCATGACCAGCTAAAAAGCCGGAAACATTGTGCACAATACCGCGTTGATCCGGGCAAGACAGGGTAAGTATGTATTCTGGATGCATGATGTGGGAAGCATAAAAATTTTCAGCCCGCATTGTCTCATGTTCAAGACAAAATTCGGTCTATCATGGTCTTTTTGAAATAAAAGAATTAAAAAGAACGACCGTACTAATTGATGTATAGTTATTCTGTTTTACTCATCAAGCGCGATTAAATCGCCATCATTTTGATTTGCCCAACGGAGACAACACCTATGACTTCAGCCACGCTTGCAGCACTCAGCAATCAACAATACCGCCTCGCCGCACGCCCTGTCGGTATGCCAAAAGACACCGATTGGTCCTTTAGTACAGAAGCGCTACGTGATATCGCCGATGGCGAAATCATTGTCCAGGCCATCTACCTGTCACTCGACCCTGCCATGCGCGGTTGGATGAATGAAGGAAAATCGTACATCCGGCCAGTCGCCATCAATGAAGTGATGCGTGCCGGCGGTATCGGTAAAGTGATTGCCTCAAAATCGGCAAAATTTGCGGTCGGCGAGTATGTTTCGGGCGGAATTGGCGTGCAAAAATTTTGGTTAGGCGCAGCCGATGACAAGAGCGCCAGTTTCTATAAAGTCGACCCCAAATTTGCCCCACTACCTAAATACCTCAATGCGCTGGGCATGCCAGGTATGACTGCCTATTTCGGCTTACTCGATGTCGGACTACCCAAGGCTTGCGAGACGGTCGTGGTATCCGGAGCGGCAGGTGCGGTAGGCCAGACCGTGGGCCAGGTCGCCAGACAAAAAGGCTGCCGGGTAGTCGGCATTGCCGGCGGTAAAGAGAAATGCGATTTTGTGGTGAAGGAACTGGGTTTTGATGCTTGCATCGACTACAAGAGCGGTTCGGTAAAAGACGGTTTAAAAGAACATTGCCCAAATGGCGTAGACATCTACTTTGATAACGTCGGCGGCGAGATTCTCGATACGGTATTGACGCGTATTAATATGAAGGCACGCATCATTATTTGCGGCGCAATCTCACAATACAACAACACAACACCGGTCAAAGGGCCGGCCAATTATCTGTCGCTACTTGTGAATCGTGCGCGCATGGAAGGGATAGTCGTTTTTGACTACATCGCACGCTACCCTGAGGCGGTGAAAGAGATGGGTAGTTGGATGGCACAAGGAAAATTCCAAACCCGCGAAGATATCGTTCAAGGAATAGAAAACTTCCCTGCAACTTTGCTGATGCTATTTGAAGGTAAAAATTTCGGCAAACTAATTTTACAAGTCAGCCCAGAGTAATCTTCAACTCTACGGCACCATGAGAGAGACGCAAAATCCGAGTAAATGCGTCTTTCTCTTTGATCCTTGCACAGTTACTATTGCTGACTATTAAAATTTCTAAAATATCTTATTTTTAGTTTTAGTCGTTAACCCGGTTTCACATGTAATTGGTTCTGAACCACTTTTACCCCTTCAATAGTCGCCACTAATTTAATAAGGTAATCCCCCTTATTATTATCTGGCACGTCACCGGTCAAAACAACTACACCCCGTTTGGTCACCACATTGATTTTCATCGCTGCGACTTCCGGATCGACGATCAAAGCCCCCTTCACTTTCGCAGTGATCACCGAATCATCTAAAATTACCGCAGCCTGTTCAGTTAAACTTGGGGCATTGGCAGTAACATTGACGCCTGGTCCGGCAGCATAGACAGATGCCACAGCTAAGGACAGCAATAAGCCAGTTACAAGGGTGTTGATAATTTTATGAATTTGCATGCTAAGTCCTTTAAGTTTCAAATGGAGGGCAACACAAATTTTGCGCTCCCCCGATTTCCTTTGCACAGACCATGCCAGCATATTTAAACCTTATATTTCAATGGCTTGCAGCGTCATTTTTCATAAAGTCGCTAAAAATACAGCCGCTTTAAAAAATTAGTGTCGGAGAACAGCGACACTCAGCTCCGAGATTACAAAAAAAATTTGTAATCCATTGATTTTAAAAAGATTAATCCTGTCGCTCATCGGCGACAAACTCATTGAGGCTGCGAAACATGTTGGGCGTTAAATCATATTTTTGCAGCAAGCGATAAAACTCTGTTCGGTTACGATCCGCCAGTCTTGCAGCATCTGTAACGTTACCATCGGTAAGTTTAAGTAATTGGATTAAATAATCACGCTCAAATCTTTGTTTCGCCTCTGCATAACTTAACACCTCCAAAGATGGCACACGTAATGCCCGTTGCACCAGAGACAAGGGAATTAACGGCGTGGTAGCCAATGCGCACACCTGTTCTACAACATTATGCAATTGTCTAACATTACCGGGCCATCGCGCTGTCGTTAAGGCTACCAAGGCATCCGGTGCAAACCCGTTGATTGTCTTTTTGTATTTCTCGGCCAGAATCTGGCGAAAATGATTCGCTAAGAGACTGATATCCTCGCGGCGCTCTGCCAGAGCAGGCAAAGACAGACTCACCACATTTAATCTGTAATAGAGATCCTCACGAAACTGCCCTTCGCTCATTGCCAAGTCAAGGTCGCGGTGAGTAGCAGACAAGACCCGCACGTCTATTGCCGTCGCATGATCTGCTCCCACTGCCCTAACCATACGCTCCTGCAGCACCCGCAATAATTTCACTTGCAAGGGTTGCGGCATATCACCGATCTCATCGAGAAAAAGAGTACCCCCATGCGCTGACTGAAACAGGCCATTGCGATGGGTAAGTGCGCCAGTAAAGGCACCCTTGACGTGTCCAAATAATTCGGACTCGAGCAGTTGCTCAGGAATCGCGCCACAATTGACCGCAATGAATGGCGCTTTTGACCTTGGACTGGCGCGATGTATCGCCCGTGCCAGCAATTCTTTACCACTACCACTTTCGCCCTGTATCAGCACGCTGGCATCTGTGGCAGCCACCAGTTTTGCCTCAGCCAGCATTTCAGCCATACGTTGGCTACGACTGATAAGTTCATCACGCCACGACTCATCGAATGTTGCAACGGCATTCGATGGTTTGCTTAAACTTAGCGCATGCGCCACTTTTTCGAGTAAGACATGACCATCAAACGGCTTGGTAAGATAAGCATAGGCACCACGTGTCGTGGCCAAAACTGCATCTGGGATAGTGCCGTGCGCGGTGATCAAGATCACTGGAAGAGCGGAATACTGTCTACGAATTTCATCAAACAAGGCCATCCCGTCTCGGTCTGGCAAGCGCACATCGCTAATCACCAGATCAGGCAACGCTATCGCTAGCCTGCTCAAGGCAGCTTCCGCACTGCCGACCGCTGTCACTCTATGACCGGCAGCACCAAGACGCATAGAAATGAGCAATAAAAGATCAGGATCGTCGTCAACCAATAAAATATGGGCTGACATCTTACTTGTACTCATGGCTTAATTTCGCTGCTGGAGCTGCTAGATATTACTGGTACAGCACTGCCGCCAATAGGACTGCGCGGACGGGACGGTAGTTGTCGCTCTATGGTTTTTATGTCTTCCAGTTTTTGCGCAAGTTGATCTGCCCGGCGCTGGGCGTCCTTTAATTGCTGATTTTGTTTTTCAAGCACCTCGTCGAAACGACGTAACTCTGCGTTATGCGCGCTCAAAAAATACGCCGCTGGCTTGAAATAGTCGTTTACTGCATCGTTAGATTTGAAAATGCCATCCAAGATAAGCTGGGCGCGTGTCAGATCGCCGTTGCCATGTAATAAACTGAGCAGCATGGCTCTTTGCATCTCACGATATGGGCTCTTGCTTAATCCATTTAGCTCAAGCAGAGTTTTCGATAACTCGGATTGCGGCAATAAACGAACTTTTTGATAATAAGAAAATAATTCAATATTTTCATCCATGCTGCTTGCGACCGTTTGGCAGGATGAGACAATAAGTGGAGTATCTGGAAGAGATGTTGGAATAGTTGCAGGAGTAGTGCACGCAAGTAAGGAGAGGCAAATCACGCCTATAAAAATATGCAGAGCTTGACGCTTCATAAGATAGATGGCCTGGAGAATAGAGGATTAGATAACTGGGGCAATTTAATGCGAAAATGGGCTCCCACTTCAGCGGGCAACAGCTGCACATTACCGCCGTGAGCAGTGATGTATTCAAGTACGATAGCCAAGCCTATTCCATTGCCACTGCGGGCACCTGTCGGCTGCCTTGCCCCTTGATAAAAAGGATCAAAGATACGTGCAGCATCTGCGCTGGCGACGCCAGGGCCCTGGTCTATACAATCAATATGCCAATATTTTCCGGCATGGGCGATCACAAAACTAATCAGTCCACCAGGAGGACTGAAGCGTATTGCATTTGCCAGCAGATTCGCCAATACCACAGCTATTTTCTCCGCATCGATCAGCATCTGTGTAGAAGTCCCGCTTTCAATCGGAAGTCTTAGCTGTAAGCATTGCGCCTCGATTTGCAAACACTGTGCATCACATACCGCATGCAATAGCTGATTCAAGTCGACCGAGCTCAATTGCAGATGCTGAGCATCAAAGGCGGCGCCGTTATAGCGCAGCAAATCCTCGATTTGGCCCTGCAAAGAACCGGTGTTTTTGCTGAGTATGCGGACAATTTCACTTTGTTTATCGGAGAGTTCACCAGCGATTCCGTCTTCAAGCAACGCAACGCCCTCGCGTAACGCCGCCAAAGGTGTTTTAAGCTCGTGCGAGATGTTGCGTAAAAAACGCGCCTTATCCGCTTCCAGATCAGCGAGACGTTGACGCAACCAGTCTAGTTGCTCGCCCAGCTTACGTAGGTCAGCTGGCCCATTCACCTCGATAATTTGATCGAATTTATTTTCACCCAACCGCCCTATCACTAACTCTATCTGCGCCAGCGGGCGCGACAGCCATAACCCGAACATGAGCGCGAGCAGTATCGCAAAGATCATCGTTCCAACTACCAAGCTCATCAACAAACTACGCTGTCGTTCCAGCTCAATCAACGAGAGTTCATTACGACGTTCAATCTCGCGCTTGCCAGCGATTTCCAGTTGATAATTAATTTCAGGCAGACGGACAAACGCGCGAGACATAAGCTTCTGATCGGAATCCGTGATGGGCCTATCCAGCTGCCGCCGCAGCAGAGTCTGCCAGATTAGTTCGCTTTGCTGCGTCCACTCTGCAACTGCTTGCGTCGGCAAGCTCGGTAATGCCTTAATGAGTGCACTTAAAGAAAGTAGCGCATCCTGCCTGGCGGCCAGGTAGATATCGCGAAAAGCGATGTCGTCCAATACCAAATATTGGCGTGCGCTACGTTCCATCGCGATGGTTTTTTCAGCCAGTCTTTGAGTATCGTCAGTCACCAGGACTGTTTGATGTGCCAGGGAGCGACTTTGCTTGGTCAGACGCTCCAGCGTGAGCAGCGTATGCACTGAGATACCACTCAAAAGAATGGCAATGAATAAAAATCCGGCAAGTAATAACTGGCGAAAAGACAATGCTGAAAGCATGTTCAGTGTACGCAGGTAAAAGTGGGTTGATTTGAGAAAAAAATGATATTCGCTTTATGCAGAAATTGAAAATTGAGGCTCAATACAAGAGCTGCGACTTGATAATGCACGACTTTAGCGCGCATAAATAGATGCCAATCATGCCAGATTTTTCCAAATTTTGCTGCCGCGTCGACGAAATCCAAAATATCTGATTTCAAACTCAGCTAACAACAAGTATTGAACGCTTAGACAATCGCATGGAGATAAAAAATAATCGATTTACTTCACAACGACAAAAGAGAAGCAAGAACCAGGATTTTTCTTGCTTCGTCCGTCAAAAAATAAACTTTACTGAACCGAGTTTAACCTGGTTTAACCTGCAATTTACTCTGAACCGATTTTACGCCTTCTACACCTGCCACTAATTTGACTAGATAATCCCCAGCATTTGCGTTAGGAACCATTCCAGATAGAACCACCACACCTTGTTTGGTGGTGACGTGTATCGTCATTGCAGAAACATCGGCATCCGACACCAATGCACTTTTCACTTTGGCGGTAATCAGGGTATCGTCCAAAACAACAGCTTCTTTTTCGGTGATGCTAGGAACTGCCAACGGTGCACTTACGGTAGGATCTGCTGAAAAAGCCGAGGTAGCCGTCACCGACAACAGCAGGGCTGCGACATAAGCTGCGAGATTTTTTTGATTTTGCATGATAAATCCTTTCAGATTCAAGGTTGAAGGTGACGTCGTAATGAAGCCACTCACAAGCACTACAGCACAGAGCGTGCCAGCCATACAAAACCACTTTAAATTCAATGACTTGAATAAAAATTCCAGATCAAAAGCAGGACTATCAGCTAGCGTTGTTTGAGTTTGCGTTGGATAAAGACGACAGACAATTGCGAGAATTTGCTAATCCATTGATTTGTATTGATTTATTGCTGTCGCTTCGTGACAAGAACAAGCAGATTCATGCTGCTTATTGAGTTTCTTTTCGCGCAGCATAACTTTGCGCCATCACGGCACATACCATCAACTGCAGCTGATGGAACAGCATTAAAGGCAATAACACCGTTCCCACGGCATGACCGGCAAATAAGACTTTTGCCATCGGCACACCACTAGCCAGGCTCTTTTTTGAACCGCAAAACACGACAGTGATCTCGTCTTCCTTATTAAAACCTAGACGACGACTAACCACCATAGTCAAACCCATGATAATGGCCAGCATCACAGTGCTAATTCCTACTAAGCTGAGCAACATCATAGCTGGCACCTGCTGCCACAGCCCTTGCACAACGGCTTCACTAAAAGCGACATACACCACCAGCAAAATCGAGCTTTGATCCAGCATCTTCAGACTGTCTTTGTGCTTATCCATCCACGCTTGCAGCCAAGGCTGCGCCAATTGTCCCGCGACAAACGGCAACAACAATTGCAGCACTATCTTCAAAATCGCGTCCAAAGCAGAGTGCGCCGTGCTCGCTGTCGCCAGTAATAAACTCACCAGTAAGGGAGTCAGAAATATACCAATCAGATTACTGGCAGATGCGCTGCAGACAGCAGCGGGGACATTGCCACGCGCCACCGCAGTAAAAGCAATAGACGATTGAACGGTAGAAGGTAAAACACATAGAAATAAGACGCCCATTGTCAACTCGGGCGTCAACAGCCAAAGCAAGCCCGGTTTCAGGAGCAGACCTAACAGAGGGAAAACTGCAAAACTAAACAGTAAGATGGTCAGATGCAGACGCCAATGCGTGACGCCCGCGCGTACCGCGGCGCGTGATAGTTTTGCACCATGCATGAAGAATAGCAAGGCGATCATGCCTGTGGTCAAGCGATCAAAAGCTAGTGCAACCGAACCCGAGCACGGAAAAATGCTGGCAGTGATCACCACCGCCAACAACAGCAAGGTCATGTTATCCGGTAAAAAACGGGGTCTCGTCATTCTGAATCTAAATCAGGAGCTAGCAAACATCTATAGTCCGTGTCTGCACTTGGTTGAGCAACCCAGCAAGCGAGATGGATTATGCAGGCGTATCCGGATTAGTCACCGCATCATCGCCATCTTCCGCTTCATCCGCATCAGCAGCTTCGCCGACTTTGCGTTCGGCTTTATTGCGCAGCTTCTCTTCTTTTTTCTTTTTCTTGGCAAGCTCTTTTTGGCGCTTATCAAATCCGTAATTAGGTGTTGCCATGATGTGCTTTCAAGTTTTTTGCGCACTGTACCACATTCGCACTGTCTCGCGTCCCAGTTTTGCACAAGTATCTGCCACACAAGGGCAAAAGCACCTTCAAATTAAAGATAAAACCGCATTGCAGCATCGCCAGCGCGCATATTCTATGCAGCTTGCAGGCCAGTGTGCTTGGAGAAGCGCATGGGATATGCGCGCTGGCTTAGGTGCTATTTAAAATCCGCGTTTAGGCATGGATGAAATTGTTAGCCGTCTATTTAGACATCAAGCGGCTTACTCTTTTCTGTATGGTCTACGTACTTGCTGCAATTCTGAACTGATAGGACCACGCAGCGCCAGCAGTACCAGACTGAGGATAATTTTTAGCAAGACAAAAATCACGAACAGCGTCAGCACCAAAGGTATCATGCTGATCAGTAAGGCGGCGCCCAAAACGATAATGAGCACTTTAGGTAACGGGGTGCGCAACAGTGACACGCCTAACTTTTTCGCAAAAGTTTGAAATTCTTGATTAGCTTGGCGCAGCACCGAATACAAATATTGACGTGTTGAATTTTTCATGTGTTTACTCTGGATGAATAAGGGGCTAAAACCAAAAGTATTGAGCACCGATAAGTAGGAATTGCATTATGTGAGCCTTTGCACTTTGCCACCACGGTAATCAACAGCAAAATTTGCCAGTTTTTTGCAAAAAAAAAAGCGGCGGATAAATTTATCCGCCGCTTTCTCATTGCTTCACTTCTTAATGCTAATTAGAAACTCGCATTCAGCCCCACTCTCACGCCTCTAGGGGCACCGGGCGTTATGTTGTTATTGCTATTGGCCGAGGCGTAGTAATTCTTATCGAATAGATTTTCTACGTTCACTTGTAACTGCAGATTTTTACTGACGCGATAAAAAACGGCTGCATCGACCCGGGTAAATCCAGGCACCACCACCGCATTGTCATTCGACGCATAAATCTGTCCACGGTAGACCAGGCCAAGACCAGCGCCCCAGGCCTGACTAAAGTCATAGCGATTCCATAGCGAAGCGCTATGCGTAGGCACTTGTGCCACCACCGCGCCGGCTTGGATACTGGCCGATTGGGTCTTGGTAATTTGCGCATCCTGATAGGCATAGCCACCCATGATGCTCCACTCTGGCGTCAACTTGCCAGTTAAGCCTAGCTCCACGCCCTTACTACGTTGACCATCCACCAAGATACTTCTTGTGACATCCAGCGGGTCCGGAATCACCACATTTGTGCGATCGAGTTGATATACGGCTGCGTTAGCTTCCAGATTCGGCAAAATATCCCACTTAGCACCTAACTCCAGATTCTTAAACTGTTCAGGATCGAAAGCCTGATTGCTGCTAGTGAGCGATCCCAATTGATCACCAGCACGTGGCGCAAACGCTAGGCTATAGCTGGCATACAGCGAAACTGTCGGCATAGGTTTAAACACCAGACCTAGTCTTGGCGAAACCGGAGTATCAGTAACCTGAATATTGTCCAGGGTACGATTATTCGTAAAATCCATCGCAAAGCTATCGCGACGCAAGCCGACGATAGCTTGCCATTGTGGAGAGAATTCGATTTGATCTTGCAGGTAGACCGAAGCAATCGTCGCCACACCATGATTGTTGGCATCAGCATCGGCTTGTTTAAACGTCACCGCGGCATTGCTGAGCGGATTTACCACCGACACATTGATACTGGTGACGCTCTTGCCTGCCACCGTAAAATATCCAGTATTTCTGTAGTTATCGGTGACCTGACGACCCAGTTCCATACCCGCTAACATTTTATGCTGCACAGACCCAGTTGCCAGGCTAAACATCAGATCAGTTTGGTTAAAGAAATTTTCGCGCTGAGTGGCATTGTTATACGCTTTTAAAGCGACGCTAGTGCCAGTCGCGTTTACGGCATCAGGGTAAATATTCTGATAGAACTTATCGTATTTGGCATAGCGGGTGCGATTGCGTAAGCTCACGCCAGCGCCAAAATCGTGCTCGATCAGCGCCGAGAATGCGTCGACCTTAGACCAGGTTGTGCTCAAATCCGGGTTACCAAAAAATGTGGCTGGATCGGTCTTGATAGGCTTACCCAAAAATGAAGGGATACCTCTATCGGTCGTGCGTTCGTCTTTGAAATGTTCGTAACCCACCACCACACTGGTATTCTCGCCAGCGCGCAAGGCCAAAGTAGGATTAATGCCAGAGCGTTTCAAATTGAAATAATCTCTATAGCTATCAGAATTCTCGACTAAGCCCGTCACGCGGATGGCGGCACTCTGATTGATCGCCTGTCCCACATCGGCTGTCAGACGGCGGTTATTCCATGAGCCCAGGGTCAGCGAAACATCGCGCACGGTCTGCCATTGCGCCTGCTTACTGACGCGATTGATCACGCCGCCAGAACCGCCACGACCAAAGATCATCGCGTTCGAACCCTTAAGCGCTTCTACACTGTCGATATTGTAAAAATCACGGTAATACTGAACATCGTCACGGATACCATCGACGTAAAAATCAGCGGTAGAACTATTCCCGCGAAACACGGCCGTGTCGCGATTACCTTCGCCTTGCGCTGTCACGATGCCTGGCACGTAACGGATTGCGTCTGCCATACTTTGCATGGCTTGATCGCGTATCAATTCCTTGCTGATTACCGTCACCGCTTGCGGAGTATCGAGTAACAGCGTATCGGTTTTGGTTGAGGCCATACTGCGCTTGAGGATATAGCTAGGCTCAGCCTTGGCGCTAATATTTACCTCGGGCAAGGTATTTTCAGAAGGGGAAGGTGTACTGGTTTGGGCGTAAGCGGGTAGTACGATACTGGCCAGCAAGGCTGGTAAAACACCAAGTTTGAAATTCATCATAGCTTCTCTGTAAGCGACGAGCACGACGCTATCTGCGATGCACTCAATAAAATTGCTGGCTGGCTAGCGGAGAAATAGGCTTGGCTGGCTAAACTGGCGCAATTATAAATGAGAGTGATTTGCAATTACAGAAAATTCTTGTTTAAATGCAGCCACTCTTAAATTAATTGAGCCAGCTCAAGCCGCGAGCGTATCGCCCTTGATCAAACGAATCGCGCAGCGATGCGCTTTCGCCTCTAGCAGACTAGCCCCCCCCCCCTTCGCGTGAAGGCCACGCAAGTCATCGTCGATTTCTCGCCATTGAGAACGCGTATTTAGCATTTCGTCACTTTGCGCGCGCTATTTATTTTGCCTTTGCTTACAGTGATGACATCGAATCTCACTCACCACAAAGTCAAACGGAGCAAAAAAATGAAATCACCACTAAAACTTTCTCTTACTTTGCTGCTCAGCAGTGCTCTACTCAGCATCGTATGTATCAATGCCACTGCTCAGTCAGCGACTAAGAGCGAATGTGCGCAACAACAAGTGTCAGCACAGTCCCCTATTCCGACTATCCACGTCACTGCTCAGGCCTGGACCACTGAAGAAAAAATTGCCTACGATATCGACAATTTTGGAGACCCGCAGCACGCCATCCCTAGTGTGCTGATCACAGCAAAACGTCTGAGCAGCGAGCAAAAACTAGCGATCGACAAGGCCAATTTACGCGATCTGCACGTCACCATAGAATTTAATAAAATACTCAGAAAAACCGCGTGAATCACCTAATCATATTTGCCGAGATAAAAGCATTTTTTTTAGACAAACTAGACCAGCATTTGAAAAAAGCTTTACAATAAGCCCGCTTTCGATAGTCTTAATACATTTAAAATACTCGACCATCATGACAAAAAAATCTCTACTTCTCGCTTTACTCCTTAGCACTACGCTAATAAGCGCCGGCTTTTGCCAGGAGTTGATTTCTATGGCCATGTCAGCCCCGGCGAGCACGCAAGAGATGCGTGCACCGGATACTCTGGCTGGTGGCTCTGCCGCGACAAGTAGCGTGATGTTAGACCGTAGCGGCATGGATAAGGCGTCAGTCCATCTGCAGATTTTGCAGCAAAGCACAGCACACTTCGCAGAAACGACCCTAGCCAAGAAGCCGCTGGCCGAGGATAAAAAGAGCGCCAGCAAACCGCAAGGAAACTCTTAAGCTTGCGTATTTCCCGCAAAGGAAATACTCCCCCTGTTTTTGTTCTCAACCTGCCTGTTTGCGCAATACCATCGCGCGCGTTAAAAATATACTGGCGGGGAGTATCTGAGATTTCAGAATAAGTCTTAGAATTTACGCATAATTACTACGGTCAAGCCCGGCAACAATACTTTACCGGTTTGAGCTAAGTCCCGCCTACAACGCGGCACGGTCTATGCGCTTACTTAAGATAATGGCGGTGGAAGTCTGCCGTACGCCGTCTAAAGTCCCGATTTGATCCAAGAGTTTATCCAGCACTTCGGTGGTAGCGCAATGCAACGTCAGCATATAGTCAATTGCACCACTAACGGCGCATAAAGTCTCGACCTGCGGTAGCTGCTGCAAAAACTTCATCAACCCTGCCGCATAGCGCGCCTCTACCGAGAGCCCGACATAGGCACGCACCGCCGTTTGGTACATCGCCTGATTCATTTTCAAGCCATATCCCGCAATCACCTCACGTTTCTCTAAGGCGCTAATGCGAGCGATCACGGTAGTTCTGGCGATCCCAACTTGCTTGGCAATGGTGGTCACCGGCAACCTGGCATTATCCATTAACAAGGCAAGAATTTTATTATCAATATCGTCTAGCACGGGCTTCATCTTGTCATCCTGAAGTAAAGTATCGTCATAATGTATTGAAACATCGCATTTTGACGATACTTTACACTCTATTATCTGACAACGCTTGCTTTTACACTAAGCCGTGGTTCAAATTAAAAACAATCCGGAGACATGATATGACGACCAAACTCATCCTGCTAGGCGCTGGCAAAATCGGCGACGCTATTCTTAACTTGCTGTCGCATACCGGCGACTACCAAATCACGGTGGCAGACCGTGACCCGGAACGCCTGAAGTATGTAGAGCAAGCTGGTTTCCCCAATACCCGCATCGTACAGGCCGACTTAGGCGACAAAGCCGTGGTCACAGAACTGATACGCGGTCATCAAGTCACTTTATCGGCTTGCCCTTACTTTTTAACGCCTATCATTGCTGGCGCCGCCAAAGCTGCTAATTCGCATTATTTCGACCTTACCGAAGATGTAGAAAGTACCCGTATCGTCAAGCAATTAGCAGAAGGCGCTGATTGCGCCTTTGTACCTCAATGTGGTTTGGCGCCAGGCTTTATCTCTATCGTCGCCAATGACGTGGCCAAACGTTTTGACACCCTACGTGACGTCAGCATGCGCGTTGGTGCTTTGCCGACCTTCCCTAACAATGCCCTGAAATACAATTTAACCTGGAGCACTGACGGCCTGATCAATGAGTACTGCAATCCATGTGAAGCAATCGTCGATGGTCAGTTACGCGAAACTTCAGCCTTAGAAGAAATCGAGCATTTCTCCTTGGACGGTATCGATTACGAAGCCTTCAACACTTCTGGCGGCCTGGGCACATTGTGCGAAAGTCTGGCTGGCAAGGTGCAAAATCTGAACTACAAAACCGTGCGCTACCCAGGTCATCGCGACATCGTGAAAATGCTGATCCGTGATTTGGAGCTAGGCAAATTGGAGCGCCGTCCTATCCTCAAAGATGTCTTGGAAACCTCTATCCCTATGACCAAGCAAGACGTGGTATTGGTGTTTGTCAGCGTTATCGGCATGCGCGATGGTCGTCTGGAACAAGAATCTTACGCGAAGAAAATCTATAGCCAAGTAGTCAACGGCCAATTACTATCCGCGATACAATTGACCACTGCCTCTGGCATTTGCGCTATGGTTGATATGGTTGTCACAGGTAAATTGCCGCAACATGGCATGGTCCGTCAAGAGCAAGCGAGCTTGAGCGACTTCCTGGCAAACCGATTTGGCCGCTATTACGCAATCTGATGCATCGTTGGATCAACTTTAGAAATTAGGAAGCTGAGATCACAAGTGACAGCGCAGTAAGCGTTATTAGCTTGTGATCTTTTTCTTTAAGAAAAACATATCCCGCTGGAGAACCCATGGACAACAATATCACCCACCTGTTAACCGAACTCGGCGTCAACCTGACTGACTATCAAGGTCAGGACATCGCCAGCATCTCACCGATAGACGGCAAAACCCTAGCAACGCTGCGCGCCGAAAGCACTGAGCAAGTCAAGGCCAAGATCGCCCGTGCGCATGCTGCCTTTCTGCAATGGCGCGAGGTTCCGGCGCCACGCCGTGGTGAATTGGTGCGTCTGTTCGGCGAAGAGTTGCGCATCCACAAGCAAGCACTGGGCAAAGTGGTCACACTGGAAGCGGGCAAGATCTTGCAAGAGGGTCTGGGCGAAGTACAAGAGATGATCGATATCTGCGACTTCGCAGTCGGTTTATCGCGCCAGCTATATGGCTTGACGATCGCCTCTGAACGCCCAGGCCACCGCATGATGGAAGTTTGGCACCCTATCGGCGTAGTCGGCGTGATTTCGGCGTTTAATTTCCCAGTCGCGGTGTGGGCCTGGAATGCGGCATTGGCTTTTGTTTGCGGCAATAGCGTGACTTGGAAACCTTCCGAAAAGACCCCGCTGACGGCACTCGCTACCCACGCCTTATTCATGAAGGCAGTGGCACGTTTCAACGCCACTGGCAATGATGCGCCAGAAGGTTTGGCTGAGCTGATCATAGGTGGCCGCGACACTGGTGCGCACATGGTGGAAGATAAACGTGTGGTACTGGTCAGCGCCACCGGTAGTACCCGTATGGGCCGGCAAGTGGCCGAGGTTTGCGCCAAGCGCCTGACCCGTACCATTTTGGAATTGGGCGGCAATAATGCCATGATCGTGGCACCTAGCGCCGATCTGGAAATGGCAGTACGCGGCATCACCTTCTCAGCAGTCGGTACCGCAGGTCAGCGCTGCACCACCCTGCGCCGCCTGTTCGTACACGACAGCATTTACGACACACTAGTGCCACGTCTGAAAAAAATCTATGCGGGTCTACCTATCGGCAATCCTCTGGAAAAATCCACACTGATCGGCCCTCTAGTCGATCAAGCCGCGTTTGACGCCATGCAAACCGCACTAGCCGTGGCCAAACAAGAACAAGGATTAGTCTTCGGTGGCGAGCGCGTCAGCGTGACTGGCTGTGAGGCGGGCTATTATGTACGGCCGTCATTGGTTGAAATGCCTAGCCAGACCGCGGCCATGCACCACGAGACCTTCGCTCCTATCATGTACATAGTGCGCTATACCGACTTGCAACAGGCGATAGACTGGAACAATGAAGTGCCACAAGGCTTATCGTCGAGCATCTTCACGACCGACATGCGTGAAGCCGAACGCTTCATGTCCGACAGCGGTAGCGACTGCGGCATCGCCAACGTCAACATCGGTCCCTCTGGAGCTGAAATCGGCGGTGCCTTCGGCGGTGAAAAAGATACGGGCGGCGGCCGTGAATCGGGCTCCGATGCATGGAAAGCCTATATGCGCCGCTCCACCAACACCGTCAATTACAGCAACTCCTTGCCACTGGCGCAGGGCATCAGTTTTGATATCTGATTAATTGCTCTCTGATGTAAATAGTCAAATCGCCACTTATGTGGCGATTTTTTTATCAGGAAAATATTCAGCGCCAGACCATCATAGGATTAAAAATTCCACTAACTTAGATAAATCGACCGGATATAGACCTGATTGATGCTTTCAAGTCTGAGCATCCCTATCAAGTTTCTGCAAATACGCTAACTTATCTGCGATCTTTATTTCCAAACCCCGTGGCACAGGGTGATACCAATGTTGCCCTTCTAGACCTTGCGGCAAATAAGTCTCACCGGCGGCATAGGCATCCGGTTCATCGTGCGCATACCGATAAAGTTTGCCATATCCCAGTTCTTTCATCAGCTTGGTCGGCGCATTGCGCAAATGCTCGGGAACGGCTCTGGAGCTATCTTTAGCCACCAAGGCTCGCACCGCATTGTAAGCCTTATAGGCCGCATTTGATTTCGCGGCACAGGCCAGATAAATCACTGCCTGCGCCAAGGCTAACTCGCCTTCAGGTGAACCAAGACGTTCGTAGGTTTCGGCCGCATCCAAAGTAATGCGCAAGGCGCGCGGATCAGCCAAGCCTATATCTTCACTCGCCATTCTGACGATGCGCCGGGCCAAATAACGCGGGTCGGCACCGCCATCGAGCATTCTGACCATCCAGTAAAGAGCTGCATCCGGGTTAGATCCGCGTACCGATTTATGCAAGGCCGATATTTGATCGTAAAATGCATCGCCACCTTTATCGAAACGACGTAAGGCATCCCCCAAGCATTCGGCGAGCAAAGCAGCATCAACCTGCGTTAAATTTTTAACGCTTGCCGCACGCGCAGCAATATCAAGGTTATTCAATAGTTTGCGACCGTCACCATCAGCACTGCTGATCAAACTGGTTTTAGCATCCGGCGTGAAACTCAGGCCCGCCAATTCAGTTTCACAGGCCTTATCGACCATGGTGGCAAGATCTTCTTCGCTTAAGGATTTGAGCACATACACGGAAGCGCGCGACAACAGGGCGCTATTGACTTCAAATGAGGGGTTTTCTGTAGTCGCACCGATGAACGTGAATAAGCCACTTTCCACGTGCGGTAAAAAAGCGTCTTGCTGACTTTTATTAAAGCGATGCACCTCGTCGACAAACAAGATGGTACGGCGTTGGGAATTTGCCTGCAAGATCTGAGCGCGTTCGACCGCCTCGCGTATGTCTTTAACGCCAGAGAGAACCGCAGACAAAGCGATAAACTCAGAATTAAAGGCGTCCGCCATCAGTCTGGCCAAGGTGGTTTTTCCTACGCCTGGCGGCCCCCACAATATCATGGAATGCGGCTCGCCCGACTCAAAGGCGACTCGTAAAGGCTTGCCTTGACCTAGCAAATGCTGCTGACCAATGACATCCTCTAGCGTTGCCGGTCGCCGCCGTTCAGCTAGTGGGATATTCCGTGTTACTGGCCTCATTGCCGAAACACTTCCGCACCGGATGGAAGCATAAATTTAAATTGATCTATCTTAAAACTAGGATTTTTCTCGACATTTATTAAAGTCACCAGAGAAATCTGTCCAAAACTATCGCGTAACTCCAGCGCCATAGGCAAGCCGTCTTTCATGCCGATACCGATATGTTCAAACTGGCTATCTTTGGCTTTGGGAGTAGCATCTAACCATTCCACGCCTTGTTTAGTACCTGCGTCCTTAAGATGAAAGTTCTTTTCCAAATCGCTATTGCCAAATAAAATCGCCGCAGGACTAGCACCGAGCGCGCCGTTCAAGTCTTTGATTGTCACCTGATTCAAGTCTTTATCGTAGATATATAATTTGTCGCCATCCGTTTGCAAACTTTGCTCGTAGGGCTTGATATAGGTCCAAATGAATTTACCTGGGCGGGAAAAGCTAAAAGTTCCGCTAGCCGTCTTGCTAATTTTCGCTTTGCCATCGACCAACTTAATCTGCTGTTGCGAGAATTCGCCTTTGGCACCTTTGGTATTGGCGACGAATGCCTTAAATTGCTCTAAGGCATTGGCATTAGCAATCAATGGCGCGGCCAATGTCAGCATCATCAAGCGCATCAAGATCTTTTTACTCAATACGCGACTTAGCACTAAGTGCCTTGCTGTTGGTTGACTCATCTTTTGTTCTGCACTGTTCATATTTTTCCAGCTTAATTCATGTCTGGGTCAAGATTGACCCTCGTTTCAGGACCGTAAAGATAAGGATTTCGCCGATTATTCGGAATTCCCAACTGGCACCAGAATCTCACGATTTCCATTCGATTGCATGGTAGACACCACACCGCTTTGCTCCATTTGCTCCAGCAGACGGGCGGCGCGATTGTAGCCTATGCGTAAATGACGCTGCACCAAGGAGATCGAAGCGCGTCGATTTTTCAAGACTATCGCCACCGCCTGGTCATACAAAGCATCGGCTTCATTCCCGCCCTCGCTGACGGGAGCACCGTCGCCCCCCTCTTCTAATACGCCACCTTCTAAGATACCCTCGATGTAATTTGGTTCCCCTTGCGCTTTCAGATGCTTGACGACACGATGAACTTCCTCATCTGAGACAAAGGCACCATGCACACGTACCGGCAGACCAGTACCGGGTGGCATGTACAGCATGTCCCCCATACCGAGTAAGGACTCCGCCCCCATTTGATCAAGAATAGTCCGGGAATCAATTTTACTACTCACCTGAAAAGCGATACGGGTAGGAATATTTGCCTTAATCAAACCGGTAATGACATCAACCGATGGGCGCTGCGTTGCGAGAATCAGATGCAAGCCCGCGGCGCGCGCTTTCTGGGCGATCCGGGCGATCAGTTCTTCCACCTTCTTACCGACGACCATCATCAGATCCGCCAATTCATCAATAATAATCACGATGGTCGGTAATTTTTCCAGTGGTTCTGGCGCATCAGGTGTGAGACTAAAAGGATTAGGGATGTGTTCTTCGCGTTTTTCTGCCTCAGCAATTTTAACGTTGTATCCCGCCAGATTTCTTACCCCTAGCTTGGACATTAACTTATAACGTCGCTCCATTTCGGCAACCGCCCAGTTAAGCGCATGGGCCGCCTGACGCATGTCTGTGACCACGGGTGCCAATAGATGAGGAATACCCTCATACACAGACATCTCCAGCATTTTAGGATCGATCAAGATCATGCGTACATCGTTAGGATCAGACTTATACAGCAGTGAGAGTATGGTCGCGTTAATCCCCACGGACTTCCCTGAGCCAGTGGTACCCGCCACCAATAAATGCGGCATTTTAGCCAGATCCGCGACCACCGGGTGTCCAGCGATATCCTTACCCAAGGCAACGGTCAGACTAGAACTGCTATCATTATAGACTTTAGACCCCAAAATTTCGGTCAATCGCACGATCTGACGCTTGGGATTAGGCAACTCCAATCCCATGAAATTTTTACCTGGTATTGTCTCAACCACCCGTATCGAAGTCAAAGATAATGAACGCGCTAAATCGCGCGCCAAACCGACTATCTGACTGCCTTTAACGCCGGTCGCAGGCTCGATCTCATAACGAGTAATAACTGGACCTGGATAAGCCGCAATGACCTTAGCCTCCACCCCAAAGTCTGAGAGTTTCTTCTCGATCAAACGACTGGTAAATTCCAAAGTCTCAATACTGACAGTCTCCTGCGTGACAGGGGCCTCGTCCAACAGCGACAAGGGAGGTAAATTACTGTCAGGCATATCGTTAAATAACGAGACCTGTCTTTCCTTCTCTATACGTTCGGATTTTTGCACTGCCACCACCTGTGGTTCAATCCGGACCGGAGGCGCTTCGATGATTTTCGCACGTTCCTGAACGACGACTTCCTGTCGTTTTACTGCTGCAGTCTGCCCGACCCGTCGATCTTGCCGTGCAGTATATTTGTGAAGAACGAACTCAAATGCCACTTCTATAGACTTACCGACATTTTCGGCAATCTGCAACCAGGACATCTGAAAATACAAACTGAGACCTAAAGCGAATAACAGTAACAACACCAAAGTCGAACCGGTATTGCCAAATTGGGTTAGTGCAAAGTGCCCGATAACTTCACCAAGAACACCTCCAGGTGCCAAAGGCAAAGGGATACTCATCGTATGCATACGTAAATACTCTATCGCCATGCTCCCCATTAACAGGAAAGCAAAACCAATTATTTGTATATATTTTTCATATTCATGAGCATCTTCGGTTTTTTCCTCCGACAAGATTTGCCGGGATAATTGTCGGTAATCCTTCCAGACCAATCTGAGCAAAACCACGCTAAACCACCATGCTGACAATCCAAACACATACAAGAGAACATCTGCAAACCAAGCCCCCGCTCGTCCACCTATGTTATTGAATTTAAGCACTTCGCTGGCATGCGACCAACCTGGGTCAAGCTTAGAATAGGTAAATAAGATCAGGACTAAATATGTACTCAATGCTGCGAACGCTATCCATCGCACCTCAGCCAATAGATTGACGAGACGATTTGGCAAAGGTGGCGCAGGTTTATTGTTGCGATTGCGAGTATAGGCTTCGTTGGTATTAGTCATAAATCGTAAAGAAAACAGCCAGCCACGATTGTAGGGCAAAAAGCCAGATAAGATACATCTGTAATTTATTATCTTATTGAAACTAAAATAGTTCCAGCAAACGCTTTAGCCTCGCGCCACGCGCCTGAGTCATGGTATTCGTCTATAATTGCGCTCAACTTTAAACAGCGATTCAGATTCAAAGGAACATCTTGGAACCATGAAGATGGTCGCTATCTATTTGTTGAGTTGTCTGCACTTACTCGTTAATTTAATCTCCTTTTCAGGCTCTATCATGTCGACTCCGAAACACGCTCATGTCTTAATTCTTGGTTCTGGCCCAGCAGGCTACTCTGCCGCAGTGTATGCCGCCCGCGCCAACCTAAAACCTGTGCTGATCACTGGAGTCGAGCAAGGTGGTCAATTAATGACAACGACGGACGTAGAAAACTGGCCAGCAGACCCAATGGGGGTGCAAGGTCCAGAGCTAATGCAAAGGTTTTTGCAACACGCTGAACGTTTTAATACAGAAATTATTTTCGACTATATTCACACCGCAAAATTAGATGAAAAACCAATACGATTGATCGGTGATCAAGCTCAATATACCTGTGACTCGTTGATTATTGCCACTGGTGCCTCGGCACAATACTTAGGCCTGTCTTCCGAACAGGCATTCATGGGTAAAGGCGTCTCTGCATGCGCAACCTGTGATGGGTTTTTCTATCGAGGCAAAGAAGTCGCCGTTGTAGGGGGCGGGAATACTGCGGTAGAAGAAGCCTTATACCTGTCCAACATCGCCAGCAAAGTTACCGTTATTCATCGACGCGACAAATTCCGTGCTGAAGCTATTTTAATTGATCGATTAATGGCAAAAGTGGCCGAAGGCAAGGTAGAAATCAAATGGAATCACACCTTGGACGAAGTCACTGGTGACGATAGTGGTGTCACCGGCATCCGCATCAAATCAATGATCGATGAAGAGACTAGCTCGATACAATTGCACGGTGTTTTCATCGCGATTGGCCACAAGCCTAACACCAGCATTTTTGACGGCCAATTAGAAATGCATAATGGCTACATCAAAACAAAAACCGGCACAGAGGGCATGGCAACCGCCACCAGCGTTCCAGGCGTATTTGCGGCTGGCGACGTACAAGACCACGTCTACCGTCAGGCAATTACGAGCGCGGGTACCGGATGCATGGCTGCGCTCGACGCTCAGCGCTTCCTCGAAGAATAAGTTTTTTCGACTCGCCTTATGTCAGCCGCAATAAAGACATTTGCTGACCTGAAAAATTTGGGTCAGCAATTAAAACGCCAACAAGAGCTGCAGCAAAAAGTTGAACTCGAAAGAGTAAAAAACTTAGCTCAAGCGAAGCGAGAAGCGAATATTTTTCGCGCAACCGTTGGCGCTACCAAGCCAATAAAAAGTGAAGCAAAACACATCCCTTTAGTTAAGCGACCAGCCCCCCTTCCCTTTCAGCATTTGGCAGACGAGCGTTCAGCTTTACTGGAATCCTTGTCGGACGATTTTGACGCAGACTCATTACTCGAAACAGATGATGATCTCAGCTACACCCGACAGGGCATAGGAATAGACGTAGCAAAAAAATTAAGGAAAGGCCATTGGGTGATTCAGGCCGAACTAGATTTACATGGTATGCGGCGTGACCAGGCCCGCGACGCCTTAGCTGATTTTCTACGTCAATGCGGGCGAACTGGTAAGCGCTGTGTCCGCATCATTCACGGGAAGGGACTCGGCTCCGTCAATAAAGAGCCAGTACTGAAGAAAAAAGTCAGAAACTGGCTAATACAAAAAGACGAAGTTCTCGCCTACAGCCAAGCCACAGCCGCAGATGGTGGCTCAGGTGCATTAATCGTATTACTGAAAGGCTAGACAAACAACCTGCCAGTTAATTACGGAACTTCCCATCCTTACTAATCACAGTCATGTCGACGTATTTAGAACCATTGTGACTGCTAGGTGAAAAAGCCACATCAAAGCCACCAGTATCGTAGTTACCAATATTGATAGTCTCCAGGGCAGAAATTAACCGATCTCTACTGAGATTCCGACCAGCGCGCTTCAAGCCCTCAACAAGTACTTTGGCAGCAATAAACCCTTCAAGACTAGAAAAATTTAATTCTTGTATTCCGGCTTTATTCATCGCTTTCGTGTACTCCGCAACCACCGGAGTAGCCAGATGCCAGGGAAATGGAACTACTTGTGAAATAACAACCCCGGGTCCCTCAGCACCTAAGGTATCGGCCAAGGCTTTACTTCCTACAAACGAGACATTGTAAAACTGCCCAGTATATCCCGCCTTACGCATGTCCTTAATGTAAGCAGAACATGAAGCATATGCGCTAATTTGTATGATTACATCGGGCCGCTTTGGCAGTATTTTCTCTACAGCCTTAGCGACCTCAGTGCTGTTTCGCTCTACCGTTGCCACCTCTAACATCGGTACATTCAACTTTTTCAAGGCGCGCTCTACGCCAGCAAGGCCAGCCTTACCGTATGCATCGTTTTGATAAAAAACGGCAATATTTTTTAAGCCAGTCTTGACCAAACGATCAACCAAGTGTTCAGTCTCATCAAAATAACTGGCTCGAATATTAAAAATTTGCTTATTAAATGGCTCGCGCAGTGACTGAGCACCTGTAAAAGGCGCAAAAAAAGGGACTTTTGCTTGCGTAAATATCGGCAGAGCAGCATTACTAGTCGGAGTTCCGACATAACCGAACAGGGCAAAAACCTCATCAACTTCAATTAATTTTTTAGTGTTCGCAGCAGCCAGATCTGCTTCGTATTTGTCATCGAGTTTTATTATCTCGATTTTCCTACCAAATACCCCTCCCTGTGCATTCACCTGATCAAAGTAAGTTTTCGCGCCGGCATGTAGCTGAATTCCTAGTTGAGCAGCGGGACCAGAAAAAGCAGCGGACTGACCTAAAATTATTTTGTGATCAGTAATTCCTACCTCCGCTGATGCTGGGATCGCCATAGATGTTGCGGCAGCACCAATTAAAAGTCTGGACAAAAAAATACGTCTATTGTTCATAAGTTAGTACCCATCGATTAGAATATTAAACGGCCTCGGGTCCGGTTTCGCCAGTGCGAATACGAATAACTTGCTCAACATTTTGCACAAAAATCTTACCATCGCCGATTTTTCCTGTATGAGCAGCCTTAATAATCGCATCCACGACCTGGTCGCAAATTTTGTCGTCAACGACTACCTCAAGTTTAATTTTAGGCAGAAAATCGACGACATATTCGGCACCACGGTACAGTTCAGTATGTCCCTTTTGACGCCCAAAGCCTTTTACTTCTGCCACGGTTAAGCCAGTCACACCGACCTCAGCTAAGGCCTCGCGAACTTCATCTAATTTAAAAGGTTTGATTACGGCAGTAATCTGTTTCATCTCTACTCTCCAGGAAGATTCACACCCAGCATAGGTACTTCATAAAAATAAGCATTAACGGCATTGAGCCTGTAGACCCAAATAACAAGCCGAGCTATTTATTTACTACAAAAAATTAATCGAGAAATTTAGAGGTAATAGGATATCGCCAATCGCGCCCAAACGCACGATGGGTCACCCGTATTCCAACCGGCGACTGTCGCCTTTTATATTCATTAATCTTAATCAAACGTGTAATGCGCTCGACATCTTCAATCCTATATCCAGCCTCAACAATCTCGGATCTCGATCTATTTTCTTCCATATACAAACGCATAATGCCATCCAAAATATCATACGGAGGCAGAGAATCCTGATCAGTTTGATCCGGCCTCAATTCGGCAGAAGGAGCTCGGGTTAGAATACGTTCCGGTATCACTGAGGACAGACTATTCCGATATTCGCAAAGACGATATACAAGTGTTTTGGCAATATCCTTAATCACTGCAAAGCCACCCGCCATATCACCATATAAGGTGCAATATCCAACCGCCATCTCACTCTTATTACCCGTCGTCAATACAATTGCGCCATGTTTATTCGACAGCGCCATCAAAATCGTACCACGTATCCGCGCCTGGATATTTTCTTCGGTGGCATCCATCGGCAACCCGGAAAACTCTTGTTTGAGCGTTGCATTAAAAGAGGCGAAGCAGTCATTAATAGAAATTTCATCATAACGTACACCAACACGCTGAACCATATCGCGGGAATCAAACAAAGAAATATCCGCGGTATATGGTGATGGCATCATTATCGCTCTAACCTTTTCCGCTCCTAGTGCATCAACCGCAATCGCGAGTGTCAACGCCGAATCGACCCCGCCAGACATTCCAATCAAGACATGTGGGAAACCGTTTTTCGTAACGTAATCACGCACGCCTAACACCAAGGCTTGATAAATCTGCGCCTCGACATTTAGAACAGTTGAGATTTCTCCGGTCATCGGTGTTGCGCCATCGAACTCTATAACTTGCAGATCTTCCTCACAATGTTTAAGGCTGGCGCAAAGCACTCCGTCTTGGCGCATTACAAAAGAATTCCCATCGAAAATGAGTTCATCCTGACCACCGACCAAATTTGCGTAGACTAATGACATTCCCTGCATCGCTACATTTGCTCGCATGATATCCAAACGTTGATGCGGTTTACTCATATGGAAAGGGGACGCATTCGGCACCAATAAGACTTCAGCTCCGGCCATCTTAGCTTTACTCGGAGCATGAGGATGCCATGTGTCTTCACAAATATTAATTCCGAATTTTGTTCCCCTTACTGAGAATACGACAGGCTGATCCGACTCGACAAAATACCGTTTTTCGTCAAATACCATATCATTCGGAAGATGGTTCTTACAATAGGTAAAAGACACATCACCGTTTAACAAAACCGAAACCGCATTAAAACGTAATCCATTTTTCTCAAATGGATGTCCAACCAAAACATGGACATTAAGAAACTGCTGTAATTTAGCAGCTAATTTCAACATAGCCTCTGCAGTTTTCTCATAAAACGCAGGACGTAACAATAGATCTTCCGGCGGATAACCGACCAAGGAAAGTTCCGGCGTCACAACAATGTCGGCACCCTGCTTAAACGCAACTTGTACGGCTTGAAAAATTTTTTCAGCATTGCCGGGTAAATCACCAACAATACTGTTAACTTGGGCAATAGCAACTTTTACTGTCATAGTGGCTTACATCGTCTTTAATCAGATATTTAATAATAGAAATGAACATTCCTACCGTGCAGACATATTATCGCATGAGCATCATCAATTCTCTGAATGATGTTGGTCAGAAACAATGGGATGCATTAATACAATCACAAAATAATGCGAATCCTTTTCTCTCATTTGCATTTTTAAACGCTCTCCACGAATCAGGCTCGGCGTGTGAAAAAACGGGGTGGAAAATGTCCTACTTGTGCCTATGGCAACAAAATCAGCTGGTTGCTGCTATCCCTTTATATGAAAAATACCATTCCTACGGTGAATATGTTTTCGACTGGGCCTGGGCGGATGCTTACCATAAGAGCGGTCTCAATTATTATCCAAAATTACTCAGCGCCATCCCCTTTACACCAGTAAGCGGAAATCGCCTTATTGCCAAAGACCCTGATGCGCGGCGCGCTTTATTGGTCGAACTTGTAAAATATCAACAATCTGAGAATTTTTCGTCAACACATATACTGTTTCCATCTAATCAAGAAACAGAGTTATTGGGTAAAGCAGGATACTTAATACGAGAGGGGATACAATTTCACTGGAAAAACAATACTTATTTAAACTTCGAAGAGTTTCTTTCTACGCTTGAGCCCAAAAAAAGAAAAAATATTCGAGCTGAGAGACGCAAAATCAAACAAAGCGAAATTGAATTTGAACATATAAAGGGGAGCGAAATGACGCAACTCAACTGGGAAATTTTCAAACAATGTTATGACCAAACTTACATCGATCATCACTCATCACCCTATTTGAACCTTGACTTTTTTTATCGCATTGGTGCCACTATGCCAGAAAACATTCAACTCGTTTTCGCGAAAAAAAATGGACGCACAATTGCAGCATCTTTATTGATACACGATGAGACAACAGTTTTTGGCCGATATTGGGGTTGCCTGGAATCTATTCCTTGCCTTCATTTTGAGACAGCTTATTACCAGGCAATAGACTTTTGCATCAAGAATAAAATCGAAACATTTGAGGGGGGAGCACAGGGGGAGCATAAAATGGCACGCGGTTTTCTCCCGCAAAAAACATATTCAGCACATCATCTGAGAGAACCTAGATTCTCAAATGCTGTCGCAAAATTTTTAGAAAGAGAAAAAATAGGTATTGCTCATTATTTGTCTGACCTAAACGAGCATACACCGTATAAACTCATGCTCAGAGATGAACTTACATAAGCTCACAAACAAAAGCTTGAATTTTCATGCTCGTCAGGGCATGCTGTAGAAATGATACCGAACACCAGCCTCCCAACTTCTTACAACGCAACTAGCCCACAAATACGAAGAGTAGGACGGTTCTCCATTACTGAGAAATTGGGTAATGGTTCAAACGGCACTGTATATTTAGGACATGATCCGGTAATCGACCGTGCTGTTGCAATAAAAGTATTATCTCCGGGTGTAGGCATAACCGATAAAAAGCAGCGCGAACAGCAATTCATCAATGAGGCGCGAGCAGCCGGAAGACTCTCACATCCGAATATTGTTACTATTTACGATGCATCCACTGAGGGCGGCACCACTTTTATCGCGATGGAATTCCTGCATGGCAAAGACTTAAGAGAGCTAATGGAAAGCGGTAACCGTTTCGATATCATCGAGACGGTTAATATCATTTGTAAAGTTGCCGAAGCATTAGCATATGCACACGAACACGGCGTAATTCATCGCGACATTAAACCCGCAAATATTTTCATTCTTCCTAATAAGCAACCAAAAGTGCTTGATTTTGGAATCGCGCGCGCACCGAATCGTGTACTTGACGACAAAGGCAATCCCGCCGAGACCTTATTCAATAACAACATACTTGGAACCCCCAATTACATGTCACGTGAACAGGCATTAGGGCAACAAGTCGACGCCTTAACTGACGTTTACTCACTCGGTGCCGTCATGTACGAAATGCTGACTATGCAGAAACCATTTCAGTCCCACAACATCGATAAACTTCTGTATCAAATTGCCAATAAAACGCCTAAAGCACCAATAGAAATTCGACCAAGCATTCCTGAAAAACTATCGTATATTACAATGAAAGCAATGCAAAAAGATCCGGCAGCACGGTATAAAAATGCTGCCGAGATGGCACAAGCATTGCAAAAAATAATCGATCGAGATAGTCGCCTTAAACGCAGGAGACCAAATAGTGACAAGTCAGCTGAACTCGATGCACCAGTAAAACAAGCGAAAACCAAGCTATTTTGGTTAAGCTGTATTGCACTAGTAATTGCGATTGGTGCATTAATTATAGTGACGCTCCGTTGACACTTCTCTAGAAATGAAAAAAGGCACAGGTATTGTGCCTTTTTTCATTTCTTTAAATGCCAGTACAAATCAACAAGCACTCAGAACCATTTAATTATTCTTTGGATTTTTTGTAATTCGCGACACCATCAAGAATTTCTGTTTTTGCATCTTCTGGTCCGCCCCATCCTTCGATCTTGACCCATTTTCCTTTTTCCAGATCTTTATAATGCTCGAAAAAATGCTGAATTTGGCGCAAGCGCAATTCATTCATATCCTCAGGCTTTTGCCAATGAGTATATATCGGCAATATTTTATCAATGGGAACCGCCAGGACCTTACCATCGCTACCAGCTTCGTCCGTCATTTTCAGTATCCCGATTGGGCGACACCGCACAACGACTCCAGGTATTAGTGGAAATGGTGTAATTACCAAAACATCAACCGGATCACCATCGCCAGCGATCGTTTCAGGGACGTAACCATAATTACATGGGTAATGCATTGCGGTACCCATAAAACGGTCAACAAAAATCGCGCCGGACTCTTTATCAACTTCGTATTTAATCGGATCGGCATTCATCGGAATTTCGATGATCACGTTAAAATCGTTGGGGAGATCACGACCAGCTGGGACTTTATTCAAGCTCATATTGCTCTTTCAATGTAAAAATTCGGATAATATTGGGAAGATTATATCTAGTTTTCTGTGTAAATTGTGCATTGCAGCAGCAACCAAGCTATTACATGGTCGCAATCGCACACAAGCGGTAATGTTTTGCGGCTTCATCGGACTGTCCTAAAGCCTCATGCAATTGTCCCAATTTGAGGTTTGCTTCTCTCACAGTTCTTGATTCAACTGCATCAGATAAAGCTTGCTCAAGATGCCTTTGAGCTTTACCCCATAATTTTTGTTTAAAACATAAAACGCCAAGCGTCAGCGCCAACTCTGGATCATTTGGTCGTTCTTTTTTCCAATTTTCACAATGCTCAATTTGAGTTAATAAAGAGGCAGCACCCTCTGACGAACATGCGTCACGATATGCTCGCATTAATCGATCATCCCAATTCTCAGCTAACGCTTTTTCCACAATTACTCTTGCATCGTCGTGCAAACCGCTCGCATTGAAAAATGTCGCTGCAGTAAACGCAACGAATCGCGTTTTACGATCGGAAGCAGGTATCTCAAACCAAACGCGACGCAATGACTCTGCATCATGGCTTTGATTTCTAAGCATATCTTCATAAGCCAATTCTCGCAGGCGGCTAGATAACGCAGGATGCAGAGCATGATGCTTATCCAGTGTCCGTACCAATTTCAAAACCTCGGGCCATTTCTTGGCTTGCTGATTCGCCTTCAAAGACCAGCGTAAAACCTGAATGTGTCGAGTGCCACTCGCATTGAGTTCTTTTACAGCAGCCAATGCATCTTCTGCCTTATGTTGATCGACCAACAACTCAGTCATACTGACCAGACGAGCGGTCTTGTAGTTCGTATCGTTTTCTATACTAGAAAACCAAGTATCCCGCCGGTCAAACTGACTCATAAAATGAGCCGCTCGGGCACCAATCAAGGCTGCCACTGCCGCATTCTCAGGCAAATTTATAGCATTTGTTGCCGCTTTTTCTGCGCGGCCAAAACGCCCCTCAAACAGCGCTTTTAATGCCTCACGTAGAGCCTTATTGCTATCCCTCTCGCGTTTATTTTTACGATATGCTGCAACCTTCTCCGGCATTTCTTGTGTCGCCACTAGCGTACGCAACAAAAAATAAGTCATGACAAATATCAATAGCGTTAAGAACAAGAAAAAGTTCAGAGACAAATCAACTCTATATGGCGGGTAAAAAAACACTACATTGCCCGGGTTAAAACGAGCACCTATCGCCAGACCAACTGCCAGGGAAAACAGAATCAGAAGCCGAATAAAAATGCGCATATTATGGCTTCACCTTATAGTTTCGAACAGCGTTAAGGCTATCTGACAAAGTTGGCATTTCTATCGACAAATTACTCGCTTGGACCTGGCGAAGTAAGGATTGAACTGTTTGCGCTTGCTTAGCCCGGGTATCAAAATATTTGGATAAGGCATCTTGGGCGGCAATCATGTCACTGCGAAATGCATCTTCATTGCGTGACAACAGAGCTAGACGCGCATTCAATAAACGCAATTTAAGATTTTCACGTGCAAAATAGCCCTGTGACGGTGTCAGTAACAAAGCATCAGGCGTTTCGACGTTACGAACCCGCATCAACTGTTTAACTTCTATCATAATCTCACTAAAAAAACTCTGCCACGCATCCTGAAGACGCATGCTCCATGTATTTTCGGAGATATCGTCGTTGCTTTGTTTCGGATCATTTTTTGAATTTGAGCTCGACGACTTAGGCAACACACGTAGTGGTGCCTTCGGTGCAAGCCCTGTCGCAACGACCTTTTCGTCTGCCCATAAAGGAATATGATCAACCTGTGCGATCACACTATCGAGACGTAATGCCACCCCTGTCAAATCCAAGGCAGGCAAAGATTTTAGTTTATCTACATCCTTGGCAATCGCACGGCGGATAGAAATAAACTGAGGTTTCTCAGATTTTGCTAAGCGGCTATCTGCGTTTTGCAATGCAATAATAGCTCCCTGCACATTTCCAGCCAATTGCAATTGCTGACTAGCCGTCGCCAACACCTGCTCAATTTCTGCCAAGGCCCACTCATCACGATTTTTTGATAAATCTTGATATAACTGTTCGAGTGCTAACTGTTGGCTCTGAGCCTCATTTTGTTTACTCTCTAAAATCGCAACTTTACCCTGAATTTCTTTTGAGCCGTCATACACGGTTTTGGCAAGCAGTTTAGTTTCGCTACTATTAGTTTCAGCGCGCTGCAAACGCAAGGCGACCTCTTCCCGCAAACTTGAGATCTGCGTTTGTGAGGTCCACCAGTGTATGCCCAAAAAGACGGTCACGGCCCCCAACATGAGGTAAACGGGTTGCGTCCAAACTATTTTTTGGCTAGTTGTAGGCTCAGATAAAACAGATGCTGGCAGTTGTTTTAAATCCGAGTCAGTCGAATTTGCCGTCGATGCGGCGTCGTGGGGTAATTGCTGTTCGCTCATAGTTAAGATTGTAACGCGACAAGCAGACGTTCGTCGCCTGATCCTGTCAGGGTAATGGATATAAATCCAAGTATTTTCGCAGTTTCTGCAATACGAGCATGCGGAACAAGTATATGTTGATGTTGCATTTTTGCCACGCCACCCACCAAATCAATTTGGCCGGCCCACAACAACATGGTTTTAAGTACCTCAGAACTAGTCACTACCCATGTATTTTGTTGAGACAGAAAATCGTTCAAACACTGCTGCCGTGGCACACTAAACTCAGGCGTCACGCGGCAATAAGCGGCAACCTGAACCACCGCAATCGATTTGGATCTAAGCGCATCCGCCAACAATTCACGACCAGTCTCACCTCGAACAATCAATACACTGCGATCTTTCAGTTCAGCTATATCGAGTTCATCTAACAAGGTTTCCGAGTCCGTGCGCTCTGGATTAGTCGGACTAATAATACGTGCATTGATATCGGTAATGCCGTGCGCTGCCAACGCGGCACGGCTACCAGCCCCCATAACGGCAATTGTTACTTTTTGCGGCCAGCTCTGTATATAAGAAAATACGACATTGACTGCATTCGGACTAACGAAAGCGACCATTGCGAAATCCGATAACCGAGCAAGACACGCTTTCAATTCTGTGTCATCAGACAACGTCCGAATTTCCAGCATAGGAAATATTTCTGGTTTGCGTCCAATCGCGGCTATCTGCGCGGCAAATCCGCTGGCTTGCGCCAACGGTCTGGTAATGATGACCGACTCAGCTTGCACAATATTTTGCTTAATCTCTTGCATTAAACCGCGGTTCAATTCGGGCATTGATTTCAATTCACTCTGTAATTTGCTCTTTGCACACCGCCAATATCGCCTCTGCATCTTGCGACGACAAGGCCTGAACCACGCTTAAACCAAGCTCCAAATACGACTCAGCCCGACCACGAACTTCAGCACTAACAACCCGCTTACCGTCCGGGGTAGCAACCATGGCACGCAAATGCATATGGCCATCGAGCACGGTGGCAAAAGCTGCTAGCGGAATCTGACAACTACCACCAAACGCCTTCGATACCGCACGTTCTGCACTTACCGCTTGCGATGTAGGCAGATGATTAAGCGGGGCCAGACAAGCCACTAAGTCGGGGCGATTGGCAGCGATCTCAATTGCCATCGCGCCTTGGCCAGCGGCTGGCAAACTTTGCTCTGGCGCTAGAAATGCACGTATTCTTTCTGGCAGCCCTAGCCGCTTCAATCCAGCTGCAGCCAAAATAATTGCCGCGTAATCACCTTGATCTAGCTTGCGCAAACGCGTATCGAGGTTACCTCGAAGAGGATGTATAACTAAGTGCGGATACCGCGCAGTAATAAGTGCCTGACGCCTTAAGCTACTAGTGCCAACCACAGCACCAACCGGCAAATCATCCAGAGAAGCATACTCATTCGAAACAAAAGCATCACGGGGATCCTCACGCTCCAGAATTGCAGCCAATGCGTAGCCTTCCGGTAAATCCATAGGGACGTCCTTCAAGGAATGCACTGCAAAATCTGCGCGCCCTTCTGCCATGGCAACTTCCAGTTCTTTTACAAAAAGCCCTTTGCCTCCGACCTTAGAGAGCGCTCGATCGAGAATTTGATCACCACGCGTGGTCATACCCAAAATTTCTATAGTGCATGCCGGATACAAAGTAGCTAATTGATCTCGCACATATTCGGCCTGCCACATAGCCAAACGACTTTCACGGGAGGCAATGATCAATTTTGTCGGCGGAGAATAGGTCAGTACGGCTGCTGTCATTTTTCAATTAAAGTATAAATATTTGAAACGTAATTTTAGCACGCAGCACCATCCTTTCCTTGACAAAAAAGCGCTACAGACGGCATTATGCGGATATGAATCAAGCAAAACTACTTTCAAATTTGTGCTGGCGCAGCGTTTAAGCCTAGGGGCGGCGCACCCGGTTACAAAGTAATTAAAAAATCAGATCCTAGCGATCTAATCAATGCCGCCACACTGAGCGGCATTTTTTTCGCCACTCCACTCAAAAAAACGACTAATTAAGCCTCAACCCTTACGGAATATACGCATGAGCGACGATAAAAAACCCTCTTCTACACCGACAGAAAATACGCAACATCTCATCCTGACTGGTGACCGACCGACCGGCCCCCTGCATTTGGGGCATTTCGTTGGTAGCCTTCGTAATCGGGTTCTGTATCAGCACCAATATCAGCAGTACATCATGATCGCTGATGCCCAGGCACTGACAGACAATATGGATGATCCTGCCAAAGTACATAACAATGTGCTCGAAGTCGCATTGGATTATCTGGCGGTTGGCATAGACCCTTGCAAATCGACTATTTTTATACAATCGCAAATTCCTGAACTGACCGAACTTACTTATTACTATATGAATTTGGTCACCGTAGCCAGACTAGAGCGCAATCCAACCATCAAACAAGAAATAGTATTACGCAATTTCGAAAGAGATATTCCAGCGGGATTTTTCACCTATCCGGTCAGTCAGGCGGCCGACATCACAGCCTTTAAGGCCACCTTAGTGCCGGTGGGAGACGATCAGATCCCGATGATAGAGCAAACTAATGAAATCGTAAGGCGCTTTAACCGTTTGGTTAAACAAGACATCTTGCTCGAATGCGAAGCCCTGGTGCCGGAAATCGGACGTTTGCCAGGCATAGATGGCAAAGCGAAGATGAGTAAATCACTAGGCAATAGCATTAATCTAGGTGCGAGCGCTGCCGAGATCAAAGCCGCGGTTAAAAATGTCTATACCGACCCTTTGCATTTACGAGTAGAAGATCCAGGTCACTTAGAAGGCAATGTTGCATTCATTTATTTGGATGCATTTGATCAGGACAAGATCAGCTTGCAGGACATGAAGGATCATTATGTGCGCGGTGGGCTTGGTGACAGCAAGGTCAAGCAAAGACTTGAGGCTGTCTTACAAGATATGCTGACACCGATACGTGAACGCCGTCAAGAATATGAAAAAGATCGCGCACAGGTTCTGCAAATGCTAAAAATCGGCACCGAAAGGGCCAGAGAAATCGCTGCAAAAACCACCGATGAAGTGAAAGCTGCACTAGGATTAAAGCACTTCTAATAAAACGATCAACAAATGGAACTCACCCTCGCTTCGGCCCGTGCTCTGCACCTCGCAGCGCAGGGCTTATTAAATTCCACGCAAAAAATCGCCACCAAAGCCGATGTGCTGCAATGCATACGCCAAATGTCAGCACTACAAATCGACACCATCAGCGTGGTGGCGCGCAGTCCGTATCTGGTGTTATGGAGCCGGCTCGGCCAATATCAAAACAATTGGCTCGATGAACTGTTGGCAGAAGGTGCTATTTTTGAGTACTGGTCACACGAAGCCTGCTTCCTCCCCATCGAAGATTACGCTTTGTACCGACATCAGATGGTGTCGCCACAAGGCTTAGGCTGGAAATACAACCATCGTTGGATGTCTGAAAACGCCAGCCAGGTTGAGCATATACGTCAGCACATTCTTCAACACGGAGAGACGCGCTCAGCCGACTTTGAACGCAAGGATGGTAAAGCAGGAGGCTGGTGGGAATGGAAGCCGGAAAAACGCTCCCTGGAAGTACTCTTCACCACAGGCGAACTAATGGTCGCCAAACGCCATAATTTCCAACGTATCTATAACTTGCGAGAACGAGTCCACCCTCAATGGAGCGATAGCCGCGATTTACCAGAGCAAACAACTTGCCAGCAACAGCAAGTCTTAAACGCAGTCAAAGCCATGGGGATTGCAAAAGCTGCGTGGGTTGGAGACTACTTCCGCATGGATAAATTAGCATCCGCAATCCTCGCCGAACAGCTGGTGCAACAAGGACGCTTAATCAGCGTGCAGGTGACTAACTGGGATCAAGCTGCGTATGTTCATCCTGAGCATGAAAAATTATTGCGACTAGCCGACCAAGGCCAACTTAAAGCGAGTACTACCCGCATACTGTCCCCCTTTGACCCAGTGGTCTGGGATAGAAAACGTGCGCTAGAATTATTCAATTTTGAATACAAGCTCGAATGCTATACACCAGAGGCTAAACGCCGTTATGGCTACTTTAGCTTACCAATCTTGCGACGTGGCGCCCTTATCGCACGTATGGACGCCAAGGCACACCGGCGTGACGGCAGATTCGAAATTAAGGCATTACATCTCGAACCGGGAACACGCATCAGCCAAAGTTTGATCAAGGATTTATCCATTACCATCAAAGACTTCGCAGCCTGGCATAAATGTACGAGAATCGAACTGCACGATTGCAACTCTGCGCAATGTTTAGTCTTACTCAAACAAGCAATCTAAGCCACTACGAAGCCGCATGAAAGTCAACGATCGCAAACATCCGCTGCCACTCACCAGGCTTTCCGCCCACTAGCTAGCCTGACGCGCAATACCCATGCGGCTGACACAAGTGGCATGCCTGGGAGCCGCACCGCATATACCTGAGCGGGCCGATAGGCCGGAAACCCGCATGGGCTATGCGCGCTTGGCCGGTTATACATGCAAAATCTATACATAGCCATCACCACTTAGCCCACGATTGAACAAGTTAAGACTCTTCAAATCTGAGACGGCTTCGCTTAGGCAGATTTCGCACTCGTCTGCGACACCATTTACGCTCAACACTGCGCCGGCAGCAACAATAAAAAAGGGAAGCAAGTTGCTTCCCTTTTTAATCAAAGATCAGATCAAAAGATGATCAATATTCGACTTTCACCTTAACGCCTGAGTAGGCACTTTGACCATACAGGCTGACATAGATATACCCTACCGGTGGATTTGTGACCAGGATGGACTCATTATTACCCGCTGTATACGAGCCATAATTGTAGTAATCACGGGTAGCCCAAGCTCCTAGGGTATTGACAAACAGATCGGCATTCCCCGTTCCGCCTGAAGTCGTAATCCGTATCTGCTTGGTACCGGCAGGAACATACAAATACATGTAAGAATAGTCGCCAGCGCGCCCGGATAAATTACTTCTGACGCAGTTCTTATCGAGTGCCTGTGCCGCTCCCGGACATTCAGGCAAACTACCGCCTGACTGAATCACAATGTTCTTACTAGTAATCGCTTTACCGCCGCTATTATCCGTCACCGTCAATGTTACCGGATAGGTACCTGCTGTCGCATAGGTTTTCGAAGGGTTGGCAGCACTAGAGCTAGTGCCATCTCCAAAAGTCCATGCTCTGGATGCGATCGTACCGTCACTATCGGTCGATTTATCGTTGAATGCCACTGTCATGCCAGATACGACGTTGCTGAACTGAGCAACCGGCAAAACATTGACCGGAGTACTGCCGACAATCGTGACTGTTTTACTAGTCGCTGACTTGCCACCACTATTATCGGTGACAGTCAAACTCACAGTATAAGTCTTTGCTGTCGCATAGACATGACTAGGACTAGCCAGAGTGGAACTAGATCCATCACCGAAATCCCACACGCGGGAAGCGATCGTGCCATCACTATCAGTCGATGCATCAACGAAACTAGCCGCCATATTGGACACCGAACTACTGAAATTAGCGATAGGCAAGACATTTCCACCTGTGCCACTTGGGCAACCGGGCAAAGATGCATTATTCACACATGGCAACCAGGCTTTGAAATCCGCATCCATACTGGTATTCATTGCCGAGCCGTTCATGTAACTGGTGTATCCGCTATAGTTACCGGGACGGAAATAGCCCAAAAGATTGGACACCTTGGTGCGCTGCTTCTCAAACATGTAACGCACTGCCAGGTAACCCCAGTAATAAACACGCGTTTGCCCAACACTGTAATCATTCTGGAAGATTGTGCTCAGTGGAAAAGTGGCCTTTGCTGCTTCTGTTTGAGCACCAGTATCGGCCAGATTGCGATATGAGTAAGAAACATACTCAGCAAAACCCTCGGTCCACCAAGTCGACTTTACCGACATGCCTAAATCAAAGTCCCCATACATATCGAAACGACCGTCTAGGTAATGGATGTACTCATGCGTCAAATTCCAGATCTCAAATTTCGGCAACATCCATTCAGCTTGATACGCAATGAAACGCGGCTGATTTCCAACTACGTCTGGGCTACCTTCCAAATACATACCGCCATTGTTTGTATCAATACCGTAGATCGCGCCAGCATAGCGTTTGTAGTCGGCGCTACTATTAAATACCACCATCTCTAATTGGGTATTATTATCTTTCGCCACCGGAATATTGCCGCTGGCAACCATTTTATGGAAGTAACCTTCTTCGCCACCAACGATATTACAAGCTTCAGTCATTTGGGCATCGGTCAACGCTTGCGCACGCAGACGTAAGGTCGGGCTGCATGACTTAGACTTAGGCAAGACTTCTTTGTCTAAGCGCGCTACAAAATCGCAAAGATTGTAGTAACTGCAGTTTGCCTTATCGAAATAGTCAATCATCTCACCAACCCCCACCCATAAGGATGCGGTAGTACCAGTGACATTGCTACGATCTATTATTAGCTTAGCCTTAGATTTGGCGGCCATCTTAATTGCGCTGGTGTCAGCATATTGCAAGAAACGACCTAACTCACGTCCTGCATTGGCGACCAGATATTCATTATCTCCGCCTAACTGTGCGAAGTTAGCGTTAACGAAGTTGTACAGAGTATCAACGATAGAAGTGTCTTTTGCGATCAAAGCCTTAAAATCATCATTTTGATGAGCCCGAAACAAGACAGCAAAGGTGCCGTTTACGGCCGAACGCATCCACCAATAAGCGTTATAAGTAGAATTATACGAATTTAATAAACGTTTAACGACTGGCCCCAAGAAATGGGCATTCTCCCCGGCACTATCAATGAGGGTAACGAATTCTGACAACACTTCGCCGTGAAGATCATTAACCAGGCCAAAATTACCGTTATTCACAAACGCATCCATGGCCGGCACGATTGCAGCCTTCATTTTTGCACCATAGACCCCCGTGTCAGCGCTGTTATACCAATTCACAAAATAACCAGCCCGCAGGAACAATACCAATTGCAAAGTACTCGCTGAGTTAGTGCCGTTATAGCTAGCGGCGTTCGCCTTGAGTCCATCGGCGATCGTTACCATTTGCGCTTCATTAAAGACCTTTCCAGCCATTGCGCCTTTTAAATTAAACAAGTCATTAATGCAAGCGGTGCTAGAGCCGGTCACCGCATTGAGCAAAGCCGAACCGGTCACGATATAGAGATTCGGATCACACGCAGCCACTGCCCCTTGTGCGCCCAAAATACCTCTGGCACCTTTGGCCAATACCGCTGTCGATGTATTTTTTGCCAAAACTGAAGGACGCTTCAAAAAATCAGGCCCATGAGTGGCCAAGGATCCATAACTCTCGCGTGCGTTCGCTGCGTGTGGCATTTTAGGGCCGCGTTCGTTTGCCTTCATTGATTTATGCTGATGATGCTCGCCACGATAGAGATTTTCCGAGCTTCCCGCGGTGCCAGCGACACCAGCACGCAGTGTGGCACCGGATGGCGCTGCCATTGCGGAGTCTGAATAGGCCATAAATGCTGCTGAAATCGCAGCAAAGCAGATCGCCAGATTCAAATTCGGTTTGATTAAAGTAGTTGATTTCACTAATGATTCTCCAGTTATTTTTATATCGTTTTTGGTCCAGACCTATCTCAGAAAAACTGCAGCATACTTTTCGGATAGGACAAACCGGCCTGTTGGATCTTGTTTTTATTTGGCAGAATTTTTCCCCAAAAAAACTTCCTGGGTTTACAGATAAAGACATCACTCAGCTGCCATACCTCATTCAATTCAAGCTTGATCTGCTCAAGAGGGTACTTACTTATCTCTCACAAGGAGCTTGAATCTAACGGAGTCGCGACGCAGAAAATTCATACAGCGGCTCGTCGCAAACTTGATGTCTAAGTTCTGGCATGGAAATAAATCACTCGCCAGCAAGAACAGAAAAACTAATCAAAACCCCGTTGAAATATATTATCAATATTTTTAATGGATATCGAAAGAATATTGTAAGCATGTGTTTCGACTGTCTTATTTACAACGCAAAAATTCGTTCTTTCACAATAGTCAATGCTTTATAGATAATCATTTACAATGATATGTACGGATTAAATTCCATTGAGAAATAAATTTCGTATTGACTGCCTCGCCGGTATTCTCTGGCCGAACAAATAGCACTCAAAGGCGCACTAAAACAGCGTTTATGAACCTCAACAAAACGAAAATGATGCCTAGTCCGGCGCGCAATCTGCATGCGGCTTACTGGCTAGGCATGCTAGAAACCCGCGTAAACAGTGCGCGTTGGCGGCATAAACGTGCGTCTTATTTGGAGGCGTCGATTAGTCTGCATCTTGCTCTAAAACCATTTCACAGCAACATGCGTACTCTTTTTTGGATTTCCAACTCAAACAAACCGAACAAAAGCTGTCCCACTCTCCACCCTGCTTCAGGTTGTATCTAAAAAACAATCATCACTACAAGGAAATATCTCGCAATATCAATGCCTTAGCACGGAGATTTTTCATTTCAGGTAAAATCGCGCCCATGAATCCTTTACCGCAAAATCTGTTCTCGTTTCCCCGTTTTCGTCCCGAAGTGGGTGGTAGCAATGCCGCGCCCTTTTTACCTATGTCGCGCGCCGAAATGGATGTGCTCGGCTGGGAAAGTTGTGACGTTATTTTAATCACCGGCGACGCCTACATCGACCATCCAAGTTTTGGTATGGCACTGGTCGGCCGCCTGCTCGAGCAGCAGGGTTTCCGGGTCGGCATTATCAGTCAGCCGGACTGGCATTCAGCCGAGGCTTTTCGCGCCTTGGGCCGCCCGAATCTATATTTCGGCATCACCGCTGGCAATATGGACTCGATGGTCAATCGCTATACGGCCGACCGCAAGATCCGTTCTGACGACGCGTATACGCCCGATGGCGAACCGGGCAAACGCCCCGATCGTGCGGTAGTCGTGTATGCGCAGCGCGCGCGCGAAGCATTTCCTGACAGCACCGTGGTGATAGGCAGTATAGAGGCGAGTTTACGACGTATTGCCCATTACGATTATTGGTCGGACAAGGTTAAGCGCTCGGTGTTGCCTGACTCTAAAGCCGACATTCTGTTGTTCGGCAATGCCGAACGCGCACTGGTCGACCTGACACACCGTTTGGCCGCTGGCGAACCAATTAAGTCTATCCGCGATTTACGCGGCACCGCCTTCATGACGCCACCAAACTGGCTGCCAGACGAGGACTGGGCCGAAATCAATTCTATCAAGATAGACACCCCCGGCAAGGTGGAGAGTCACACCAATCCTTACGAAATGATGCCGGAAAAAGATGCCAAATGCGCCACCGGTGAAGCTGGTATTGATGCTGTCGATGATACTAATGCAGCCGATGTCGTCAAGCAGCAAGCGGTACGCATCATGAGTCGCGAAGAACGCCAGCTCATGCTACGCGACAAGCACAACAAAACCGTGATACGCCTGCCGTCGTTTGAAGCGATCAAGGATGATCTGGTGATGTACGCACACGCCTCCCGGGTCTTCCATCTGGAAGCCAATCCTGGAAATGCGAAGGCGCTCTCTCAAGGCCACGGTGAGCGTGATGTCTGGATCAATCCACCACCATTGCCACTGGCGATGGATGAGATGGATGGTGTGTTTGATCGCCAGTATGCGCGCGCACCTCACCCAAGTTACGGCAAGGCACGCATCCCGGCCTGGGAAATGATACGTTTCTCCGTCAATATCATGCGTGGATGTTTTGGTGGTTGCACCTTTTGCTCGATTACCGAACATGAGGGACGAATAATCCAAAGCCGCTCCGAGCCTTCCATCCTGCGCGAGATTGAAGAAATCCGCGACAAGACCAAAGGCTTTACCGGCACTATTTCTGATCTTGGCGGCCCTACCGCGAATATGTATCGTCTAGCTTGCAAAGACAAAAAAATTGAAGAAACATGCCGCCGGCTATCCTGCGTCTATCCTTCAATCTGCAGCAATCTGGGTACTGATCACAGCAAACTAATTTCGCTGTACCGCAAGGCGCGTGCCGTACCTGGTGTGAAAAAAATTCTGATCAGCTCAGGCCTGCGTTACGATCTGGCAGTACGCTCGCCCGAATATGTCAAAGAATTGGTAACGCACCATGTCGGTGGTTTGCTCAAGATCGCACCTGAACATACCGAAGCGGGTACTTTATCGAAGATGATGAAGCCTGGCATCGGCGCCTATGACGAGTTCAAGGCGATGTTTCATAAATACTCGAAAGAAGCCGGCAAAGAACAGTATCTGATCCCCTACTTCATCGCGGCTCATCCTGGCACCACCGATGAAGACATGGTCAATTTGGCCTTATGGCTGAAGAAAAATGATTTTAAGCTCGATCAGGTACAAACCTTCATGCCAACCCCGATGGCGCTGGCAACCACCATGTATCACACCCGCAAAAATCCCTTGAAAAAGGTGACGCAGGATTCGGAAGTGGTCGAGACTGCCCGCTCAGGGAAAATCCGTAAATTTCACAAAGCCTTGCTGCGTTATCACGCCCCTGAAAACTGGGAAATGATCAAAGAAGGCTTGCTGCGTATGGGGCGTAGCGACTTGATAGGCAGTAGCGAAAAACATTTAATTTCATCGCGCCCACCAGTAATCCCGGTAGCGACGAACACGCATACCAAACCGGGTATCAAAACTGGACGAACCGTCAACGCCACGCCAGGTAATGGCACGCGCAGTGTGGCACCGAAGATGAATACTTACGGCAATAAACCAGGATCGCAACTGGCACTTAAAACGTCCAGCAAGGTCTCGCCTAAGTCGAATCCAAATTCAGCGAACAAAACAGCTCACCAAGCTACAGCACGCCCCGCTCTCGCCTATAACTCCGCCAAAGCAAAACCAGCGAGTGCGCGAACCGGGCGAAAATAGAATAAAAATTATTCAAAAACCGCTTACGCAGTATCCATGCGGCCTCCAGGCCGAAATGCCTTGGAAAGGCGCATGGATACTGCGCATTAAAAAATAGAATACTCTAAAAATACTAGGCGCAATGACTACTCGCGCTCACCGTTTCTTTGTACTGTTTTAAATAGAGCGCACATTCAATCGATATTGATTTTTATTTGCCAAATTTTGGCCACGCATAGTCAAGCATAGATGACATCAATAGCCGGTTTTCATGACGAATTCGAGCGCCTTAAGCGTTCGCAATAAATCAATATGGCGAGTCAATACAGGCGCGAATCCAAATTCTAAAATGTGCTGAAAATTAAACTCACCAACCGCGCCCTCATAGGCCATAGACTGAACGATCAAATAGCCGTGTTTGTGAACGACGGCGATTCTTTTCTGGCTCTGATCCTGGTGATTATCCAATAGCGCAATTTCCAGACTATATACGAGCAATCGGTCTCGTATCATCTCGGTTAGGCTGTTCCAGTTTGCCTCATTCGTATCTTGTGCTTGATATACAAAGACAAATTCATGAGGGCGGACAATTTCACCTTGGGGCGCATCACCTCCGATTAATGCTGTATCAAACAATGCATTACCAGCATTCGTAAAGTGATAAGAAAATACTGTATTTCCGTGCATGAGATAGCTTTGTATAAATTGAGTAGCGATGCCTTAATTGAGATACATCGTCACTTAGAATTAGCGAGAAAATGCGCCCTCATCAATAGTTGATGCGGGCGCAAAGTTGGTTCAGATTAAAATGGATATGCTGGCGATAGCGTTTCGATATCTAGCCATGCACCGGTGCTCAACTGATTCCCTTTTCCAGCTGCTAGTGCATAAAAAGTCAAAGGCGCAATATCGAGTTTAAGGTCGCTGATGGAATCCAAAGATTTTTGATCCAAAGGTATGCCATAGGCAGAAAAATACTTGCGCATATCCTTGCCGATAATCTTAGAGCTCAGTACATATAGCAGGTCGTGATTAGTGATGGCATTGGTGGTATAGCGCCCCATGCCATACTTGGTGGCGTTCGCCACGGTCCAATCCTTAGACACCAAACGATCGCCCTTGGTCAGTAAAGTCAGGTACTCGAGCGTCGCATCCGGTGTTGGCAAAGCCATGCCACGACGGTATTTGGTGTATAAGAATCCCAATTGAAAATGCACCGCACGCATGGCATTCTGACCGCCATTCCAAAGCTTGTTTTGCATGTCCAGACGCAGCGCTTCATCAGTCTTGCCTGTGGCACGGCTATCTAATATGAATTGATACAAGCCTCTATGATCGATACGATCACCATTTACATCGGATCCGATCATACCGTACTGACGTAAGGCCGAGGCACTGGACAATATATTGTTATCGCATTCGACCACGCAGCCTGCCGTACCTGGTGGCACGATGTGATGCACCCTTTGCACGGTATTGTGACCCAATTCATGCCACCAGCCCCAACCAGCGGACAAGCCAGCAAAACCATCTGAAGGATTGCCTGAGCAAAGGAAGCCGCAAGCCGCGATCCAACCAATGAAATGCTGCACGCCAGGCGCCCTATGCATCACACCATCACAAGTCCACGTGAGATCAACACACAAGCCACTGACCGCCGGCGACATAGACATATTGCTGTAACCATTGGCGACATGATTCGAATCAAAAAGGCGCGCTCTGAGATTATTCAGGACATAGTCTTTAGGCTCGACATTACCAATTACACTCAATGCATAGGCATTGGTCTGGTGCACTTCACCACCGACAAATTTGTTGGTCTGCCAGCCAAAGGTTTTTGACTTAATTGCGGCAGAAGCGGCATCTATTTCGGCCTGACTCATATCTTTAGTAAAGTCAAAATGACCATACTTAGCCACACCCTTGACCTTCAGTTTGACGACACTACCAGCGCTAAGGCCGCTGTAATTGAGATATAAAGGGCCGCCAAACGGTGTCACAAACAGATTATCATTGGCAGCTGCAAGCGGTACATTAAATGACATAGGACGACGCGGGCGTGCATATTTCGTACCATCGCTAAGCGGGTTACCGTAAGAACGGGCATAGCCAGATTGTACGCCTAGAGTCCCGCCGGCAGCATCGAGTATCTGCACGGTGACGGTCTTGCCTGGAATCGCCGCCCGACCAATCGCAGTAATGCCACTGCCCTGGGCGATCGTCACGTCAATCACTTCCCAGTCAGTACTTACTGGAATATTTTGCGCCTCTTTAGGCATGAAATCACCATAACCTAGCGGGGCAATCGAAGTCTTGTTGCGGTTGAAAACCACCCAGGAATCGGAGGCATAAGCACGTAAAAAGTCGGTCGCCGTGGCGCGCTGCGCCGGCGGCATTTTGCCGTATTTATCAATACTCGGACGCCAGAGATCGGCCCAGAGCACAAGTTTTTTATGTAAATCCATGGTAGGCATCTGAAACAGATTTATGCCCTTGCCATGCAAGCTGGCCAACTCGCTGTTAATTTGTAAAATGGGATTGGTCGGCGATGCATCCGCTACAAAATCCCAATCCAGCTTGTCATCCATGAGTTTTTGTATCGTGACGATCAAAGTCCCCATCTTGTCAGCGCGCGCCATGCTATCGGCAACCGTCCGGCTGGCACTAATGGCTAGACCGGTCGCGCCCTGAAAATAATTACCTGGATAGCCGCCCAACTCCATCCCCATGGCATTGGCCACCTTGCGCCCAGCCGTAGATTCTACCCAGCTCGGAGCCATATAGATCACTGACTTACCAGCGGCAAGATACTTTTGCACGAGCTGAGTCAAGCCCGCTGTGTCTTTGGTGCTACCACCAAAGACCATTAAATCGGCGTTTTGCCAGCATGTGTTATTGACATCGGTCAGATCACAGCTCTGCTCGGCACCAGCGCTCCCCAGACGCGTCAACAGCGCACGTACATTATTCGCGCTATAGCCAGCAGTGGAAAACTTTACCGTGCCTGGTAACGCGGTATCAGGGGCGCCATTTATCAACCAAGTGACGGCACGCGTAAATAAAGGGAAATGTTGCTGTTGATTGGTCGTGCCAGCCATCCAGGCAAGCACGTCAGCACCATACGCCATGGCGCGACCACTACCAACCTGGGATAAGGCCGCCATGCCATTCCCGCTATCGGCCGCGAGGAAGCTCATTCCTGAAGTGGAGTTTTGTAAGGAGACCGAAATACTGCTATTGCCAAAGGTCAGCGCCTGAGTCAGATCCGTGCCATTTTTTTGCAATATCTTGGTCAAAGTGGAAGTCTGAAAAATTCTTACCTCGAGCGCGATGTTTTGCGCCTGCTGCAACAAGGTCAACTTTGCCGAGGCATCGAGACCGCTAGCATCACCACTGATCATCGCTTTTGCAATGCTATCATCGACGACAACCGGTGGTATGCCGACAGTAGGAGGGATAACTACTGGTGGCACTGCCGTAGGTGGCGCTGTCGTAGGTGGCACTGCCGTAGGTGGCGCTGTCGTAGGCGGCACTGTCGTAGGTGGCACTGTCGTAGGTGGCACTGTCGTAGGTGGCACTGTCGTAGGTGGCACTGTTGTAGGTGGCACTGTTGTAGGTGGCACTGTCTCTGGGGGAACAAAATTTGGCGGTGTGATACCCGGTGGACTATTTGGATCGACCGCTGGAGTCGTTGGCACTACTGTCACCACGTGCGCAGGTTCATCACTAACACTATCTGGGTTTGGAGCAGGAGTCGCTACATTGGCTGGGTCCGCATTGAAAATATGCAGTGCGTCACCGCTACCACAGCCAGTCAGGAAAATTGTCGCCGCAAGCAGCGAAAAAAGAATTTTATTATTCATGTCTACTTTCTAAGTCCAAAAGCAGGGCACAGAACTACCTCTGGCCCCAAATCAAAGCAAATTCTAAAATCCTATAAACGGAGTGCAAGCGATTTGCGGCGCCTGTGATATTAGACAAATGTTTTTTTCGATAAAGGCAGGAGAAGACCGCGCATTTATGAACACGCGAGTTTATGCAAGGCAATTTTTTACGTCAATTGCCCTTTGGTGCAAATCAGATGGCTACTTTGTAAGCATTTGTTACTGCATTGTTTAAAGGCGGGCAGTGAGAAATACGTGTATTGACGACGAACCTGTCGTTGATGGCTGATCGAGGTGCGAGTCACAATCATGTGGCTCAATTTTTATCGATGAGAAGTATTCACCTTCAAAAATTAATGGCAAGTGATGTCAATTATGCGAGGAAATTAATAACCGGATGGATATAATTGGGGCTTACACAAGACCGTTCCAGCTAGGCGTGCAGCCGAAAATATAAAGCGAGTCCAACAAGGTGAGAAAAATGACGCTTGGGCCATTTTTGCGTAGATCAAAGTCTTTTAACAAAACCATCCAAACATTTTATATTGCCCCCAATTGTCTCGCTGCAAGGACTAATTGCGCAACTGAAGACACTTCCATTTTCTCCATGATGCTTGCGCGCTGAGACTTAACGGTGCGTTCAGAGTTACCCAATAGAAAAGCGATTTGTTTATTCAATTGTCCTCGCACCACCATATTAAATACTTCAACTTCCCGCGCGCTTAATTTTGCATACCGCAAACGCAACGTGGATAAATCGCCACGTTCACCCACGAACTCTCGATAACGCTCTAGTGCGCCTTCGATCGCGGAGACTAGCTCATCCTTTTGCACTGGTTTGCTTAGAAAATTATCGGCACCAGCCTTCATCGCCCTGACGCTCAAACCGATATCACCGTGTGCAGTCAAGAAAACAATCGGTATATGGCTATGATTTTTGTTTAAATGTTCCTGCAATTGAAATCCATTTGTAGTGGGCATATTCATGTCCAATAATATACAACTGAGTTCATCGGGTATTGGCGCTTCAAGAAACTCCGCTGCAGACTCATAGGTAACAACCCGGTATCCACAAGCGCTTAACAATCGATACAAGGCGATTCGCAACGGCGTATCGTCATCAATCACGTGAACTAATGGCAACGACATATCATTCATCAGGCTCAATCAATTGCAAAGGTAAAGAGAAATGAACGACGGCTCCATCGACACCATTTTCGGCCCAAATTTTACCGCCATGCGCCTGAACAATGGCTTCTGTAATCGTCAATCCCAAGCCCATACCCTTTGTTTTCGTCGTAAAGAAAGAGTCAAATACTCGCTCAATATTTTCATCAAAACCGATACCCGTATCCACCACGGAAACACGTGCATTGGTTTCATCAAGTGTAGTAAAAACCGAAATACTACGCCTGACTCCGTCAGCCTCATCGATAGCATCCAAGGCATTCAGAATCAAATTTACCATTACCTGTTGTAACTGCACGGGATCTGCACTAACGATCAAAGTGGTGAGAGCAAGTTCCTCGATTAGTTGAACTTGCCGCATCTTCGCTTCACCAGACAAAAATTTTAATACTTTTTGCACCATGGTATTGATGTTCACGCTTTTATTTTTTGACTCGGACTTGGTCAACAAACCTCGCATACTATTAATCAAATCACCTGCCCGAAGATCATCTCGTTTGATATTCTCCAAAATTTCTTGAATCATGTCGAGTTGAGGCGGAGTGTGAGTTAAAAACACTTGCGCCGCTTCGGTATTACTCAAGATAGCAGCCAAAGGTTGTATCAACTCGTGCGCTATCGCTTCTGAATAAACGGTTGCTGTGAGCTGCCTGTTCATAAAAGCAATTTGTGCCAGGCGATGACGAGATTGAGCAACTGCTACTGTGCGACGCTTCCTCTCCACAAGCAAAGCGCCCAAAAGACACAGCAAGACAATAATGACACCAAGCGTAACAATAATCTGCGTGCGATAAAGCTCCCATACATTGGGTGCATAGAAGCGCAATTCACTATCCTTCGGATAGTTTTTCTTTTGAATACTCCAGTGTTTTAGCTCTCGCCAATCAAGCAAAGAGATGAAACTTGATTTACTCACAGAAAGCGAAGATATTTTTTCTCCTGCCAGTACTTTATTGAGTAACTCTGCGGTTTCCTGCCCTTGAATACTAGCCTCAAACGAAATCGCCCCCAACGTACCCGAACCAATTAAACTGGGATTATCTACCAATACTGGGGTATTGCTACTCTTGAGTATGGCCTGCAGAGCGTCACTGTTGGAGACGTTTCTTAAACTGCCATCAATAGTAAGCATCGTAAAATAAACCACCGTATTCTTAGGTAAGCTCCTCGTCCTCTGCTGAAGCTCCTCCAAGCCTAAACCACGCAGGTCAATAATATCTACCTGCGCAGCCAAACGGGCTATTTCATCCGGCAAATCGGTTCTATAGACATCATGCGCAGGTGTGTTTCCTATAATTGCAATGTGCGTTGTTTCTGGTAAAAGTGTCTTTGCCAACTTCACGATATCTGAGAAGCCAGCTTTGAGAGTTTTACCTCCTACGTTGTCAGGTAAGGAAATTTTTTTTATCTCGCTATCACTTGCAAGCGTGAATAAAATGGGCGTCTCTGGCCACAGGCTTTTCTGACGCTCCAAAAAATAATTGAGTACCGTTTGTCCTATCACGACAACCGCATCAATTTTAATATTTTTGTATTTTTCCTTGAGCCAGGCATCAAGGCGATGTTGATATTCTAAGGAATGAAAACGAGATAAATCCAAATTCTCTTCATAGATAATGACAGGATCGCCACGCCCTGCATTTAATTTAATCTTGAAGGAAGTGTAAAAATCGTAAAGATAGGGGGAATTCATCATGTCAGGACTGACAATCAAAATCGATTTTTGATCTCGGCTCTCAGCGTGTACCAAGATTGAGCAGCAAAGAAAACTCAACACCACATAAACTAGTCGACGCAACAAAAATTCCGTCATAACTGATACCATTTAGTGAGCAGTTTTCGAGAAAAGTGATGTGAGCATTTCGACTCTGAGCAAATAATTATTCAGAGTCGAAATATAAGGAAAGTCTACACCAGGCCTAGTCTTTTTATCGGTTCTGTTACGTGATGAATAAAATCAAGCCACCCAAAGGCGGGCATTTCTAAACATGCGCATCCACGGGGAATCCTCACCCCAACCCTCTGGATGCCAGGAATTGAGTACCGAGCGGAATACCCGTTCGGCATGCGGCATCATCACGGTAAAACGACCATCCTCATTGCTCACCGCGGTAATACCCTGCGGTGATCCATTTGGATTATAAGGGTAAGCTTCGGTCGTCTGGCCCTGATTGTTCACGAAGCGCATTGCTACTTGCGCCGCCTTGATGTCACCGGTAATCGAGAAATCGGCAAAACCTTCACCATGCGCAATCGCGATCGGTGTTTGCGTGCCGGCCATGCCTTGCATAAAGATAGATTTGGACTCCATCACTTCGACCATGGCAAAACGGCCTTCAAATTGCTCCGATTTATTCTTGGTAAACTTCGGCCACGCTTGAGCTCCCGGTATGATGGATTTCAGATTACTCATCATCTGGCAACCATTGCAAATACCTAAACCAAAGGTATCGGTACGATTAAAAAATTCTGAGAACTGCTCGGCCATCATGGCATTAAACAAGATCGTTTTCGCCCAGCCTTCACCGGCACCCAACACGTCGCCGTAAGAGAAACCACCGACCGCAATTAAGCCTTTAAAGTCAGACAAACGGGCACGCCCAGAGATCAGATCGCTCATGTGGACGTCGACCGCGGTAAAGCCGGCCTTATGCATCACGTAAGCCGTTTCGATATGAGAATTGACGCCCTGCTCGCGCAAGATCGCGATCTTAGGCCGCACCCCGGTGGCGATATACGGCGCAGCAATATCGAGTTGCGTATCAAACGTAATCTTAGGTTGCATACCTGGATCAGTCAGATCAGCCAAACGCGCATACTCGGCATCGGCACAAGCGGGATTGTCACGTATACGGGCGATTTGCCAGCTGGTTTTGCTCCAGATCTGATGCAAGGCGCTGCGTGACTGCTTGTATATTTCTTTGGCGTCGCGCGTGAATGCGATGTTACCGCTAGTATTTGGCTTACCTATGATGTGGCTGCAAGCGCCCAGATTGTGTGTGCGCAAGACATCCATGACTTCTGAACGTTGTTCAGTACGTACCTGTATCACAGCCCCGAGTTCTTCATTAAACAAGGCACGCAAAGTGAGGTCATTACGACGCTCGGAAACTTGTCCAGCCCAGTTTTTGGCATCACCTTGATCAGCAGCATGCTCGCTTTCCATGGTCAGGATATCGAGGTTGATATCGAGACCGCTGCGACCGGCAAATGCCATCTCACACAAACTGGCATACAAGCCGCCATCTGAGCGATCATGGTAAGCCAAAAGTTTGCCTTCCGCATTCAATTGCTGTATCGAGGCAAAGAATGCTTTCAAGTCTTCCGCGCTATCAACGTCCGGAGTCTGATCACCGAGCTTTTGCATAACTTGCGCAAAACAGGATGCGCCAAGACGATTTTTACCACGGCCCAGATCGATCAGGATCAGACTAGTATCGCCGGCATCGAGCTTGATTTGCGGCGTCAGTGACTTACGCACATCGTAGACAGGCGCAAAAGCAGAAATAATCAGAGATACCGGTGAGGTCACTGATTTATCGACGCCTTCATCTTTCCATGTGGTACGCATCGACAAGGAGTCTTTACCGACAGGAATACTAATACCCAGTGCTGGGCACAAATCCATACCAATCGCCTTGACGGTATCAAACAGAGCTGCATCTTGGCCAGGTTGACCGCAAGCGGCCATCCAGTTAGCGGATAATTTAATCTCAGAGATATCTTTGATTGGCGCAGCTGCGATATTGGTGATCGACTCACCTACTGCCATACGTCCGGAAGCCGCGGCATTAATAACCGCCAGAGGTGTGCGTTCGCCCATAGACATGGCTTCGCCCAGATAGCCTTCCAAACTCATCGCTGTGACTGCACAATCAGCCACTGGCACCTGCCAAGGACCGACCATTTGATCACGCACTGAAGTAGCACCGACAGTGCGGTCACCAATGGTAATCAAAAAAGATTTATCGCCGACGGTAGGCAAACTTAGTACGCGCTGCGCTGCCTCTTGTAAATCCATACCGGTAAGGTCGATTGCTGGGAAGTCATTGGCGACGTGTTTAACATCCCTGTGCATCTTAGGTGGTTTACCTAACAGCACATCCATCGGCATATCGACCGGTGTACTATCTTGCTCCGGATCGATGACCTTGAGTTGACGCTCTTCAGTCGCAGTACCAACTACCGCGAACAGGGCGCGCTCACGTTCACACAAATACTTAAATAACGGCAGACTTTCTGGTGCAATTCCCAAGACGTAACGTTCTTGCGATTCATTGCTCCAAATTTCTTTCGGTGCCATGCCGCTTTCTTCCAGCGGTACTTTGCGCAAATCAAAAATCGCACCGCGTTTGGCATCATTGGTAATTTCCGGGAAGGCATTCGACAAGCCACCAGCACCAACATCATGAATCGACAAGATAGGATTATCGTCGCCCATTTGCCAGCAAGAGTTAATCACCTCTTGCGCCCGGCGCTCCATCTCTGGATTGCCACGTTGGACAGAGTCAAAATCGAGATCTGCAGTATTGGTGCCAGTTGCCATCGAAGAAGCGGCACTACCTCCCATACCTATGCGCATACCAGGGCCGCCGAGTTGTATCAGCAAACTACCAACAGGTAAATCGTTCTTATGCGTATGCTTATGCGAGATATTGCCGATACCGCCAGCAATCATGATAGGTTTGTGATAGCCATGTACCGTGCCGCCTACGTTTTGCTCATAGGTACGGAAATAGCCACCCAACACAGGACGACCGAATTCATTATTGAAAGCGGCGCCACCGAGCGGTCCCTCTATCATGATCTGCAAAGGTGAAGCGATACGATCTGGCTTACCATAGATTGCTGCAGCACCATCGGACGAAGCCGTTACGTCACGGGTGTTTTCCCATGGTTGCACGGCATCCGGCAGCATCAGGTTAGACACGGTAAAACCGGTCAATCCAGCTTTAGGACGGGCACCACGGCCAGTTGCCCCTTCGTCGCGAATTTCACCACCAGCACCAGTCGAGGCACCAGGAAATGGCGAGATCGCAGTCGGGTGATTGTGTGTCTCCACCTTCATCAAGGTATGAGTCAGTTCCACAGTTGCCTGATATTCATTACCTTTGGCTGCACCGTTCGGATAGAAACGCGTCACCACAGCGCCTTCCATAATGGAGGAATTATCACTATAGGCTACGACTGTGCCTTTAGGCTGCAGCAAATGGGTATTCTTGATCATGCCAAACAAGGAGATATCCTGCTCAACACCATCGATAGTCCAGTCTGCATTAAAAATCTTATGACGGCAATGTTCGCTATTGGCCTGAGCAAACATCATTAATTCTACGTCGGTAGGATTCCGTTTGGCGCTGACAAAAGCATTCACCAGGTAATCGATTTCATCGTCAGACAAAGCTAAACCAAGTTCGGAATTAGCATGCAATAAGGCCGCTTTACCGCCACCCAATACATCAACGAATTCCAGCGCCTTGGCATCTAACTCTGTAAATAAACCGCGGGCGGCTTGAATATCTCGCAACACCATTTCTGTCATACGGTCATGCAAAATGGCGATGACTGCTTGCTGTGAGGATTCTACAAGCTTCTTAGCGCCGCCAAGCAAGCCAGTTTTCACTTGTATAAAATATTGTACGCCGCGCTCTATGCGTTTAATGTGTGACATGCCGCAATTATGTGCAATGTCAGTGGCCTTGCTTGCCCATGGCGATATCGTGCCGAATCGAGGAATGACTACAAAGCTCTCACCTTCCTCCGAGCCAGCAAAGGCATCACCGTAGGTCAATAAGGCATTTAAGCGATTCGTATCGTCGTCGCCTAGCACTACAGACGATTCAATAAAGTGGCTAAATCTAGCGCTAACACCGACTATGCTTGCATCAACAGCTTGCAAGTGCGACAGTAAACCTAGGGAACGAAAAGCAGACAAGGCATTAGAGCCTGGCAATATCAACATGGCGTGAGAGTAGTTGAGGCAATGAGCAGACAGATCAGCGAGGATCGCGGCCACATTGCGGGGTGAATCAGAAAGACCGAATTATACCTTGATGCGGACATAGGCTCCAGTGCGTTCATCAAGGATTAATTGTTTGCATACTTAACAATAGAGAAAAAATTGCGCTTCCAAACAACGCAAAACGCATTCTTGCTTCTCCATTAGGATTAATTGCAATTTCCCTGAGGTGGAATAATTGCCCATGAAAGCCTTAGCGCAGCAAAAGTATTTGCTCGATCGGGAATGATGCTTAATTGCTCCTGTTCTCTTATTTGCGGCCAATCCCTCTTTAGTGGCGTCAACATATCGACATTCGGGTCCCAAACTACCAAAGCACCGCAATTACTCAACTTATTTTTTGAAATCCAGGGACTGATAGTTAAATCCCCCTCGATCAGCACCCGAGTATCAAAGCTACTTTCAAAGCTTGCGACCCCAGCTTCCCAAGGCGTACCGACAATAAAGCGTAGTGGTTTACCTGGAAAAGCAAGCCTCCATTTTTGATCTAGTTCCCTAGCCAACTCAGGCCCCGGGTAACTGGCTCTGGCATATTTATTTGTCAGTTGATGCCATCCCGCCGTATTTTTCGCGGCATAAATCGCACCGAAAAAACTCATTAACAAGATCCATGCAATTAGCCAACGAGGACTCCAAAGCACATCAATACGAGCTGACAACAATTGCACAAATATCAATCCACTGAGTGGAAACATTGCAGTCGCCCACATAGGATGTAGATAACTACCACTCAAACCGAGCACAACCGTGATGGCAAATGGTCCCAGGCCCATGGCCCATAAAAAACGCTGATTAAGTCGGCCAACTTTAGACGCCATTGGAGCATTTAGATTAACATCAGGCTGGACATGCTTGCCTCGAGCACACCAAACACCCACACAGATAAGCACTAGATGCACCAAAACCTGCATCCCTACATAAGAGATAAACCGCTCACTCCAACTGGCATTCAACGACAAATCCCCTAACCTATCATTCATGTAGTGAATGGGTGCAAAATCATGCTTTACCAACCAAAACAGATGCGGTCCTAGCACTGCAAAAAAAGCGATAGCAGCCAGCGATATATTTGTAACGCTTAGGTAACGCCGAGCCTCTTTCTCCCACATTAGCAGAACCACGCAGGCCAAGGGTAAGAATGCAGCGCTGTATTTACTTAAAGTAGTAACGCCCAGCGCGGCACCAAAAAAAATCCAATATCGCGCCCGTCCATCAGACACTGCAAAATAAAACGCACTCACCGTTAGCGCCCAAAACGGTATTTGCGCAACATTGTGGTTGTAATCAGGCGCGTACATATTGTAATAAATAAGCGTTGACTGCAAAAACAAGGCAATGACGCCGCGTTTAGCGCCAAAAAATCGTAGTGCCAGCGGCCAGACAGCCAAAATTGCGATGCCGATAGACAGTGCACTGGGTATAAATAAAGCGAAAGAATTACGCCCAAAAATTAATTCACTTAGATAGATGCCCCATGCCGGCAATGGCGGATGTTTGTAATAACCCAGCTGAGGCACCTGTGCCCAAGTGGTCATCTCTATTACATCCAAGGGTGGCGTGTGATGACCTAGAATGGGAACCAAAGTCCAAAAAATTACTACAAAAGCCAGTAAAAAATAGAAGATCGTTCGTGTCTGCGGTAAAACACTTGGCGTAACGCCCTCGCTTACCAATGCTGTAATTGATTGAGATTCCTGCATTTTTTGGTATTCACTCATGAAAGGAAAGAAATGATAGTTGGGCGCAGCAATTGCCTCTGCTAAAAGACAGATAAGAGTATTCCATAGGCGCGAGCGCCATTATAATGTGGCGCAGTGCAAATCGTATTAAAACCTAAGCATCAACGACACGAAGAAAATTCAATGACATTGTCCCTGCCGCCACTACCAGCCAAACAAACTCGACCGGCATCAGCAAAGATCAGTTGTGTCGTTCCTGCGTACAACGAAGCAAAACACATTGCCAATTTCTTAGTGGATTTGCAAAAGACGCTCGCTGCTTTTACTAGCAATTACGAAATCATCGTCGTCAATGATGGCAGCACCGACAATACAGCGGAGATGGTGGCAACGGTTGCAGCCGACTGCGCGGTTCGCTATCTGAGTTTGTCGCGCAATTTCGGTAAAGAAGCGGCCTTATCGGCTGGAATAGATCATGCCAAGGGTGATGCTGTTATTTTACTTGACGGCGACTATCAGCACCCACTAGAACTGTTGCCAGAAATGCTCAAGCTGTGGGAGGCGGGATATGACATGGTGTACGGAGTTATTGCAGACAGGCGCCATGAGTCCCTCTTAAAAAGATGGGGAACCGGCCTTTTTTACAATCTAATGGAGCGCGACTCGGTGATCAACATCCCAAGAAACGCTGGTGACTTTCGCTTATTGGATCGCTGTGTTGTTGACGCATTGCGCCAACTTCCTGAACGAAACCGTTTTATGAAAGGTCTATATGCCTGGGTCGGATACAAAAGCGTAGCCCTGCCTTTTGTCCCATTAGATAGAGCCTCTGGCGTTTCGAGTTTTCGTCTACGAGGTTTAGGTAAATTAGCCCTAGCAGGGATTACCGCTTTCACTACCCTACCTCTCAGAGTATGGAGCGGGATAGGAGCATTAATATCCATTGCCTCGATCTTGTACGCGCTCTACGTGATGCTTGAAACCCTATTTTTTGGTAACCCTACACCGGGCTGGGCCACATTAACCGTCAGCCTAATGTTTTTTTCTGGCGTTCAATTATTTTCAATCGGGATTCTGGGAGAGTACTTAGGACGAGTCTATGAGGAAGTAAAAATGCGTCCACTCTATTTGATTGCTGAGGACCTGGATCACGGAAGAACAGATTCGCCCGCGCAATCAATTATTACATCTTCAGAAAATTCACCATCGTGAGTTTAATAGAATTTAAACGCATATTGCGTTTTGCCGCAGTCGGCTTGAGTGCCGCCGCGATACATTACGTGAGCGTAGTCATATTAGTTGAAACGCTAGCCACCCCGCCTTTATTGGCAAATATCGCAGGTTTTTTTATTTCTTTTTGGATGAGTTATTTCGGGCATAGGTTTTGGACCTTTGGTGATCACGCTAACATGAACAATAGTTCATTTTTACGTTTTTTTGCGACGGCTTCGCTTGGCTTCGGAATGAATGAATTATTATTTTATTTAATGCTTGCTCACACCGCAATTCCATATACTATTGCTCTTGCACTAGCGGTATTTACGGTGGCGATGTCAACTTATTTCCTCAGTCGCTTGTGGGCATTTCGTTCTCAAACGGCACAACACTCATGAGTGACGACAAAACGGTTTTTGCGCTGTGTGTAGACGATTTTGGACAGCATGCAGGTGTTGATGCATCGGTTTGCGAGCTTCTGCAATTAAATCGTATCAGTGCAGTTAGCTGCATGAGCGGAGCTCCGAGATGGGCGTCCCATTCTGCACCCATGTTACGCGAACGAGAAGCTTGTGCTGATTATGGACTACACTTCAATCTCACAGAAGACTTCGGCTCAAGGTCAGGCAGCAGCTTATCAGGCTTAATATTGCGCAGTTATCTTCATCGATTAGAACCGCAAGGTTTGCGCACTATGCTACAAACGCAACTCGACTCATTTGAAAACGCATTGGGCCGTACACCTGACTTTATAGATGGACATCAGCATATTCATCAATTGCCTATGGTGCGAGACGCTCTACTCGACATCGTGGAAAAGCGTTATGCAAATATCAAGCCATGGATACGCAATACGCGCCCGGCAAATCCTGGATGGGGAGGAAAAACAAGAATACTCAAGTACTTGGGTGGGATCGCACTTCACGAAGAGTTAAATCAGAGAAGAATACCGACCAATCGTGATTTTGCTGGAGTTTATGGCTTTGATACTGAAAATTACGCTAAGTGCTTTGAAGAGTGGTTAAAATTCACTAGCTCGGCAACGTTGATCATGTGCCATCCAGCGACGATGCTTGACGCACATGATCCAATTTCCAAACAACGACTGATAGAGCACAGTTTTTTTAGCTCCGAACTTTATATTAAGATGCTAGATCGCTACCAAGTTAAAATCGAACGCATGTCCTCGATATTAAGTGCTAAAAAATAAAATATTTTAACTAATATAGTTAAACAATGACAAAGACGAAGTTTTAACGAAAGACTGTTGTGCCGCTTGTAACGTGAACTCTTGTTGTTTTAACTCACTAATCGCCTTCACATAGTCTAGGTCCTGCAACTCTGATAATTCTTGTTTATATACTAGTCCAATACCGTCACCTGACTCATCAAGTGTATCAATTTCTTTTAAACTTGTACCCATATTAGTTCGAGAAGTAATGACATTGGAGAGTGACGCATCGACATTACTATTCGCTTGCGCCAAGCCAGCCGACAAGTTGGCTTTTGCAGATAGGGAGCCAGATGAAGTTCTCAAAACGTTGATCAAATCAGTCAAAGTCTCGAAAATATTTTGATTTCCCGCTTGAATCGAAAAACTATCGCCAACACCCGGAGCCGTGGGCGTATCAGTGATATTAACTTTAATACCGTCGAAAACAATAGGATTGCCGCTAGTATATGGCTGAGCACTAAGGACATTAAGTCCAGTAGTTTTATCTAAAATATCGAAATTTGTAGCTGATGAAAATTTTATCTCATAATTATTTCCGGTAAGTAAAGCTGAGTTAGCGATACTTTCGCCTGAAATAACCCCTTTGCCCAAATTCGCAGAATTTGCAGCGACCGCAAAGGCAGTTTTGCTGGTGCGAATATTGCCAAATATGGCAGGACCTACATCCCCCATTGCGATTTGCCTAGAAGTATCAGCCTGAACAAATCGTTGCCCTTGATCTCCAACGTAATTAGCGCCATTCGCGGTTTTCACATAGGGCAAAACAGTATTTGTAAAACCGGAAAACATGTAATTTCCCGTTTCATCCGTCGAATTCGCCAAACTCAACATTTGATCAAGATTTCCTTGCAATTGGGTCGCGATATAGCCCCTATCCGCATCGGTCAACGAGCCATTACCAGCATTAACAATCAATGTCTTCACACTTTGCAAAGTAGTGGTCACGCTCGCAAGCGTATTCTCCGCGCCATTAAGCGCATTTTTTCCATTACGTCTATTTATCGCATATTGATCATTCACCGAGTCTGATTGGCTAATGACCAAGGCGCGAGCTGAAGCAATAGGATCATCAGATGGGGTCAATATTCTACGACCAGTGCTCATCTGTTGATTCGTTTTATTTAAGGCGACCTGCAGATCACTGATCCGTGCTGCACCAGAATCGTAGATTGTGCTTGTGCTAATACGCATAATAATACCTCTAATCTTTATCTACCCAGAGCCAATAGCGCGTCAAATAATTGACTAGCAATTTGCATTAATTTACCCGCTGCTTGGTAAGCTTGCTGGTAACGAAGTAAGTTAGCAGCCTCTTCATCAAGATTAACCCCGGAATCCGCTTGCTGTGCTTGCACCGCCTGCTCAAGCAGCTTTGTCTCTGACAAATTTGTCACTTCTAATTCGTGGGTTTTATTTCCAACAAAACTTACGAATTGTGCGTATGCGCCTTGAAAACTCGTAGTTTTACCTACCAAGGTATTTTGAGTCTGCAATTTTCCAAGCAATAAAGCGTTCCGATTATCTCCCGATCCATTACTATTTGGCGAAATAGTAAAGACATCACCGGTAGCAGGCGCGCCTGTCACATTAAAACTAGCACCACTAACGTTAACGGTAGCGCCACTGGTATATGGCACAGGCGTACCCGCCACATACGGACCATACTGGGTTGTTGCACCATTGACAGTGACCGACACGCTAGAGCCTACAGGGAATCCAGTAAATGCGTTAGCCGAAAAAGTTAAGCTAACAGGTGGTACAAATGATCCGGCTGAAAAAGTTGAGTCAATCACACCGGGACTAATTTTCCCTGTTCCCGTGTTAGTACTTGGAAAATTTGTAGCAATTGGCGCGGCAGCGGCCAACTTCGAAGTATCGTTGATGGCGACACCAAAACTACGTACGCCGGCAGCAGTCGGACGAATTAAAAATTCATCACCGTTAGTAGGCGCTACTGCAGGTGCATTGAATGAAACTCCATCAAATATAACAGGTAAGGTCGGCGACAAAGGTGGCGTTGTAGAAGCGCCATCTGACAAACGCGTAATCTGATAATTTCCAGCCAAATACTGAACGCGATAATCGCTTGTGGTTAATGCACCAACGTCAACAATATTTGCCGACATATTGCCCGTTGCTCCATTATTAGTTGCGCTTGGCTGCGAGATAGGCACACCAACTTTGAAGAAATCACCGCCTAAAGCACCATTTAAGTCCTGTCCTAATTTGTGTTGGTCATTAAATGTAGTAGCCAAACCAATTGCAACTCGCCCTAAGGAATTCTCCGACACATCCAGCGAGTTTGCTCTAAAACTAAAAAGTCCTCCTAAACGCCCTCCGGTCAAACTATTTTCCGAAATTTGAACCAAAGTACCATTGGTTTCATAAGCGACTTCGAGCCTAGAAGGATCGGTTAAAGAACTTGTAACTTGCAAGCTCGACGCCTTACTGCCTAATACCAGAGGCTGGCCAGTTCCCATGAAAATATTAACTTTTCCACCTTGAGGAACAACTGAAACGTTCACCAATTTACTCAGTTCAGTAATGATGTTATCACGATGGTCTAAAAGGTCATTCGGAGCGCCACCTACACTTTGAGTCCGCTCTATGGTTTCATTTAACTCAGCGAGTTGACCCGTATAACTATTTATTGTGCCGACTGAGTCTTGAATTTGCCCGTTAACACCGTCACGGAGTTGATCGATACGATTTTGTAAGCTCTGTAGCCTGGCAGTGAGAGCGGAGCCAGAAGATAAAACAGATTGTCGAGCAGCAGCGCCTGCCGTTCCATTCGGAGTTGTTGCTAGATTTTGTACTGAATTAAAAAACTCTTGAATAGCTGGAGATGCTCCAGCCTGCGGATCGGCCACCAGGTTATTTATTTGCTTAATCTGACTAAAATAGGCGTCGGCATAATTTTGGGAGGACTGCGTTGAGTTAACTTGCTGACCTATAAACGCATTATAAACACGTCTAATTTGATCAACTTTTACACCCTGCCCCAGAAAAGAGCCACCATTGCCTTGAGGCTCGGCTGCGCTTTGTACTATAACTTGACGGTTATAGCCCGGTGTTGCGGCATTGGCAATGTTATGCCCTGTAGTTGCAATGCCCACTTGCGCTGCCAACAGTGCACTTTGCCCTATCCCCAATACATTGGTACCCATGATTAAACCTATTCAGTCTACTTGCGTTAACAGTTTTAACAATTCTCTATTAAGTTAACGGGGAGAATACCAAAAACTTTAATCAGAGAAATTGCTCTTATTATGCCGACAATGTTTGTTTAATAATTTTTGAAAGTTTCATTGCGTACTGAGGATCTGTCGCATAGCCTGCTTTTTGTAAACCAAAGGCAAAGCTGGTTGCGTCTTTCGCATTGGCAATTACATTTTCGTAACGCGGATTCTTTGTCAACAATTTTGCATAGTCTTTAAATGCATCGCTATACGAATCATAAGCCTTAAATTTTTGAATTTTTCGGCTAGCAACTCCATCAATATACTCTGTCGTGACAGCTTCAACCGTTTTCCCTTTCCAGGAACTAGTGGCCTTCATGCCAAAAATATTGTGGCTGGCCGATCCATCGATGGCTTTAATTTCCCTCTTACCCCAACCACTCTCAAGAGCGGCTTGTCCTAACATAAATTTAGCTGGTATCCCAGTTTCCAAACTAGCCTGCTCCGCATGCGCGGCGAGTTTTTGTTGGAACTCCTTCACATGTGCAGGAACACCCTTATTTAATCCAAATGTATCGACAGAGTCGATTTTTTTTTCAAAATTTGCTTGCTTCAGATAAGAGTCTAAACCGTTCAAATTCTTTAAGCTCGCTTTACTATCACTACTTAATGAAGAATCCACGCCCAAAATTTGATTCCCGGCATTATTTGAGAGTTGTCGCACCAATGCATCTGCCAAGCCTATGCCTCGGTTTGACATATTTTGCGATAGTTGCTGGTCGAGCATAGAAGTGTACATCCGACTTTGTTCGTTTTCGAAAGGGCTATCTTTACTCTCAGCCTGCCGCATAGATTTGAGCATCATATTCATAAATAATGCTTCAAATTGCTTGGCTGCCGCCTTTAAGGCATCAGGCGACTTTTCTCTCGCAGATTGTTTTAACTCATCGAGCCCCTTACTATCGAACGCTAGCTTATCTGATAAATCGGCACGGCCTATCATGATTGATCCTTAGATAATTTCCAAATCCGCATGTAAGGCACCCGATGCCTTCATTGCCTGCAAGATGGCCAGTAAATCCTGCGGTGTAGCACCGATAGAATTAAGTGCTTTTACGACATCACTAAGAGAAGCTCCGGCTTTAAGCACCATTAACTGTCCAGCATCCTTAGCGATCGTAATATTCGAATTTGCGGTACCAGCGGTCTGCCCACCTGCCAATGCATTTGGTTGACTAACTGCATTATCAGTATTAACGACTATAGACAAATTCCCATGTGAGATTGCGCAGGTATCAAGTGTGACAGATTGATTCATAACGATAGAGCCTGTGCGTGCATTCAATATTACCTTAGCCGCATTCTGGGCTGGTGTTACCTCAATACTTTCAAGTGCACCTAGAAAACTAACGCGTTGATCATTGCTTGCTGGAGCCTTCACTTGAATCACTCTACCATCCACCGCAGCAGCTGTATCAACACCGAAACGCTTATTGATAGCCTCGACAACCCTACTTGCTGTTGAAAAATCTGAAGTATTCAGTTCCAGCTGTATGATATTTCCATGTCCCAAGACAGATGCAACGGCGCGTTCAACTGTCGCGCCAGAAGATATCCTCCCTACGCTTAAATGATTTATTTGCGCCTTACTTCCATTGGCCGACGCACCAACACCGCCAACCAAGACGTTTCCTTGCGCCATACCATAAATTTGATTATCAGCGCCCTTAAGAGGCGTCATCAGTAAGGTACCGCCTCGCAAACTTTTAGCGTTTCCGATTGAAGACACTGTGATATCCAAGGTCTGCCCTGGTTGAGCAAAGGGGGGAAGTGATGTAGTCACCATAACGGCAGCAACGTTTTTCAGTTGCAAACTAGTACCGACTGGTATGCTTACACCTAGTTGCTGCATCATATTAATAATACTTTGCACAGTGAATGGTGTTTGAGTAGTCTGATCACCACTACCATCTAGCCCAACAACTAAACCATAGCCTATCAATTGATTCTGCCGCACTCCTTGAATTCCGGCTAAATCTTTCAAACGTTCAGCGCCAGCGTCAAATGTCGTCAACCCTGCACACAAACACACTGCGAGCGAAATCTTGAACGAGGAGAAAAATTTACAGATCATCACGATGCTCTTAAAGTTGGACTACAAAGGAATAAAACTCAGAAAAAACCGTGTTAAAAGAGAGTTCATTTCCGCGACATCAACATGACTAGTAGAGCGATATTCGAATCTAGCATCAGCCACTTGAGTAGATGCGACTAAATTTCCAGCGGCGATAGTTAGAGGGTTAACAACACCCGAAAAACGTACAAATTCAGCCCCTTTATCAAAGGCAATTTGCTTCTCGCCACTGACTAGCAAATTACCATTTGGAAGAACATCAATAACAGTGACCGCGATTGTTCCAGTAAAGCTATTGCTAGCAGTTTCTGCCCCCTTTTCATCAAACTTGCTTGATGAAGTGGTCGAAATCGACGCCTTTGCTAAAGTAGCAGCAGGAATACCAAGTACAACGGGGGCCGAAAATGAGGCTCCGCCAGATTTACTTCCTGAACTTGCAGCCGCCTTTCCTGCCGAGGTTTTTTCACTGATAGAGACTGTCATCACGTCACCGATCAACCTCGCCCTAGAATCTTCAAACAGAGGTCGATAAAATGCTGATTGAAAAATCGCCCCATTCATCTCACGTTGTGGCTTCGCGGATTGTGGTTGTACGGTCATAGGTTGATGCACAATAGGCGTGGGAGTGACAGCACACCCAGAAAAGCAAGCACCAAAACATAAAGCCATAAAAATAGTAATTTTCATCATTCCCTCAACATCAAGTTAATAACTACAATTGCGAAAGTCTTTGTAGCATCTGATCTGACGTCGTAATTGCCTTACTATTGATTTCGTAAGCCCTTTGCGTCTGAATCATATTCACCAGTTCTTCAGCCACATTCACATTCGAAGTTTCCACCGAGCTTTGTATCAGAAGCCCAGCACCGTTCGTACCTGGCGTGTTGGTACCTGGATTACCGGAAGCGGCGGTCTCCACATATAGATTCTCGCCCATCGACATCAAGCCAGCCGGATTAATGAATGTCGCAAGTTGAATAGAACCGACCTGCACCGGGGAGCTCGACCCTGGCTGAGTAACCGACACGGTACCATCTCGCCCGACCGTAATACTTTGTGCATTGGCAGGTATAGTAATAGCTGGTTGAATCACAAAACCACTAGCCGTCACCATTTGACCTTGGCTATCAACTTGAAAAGAGCCGTCCCGTGTATAGGCGGTCGATCCATCAGGCATCAAGACCTGAAAAAATCCTTGACCACTAATAGCCAGATCTTTGCTATTTCCCGTTTGCTGTAGGTTCCCTTGAGTAAAAATACGCTCGGTCGCAACTGGACGAACACCGGTCCCGAGTTGCAAGCCCGATGGCAATTGCGTTTGCTGAGAACTCTGGGCACCTGGTTGGCGTATGTTTTGATACAGCAAATCCTCAAACACAGCACGTGAACGTTTAAAACCTGTTGTGCTCACATTTGCAAGGTTATTCGTGATCACGTCCATCTGCGTCTGTTGCGCATCTAGACCTGTTTTTGCTATCCATAATGAACGTATCATTTTATTCTCCCTATCTGCAGAGGCTATGAAGCATACAGTGACTCCATACCGCTAATAATCTCAGCCGAGATTGAAAATTTGGCCCGCTTTTGCAGCATTACTCTCAGCGTTGCTCAATAATTTCATTTGCATTTCGAACGAGCGAGCCAGATTAATCATGCTAACCATAGCCTCAACCACGTTCACATTACTTCCTTCTAACATGCCACCAGCTACCGTCACATTTAGATCGGTATCCACAGCAACACTATCTTTGGTTTTAAATAAACCGTCGTCGCCCCTTACCAAGTTTTCCTCGGGTGGATTGACCAACTTTAAGCGCCCTATCACTTCCACTGCATTCGGTTTGCTTCCTGTGGGGACAGTCGACACTGTGCCGTCTTTCGCAATCGCAATAGAAACATCTGGAGGAATCGTAATCGGACCGCCATCTCCAAGAACGTTCAATCCACTCTGCGTCTGTAAAACGCCGTTCTCACTTACTTTTAAACTGCCATGCCGTGTATAAGCTTCAGTGCCGTCGGCCTTCTCTACTACCAACCAGCCCTTACCCTGAATTGCAAGATCCAACTCACGCCCAGTACTCTGCAGACTTCCTGTAGAGAAATCTGTACCGACCGTCGCATCAACAACAAACGATCGGGTAGGCAGCCCTGGTCCCAGTATCGGTACAGCCCTGAACGAGTCGAGCTGAGCACGAAAACCTGTGGTCGTCGCATTGGCAAGATTGTGTGACGTGGTGGCTTGTTGCTCCAAAATATGCTTGGCCCCAGTCATCGCGGTATAAATTAAGCGATCCATGACATCTTTCTTAGGTAGCCAATTAATTTAGCAAATTTTCGTTCATACCTTCACTCATTAGCGCAGATTCACCAAAGTCTGAAGTACCTGATCTTGGGTTTTTATCGTTTGCGCATTTGCCTGATAAATACGTTGCGCAGTAATCATATTCACCAATTCACCAGTTAAATCCGTATTCGAATCCTCGGTAGAACTTGCCACAAGCCCCCCCAAATTACCAGAGCCGGGAGAGCCAACTAATGGTTGACCAGAAGTAGCAGTTTCATTCCATTGGTTATCACCCAAAGGTTGCAAACCATTTGGATTGACAAAATTTGCCACTACAACTTGTGCTAAGACCCTAGTTGTTCCGTTGGTATAACTTCCAACGATAGAGCCATCCTTGGAGGTATTGAATTTGGATAATTTCCCAGACGTAAAACCATCTTGCTTCAGATAATTCACACTAAATTGAGATCCAAATTGGGTCGACCCGGTAAGATCATATTTCACCAAAAGAGGAGTTGAAATTGGCGTAACCGAGCCAGTATTTGGGACATCGATTCTGACGTCAAAAGCTAAAGGTGTAGATGCAGCAGATGGATTAACGACAGCCAATTTACCGAAGGCATCAAAACCAACTCGCCCTATGGAATTGGCAGGGGCAGGTGGTACCATTACAGGTAGGGTCGCAGGCGTAATTGGCGGGTAGACTCCATCCACGACAGTAAATACATCCCACTCTTTGGTAACTGGTGCGACAGGTGGAGGGATAACTGGCTTACTTTGCACATAAAAGGTCTGCAAAATATGGGGATTTCCCAAGCTATCGAACACCTCGACCGAAGTCGCTTTATTAAACGTGCTTGGATCATTGGGATTAAACGCTACTAATGTAGTAATAGGTGGGGTACCCGTTGTTTTTGGAACCAACTCACGAGAATCGAGGTTGACGCGGGTATTTATATTTGCCGTCTGATTTGCTGGCACGTCAGCAGTATTGATCACGATAGGAACCGCCGCGCCAGTAGAGAGTACCCCTTGCGCATCTGCGACATAGCCCGTCAACTGAGCGCCCTGCGCATTAACTAAGCCGCCATTCTTGTCCATCTGAAATTGGCCGTTACGACTATACGTGATCGCGCCATTAGTCGACATTCTAAAAAAACCGGCGCCGTTAATCGCCACATCCAAAGGATTATTCGTTCCTGTGATATTCCCTTGTGTAAATTGCTGGGCAACGGTGGCCAACCTAGTGCCGATACCGACATTATTAGTACCACCTCCACTAAGTGAGTTAGCATATACATCCGCAAACTGAGCTTGTGCCATCTTAAAACCTACCGTACTGGCATTCGCGATATTATTTCCAATAACATCTAGCGATTTCGACGCCGCATTTAGTCCACTCAAGCCTTGTTGAAAACCCATGATTTTCTCCTCTATCAATTATTTAGATGCAACGCCAAATGACCCAAAGATCAGTAAATTTGTTTTACGTCAGCCATGCCAATATTTCCAATATTCGCGACACTTAATTTCGCCCCCTGCGCACCTGCGCTGATACTAGAAACTACGCCGAAACCAAGGGTAGTCGCGTCAAGCTTCTTTTCAGCAGAACTTGCGGTCACTTCAAATTTATAAACGCCATTTGGCGCAATTGATCCACTATCGGTCTTGCCATCCCACGTGAGCGTATTCACACCTTCTGGCATAGCATCAGTATTAATAGTTTTCACCACCGATCCACTAGAATCGCGAATAGAAATACTTACTTTATCGGCAGCTTGCGGCAACTCCACGCCATAAATCGCCTTACCGTCATTCAGAGAGATCACATTCCCTGAAGCAATTACACCATGTCCTATCATGTTGGCGGCCTGTAGATTTTGGGCTGCCAAAAAATTTGTGTTCATCGAAGTAACGGTCGCATTTAATTTATCGATCCCCGTCACAGTTGACAACTGCGCCAATTGACTGGTTACTTGCGCGTTGTCCATAGGATTTAATGGATCTTGATTCTTCATTTGAGTAACCAACAGTGTCATAAATCTATCCTGGGCTTCTTGCGTTGAATTTTTAGCGGCACGACCACCATTCATAGTCGTTTGCAAGCTAGGGTCAACAGTATTTGTTTGCACGGTAGTCATAACTATCTCACTTTATGATGAATTACTGACCCAAAGTCAGTGTTTTTAACAGCATGGTCTTTGCTGCATTCATTGTCTCTACATTGGTTTGATATGAGCGTGATGCCGAAATCATATTCACCATCTCCTCAACAACGTTAACATTTGGCATCGCTACATAGCCCTTTTCATCAGCCAATGGATGTTTAGGGTCATACATCATTTTTGGAGGATTGGGATCCTCGACCACTTCACTCACTTTGACTGCGGTTGAAGTTGAGCTTATGGTCGGGACAGCACTAAACACTACCTGCTTTGCCTTGTAAGGCTGGCCATTTGAGCTTGTCACGCTGTCGGCATTCGCCAGGTTGCTCGAAACCACATTTAAACGCTGAGCTTGCGCACTCATGGCCGAACCCGCAACATTAAAAATATTAAATAAAGACATAATTATTGCCCCTGAATTGCTGAAAGCATATTTCTAATTTGCATATTAAGAATAGTTAAACTGGCTTCGTAACGCAGCGAATTTTCTGCAAACTGATTACGCTCGACATCCATATCAACCGTATTCCCATCCACATTCGCTTGCGCATTATTGCGATACAGCGCAGGTATACTTGCAGCACTTTGCGGATCCAAATGCGCTGCAGAGGTTTTTGCCAACGAAGATGTCTCTTGGCTAACGCCTTTATGTAGTGCATTATTCATCACTGCGCTGAAATCGATATCCCGCGCCTTATAATTGGGCGTATCGGCATTGGCAATATTTGATGCAAGTAATTGCTGACGCTGTCCTCGAACACTTAGTGCAAGTTCGTGAAAACGCATAAAATCATCCACCTTCCCAACCATATACCCTCCTCGAACAACTCAGCAACTAAATAACAAGAATCAAAACGGTTCTTTATATTTCTCATAGTAGATGCTCAAACTCTATTCAGATCGAAGGAGTAACGATGTAAATCCCCCGCTATTCCCCCATTCAAGATAAAAACCGAACGCTAACATTGCTACATATGAGTGGCATCGAGAATAGTATGGAAAAGTTGATTTTTTGCTTAATGCTGTGTGCATGCAATTTGGCAATAGCGCAGAATTCCGAAGCAACACAAGATTTAGTGCAATTAAAGTTGCTGGCAGAGGATTTTTTGAAACAACAGACTTTGAGTTACCCTGGCTTAATTGATATCAGCACAACGCAAATTGATCGTCGGTTAAAACTCCCAGCATGCGACAACCCGCGTCCATTTTTGCCATCGGGAAGCAGAATTGTAGGGAAAGTGAACGTTGGGATACGCTGCACTACGCCAAAGCCTTGGAGCATCTATCTTGCCGCTCAAATTAAGGTTAGCGGCGATTATTATGTAACTGCCAAACAAATTTCACAGGGACAAGCGATTCTTCCTACCGACATTCTCAAAGTGAGTGGAGAATTATCTACTTTGCCCGCCGGAGCAATTACGAATCCTGAACAGGTCGTGGGCAAATCGCTAAGCAACTCGCTAGCCTCAGGCAGCATCGTAAGATTGGATGCGATAAAAACAACTCCGATAATCCAACAAGGACAAAGTGTAAAAATTATCAGTGCTGGACCAGGATTTCAAGTTACAACAGATGGAGTCGCTTTAAATAGTGCGCACGAAGGACAAGTAGCCAGGGCGAAAACCATCTCTGGGCAAGTACTTAGTGGAGTCGCCAAACTAGCAGGTTCCATAGAAATCAATTATTAATTAAAATCTATTTAATGATTTCAATGACAAGCTGATAAAATATTTCTTCGAGTTATGTTAAAGTTTAAAATAACACAGCCGATATACAGAATGTAGATGTATATAAATACCACCACAAAGGGTGCTGCTGTGAAAATTGAAAACACATTAAATAAGACTGCCGAACTTACTCCAAGTCCGTTGCAGACGCGTACTGAGCGCTCTCCTGAGAAGGCCGAATCTACCAATACGCCCTCTCATAACGTACAGATTTCTTCGCTCTCCACCCAACTGCAAGCACTACAAAACACACAATCTAGTGGAACAGTGTTTGCGTCTAAAAAAGTGGAAGAAATCAAACTTGCCATTTCCGAAGGACGGTTCCGGGTAGATTCGGAAAAAGTCGCTGATGGCCTCTTAGAAACAGTTAAAGATTTACTTAACGCGAGAAAACGCTAGCCATGAGTGAGACCAATCTCTTTCCATCTAAATTGCACGAATGCTTGCTCGAAGAGTTAAGTGCTATGTCATTTTTAGCTGACTTATTAAAAACGGAAGAGACGGCACTCGTAGCCACTGATGTCGCAACGCTGAATAACTTAACGCAAGCAAAGAGTCAACAACTTGCCGCCCTGTCTATTTTAGAAAAAAAACGCCAATTTTACCTGAGTCATATGGGTTACTCTATTGATGCCAAAGGCATGCAAGATTTCCTAACCACGCAACAAGTTGACCGTACCATTTCAGAAAATTGGGAAAAATTATTGGACGTATCAGCCAGCGCAAAAGAAACGAATCGAACCAACGGCATATTGATTAACCGTCAAATCACCAAAAATCAAGGTGCGCTCAACATCCTTCAGCAAAATAATCCCGCTGGTGCAATGTATGGCCCGAATGGCCAGTCAACGAATAAGTCATCCTCGGGACGTGGATTTATCGTTGGTTAATTAAACAGAAAATTTTCCGATTTTTTTGCAAAAACATAAAGAATACTTAACTATTTTCTTTCTACAGCATTACCCACTGGCACCTCAACCACTTGCTCAGGAAGAATCGCCAAAATAGTTACGGTGACTCGACGATTTCTGGAGCGCCCTTCTACAGTATCATTCGACCCCACAGGCAATTTCGGCCCCTGCCCAACCGCAGTCATACGATTCTCATCGATACCATTTTCGGTAAACAAACGCACAACACTACTTGCACGCACCGCTGATAACTCCCAATTGGAGGGAAACATAGGATTTTTTATCGGAATATTATCAGTAAAACCTTCTACCTGAATCGCATGATTATCACTGATGAGTACGGAGGCTATAGCTTTGAGTGCGACATAAGAATCATCACTTAGTCGGGCCTCACCTGGCGCAAATAGAACACTGGCATTAATTTCGATGGTGACGCCCCGGCTAGTTTGCGTAACCCTAACTTTGCCCTCCCGCACCAGGGGTTCAAGCACTGCAAGAATATCCCTAGCAACACTAGTCATTTGATCTCGCTCCTTACGCAAAGGAGCCGCATTTTTTTGCTTAATTTGCGCGTTGGTATCGAGTTTTATCGTTTTTTCTATCGGCGCATCGGGAATCTTCCCTGAGGAAATCATGGCGTTTCCAAAGGCCCCAGTTAATGAATTAGAAAGAACCCGATACTTTCCTTCATTCAATGAAGAGATCGCATACATAACGACAAAAAACGCGAACAACAAAGTCATAAAATCAGCATACGACACCAACCAACGGTCATGTGTATCTGGTTCTTCCTGATATTTTTTCCGCGCCATTTATTTCTTCTGCTTACTGTTTATGGTTTAACAGTCTCTCCTCGACTATCCGAGGACTATCGCCTTGCGCGATACTGTAAAAAATATCCGCTAACATTTCTCGACGAACTACTTCACGACCTAGTATTTCTTTCAACTTATTAGCTACCGGTAGAAAAAATAGATTGGCTAAACCTACCCCATAGATAGTCGCAACAAAAGCAACTGCAATTCCGCTACCCAATTTACTCGGATCCGTCAAGTTTTCCATCACATGTATCAAACCCAGTACTGCCCCCAAAATACCTATGGTCGGAGAGTAGCCGCCTGCGGCATCCCAGACCTTAATCGCCTGACGTTGCTCCATCTCGTAGAAGGAAATATCAATATCCAAAATTTCCTTTAATCGGGCCGGATCGATACCATCAATGACGAGACGTAAACCCTTGCCGATGAATGGATCCTTGGAAGACTCCATATATTTTTCAAGGCTAAGGAAGCCCTCGCGGCGTGCTACAACGCTCCAAATCATGGCGTCCTGAACATTTTTTTTACTCGTATCCAGCGGCATACTCGCTATCCATTTCAGCATACGGACACCGCGAATAAAAGTAGGCATACGGCTTTGCAAGAGCACCGCCCCGATTGTACCGATCACGACGATGACGAATGCTGCCGGTTGCAACAACGATGAAATACTACCGCCTTCAATAGCCTGGCCAAATACGATGCCGCCGACTACCAATATCAATCCAATTAAGCTAGCCCAGTCCACGCTCTCTCCCTCAATGACACCCTTAATCGGGCTACAGCTTGACTATGAAGTTGGGAGACCCTGGACTCAGAAACTCCCATTACCGCCCCTATTTCCTTTAAATTTAGTTCTTGCTCATAATACAAACCCATCAAGAGTTTCTCGCGCTCGGGCAAACTATTGATCGCGGCTATCACTGCATCACGAAAATCACCATGCAAAAGGTTTTGCAGAGGATCGCCCGAGTCATCAGAAGAGTAATGATCAAGGAAATGCTCTTTGGTATCGGCATCATGAAAATCTTCGTAATAAACCAATTGATGGCCACCACTTTCACCCAACAATTCTTGATATTCAGTGAGCGACAATTTGAGTTGTTTTGCCACTTCGGTTTCTAAAGGCGGACGTCCTAATTTTTGCTGCAATGAGTTCATTGCATTTTCAATTTTCCGCATATTTTGGCGCACACCGCGTGGCAACCAATCGCTACTACGCAATTCATCCAGCATGGCGCCACGTATGCGTTGCACAGCATACGTCTCAAACTGGGCACCATGGTTATCTTCATAGCGATTTACTGCATCGAGCAGACCTATCATTCCAGCCTGCACGAGATCATCCACCTCTACACTAGGAGGCAGCCGCGCTTTTAGCTGATAAGCCAAACGTTTAACGAGTGGCGCATGCTCCGTAAGCAAGGAATTTTTATCTGATTTTCCGCTGGCGGTGTACATAAATTTTATATTTCCAAGCGAACACCTACGTCAGGTATTTTTTGTAAAGCCAGAGTTGATCGTGCTGTTAGAACGGATTCTGTAAAATGCTCAGCAAGTCGAAAAAAAGCCTGGGACGCGAGCGACTGCGGAAATGCATCAATCACAGAGCGCCCCAAATTTGCCGCTTTCTTCATGTGTTCATCGGCGGGAATATAACCGACAAAATGCAAGGGAACCGCCAAATATCGACTAGCAGCCTGAGCCATATTTGAATACACAAGCCTAGCTTCTTTTTCGGTAGACCCAGAGACCAGAACGCCGTAAGAACGCCGACCGACGCGATTGCTGACGCGTTTAATCAAGCCATAGGCTTCTTTTATACTGACTGGATTTGCCGAGACCTGCATTACGAGCTCACTTTCATCCAAGGACGCAAGTGGAAAAGCATCATTCATATCCACTTCACTGTCTACAATGACCAAACTAGAGCGATCCACCGCCAAATCAAACACGCGCGACAAATTACGAAAATTCTCAGGAAGTAGACTACTTGATGTTATCTCATACTTAGAGAGCATAGTCACAGAAAGCCCTGAAGATATAAGCTTTATTGCATTTTGTATTGTACGCTGTTGTTGTGCAACATCCAATAAGGTCTGATGTGGATCCGCATTGAGCCAGGCACCGACACTATTGCGCGATGATCTGGCATCGACCATTAATACCTGTTGCCCGTGCCTGGCGAGAGACGCCCCCAGGTTGACCAATACCGCGCTTTTCTCATCGTCGCGCAAGGCCGACAAAAAAGTCAACACTCTCGTCTTCGGCACTTCCAACATACGGCGCAAACCTTCCGCCTGATCAAATTTAGCCAAGACTATGCTCCTTCGAGTGTGAGCGCACAGTTTGATGTCCGAGCATGCCCGCATTCGCCATCAAAATAGGAAGTTCGTCATCCTGAAACTTGAAGGCCGAGGTTTCACGTTTTAGTTTGAATGCGCGGTCAACCAAGTACAGTTTATTTGCGACGTGCAAGTCCTCCGGCACCCGCTGCCCACTTGCGACATAAAAAATATTCAGTTTCTGACGTATCACAATATCCAGTGCGCCGCCGATTGTGGCAGCCTCATCGAGCTTGGTCAAAATGCAGCCCGCCAAGCCATTTCCCTGATACGCCCGCACCACTTCACTCAGAGTCTCACCGGTAGAAGTCGCATTCAAGCAAAGCAAACGCTTAACACTGGCATCGGCACCGGATAACATGGCAACCTGCTCGGTCACCATTTTGTCGCGCTGACTGACACCAACAGTATCAATTAATACCGTATGTTTATTCTTCAACTCAGAGAGTGCTATACGCAGATCGGCCTCATCTTTCACCGAATGCACCATGACACCTAAAATTTTTCCATATATTCGCAACTGCTCGTAACCACCGATACGATAGCCGTCGGTCGTGATCAGGGCTAATTTTGCAGGACCGTGCCGCATCACGCAACGCGCCGCAAGTTTTGCCGTGGTGGTGGTTTTTCCTACTCCAGTCGGTCCGACTAAAGCGTACACACCGCCCTTTTCCAGGATCTCACTCTCATTGCTGATGGTCGACAAATTGCTCGCTAACGCTGACTTTATCCATGCTAAACCATTCGAAGCCAATTCAGATTCAGGCAATTTATCAAGCAGATAGCGCGACAAACTTGCACTAAAGCCTGTTGCCAACATTTCTTTCAAGAGCATGGCCTTTTGTGGTTGTCGTTTTTGTGTATTCGCCCACGACAACTCCGCCAATTGCGACTCCAACATCCCGCGCATCGAGCGAATTTCACTCATCACATCTGCAAATTCCGCGGCATTCATACCACTAGCGTTATCAGTAGTTGGCAATCGCGTATTCGCATATTGATTTAGATCCACCGCAGAATTACCCCTTGGTGCAAAACTAGGCATAGACGGAACTGCCACAGCATCGATCGCCGGTGTCGCGATTGAATTAATCGCTGCGTCAGCCATCGCGAGTATCTCTACCCTGCCATCGACCACTCGATTGGATAAAATAACCGCGTCTGAGCCCAGCGCATCGCGCAACATGCGTATTGCCTCTCGCGACGTATTGGCTGTAAATTTCCTGACGTTCATAATTGACCTCCTACCAAACTAGTGACTTTAATTGTTTTTGTCTCAGGTATTTCTGCGTGCGACAACACTTTTAACTGCGGCAAAGTACGTTTCAGAAAGCGTGCAAGCAAGGCGCGCAACTGATTTGGGACAAGTAATACCGGGGTCAGTCCCAACTGCTCCTGATGCTGTGCAGCGGTCTCAGTTTGACTCGCTAAGGTATCGGCCAAGCCTGGTTCAATACCCGCACCATCTGGACCACTGGTCTGCAAGGCCTGCATCAACAAGCGCTCCAGGCGGTTATCCAGAGTCATCACGGTAAGCTCATTGCCAGACGGGAAAATTTGCTGCACGATGGCACGTCCTAACGCGATTCGTACATAACTGGTTAAGTCGTTTGCATCTTGGGTTTGCGCGCCGTACTCAGTAAGCGTTTCAATAATGCTGCGCATATCTCGAATGTGTACGCCTTCAATTAACAGGTTTTGCAGCACTTTTTGAACCACTGACAAGGGCAGTAATTTTGGCACCAGATCTTCAATTAACTTAGGCGTGTCTTTCGCAAGATGATCTAATAATTGCTGCACCTCATGGCGCCCCAGCAGTTCTGCGGCATGTGAGGTAATCAGATGATTTAAATGGGTGGCGATCACGGTACCTGCGTCGACCACGGTATACCCAAGTGCCTGTGCGTGTTCACGCATACTTGCCTCAATCCAGACCGCTGGCAAGCCAAAAGCCGGATCGGTAGTAACCACACCAGGCAAAGTGCCCGATACCATACCGGGATCAATCGCCAGATACTGCCCGCTATTGGCCTCGCCCACTCCTACATCCACCCCTTTTAAAGTGATTTTATAGGCCGATGGTCGCAACTCTAGATTGTCTCGAATATGCACGGGGGGAGAAAGAAAACCGACTTCTTGCGCGAATTTTTTACGTATGCCCTTAATCCTTCGCAATAACTCGCCACCTTGCGCTTTGTCCACCAGCGGGATTAAACGATAACCAACTTCCAGGCCCAAAGTATCGACCGGTAAGATATCCTGCCAGGTTGCTTCTTCCACTTCAGCAGTGCTGGCAGGCGCCTCGACTTTAGTTTCAACAGGAACTACCTCTTGCGCTTTTTTACTCAGCAAATACCCACCGCCGCCCAACACCGCCGCCAACAAGATAAAAGCGATATGCGGCATACCAGGAATAATCCCCATTCCACCAACGATGACTGCGGTGATTTGCAGCACCTGTGGTTTGGCAAATAATTGACCTATCAATTGTCCGCCAATATCTTGATCACTAGCCACTCTGGAGACCACCACACCGGCTGCGGTAGAAATGATCAAAGAAGGAATTTGTGCGACCAGACCATCACCAATTGCCAGCAGGGTGTAATTTTTGAGCGCTGTCGCGAAATCGAGATCATGCTGCACAATACCGACGATCAAACCACCGATCACGTTGATGATGGTCACCATAATACCGGCCACCGCATCCCCCCTGACGTATTTGCTCGCACCATCCATAGCGCCATAAAATTCGGCCTCTTGCGCCACTTCAGTACGGCGGCGACGGGCTTCTGGTTCCGCAATCAAGCCCGCATTTAAATCTGCATCGATCGCCATTTGTTTGCCGGGCATCGCATCTAAAGCGAACCTGGCACCAACCTCGGCAATACGTCCGGCACCTTTAGTCACCACGGTAAAGTTGATGATAGTGAGAATAACAAACACGACGATACCGACCGTATAGTTACCGCCTATCAAAAAATGACCAAATGCTTCAATCACTTTACCTGCGGCGTCTGGTCCAGTATGCCCCTCGGTGAGTACCACGCGCGTCGACGCCACATTCAATGACAATCGCAGCATGGTACTCACCAAAAGCACGGTAGGAAACACCATGAAATCGAGTGGTTTAACTGTATACAAACTGGTCAGCAAGACGATGATCGCCAGCGCAATATTGAAACTAAAAAATATATCCAGCACAAACGCAGGCAGAGGCAAAATCATCATTGCCAGCATCATGATAATCAGGATAGGCGCAGCCAGCGCCTGACCTGGTATTGCCGTCATCCATGCAGGGAATTTAAAACCATTCATACTTTAGCTTCCAACTGATTATTCGGGTCCAACTCTAAGGGCACCTGCAAATCGGAAGGCTCCAGCGGTCGCATCCCTCCATGCTGGCGAAATCCACGTAATTGAAATACATAGGCCAGCACCTCAGCAACCGCCGCATACAGACCTTCAGGTATTTCATCGCCCAGTTCGGTATGTGTAAACAGCGCACGCGCCAGTGGGGGCGCTTCCAGTAAGGGAATATTGTTTTCTTTGCCCAGCTCACGAATTTTTGCGGCGACCGCATCCGCACCTTTGGCCACCACTCTTGGCGCACCTAGCCCACCCTCCTTGTATTTCAAGGCGACTGCAAAATGCGTAGGATTGGTCACAATCACATCGGCGGTAGGAACTTCTGACATCATGCGTCGGCGCGCCATCTCGCGCTGCTGCTGCCGAATTTTGGCTTTTACCTGAGGATTACCGTTCGCTTCTTTCGATTCCTGTACGACTTCCTGATGCGTCATTTTCAATTTATTTGAGTAATGCCACATTTGATACGGCGCATCGATGGCGGCAATCAAAATGAGACCACCAACGATAGACAGGAAACAGACCCCCAACATAGATCCAAGATGCGCACTCCCCTGTTTTAAAGGTTCTAGCGCCAGACCGAAAATCGCCTCTTTCTGATGCGAGACCACGATCCACGCGATGCTGCCGACTAAAATAGTTTTCACGACAGCCTTAAGCAACTCGACCAAGGCTCGCACTGAGACCATATTGACCAAACCGGATAAGGGATTCATGCGCGAAAAATTCGGCTGCAAGGCTTTAGCACTAAACAACCATCCACCTATCAATAAGGGAGAACCGATGGCGACCAACATTAAAACCCCGGCAACTGGCGCAAATGCCAATAGAACTTCTTGCAGAGTAAGTGAAATATGGGTCAGCAGCATCGTCGAGTCGTACGCCAATGCGCGCTCCATGGACAAACCTGCGATCAAGGTATGACTCAGCTGCCGTATCAAACCCTCCCCCGCTACCCACAAAGAGCCACCGGCAGCGAGCAAAATAGTACAGGTCGACAACTCTCTCGAGCGCGGCACATCGCCCTCTTCCCGCGCCTGCTCTAGGCGCTTGGGTGAGGCCGGTTCGGTTCTCTCGAGATCGCTATCTTCGGCCATGGCCGACTCCAATTCATTTTCACTGACAGTCAAGACAAAGAATTGACAGATTTACAGTAAGGATTATTCGCGAAATCGCTTCGTGTACATGCCGCGAATAAATGATTAATTACCCTCTACTTCTCGGCATCACTTGCTTTTCAGCAAGAGCGAGTGGATCTAACATCACGAACTAAACTAATCGATTCGCTTACCTATTGGTCTGAAAGCAAGCAAAATCAGTAAAAGTCACATGAACATAATTAGGGAGCAAGAAAAAAACGACCAGGCCAGGTGCGCAGTATCCATGCGGCTTTCCAGCCTGCCTGGCCTGCAACCGGCGTGGATACTGCGTGACAGAGCAGGCATAGCTGCAGACCGCATGAAATATGCGCACTGGTCTTGCCATAGTTTGGTCAAAAAAAAATGAGCCCATTGCGGGCTCATTTTTTATTACAGATAATTGCAGATCAGTATCAAAACTGCAATTATTTATCTCAACTGCTTATGCCAGCTATCTATTTCAATTGGTCATTCAGCAAGGTCAGGATTTTACTTGATACGGCGGACTCTTCTGCCTTGCCCTCGTTATTGAGCACAGTAACGCGACTTAATTCGCCGCTCTCTTTCACCTGTACTCGATATTTCTGAGAATTTTTGGTCGCTTCACTGCTACCCCAAGAAAATAGCTTAGAGAGCATGCCGTCGCTGGCACCCTTGGTTTTCGCATCAATATCTTGATCGATATAACGGACAAAATAAATCCCTTGCGAGCGATCTCTATCCTCTACAGTAAAGCCCATACGATCCAAGGCAAGACCGACCCGGCGCCAAGAACGATCAAAGCCCTCATCAGTCTCGACATAACTCACCGTGCCATCTTTCAGCAGTTGTGAGCGTGGTTTTACAGTGGCCACCGTATTCACCGCAGCTTTAGCGCGCTCGCCATCAGAACCCAAGCGCACCATCAGGCGACTCAAAAATTCGGCTTCCAAGCCGCTATCGGAAGGCCTAGGCGTCCAGGTTGTGCCATCTTTTTGCACACCAACGACCACCTCTTGCGCACCACGATGACTGATGTATATTTCTACGTCGCCGTTGGGCGCACGTTCCAGACGGGTACGAAATTTATCCCGTTCTCCGGTTGAATACAGCGAATCTAAGACCTTGCCCAAAGTATTGCGCAACATGTCTTGTGGAATCTTCGCGCGATTTTCTGCCCAATCGGTTTCCATGATGCCAGCATCTTGTTTTTCTATGCTGATCAGGAAACCAAGATCTTGCCAAAAATCCTTCAACAATGGCCACAGGACTTCTGGCGTACGCTTAACGCTTAACCAGCGTTGCGAGCCATCGCGCTCTATCCGCATATCTTGAATTTGATTCGGCGCAATCATCGCGCTTGCCACCACCGGCGCAGCCGCTGACTTTTGCAAGTTATAGCTGGAAGCGGTAGCACTACCTTGGTTCGCTTCTGGAATTGCGAAGCGACTGTCTCGACGAATTTGCGTTAAATCAGGAGGAACTTCCAAAGCGACCGTACTTACTTTGCTGGCACTCTTGTAATCAATACGACTAGATTCAAACCCAGTTGAAGTGCAACCAGCTAAACCGATTACGCCAACCAGCAGCAAAGCACGATTCATCTCTTTATTAGCAACAAAGCTTTTTGCCATGTGAAAGTCCCTACGAATTATTATCAATTAAAATCAAACTTGGGCAAGGCCCAAAGGCCTACCAAAGAAAAAACTTATTTCAAAATACCAGATTCACGCATTGCAGCGCGCACAGGCTCATGAAATTGCTCAGACAAAGGCACTAAAGGTAAGCGCATGCCAGTCGGTATCAAACCCATCTCCATCATGGCCCATTTTACTGGCAGCGGATTTGGCTCTATGAATAATTTATTATGCAAAGGAATCAAACGATTATTGATCGCGATCGCTTCCTTGATATCACCGCGCATGGCAGCAGCACACAAGTCATGCATAGCGCGCGGCGCCACGTTAGCCGTAACCGAAATATTTCCTTTGCCACCGCAGAACATCAGGGCCATCGCCGTTGCATCATCGCCCGAATAGACGGCAAATGATTCTGGAGCCAAACGGATTAAATCAGTGTCGCGTGCAATATTACCACTGGCTTCTTTGACGCCGATAATGCCAGGCACTTGCGCCAAACGCAGTATGGTTTCGTTCGACATATCGGCCACGGTACGACCAGGCACGTTATACAAAATAACCGGGATATCAACTGATTCAGCGATTTTTTTGAAATGCTGATACATCCCCTCTTGGGTCGGGCGATTATAGTAAGGCACGACTTGCAATGAAGCATCGGCGCCGCTAGCTTTAGCGAACTTGGTCAAGACGATCGCTTCAGCCGTAGAATTACCTCCGGACCCTGCGATAATCGGTACCCGCTTATTTGTATGCTCGACTGCCACCCGTATTAATTCACAATGTTCTTCGACGCTGACGGTCGGCGATTCGCCTGTGGTACCGACGATCACAATACCATCAGTACCTTCTGCAATATGCCAATCGATTAATTTGCGCAGGCAAGGCAAATCAAGACTGCCATCTGCATGCATCGGGGTCACAATAGCAACCAGACTTCCTTGTATCATAGTCATGTTAGCGCGAGAAAAAGTAAAACCCTGATTGTAGCGGATCGTTCCCCTGTATGGGCGAGAATCGCTAGAAATTCACTGCAAAAGAGCCTCAAATCCTATCCTGATCGGCAGGATAGCCAGCCCCAGAGTCTAGCGAGCGCAGGCATATCCTTTGCAGCATGGCCGGAGCCGGTTTTTCTACGTAGCCATGCTCATAGGCGATGCAATGATTTTTTTGATTTGACATAGCATCAGACAGAAATTCTCGCAGAAGTTCCCCATTCCGCAATAAGAAATCAGGATTCTTCGGACGTCCGCAGGCTTCATTACCGAGCGCAAAAGTTTCGTAAATCAAGACGCCTCCATCATTCAAAGCGACATTTAAATGCGGAAACAAGGGTCTATGCAGATAATTGGTGACGATGATGCCAGCAAACATAGCGGGCTGAAACGGCCAATTGGCCGCTTCAGCGGCATAGCCGTCAACCGGCGCCTCCAGATCAAACTGGAAGCAACGCGCACCCAAGGCCTCCAAAGGAGCCAGTAAGGCCGCATCCTTATCCAGCGCCCACACTTCATACCCAGCATCAAGCAAGAGTCGCGTATGCCTTCCGCTACCGCACGCCAGATCAAGTACCGGCCCGGCATCCCAAGGTATCAGCGGCAGAAACCGACGCACCCAAGCAGAGGCGACCGAGGCTGTTGCCGGGTTCGAATCAAAGGTATGCGCCATAGTCATGACTTTAATTGGCAGCTGAGAATACAATTAGCCGAGTAAGAAACTAAAAGGCGAGATCAGTAACTGCAACAACAAATTGGAGACCAGCATCACTGGTGCCATCCAAAATTGCAGAACGTGCAACATCACCAGACCCATGACGATGAAAAAACCGTAAGGTTCAATTTGGGCAAATTTATGCGCCATCTTATAAGGCAATAAACTCACCAAAATTCGACCACCATCTAAAGGCGGAATAGGAAACAAATTAAATGCAAACATCACAAGATTTGTAAGTACGCCGGCTCTCGCCATGCGCAAAAAAAAGTCTTCATCAACGCCCATAGAGCTTAATGACAAGGCAAAAAATAGCCAAAGAAAAGCCATTAAAAAATTCGCAGCCGGTCCGGCCAGAGATACCCAGGCCATATCACGCTTAGGATGGCGTAAGTTGGAAAAATTCACCGGCACCGGTTTCGCATAACCAAACAAAAAAGCACCGCCAGTCGCCACATACAAAACAGCGGGTATCACGATAGTGCCAAACGGATCTATGTGCAGCAAAGGATTTAAGCTGACTCGGCCTTGGCTATACGCTGTCATATCTCCGAAATATTTCGCAGCAAATGCATGTGCAGCCTCATGCAGAGTAATCGCGAAAATGACCGGTAAGGCATACACCGCGACGGTTTGTATCAGTTCATTCATGTATAGCTTTTCAACAAAGGAGAATTACAAAAAAATAAAACACTAGATGCTATGTCACAAACCAAACAAGCCTACATCGCCTCTGCCCTGACGTATCAGCTCAGGAGTTTCCTTGGTCATATCGATCACGCTAGTTGGCACCAGACTGCAGGCTCCACCGTCGATCACCAGATCGACTAATTTCTCCAGGCGCTCGCGAATAACTTCTGGGTCAGTCAGCGGTTCATCTTCATTCGGCAAGATCAAGGTAGTGCCGAGCAAAGGCTGCCCCAACTCTTCGAGCAAAGCGTGGGTAATGCAATTTTCTGGCACCCGCAAACCGATGGTCTTACGCGATGGATGGCTGAGGCGTCGCGGCACTTCTTTGGTCGCCTCCAAAATGAAGGTATACGGCCCGGGCGTGGCCGCTTTCAGCAATCTGAACTGGCGATTATCCACCTTGGCATACACGGCAATTTCAGACAAATCTCTGCATAACAAAGTTAAATGATGCTTGTCGTCGACCCCGCGGATACGCCGCAAGCGCATCACTGCATCCTTATCATCCAGATGGCAGACTAAGGCATAGCAGGAGTCCGTAGGCAAGGCAACGATACCGCCCTGATGTATCATTTGCACTGCCTGTTTAATCAAACGCAATTGCGGATTATCGGGATGGATTTGAAAAAATTGACTCATAAAAGAAAGGCCTTAACCGTAAGGCTAAGGCCAGAATGTAAACCGACGATTATTTTAAATTCTGTAAAGCAGCTATACGCTGCTCCATAGGAGGATGAGTAGAAAACAGTGCGCCCCAGCCTGGTTTATCATTGATACCGGCAGCGGCCATAGACTTAGGCAATTCGCCCGGCGTCATACCACCCAAGCGCGCCAGCGCATGGATCATCGGCAACTGGTTGCCCAATAATTTGGCCGAACCGGCATCAGCACGAAACTCACGCTGACGCGAAAACCAGGCTACGATCATCGAGGCGGCAATGCCAAAGATCATTTCGCAGACGAACACGGTAATCATATAACCGATACCTGGCCGGTCATCATCGCCATTACGGAACACCGCCTTATCGATCGCGTAGCCAACCACTCGCGCTAAAAATACCACGAAGGTATTTACGACACCTTGTATCAAGGCCATGGTCACCATGTCGCCATTGGCGATATGCGCAATCTCGTGCCCTAGAACCGCTTCGATTTCTTCTTTATTCATACTTTCGAGCAGACCGGTAGAAACCGCCACCAAAGCAGAATTTTTAAATGCCCCAGTAGCAAAGGCATTTGCCTCGCCCTGATACACAGCAACCTCAGGTGTAGTAATCCCGGCACGCTCAGCCAAAGTTTTAACCGTACCCACCAGCCACAATTCGGTACTGGACGAGGGCGCATCGATCACCCGTGCTCCGGTCGACCATTTAGCCATAGGCTTACTGATCAACAAAGAGAAAAATGCACCAACAAAACCGACTACCAGCGAGAAGCCCATCAGACTAGTCAGATTGAGTCCATTGGCGGTGAGATAACGATTCACCCCAAATAAAGACAAGACCAGCGACATCACCAACATGACGGCTAGATTCGTCGCCAAAAATAAGAAAATACGTTTCATGCGTATACCCTTCCAAAGTAATGTTTAGACCAATTTATTGCGGCAGAGTAGCAGTTAAAAACCGCGCTGACTATAAGTTGGACAAATAGGAGTGCTAGATGAGGTCTTAGCAAGAAAAATCAAGCACAGAATAACTTATTCTAGCCAATCGTTCCAGACAGGAATGAGCTCTTTGGCGAGCGGCGGCAAACAACCCAAATCCGGCAGCATCTCATCGGGAGCGTGAAAATCCGAGCCGCGTGAAGCCATAAAACCGTAGCGCTTCGCTACCTTGGTATATTCGTGATACTGAGCCACGGTATGACTGCCAGTCACCACTTCAATCGCTGCGCCACCATAAACCTTAAATTCACGGAAAAACGCATCAAAAGCGATAGCGCTCAAATCATAGCGCCCTGGGTGCGCGACTACAGCAACCCCGCCAGCACGACGTATCCACCCCACTGCTTCGGCCAATGTCGCCCATCGATGAGGAACGAAACCTGGCTTACCTTCGGTTAAATATTTCTTAAATACCGCCGAGACGTTTTCACAGACCCCAATCTCAACCAAATAGCGAGCAAAATGCGAACGTGAAATTAAATCAGGATTACCGACATACTTCAACGCCCCCTGATACACATTCGGGATGCCGACTCGGGCTAAATCAGCCGCCATATCTTCGGCGCGTCGTTGCCGCCCCGAGCGTGTCATGACTAAGCCAGCCAATAGATCTTCATTGGTTTCATCGACATTTAATCCGACTATATGGATAGTGCGCCCAGCCCAGGTTACCGAAATTTCTAAGCCGGTGACAAAGCGCATCCCAAGATCAATGGCGGCAGCCCGTGCCTTAGGGATACCACGCACTTCATCATGATCAGTTAAGGCCCAGACATCGACACCGTTTGCCGCCGCTCTTGCAGCAACCAGGTCGGGCGCAAGCACCCCATCGGAAATGGTGGAGTGACAATGAAGGTCAACATTGAGCAGGGGCGACAGCATGATTTGGCAAACAAAAATACAGATATTCCATTGTACTCCGCCAAGCGTGAACGCGCTGCATCGCAGCATTCGCCATTTTACTAAACACCTTAAAAAACCAGCTTGCGGTCTCAGCCCTAGATCTTCATTTCCAATTTTAGAGTCCAGGTGGTATAGGTTTTGGCGACGCTATTGGCAACATGATAGACGCCACCGGTGGTAACTACACTGCCACTCTGATAATCGTCCGCTTGAAAATTATTTGCCGACAAGCGCAACTGCAGGCTAGGACTAAACTTCCATAAACCGTACACGTCAATCTGTCGCTTTATTCCTGTGCTAGTAATTTGCGTATCACTGCTCTGGGTCTCGTAAGAGGGGGTCCAGTTAAGACTCCCGCCCAGAGTTAACGGCAAGCCTGCTGCGCGATAATCCAAACCCAGATTCGCCGTTTGCACCGGCTGCTGATCTAAACGATTATTCGGTCCCGCGATATCGTCCACTTTTGACCAAAAATGGCTGTAGTTACTACGAAAATCGATCGCAGGCGCAGTCGGGAAGAACTCCTGGAGCTGGAACTTCGCCTCCAGCTCTATGCCAGACGCTAAGGCATGCCCCACATTAACCGGCGAGGACACCCAGCGTGGTCCAGTAATCGTATTGACCAACTCAGTACGGCGCCGTATCAAATCGTCGATACTACGCACAAACAGATTAGCGCTCATGATTCCGGCCCGGGTCAAATAATGCTCGTAGGCGAGATCAACTCCTGTCGATAGCTCAGGCTTAAGTGCAGGATTACCGTTACGGTCAGGTTTAGTCGGACTATTTACCGAAGAAATGCTAGGGATGGCAATCAAATCATTCAGGCTTGGTGCACGATAGCTACGAGTCAGACTCATACGTATCTGATCTTTGCTGGCGCCGGACAGTCGCCATACTGAATGCAGAACCGGACTCCAGACGCTGCTGGTGTTTTCCACCGCAGCGCCGGATGGTGCCACGCCACTACTGCTAGTACGGATACCTTCCCAGCGCAAACCGGCATACGCCGACCATTGCGCACTCAGATCGAACTCATCTTGCGCGAAAATCGCCACTCTACGAGTACTGGCATCGAGATTATCGCCAGAATCAGCAAACTGCGGCTGTCCATTCTGTAAGGAAGTACGGGTTTGGCTGCGCTTTCCCGCCTCCAGATCCAAGCCCACGGCCAGGCTATGGCTCTCACCTAAAGCGCGGTTGTATTTACCACCAAGATTAAGACTACTGTCGTGCGTATTATTTACATCCGAAATTGTGTTCAGTAACAGTCCGCCTGCATCATATTCGTTACGCAAAGAACTGCTTTCCTGACGCCCGGCACCACCACCCAGTTTCACCATCAACTTGGAATTATCAGAAAATTTATGCTGCCAATTACTAAAGCCGCGAGCAAAACTATTTTCGGACTGTCCTGTAGCGTGGGCGCTAGCATATTGCGCACCGGCCTGCGGTGTCTGCGTCAACTCACTGAGGCTAGTCGATTGACTACGCGAGTTCATGAGAAAAGGCTGCAGCATCACGCTATCGCCATTCTCGAAACGATAGCTCAAGCGCGGCGCGAACTGTAAGCCCTGGGAATGGCGCGTACTCTGATCGAAGATATCTTGCGCCAAAGTGACCTGCCCTTGTCCATCCTTTTCCAGATTATGAGTGAGCGATTCGTCCAACTGCTGATTACGAAAGATAGAGCCGCTCAGCGCATAAGATAAGTTCCCGACTTGCCCCGGATAAGTGAGGGAAATATTCGGGGCATGTCGATCTTGCTCAAGACTATCGGAAATTTTAAGCTCAATATCTTTCTGTTTGTACTCTTCTCGCAAAACAATATTGATGGTTCCTGCGATTGCCTGCGTGCTGTATTCGGCCACCGGACCACGTATCACCTCAATGCGTTCGACCTGATCAGGCGACAAACTATCCATGGAAAACCCGCGTGGTGCCGGTTCACCGTTAAGCAATATCTGCGTATAGCCACTGCCCATGCCACGCATGCGAATATCGCCACCACGCCCTGGCCTGCCACCTATCGTGACACCTGGCAGGCGTTTTAAAATTTCTCCTATCGAAGCGTCACCGTTTCTGTCCAGCTCCTCACGCCCAAACACCAATTTTGAGGCTGTTGAGCTACGACGGGTTTCAAGATCAGATTGACGTGTCGCATTCACAGTGACACTCTGTATGGTTTCGACATTCGCAGCCTTAGCTGCTTTGGCTTTACTTTTATTCTGTGGAGAAGGATCCACCTGATCGTTTTTTTCTAATTTCTCAGCTTTATTAGAAGGGATGTCGGCCTCATCGCCCTTGGAAGTGGGCGTGACTACAAGCGACTGGGCGCTACTTGAAATAGGAAAAGAAAACGCAGCACTAAAAGCCAGTGCAACAGCATGTAAGCGGAAATTCGGTGGCATAAAATAATTTTAATCTCTACATTAGGACTGGCGAGCCCGAATAAAAATATCCACGCATGGCTGGTCCGACCAGGCACATTGTATTTTTAAAACGGCCGTACACGCGAGCGTTTTACCATGAAGTTTTGTATAGAATTGAAACAAACACATTCTGGCTGTTACTTTAGGATACGCACCAGCAAAATACCTACGAAAATCCACCCTGCCCCACACGCATATTCCACGCGCCTCGCCAGCCTATCTGCCCGCAAAGGCGCATGGAATATGCGCGCTGGCAGGGGCACTAACAGCACACCAAAATAAAAAAGGCCCGTCACCAAACAGCGACAGGCCTTTATTCAAAGCACACTTCGCAAGAAGTGCGCAGCAAGCAGATAATTAATCAGTACCAGCCAGATTCAAATTCAATTGCGAACGTAAAATATCTTCGGTATCAGGACGTGGACTATTTCTAGCCGCTTCCAATCTATCCAGATAGGCAGAAGTGACGTCACCGGTAATGTAGTGACCGTCAAAGCAGGAGGCCTCGATACTACGCAAAGCTGGATTCACATCCGAGATCGAGCGTTTCATGGCGTCGACATCCTGATACACCAAGGCGTCGGCAGTGATCTCGCGGCACACTTCATCAATGCTACGACCGTAAGCGATCAACTCGCTGCGGGTAGGCATATCGATACCATAGACGTTAGGAAATTGTACCGGAGGCGCGGCAGAAGCGAAGATCACACGGCGTGCGCCAGATTCGCGCGCCATCTGTACGATCTCACGACTAGTGGTACCACGCACGATGGAATCGTCGACCAGCAAGACACTCTTACCTTTGAATTCAGAACCGATAGCATTGAGCTTTTGACGCACCGATTTTTTACGAATGGCTTGACCAGGCATCATGAAAGTACGACCGATATAGCGGTTTTTGATAAAACCTTCGCGATAATTCAAGTTCAATTTCAGCGCCAACTCCATCGCCGACGGACGCGATGAATCAGGAATCGGCATGACCACATCGATCTCGCCGTCACTGATCTGACTACGCACTTTTTCGGCCAGGTATTCGCCCATTTTCAGGCGCGTCAGATACACCGAAGCACCATCAATAATCGAATCCGGACGCGCCAGATACACGTACTCAAATGCGCAAGGATTCAGGGTCGGGTTCTCAGCACACTGCTCGTTAAACATTTGACCGTCGACATCGATGAAGATCGCTTCACCTGGATCGACATCGCGCACAAACTTAAAGCCCAGACCTTCCAATGCGACCGATTCACTGGCCAACATGTATTCTGTACCTTTTTCGCTGCGAGAAATTCCCAGGCATAAAGGACGGATACCGTAAGGATCGCGAAATGCCAGCAAGCCATAACCGGCAATATGCGCCACCACCGCGTAAGAACCACGCACGCGTCTATGTAACATCGCTACCGCTCTGAACAAGGCAGCCGGATCGAGCGAATAACCGCTGGTGACTTCCTGAATCTGATGCGCCAGAATATTGAGCAAAACTTCTGAATCGGAATCCGTGTTCAGATGACGCATGTCATTCTTAAACAGTTCGATCTTGAGCTCTGCAGCATTGGTCAAATTACCGTTATGCGCCAGCACGATACCAAACGGTGCATTGACATAAAACGGTTGCGCTTCTTCTTCGCTGGTAGAACCGGCGGTTGGATAACGCACCTGACCAATACCAACATTACCTGGCAAAGAGCGCATATTTCGGGTACGAAACACGTCTTTGACCAGCCCATTAGCCTTATGCATGGCAAATTTATTACCATGACTAGTGGCGATACCAGCTGCATCCTGACCGCGATGCTGCAACAGCAGCAAAGCATCATAAAGCAATTGATTAACGGGATTATTTGAAACTACGCCAACGATGCCACACATGCTGGACTCCTAAAAAACAAATTAAAAACGAATTCGGAAAACTACAAATTGGTGCAGGATTTAAACTAAGTGCGCTCAGAACTTCACGTGATCAGTCACAGAACCGGGCAAAAATGGCATCGCAGTTTGCACCGCAGTCTCTGCCATAGCGCTAAACAAGGCATCCTTCCAGAACGCCTGCTGCGGGATCGCGGTCATGCCGCAGATAAGGACCAGCGCCATCACGATCACGCAACCTCGCGCCAAGCCAAACAAGCCACCCAGACCACGGTCAGCCAAAGACAAACCGCTCGCCTTGATCACCGCGTCGACTGCCAGCATTAACAAATACATTAGCAAACGCACGCCAATAAACAAGATTAAAAACGAAACAATCAAACGCAGCATTTGCCCCGGCACCACCGCTGGCAGCCATGCGGCCAGCGTGGCCCCGTAGGCGTTGGCTAGCACCAGTGAGACTACCCAACTGATCAATGAAAGTATTTCTTTGATCAAGCCGCGCATCGTGCTGATGACAATGGAACACAGCAAAATAAACAGCAGCAAGTAGTCAAATAAAGTCATCGCACTTTAATCCTGGCTAGCATCAATTCGGAATCAGGGTGCCGCCTAAACCGAGCTTACTCAATTTCAGACGCGCCTTTTCAGCCTCTTCTTTTGAGTTAAACGGCCCCACCCGCACCCGTATTTTTTCACCGGAAGTCGTTGCCACTTTTTGCGTATACGATTTAACACCGCCGGCATTGAGCTTGGCTTGCAATTCAGCGACTTTTTCTTGTGTTGCCAATGCCGCCACCTGCACTACGTAATGCGATGCAGGTTTTTCTGTCGCATCGGTTTTAGTGGCAGACTTACTTGCGGGTTTTGCCTCGAGTATCGCCAGTGCGCGGGCAGCTTCATCCCCACTATCGGTCTTCACCTCAGTTTTATTGCTGCTGGCAGTGGCTTCAGTATGGCCCGGCTGAGCTGGTGTCTTTGTTGGCGTTGCGGCGACTTGCTGCGCACTCACTTTGGATGCAGTTTGCTTATCGGACTTAGGATCAAGCTTAGGTTCAGACTTAGGTTCCGACTTAAAGTCGGCCTTAATATCCGAACGCGCACTCTGTGCTTTCGCATCAATACTACTGCTATTGCCCAGATCTTTTTTTGGCAGCGATAATGCCGCAATAGCACTAGGATTTTTTGCGGTAGCCGAGCTACTTAATTCTGCGCTTTTCGGCTGTTTTTTATTTTCGCTGGCACCAGGCGCAGTAATGATTTCTTCACCGCCATCGGTGCTATCGAGCGCACTCGCAGAGCGACGACTAGACTCATCGGCACCACGGCCACCTTGTTTAGCCCGTTCCAGCGGCGCAGGTAAAGGCGAGACTTTGTCCTTGGACGGGATCTGAATATTAATATCATCAGCCAAAGGCTTGGGCTCAGAGTCTAGCAACATAGGCAAGCCTATGATGGCAGCCAGCACCAAAGCCAAGGCACCAATCAGACGCCGTCTGGCACGTTTTTTTTCAGGTAAAGCCGGATCTTCTGGCTTTTCCTTACGTGCAGCTTTGCTAGCTCGCGCACTGCTTTTCTTATCACCACGCGCAGAACTTGTCTCGTCCTCGGAACGCGAGCGAAACTCGCCGCTATCCCTATCCTCAGATGTTTCTTGCTTTTGCTTGAACAGCGAGAGTAAACCCATGGGCAGATATATGATTAGTTAAGGAATTTCAAAGTCTGACAGTGCCGCTTTGCCATGAAACTCTTAGTGATTTCGGGATTTTCTGGCTCTCATGACACCAGCAACGGTGAGAAAAGATCCAAAGACCGCTATTCTATCATTTTCACCGGCTTTGCTGAGTGCAAAGGCATAAGCTTGCTCGGGGGAGGAAAATTCTTGAATGCTATGTTCAGTATCTTGCAATACCTGCGCCTGTAAAAGCTCTTCACGCAATTGCGCCGCAGTAGCAGCGCGTGGCAAGGGCAAATCACAGACACACCAATGATCGATTTTGCCCTTCATTTTATCAATGACACCGGCTATATCCTTATCGAGCATGCTGCCAAACACGGCATAGGTATAGGCATGAAAGCCCATATTGTCGAAATTTTGCGCCAGCGTGGCAGCCGCATGCGGATTATGCGCAACATCCAGCACCACGGTAGGACGACCGGGCATGACTTGAAAACGCCCCGGCAAGTCGACCATCGCCAGACCATTGCGCACCTCTTGCGCACCGACCGGCAAGCGATCGCGCAGCGCCTCTAAGGCCGCCAGTACCGCAGAGGCATTTAACAGTTGATTAGCACCGCGCAGACTAGGGTAACCCAGTGAATTGCGACGTTGCTCACGGCCGGCGAAATTCCATTGCTGCTTATCGCCGTTGTAATTAAAATCGCGCCCAAACAGCCACAAATCTGCATCGATCTCTAAGGCATGATCGATCAGGCTTTGCGGCGGCAAAGGATCGCTGCAAATGGCGGTTTTGCCAGTGCGGAAAATACCGGCCTTTTCAAAGCCAATTTTTTCCCGTGTATCACCCAGATAATCGACATGATCGATGTCGACGCTGGTGACGATGGCGACATCGGCGTCGATCACATTGACTGCATCGAGACGCCCGCCCAAACCAACCTCAAGGATCACCACGTCGAGCTTGGCGTCCGCCATCAACTTACAAATGGCCAGAGTGGTGAATTCAAAATAGCTCAAAGAAATATCCGCGCGCGCCTCCTCGACCAATTGAAAAGTATCGACAAACAGGTGATCGCCGAGCATTTCACCATTGATGCGGGCCCGCTCGTTAAAATCGAGAAAATGCGGCTTGCTATATAAACCGACACGATAACCGGCTTGCAGCAAGATTGCTTCCAGCATGGCGCAGGTGGAGCCCTTGCCGTTGGTACCGGCCACCATAATCACCGGACAGGTATAAGCAATGCCCAATTGTTCTTTGACGGCGGCGACCCGCGCCAACCCCATATCGATTTCTTTAGAGTGGCGCGTTTCTAGCAAGGAGAGCCAGGCGTTTAAGGTATTTGGAGTAGTTTGCATAAGATGAAAAAAGCCCGAAAAACCTTATTCCATGCCTAAATCATCCGTGCACTTTGTCGGTTTCGCTTGCCGTACGTTTGTACTGTCTGCGCTTCACCTTCGCGTTCACGAATGATTTAGAAATGGAATTGACAGGCAATTCGGGCTAATTGAAAAAAGAGAAAATTTAAGCGACAGCGTCGGCTGGCTGGTTCTGCAACAGCGCCAGCAAACGGGCAATTTCTTCGCGCATATTACGTCTATCAACGATCATATCTACCGCACCTTTTTGCACCAAAAATTCAGCGCGCTGAAAGCCTTCTGGCAGTTTTTCACGTACGGTGTTTTCGATCACGCGTGGCCCGGCAAAGCCGATCAGCGCTTTAGGTTCGGCAATCACGACGTCACCCATAAAGGCAAACGAGGCCGAAACGCCACCCATGGTAGGGTCAGTCAACACCGAAATGAAAGGTAGTTTTTTTTCTGATAATTTAGTCAGCATGGCGGTAGTTTTTGCCATCTGCATCAGAGACAACAAACCTTCTTGCATACGCGCACCACCGGTCGCTGTAAAGCAAATGAAAGGGACTTTTTGCTCAAGCGCTGCCTGCACGCCACGCACAAAACGTTCGCCTACCACCGAGCCCATAGAGCCACCCATGAAGCCGAACTCAAAACAGGCCATGACTAAAGGCACACTCATGATGGAGCCGCCCATCACCACCATGGCATCGGTTTCACCCGTAGTTTCCAGGGCGTCTTTGAGACGATCCGGATATTTTTTACTGTCTTTGAACTTTAAAGTATCAACCGGCAAGACTTCTTGCCCAATTTCATAGCGACCGCCGGCATCGAGCAAGGCGTCGAGACGCTCACGTGCACTGATACGCAAATGATGGCTGCATTTAGGACAAACATGAATATTTGCTTCCAGATCAGAACGGTAGAGCACCGCCTCACAGGACGGGCATTTAACCCACAGTCCTTCTGGCATGGACTTACGATTTGAAGATACCGAGCGCTGTATGCGCGGTGGAAGTAATTTTTCTAACCAACTCATATATTTCTCCTAAATTCGACTTACCGGCAGATCTTGCCGATAAGCACCATCTTTTTCTTTACTACCGTCCTGCGTCTTCTTACTGACGCAGAGAATAAACGGGTTCGGCGCGTATTTTACTCGTCCAAAGCCTGTCTGACACCAGAAATAAATGATTTCACTGCGGCAACTGCATTCTCAGGCGCAGTATTTTCCAGCTCTTGGATGATACGCGAACCTATCACCACCGCATCCGAGACCGTAGAAATCGCCCTGGCTGTAGCCCCGTCGCGGATACCGAAACCCACGCCCACCGGCACTTTCACGTGTTTTTTGATGCGCGGCATCATCGCCGCAACCGATTCGAGATCGAGCGTTCCAGAACCCGTCACACCTTTGAGGGAGACATAATACACGTAACCGCTGGCAACTTTACCTACTTGCTCTATGCGCTCATCGGTCGAGGTCGGCGCCAGCAAAAAGATGGTATCCATCTGGTTTTGCTGCATTTTATTGGTAAATTCCTCACATTCTTCGGGTGGATAATCCACCACCAGCACACCGTCGACACCAACGTGCGCCGCTTGTGCGATGAAAACGTCCTGTCCCATACGCTCGATAGGATTAGCATAACCCATCAACACTACCGGGGTAATTTGATCATGCAGACGAAACTCGCGCACAAACTCCAGTACATTGCGCAAACCCACACCGCGCAACAAGGCGCGCTCTGAGGCGCGCTGTATCACAGGGCCATCGGCCATAGGATCAGAAAACGGCACGCCTAATTCTATGATGTCGGCACCGCCCTCGACCATGGCATGCATCAAAGGTACGGTCAGCTCGGGCGCAGGATCACCTGCTGTGATAAACGGAATCAGGCCTTTTTTATTTTTTGCTGCCAATGCAGCCAGACATGCTTGTATTCTTGACATAGCGATCTATCCATAAGTGCAACTGCGCCGGGCAGATGCAAAACAAAACACGAAAAAAACATACCCCCCACTAGTATTTTTTTAATGCGCAATCAGTACGTGCGCACTAAGCCTAGTTGATGAGATATATAAGGGGAGTATATTCATTCAGCGATACAGGGAGCAAGCTCTTGTGCTCCTAGCGCCAGTTCTCTCAATAAAAATTTAAGCCTGCTTTTTCAGCCACGGTATGCATATCTTTATCGCCACGCCCTGACAGATTAGCCAGAATGATCTTATCCTTAGGCCAGGTCGCGGCCAATTTCGCCGCATAGGCCAAAGCATGACTCGATTCCAGCGCCGGGATAATTCCCTCGATGCGACAGCAATCATGGAAAGCCTTGAGCGCCTCGGTATCGGTAATCGTGACGTATTGAGCGCGACCCAGATCTTTTAACCAGGCATGTTCAGGGCCAACACCAGGATAATCCAAGCCAGCCGAGACCGAATGCGTCTCTATCACCTGACCATTTTCATCCTGTAACAGATAGGTGCGATTGCCGTGCAAGACGCCAGGCGAACCTGCCGTCAGCGAAGCAGAATGCTTGCCTGACTCCATACCCTCACCGGCCGCTTCAACACCAATCAATTGCACATCTTTTTGATCGATATACGGATAAAAAATCCCCATGGCATTCGAGCCGCCACCGACACAAGCGACCACCGCATCCGGTTGACGCCCGGTCATTTCCGGCATCTGCCACAGACATTCCTCACCGATCACAGATTGAAAATCGCGCACCATCATAGGATAAGGATGCGGGCCGGCCACCGTACCGATGATGTAAAAAGTATTCTCTACGTTGGCAACCCAGTCGCGCATGGCTTCATTCAAGGCATCCTTGAGGGTCTTGGAGCCTGATTCTACCGGCACCACGGTCGCCCCCAAAAGCTTCATGCGATACACGTTTTGCGCCTGACGCTTCACGTCTTCTGAGCCCATGTAAATCACACACTCCAAACCAAAGCGGGCGCAGATGGTAGCGGTGGCGACGCCATGCTGACCAGCCCCAGTTTCGGCAATCACGCGTGGCTTACCCATGCGCTTGGCCAGCAAAGCCTGACCGATCACGTTATTAATCTTGTGCGCACCGGTGTGATTCAGATCTTCACGCTTGAAATAGATTTGCGCGCCGCCCATCATTTCTGACCAGCGTTTGGCGTGATAGACAGGGGATGGACGACCTACATAATGCTTGAGCTCATCGCGGAATTCGGCTAAAAACTCGGGGTCATGCTGATATTTTGCGTAAGCCTGTTTCAACTCGCTTAAGGCATGCGTCAAAGTTTCCGAGACAAAGCTGCCGCCATAGGTACCGAAATGGCCGCGCGCATCGGGGAAATTATAAGTTGCCGCATGGTAGATCGCTTGCGGTTGAAGTGCCTGACGCTCGAATTGAGTGTCGAGTGGGGATAATTCTTTCATACTAGTCCTTGCGAATGTTTTTTTGGAGGTCGCACTCAGGCGACGCACTCCTGATTGTCAGCCAGTCTGACTGCGGCGATAAATGCGCGCATTTTGGCTGCATCCTTGATACCTTTCGCGGCCTCGACACCACTACTGATGTCGACCGCAAAAGGTCGAACACGGCTGACCGCGTCAGTCGCGTTTTGTACGCTCAAGCCACCACTTAAAACGACCCGAGGCGCGAGTTCTTTTGGAATGAGAGACCAATCAAAAACCTTTCCACTACCACCGAAACTATCGACAAAGGTGTCGAGCAATAAGCCACTAAATAAAGGGCTATGCGCACGACACTGCGCTTCATATTCTAACAAATCCGCACTACTTGTGTCCGCTTTCACCCGAAATACCCGCATAAAGGGGCGATTCACGGCACTGGCGAGTTGATGACAGTGCTCCAGCGTCTCGTCACCATGAAATTGCAGCATCTGCAGCGGTACTTGCGCCAGCACCGCAGTTAATTCCGCCACACTGGCGTTCACAAACAAACCGACCGACATCACAAAAGGCGGTAAACCGACCAGCAATTGGGCGGCAGCGGCAGGATTTACATAACGAGGACTAGCCGGATAAAACACCAAGCCCAGCGCATCGACACCCGCAGCAATCGCGTCCTGCACATCTTCAGCGCGGGTAAAGCCACAGATTTTTATTTTAGTTCTAGAATTCATTTTATTTTTTCTATGCCGCTATCTTCACTGCAAAAAACACTTTGCGCATCTTACCTCATCGCCAGCCTTCAGTAGTCCGTCAATCAATCGCTATACACGAGGCGAAAAAAAACCATGCAACGTACATCGCATGGTTTTGAGACTGAAAGTGCAAAATTCAAAAATAAGTCAGGCAACTTTCTGTTCATCGAAAAATTGCGCATCCTCGGTAGAGCCGCGTAAAGCGGTAGTCGAAGAATGGCCTTGCTGTATCACCTGAGTCACAGCATCGAAGTAGCCGGTACCGACTTCACGCTGATGTTTAACCGCAGTAAATCCCTTTTCAGCCGCCGCGAACTCCGCTTCTTGCAGTTCAACAAAGGCCGACATCTGCCGTCGTGCATAGCCATGCGCCAGATGAAACATACTGTAGTTCAAAGCATGAAAGCCCGCCAAGGTAATGAATTGAAATTTATACCCCATCTTACCCAGCTCTTTTTGAAACTTGGCGATGGTCGAATCATCCAGATTTTTCTTCCAGTTAAACGAAGGCGAGCAGTTATACGCGAGTAATTTACCAGGAAACTTAGCGTGTATCGCCTTGGCAAAGGCCTTGGCAAACTCTAGATCGGGTTTTGCTGTTTCGCACCAGATCATATCGGCGTAAGGTGCATAGGCGAGGCCGCGCGCGATCGCTTGTTGCAAGCCGGGCGTCGTTTTATAGAAGCCTTCTACACTACGCTCACCGGTCAAGAATGGCTGATCATACGCGTCAATATCCGAGGTAAGCAAATCTGCTGTTTCTGCATCGGTACGTGCCAACAAGATGGTCGAAGTACCCATGACATCCGCAGCCAGTCGCGCGGCATTGAGTTTTTCTATCGCTTCGCGGGTAGGCACCAGCACCTTACCGCCCATGTGTCCACACTTTTTAACCGAGGCCAACTGGTCTTCAAAATGCACTCCGGACGCACCGGCTTCTATCATAGACTTCATCAATTCGAAGGCATTTAAGACGCCGCCAAAACCAGCCTCAGCATCGGCGATGATGGGCGCAAAAAAATCGATGTCGCCCTGGCCTTCCGACCATTGAATCTGGTCGGCGCGCGTCAAACAGTTGTTGATGCGCTTCACCGCCAAAGGTACCGAGTTGGCGGGATACAGAGATTGATCTGGGTACATTTCACCAGCCACATTGGCATCGCCCGCCACTTGCCAACCAGACAGATAAACTGCCTTCAAGCCCGCCTTCACTTGTTGCATGGCTTGATTACCAGTCATGGCACCGAGTGCATTGAGATAGGATTCTTTATTGAGCAAGTTCCATAATTTTATCGCGCCATTTTTCGCAAGAGTATGCTCAAGCTGGAGCGAGCCACGTAGATTAACGACATCAGCTGCAGTGTAATTTCGTTCAATACCGATCCAACGAGGATTGATATCCCAATCGTTTTGAACCTCTGCAATTTGTTGTTCGCGTGACGCCATGATTTCGCTCCTGATGGGAAAATTTTATTGCCTACTATTGAAAGAAATAATAGGATATTTTCCGCATAGCAGCAATGTCTTATATAAGACATATAATTATTATTTATTCCTTATAAATCAATTAGATAAATGCGTAATTCCACATTGTGAAAACAACTTTCTTAAACTGATAAATAAAATTTGTGCGTACGCCACTAACTTTTCACAATATGGAATAGTCACTTCACATTACAAAAGTTGGTGAAACACCTGCATAGAAAAAGATTATTTTGTTTCAGGCGTAAAAATCTGACAAATCGCAAACTTAGCTTTTTGCACCTCGATTAAATGCGCACTCGCTTTATTCGGACAAAAAAATGCATATCACTTCTATACCAATACCATCTGGGCTAAAACGACATGCATCTTTCAATTTGCTGCGACTAAATTGCGCAGCAAATTTGCCTGCAATTTCGTACAATCTTGGGTCGCTTCGCGCACTATGGGCCTAAGCGACCTAAGGTTTTTGCGACTTCACCACTTGCATCGCACCGGCAATCAGACCGCTGATATCGCTCAAATTCGCTGGCACAATGATGGAGTTATTGGTCTTAGCCAGATTACTAAATGCCGCCACATACTGCTCGGCCACCTTCAGATTTACCGCATCGGCGCCGCCAGGCTCACGGATCGCGCTCGCGGTTTTACGTAGCGCTTCAGCGCTGGCTTCGGCAATGGCCAAGATCGCTGCGGCCTGCCCTTGGGCGCGATTGATAGAAGCCTGCATCTCGCCTTCCGATTTAGCAATGGAAGCCTCGCGCTCACCGGTGGCGATATTAATTTGCTCTTGCTTACGACCTTCAGAGGCGGCAATTAAGGCGCGTTTTTCTCGCTCGGCCGTAATTTGCGCCTGCATCGCATGCAAAATTTCCTTAGGCGGGGTCAGATCCTTGATCTCATAACGTAGCACCTTGACGCCCCAGTTGGCGGCAGATTCATCAATCGCATTGACGATGGTGGTATTGATGTGATCGCGTTCTTCAAAGGTTTTATCCAATTCCATCTTACCGATCACCGAGCGCAAGGTGGTTTGCGCCAATTGCGTAATCGCGGCGATGTAGTTGGATGAACCGTAAGAGGCGCGCATAGGATCGGTAATCTGAAAATACAAAATTCCGTCCACCTGCAACTGTGTGTTGTCGCGCGTAATACACACTTGCGGCGGCACATCGAGAGGGATTTCCTTGAGTATGTGCTTGTAGGCGATTCTGTCGATAAACGGCACCACGATATTTAAACCAGGGCCGAGAGTGGCATGGTATTTACCCAGACGCTCGACCACCCATGCATGCTGCTGCGGTACGACATTGACAGTTTTAACCACGAATACTATGGCTAAAATAAATAAAATAAAGGCGACGCTTCCAAAACTTTCCATAATATTTCCCTGTGATTTTTACGATAAAAACTTAGGCTAACAACGGTATTGCTTGCTTACGATGGTCTTACCATTAAACGACTTCCAACAATTTCCACGATCACAAACACTCCGGCAGCGGGTGCAGAATGCTGTAATTCGACATCCCACATCGCACCTCGATACATAGCCCGTGCAGTAAACCTCCCACCGCCCTGATCCTGCCATTGCGCGACGCTGATGCTTTGCCCTATATCCATATTCACATCAGGATTGCGACTGGCATCCTGACGTTCACGCCAGCCATATTTACTTTTATGCAGTAACACGGTAGCCAAGGCACCTACCACGGCTGCGCTCAGCATTTGTATCTCGGTGCCGGCACCAAATAGTGCGATCAAAGCACCCGCCACCAGACCGATGGCGATCATCAACAAATAAAAGGTGCCGGTAAATAGCTCGAGTATCACCACCAATCCCGCCACTGCCAGCCAACTCATCCATGCATTCATAGTTTCGATCTCTCCCTGACTAAGTTAAATTAATCCAACTTGGTTTAACTTCTATAGTTTCTATTATTAAAAGCAATTGGTCATCGGTAATTTGCTCACAAAAAAACCCTCGTCATCATCAATGATGAGCGAGGGTTTTTCTGTGAATTATTCTCGAAGTTTTAATCTTTTTCTTATCACTATTACTATGCGTGCAGTCTAGCGTATTTATATAAAAAAGCAAAGTTTGAAACTAAAAAGCACCGTCATGCAATACATGACGGTGCTTTGATTCAAGCATACCGCTAGAATTTTGACTTACTTATTTGCCAAAGCAGCCAATTGCTTCCAGGTGTCGATCACGGAATCAGGATTCAGGGAAATGGTTTCTATACCCTCATTCATCAACCATGCCGCAAAATCAGGATGATCCGATGGCCCCTGGCCGCAAATACCGACGTACTTACCGAGCTTACGGCAAGCGGCAATCGCTTGCGACAACAAGGCTAATACCGCAGGGTCGCGCTCGTCAAAATCTGCCGCCAATAAAGGCATGCCAGAATCTCTATCCAAACCCAAAGTGAGCTGAGTCAGATCGTTGGAGCCAATCGAGAAACCATCGAAATGCTCTAAGAATTGCTCAGCCAAAATAGCATTGGAAGGAACCTCGCACATCATGATCAAGCGCAAGCCATTTTCACCGCGTTTCAGACCGTTCTGACCCAGCAAGTCGACGACTTTTTGCGCCTGACCCAAGGTACGCACGAAAGGCACCATGATCTCAACGTTAGTGAGGCCCATGTCATTGCGCACGCGCTTCATGGCCAGACATTCCATCTCGAAAGACTCAGCGAAATCGGATGCCAGATAGCGCGCTGCGCCACGGAAACCGAGCATAGGATTTTCTTCATCCGGCTCGTAACGCGATCCGCCTATGAGTTTTTTATACTCATTGGATTTAAAGTCTGACAAACGCACGATGACTTTTTTCGGCCAGAATGCAGCAGCGATGGTTGCCACGCCTTCGGCCAATTTATCGACATAAAAGGCTTTTGGCGATGCATGGCCGCGCGCTACCGATTCAACCGCTTTCTTCAGGGCTGGATCGATATTCGGATATTCCAAAATCGCTTTTGGATGGACACCGATATTATTGTTGATGATAAATTCTAAACGGGCCAAACCGACGCCTTCGTTAGGCACCGACTGGAAATCAAACGCCAGTTGCGGATTACCGACGTTGAGCATGATCTTCAAAGGCAATTTCGGCAACTCACCGCGAATTTCTTCAGTGACTTCGGTCTCGATCAAACCGTCGTAAATCTTACCTTCGTCGCCCTCAGCACAAGAGACCGTTACCAGCATTCCGTCTTTCAGCGTATCAGTCGCGTCACCGCAACCAACCACCGCTGGCACACCGAGTTCACGCGCGATTATCGCAGCATGGCAAGTACGACCACCACGATTAGTCACGATCGCGGCAGCGCGCTTCATGACTGGCTCCCAGTTAGGATCGGTCATATCAGCCACCAACACGTCGCCCGGTTGTACGCGCTCCATCTCAGACGGATCATGAATCACACGCACACGACCAGCACCGATCTTTTGACCAATGGCGCGACCAGAGGCGAGCACAGTACCGGTACCCTTGAGACGGAAACGCTGTTGCGCATCAGTCGATTTCTGTTGCGATTTCACTGTTTCTGGACGCGCTTGCAAAATATACAGCTTGCCATCGCGACCATCTTTACCCCATTCGATATCCATCGCACGACCATAATGCTTCTCGATGATCACGGCATATTTCGCCAGTTCGACCACTTCAGCATCATCGAGGGAATAGCGGTTACGCATTTCTACCGGCACATCGACCGTCTTTACCGAGCGACCCGCCTTGGCTTCACCGGTAAATTCCATTTTGATCAGCTTAGAACCAATATTGCGACGTATCACAGGCAACTTACCCAATTCCAGCATAGGCTTGTGGACGTAGAACTCATCCGGATTAACCGCACCCTGCACTACCGTTTCACCCAGACCATAGCTCGATGTGATGAAAACCACATCCTTAAAGCCTGATTCGGTATCGATCGTAAACATCACGCCAGCCGCGCCCAAATCGGAACGCACCATACGCTGCACACCAGCCGACAAAGCGACTTCAGCATGGGTGAAGCCTTTGTGCACACGGTAGGAAATCGCTCTATCGTTGTACAGCGAGGCAAACACATGTTTCATCGCCTCCAATACATTGTCGATACCGACTACGTTCAAGAAAGTCTCTTGCTGACCAGCGAAAGAAGCATCTGGCAAATCTTCGGCGGTGGCCGAAGAGCGCACCGCGAACGACATCTCGGCGCTCGAATCGGCCACCAGTTTATTGTAGAACTCTTCGATTTCTTTTTGCAGACGTGGCTGAAATGGTGTGTCTATAATCCATTGACGGATTTCGGCACCGGCTTTCGCCAATTCGCGCACATCTTCGATATCTAGCGTAACGAGACGATCGGCGATGCGTTGCGCCAGTGGCGCGCCACCGTCTTGGCTATGCGATAAAAAGTCGCGGAAAGCTTGCGCCGTGGTGGCAAAGCCACCCGGAACCCGCACTCCTGCATTAGCCAATTGGCTAATCATTTCGCCTAATGAGGCATTTTTACCGCCGACGGATTCAACATCCGTCATGCGTAAATGCTCAAATAAAGCGACATACGTAGGTTCTATACTAGCCTCAGTATTTATTGCGTTGGACATAACAACCTCTTTTGATGGTAAGAAATCTGTGCTGCGGCGACTTTGTCGCTTCGCCTGGCTGGCATTTTTTGTTATTCTAGGTACCAGAGACGAATATGCTGCTGTTGCGTCATTTTACCTTGTGTAATGCAAATTTTAGCCATACCGAAAAGGTATTTACCCTCTTTTTCTTCGGTTTTCCGATAAATTATTTTCACCCCAATTTTTATTCAACAAGAAAAACTCTCCATGTCCGACGCCAAACACCCTGTGCTGCCCTCCGCCAATCGTACTGTGTTCTTCGTATCCGATGGCACCGGCATCACCGCAGAAACTTTCGGCCACTCTGTTTTGACGCAGTTTGACCTCAAATTCAAGCAAGTTCGCCTGCCTTTCATTGACACTATGGACAAGGCCTATGAGGCGGCACGCAAGATTAACGATGCCTATCACGCCGAGGGAAATCGTCCCATCGTGTTTTCCACCTTGGTCCAAGCACAATTGGCTGACGTTGTTTTTAAAGCCAATGGCATGCACATGGATCTGATCCAGACCTTTGTGGCACCGCTGGAACATGAGTTAGGAGTGAAATCTACCCACACGGTAGGCCGCAGTCACAACATTGCCGATAGCGAAGAATATAAAAATCGTATCGAGGCGATCAATTTTTCCCTGGCACACGATGACGGCCAATCGAATAAAAATCTCTCGACAGCGGACGTCATACTGGTAGGTGTCTCGCGCTCCGGCAAGACCCCGACTAGTCTGTATCTGGCGATGCAATATGGGATTAAGGCCGCCAATTACCCTTTGATCCCCGACGATTTCGAGCGCGGTCGCCTACCTTCGGTACTGCCAGAATTTAAAGCGAAAATGTTTGGCCTGAGTATCGCGCCGGAACGTCTGTGTGAGATCCGCAATGAACGCAGGCCTGGCAGTAAATATGCCGCGCTGGAAAATTGCCGTTACGAGGTGAACGAAGCAGAAGCGATGATGAAACGAGAAGGGATACGCTGGTTATCCTCGACCGCCAAGTCGATAGAAGAGATCGCCACCACGATTTTGCAAGAGATTAAATCGGATATAAAAATTTACTAAAGAATAGCGGTGATATTTCGCAAAGAACAGATACTCCCCCTATGTATTTTCTTTAATCTGGCTGCTTGCGCATAATCTATGTGCGCAAGCAGTTTTAACATAAGTCGATTTTAGGGGAGTATGTGTTTATGGCTATCTTTCACTAAGGGTCTTAGTGAAAGATCGTGAAAGTTTTAGCGAGTGTTTACGGTTTTTATAAAAGCGGCTTACTGACTCTGCCGAACTTGTTCAAAAAAGCAAATCGCCGCACTCGCCGCCACGTTGAGCGACTCGATTTCCGGACGTTGCGGTATCGTCACCGTATGCGTGGCCATCGCCATCAAATCGTCCGCCACGCCCTGCCCTTCATGTCCGAACAACCAAACTACAGGCTGATTCAGATCGACCTGATAAATCGTTTGCTGCGTATGTGAACTGGTCGCCAGCACCGGGATCGTGGCAGACTCCAGTAAGCTAGACAGATTGACGTTTTCAAAAATATTTAAGAGAAAATGCGCGCCCATGCCGGCCCGCATCACTTTCGGTGACCAGGCAAACGCCGTACCGATACTGCAAAAAACGTTCTTGATGCCCGCTGCTGCTGCACTACGCAAGATAGAGCCAAGATTGCCCGGATCTTGCAGATTATCCAGCACCACCGAGCACTGCGACAACTGCGCCGGAAACTCAGGGCTAGGCGTAGCGACAATAAACATCAAACCTATGCCATGCTCCACCTGGCTCAGCGCATGATACAGCGCATCCGGCATGCAAATCGTTTGGGTGCCGGATGCCAGGCAGCGCGCCACCACCGGTGCCACCTCATGATGCTGCGCACTGCTTTCGGAGACGATACACAATTGCGGCTCGCCTAAATGCTGCCAGTAAGCCTGACATAAATGCACACCATCCAGCAAAGTGCGGCCAGACTTGCGACGCGCCTGCGAGCTAGTGGCTAGCTGTTTGAGTTCTTTATATAGCGGATTATCGCGTGAGCTAATTGATTTCATTACTTCAACAAGGCCTTTACCGGCGCATAAGATTTTCTGTGAATCGGAGAGACGCCGTGCTCGCGCAAGCGCGCCAGATGCAAGGCAGTCGGATAACCCTTATGCTGATCCAGCGCATAGTGCGGATAGACCAGATGCAGTTCCGCCAGTCTATGGTCACGCGCCGTTTTTGCCAAAATAGACGCAGCGGAAATCGCCGCCACCTTATCGTCGCCTTTGACGATCGCTTCAGCACGCAGCTGCATGACAGGACAACGATTGCCATCAATCAAGGCCAAGGTCGGCGTCACCGCCAAGGCTTCTATGGCACGACGCATCGCCAGCAGACTCGCTTGCAAGATATTAATCTCATCGATTTCTTGCTCCGAACATTCGGCCACGGCCCATGCCAGCGCGTATTTTTTGATTTCTATCGCCAGCAGATCGCGCTTGGCTTCGGACAGTTTTTTAGAATCGCGCAAGCCTGCGATGGGATGGGCAGGATCAAGTATCACCGCCGCCGCCATTACTGGTCCGGCCAAAGGGCCACGCCCGGCTTCATCCACGCCACAGATCAGCTCGCCTGCATAAGCATCCATAGAAAAGGCTAATTCCGTCTTACTCATCTAAGTTACTCATTAAAAAAAACTTTCAGTTTTTCTGCATCTAAAAAATAATGGCAGATTTGTTGCGACTCAGCGCCGTCTTTTTGGCCTAGCAGCACTGGTACTAATTCATCATACTTGGCCAGCAAGTCTGGCGCCGCCTCGGTATCGAGATCGATGACTTTGACCTCAAAAGCATGCGCTGTCTGGTAAGGCAGCAATTGCTGCAGCATGTCATCACACAGATGGCAATAGCTGCGCGAATAAAGTGTGAACTGTATCATCCTGAGTTTGCCTAAGTGCTAAAAAACCATGGTAAGGGATATACTCCCCTTAAAATCAAATAAAACCCGTGCTTTGCGCATACAGGTAGTGCGCAGTACAAATATACTTACGGTAGTATGCCAAAAACACGCATCCTCACGCGCTGCTTCACGTGCTGCTTCACGTGCTTTGTCATGCACGGCAATATGGCGACATTATAAATCCTGTCTAGCTTGTCCCTGAATAAAAAAAGCTGCCCGCATTTTCAGCGGGCAGCTCTGCTTGTTCACTAGCAAGGTTTTCTATTTATGGCGCCACCGGACGTATCGGCACAAACTGCGCAGCATCACCGCGTCGCACCAACAACACCACCGCTTTTTTCGTATCTATTTTGGTCAGCATGGCGGCAAATTGCTTGGCATCTTTGACGTCAATATTATTCATCGTCAGGATAATGTCTCCCGGGCGCAATCCCACTTGTGCAGCAGGACCATCAACCGTATCGATAGACACCCCAACGCCTCCGGGCATTTCTTTTCTCTGCGCATCCGTCAAATCTGAGACATAGATACCCAAGGCATTAGTCGCTTGCTCTTTCTTGGATTTTTTATCGGCTTTCTGTGCTGATTTATCCGCTTCGACTTCAGCAATGGTGACATTGACTTCACGTGCTGCACCTTTACGCCAGATCGAAACGACTGCCTTACTGCCGGGTTTGGTAACGCCGACCATTCTCGGTAAATCACTGGATTTTTCGACTGCGACGCCATTAAATTTCAGGATCACGTCGCCGTCTTGCAAGCCAGCTTTTTCTGCAGGACCACCGGACTCTACCCGTGAGACCAAGGCACCTTGCGCCTTAGGCAGACCAATAGACTCGGCAACTTCTTTCGAGACCTCGCCGATTTGCACGCCGATGCGACCACGCGTTACCTTGCCGGAAGACTTCAGTTGCTCCACCACCCGCATCGCTTCATCGATAGGAATCGCAAAGGATATCCCCATGTAACCACCGGAACGGCTATAAATTTGCGAGTTAATCCCTATCACTTCACCGCGCATATTAATCAGAGGGCCGCCAGAGTTACCTGGATTGACCGCCACGTCAGTTTGTATCAATGGCAAATAATCACCGGTATCACGCGCCTTGGCAGAAACGATACCGGCTGTCACGGTGTTATCGAGATCAAATGGCGAACCGATTGCGATGACCCACTCGCCGGCCTTAATTTTTTCCGAATCACCGATATTCAAACGCGGTAATTTTGTGCCTTCTATCTTCAACACTGCGACGTCAGTACGCTTATCGGCACCGATTACTTTGGCCTTAAACTCGCGCTTATCGGTCAATTTAACGTAAACTTCAGACGCACCATCGACCACATGGGCATTGGTCAGCACATAACCATCTGGCGTGATGATGAAACCGGACCCGACCCCGCGCGGCACTTCCTCTTCTTGCGCTTGTGGTGCTTTACGATTTTTGGGGGCCGGGGCCTGCTTCGGCATAGGAGCACCAAAGAAGCGGCGGAAAAACTCTTGCATCTGCTCGTCTTCCATGCCTGGCATCGCCTGCCCCTGCATGACTTTTTCAGTGGTACGGATATTCACTACGGCCGGGCCGGTTTTCTCAACCAAGTCGGTAAAGTCGGGCAAACCGGCAACCGGAGCTGCCATCGCTGCGGGCGTCAAACCGAGTACGCCAGGAGCAATCACTGCCACTGATGCGCTCAAGACCGCGGTCGACAAAAGCGTGGAACACAAAGTAGAAATACTTTTTCTATTTACAAAAAACTGAGATATTGTCATCGTCGTACTCTCACTTTCTCACTTAGATTTAAATTCAATTGAGTTAATCACCTGCTTAATCGCCGCCAGAGGCACCTCACCCACCACCGTCAGCCAATAATCAGCCTGACGTTTACCCATGATAGTCATCGCCCCCTGCTGTAAATTACCCTCGCTACGGTTGTCCGCATCCGGCTCAATAAACACGGAGATACTCGAGATTCCATCAGAAAAAATCATCTGTATCACCTGATGCGGTTTTGCGGCTTCAGACTTTGCAGTAGCCGCATTGGCGGCAATCGCTGCAGCAGAAAGAGGAATCAGCCTACGCATTTCACGGGTCTTTTTAAATCCTGCTGGCAAAGATTTAACAGTCCATCCAGAATTGATATTGGCCTGCACCGTCAAATTTTCAAGCTGCCATTGCGCCGTATTTGGAAAACTCGGTTTCAGATGGGTCTTATCGACTTCGCCGATAGCCACCTGTGTAAAGGCGATTTGTTCTATCACCTCTTGTTTGACATTCACGGTCTGCGCTCTGAGCAACAAACCTGAAGCAGCCTCTACGCAGAGTCGATAGCCATAACGCAAAGCATCCTTAGGCTCTAAGCTCAGGGTCTGGCAAGCCAAGCCCGCTACCCGACTAAGTTCGGTCTTTTTGATGTTGTAAGAATCGGGCAAGCTGCTCAAATTATTTGTCAACAAAGCAGGAAACACCTCTTGAGTGACATTTTTTTCAACTTGCACGGTTTTACTTTCGGGCAAATAGCAGCTCACCTCATCATTGCGGCGCAGATATTCGCGCGGCTTGCCATCGAGTATTTCCAACTTCTCTAACTCGCCATGCGCATCAACTATATGGAAAATACGCGAGGTGCGGATTTGATTGGCTTGCTGATAGATGAAGGTGCCGGAATAATTGAGCTTTTGCGCCGCAAGCTGTGCCTTGCGCAACATAACTTGTGCTTCCTGAGCCTCCGCCGCTTGCGCCTGCAAGACAGGTAGCGTGAGCACAGCGCAGAACCATGCGAGCAGCCACGACAGAGATTTTAAAGACGGTAATGCCATAGTCATTTATTTCTCGTTAGCGCGCGATGCGGTTGCAACTGCGTTGGCACGACTCACATATTGCGGGCCATTTGCCATAGACGGTGAGAATTTTTGATGCGCCAGCAAATAACTATCGAGGCGCGGATCCCGCAACATCTCGATTTGATTCTCACTCTGGGCGACAGGCTCAGAACTGAGCAGATTCGAGGCCAGTTGCACGCCAGAATTTTGCGTCCCTGCAGCCATATTCGCCGGTACATTGAGTCTTGCCATTTGCATGCCTGCAGTAGAAGGCGCGCCAAATAGCGGGATAATTTGCGGTGCCATCAAAAATGCAACTGCGGCAGCAGCAGCCATACTCGTCATCGCCATATAACGGGCTATCCCTTGCTTAATTGGGGACGCAGCGGGAGCTAGCTGAGTGCGCGCTTTCGGCGCCAGCAAGACTGGTTCTGCATCAAGCATAGCTGAAAATTTTGCTGAGAAATCAGGGCTCATTGAGATCGCCAGATCGTCGGAACGCAGCACATCGCCAATTTGGTGATAAATATCCCATGTCTTGCGCTCATCAAGCTTGCTGGCATCGGCCAAGCTTGCCAACGCCGCATCCAATTGCGCATTGCTAAGTTCGCCATCAAGCAAACTGGAAATGCTTTGATAATCGATGTTTTCTGTTTTCATGATCGGTCCAAATAAGGTCTTGCAATTACTGCTAATTCTGTCAATAACGCTGAGTTTTTAACCTACCAGCGCTGATCTAAACTCGTGCCCAATAAGGGCCTCAACTTTTGAGCGATTGATTCGCGCGCTCTAAAAATGCGACTGCGAACCGTGCCTATCGGGCACAGCATGACTTCGGAAATTTCTTCATAACTCATTCCTTCAATCTCCCGCAACGAGATGGCATTTCGTAATTCTTCAGGCAGTGACATCATTGCTGCATTGACGACTTCTGCGATCTGCTTACTTGCCAGCAAAGACTCTGGCGTATTCATATCTCTTAGTCCATCAGCATCGACAAAAGTTTCAGCTTCTTCGATATCGGCATCGGTCGAAGTCGGAGCGCGGCGACCTTGCGAGACCAAATAATTTTTTGCCGTATTGATGCCTATCCGATACAACCAGGTATAAAACGCAGCATCACCCCGAAAATTTGCCAAAGCGCGATACGCTTTGATAAACGATTCCTGCACCACATCTTCGGCCTCAGCCTGATCATGGACGAGCCTAGACACGAGCCGCATTAATTTCCTTTGATATTTGGAAACCAGAAGCTCAAATGCCTTTTTATCGCCACGCTGGACCCGCTCAACTAGGAGCTGATCAATTTCGCGTTCTGTCGTCACTCACACTTTCCCATGTTGTTCATTCGCCGAAACGACAATCCAGCACATATCAGCACACTACAATTACGCCAAGTATTAAGTAGACACTGAAGACTGTTCAAAAGTTCCCGGACGCATCTTCAAGAAGTCGATCTTGTTCGCGATACGCATGCCGCGTCATCCATCTTAGCGCGATCGCCAACTTTCTAAAGTCATCCGCACTGACACTATCACGCAATACAGGAATTACCACACTCGTCATATCTGGCAAACGCAAATGCAAAATCAAAAAATACTCAGAGCAGCTACTTTGTACGTCTAAGCTCACTAACAAGGAGGATATCACCTCGTGTTTTGCATTCTGCCAGCGCAAGATAATGTCACCAGTCTCGGATATCTCCAGATAAGCCCTGCGTCGCCCGACTAAAAATTTAAATAAAGCCAAGGAACTAAGCCCCAACGTCAAAACCAGCAGCAAACTACTGGACCACCATGCAAGATTCAGGTGATAGATCGCAAAGCCAAACACCGCGTTGGCGAGACCATACATCATCAACACCAGACACAGCAAGGTAGGCGATGGATGCAGTGTCATCGCAATTGCCATAGCAGCAGACTTAGTTGTGGTTACCGACATAGCTACAGGTTTCGCTATCAGAATAAAAAACGGCACTTCAATTTACTTAAAAATGAAGTGCCGGAATGCGACCAAAACCCCGGTCAGCTTATTTAATTATCAAACTAATTCACGCTATGCCACTTTACCGAAAATCAAGGTGCCGTTAGTACCACCGAAACCAAAATTATTCTTCATTGCATAATTAATCTGCATATCTCTTGCTGTGTTCGCGCAATAGTCGAGATCGCATTCAGGATCTTGATTAAAGATATTGATGGTAGGCGGCGAAATCTGATGATGCAGTGCCAGCACTGTCAAAATCGATTCCAAACCACCTGCACCACCCAATAAATGTCCAGTCATCGACTTGGTCGAATTAACAGTCAATTTATACGAGTGATCAGAAAAAGTTGCTTTAATCGCATCCGTTTCGTTTTTATCACCTAAAGACGTCGATGTTCCATGCGCATTCAGGTAATTGATCTGGTCTGGATTGAGTCCTGCATTTTTCAATGCATTGACCATACTGCGACGCGGACCATCCATGGTAGGCGTGGTGATGTGATAAGCATCCGCACTCATACCAAAACCTAACACTTCGGCATAGATTTTTGCGCCACGGGCTTTCGCATGCTCATACTCTTCCAGCACCATGACACCGGCACCTTCACCAAGTACAAAACCATCTCTGTCCTTATCCCAAGGACGCGATGCCGTAGTCGGATCATCATTACGGGTCGATAAGGCACGGGCAGAAGCAAAGCCACCTAAACCCAGGGGCGAAATCGTCGACTCGGCACCACCAGCAATCATCACATCAGCATCGCCATACTCAATCATACGAGCAGCCGAACCTATACAATGCAAACCAGTAGTGCAGGCAGTAACGATCGCCAAATTCGGACCTTTCAGTCCATATTTGATCGATAAATTACCCGAGATCATGTTGATAATCGAAGCAGGAACAAAGAAAGGTGTGATGCGACGCGGTCCGCGTGCGGTCAGAATATCCTTGGTTTCTTCGATTAATGACAATCCGCCGATACCAGAACCAACCACAACACCGATACGCTCGGAGTTTTCGTCGGTGACTATCAGACCACTATCTTGAAAGGCTTGAATCCCAGCTGCAATGCCGAAATGGATAAAAGTATCCATGTTTCGAGCTTCTTTAGCAGGAATGTATTCCTCAATATTGAAACCCTTGACTTCGCCAGCAATATGCGTGGTGAAGGGAGTAGCATCAAATTTGGTAATCGCTGCAATTCCGGACTTGCCTGCGGTGATTGCCCCCCAAGTGTCGGCAATATTATTGCCGACTGGGGTCACGCAACCAAGACCAGTAATTACTACACGACGTTTAAGCGTAAGGCTCAAGCGTTTCTCCTGGATTGAAAACGATGCGCCTGAATTAGGCTTTGACGTGTGCTGTAGCGTAGTCGATCGCTTGTTTCACCGTAGTGATTTTTTCAGCTTGTTCGTCAGGGATTTCCATTTCGAATTCATCTTCGAGTGCCATCACGAGCTCTACTGTGTCGAGTGAGTCTGCACCAAGATCATCTACAAAAGAAGATTCAATCTTGATGTCAGCATCAGCGACGCCCAGTTGCTCAGCGACGATTTTCCTAACGCGTTGTTCGATATCGGACATATGTGTCTCCAGTGGTGGTTACAGAAAGTGCGCGCATTTTAGCAGGTTTGCGCGCGAAAAAAGCAAATTTGCATTTTCCAAGAATATCTTCGGCTAATTCCTTCGAATTTCTCAGAAAACACCTTTAAAAAAACATTAACACAAATACATGCCGCCATTCACATGCAAGGTAATTCCCGTAATATACCCTGCTTCTGCGGATGCCAGAAAAACAGTTGCAGCAGCAATATCCTCAGGCTTACCCAACTTCGCCATAGGAATTTGTTGCAAAATTGCCGACTTCTGATCTTCCGTCAGCGCCTGCGTCATATCTGTGTCGATAAAACCAGGAGCAATGCAATTGACCGTAATATTGCGACTACCAATTTCACGCGCCAAGGCGCGACTCATGCCAGCCACGCCAGCTTTCGCCGCCGCATAATTCATTTGACCAGGATTGCCGGATGAACCAACTACCGACGTAATATTGATGATACGGCCATGTCTGGCCTTCATCATGCCACGCAGTACCGCACGAGACAGACGCCCAACCGAGCTCAGATTGGTCGCGATTACACTATCCCACTCATCATCCTTCATGCGCATCGCCAATTGATCTTGGGTGATGCCAGCATTATTCACCAGGATAGATAAGCCGCCGTATTCCTTTTGAATTTCATCGATCAGGGAGGTGCAACGCGGCACATCATTGACATCAAAGGCCACACCTTTGCCCGCCTCAGGATTAATTTCCTTCAGATACGCAGAAATTGCCTCAGCACCAGCGACTGAAGTGGCTGTGCCAACTACGGTTGCACCGGCACGTGCCAGCGCTACAGCAATCGCCTTACCTATGCCGCGCGAGGCACCGGTGACTAATGCCACCTGATTACTCAGTTGATTTGTCGTTACTTGCGTAATTGCTTGTGTGATTACTTGTGTCATTTAAGAAGTTCCATTACTTTATCCAGTGAAGCCTGATCGAACATAGCCTCCCCTACCAACTCTGCATTGATTCTTTTGGTCAATCCCGCCAGCACCTTACCTGGCCCGCACTCGATGACGTGAGTCACGCCACTAGCGCCAATTTTTTGCACAGTCTCAACCCAACGCACCGGGCTTGCTGCTTGCCGCACCAAGGCATCCTTGATGGCCGCAGCATCACTAAACACCGCAACATCGACGTTATTAATCAGAGTGATCGCAGGCTGCGAAAACGTCAGACTCTGCATATATTCACGCAACTTGTCCGACGCAGGCTTTAACAATGAGGAGTGAAATGGTGCCGATACCGGCAGGATCAAGGCTCGTTTTGCGCCTTTTTCCTTGGCGATCTCACAAGCACGCTCAACCGCAGCCTTACTTCCGGCAATCACGACCTGCGCCGGTGCATTAAAATTGACCGCCTCAACCACACCAATAGCCTGATCCACCATCGCTTCGGCACACGCGGCAATCACATCTTCATCACTTAAACCCAAGATCGCAGCCATCCCCCCTTGCCCTACCGGCACTGCATCTTGCATAGCCTGCGCGCGAAAACGCACCAAAGGCAACGCGTCCTTAAACGCGATGACACCTGCTGCAACTAAGGCTGAATACTCCCCCAAACTATGGCCAGCAACAATCACAGGGGGCACGCCGCCAGCACCTAACCAAGCGCGATAACAAGCAACCGCTGCGATCAACATCACGGGCTGCGTATTGGTCGTCAAATCTAGCGCCTCTTTCGGGCCCTCGGCAATCAACTTCGCAATATCAAAGCCCAGCACATCCGAAGCTTCGACCATGGTCTGCTGTACGATCGTATTTTCAGCAAATCCGTTTAACATACCAATGGCCTGCGAACCCTGACCTGGAAAAACAAAAGCAAATTTAGTCATAATAAAAGTTTAATGAATTTTATTTAATGGAAATTAATAAATGGTTTAACTTGCAGATCCATAGCAAAGTCGACATCGAAATCAACAAATAGGTATCACAGCACAAGAATGAACAAGGATCAATCAGCACTATGAAGAATTAGTATTCTAAAATTAATTTGCGGGCAAAAAAAATTTACATTTTGACGATGGCAGCGCCCCAGGTAAATCCGCCACCCACACCTTCCAGCATAACGGTTTGTCCTTTTTGTATGCGGCCATCTCTGATCGCCACATCCAAGGCCAGCGGTATCGACGCAGCCGAAGTATTACCATGCTGATCAACAGTGACAACCACCTTATCCATCGACATATTGAGCTTTTTTGCGGTGCTTTGCATGATGCGGATATTTGCCTGATGCGGCACCAACCAGTCAATTTGAGCGGCATCCAAACCAGCGATTTCCAACACTTCGTTCGCCACTTTTTCTAAGGCGCTGACCGCTAGCTTAAACACCGCCTTGCCATCCATGTACAAAAATGCACTACCATTGAGCACACCCGCATTGACATTACCGGATACACATAAAACGTGCGACTGACTACCGTCTGCATGCAATTTGGTCGCCAATACGCCAGGCTCGGTAGACCGCGACATAACGATTGCGCCAGCACCATCCCCAAACAAGACGCAAGTCGTTCTATCCTCAAAATTAAGTATGCGTGAAAACACTTCAGCACCAACCACCAGCACGTTTTTATGCGCACCGGTTTTAATCATACTGTCGGCCATTGCCATCGCATAAATAAAACCACTACATACTGCTTGCACATCGACCGCAGCGGCACCATTATTAATGCCTAATTTATGCTGAAGTACACAGGCGGTACTGGGAAATCCGCCCAAGAAATCGGGCGTAGAGGTCGCCAGAATAATCAAGTCAATATCATTCGCCTGCAAACTGGCAGCTGACAGTGCGCGCTGAGCCGCCACCAGCGCCAAGTCACTCGATGTAACCATAGGCTCAGCATAGTGACGCGCCGAAATACCACTGCGCGAGAAGATCCATTCATCCGAGGTTTCAATCCCATTGGCCGCTAATTGTGCAGTCAAATCCTGGTTGCTCACTCGCTTTGGAGGCAGATAACTGCCGGTTCCGATAATTTTACTAAAGAAAGTCATGCTGTCTTCTGTGAAATAGTTTCGTTGATTGGGGTAAGCTCACTTGCCGCAGGCATCAACAAGGCCATAGAGGCGGAAATACGCGACAACACGTCATTTTTTGCCGCGTCAAAAGCACGTTGTATCGCCCATTCATAACTGTATTTATCGGCCCCGCCATGGCTCTTAAACACCAAGCCCCGCAAACCCAATAAACTGCCGCCATTATAATTCGATGGATTCATGGTTGCGGAAATCGACTTCATCGCACCACGCGCAATCAAAGCACCCAGCATATTAAGCGGACTACTGCGAAAGGCATCAGTCAGCGTGCTTTTTACGAAACGCCCCATACCTTCAATCGCCTTGAGCGTGACGTTGCCAACGAAACCATCGCACACGACGATATCGGTAGTCCCTTTAAAAATGTCATTACCTTCGACATTCCCATAAAAATTCAATAAGCCGCGCTCATGATCGGCGCGCAATAACTCAGCCGTTTTTTTCACGACATCATTACCTTTAATATCTTCCACGCCAACATTAAGCAAACCTATACTGGGCTTAGGCTTATTCTCCAAAGCGGCAACCAGCGCCGAACCCATAATCGCAAACTGATGCAAATGCAAAGGCTCGCAATCGACGTTGGCACCCAGATCGAGCATATAGGTGGGTTGATTCTTTTGATTCGGCAAGATGCTGCAAATAGCAGGTCGATCAACTCCAGGCATTGTTTTGAGAACGTAGCGCGACACCGCCATCAAGGCACCGGTATTACCAGCAGAAACACAGGCTTGCGCGCGACCATCTTTAACTAGAGTAACCGCGACCCGCATCGAAGAATCTTTTTTCCTGCGCAGAGCGACTTCAATCGGATCATCCATGGTCACCACCTCGGTGGCATTCACAATAGAGATTCTAGGATGATTAAGGCAGCGATTTTTTTTAAGTTCAGCCTGAATAATTGCTTCAGCGCCCACCAGCAAAAATTCAGCATCCGGTTCGCGATTCACGAACGAGACAGCGGCTGCTACTGTAACTGAAGGGCCATGATCACCACCCATGCAGTCGATTGAGATTTTTATTGTCATGTAGTAATACTAAACTTCATCGAGAAGCCGCCATCTTAACAAGTTACGCAAGATAAAGGCCAATCGCATTGCGCTTTTTCACTCTAAGCCAAAAAACCATTAATACAAATGATTACTCCGACCACGATAAAATAAACAGCAAGCACGCAAATTTTAAGATAAAAAAAAGCGGCGTCAAGTACGAGACTCGCTACGCCGCTTCATCACCAAGAACGATATTACTCGTCGTTTTTAGTTTTCAATACTTTACGACCACGGTAAAAGCCAGTTGGGCTGATATGGTGACGCATATGTGTTTCGCCAGTTGTAGGCTCGATACTCAGTTGCGGCGCAACCAAGAAATCGTGTGAACGGTGCATGCCACGCTTGGAAGGTGTCTTTTTGTTTTGCTGAACAGCCATGATAACTCCTAATACTTAAAAAATGTTTCTAAAATTTAACACATTTGAATGAACAATGAGCACATCATTCATCAAAAATCCCTAACAATACTTCGACCTCAGTGTCTTTTCAGAATAATGCCACTAGGTACGCCCATTTATCTTCTTCAGCACAGCGAAAGGAGATGGCTTCTTACTCGCTCCTGCTTCAATCGCTGCCACTGGTGAGCTTGATGATACTGACGAATCAATTACGACATCAGGGCATACTGTATGCTTGGGCGATTGGGGTATTGCCAGCAGCGCCTCATCCTCGATCAAATCCATGATATTGAATGTTTTACTGCCTACTACTACATCAATCTCTTCATCTTCGATCAGCGCCTCTATTTCATCGGCATGCTCATCGTTTTTGGCGAGAATTAATTCTGAGACTGAGTCCACTTCAAACGCGTAGCTAGTGAGGCAACGTTGACACATCAACTGCACTTCACCGGCAACCGTCAAACGCAACAACGGATGCCCCATCTTTGCCATGCCGCCCTCAAGCGACCATGACAGCGCACCATCAGTAGCAGCACACTCGGCCGATAAGCGCGGCAAATCTGAGATTAAGATACTGCCATCGCGCCGCTCTTTGAGTTGGCTAAACGAGAAAGCGTCAATCACAAATGCTTGCATAGGATATTTGGACCCAGAAAACCTGCGATAATAACAGGGTTGCGGCTTATTAGTCAAAGACTTGCCGCAATAATCGACTCAACTAGCGTTTATTTGTAAAAAAATCACACAAAATGCCATCGACACCCAATAACACGCTACAGAACAAAGCCTTGAGTCATCCGCTCATTTTAGCATCCAGCTCAATTTACAGAGCCGAATTACTGGCGCGCCTGCGCTTGCCGTTCGAGAGTATCGCGCCAGAGATCGACGAAACTTCCTACCCACATGAAGCACCGGAGCAAACTGCACTGCGCCTGGCGCAAGAAAAAGCCATCGCAATTGCAAAAATTCGTCCGGAAAGCATCATTATAGGCTCAGACCAGGTCGCCACACTAGAGGGCGAACAAATTGGCAAGCCTGGCAATCATCAATTTGCCCTGCAACAATTGCAAAAAATGCGCGGTAAACAAGTTATTTTCCATACTGCGCTCTGCGTATTCGATGGCAGATCGGAACGCGACGCCAGTGCGCCACAAGTGCAACTACAAAATATACAAACCCTAGTGCATTTTCGCGACCTGAGCGACGCCGAACTGGATGCCTATTTACATATAGAGCAACCTTACGATTGCGCTGGCAGCGCCAAGAACGAAGCCCTCGGCATTGCCATCTTAGAAAAAATTATCAGCGAAGACCCGACTGCGCTCACTGGCCTACCCTTGATCGCGCTCACTAGCATGCTCAGAAAGCTAGCCGTAGCTTTCTTTAAATGAGGGAGTATCCAATATCTAAGCTCGCTTGCGCAGATAAATAGAGCGCAAACACTGCACCAGACCGGATACCCCTACCCAGTATAATAATTCAGCACAATTTAAAAGATTAAAGAGTACATTATGGCAGGCACCCTATACCTCATCCCTAACACCTTGGGACAAACCGAAGCCCAGCAAGCGCATTTACTGGCGCAAATCATTCCGGCTACCGTACAAAAGATGACGGCCGAGCTAACGCATTTTGTCGCAGAAAATGCCAAAACAACGCGCGCCTATCTGAAATTGCTCAGTCTGAGTCATCCTTTAGCTAAACCCATGCAAGAACTCAGCATTACCGAGCTCAATGTGAACACCCCGGCGGCGGCACTGGAGGCATTGCTCAGTCCGCTGCTACAAGGACATGACGTTGGACTGATCTCTGAAGCTGGCGTACCAGCAGTGGCTGACCCCGGCGCAAATTTGGTCAGACTGGCGCATCAACGCCATATCTGCGTGCGCCCTCTGGTTGGCCCATCCTCGCTGTTACTGGCGCTGATGGCAAGCGGCTTGAATGGCCAGAGTTTTGCCTTTCACGGCTACCTCCCTACCGATACCGGCTTGCGCGCCAAACGCATCAAGGAATTGGAAGAACGCTCCAAAAAAGAACTGCAAACCCAGCTATTAATAGAAACCCCATATCGCAACGCTGCCATGCTAGAAGCCTTAGCCAACACTTGCCATGCCAGCAGCTTAATTTGCGTCGCTACCGATCTCACCTTGGAATCCGAGAGCATACAGACGCTCAGCGCCGCCGACTGGAAGCAGCGACTCAAGGCCAATCAAGCACCGGACTTTCACAAGAAGCCGACTGTCTTCTTATTTTTGGCTAATCAGTAGCACACCAAGTGCAGCACCGCAGTGCACTCTGAATATACGACTAGAACCGACATCCATCCGGCCAAGATACAGGCCGATCTACCCCTACTGGAATTATTATGCTCATCCTCACCATCAAACAAGGCAAGGAAAAAAGTTTGCTGGAACGCCACCCCTGGATTTATTTATCCGCCATAGAAAGGGTCGATGGCAAATACGATGAAAAGATGAAGTCAGGCGCAACCGCCCTGGTGCGCTCCTCTTCCGGTCAATTTTTGGCGCGCGCCGGCTGGAGCCCCAAATCACAAATCCGTGCGCGGGTCTGGAGTTTCGACGAAAACGAGGCGATAGATCACGCCCTGTTTAAACGCCGGGTCAAGGCGGCCTTGGCTAAACGCAAAAAGCTAAGTGCAACGCCAGGCCGCCCGCAACGTCTGATCAATGCGGAAGAAGACGATCTACCAGGTCTAATCGTCGAATATCATGCCGTCAAACCGGGTTTTTTGAGTTGCCAGTTCGAGGCGGCGGGCGTAGACGCCTGGAAAGTGACTATCATTAAAGCCCTGATAGCAGAAACCGGATGCCCTAATGTGTATGAGCACACCGACTATTTAGTCAGAAAAGGCGAAGGTCTGGCACTCAATAATGGAGTTTTGGCGGGAGAGGAACCTCCGGAAGATCTCTCTTCTTTATAATGACTTAGTCAATCTTGATTGCGGCGTTTTTGCTGCGTTTTTTAAGCACTTCCTGTTCCGCATCAAGTCAGAGCAGCATCATGATAATCACAAGAAAAGCATCGTAGGGTAGAATTGCGCCTGCAATAGATTCTCCCTCTGGCGAGAGGTAAAAAAAGTAGCAGAATTCGCCACAATGAGACACTCAATTTAACAAAGTAGCACCACGTAACACTAGCCAACACCAGCACCCATTTTCGAATGGTAAAAATGCGACAGCATAGGCTTTTAAAATACAACGTGGTTCAAGGATGACAATGAAACGTGTAGATGATTTCCGCCTGAAATTTGGCAAGCAAGAACTGGTACCCATCATTATCGGCGGCATGGGCGTGGATATTTCCACCGCCGAATTGGCGCTTGAGGCGGCGCGTCTGGGCGGCATCGGCCACCTGTCCGACGCCATGATGGAAGACGTCTCGGATCGCCGTTTCGACACCAGTTTCGTCAAAGAAAAAACCAAGCAATACAAGTACAACATCAATAATTCGGACAAAACCGATATTAAATTTGATCTGGGACGCTTAGCTGAAGCGACCAAGAATCACGTAGGCAAAACCATGGAAGCAAAGCGCGGCGACGGTATGATTTTCGTCAACTGCATGGAAAAGCTGACCATGAATAACCCGCGCGAAACCCTCAAGGTGCGCTTAGCCTCTTCTTTGGATGCTGGCATCGACGGCATCACCCTGAGCGCCGGCCTGCACTTCGGCTCATTTGGCTTGATGGCGGACCATCCGCGTTTTCGCGATGCCAAGCTGGGCATCATCGTCTCTTCAGTGCGCGCGCTACAGATTTTCTTGCGTAAGAATGCCAAACTCGACCGTCTGCCTGACTACATCATAGTCGAAGGTCCTCTGGCCGGTGGTCACCTGGGTTTTGGTCTGGACTGGGCAAAATACGATCTACATACCATCATCACCGAAATCGCTCTGTATTTAAAAACCGAAAATCTGGAGATCCCTCTGGTGGCCGCTGGCGGCATTTTCACTGGTAGCGATGCCGTGTCTTTTCTGGAAAACGGTGCTGCCGCGGTTCAGGTCGCAACCCGCTTCACGGTGACCAACGAATGCGGCTTGCCTGCCGACGTCAAGCAAGAATATTTCAAGGCAACCGAGAGCAATATCGAAGTCAACACGATCTCGCCAACTGGCTACCCGATGCGCATGCTGACCAACACGCCGGCAATCGGCTCAGGCATACGCCCGGGTTGCGAGTCTTATGGTTATCTGCTGGACGGCAATGGCGGTTGTGCCTACATCACTTCCTACAACCGCGAAGTGGCGGCACATCCCGATGAAAAAAATATCGTGGTGATGGATAAAACCTGCCTGTGTACCCACATGCGTAACTTTAAATGCTGGACTTGCGGCCACTACACCTATCGCCTGAAAGACACTACCCGTCAATTGCCTGACGGTAGCTATCAATTACTGACGGCCGAGCATGTATTCCGCGATTACCAGTTTAGCGTCGATCACCAGATCGCCCTGCCTGCATAATTATGCTTAGCTCATCGTTGCGATGAACTAAGCATAAAAAAAGCCCGCGCATCAATGACGATGCGCGGGCTTTTTATTTCAGTTGTTTACACACTCATTTAAACGCCCATTACACGCCCATTTTTTCCAGCATGCCACCCAATTCGCGCAATACCGGCTCGAGCTTAGGATGCTGCGCCGCGAAGCGTGCCGACAATTCTTGCGAGCGCTCGCTCAAGGCCGAATAAATCGGATCATCCGGCACATCGGTATTGAGCACAGCATGAATATCCTGATTTAAGTTCAGCAATAAAGACTTCACATCATCATCGACGTGCTCGGCATTGAGCAAGCCTTCATGCAATTGCTTGAGCAGGCTTTTCAGTTTTTCTTTTTCCATTTTCAACTCCAAAAACAATCATTAAACACATTCTGCGATAAAGCCGGCGTTGGCCAACTGCGCATTCACAGCATCCAGTCTAGTCCGATTAGGTGCGAAACACCAGTACCACCGCTTCGGCAGCAATACCTTCTTCGCGTCCTAAATAACCGAGCTTTTCATTGGTCTTGGCTTTGATGTTGACGCACTCTTTAGCGACCTGCAGATCGGCGGCAATATTGGCGACCATGGCAGCGATATGCGGCGCCATCTTGGGTTGCTGGGCGATGATAGTAGCGTCCAGATTTCCCACCACAAAACCGGCCTGATGCAAGCGCGCTACCGCTTCGCGTAACAGCACGCGCGAATCGGCACCGGCAAACTGCGTATCGGTATCGGGAAAATGCCTTCCGATATCGCCCAAACCGGCAGCACCAAACAGCGCATCGGTAATTGCGTGTAATAAAACATCGGCATCCGAATGCCCGAGTAAGCCGGTGACATGGGGAATATCGACCCCGCCGATGATCAGCTTACGCCCCGTCACCAGAGCGTGGCAATCGTAGCCCTGACCAATTCTAAAAGGCGGAAAAGTAGAAGGCGTTTGATTCATTTGAGACTCACTATGCAATTAAATATGATGGAACTTAATGGTAGATTATGGGGGAGTATAGGGAAATAAGCGCAGATTGCGCAATAAGGACGTGCGCAATTGACTTAAATTTCATCATACTAGTAGAGAGTATCTAAGCTAGGAGAGCTATTAACATGCAGTTACTCCATCTGCCCACTCAGATAGCGCTGCGCCAGCGCCAGATCGGCTGGCAAGGTGACTTTCAGATTGCAGGCATGACCAACTACCAGCAGCGGCATCAAGCCCGCCGCCTCGATCGCACTGGCCTCATCGGTTACTTCACTGGCAGCAGCTAAGGCATCCGACAAAATTAGATAACGAAACATTTGCGGCGTCTGCGCCAGCCACAGACCATCGCGCGCGATGGTCTCAACCCGTCCCGCCACCACCCGTTTAACGGTATCAACTACTGGCAAGGCCAACAAACCACCGACCGCATGCGCACCCACCTCTTGTATCAAGTGCGTGATTAGCGCTGGCGTTAAACCGGGCCGGGCCGCATCGTGCACCAAGACCCAATCATCAAACGACAATTGCGCCGCCAAGGCCGCCAGGCCATTGCTGACGCTATCGCGCCGGGTGGCACCGCCGCAACGCAAGATACTGACATTCTCCATGCCGCTCAGGGCGGCATCGACATAGCCATCCTCGGGACTCACCACCACATAGGTATGGGCGATCTGTTTTGCCAGTAAAAATGCCTGCACCGTATGTCGCAAGATGGGCTGATCATCAATCTGCAGATATTGCTTGGGGGTGCCACCACCCATACGGGCACCAACGCCTGCGGCGGGGATTAAGGCCACATAACGCGCTGCGGGAAGAGAAGTAGGATTACTGGAAAGAGTCTGATTCACGCGGATTTAATTTTAATTAAGGTGATTAAGGTGATTAAGGAGATTTAATTGGGCTTATCGCCTGACAGCACGGGCAGAAACTTCAAAATACGTCAAAAAACTTCACGATCACCACTGAATAGGCCAACTCACTAGCCAGAAGCGCCCACTCTAAAAAACAGCGTCACCCGCTTCGTTTATAATTGAGCCTCATTTTAAAGCCAAATCCTTGTCAGGTGCACGTTCCCAGCAATTGCGCCGACTTAGATCTCAGTGTTTCGCTTCCAACCCAAGTTTTGCAGTCTATGTCATTTGATCTCGTCAAAGCTCTTCCCAAGCCCGGCAATCGTTTTGCTCTCCCTAATTTACACGGATCGGCCGATGCCTATGCGCTAGCAGTGAGCGCGCTCGCGCTGAAAACGCAAAAACGCATGCTGACCGTGTTTGTGGCCAATCCGGCCGATGCGCAACGCCTGCTCGCTGAAATCCCCTGGTTCGATCTGAGCCTGCGCTGCCATTTGCTGCCAGACTGGGAAACCCTGCCCTACGACGCCTTTTCGCCGCATCAGGATTTGGTTTCTGAGCGCCTGGCCACTTTGCATGAAATCAGCGCTGGTAATTGCGATGTGCTGCTGGTGCCCGCCACCACTGCGCTGGTGCGGATGGCACCGCCTTCGTTTCTCGCTGCCTATACTTTTTTCTTCAAGCAAGGCGAAGTACTCAATGAAGCGAGACTGAAGTCACAACTGACGCTGGCCGGTTACGCCCATGTCTCGCAAGTGATGTCGCCAGGCGAATACTCGGTGCGCGGCGGCCTGATCGACATTTTCCCTATGGGTTCGGTACTGCCATATCGCCTCGATCTATTTGGCGACAGCATAGAAACGATACGCACCTTTGATGCCGACACCCAGCGTTCACTGTATCCGGTACGCGAAGTACGCTTGCTACCAGGTCGCGAGTTTCCTATGGACGAGGCGGCACGCACAGGTTTCCGCAGCCGCTGGCGCGAGCAGTTTGAGGGCGATCCTTCGCGCTCCATGATCTACAAAGACATCAGCGGCGGCATCCCCTCGGCTGGCATAGAGTATTACCTGCCGCTGTTTTTTGACAGCACCGCGACTCTGTTCGACTACCTGCCCGAGCACAGCCATTTTGCTTTGCTCGGCGATATCGATGAGGCGATACAACGCTTTTGGGTCGATACCCGCTCGCGCTATCAATTCTTAAAATCCGACCGGCAACGTCCGGTGCTGGCGCCAGAAACGCTCTTCTTGCGCGATGAAGATTTTTTCGGCGCACTCAAATCGCAAGCACGCTGGGTCTTAAATAGTGGCGGCGCAGCTTCAGAGATATCGAGCTTCTTGCCGGATCTGGCGGTGAACCGGCGCGCCGATGATCCGCTCACGAATTTGCGGGCGTTTTTACTGCAGAGCAAGCAGCGCGTCTTAATCTGCGCCGAATCGCTAGGCCGGCGCGAAACCCTGCAACAGTATTTTAACGAATACGCGATCCCGCTCACTTTGTGCGAAGGCTATACCGACTTCATCACCTCGGACGCCAAACTGATGCTTGGTGTGGCACCACTGCATAGCGGCTTCGTGCTCGACGAAATTGCTTTCGTGACCGAGACTGAGTTGTATGCAGGGTCCGGCAAACGCATAGGTCGCAAGAAGCAAGAAGGCGTAACCCAGGTCGAGCACATGGTGCGCGATCTCTCCGAGCTAAAAATCGGTGACCCTGTGGTGCACAGCAATCACGGCATAGGCCGCTACATGGGCTTGATCAGCATGGATTTGGGAGAAGGCGAAACCGAGTTCCTGCATCTGGAATACGCCAAAGAAACCAAGCTTTACGTGCCGGTCGCACAGTTACACGTGATCTCGCGCTATTCCGGCGCATCTCCTGATGACGCGCCCTTGCATGCGCTGGGCTCAGGGCACTGGGAAAAAGCCAAGCGCAAGGCAGCGCAGCAGATCCGTGACACCGCCGCCGAATTACTCAATCTGTACGCGCGCCGCGCCTTGCGCCAGGGCCATGCCTTTGAGTTCTCACACAAAGATTACGAGGCCTTTGCCGACAGTTTTGGCTTTGAAGAAACCGCCGATCAGGCCGCCGCGATCACTGCCGTGATTGAAGACATGACCTCCGGCAAACCTATGGACAGATTAATCTGCGGTGACGTTGGTTTCGGCAAGACCGAGGTTGCCTTACGCGCCGCCTTTGTCGCCGTGATGGGCGGCAAACAGGTGGCAATCCTCGCGCCAACTACTTTGCTGGCCGAGCAGCACGCCCAGACCTTTGCCGACCGTTTTGCCAATTGGCCAGTGCGGATTGCCGAACTATCGCGCTTTCGCAGCGGTAAAGAAATCACGCAAGCTCTCAAGGGCATGCAAGACGGCACTTTGGACATCATCATCGGCACGCATAAACTACTGTCTGACGATATTAAATTTTCGCGCCTCGGTTTGGTCATCATCGATGAAGAGCATCGCTTCGGAGTGCGCCAGAAAGAAGCCTTAAAATCTTTGCGCGCCGAGGTCGATGTCTTGACCCTGACCGCGACGCCGATACCGCGCACCTTGGGCATGGCACTGGAAGGTCTGCGGGATTTTTCCATCATCGCCACTGCCCCGCAAAAACGTCTGGCGATCAAAACCTTTGTGCGCAGTGAAGATAACTCGGTGATACGCGAAGCCTGTCTGCGCGAACTGAAACGCGGCGGCCAGGTGTACTTCCTGCACAACGAAGTCGAGACCATAGAAAACCGCAAGGCCATGCTCGAAGCATTGATCCCCGAGGCCCGCATTGCAGTCGGCCACGGCCAATTGCACGAGCGCGATCTGGAGAAAGTCATGCGCGATTTTGTCGCGCAACGCTACAATATTTTGCTGTGTACCACGATTATCGAAACCGGTATCGACGTCCCTACCGCCAACACCATCATCATGCACAGAGCCGATAAATTTGGCCTGGCGCAATTGCATCAACTGCGTGGCCGCGTCGGCCGCTCGCATCATCAAGCCTATGCGTATTTGCTGGTGGCCGATGTGCAAGGTTTGACTAAGCAAGCGAGTCGCCGTCTGGACGCGATTCAGCAGATGGAAGAACTCGGTAGCGGCTTTTACCTGGCGATGCACGATCTGGAAATACGCGGTGCCGGTGAAGTCTTGGGCGACAACCAATCGGGCGAAATGCACGAGATTGGTTTCCAGATGTATTCAGACATGCTCAGTGAAGCAGTACGCTCGCTGAAAAACGGTAAAGAGCCAGATCTGGCGGCACCACTGTCGACCATGACCGAGATCAATCTGCATATCCCTGCGCTATTGCCGAATGATTTCTGCGGCGATGTGCATGAGCGTCTGTCCATCTACAAACGTCTGGCCAATTGCAGTAAGGCGGACGCCATCGACGACATGCAGGAGGAGATGATAGACCGCTTTGGCAAACTGCCCGATCCAGTCAAATCGCTACTAGAGACGCATAGATTGCGGGTCGCCGCCAAACCGCTGGGCATCATCAAGATCGATGCGCATGGCGAGGCAGTCACCCTGCAGTTTGAGCCGCAACCGCCGATTGATGCGATGCGCATCATAGAACTGGTGCAAAAAAATAAGCACATCAAACTTAATGGCCAGGACAAATTGCGCATCACGGCCAACATGCCCGACCTCGCGGCCCGCGTGACACAAATTAAACTGGCCATGCGCGCCTTGCAATAGACCAAAGCAGCGCACTAAATAACTCAATAAAATACTGAAGCCCACAGCATGAACCTGATCAACATTACCCTGCAAGCCTTGCGCGCCTTCGACCAAAATGATCTGGCATTAATACAGCGCATCGCTGATCTGAGCCAGACTCACAACACCCTGCAACTTTCGCCGCAGGCGGTGTGCCTGCAGCAAGCGGCATGCACGCCGGAACTGCAACAGCAAATCACGGCCGAGTGCGATGCTCTGCAGATAGACATCACCTTCGCCGCTAGCGAAAGAAAACTCAGCGACTTTAAACTGGTGGCGATGGATATGGACTCCACCCTGATCACCATAGAATGCATCGATGAGATCGCTGACATGCAAGGCTTGAAAGCCCAGGTTTCAGAAATCACCGAAGCGGCGATGCGTGGCGAGCTCGAATTTCAAGAAAGCCTGACGCGCCGTGTCGCTCTGCTGAAAGGTCTGGATGCGTCTGCCCTGCAAAAAGTTTACGACGAACGTCTGCAATTGTCACTGGGTGCAGACAAAATGCTTAAGGCAATCCAGCAAGCCGGATTAAAAACCCTGCTGGTATCGGGCGGGTTCACCTTCTTTACCGACCGCATGAAAACCCGCTTGACGCTTGATTACACGCATGCCAATGTACTGGAAATCGCCGATGGTAAACTCACCGGCAAAGTAGTCGGAGGGATTGTCGATGCCGACGAAAAACAGCGCACGGTAGCACGCGTCTGCGCCGAAATGGGGATAACCACTAGCCAGGCCATCGTCATGGGTGACGGTGCGAACGATCTGAAAATGATGAAAATTGCCGGCATGTCGGTCGCCTTCCGCGCCAAACCGGTAGTGCGCGCGCAAGCGGACGTGGCACTCAATTTTGTCGGCCTCGATGGCGTGTTGAATTTACTGCGCTAGTCTGCGCGCAGTAAATTGAGGGGTGGGAATCATATACTCCCCTCATTTTTTGTATAAATCGTGCGTTTGCGCATAGTCATAGCGCGATCTTGAAATATACCAGGCCGGAGTATGCTATAAATGTACTATGTACAACATTCGTACCACAGATAGACCACATCCACAAAAAGGCCAACATGACACAAGAACTCGTTTTGGACGAAAAGCTGCAAACCCTTAAAAATCTGGCCTGGATGCTGTATCTATTCCACGCTGCGAGCCTGGTGTTTTCTATGGGAGCCTTTTCCTGGATCCCGCTCATCATTAGTTACGTGAAACGTGGCGACGCCGCCGGCACCTTCGTCTACAGCCACCACACCTGGCAGATACGCTCATTCTTTTGGTATTTATTCTGGATGATCTTGGGTCTGGCACTGTTCATCAGCATCATAGGCATCCCATTAGCATGGCTGATTTGGGTAGGCGCATGGATATGGAAGGCCTACCGCCTGATCAAGGGCTTCGCCGATCTGAATGCGAATAAAGCGATGGACGTTTAACTGTTGCGGAATAAAAGAATTTTAAGCGACTTTTCTAGCAATTCAAGAACACACGGTAGCGCAGCGCCGTTCATGCGCATATCCAAGCCGCGCTGGACAGTGCAAATCAGAGGCTTTACCGGTTTTTGAGCAACCGTCAGGAATAATCGCAAATTGGGATTTTTTCGCACACACGTACGATCCACATTTTTCCAGCCATATCGACTGCGCAGGTAGCCCTAGCTTTTAAGCGCTCCTACGTCCCTAGTTTGTCGAAAAAATTTACACGCATTCGTCAGTCAAGATCGATGCAGATCCGAACGCATTGATTATATTCAACAAAAAATTTTGGCACACTTTATGCTTTGGAAACACTGGCAATAAATTTCCGCCAGCGCTAGCAAAACAACGGCAAAGAATATTTGCGGCAGATCATCCAATAATAAATAAGGGGAAGAATCATGAGTAACTTTTACAAGTTAGTCGCAGGACTGGCGCTGGCCTTGTCAGCCGCTACCTCCAATGCCAGCGTAGTCCTCAACAATCTATCGACAAGCGCCACAAATATATCCTTTGATATCGTCGGCAGCATCACAACGATCGGTTCCGGCTTCCAACATCAATTCGGTTTCGGACATGTATCCAACCCGGCTCTGGATTGGATTTCATCATTCAACGCTGGAGCCTCATCGATTAGCGTCAGCGCCCCAACGAAACAAGCAATTAACTATGTCTATGATTTAACCGGCAGTTATGGCGAAAGCATCTGGTCCTCATCTAGCACCAATTGGCTCCTCGGCGACCAAATTAACGTGCATTACAACTTGGTCGGCGCATTTAATTTGGTGAACTTCGATCCAAATGGCTTAGGATTCCAAGTCGGTTTCAGCGTTGGACCCGCCATAGAAAGTGCCAACAATATATTGAGCCTCCAGTCAACAGCGGTGCCAGAACCTATCACACTTGCTCTTTTTGGTCTTGGCTTGGCGGGCTTGGGACTGTCCCGACGCAAGAAAATTTGATACACCCCCCCCCTCAACTAGCATTCAAACAGCCTTCAAATAGCCCGTCGAGTACGGGCTATTATTTTGTCTATCGTGATTTCAGAACTAAAAGACCGAAGACTTAACAGTGCTTGCTTAGTGCGATCAACGTCTCACTGATACCGGAAAACATAAAAGCTCCTCATCCCTGCTCTTAGCTTTCTTGCGTCGTCTGCCAATAGCGAAAAAATGAATAAGTGCTGCTCTGGCAGCGGCTACTTTGGTGTGCATTGCCCGGTCAAAAATTGCAGAGCTTGGTGCTTCTCCCTAACTTTATACGCTACACTCATTATCGGTCGCACTAGAATTTAAGCCGATTTAAGTCATTAGTTCATGGAGTGACATGAATACTGAGCAAGCCGCCACAAATACCCCCCTGACTCGATTCCGACGCGTTCCCGCGACGGCCTTGCTCAACGCCTGGTCGCCGCAGGTTTTTTGGGTAACAGTGCTCACGCTGCTGCTGATCTTTGGCCACCTCCTTCCGGCAGCTAAATTTTTTGCTACGCCGGCCAACTACCTGCCGCTGCACACCTTACTTGAATTTATCTCGATGGCGGTTTCGGCGATGGTGTTTGCCCTCGCCTGGAACTTACGCAGGCAGTCGGGTAACAGCCACAGGATGATACTTGGCGCCGGTTTTCTGGCGGTCAGCATGATAGATTTCGCGCATACCTTATCGTTCGCCGGCATGCCTGATCTGATCACACCTAGTGATCCGGAAAAAGCGATTAATTTTTGGTTGGCCGGCCGTTACACGGCGGCAGCGGTGCTGCTTGGCGTCGCGATATTCCCCTTAAAACAATGGTCGATAAGACGTTGCAAAGCGGCCATATTGATCGCATTCGTGTTTGTCGGCATAGTCTGGTGGATGGGCTTAAACAGCGTCGGATGGCTACCTCGCACTTTCATCCACGGCCAAGGACTGACGGCGATCAAGATCGGTGCCGAATATCTGTTAGCCCTTTTGTATGGAGTCGCAGCCATACTGCTATACCGGCAAAGCAGGCGCATAGACAACGAGGATTTAAGATGGCTGGCAGCCGCCTCATGGGTGCTCGGCCTAGCTGAAATGTTTTTCACCCTGTATCAAGACGTCACCGACACCTTTAATTTATTAGGCCACCTGTATAAAGTCATCGCTTATATTATGGTGTATCTGGCGCTGTTCGCCGCAGGCGTACTTGCGCCCTACCGTGAACTTGACCTAGAACATGCACGTTTACAAACGCTCCTAGCTACAATTCCCGATCTAATTTGGCTCAAGAATGAACAAGGAATCTATATTTCCTGCAATAAGGCCTTCGAACGCTTTTTCGGCGCACGAGAATGCGAAGTAATCGGTAAAACTGATTACGATTTTGTCAGTCATGAGCTAGCTGACTCTTTCCGGAAAAACGATAAAGCCGCAATGGCAGCCAATCGACCCAGCGTGAACGAAGAATGGCTCAGCTTTGCTGCTGATAATTATCGAGGACTGTTCGAAACCACCAAATCAGCTATGTACACCCCTGACGGCAAGCTGATTGGCGTACTCGGTATTGCACACGACGTCACCGCCCGAAAAAACGCCGAAGACGAAATCAGAAATCTGGCTTTCTTTGACCCTCTGACACATCTGCCCAACCGTAGATTGCTGCTAGACAGATTGCAACATGCCCTGACCGCCAGCCTACGTAGTGAGAATAACGGAGCACTACTGTATATCGACATGGACAATTTTAAACCGCTCAACGATACGCTAGGCCATGACGTCGGCGATCTGTTACTACAAACCGTCGCCGAGCGCCTCACCAGCTGTGTCCGTGATGTCGATACCGTGGCGCGCCTGGGTGGCGACGAGTTCCTGATCATGCTCGACAACCTCAACAGCAAGATCGATGATGCGGCCAAACAAAGCGAGCTGATCGCAGAAAAAGTTTTACTATTACTCAGTCAGACCTACCACCTGGACGGCCACGAACATCACAGCACCGCCAGTATAGGGATCGCCTTGTTTACCGACTACCAGGGACAAAGCGGCATAGAAGAACTCTTAAAGCGAGCAGATCTAGCGATGTACCAGGCCAAGGCGGCGGGCCGTAATACCTTACGCTTCTACAATCCTGAAATGCAAGCGGCAGTCACTGCGCGCGCCGCGCTTGAGACCGATTTACATGAGGCGATACGCAGTCATCAGTTTGTTCTGCACTATCAGCCACAGATGGATAGCCTTGGTGCGGTCACTGGCTGCGAAGCGCTGTTACGCTGGCAGCATCCGCAGCGCGGTCTGGTGCCGCCGCTTGCCTTCATCCCGCTCGCAGAAGAATCCGGCATGATCGTGCCGATAGGCAGATGGGTACTTGAGACAGCCTGCCAACAACTAGTCACTTGGGCCACCCGCCCAGAGACCTCCCACCTGAGCATTTCAATCAATGTCAGCGCCCACCAATTCAGACAAGTGCATTTTGTCGATGAAGTGCTGGCTACTTTACAGCGCAGTGGTGCCGATCCACACAGACTCAAATTAGAATTAACAGAAAGCCTGTTGCTCACCGATGTTGAAGACGTCATCGCTAAGATGAATCAGCTTAAAAAGCACCAACTGGGATTTTCCCTCGACGATTTTGGCACCGGATACTCGTCGCTGTCCTACGTCAAGCGCCTGCCGCTCGACGAATTAAAGATAGACAAATCCTTTGTCAACGATGTACTGAACAACCCAAGCGACGCCGCAATCATCCGCATTATCATCGCCTTCGCCCAAAGCCTGGGTTTAGACGTCATTGCAGAGGGCGTAGAAACCCAGGCACAACGCGACTTTTTGGAGCAAACCGGTTGCCACCACTACCAAGGCTATTTTTTCAGCCGGGCGCTATCGAGCCAAGACTTCGACAAATTTATTGAGCACACGCTGAAGGTCTACAAAGAAAATCAAAGTGTCACAAATTGACCGCGCCAGCGCGCATATCCCATGCGGCCCGCAGGCCATGTTGCTCTGGAAGGCGCATGGAATATGCGCGCTGGCAGGGAGCCTAATTTAATCAAGCAACACCGAGCCGTCCGGGCCCCAGCGCACCTTGGTAATGCCCGGATCACTCTCTTCCAGACGTTTTGCCTCTTGCTCTTGTGGCGTCATCGCACCACGCTGCACTCTTAATTCATCGGCGAGCTGGCTATCTTCAAGTTCCAGATCACGGTGTTTTCCAGCGGCGAGTATGGCGTCTTTCAAGTCTTCGCTATTCCAAGGTTTGGCGATATAGCGAAATATTTCCGCTTCATTGATAGCACCTATGATGGTGTTGAAATCGGCCGAGGCACTGAGCATCATGCGTATTGCATGCGGTTGCAGCTGCTTGGTCAACCTTAACACCTCGACGCCATTCATGCCTGGCATGTGGTAATCCGAAATCACGAAATCAAACGCCATCTCATTGAGGCGCTGCACTGCCATTTCTGGCGCAGTAAAGGCTTCAATTTTAAGATCCATGTCCTTAAAAATTTGCCGCAAACTGCGTTGCAAAGCCTGCAAAACATTTTGTTCGTCGTCCAGTAATAAAATGCGCCGCATTATTTTCTCCTGTTAGTACGAATACGTACCGTCAATTTACCATTCCCGGATACGTCATACAACATCAGTCGCTCTATCACATGCGGCTCTAAGACATGATCCGCAGGCAATAATAGTAATCCTTCTTTAGAAATTACGTCGGCACACAGTATCATTCCGGGGAGTAAATTTTTCGCAGCGATTTCCTGATACTCAGGCTCATCGATGCCACCGTTAAAGACATGCTTAAAGGCCGCAACTACCTTCTCGTCGTAGCGATTACCGGCCCCATGAATAATCAAAGCCTGGGCGTCATCGGCATGCACCCGTTTCGCCGTCAAGCCGCCAATTTGTAAATTATCATAGTCACTAGCCAGCGCCAGTATGCGCGCCCCAAGCGGAATTGCCTCGCCCTGTAAACCATCCGGAAAACCCCTGCCGTCAAAGCGCTCGTGCTGGTAGCGCAGCATTTTCGCGGTTCCTTGCAAATCCTCTAGCGGCATCAGCAACTGCTCTGCACGTATCGTGTGCTTATGAAATACGCCCAGCTGATCGCCACTTAATTGACTGACCGGAGTATCTAGCAATTCATCCGAAAATCCAATTTTCCCTATGTCGGCCAATAAACCAGCGACAAAAATTTCTTGAATTTCACGCGCTTCCAGCCCCATATTTTTGGCGATCTTGCGTGCAAGATCTGCAACCCGGCGTGAGTGCCCGGCCAACTTACCGCCACGCATTTCTATAACATTCGAAAAGACTTTAATTGAGGTTAAAAAACTGTTTTTTAGTTTTTCGTTAACATGCAGCAAGGAGTCATGCGCCGCTCTAAGTGCGACGGTGCGCTCTTCCACCTTGGCTTCCAGACTCGCATTTAAAGATTTTAATTCTTCATTTTGCCTATGCGTGAGTTCTTCCAGTCGCTTTTTTTCTATCTCTAGCGCTTTGCGCTCCAGCGCCTGGCGTACCACCAGGATGATGTCGTTGTCATCCCAGGGCTTGGTGATGTAACGGTAAATTTCGCCACGATTTATGGCATCGATAATCGATTGCACATCGGAATAACCGGTCAATAACAAGCGTATGGTGTCCGGCCAGCGCACCCTGACCTGCGCCAAAAATGCGGCACCGTCCATGATAGGCATACGCATGTCCGAGATCACTAAATCGATAGGCTGCTCCTCCAACACCGCCAAACCTTCCTGACCTCCAAGCGCAGTCAAGACCTGATAGCCCTTACTGCGAAACAAACGCCGCAGCGAGGACAAAATATTCGGCTCATCATCCACGCAAAGAATTTTAGGTAGTGGATCCGTGCTGATATCTAGGCTCATGGGATAGCACTTTCATTGGCATCATCGGCAAACACATGTTTAATCGGCAGGCAAATCGTAAAACTTGTTCCCTTACCCAGTTCACTGGCAACGCGAATATCGCCATTATGTTTTTTAATTATTCCGTACGAAAGAGACAGGCCAAGGCCAGTTCCTTTGCCTATCGGTTTGGTGGTAAAAAACGGATCAAAAATACGCGTAACGATCTCCTTAGGGATGCCACTGCCGTTGTCGCTCACTTCGATATACACGTGGCTAGTATCGGCCGACGTGCGCACCTTAATTTGTCCTCTGGTCTCGCCTATCGCATGGGAGGCATTTACCACCAGATTCATAATCACCTGATTGATTTGCGATTGCAGACACTCAATATCCGGAATATCGCCATACTCTTTAATGACATCGGCTTTATACTTTATTTCGTTATTCACCACATTTAAGGTGGAATCGATGCCCTGATGCAGATTCGCCCATTGCCACTCAAGATTGGAATCGACACGAGAAAAATCTTTCAGATCCTGCACAATTTTCCTGACGCGCTCTATCCCCTCTTTCGATTGCAGCATCAGTTCAGGAATATCTTCTTTCAAAAAATCCAATTCAATTTTTTCTTTTATTTTTTTCAGTTCGGCAACCACAGTCGGCTGTCCGATATGGGATTCTATCGACTCATAGTATTGGATGATTTCAAACAAATCATCCATGTAGTTTTCCAGGGTGCCAAAATTAGAGAAAATATACCCGACCGGGTTATTAATTTCATGCGCGACACCGGCGGCCAGTTGCCCTATCGATGCCATTTTTTCAGATTGCAGCAATTGTTCCTGGGCTTTGGAAAATTGCACATTGAGGTCGGTCAGCTCGTTATTGCGACGAATTAATTCATTTTCTATCGCTTCTCTTTGCTTGATATCCGCTTCCAGTTTCTGATTGAGCTCACCCAACTGTAGCGTGCGCCTGACCACCAGTCCCTCCAGATTATCGTGCGCTTGACGCAAAGCTTCTTCGGCCTCGTACCGTTCCGTAATGTCTTCTAAAGTCTCGATTGCACCGATCACCTCGCCACGATTATTGTATAAAGGCGCAGCGGTAAAGTGTAACCACAAACCACTTTGACCAAGATTAGGAAAAAAATCAGTAGCCTCGTAGGCTCCTTTAATTAATTGCGATGTTTTAAATTTACTTTCATAAAATTGGCCTATGCTATTTTCAACTTGTACGTCCAGAATAAGATCGGCCAGTACAGGTCGGCTCATCTTATAAAACGGTTTCCATTGTCTTTGCGTGGAAACCATCGTCGCGGCCGAGTAACCGAGCATATACTCGCAGGCCTTATTCCAATGAGTGATGACGTGATTGGCATCGAGCACAAAAGTGGCCACCGGACTGCTGTCGAGGAATTGAGACAACTCTATACCCATCTTATCTAAAGCCTTGGTATCGGGCTTGTCTTCAGAAAACAATACGGTATGCGAATGATCGCTAGCTTCAATTTTGATACGTGCAGTATCTCCAGTGACGGATGCCTGTTCCGTTGGCAAGGACATATTCTTCTCTGACACGTCATTCCCTTTCACAAAAATACCTTGGTTGCTGCAGCGAAGTATTAGACGAACTTAAACATTATGAAACATTAGTCACAAGTTCGGGATGTAGCGGCAGATGGATAGTAAAACTACTGCCCTTCCCGACTTCGCTCTGTACTTCTATTCTGCCACCATGTTTTTTTACGATGCCATACGACAGTGAGAGGCCCAATCCAGTCCCGCTACCGACTGGTTTGGTGGTAAAAAAAGGTTCAAAAATACGGTTCAGGTTTTCTGGAGCAATTCCACCTCCTGTGTCGGCAATTTTGATCCAGATCCCGGCATCATTACTCCCCGTGCTGACTGTAATCACGCCTGTCTCTTTTATCGCATGGGCGGCATTCACCAATAAATTCATGAAGACCTGATTCAGTTGTGAAATAAGGCATTTCACTAGCGGCAATTGGCCATAGTCTTTGACTACACTGGCCTTGTATTTAATCTCATTCATGACAATATTTAAGGTGGTATCGATACCTAGATGAATATCTGCCTCAATTAATTCGGTTTCGCCCACATGCGAAAAATCTTTTAATGACTGCACGATATCCTTCACGCGCTTGAGTCCATCCATAGATTCGTTCACCAGATCGGCGACATCGTCTTTTAAAAATTCTATGTCGGCATTTTTTCTGATTTCTATAAATCGCTTGGTCACCTCATGCCCTTCGGGGAATTTTTTTACCAAGCCATCATATTGATCCAGAACATCAAATAAAGTGGCCACATAGGTTTTGAGCGTCCCCATATTTGAATTCACAAATCCAACCGGGTTATTGATCTCATGAGCGATACCTGCCGCTAATTGCCCAACCGATGCCATTTTCTCCGATTGCACAAGTTGTTCTTGCGCCTCCTGAAGTTTGCCTATCAATGTTTGTTGTTCTTCGCCTTTTTTTTGCAGGGCACTCTCCATTTGCTTACGTTCCGTGATATCGGTTAAGGAACCAACCACCTCGACCGGATTACCTGCCTCGTCACGTATTAGCCGCAACATATCGTGCATCCAGACATAATGTCCCGACTGGCTCATAAAACGATATTCGTAGGTGCGCTGCCCCTCAGAAAAGAGCATTGCTAAACTGGAAAAAATTTGCGCTACATCGTCAGGATGAATGTGGTTAAACCAAAAATTGGGATCAGAGACCATCTCTTCAGGGTGATAACCAAGCACGTGGTAAGCGTTACCGCTAACGAAGGTCATTTTAAAATCGCCAGTCGGGACGCTGGTATAGATAATTGCGGGAGTATTATCAAGCAGGTATTGCAAACGGTCGCTGTTTGATGTCGCAACGAGGCCATCTGAAATTAGGTGCGTTTCAGTTTTTGAAGCATCAAAACTAAAATCATCAAACTGATCAGCCATGCTTGGTGCCCCGATCCACATGTTAAAAAGAAATGTTGGAACAATGAGGTAATAACCAATACCAACTCATCATACCTAAGTTAAATCAAAATTTTGGGAAAATAATTACTTCCGTATGTTTTTTTAGAATTTGAAACACAGATCAAGAAATAAAATAGTACGATCGTACGATTTATTGTTATAAAATGCTCTAATATGATGAGAAAATAAGCCAACAAACCACCATAGCGGAGACACGATGTTTGAAGAATTCATGGGCACCATGGCAGTAAATGATAGACAAAAATTTGATATCGCGGCATTGGCAGACTATATGCGCCAGCACGTTGAAGGTTTTGATGCCAGCTCCGCCGATAGCCTGATCGTCGAGCAATTTAAGGGCGGCCAATCGAATCCAACTTTTAAGTTGACCGCAGGTGATCAACGCTATGTGATGCGTGCCAAGCCTGGCCCCAGCGCCAAGCTACTGCCCTCCGCTCACGCCATTGAACGCGAGTTCAAAGTCATGAATGCCTTGAATAAAGCCGGATTCCCGGCGGCCAAACAATATGCCCTATGTAGCGATGAAGCGGTGATAGGTCGCGCCTTCTACATCATGGAATTTGTCGATGGTCGTGTGCTTTGGGATCAGTCACTACCAGGCATGACACCGTTGCAACGTGGTGAAATTTATGACGAATTGAACCGCGTGATCGCTCAGTTGCACAACATCGATTACGCAGCGATAGGCTTAGCCGAATTCGGCAAACCCGGTAACTATTTTGCGCGCCAGATTGATCGCTGGACCAAACAATACCGCGCCTCGGAGACCGAAAAAATCGAGGCCATGGATAACTTAATTGCATGGCTCCCACATCATATTCCGCAAGGTGAAGATACCAGCATAGTGCACGGCGACTACCGTCTCGACAACATGATGTTCCATCCCACCGAACCGCGCATACTGGCCGTACTCGACTGGGAACTCTCCACATTAGGGCATCCTTTAGCAGATTTCTCTTACCATTGCATGAGCTGGCATGTGACACCAGGCCAGTTCCGTGGCATCGCCGGGCTTGATCATCAGGCATTAGGTATCCCTAGTGAACAAGAGTACATCGCCAAATATTGCGAGCGCACCGGAAAAACTATACGACCAGAAGATTTCAACTTCTATCTCGCCTACAATTTATTCCGTATGGCGGGTATTTTGCAAGGCATTATGAAACGCTACGTAGACGGCACCGCATCTAGTGCCCAGGCAAAAAAATCTGGCGAGGCGGCACGTCCGATGGCGGAATTGGGCTGGAGCTACGTGAACAAATAACAGCTTGCCCCCTTTTCCAGACGCAGGCAAAGGGGGCATTATCTGATGGTTTAGAGTGCGGATATTTATTGCATACCCTAACAAGTATCCTGCTATCGTCAATTAATTATGACGCTACTAAATATGACGAGTTTGCCGCTCGATTGCGAAAACTCCCCCATGCGACGCCATTTGAAATCGTAGTAATGATCGCTGATTTTAAACAGCACATCGGCACCCTCATCGGCCTCAGAAATTGCCTCGTCTAACTCAGGCAATATCAAGGCCAACTCTTCTCCCAACAATGATCCTATGCCGTCAAACAACGTCACGGCCGCATCATTAACAAAGGCCACGACATTGGCGTCATCCAAACCGATAACGGCCATCGGTGTATGTTGCAATACTTCCCTAACGATATTGAGACTCATGGCATCACGAGTAATTTGCTGTTGCTTTTGCTGCAACACCTCGGCTAAATGGCGATTTGCTATCGCCAATTCATGGTTACTAGTTCTCACCTTTAAAGAAAGCTGGCGATTATCATCCGCCAATTCTTTGTATCGAAATGCGTCTTTAATATTCTCTCGCAGTTTTTCATCATCCCAAGGTTTAGTCAAAAATCGGAACACTGCGCCTTCATTAATCGCATCCGTCACCGAATTAAGTTCGGTATACCCTGACAACACCATTCTTACCGTTTCTGGATAGCCTTCTTTTACATTGCGTAAAAATTCCACCCCTGTCATTCCCGGCATGCGTTGATCAGAAATAATGACGTCAACCTTGTTTGCGGCAAGAATCTCCAGCCCTTCTGCACCGCTATTCGCGGTCAAAATATGATAGCCATCTCTACGCAATAAGCGCTTCAATGAGGAGACGATATTTTGCTCGTCATCCACCAAGAGCAGAGTCTTTTCTGGTTTGCTCAGGCGTAACAAGTGCGGCGCCAAATGACGATCATCCTTCATAAGCAATTCGGCAGCGTCAAACGGGATCGGTTTGGAATAGAAATAGCCCTGAATCTCGTCCGCCATATTATCCCGTAAAAATTCGCATTGAGCTTCGGTCTCTACGCCCTCTGCCAGCACTTTAATACCTAGACTGTGCGCCATACCGATCACTGCGATCACGATCGATGCATCTTGCGTACTTGAGGTAATTTCACGTACAAACGATTGATCAATTTTAACTTTATCAAATGGGAAAAGTTTTAAATAACTCAGGGATGAATAGCCGGTGCCAAAATCATCCAGGGACAGCGTAATGCCCAATTGTTTTAAGGCCCGCAGGGTAATTTGGCTGACATTGGCATTTTCCATCAACACGCCCTCGGTAATTTCTATGCATAGTGCGCTGGCAGGAAGCTGATAGCGGTCGAGCGCCGCTTGTATATGCATGATTGCGTTCGGATTGCGAAATTGACGCGGAGAAAAATTAATCGCGATTTGCGGTACGGCTAGTCCGCGATCCATCCATTGTCGAATATCCTTGCATGCCCGATCTAAAACCCAGGCACCGATGGCGTTGATCACTTCACATTCTTCTGCCACAGGGATAAACCGGGTCGGGCTAATCGCACCCAACGTGGGATGAGTCCAACGTATCAAGGCTTCAAAACCGGTAATTTTTCCTGTTTGCAGATCCATCAATGCCTGATAATGCAAATCAAATTGATCCTCGCCAATTGCTAGATATAAAGCGTTTTCAAGTGCAACTCTTTCGTTGACTTGATTAGACATGGCTCCTTCGTAAAATTGAAAATTATTCCGTCCTTGTTCTTTGGCGTGGAATAAGGCGGTATCGGCACACTTAAATAAGTCGCCAAAATCAAGTCCATCATGTGGATATAAGGCAATCCCGATCGAGGTGCTTATTTTCAGCGTGTGTTGCTGAATGATGAAAGGCTCCCAGATTGCATCGAGAAGTTTTCTTGCGACTCGCGATGCGCCCTTTTCCCCGGCTCCAGGCAATAACACAATGAACTCATCACCGCCTTGCCTCGATAACACATCACCTTCACGCAGCAAGCTTTGGAAGCGTTTGGCGACCTCAATTAATAATAAATCACCTATGTAATGGCCTATGGTGTCGTTAACATCCTTGAAGTGATCCAAATCCAGGAACAGAACCGCCAAACTAGATTGATTTAAACTGGCAGCCTTCACCGCCTTAGCACTTTGATTTTGCATAAACAGCAAATTCGGCAAACCAGTGAGCGTATCAAAATTAACCAGACGCTCAATATCTTCTTCGGCTTTTTTGTGCTGGCTTAGATCGACAAACATACCTATGTAATTGGTAATTTCTCCCTCAGAATTGACAACCGCATTTATTTGCAACCATTCCGGATAGTGTTCGCCATTTTTACGGCAATTCCAAATTTCGCCCTCCCAGCGGCTTTCTTCTTTAATTTTTTGCCACATATCGGCATAAAAGCTGCGATCATGACGCCCCGACAAAAGCATATGAGGTTTGCGGCCTATCACTTCGTTCGCCTCATATCCGGTAACGTTCACGAAACTGGCATTCACCATCACAATGTTTTGCTCTGCATCGGTCACTGCGATGCCGTTCGGATTATTTTCAAATACAGCCTTAGCCAGCGTAGCGCGCGACTCTGCCAGTTTGCGGTGCGTAATATCATGGTGAACTGCCACGAATTGCTCAAATTCACCAATCGCATTTTTCACAGAATTGAGCGAAATCTCATTCCAAAAGGTAGTGCCGTCTTTGCGGTAACTGAGAACTTCGCCAAAAAACGCTTGCCGATTGCCTAAGCTAGCTTGAATTTTTTTCACCGCATCGGGCGCACTGTGCTCCCCCAAGACGACGCCGCAAGGCCGTCCGAGTATTTCGTCCTCGCTATAACCGGTCATCTCTTGAAAGGCCCGATTTACATAGACAATGTGGCGCTGATCGTCGCTGATTAAAATACCTTGGGAAATGGCATCAAGAGCCTGCCCTTTAGACTGCAACTCTTTGAGTTTCGAAAGCAAGGTGTTTTTATGATCAATCTGTTCACTGGCATAGAGTGCCAGCGACATCCCGAGAAAACAGGCAATAAATGTAAAGAAACCGTAATTACTTAAGCCAGTCAAAATCATGTCTTCGCCAAAAGCGCCGGTCCCGATGATAGAACCCCAAAACGATTGTATCGCTACAAAAAGCAAAACTACTGAAGTGATCCTGGCACCAAGAACAATCGCGATCCAGGAAATAAAAAGAAACATCCAGTACGATCTGGCGATGTTTCCCAACTCCAGTTGAAACCAATCAAAAAAGATCACCTGTCCAGCGAAAAAACAAATAGAACAAAAAATACATGCTTGTATCGTTTTTCGGACAGACGGTAATGACCATTTATCACGGAATACGCTCAAAACCACTGGTATCACTAGCACGCAGGCAACCGCATCGCCCAACCAGAGAGTCGAAAATCGAAGGAAGAAAAATTCTGATGAGAGATTGCCAAAGAAGAGTAAAGCAAGGGAGATGCAAACAGGGCGAATAAGGGTACTAATAAAGCAGACTAAAATAATTAAGAAAAAATAATCTTTTAATGATTTTAACGATAATGACGAGGTATTTTTTTTGCGGTAAAAACCATACAAATAAAAACCCAACAATGCCTGGCAGGTCGCGCCCACGGCATACGCGAAAATGACGAAGTTTGATGCGTCCAGAAAGATGAGCGCGACTATAGAACCAAGCAAAATCCCCATCGCATATTGAGCACCCCATAAAATGAGTACGGAAACTGCGAATCCGCTGGCTAAATAAGGAACGGCAACAAATTTCAGAACTGAAAAATAATGCAAGTTAAGGTAAGCGAACAAGGCATAAAATAATGCGACACTTGCTTGTTTTAACATTGTCTCGAAGGAAAATTGAATCTGTAAACGCGGCATATTGCATGTCCCCGGTATTTTCACTGCAAAATAGACAACGATCCATCTTAAAGATAGCACATTGTAAATTAAGAGTCATTGTTTTTTCCATGAAGCATTTTTAATAAGCATCACAACACATCTCGGAAAAATTCTGCATAATAAGCACAACATAATTTTCACCTAAGTAAGGAAACAAAATGATAGATGCTTACTCCTGGCCTACGCCTAATGGACACAAAATTCATATCATGCTGGAAGAATGCGGCCTGCCGTATCGCGCCATCGGTGTAGATATCGGCGCTGGCGATCAGTTTAAGCCTGAGTTTCTGGCGATCTCGCCAAATAACAAAATCCCGGCTATCGTCGATGCCGATGGCCCTGATGGCAAACCGATTTCGCTGTTCGAGTCGGGTGCAATTTTGGTGTATCTGGCTGGCAAGACAGGTAAATTTCTAGGCGAAACCGACCGTGAAAAATACAATGCATTGCAATGGCTCATGTTTCAGGTCGGCGGCTTTGGCCCCATGCTGGGTCAGGCCCATCATTTCCGTATTTACGCACCCAAAAAAATAGACTATGCCTTTGATCGCTACACCAACGAGGCTAAACGGCTGTATAGCGTAATCGAAACGCAGCTATCACAAACGCCGTATCTCGCCGGAAATAGTTACAGCATTGCCGATATCGCGGTCTACCCCTGGGCCCGTTCGGCCGACAATCAAGGGATAGACTGGGCCGATTATCCGCATGCCAAACGCTGGTTCGATACCATCAGCAAACGCCCTGCAGTCCAACGCGGCGTCAAAGTCTTGAGTGATTTACGCAAGCCCCTGAATGACGCTAAAGCCAAAGATGTCTTGTTTGGTAAAACCCAATATTCAAAAAAATAGAAACACATGCGACGATCACCAGAAAAAAAATCAAGTAAATTAGTTGCCGATGGTCTGCGACTGGCCAATCTGTCGCTAGCAGTAGCGCAATCGGCCAGCCGTATCGAAGATATTGCCTGGCAAGCACAGCTAGATACGCTAGTTGCCAAAAATTTACAGCAAAAACATCAAAGCGTGCTCGATGCTGCCGCCGAACATTTATTCAAGAACCATCCAAATGCCTATGAAGTGCTGCTCGAAACAATGGAGTCCATTTGCACCTCTAGCCGCATCGAGTATAAGAACGAACAATACGATGTATTGTTGATGGTGGCACCGGTATTGGCATGGAGCCGCTTTGAGATCGCCTCTGGCGCAATCCCTGCCGCCAAGATCGACGCCATCACCAGTTTATGGCAGCAACTTTTACTTTCTGAGCAAGCCCGTTTGCGGGTATTGCCGCATCTGTTCGCCATCGATCAGTTGCCGCCTACCCACTGCGACGCCTATGGCTTAATGGAAAAAACCGTATTTAATCTATTGAAGCAAGAAGCACCGATTGCACCGCAAGAATTACCGCAAACCGTGCCGTTTCTAGCCGATAGCCGCTATTTGCTAGGCGTGGTGGTAGTGCCAGCGGGCCAGCCACTATTTCGCTGGCAGAGTATCTCATCGCCGTTTGATTGCGCCCTGGCAAAGAGCGAAATTTTGGCCAAATGGCAGGAACAGGCTGCGCCCGTACTGATGCGTCTCTTGCCCGGATGCAGCGTAGAACTATTACTACCCGAGGCGTATTACACCGGCTGCCGCGAAGCCGATATACGGATACGCCCTATTTCTATCCGCTCTGCGGTGTTTTACCTGACCCAAACCCTAGGTGTAGAAGCAAGTGAACTCACTGCCATCGTGGCCGGCTTTGGGGTACAGGAAATGCCTGGGCAAATCGATGAATATCGCGTCAGTTTTACCCTGAGCGATGCCCCAGAAGTCATTTACGGTGTGGTATGGCCCTTATACCAGCAAGATGATGAGATCAACGCCATGGGCAATGCCGATGACGACAATTTACCGGGAGAGCTTCCTGCCATTTTGACCGAGTGCGGCGTCAGCAAACTCCTGCGCATTGCGGATATTTTCGCGATGGAATTTTGCGACGATTGCAGTGCGCCCTTGTTCTCCGATAAAGAGGGTGATCTGGTCCATACCGAAATGCCTGAGAGCGCCCCCCCCCAGGGTTCTGAGCATTTTCATTAAAAATCGATCAGATTTAATCCACTACTGATCTCACGGCAAGTACGAGAAAGAGCCGGCGATACTGTTGTATCTCCGGCTCTTTTTTATACCCAAATTTAAGAATCTCAATTTCTACTGGCATTGCATGAAATTTCTTGTACAATTCAATTCGAACGGTCGTGCTTTTATTTGTTATTGTCATACCTATTCAACGACCGCAATCCTAGTGGAGACGAAATGGATTTAAATTACAACGCCGAAGATCTGAGTTTTCGCGATCAGGTGCGCAGCTATCTGGAAGCTAACTTACCGGCCGACCTCAAACACAAAGTACTCCAACATAAACGCCTGCACAAAGAAGATTACGTGCGCTGGCACAAGATACTCGCCAAGCAAGGCTGGGTCGCCACTGGCTGGCCTGCCGAGTACGGCGGTACAGGCTGGAACGCCACCCGTCGCCACATCTTTGAAGAAGAATGCGCACGTGCCGGCACCCCGCCTATCTTGCCCTTCGGTGTTGCGATGGTGGCGCCGGTGATCATGGCCTTTGGCAACCAGGCGCAAAAAGACTATTTTTTACCCCGCATTTTAAATTGCGATGACTGGTGGTGTCAGGGTTACTCGGAACCTGGTTCCGGCTCCGATTTGGCTTCAATCAAAACCCGTGCTGAGCGCGTCAACAGTGATGAAGGCGATCACTATGTGGTGAACGGACAAAAGACCTGGACCACACTGGCGCAGCACGCCGACATGATCTTTTGCCTGGTGCGCACCGACACTGGAGTGCGCAAACAAGAAGGAATTTCCTTTCTGTTGATAGACATGAAAACCCCTGGCATCACGGTGCGCCCTATCATCATGCTGGACGAAGATCATGAAGTCAACGAGGTGTTCTTTGACAACGTCAAAGTACCTGTACAAAACCTGATCGGCGACGAGAACAAAGGCTGGACTTACGCTAAATATTTACTCGGCCATGAGCGCACCAATATTGCGGCGGTCGGCCGAGCCAAACGCGAGTTGCAATTTCTGAAGCGCTACGCCAGTGAGCAACAAAAAAATGGTGCGAGCTTACTGAGCGATCCGATTTACGCCAGCAAAGTAGCGACTCTTGAAATCGAATTGATGGCGCTGGAGATCACCGTCTTGCGCGTGATTTCACAAGACAGCGGCCGCCCCGGCCCGGAGGCGTCTTTGCTCAAGATTAAGGGTACCGAGATTCAGCAAAGACTGACCGAACTGATGATGGAAGCAGCCGGGCCGTATAGTCTGCCTTTTGATGCCGCGTTTTTAGACGGTGAGAACGAACACAGCATAGCCGGTGACGACGATGCTGCACCACTAGCCTCTTACTATTTCAACTACCGCAAGACCTCGATCTACGGCGGCTCGAATGAAATACAAAAAAATATCATCACCCAAATGATCTTGGGCTTATGAACGACCCGCGCACATTTAGCGCTATCAGCACAATGAGCCACATCAGGAGATAAAAAAATGGATTTCAATCTAACGCAAGAACAAAGCCAGTTTGCCGATGCGCTGCGCCGCTGGGTAGAGAAAGATTACAATTTCGAACAACGCAAACAGATCATCGCATCCGCGGCAGGTGTGTCGCAGCCAGCCTGGGAAGCGCTGGCCGAACTTGGTGCACTGGCCTTGCCTATTCCGGAAGCGCAAGGCGGCTTTAGCGGTAGCGCCATCGATATGCTGGTGATCATGCAAGAACTGGGGCGCGGCCTGGTGATAGAGCCGTATTTCGCCACCGTAATGGCCGCCGAATTTTTAAAACTCGCTGGCCAAAACGATCATTTACTTGAGCAAGTCGCCACTGGCGAACTACAAATGGCAGCGGCGCTTAACGAGAAACAAGCGCGCCACGAGCTGTTTAAAATCGCCACCAGCGCCAGCCAAACTGCCGATGGTTTTGTGATTAATGGCGTCAAAACCGTGGTGCTACACGGTGCGCAAGCCGGGCAATTAATCGTCTCGGCGCGCAGCAGCGGTGCGCAGCGCGACACCGACGGCATCAGTCTATTTGTGCTTGATGCAAACGCCGCAGGCATTAGCCGGCGCGAGTATCGCACCATCGACGGCTATCGCGCTGCCGACATCACGTTCAACCAGGTCCAGCTGCCACCATCGGCCTTATTGGGTATGCAAGGTGCAGGCTGGCCACTATTAGAGGCTGGCTGTGATTATGGCGTTACCCTTCTCTGCGCCGAAGCGATAGGCGTGATGGAAGCGATCTTCGCCGCTACTCTGGATTACTTAAAGACCCGCCAGCAATTTGGCGTGCCTATCGGCAAATTTCAGGTGCTGCAGCATCGTATGGCAGAGATGTTTATGGAACTGGAGCAGGCACGCTCAATGGCGACTTTGGCGGCCGTCAAACTAAGCTCAGACGACCCCGAAGAACGACGCCGCACGGTCTCTGCTGCCAAAGCACGCATAGGGCAAGCGGCACGCTATATCGGCCAGCAAGCGGTGCAACTGCATGGCGGCATGGGCGTTACCGACGAACTGCCGGCAGCACACATGTTTAAACGCCTGACCATGATAGAGTTGTCGTTGGGCGACACCGATCATCATCTGGCACGTTTTATCGCTCAGCCGGGCTTTAAGGCGGCCGCCTAATTTTGCTGTACGCGTGTCTGGCGCACTCAGTTGCAGAGTCTGCGCCAGATTATTTCTAGCTTCGCTTTTTGTTTCAGGAGTAAGGTATGTCTAACCATCCAGTAGTTCCAGAAAATCTCGCAAAACCGGCAAAAACTTATAAGTGGTATTTTGAAGACTTCATTCCGGGGCATGTTATAGAACTAGGCCAGCGCCAAGTCAGCGAAGCAGAGATCATCACTTTCGCCACTGCGTTTGATCCGCAGCCCTTCCACATCGATAAAGAAGCCGCCTCTGACTCCATCTTTGGCGGCGTCATCGCCAGTGGCTGGCACACTTGCGGCATGATCATGCGCATGGTGGTCGATGGCTTTTTAAATGATTCAACCAGTATGGGTTCGCCCGGTGTCGACGAAGTACGCTGGATCTTGCCAGTGCGCCCGGGCGACACCTTAAGCGTCAGCGCCGAGACGCTAGACAGCCGCCCCTCCACCTCCAAACTCGATAGAGGCGTGGTGTTCACCATGTGGCGCGCCGTCAACCAAGATGGCAAGCTGGTCTGCACCATCAAAGGCATGGGCATGTTTGGCCGTCGTCCAGAATAAATCCAACATTGAGGAATGCAGCATGCGTGAAATACACAGTCTGGCAGAACTCACATCCTTGGTAGGGCAAGAGGTGGCGGTATCGGACTGGGTAGAAATATCCCAGCAACGTATCAACACCTTCGCCGAAGCCACTGGTGACATGCAATGGATACACATAGACGTAGAGCGGGCGCAACGTGAATCACCTTTTGGCGCACCGATCGCACACGGTTTTTTGACCTTATCACTGCTACCTATGCTGATGCAAAATGCCATCCACATCAGCTACCTCAAGATGGGAGTGAATTACGGACTCAACAAAGTGCGTTTCCCTGCACCGGTTCCGGTAGGAAGCAAATTGCGCGGTCGAATGAAATTGCTGTCGGTGGAAGAAATTAGCGGTGGTGCGCAAATGGCCTGGGAAATCAGCATAGAACGTGAAGGCGGCGACAAACCGGTCTGCGTGGCAGAATCGATCGCCCGGATTTATTAGCCGAAATTAATCGAGATTATTCGAATTACTCAGCCATTTTTTAAAAACAGGCAAGCCAGAAGCGCATATTCCATGCGGGCAGCAGGCCAGGCATGCCGGAGAGCCGCATGGAATATGCGCTACCGGCCTATCGATATTTGAATTCTGCTGGAAAAATTACGCCTTATCCCAACGGCAGTAAGGATGCCTGAGCAAATTGGCGTTGGCGTAGCGCCTGTCATGGCTCACTTCTGCCCCTATCCAGTCAGGTTTAGTGAACTCTTGCGCCTCGGATTCCAGCTCTATCTCGGCCACTACCAGGCCGGCATTTTCGCCAAAAAACTCGTCAACCTCCCAGACAAAACCGCCAAAGTCTATCCGGCGGCGATTTTTTTCTATCAAAGGTTTTTCGCACATTGTCTCTAGCAATTGCTGAGCATCGGCGAGCGGGATCGGATATTCCCATTCGCTGCGCGAGATCCCCTCGCTCTTGCCTTTGATGGTGAGCATGGCACGCTCGCCCTCGATGCGTACGCGGACGATACGTGAGGCGTCAGAGCAAATATAGCCCTGGCGCATAAACACGCCCTGCCCTTGCTCACGCCAGTCATCGCCGACGACTAAAAACTTACGCTCGATTTCTACGCCCATGCTCACTCACTTTTCACTTAATAATCCACGCTTAACAAGCTAAGCGTAATACACCAAGCTTATTTATTCAAAGCAGTCAAAATTGGCTGCAACATTGCCTCGCCCAACTTCATACTACGCGCACCATCCCAACCGACTTCCAGATCCGGCAAGTTGGCATTGTCCTTGAATGGCAACTCCAGTGTCAGCGATACACACTTGTAATGATGACCTACGTATTTTGATGCCAGGGTCAGCACATCGTCATTGTACTTACTGGCCTCGTAACCAAATTTAGTCTGAAAATCCGGGCTAGCGGCAACAAAACTATCGACAAAAGCTTGCTGCTCTTTCATCTGGGTCTCGCTAAAGCCTTGCAGCATCTCGCTACCGGCTACAAACACATACGGCAAAGCCTCATCGCCATGAATATCTAAAAACAAATCGCAACCGGTTTCTTCGATTTTTTTCTTCACGTAATACACTTCCGGACTGGTCTCTATCGACGGCGTCATCCACTCACGATTCAGGTTAGCACCAGCCGCATTGGTGCGTAAATTACCCCGCACAGAACCATCTGGATTCATATTCGGCACGATGTACAACACCGCTTTATCCAGGATACTGCGGGCAATCGGATTAGCCGGATCGAGTAAGGCGTTCAGTGTGCCTTCAACCAACCATTCAGCCATCGTCTCACCCGGATGTTGACGGGCAATGATCCAGACTTTTTTCTCAGCCTCAGGATTACCAACTACCACCAGATTGAGATCGCGGCCATCGACGGTATTACCCAAATCGAGCACACGCGCCAAGCCGGTTTGCTCTACGCTGCCAAGCAAAGACAGATGACGCTCCCAGCTATACGGCTCAAAATAGGCGTAATACACGCTATCAAATTCAGGCTCGTGATGGATAGTCATCACCTTACCGTCAAACTCGGTATCGACCCTAAACCAGGTCTCGCGGTCATAACTGGCTACCGCACTATAATTTTCCCAACCCTTGGCATAAGTTGCCTCACCGGCATTTAAGATACTGATCACCGTGGCCTGATCGCGTGCCCCTTGCAAGCGGAAATAAAACCACTGTGCGATATCAGCGTGACTATCTTTACGCAAATTTAAACTGATCTCCGCCGCATGCTCAGCACGCACGACCTCGATCGCACCAGCGTCGAAGTTCTGACTAATTTTTATGCTCATACCCTGCCCCTAAAAAGCGAACCTATAGAAAAATGCCGACAACTAAGATGTCCAGCATAGCCCGCACATTGTCACCGCATTTCGCAAAATATGAAAATATTTTATTCAAATTTAAACCTATAACAGCACAATTATTTTCACATTTATTAGAGGCAAGCCCCTCCCGCACTTTTTTATGGATAATTTGCCACTTATAGTCTATAATTTTTGGCTCAGAGTCGGGGCGTAGCGCAGCCTGGTAGCGTACGTGCATGGGGTGCACGGGGTCGAAGGTTCGAATCCTTCCGTCCCGACCAATAAAATCAAGGACTTACAGTTTTTACGCTGTGAGTCCTTTTTTATTTTCTGGCACTTGATAAGAAGTTTGGTAAGAAAAAATCTCAGTCACTAAGCGTCAGCAATGAGCGACGAATTAAACACGAAACAAACACCCGGCCGCCATTAAGTCCACTGCTGCAAGCACGGCAAAGATTATCGCCTGTTGTTCTATATTCCAAGATTTAAAATCCTACGATTAAATAATAACAAGCAAAAAAACTACACTTGGGTTACACCTCAATCTCCGACGGCAGGCAACTCTTGTAAACGTTTCCTAACCTGCCAACGTCTCCAACCAATTGCTGACGACCAGTGAGCACAGCCGCCTGCATAGAGGCCATGACAGCAAGACCATTAGAGTTTCTAAGGCATTGCTCAATAATATGCACTGGATAGCCATGCTCATGCCGCTGTAGCGGATGAATGCCGGCGTGAACAAATGAGTTAAGGGCCTTCCATGAACTCTCTTTGAATCGGCTCAAGGCTTCGTACAGCTGAGCCGGCGCTTTGTTTGAGAGTAATGCCAACATCTCATTAGCAGATGGTAAATTCTTCGCCCCTTGTTCTGCATCCAGCGTCAGCGTGGCACCAAGTTTTTCAATTTGCCCATCCGTCGCGGCATAACAGATCCAGACCGCCCGCACTAGCGCCTCGAACTGCGCCCGCAACACCACCAGACTAGATGAAAATAATCCCACACCCAACAACGCCCGCGTAGCATGAGCGTGTTCAAGCGAGATCGAACACGCCAAATAACTCAAGCGATTACGGGCAGTATTATCATAGCCAGGGACGGATAACACCTCTGCTAGCCTGGCTGCCAATTCTTCAGAATCACGAATGATATTGTTTTGCTTCACTTTATTCTCCTGTCAAATTGACTATATGCTCACAACATTCGCCAGGCAATCACTAATCATTATTCACCAGCACTACCCACCAGCGCCTCCGGCGGTCAAAATATCAAAAACAACATTAAGAAACTTGCTCCCCTTCACAGGATCAGACAACAGCTGCATCATCTGATTCTGATGCGCTGCGCCACTGTCCATTATGGCGTCGTACCCAGCCTTAGAGAAATCACCTAGCATCGCTTGTTCCCGACTATTACTCATTAACTGGCGCATCACCAGTTCGTTCTCGCGTACCTTGTCGCTGATGGTGTTGGCGTAATTCACCATATCAGCCTCAGTCAGTTGATCGGTGATGAATAACTCGTTTAGGCGATACACGATCTGCGATAAGAATTCGACTTTCTTGTCTTTAGCCTTGGCCGTACCTAATGCGTCGCCGGGTTCCAGCTTGTATTCGTCCGACTCTTGCATAAGCAAATGTTGCTGGCGGATTTTGGATACGCGGTAGTGGCTTAGTACAATGCTACTCAGATCGACCTGATCTTCATCCTCGATGGTTTCGCGCAGCATGGGGCGCAGGTTGCGGGCGTACAGGCCTAATTTTTCCAAGTCTTTGTCGTCGTAATCGACGATCTGCGACATGAATTCATAAAAGCGTACAAAAGTACCGAGATCTTTTTTGAAGATTTCTAACGCGTCTTTTTCCTTCTTGCACTCTTTGAAGGCGTTTTCGGCGTTAGTGATCATGATGACGTCATTAAACTTTTTAGTTCGTTCAAACATATCGCGTGCTTGCTTGTAAGCCTCTACCGCCGACTTATAGCGCTTCTGCCAGCGTTCTACGGCGGGTTTGCAGATATTTGCAATTGCCGCATTGCTCTTACTCTTCGCAAAAAAAGCATCGCAAAACTGCTCAACTTCAGTCCAAGTAAAAATGCCGGCAGCACGCAGTTTGTCGTTCAGATCAAAAATCAAATCCGGGTCAGACACATCGGCCAGCTCTGCCGTCTGGAAGTAAGGCTGGAATGCTGCCAGGATTTCTTCCGGTTCGTTAAAGAAATCCAGAATAAAGGTGCCGGTCTCAGCCTTGCTCGGGTAAATGCGGTTCAGGCGCGATAAGGTTTGCACGCATTCCACTCCGACAACTGGGCAGGTTTAATGAAGCCATAGAGGTTTTGGAATCTGCCGGCGAAGAGGAGCAAAAGACACCACTCGCCACCAAAATCATGAGCTTAGCCAAGAGCGGCAATGCTGTAGTGCATGAGGTGTGAAATTTCAACTTTGCCGGAAAAGCCTGACTGCCAGAATAAATTCGCGCAGATTTACGTCATCTTTGCTGACAAGTAGGATCGTAGCAGGCGCAGGCCGTGTATCACAGCGCCAGCCATCAAAAAGCCCACACATAAAGTCTCGGTACCAGAAAGGCCGACAAACGATGCCTTTGCTATTGTCCACTGCGCTTGCGGCACCCCCATGTCGCGGTGATACATACCATCCAAAAACACATGCGAGTAAGTGCCAAATAGGCAGGGCAGCATCAGCACACTCTTGCCGGGTATTGTTTAGTGGTTAATTTTGATTCAGTGTGGATAAATTGAAATGATCATTTTTTCAGTTGTCGACTTTGTATTTCTATTTATTTGGTTAGGATTCACCGTCATATTGAAATTGGTAAAGCTTTCCATCTGGCAAATAAATCTCTATGTAAAATGTCCCTTCGGTAGTTAGATTAAAGATGGGGATTTTCTTCTGTGTTACTGAAAATTTAACTTGGCGATTTGGTGTCAATGCACACCAGAGCATCACTGTCTCACCAGAAACAAGATTTAATGCGTATTCGTTACCGAGGTTTTTTAGACCCGGAATCGATTCATGGTCAACCAAAGTCAGCTCGACAATCGGCGTCACAATGTCGAGTGTTCCCCCGCGCCAGGCACTTTCAATTGTCACCTTGAGTGTTGCAGTCATTTTGACCTCCATTCTTGCTTAACCCTATTTAAAACGTTGGGTATTGCCCAATGCGCTTGCGGCAATCCCATGTCGCGGTGATACATACCATCCAAAAACACATGCGAGTAAGTACCAAATAGGCAGGACAGCATCAGCACGCTCTTGCCGGGTACTGGCTGCGCATATCTGGCCGGCCGGTAGCGCTCCCAGACGCTCCACAGGCCTACCGTCGCGACGGCAATCAAGCTAGCGCCTATCGCATTGTGCGTAATGATGTGCAGGTCCGCCGCCGACCCCGTCAACATTTTGATACCCGGCTCCAGATCCATTACTACCTGCGATAAGGCAAATCCGGCAAAGCTGATACGCGTAGGTGCCACTGCCTTGGCAAGCACGCCCAGACCAAAATGAAAAGGGTTAAATGGAATGATGAATTCAATTCAAAATTGTTTCCGCACTCACAGTGCCAGGCTTGAAATATTTAGACAAAACACACAATGATTGTTTTGTTATGTATAAGGGTATTGTATAGTTTCTCTTATGAAATTAAATCTATATTTAGCTGATTTGCTACGCCCGTGGAAGCTCTTTACCCTTGCACTAGGGATGGCTTGGCTGATTTGGGGATCGTATTACTATCAGGCTAGTGATTGGGATATAGGAATTTGCTTCGTGATGGCGTTTTTCACCTACCTTAGCGCGCCCTGGTGCCTGAGAACGCTGTTGGACGCCTATCACTTTCGCAAACTGTCTTGGTCAATTCCCGGCGCGCTGTTTGCCTGGTATTGGTCGGTCGATGGGTGCTACTGGATCTATCACACGCTGGTTGGCAACGAGATGATCCGCTATGAAAACTTCTTTGCCTCGACCGGCTTGTATTTCATGTGCGCCATAATCTGGCTATTTAACGGCAGCTTAGCTAAACTGTGGCTGGAAATCCGCAATACCAAGATCACTATAAAGTGAAAATATATTCAGAAATTTCAAAATTTTCACGTGTAGGTTATCCAATACCGAGAACTTCTAGAACATGAGAATTTAGCGGTGTTCCACGTGTTCCAAGTGTTCTGAAAAACTCCAAATCATTGTATTCATTGATTTTACGAGTAAATTTAACCACGAGACACCCATTTTCACCTGGAGTGTATCGTGGTGTTCTTAATGTTCACATCAGTGTTTGAAAAATACGAGAAAATCGAAATTATTTACACTCCACGACTGTGTGCTCCGCCTAAGTCCTTGTATTCATTTGCGATGTGAGATCACAGAACACCTGGAACACCTAATTCCCATGCATCCCAGTTTTTTTTACAAAAGAATCTCAGGATATTTCAAGACTCCCACATTTTTGAAGTTAATACACCTTCATTTAAAGTGCTGGAGTCCCGTCTTTCAGCTTCACAGGAAAGGCGATTGACTTTTCCTGCCTATTTCCGCAATGCTATTGGAGTGTTCCCCATTTTGGGCTGCGTTTCTGGAGTGATGGGAAGCGTTTTGACTGCAAGTAAAGGTTCAATCGGTCTCTTAACAGGTGGAACGCTTGTTCTTGCTTCGTTTTTGTATCTTTTTGGCGCTTACTGTGGCATCGCTGCCATTAAGCGACGATTTGGTTGGTTTAGGTTAAATTTTCTCTTCTGGCTAATCCAGGTTCCAGTGCTCGCCAGTCAATTGGTGTCTTATCGTTTCGCGTCTGGATGGCTTTTTAGTATTTGGGTGAAAACTAGTCCAATCGGTGCTGGGTCTGACTTCTGGTTAGGCAGTACTTTTACCCTTAAGTTTTTTAATGCAGGGAATCTCGTTCTAGGTATGAACCTCGTGGCTTTTACGATCGTGATTTACATGCTACAAGTTGCGAGAAAACTGAACACTACGACTACTCAAGGGGGTTAGCATCAACTAATTCCTAATTGGTGCTGTTCCCTTTTGTTCTTTATTCGTAACAAACAATTACATTTGTTTTAAGAGGGGATAAATTTTTAACAATGTTAATGTCATATAATTAACGAAGTTTAGTCGGCAAGTGTTGTCGATACCTAAGAGTGGAAAGAGATATGGCCTATATTTATGCGAAAGTTGCAGACCTTGAGAAGACCGCACGAGTTGGTACTGGTGAATGCGTTGATTTGGTAAAACATTATGCCAGAGCGGGTCAAACATCAACCTGGCGCGAAGGCAAAGAAGTGAAGCGTAATACAATGATTGTGGTCGGTACCGCTATCGCGACCTTTGTCGATGGTAAGTATTTGAGCAGTAAGCATGGTAATCATGCTGCCTTTTATATGGGGCAAGATGCCGGTGGTATGTATATTATGGATCAATGGAATGGTTCGAATAAGCCCTTGGTTTCTAAGCGCTATATTCTCTTCTTGGGTAAGAATAAAGATGGCACATATCGCCAGTCTAGCGACAATGCAGACGCATTCTCAATTATTGAATAGTGAATATATGCGAAGAAATAGTTTGTCATCAATAATGCGCATAGCTTTGGCCTTGAGTGTTGGCGCATGTTCGGTTTCTGCGCTTGCGGTTGAGCAGCAGTTCACTTGTCCAGGAAAAGTCGACTCATCACATTTACAGTTTAGCTATTCTGCTGATGGATGGACGCCGTTTGTTGGTTCACATCTGCGGTTGAGCGGGGTGGGGTTTATGCAGGCCGCTCCTGAAAAAATGGCACACCTCAAACCTGAGGTCAGCTCAAAGTATGTAAAGAATGATTCTGAAACCTGGCGTTTTGAAGGTGAGTATCCCCAGGGGAAATGGCTTACTTGCGGATATGAGCAAAACACGGTGTCCCTCTCTAAGCGTATCGACGATGCTGTCTCTGAATGCACCGTGACTACGGTTATTGAAAAAAAATATCGGAATAAGAATTTTGAGATTCGGTGTAAATAACTTAAATTGTTAGAAAAATTTGCAGTTAAATCCACGCAGCACCTCTGAGGTTGAATGTAGGTAGAATATCTCGATCATCTAGAAATGGAGTCGCCATAGGCGCTCTTGGCGAGCCATATCACATTTTCCAAGATACTTATTGCCTCAAAAAAATCTATGTCTACGATTTTAGTCTGGTAGGACGGATGCAACCTTGGCAGATAGAAATGCAAATGACGCATTTCAATAAATTGCTTGACCTTCCTCATGCCTGCATGACCTCAAAATAGACTATATTTCCCCTATCTGAGAATGATAGGAAAAGTCCATGTGCTCGAACTATACGCCCGGCCGGAGGGAGAAAAACGAAGAGCATTTCGCTGTGCACTTTGATGTCATGGACGACCGGCCTAATCGGATCTTTGCCGGTGCATTTGCGCCCATCATCATCGCTGAGCGTGCCCATACGGGCATGGAAGTCGTGCCGGCCTGTTTCGGCATCGTGCCGCACTGGGCCGATATGAAATTGGCGAAGAGTACGTATAACGCCCGAGCCGAAACTGTCGATAGCAAACCCTCATTTCGCTATGCCTGGAAGCAAAAGCAATTTTGTATTGTGCCGGCAGAGTCATTTTATGAGCCTTGCTACGAAACTGGTAAATCGGTCTGGTGGGAAGTGCGTCACGCCAAGGACAGACCCATGGGGATAGCGGGCATCTGGGAGTGGAAGGCCGATGGTGTCGATGGCAAACCGATGTTTTCTTTTTCCATGATCACCATCAATGCCGATGGGCATGTAGTGATGACCCGTTTTCATAAGCCAGGTGATGAAAAACGGATGATCGTCATTTAGAGCCAGACCAGTACCAAACGTGGTTAGCCGGTGGATTGGTGCAAACGCCTGCACAATTCGAGCAATATCCTGCTGATCAATTAATCGCAAAACCTTTATCCCTGTGAAAAGTGAATAGATAATGAGAAAATTTAGTAGTTAGTGAGAAAAATCAATAGTGTAACAAGCACTAATTTTGACAATAACTCTATAAATTTCAAACACTTATCTACAATATTAGCCCTCCCAAAAGATGGAAAAAATTGGAAAATTGACTGGTTCGGAGAGATTGCCTTTCCGAACCGGTTAATACGCCGCACACAACCCTCAGTTCTAGTTCATTTGTCGCGCGTCATTGACGATCGCCACCAAGATGACCCATCGGTATTGCTTTCCCCAGACGCAACCACTCCCGCAAAATTTCAACGCAAAGTATGGATTTCAGTCGGCACGTTGCCGATGTTGCGTGTTGGCGATATCTGGTGCAACGGCAAACTCGCTGTCAGGCCGGAATACGAAATAGAGTATTTTTTGAATCTGCATATAGACAGATCAACTACCCATCTGATCAAAGCCGGATTGAACCTGGATGAACGTGGTTTTTTATTGCCAATGGCAGAACATCCTTGGCACATGCATTGCACACAATCGTACTGCGTAATGCTTGACTTGCCCGACAATCGACGCTTGATCATTCCCTGCATGGAATTGATTCGCTTTTATTTTGGTTCTTCCAGCCGCTTCAACCAAGGCCAGCGAGGCGAGCATGGTGGCCGTGACGCCGCCGGACAACACCTGCCAGCAATAGCAAACCGACCGCTATCATGGCATAGGTCGGCGGCTCAGGCACTTCAGCGATACCAAAGTTCAGCTTACCGAAATTCCAAATTCCTTCGGGCTCATCAAAGGCAAGGTCCTTATAACCATCATGAAATTCAAGGCGCAAAATGCCATCTATACCCAACTGGAACTGTTGTCCCAGATCGCTTAAATCCTGAAATCCAGCGTAGTATGTAGTGCCGGAAAAATCATCGCCATTGCCAGGTGTAAAAGTTACGCCGTTCCCTAGCGTATCGCCAAACGTAACTTTCATCTCGGACAAATAGCTTCCATCGTAGCTTGTCACATTAACGTCCCACTTGAGACTGGTAATGAATGCGCTGGCGCCGACGTAAAAATCCAGAAGGATGTTGCTAGCCGCGCCTCTTTCGTCGTCGTCAAGAATACCCGTCACATCTACTTGTAACTCACTCTGCGCAGAAGCCTGCCGGGTGATCATCCCAATCGGACTACCCGTGCTTATGTGGTTTGCCTGCGCCACACCAAACTCCATTGCCATAGCGGCGACAACGATCATTAATAAGCGCCGTATGTCCATTACATTCATCATCGTTTTCATTCTTCATCCTTCATCCGTCAGTAAAAAACCCGGCATGCGGGCGAACTCTGCCGCAAAACTGGGCTGCGCCGCACTTCTGCAGAGATTAGGGTAGATCAGCTAAGTAAAACAATTTCAGTGAAACCAATTTATTATATAGTTAACAATGTTGATAGAAAATATTTCAATAAAATTTATTTTACCAATTGATTGTTCGTCCAAAATTGATTATCTACCCATGGATCATTACCGGAGTTACACAATGTCAACACGCTCTTTCTTCCACTCATTCGCACGTTTTTTTCAGCAAGGGATGTTCGTGCTTATCCTGGCGCCGTTTGTGTCCACTACTTCAGCATTTGCAGACGCAACATTTGAGACCGCAAAACCGATCCCGCTGTATTCCTATTTCGCAACAGGTGACATCAATGCTGTGGTCACTGCGCCATCGTCCCTTCCTACGCCGTCATTTGTCCTGATGGGCGGCGGTCCTGACGTTGACCCGGCTTTTCGCTGGTTGATCAAGCGTGCCGGCATTGCGCCGGGCACCGGCGGACGAGTTGTCGTGATACGGGCAACTGGCACAGAGGCCTATAACCCCTATATCTACTATAGCGATGACGCCTTGACGACGTCGACCACGGTCTCCGACTTGTGGGTTGGTGGCGCGTCTCTTGGTGTGACATCGGTTGAGACGCTGGTTGTTCCCAGTGTAAAAGCGGCCAACAGTCCCGCCGTCAATGCCATCCTTTCCAGGGCCAATGTTGTCTTTATTGCGGGCGGCGACCAGAGTCATTACATCCGCTTCTGGAAAGGTACAGCACTCGAACAAACCTTAAAAACGCTGATGAATAAAAATGTTCCGTTAGGTGGTACAAGCGCCGGTCTTGCAGTGCTCGGACAATTCGATTATTCGGCGCTGTATAACTCTGCCACGTCGGAACAATCGATGCTTGACCCTTACTACAAGGACATTACATTCGACCCAAATCCTTTGAGTTTGCAGGGCGGCTTTTTGGCACCACCAACACTGGCAAATCTGATTTTTGATTCTCACTTCGACAGTCGAGATCGCATGGGCCGCTTTATTACTTTCATTTCCAGGATCGTTGCACCGACGACAAAACCAAGCGGCACGCTAGGCTGTAATGGTGGGGTGCTCCCTGCGGCCTCCAGCGGCAACATGACCGCGCGCGGTATAGGTATCAGTGTTGAAACGGCCTTGCTGGTTCAGGGAAATGGCAACGGAAATCCAGTCACCGCGACACGCGTGAGCAATGTGTCGACGACGACGGAAAGCGCAGTCTATTTTGTTCGCCCATCGGTAGCGCCAAGCGTATGCGCGCCAAAAACACCACTGAGCATCTTCGCTGTCGAGGTCAGAAAACTGAGTGACTCCAATACTGTTTTCAATCTTACCGATTGGAGTGGCGTCCCAGTGTATAAACATCTGGACGTCACCTCCGGTCAGTTATCTCCTGTAAACTGGTATTAAAAGCTGGTTGCAACAGCAGTCTGTTGTTGCGGACTGCCGGACGTAAAGTGCCATAGAAGTTGAGACCAGAATAGCGCAGAATTGAGCTTTTCAAGCAAATTTGCCACCTAAGGTGAGACTGACGGCCACGAAAGATGAGATTTTCCTTAATCTTGCCAAAGGAGATGAGACATTCTGAACTAGTCACTTCTGAATGTAAAACAGGCAGTAGTAGGGCAAACTAATTACATATATGCCACTTGCTTTATGGATCGCGATCAACTAGCCCCAGCCTAAGCCGAGGCTAGCTACCAACTTACATCAAGCGCGGTGATGCATCCTGCAAAGCAGCCACATTCTGCAGGCCCTGGGCATTTCCAAACTGCGGGCTAGCTAACAAGCTTTGCGCAGGCATGGCAGAGAAACTCGATAAATTGCCGTTCTTCGCATACTGATACGCCAGATCACCACCGATGGCGGCGGTATCGCTACCTGCCAAATAAAACTCCAGCAAAGACGCAGACAGTGCCCAACTTGTAATGGAAGGCGTGGCAGCCCTGGCTTGATCAAATTTAGTTACCAGGCCATCAAAGTTGAACTGTTCTATCTTCTTGTTATTGAGCTTATTGGTCGACGCTGCCACATAGTCGCTCGTTCCTTCGATGACGATTTGAAGATTGGCGATACTATGGTTGGCGCTGTTGGCATACCAATCTTTAACGGTAATCTGCTCGCTGGCACCAGTGACCAGAATCAAATCATTGGCCGACTTTTTAAACAACAGATCTGCATACTTGATGCCTTTGCCCAAAGACAGGCTATTGTCTTTGATGGTGCTGGCGTTGACGATATCCATGCCATCGCCACGGTTAAAGGCGATCACATCCACACCCTGGCCTGTCGTGATAGTGTCGTTACCGGTGCCACCGAGAATAAAATCATTGCCCACACCAGCCGTGATGATGTCGTTACCGGCACCACCATCGAGCACGTTATTGCCTAGCGTATCAGTTAAGGTATCGACACCGGCAGCACCTTGCAGAATGTCGTTGCCTGCCGCTCCATTTAATGTGTTGATGCCGCTGTTTCCCACCAGTAGATTGTCTATCGCATTGCCAGTACCGTTGATACTGCCAGTACCGGTGAGGAAGAGCGCTTCGATGTTCGCCGAGAGGGCGTAAGTAGCGGAAGACTGCACTTGATCACTGCCTTCCCCTGCGTTCTCGGTCACGATATCACTGCTGCTATCGACCAGGTAGCTGTCATTACCTGCCCCACCGATCATGGTATCGGCACCGGCACCACCATCGAGAATATTATTGCCGCTATTGCCGCTCAGGATATTGACCAAGTTGTTCCCTGTGCCGTTAATGGCGGCCGTACCCATCAAGCTCAAATTCTCCACCTCATTCGACAAAGTGTAATTTGCCCATGCCTGCACCAGATCAGTCCCGCCACTGGCAACTTCGGTCACTACATCCACCGTGTTATCCACCAGATAGATGTCGTTACCAGCGCCACCGATCAAGCTATCAATGCCCGCGCCACCGTCCAGGATATTGTTGCCGCTATTGCCGGTGATGGTGTTGGCCAGCGCATTACCTGTGCCATTGATAGCTGATGTGCCAGTTAAAGTAAGATTCTCCAGGTTTGCGCTCAGGGTATAAATGGCTGAGCTATTCACCAGATCGGTGCCTTCGTTGAGATTCTCGCTCACTACATCGGCGCTGTTATCAACCACGTAAATGTCATTGCCAGCGCCGCCGATTAGAGTATCGACGCCGGCACCGCCATCCAAGATATTCGCGCTGCTATTACCTATGATGATATTGGCGAGGCTATTGCCAGTACCGGAGGCAGCTGTGCCGGTTAGGGTAAGATTTTCTAAGTTGGAGCTGGCACCTAGGGTGTAATTTATCGCGCTTTGGACAGTATCGCTACCTTCGTTGGCAAGCTCGTTCACCACATCACTGGCACTATCAAGGACATAGATATCGTCGCCTGTGCCACCCGTCATGGTGTCGTTACCGGCACCACCATTGAGCGTATCGTTTCCGGCGCCACCAATTAAGATGTCATTTCCTGCCAGACCATTCAAGGTATCGTTACCAGCACCGCCGGTAAGTGTGTCGGCATTGGCAGTGCCATTCAAGCTCAGATTTTGAAGGCTAACGACCACATCAAAAATGTCAGTTGCGGCTAGGTTACTACTATCTTTTGCGACCACTTTTATACTGACAGTACCAGTGCTGGTCGGCGTGCCGCTAAATACACGCGTATTAGCATTAAACGTCAACCACGATGGTAACGCTGAACCATCTGCCTGCGTTGCGCTATAAGTAAGAACATCACCAGTATCGGGATCAGTAAAAGCTGCGCTTGATACGGTGTAGCTAAATAGCGCACCTTGACCAACGGCCTGGTCTGGCAAAGCCGTAGCAAGCACTGGTGCGCGGTTAGCAGCACCTATGTTCATCGTGACATATTCACCTGCAGAAGAACCATAGTTATCCGTGCCCCACAATGTGAGCGAAAGTGTGCCAACATTGCCCGCACCCGGAGTACCGGAGAAGACACGGGTACTCGCATCAAAGTTAAGCCACGCTGGCAAGGCGGAACCATCTTTCATCTTGAAGCTATAGGTAATCGAATCCCAGCTATCAGGATCAGTAATGGTGTTTGCTGCTACCGTATAGCTAAATACGCTATTCGCTTTCGCTTGCAAGGTAGGCAAATAGCTGACAACAGTCGGAGCACGATTGTTAGTCGCACGATCGACCACCGTTTGTATCATCGCCTGATTCCATACCGCGCCATTGCTAAATTCCAGCTTGTCGATCTTGTGGTCGGCAGCTTCCCCATTGATGGTTGTATCGGCAGCGTAGTAATTGACGAGAGCGATCTGGTCTGTAGACCCTTTGATCTTAAAGAACCAGTTATTGCCAGAGCGGAAGGCCTGCACGTCCGACTCGGCAATCCCGGCACCAAACAACAAGATGTCGACGGCAGCGAGAATGTCCGTATTGTCTATCGTATCCTGGCCATCACCGCGATTGAAAAAATAGACATCATTACCTTGCTCACCCGACAGGTAGTCTTTCCCAAGTCCGCCTTCCAACCTGTCATCGCCATCGCCTGCAAGCAATTGATCATCACCGTCGAAACCGCGCAGCAGTTCGCGACTTGCCGTGCCATTCAAATGATTCACTTGCGCATCGCCCGGTAACAGATCGTCATAACCCAGCCAGCTTTGCTTGAGTAGAGCCAGCACGTCTGACGGGCTCCAGACTATGCCATTGGCGAAGGCGATTTCTTTCACGCAATAATCGATAATAGCATCTTCATTATTGATATAGCGCAGGTAATTATCTACGATTAGCTGATCGGTGCTTCCCTTTATGCTGATCAGCAAGTTTCCTAGGCTATCTTTATTTAAGGTGACGTCGTCCGGCCGCAAATCAAGCATCTCGATGCGCCCCTCCATTTTTCGACCGTTACCTTGAGCCGCTTGAACGCCAGAACGTTGAAATGGGGAATTATCGACAGTATCGATCCCATAACCACGCCCGAATCGATAAGTATCGAAACCACTGAACCCTATAAGCAGGTCATTGCCCGTTCCGCCGTCGAGTATATCGTCACCATAGCCACCTTCTATGATGTCATTGCCTGCTAATCCAAGCATTTCCCTACCGTCAGGAGTAAAGTTACTGATGACATCATCACCATCAGAATTTCTCAACGCAGCTGCGATAATCATCTCGGAGGTTAATTTAGTGCCATCCGATAAACGGATAACTCCTTTACTCGGCAAATGCCTTCTGTAGCCTATTCCCGAATCCGAATCCAGATCAAATTCCACTTGATCATTCGTATTTCTACGGATTATGACAAAATCACTGAGCCAAGAAAAACTTTTTTTGAATACCAAATCAGCCAGTTTCACACCATTCCATAACTGAACCGTGTCGCCTGAACCAAAATCCCAAACTTGATCTCCCCCCCCTCCCTCCAAGGCAAAGGTATCGGCACCATCCCCGCCAAAATAGATGTCACTCCCAGCTCCACCGACCAAAACATCGTCACCACCACTTCCCTCCAAGTCTTGATCACTCCCATCCCCAATCAACACATCACTAGAGGCTGTACCGTAAATATACTTCTCCGATCGCACATCACCTGCACTGGCGCCGGCAATCAATTGATTGATATATTGGGCATTGATTTTATCCAAGCTCCAGGTCGAGCCACCGTCAAACACCAAGGAACTAATGCCGCCTGAATTCCAGCTAAAGAAATTGCGGATGGTGACGCTATCAGTGGACAGACTAAAGCCAAATGTTAAATCTGCGGAGTTAGCAAATCTGCTGAAGAATAAATTATTCTCTTGATACTGGTTTGCGAATACCACGACATCGGTACCATCTTCATAGCTATATCTTGTACTGGAAATCGTATCATTCCCGAATCCAGCCCCAAAGCGGTAAGTGTTATTTCCGTTACCACCATCCAAGGTATCGTTACCCGCACCGCCATCAATCACATCATCTCCGTCACCGCCCGAAATAGTGTCGTTACCTGTTCCACCATCGATGATGTCGGCTCTAGCTCTGCCGATCAACACATCGTCGCCTGCCGTGCCCGGTAGCTCGCCACTTAACACGACGAAATCAAAAGTATCTGCGACCGTTAAGCCATCGTTATCACGCGCGACTACCTGCACGCTCGTGCGCCCCAACTCAGGTGCCGCGCCGGAAAACTTCCTGGTCAGCGCATTAAAACTCAACCAGGATGGCAAAGCGCTACCGTCAGCCAAGGTAGCGCTATACGTCAAAATGTCGGCTCTATCTTGATCGACAAATACCCATGACGACAACGTATAGGAAATGATTTCGCCACGCGATACTTCAATATCAGGAATAGGCCCGCCTAATGTGGGTGCATGGTTTGCGCCAACTTCTAAAGTGGCATTGATGGCAGCCTCTAAACCATAGTTATCCCTACCCCAAAACACCATATCGAGATAACCATCATGCCCCTCAGCTGGCGTGCCGCTGACGGTTCTGCTTGCGGCATCAAAATTGAGCCAATCCGGTAAGGCTGAACCGTTGCTCATTTTTACGCTGTAAGCAATCGTATCACCCTGATCCGCGTCGATGAAAGCATCGAGAGGTAAGGTATAACTAAAATATTTGTTTGGAATTGCGTGCAAATTCAACGACGGCAGATTCCCCCCAGGTCCATTATTGCCCTCACCTAGAGCAATAATGCTTTGTATCCTGGCCTGGTCCCACACCATGCCATTGGCGAACTCAACCCGGTCAATTTTCTGATCCGACGTTATAGTGCCTTTGAGCACCTCCTCCGCGTAATAACCCAGAACCCCAACTTGATCGTTGCTACCCTTGATTTTTAAAACCAAATCGTCACCGGACCGATAAGCCGTCACATCAGTATCGGAAATGCCGGCACCAAAACGCAGCACATCGATCGCCGCCAGCAGTTCTGGATGGGCGCTATCATGCGAAAAATCGGTATTATCGATAGTGTCATTGCCGTCACCACGATTAAATACATACACATCGTCACCGCCAGCACCCATCAAATAATCATTGCCGGCAGCGCCTGTGAAAATATTATTCGCGCCATTACCAAACAAGCCATTGGCTAAGGCATTACCTGTCAGATTAATCGCAGCGCTACCAATCGCCTCTAATTTTTCAAGATTCTCGGATAGCGTAAAACTCACCGAAGTTTGTACGTAATCCATCCCTTCACCGACATTTTCTAACAAAATATCGCCGGTATTATCGACCACGTAATAATCGTTGCCGCTACCGCCGATTAAAGTGTCGGCACCAGCGCCACCATCGAGCGTATCGTTACCCGCGCCACCACTCAGGATATTAACGCCGCTATTGCCAGACATTAAATTATTGAGTTCATTGCCGCTACCATTGATAGACGCCGAGCCCTTAAGCCATAAGTTTTCTAAGTTGGCACCGAGGGTATAACTGACACTGGCATTGACATTATCAATGCTGGTTGCGTTAGGGGTGCTCATGGGAGCCGCATTCGCAGCCTCACTGCCAGCACCGTCGGTTTCAATAATCACGTCGCCCTCATCATCGACCACATAATTATCCTCGCCCTCACCGCCGGCCATATAGTCGGCACCAGCACCGCCGTCCAAATAATCATTCCCCGCACCGCCTTGCAGACTGTCTTTGCCACCACCGCCATAGAGGCTGTCATTTCCCGATCCGCCGTCAAGCAGGTCGTCGCCTTGATAGTTGGCTGCCAAAGTATCGCCATCGCCGCCATCACCATAAAGAACATCGTCGCCTGCGCCACCGATCAGCGTGTCGCGGCCGCCTTGTCCAAGCAACGCATCGTTACCGTCACCGCCATCCAAAACGTCATCGCCATGGAAACTGGCATCCAACGCGCCAGATCCACTATCCCCTTGCAATTCGTCATCGCCATCTCCGCCGTACAGCGTGTCGCTACCGCCCTGGCCGATCAAAAGATCCTTCCCCAAACCGCCAAGAAGTGTGTCCGCGCCATGCCGTTCGCCAGACAAATTAGTATTGTCGCCTTGCATTTCGTCGTCGCCACTACCGCCAATTAATTGATCGTCGCCGCCATCACCGAATAATCTGTCGTCACCGTCTCCGCCGTAGAGTTGGTCGCGCCCATCTTGATCGGCAGGTGAAGAGCTGCCGTCGCCGCTCAAAGTGTCATTCCCCTCGCCACCGTAGAGAATATCGTCACCTCCATTGCCAACAACTCTATCATCACCAGCTTCACCATCAAGGAAATCCATGCCACGTCCAGCATGCATTACGTCGTTCCCATCACCACCATAGAGCCTGTCGTCACCGCCACCACCCAGCAACCAGTCGTCACCAGAACCACCATCCAAGACATCGTCCTCGCCGACACCATTGACGCTAGAGAAATAGCCTGAATCATCAGCCAACGATACCATCGTGCCGTCAGTAGTATCGTATTTCCAATGATATATGCTGAACAATCCCGATTCTGACACGCTCACCGACCAGTCTATCTGAACAGTACTGGTGTACTTAGTCGAGGTATCACCAAACAGAAAATCGTTACCGGCGCCCCCCACCAGATAATCTTCACCGCGTCCGCCCAGCAACAGGTCACTACCTCCTGCTCCTATTAAGCTATCATTTCCGGCATTGCCATCTAAATAGACGTTAGCCACCGCTTGCCCCGGCACATCGCTGGCGATGAGAAAGTCACTACCGTTTTCGCCAAAGGCGCGATCACGCCCGCTGCCGAGTTGTAAAATATCGTCGCCATTGTCGCCGTAGAGTATGTCGTCACCTACACCACCATCAAGCAGGTCATTTCCCTCGCCTCCAGAGAGCAAATCGTTGTTATCTTCACCGTAAATTTGATCGTTACCGTCGCCACCGGAAATTGCATCATTTCCTGTACCGCCATAGATCTGGTCATCACCACCGCGTGAAGCAAGAATTTGATCATCGCCGCCCAGGCCCCTGATCAGGTCGTTACCGGCGCCATCGCGCAGGTAGTCGTTCCTGCCAGCAGCACTTCCATTCGTGAGCGGATTACCTAAGTCATCGCTGCCGGCACCAGCGTCCTCTATAGGTGCAAGATCACCGAGAATAGTCCTATCTTCCTTCACTGCTTGGGCTTCCTTGAATGTGATCCCCAGTTGCCCCGGCTCCCAACGCTTGATGATCATGCCGCCGTCCGGGCCTTGGATCGAGAGCCGCTTGAAGGTCTCCCCATTTTCTGTCCAGTCGGTGAGAAGATAGTTAAAGGTCTTCCCTCCATTTTTTTCTTGCCAGGCCTTGCCGGTGGTGCCGACCGCGTTACCACCGGCGAGCAACAGACCATCATATTTAATACGTCCGAGTCCGTCGGTATCGACGATCAGATCCGAACCATCGCCTGATTTAAACAAGTAAATATCATCACCCAGCCCGCCCATCAATATGTCATTGCCGGTGCCGCCCGTCAGCACATCACCAGCAGCACCGCCGATCAGCATATCTATCCCTGCGCCGCCATCCATCACGTCGACACCAGTGCCACCGATTGCGGCATCGTTTTGTGGCGTGCCATCGGCAGTCCAGTTCATCGCATCCGTGCCTTGCTGGATGTGCCAGGCGTTTTGTTTAATCAGCTGATCGGCATAAGGTTTTTCTGCGGTGCTGAGTAATTCTTTGACGGCTTTGGCCAACAGCGGCAGGGATTTGTAGCTGGTGGCGCCTATGTCGCTGTATTTGAAATTGAGGGTGCCGGTTTCTATTTTGAAGATGCTATTCGCGTCCGTTCCTTTTTTATAGAAATACTCCATCACGACAATAATCAATTCCTTTTTAAGCTGTGTTTGCGCCACACCAGCATCACCTTTAAATTTACCGATCTCATCGGCAAACTTATCCAGTATTTTGGCGGCTTTATTCCCCATTTCTGCGATCAATAAGCCATCTAGAAAATTCATATCTGCTGAATATTGTGGATCAGTCGCATAAAGTTCTGTATCAAAAAATTGCTTTAGCGAGTCCGGGGTATTTTTTACCATATCCCGAAATTTTTCTGACATCAACATCTCGGTCAACAAGGTCATCGAATGCAAGCTAATCATTGCACCGGGCAAACCAGTCGGTCCGACTTCTAACAAAGTTTGCCGGCCGATAGGAGTAACTTCGTGGGAGCCTTCTATAGTTGCAGAGGCGGCTCGTAAAGGTTCCAAAATTTCACTCTCTAATGAGTATCCTTTGATTTTTAGTTCACGCTGATTAAATAGTGTGCCTGACGCGTCTCGCGTGTAATCGTTAAACGCATCATCAGAAAGGCCTCGGCGCGTCATTTCTATCTGATAAAACCCAAGTGTCGCCATATTACGTGCGGTAATCTCAAATGGCGCCGGATCGAAAATCGTTGCCTCTTTATTGAAAAACATTGCCATCAATGAAGCTAAGCCGCCACCCAGAGAGTGGCCTGTAAAAGTGATATTCGCAGCAGGGTATTTCGCCTTGGTTTCGAAATACAAAAGCATCGCCTCGGTTACCTGCGCAGAAGGAAGGCCGAGCCCAATCGGGATATTGCCAAGTACAAAATCTGCCGCTTGTTTTTCATTCGTACCAGTATAAGCAATGACGATCTCACTACCGTTTTGATAGATGCCGGCGGAAAAACCCGACAAGCTGGCATTTCCGGTGTAAGCGACTTCGCTCCAGCCGTCGGCAATCGGAGTACGGTTTTTTCCTGTTCGCAAATAGACGCGGGTGGATAGTTGGGCGTATTCTTCTTTGGTAGGCATATTAAATTCTCTCTAAGTTGGTCAATTTTAAATGGATAATTATTTCAGCAACCTGTGGACCAGTGATCTACGATTTTTATATATTCGTCAGCAGTTCGTGGGTCACTCATACGCTCACGTTTAGTCGCCAACGTATGCAACGGCAGTTCCTTTTTGTTACTAATTCTCGTTAATACGTTGGCCGCCCTGCCGATATGAAGTGGAGAAAACGGGACGGATAACCACTGCCCATTGCGCAACCTAAATTCGGCATAGGGCAATTTTGGACGTCCTAATTGGTACCAAGCCTCACAGGAATAAAACGTCGTAACGACAAACCATTCTTTAGTTTGGCTATCTTGATCGAACAAGATAGGAATCAAGCCTGCATCTGATTGCCACATCGGTGGGTTATCTGCGCGAACTGGTTTGATGATGACCATACTATTAAATTTTGCTTCCCAACCGCCAGGCCCGCCTAGTTCACTGAAAGCTTCCGTCTTGAAGGCACGGGCAACTTGAATGATCTCGCCAGAGGCAAGCTGCACCTCTTCTTTAAAACGCAAACTGTTGTCACGTAATAAGTAGTACGCTGCTAGAGCTAGCGTTACCGCAACAAGCGACAATAAAAATTTGCTACGTGTCTTCATAGGTGTCGTGCTCATGCTGATTTCCTTTTCAGTGTAATTACATAATCTTTATCGTTAGCTGTAATCAAACGGGGCAGCTTAACAATACCTTTTCCTGCATTCAAATCCATATCAGTCTCCAAACCAAAGGGGGCCAAACCAACGCAAACCATGATAGGTTCCTGAATTCGGAAACCAAAGGCGAAACCAACGAACCAAAGGGCAGCATCGCATTCCGCTTGAAAGCACCAGCACTCAAATTCATTTAAACCTCCATACAATTAAAGTTAAAATCCAAAATCCGTTTGCGCATCTTTTACGACCGATTCAGTTACAAGTTTCGCTGGCCTTCCGCGCTTAGTTTGCGTTCGCCTTACTCCGCTAGCCACACTCATCGCCTCTTTAAATTTTTCACTTCCGACCGAATCTGACCCAAAGGGGTCTGACCCAAAGGGGTCAGCATCGCATTCCGTTTGACAGCACCAGCACTCAAATTCATTTAAACCTCCATACAATTAAAGTTAAAATCCAAAATCCGTTTGCGCATCTTTTACGATCGATTCAGCTACAAGCTTCGCTGGCCTTCCGCGCTTAGTTTGCGTTCGCCTTACTCCGCTAGCCACACTCATCGCTTCTTTAAATTTTTCACTTCCCACTGCTTGTCCTTGCTGTAATGCGAGTCGCAAATCGCTGATGGCTGCGTCATCTAGTTGTGCTCTGAATAAATCCCGGTAGGCTGCTTGCCGTCCATCTGCCTCTCTTCCTAACGCCAGATACTGCTGATGCGGATGCAATCTCGTATCGCGCTGTCCTAAAGCGTGATGCCGGTAGCTGGACCATCTGTAGTGCCCAGGGTCTTCCACCATGTTGGCTCTGACAGGATTGAGTTCTATGTAACGCTGACAGAGTAAAAAATAGTCTTCGGTTTGCACCAGGCTGGATTTAAAACGTCCCTCCCATAAAGTGCCGCTGCGCTTATAAAAACGATTCACATATTGCACATAGCGTCGCCCCACCGATTGCATCAGTTTGGCTAATCCATCCGGTGTCGCTGGCGTAACAAGCAGATGCACATGGTTAGTCATGAGGACATAGGCGTGCACCTGACAACGCCAATCGACAGCTGCCTTAAATAACCAATGGAGATAACACTGATAATCTTCATCGGCAAAAAAGCAGGCCTCTCGATTAACGCCTCGTTGTACAAGATGCTGCGGAATTCCCGCTAATTTAATGCGTGGGCGACGTGGCATGGTTTAGTTTTAGATTTGATTGGGAAAAGAATGCGAGGCTGACCCCTTTGGTTTTAAGGCAAGGTCAGTTTGAGTATTGCGTTACCACTGGTTAGCGCAAGTGTTTTTGGCCCCAACATGACTAGACTGTGAACCTTATCAAGTAGCCCCAATCTACCCAATTTATTGCCAGAGAGACCCGCTACACCCGCTACGGTGGTGAGCATGCCAGACGGCGTTAACTTACGTATGGTGTGATGGACAAAAAAATATACATTCTCTTGCTCGTCAACTACCAGCCTGTCTGGTGGGGCGGTATAACCGTTGTTATCCGCATTGAGAAATACATCGGCGTAATTTCCTAGGGTCGTCACTAGCCCGGCTGGGCTAATTTTACGGATGAAATTATCATCAATCACATACAAATTATCTAATTTGTCTATCGCCATACTCCTGATCATTTCAAAACACACCTCACGACCTATGCCATCTTTGTTCCCTTCCATCCGACGGCTGAAGCTATCTTCGCAACCTGCAACAGTACTGACCACACCCGTGGTGTCGATCTTGCGGATTTTCTCGTTTGAATTGGTATAAAGATTGCCCGCTCTATCTATCACCAAGCGCGCGGGACGATGAAATTTGGCCAATGTGCCTATGCCATCCACATCGCCTTTTTTTCCAACAGTGCCAGCGATGGTAGTCACTTCACCAGCCTTGCTAATTTTACGGATCACATGATTATCCATATCAGCAACAAAGAGATCGTCTTTGGAGTTCAGCGCAACCTCTGCCATTGCATAGAACTTCGCCGATAGGGCAGTGCCGTCTCTATGCTCGACTTCCTTGTCATCCGTGGTACCGGCTATCGTACTGACGACACCGTTAGCATCGATCTTTCGCACAAGACCATTTTCTCTGTCAGCGACATATAAATTACCTTGTTTATCCCTTGCGAGGCCGATGGGATTATTAAAGCGCGCTGCCGCACCGACGCCGTCCGTTTTACCTGTTTTTTCTGATTGCCCGGCAATCGTCATGACATCGCCTTGCGCAGTAATCTTACGGATGAACTGATCGTCGGTAAGATATAAATTTCCAGCCTGATCAAAGGTCACATTGCCAGCCGCGTTAAAACTTGCTGTGGCTCCAGGGCCATCTCTGTATCGATCTTGGTACGCAATGTCTTCCTGCCCGCCCAGCACCGTTACTACGCCATCTTTATCGATCTTGTTGAGGACGCGCATGCTAGAGACATAAAGGTTACCGTTTTTATCAATTGCAATGCCATCTGGGCTGGATATTTTCGTCAAGGAAAAAGAGCCCGTGCTATCTGCTGTAGGAGTGAGCTTTAAGCTAGTGACTACACCGTCAGGAGTAATGCGGCGTATGGCGTCATTGCTACCATCAGCCACATACAAAATACCATTGGCGTCTACCGTCACACCCTTGGCATAACCAAAGCGCGCCTTTGAACCTGTCGCATCGACATACTCACTTCTGCCCGGTCTACCTGCGAGGGTAGTGACAATACCGTTTGGCGTGATCTTACGGACGCAGTAGTTAGCGGCATCCGTCACATAAACATCGCCTTGCGCATTCACGGTAATGCCAATTGGGCGACGGAAGCGAGCAACAGAGCCTGTGCCATCCGCCCACCCCAGCATACCGGCAGTACCAGCCAGTGTGGTGACCATGCCCGACGAACTGATTTTGCGCACGGTGTAATTGGCAGAATCGGTAACGTAAAGCGCACCTTTGGCGTCGATAACGATACCAGTCGGAAAGTTGAATCGCGCGTCTAATGCAAGTCCATCCGCACTACCAGGGTTGCCGGCTTTGCCTGCAATGGTGGTAACTACTCCTTTAGGTGTGATTTTACGGATAGTGTGATTGGGCGAATCGGCTACATACAAATTACCTGCAACGTCTGAAGTGATGCCTTTAGGATTGACCCCTACTCCAGGACTTTGTGCTAACCCGAATTGCGCATTCAAGCCGATACCGTCATCTGCGCCTGGCCCATCTATGCTTCCCGCGATCAGACTCAATACGCCAGGCGCAACAACTGGCACTTCTTTTGGCACTATCTTGGCAATACCGTCTGCGTTACTCTGGCCTGAAAATAAACTTAAACATAAGATCAGAGCTAAAGGAACACCAACCAAAGGGTTCAGCAAGCCTTCATTTTTCACCGTCAAAATACCAATTAATTTATTTTTCATTTTCCCGTTTCCATTCATCACTCAACAAAATAGACATCTCGTTTACTTCCTTCAAATCCCAAAACACACCTAGCCCAGCGCGCATATTCCATGCGGTTCTCCAGCCACTCTGGCCTGGAAGGCGCATGGGCTATGCGCGCTGGGCCAGGTGCTTTTTTATTTTCATCAACGCTCGCGCCCCGCCTCACTAACTGCTTTCTGCACTGGCGAGAGCAGGTATTCCAGTACGGTGCGTTTTCCCTGATTAATCTCGGCCACCACTTGCATGCCGGGTGCGATCAAGAGTTTGTTGCCTTGTGCGTCTAACAGGGTTTGATGGTCTAGCTGTATGCGCGCTTTGTAGGTGGCGATACTGGTCGCTGGGTTGCTGTTGTCGGTGGTGCCGCTGTTGGCGTTGTTGGCATTGCTGTTGGGCGGATTGCCCTTGTTGAGTTCGGTGGCGTCGGCGCTCAGGTGGGTCAGTTTGCCGGTCAGCATGCCGTAGCGCTGGAACGGGTAGGTGGCGAGCTTAATCTGTACTTTTTGGCCGATCTGGGTAAAGCCTACGTCTTCATTCTTGATGTTGACGTCGGCATATAAGAGCTCGTCTTTCGGCACCAGGGTCATGACTACGCTGCCCGGTTGGACTACCGCGCCCACCGTTGTCGTTGCCAAGTCTTTGATGATGCCGTCTTGCGGGGCTTTGAGTTCCATCAAGCCTTCTTTGTACTGGCTTTTGTCTAAAGACGGTTGCAGTTGCGCGATCTTTTGGCGGATATCGGCTAGCTCTTTTTGTAGCTCGGACTGGTAATTGCTGCGGATCTGGCTGAGCTTTTTTTGTTGCGCCAGAATGGTGGCATTGAGGGCGGCCACGCTCGCTTGTTGGGCATCGAGATCCTTGCCTTTTTCTATGGCGTCGCGCTGCTTTTCTGCAGCGGCCAGATTGCCGAAGAAGCCTTCTTTCTCTAGCTTGCCATAGGCGTCGGCGGTCTTTTTGTAGCTGGGCAGGGTTTGCTCTAGTTTGCTGAGAATTTCTGTCGCGCTTTTACGCTCGTGTTCGGCTTTTTGTAGCAGGGCCTGTTCTTGCTCCAGACTGTCCTGCATGGCTTTGCGGTGCGCCAGATATTGGTTGTGGATTTGGCCAAACAGAATAGCGTCGTCAGCGGCTTTGCCTAGCATGGGTTGCTCGCTCAGTTCGGCGCTGACACGGCGCTCTTGCATGCGCTGCGCTTGCAGATCGTTGCTGATGCCGGTCTTGTCGGCACTGGCGACGGTGGTATCTAACTTGGCCAAGACCTGGCCTGCTTTGACGCTATCGCCTTCATTCACGAGTAATTCTTTAACGACCCCGGCCTCGGCCGGTTGCACGATCTTGACTAAGGTTTGCGGCACTAACTTACCTTCGGCAGTGGCGATGATGTCTAGCTTGCCGAGCGCGGCCCAGATGATCATGATGAATACCAAGATAGAGACTGACCACAGCACGATACGGCCAGTCTGGCTGGGCGGATTGTTTTGTATCAGCTGCAAAGGGTCATGCCAGCGACTGGGTGGGCGTAGCGGGATGACTTGGGCGGTGGCTTGCGGTGGTGTTGCGTTTGTGTGGTTTGGGCTTGTTTGGGTCATAGCGTTTGCTTTTTTGTTTTTCTTATTTCTTATGCGGCGGTCACAGCCGGTGCCAAGGCCACGCGTTGTGCGCCGTTTTGCCCTAGGCGGTAAATTGCATCTACCTGCAAGCCTTTTGGTAAGCCGTGTGTGATGAACAGCATGGTGACCTTGCCGCGTAAGCTATTGATGGTGTGGGCGAAGTGCTCGGCCGTGGCTGCATCTAAGGCGCTGGTGGCTTCGTCGAAGACTAAGATGCTGGGGCGCTTGAGCAAGGCGCGGGCAATCGCGATGCGCTGCTTTTGCCCACCAGAGAGGCCGGCACCGCGTTCGCCGATTTCGGTCTGGTAGCCTTGCGGCAGTGCTTCTATGGCGCTGTGGATCTCGGCCATCTTGCAGGCGGTAGTGATTTGCTCAAAGCTGGCGTCGGGGCTGGCCATTTGCAGATTGTCGTAGATGGTGCCGGAGAACAGCGTGGTCTCTTGCGGCACCACACCGAAGTAGCTGCGTAACTCATTGGCGCTCAGATAGCGGATATCAACCCCGTCGATCAAGATGCGACCGGCGCTGGGCTGGTAAAAGCCTTGCAGCAGTTTAGCCAGCGTGCTTTTACCGCAACCGGACGGCCCCATGATGCCTATGGTCTGCCCTGGCTGTATCGCCAAGCTGAGGTTTTCATAAACTAGCGGCAGGTGTTCGGCATATTTGAAGGCGATGTTATCGATCTCGATGTTGCCGACTTTTTTGGTGTCGCGGGTCGGTATCAGGGAATAAGGTTCTACCGGCGCATTCATCAAGTCGCCCAAGCGGTCTACCGAGAGACTGGCTTGCTGGAATTGCTGCCATAGCCCGACTAACCTGAGCATAGGTTGCGACAGGCGGCCAGAGAACATCTGAAAGGCGACCAGCATACCGATAGTAAATTCTGTGCTGTGCATGACGGTGTAGGCACCAATCGCTAAAATCAGCAGCGTCATGATTTGCTCTAGCAGATTCGAGACCGTGTTATAGGTATTGGCCAGTTGTTTGGTCGAAAAACCGGCTTTGAGATAACTGGCCAGATAGCCGCTGTATTTGCTATTGAGCTGGGGTTCTAGTTGCAAGGATTTGACGGTTTCCAGGCCGACTATATATTCAGTCAAAAACGCCTGATTGCGCGCGCCCAGTTGAAACTGTTGCTGCAACAGAGTCTGAAACAAGGGGGCGACGATGGCGCTGAGCGTAACGATCACCGCCAGTATCGCCAACACGATCAGAGTCAAGGTCACGCTGTAGTAAAACATAATGGCGACAAAGATCAGCAGAAAGGGTAAATCTAAGATCAAGGTGACGGCGGCACTGGCGATGAATTCGCGTATGGTTTCTACCCCGTGCATGCGGGCGGCGATAACGCCGGTAGAGCGGTGCTGAAAATACAAAGGCGGAAGTTTAAACAGACGTTCAAACACGGCCGAGCCGAGTACCGCATCAACCCGGTTGCCGGTATGCAGTACCAGATACTGACGCAACCACGACAGACCCGCCGAGAAGATCATGAAAACCAGCATACCGATCGCAATCACGATCAGGGTGCTTTGGGTACGGTGCACCACCACTTTGTCGATAATCGCCTGGGTAAACAAAGGCGTGGCGAGAGCGATCAGTTGGATGACCAGGGAGGCCAACAAGATTTCTTGCCAGAGCTTTTTGTACTTGAGTAATTCCGGGATGAACCAGCTAAAGCCAAAGCGCCGTGCTTGCTGTTCTTGCTGGGCGCTGTCGGCATCCAGACCGGGATCAGCCAGCGGCGTGACGCGGGTGATCTGGCCGGTGTAACGCAGGTTTAATTCGGCCAGCGTAATGGTGCGCGGCGTGGTATCGGTATTTTCTACTACCAGCACATGCACGCCATCGGCTTGCAGGATCAGCGCCGGCGCTAATTGCTCTGGTGCGATGGTGAGTTGTTCAGTCTCTTGCGCGGGTGCCTGTACTTTTAACCAGACCAGTAGCGGAAAAGCTTCTTTATGCAACTTGGTGCTCTTGCATGGCCGGGTCTGCGCACTAAGACCATAGTTTGTCAGCGCAGTAACCAGAGAGTGATTGGTATAAGGGGCAGCGAGTTGTTGCTGGGCTAGTTCGACGGAGAAAGGCTTACGATGCAGCGCGCACAGGCCTTGCAATGCCCAGAAAAAGGCATTGTTATTGAGTTCTTGATGGGTCATTAAGTGGATTGCGGTAGAGAAATTAATTGGTTTTGCGGCAATGTTGACATATTATCAGTTTTGATAATATTTTTGTCAGCATTTTGTGGGGTCTTGCTCACGTTGACGTGCAACCAAAATTGACCTTTGATCATTTTTCAATGCGGGTCAACAGCAGAGGCATGTGTGTAGAGTCTTTGTTTGCACCTGGAATAGTTTGATCCATCCATTAAATTGTTTTGATCTACAATCAGACTATGAGATCGCTCCAACAGAAAAACGACATCCAATAAACCCCGAAAATGTGTCCTCCATCCTTCTGCGAGGAATCGCCTTGTATCGCGAATCTAACGGTGGACGAACAGATTTCAATAAATTGATATGGGGATTAGGTTTGATTGGTTGCGGATCTATCGCCTTACGCGACACGCACAAATGCGTATTTTGCCCGCGTAGAACGCTGCCCAGAAATCGATTTTGCGCGGACCACAGCCAAGCGGACGCGAGTGACGTTGGGAGAACAAAATCAAAACAAGCATCGAACTACCGAGTCGGAAAGAGAGCCTATGACATTGCGCAAAGATTAGGATTCGTTGATGGCCCCGTGGCCCAAGCTTACGGTTATTAGATAGGTATAGGTAAAGTACGTATCAATGCCTCTGCTGCCAATATAGAACAGATCCTAAAGGTCGCAGAAATTATGCTTCCGACTTATTTTACGTGGGATGAGCTAGTAATTTGGATGCTGCGAGAGGCTTTAAAAAAATCGCCACATGTCCAAGAGTTATTTGGCGGGATGCAAATTTTTAACTCGACGTATATCGACATGGTGGATGCCATCCGAGAAAAATTAAATTTGTTTGAAACCGGTGACGGCATGCTCTCATATAGGGTTCTATGTTTTGAAAAATGGTTGGAATGTGAGGCGCAAGCGCAGCCTGGCGTCCGCGGCGTAGGCGGACTTTCAACACAGCGTATAAAAGAAGCTATTACCTTAGCGAATATAGGAAACAATAGAAAGCAGATCGAGGAAACACTAGGGGTTGCACCGTCGACCATCACGCTTTGGACAAAAAAGAGCAACGTATTAGCTCATTTGTTAAACCAAAAACCCATCAAATAGCTCATCCAAAAGAAAAGGTCGGCCATAAGGCCGACCTTTCACGATTTTATAGCCTCAACTATCACGGCAAAAATCTCAGTTATCGCGACAAATATCTCAGCTTCTGTGGCACTTTAAGCTAACGCACTCCTTGCGGTGAATCTTATTCTTTATCACCGCATTGGATGCGGTAAATAACTTGCGCATGCGGAGAATGCGGCTCATAATCTCCGCATGAATAGCGGTGATTACAAATACATCTGGCAGGACAAAGACTGGCCGAACTGGCATTTTGATCTTGCAGCACTGGCTCAACCAATGGCCGAGGTCAGTCGCGCCCAAGGTTTATTGATCGGGCGTCTGACTGATGTCGGCATGGCGTTAAGAGATCAGGCCTGCCTGGCCGCGCTAACCGAGGAGGTCGTCAAAACCAGCGAAATCGAGGGCGAGACCCTCAGCGTAGAATCGGTGCGATCATCCATCGCCCGACGCTTAGGCGTGGACATCGGCGCTCTCGCCCCATTGGATAGACATGTCGAGGGCGTGGTTGAAATGGTGCTCGATGCCACCGTAAACTGCCAACTGCCGGTGACCAGGCAGCGCTTGTTCGGCTGGCATGCCGCGCTGTTTCCAACCGGGTACTCAGGTTTATCCAAACTCAATGTCGCCACTTGGCGTAACGATGCCAACGGCCCCATGCAAGTCGTATCTGGCCCCATCGGTCGCCAGCGTGTGCATTTCGAGGCGCCGCCTGCAGACCATTTGGAAGCCGAAACTCACCGATTTCTTCACTGGCTCAACGACACGCAGAACGAGTCGCCCCTTATCAAGGCTGGAATTGGTCACCTGTGGTTCGTTACCTTGCACCCATTTGAAGACGGAAACGGTCGTATTGCCCGTGCCATCGGTGATTTGCTACTGGCACGGGCAGACGGTAGCCCGCAGCGTTTTTACAGCCTGTCAGCGCAGATTCAGCGGGAACGCTCGGCCTACTACGACATACTAGAACGGACACAGAAACGGTCTATGGATGTTACCGAGTGGTTGGCTTGGTTCATAGAAACCCTGCACCGTGCCGTCAATCATGCGCAGCACACGCTCGACGCAGTGTTGGTTAAAACAAGGTTTTGGCAACAATGGGCGAGCACGCCATTGAACGAGCGTCAGGTAAAGCTGCTCAACAAATTGCTTGATGGCTTCGAAGGCAAGCTCACCAGCAGCAAGTGGGCAGCCATCGCTAAGTGTTCACCCGACACTGCCCTACGTGACATCACCGACTTACTGGTACGTGGCGTGCTGCGCAAGACCGATGCAGGCGGACGTAGTAGCAGCTATGAATTGAACGACTTACCCCGGTAGTCTCGATTTCGGGAATTTTGATTGATCAAGCACTGAATAGCCTACTCGATAGCTAGAAGACGCACCAACAAATACCCATTTAAAAGTTACTTACCGGCCCAATCCTGAACCTCGTTTTGCACTAAAAAAGCGTTTAATATCAATTTTTTAGCCACCGTTACGGATGGAAAGTTACATTTAATTTTTCACTGTATATTAAACGCTGCACCGATAAGAGCCACATGTAAAATAGCTCAAAGCAACTTTAAGCCGCTGCAGTTGAAGCCGGTGTATGAGGCAATTTGCGAATTGATGACGCCGCCCGAATCTGAGCCAGTGAAGAAACGTTCGATAGGATTTGTAGAACATGACGAGAAACCGGGCAAACCGTGAGCGGCTAAAACAAAAAAATAAACCTCCTTTTTAGCCGCTAAAAATAGAAGCCACCGGGATACCGGAGGGAGTGGCTTTCTTATTTTATAAAACAAAAAGTGATTGAGCATTCAAAAATAAAGCAACGACGACCTTTTGATTCTTTCAGCCGAATAACTAAATAAGTTCACTTGGTTTCAAATCTGGATGCTGTTCATAAATCGGATTCATTACATCCAAAAGCATCACTGTCATGATTTCGCTCATAGCATCACGGTATTTATTAAATTCAATGTCAGAACAATTGTTCATCACAAGAGTAATTGACTGGTTAAATTTCCCGCTACATTCCAACATCAATTCGTTAATTTTCTCGGCGATTTCTTTATTCATAGCTATTCCTGCGGGGGGGGGGATCATCCGGTGTATCCGGACTGGAGCGACTGGATGTACTTGATGAGGGCTTCCGTGTGTTTTTCTGAAACCAGGTCCTGCGGCGTCTTGTAGTCGAAAGTCGGCAGCGGATGATTCTTGAACCAGTAGATCGCCTTTTCGATGCTGCCGGAAGTATCGGCAGCAGCGCGCATCACTCGCACCGATTCACGCAGGTGCGACTGGATGGTCTCGGTGTCCGGCGCCAGTCTGATGGTGTTCCTGTGAACGTGTGCCTGCGCCGCGAGGGTCTGCATATCTATCCTAAAAACAAGTCCGAATCGTTTTGGAGAAATCGATGGGCTCGCCTCGGAATTGAGGAAATTCATGAGCCCGTCAAAGTTTCGATCAAATACGGGAACTGCCTCGCCGGTTGGGACGGTCATTTCTGCGGTAGCCATGTCTACTCCTATATGCACATTGTATGCACTATTTTTGGAATTATTTAACCTCGCAATGCAGGCACCAGCGAGGGAGAATATCGGCCGCATCGCCTATTCTCCCAAAGATGAGCTGCGGCAATAACCAGTTAAGGCGCGTCCAGATCCGTTCGGGGTTTAGTCGACTCCTACATTCGGTGGTATAAAGAAAAGCGCATCTAGAATTCCCTTCCTTCGCCCAGCCCCCAAGAGCGAAGAGATAGTCTCGGTATTGCGACATAAACCAGTCTAAGTTTTGGTCAGCCCCCTCATAATCAATTTTCATTGCGCATCTACGTTGACGCAGAGCAATTACGCGCTGGAGAAGGTAAATTACATATAGTAACAATTTAACCATTTAAAAACAAATTTACATGCAATAATAGCAATCTTTGTTTTTACATTGGCCTCTTAATATTGAGCAACACGCTCCTGGTGCACGGTGTAAATTCGCCTCGATCGCTATTGACCATGAGCACTTCACTCGACGCCGTTCTCGCCACTCTCTTTACCTCCCGTCAAACCAATCGTCTGTTGCGTCTGTCTTTTCCCAAGAAAGACGGCCCCAAGGCCTTGATGGTGGTCAACCGGCTTGATGCCAGTGAAGGCGTGTCGCGTGATTTTAAATTTACCGTCGAAGTGATCTCGAATGATCCCGGCATCGCACTTAAACAAGTACAGGGTAAGCTGGTTAGCATAGAGTTGACGCGCGAAGACGGTAGCCTGCGCTATTTTTCTGGCTATGTGTTTGAGTTTCGCTTAGTCAAAGCCGATGGCGGTCAGGTGTATTACGAGATGGTGTTACTTCCTTGGTTGGCGTATTGCCGTCTGCGTCGCGACAACTATTTATTCCACGATAAAACCCTGTTAGACCAGACCGAAGAGATCTTTGGCGATTACCCGGTCAGAGATAGCGAACTGCGCATCAGCAACGATCCGGCGTTTACCGACGCCATGCAGTTTGACGAAACTGACTACAATTATTTGCACCGCCGCTGGGAGCAGCAAGGCTGGTTTTACTGGTATGAGCACAGGGCCGACGGCCACACCTTAATCCTCTCGGACGATTCCACCCAGGCCGCACCGATTGATGGTTTTAAGTCGGAGATCCCTTTTCAGCGCGCCGCCGGGTCACAAGAAGACGACGCCATCGGAGACTGGAGCCCGGTACGCCATATTGTGCCGGGCAGTGTCGCCTTATCCAGCTTTGACTTTAAAAATCCTAACCCCAAGCATGCCAGCCTGCCTAGTAGTAACGTGCAAGGCGAGGTGCTTGAATTAGAATCTTACGAATACAGTGGCGGTTTCGGTTTTAAGGATGCCGCCGATGGCGATGCCCAATCGCGTCTGCGGATGGAAGAGATCGAAGCCAGAGGCAAGCACTTTGAAGGCAGCGGCAATGACCGCACCGCCCAACCGGGGCGTTGGTTTAAGCTCACCAATCACTTCGACAGCGGCGTCCAGGGCAGCGATGACAATGCCGATACCTTCCTGATTCTGGAAGTACGCCACAGCGCCAGTAATAACTACCAGATGGACAGCGCCACCCCGGCCCACTACAGCAATCATCTTAGCTGCATCCGCAAGATCATCCCGTATCGCCCGGGGCGCGGCTTTAACAGCACTGAGCCCAAAATTTACGGTCTGCAAACTGCCTTGGTTACGGGCCCCGCCGGAGAAGAAATCCACACCGACGAATACGGCCGCGTGCGCGTGCAGTTTCACTGGGACAGGGTCGGCAGCTATAACGAAAAAAGTTCGGCCTGGATACGCGTGGCCACCGCCTGGTCTGGCCCAAGTTTTGGGATGACCTCGATCCCGCGGGTAGGCACCGAAGTGATCGTGCAGTTTTTAGATGGTAACCCAGACCGTCCGTTGATCACCGGCATGGTACCCAACGCGGCCACCAAACCGGCCTGGGATTTACCGGCCAACAAGACCCAAAGCGGTATTCTCAGCAGATCAAGCCCGGGCGGCAGCTACAGCAACGCCAACGCCATCCGCTTCGAAGACAAGATGGGCAAGGAGCAGCTCTGGCTGCATGCAGAAAAAGACCAGCTCACCGAAGTCGAACATGATGAAGACAAATGGGTCGGCAACGACAGACGCAAGACCGTCGATCACGACGAGACCAACCACATCAAGCATGACCGTACCGAAACGGTAGACAACGACGAAACCATCACGGTACACAACAACCGCAAAGAACGCGTTGATCATAACGAGACCATCAGCATCGGGGACAATCGTACCGAGGATGTGGGTAAGAACGAGACGATTAGCATAGGCGCGAATCGCACCAAGACGATAGCTAAAAACGAGAAAGACAGCATAGGTAAAAACTGGTCGATCAACGTCGCCCGCATGAAAACCGAAACCATAGGCATGGCCTACATGCAAAACGTCGGCATGGGCCGGATGGAAAACGTCGGTATGGGGTATAGCCTGAATGTCGGCTTGATCATGTCGACGATTGTGGGGATGAATCAGATCACCAAGGTAGGGCAAAAAATATCAGTCACTGCGGGTGAGGAATTATCCATCACAGTGGGTAAAGCGAGCCTAGTGATGAAAGCGGACGGCACTGTCATTATTAATGGCAGCAAATTTAATTTTGAAGCGACTGGGCCGGTACAAATCAGCGGCAAAGATGTCGATATCAATTAAACAGAACCGCTATGGAATTTCGTAACCACACTCCCTTTCCGGCGCTAGCGTTTGAAGGTATTGATCAACATGATCAGACATTCCACGTCATCGTCTTGCGGCAGACGCTTAGCTTCGCTTCAGGCAAGCTGGAATACGCTGACGAACAAGCCCCTCTTTGTGAGGAAGATGAATTCTTTGGCGAAATGAATCAGAGTAGCGTGCGTCAGGAGTCAGATTTATGTCAGTACAAACCAAAATGCGATGTGATCGTCAATGCTACGGCGTACGCCCCGCAGGGCAAACCGAGCAAGCGTTTTGAAGTGCGTTTGCTGGTAAAGCAACCGGATGTCCCAATGCCATTACCAGATGCCCCACAAGGGTTCAACCCGTGGCAAGGTCCAACACATCAGCAACTGCAATTATGGCGTGATCAACTAGCGCAGGCAAAAAATAGCAAAATGCCTGGCGCAACTTTGATCGATAAAACGCTTTCAGTCACGGGTGAACGTTATTTCAAACGGCATATTTGGCCAGTGCGTGCATTAACTACTTTATTAAGTTGGGGCACACTAGGCATCATTGCACCGATAACCTGGCGACTGACCAAATCTAAAGTAAGTAGTGCCGTACCGATGCGTGCCGAATATGCTTTTGGTGGACAATGTATCGTTAATGTGTCGGACAAGGCTGCGCGACGTATCCGGAAAAAATATAGATTGACAGCATCACAGTTAGAAAATCATCCAAGCGCTGAACTGCCTGCGGATCAGCGTGCGATTGCTCATACAGCGTTTGATGTTAATCCTGTCGGTCGTGGTTTTGCCGAAAATTGGTTTGTCTCAGCGACTGGCCTCTCAAAAATACCAGCGCCACAAATTGCTTACCCCGATAACCCACCAACACTAGGGCAGTTTTTAAAATGCCTAAGAAGAAAACTTCCTGACAACGCTAGTGTGCGTATGCACGCTGGATTAGGGGTACGTGCCAAAGGGCATCCAGAACGCAGAAAACTTACGGGAACGATCGATGCCAACTTTATCAAAAGTGACGCATGGTTACCACATGACTTTGATTTTGCAGTGTGGAACGCCGCAACAGTTGATCAACAAACCGATCTTCTCAAAGGAGATGAAATTATCACGCTGCACAATTTATGCGCACCAAATTCTGCTATGAGCACGAGCAATCAGCAAGGTGACACATTGCTGACTTTAACTCTGCCAAGCAATGAGTGCCATGTCCTGATCAGACTAGAAAGTGGTGAAATGTTCTTGCATCCTCTGGTCATTGACACGGTAATAATTGAACCCGATAGCATGCAACTCTCACTGGTGTGGCGTACGGTTTTGGCGAAAGACGATGAAGTACCTATTCGTGTAGTCGAAGCGCGCATGCACAGTTTTGAAGAACGAGACCGCTTACTTCAAGAGATAGACGAGATCAAGGCACAGATGTCTGAGGCTGATCAAACATCAAGCGATGCATTGCCAGAAGCGGCTGGGGAAATGGCCTATGTCTAATCCCATTGGTGCCCGTAAAAATGCCAATTTCAAGGCAATTTCAACCGCCCCCTCATTTAATAAAACGCCAGTCGGCAGCGCTACTCCGCCGTTACCGTATCCTACGGTACAAGACTTGGGCAATAGTGTCAGCGTCGTAGCAAGCGTGAAATTTAACGGCAATCCCGCTTATGTCCTGAATAAAAGTACACAACCTAAAGGCAAAGGCGACAATCCAGGTGTAGCCAAAGGGGTTAAAAGCAATACAGTGAATGGTGAAGTAAAACCTGTAAAAGGGTCAAGCACGGTGAACGTTGATAAGCAACCTATTATCCGTGACAAAGATCCCAATACCATGAATAGCGGGAATAATCCGGGCATTTACACCACGACCCAGATGCCAAGCGGTAATGCACCTAAGCATGCTGCGAATAATTCCAGCCCCAAAGCCAAAGCAGAAACCAAACCAGAAAAAAGCCTAGTCGATAAAGCGCTGGACGCTACAAAATCGGCTGCACAAAAATACAAAGATACAGTGTCAGATAGTCTGCATGACTTTGCAGGTAGCGCGATGGATAAAGGTGGCACCATTGCAGCAGCCGGTGGCGGTACTGCGGCAGTTGGCGGCGCAATGGTCTTAACCGGGATCGGTGCAGCACCGGGAGCGGTCGTCGCTGCCGGTGGCGGTGTCGTGGCAGCGATAGGCGGCGGGGTCAGTGCTGTTGGTGGCATCGTAGAATCAGCCGCTACTGTTGTGGATGCAGGGGCAGCATTTGTTGTCAGCGGCAAGTTACCTAACATGGTGGGAATCGTGACCTCCTATGGGGAACGCATGATCATGAGTAAGGTTGATAAACTGACCAAGCTCATTCCAGGCATGGGCAAGAAGCAAGCACCTAAAGCGAGCAAGAAAAGCCCAGAGAACGACAAAAAACCGCCGACGCCTGACAAACCTAAGCCTGTCAGCGATGGAATGAAAGTAGTCGGAAGTGGTAACGACGGTGGTCGATGCAAGCTTCGCCCGTATAAGGACGGATGCCCAAGCGGTACGCCACATCATGTCGTTCCAGATCACTGCTTTAAGCAGCCAGGCGAGAATGGCGCTTATTATCCTGGCGCAGTCAAGCATGCTGATGGACTAAGTATTTGTGTGGAGGGAGCTACGAAGAGTTCAGCTAAAGATGGGGCAAGGGTTAAGAAGGGCAAAAATTCTATAACCAGCCACGTGGAGGCACTTGCCCAGCACGGCCAAATCCATGTGTGGATGGATGCGGCCGAAACGGCATTAGGTGCAGTTGGGAATCCCAAAAATACAGCCACTTTAGGCCAATTGGAAAATGCCGGTGCAGCGTCAGTTGCAAAGGTCACGGGTTGTGACAAAGAAGATCTTAAGAAGCAATTACGCCAATATCATCAATCCAAAGGGATGGGATCTGAATCCAAGTTGCGAGCCGATCCGTTTGGTAGGGCGAAAGACCTTGATCCAACTAAATTAGGAACCGCTACCAGAAGTGGTGGAGCTGGAATCGACTAGAAATGGAGAGTAAATTGATTAGTAACTTTTTGAATGAAATAACGTTCATTGACGGATGCATTGTTGAAAATGATTATATTTATCTGGCGTCATTCGCGGATGAATATGATCCCAACGAACATGTTTTTAGTCGTCTTTTTGCATATATCGGTCGTCTTGACGACAAGTGGTTTCACCACGACACCAAAAGCAATGTTGTATCCGTTTGCGTAAAAAAAGCCACTGCAACTGAGGGGCGTAGACTATGCGCATTATCGAAGGAAGGTGAAGTTGAAATTTACTCCAATAAAGACGGCAGCTCAATTACTGAAAAAATTCCTGAAAGCGGGTTGCGATTAGGGAGCCGAGGATACCTTACTCAAATCCGTGAGATTGGCGACACGCTTTTCGCGTGTGGGGCCAATGATCAGGTTTATAGGCATCACGATGGCGGATGGGTGCTAATAACGTCATCACCACTTCAGATTCTCAATGCACTTGACCCTAATTATGGCGTCTTAAATAGTATAGATGGCAACAACGAAAACGATATTTATGTATGTGGTTTTGACGGTAGACTTTTTCATTTTGATGGAAAGAACTGGAAAAAAATTCCGTTGCAAACCGATGAACATCTTAATTATGTGAAATGTATTTCAGCCGACGAAGTTTGGATTTGTGGTTATAACGGCACCCTTCTTAAGGGTAACGTTAAAACAGGCTTTCAAGACATAAGTACAGTAGACGACAACTTCACATTTTGGTCATTGGCAAAATTTGGAGAATCCGTTTATTTATCGACCGCGAATCAAGGGTTGTTTGTTTATGACGGAATGTCTATTAAGAAAGTATATACGGGTCTTGAACCTGAAATTGACACATACAAACTGGATGCAAACGAACAGACGATATGGTCATTTGGCACAAAAGACCTATCATTTTTTGATGGTAACAAATGGACACGTATCGATCATCCAGATAATCCTCCAATCCGATAATTAAAAATAATGAATGATCGGCGCAGCACCGGGGGCGATCATCGCCGCTGGTGGCGGCGCTGTGGCAGCGGTCGGCGGCGGGGTCGGTGCGGTCGGTGGCATTGTGGAGTCAGCCGCGAATGTTGTGGATGCAGGGGCACAATTTGTTGTCAGCGGCAAGTTACCTAATATGGTGGGAATCGCGACCTCCTATGCAGAACGCATGGTCATGAGTAAGATTGATAAACTGACCAAGCTCATTCCAGGCATGGGCAAGAAGCAAGCACCTACAGCAAACAAAAAAAGCCCAGAGAACGACAAAAAGCTGCCGACGCCTGACAAACCTAAGCCTGTCGGTGATGGAGTGAAAGTAGTCGGAAATGGTAGTGATGGCGATTGCGGTATTAAACCGTATAAAGACCAAAAATGTCCAAAGGGACAAGATGCACATCACATCGTGCCTGACTATGCCTTGCGTTATGGGAATCGTAAAAATGCCCAGGCACGTATTCCTGGTATGCCCTCGCAAGCTGATGGCCCGAGTATTTGTTTAACGGGTAATCATCAAGGAAAAAATAGCGAACACAATCAGGCGCATGAAGCTACTGACCCCAAAATCGCCGCCGCCGGTCAACGTACAGATAACGGACCAAATGGTTTAGCGACCATGGGTGAAATTCTTGATATTTCTACCGATGAAGTTGGCAAAGTTAAGCCACACTGCAAAGAGGAAATCAAGAAAAAAGTAGATGAAGCTTTTAAAGGGGTAGATAGAAATAAATACGGGCGCACTACGCAGGCTTTGCCTAAGGGGGATGCACAAGGATCGCTGTCGCGTGGCGATACGCATGATGCTGGTGATTCCGGAATTAAGAGAAAGAAAGGTCGGAAATGATGCGAGCTGAAGTTACGTTCACTCAAGGGTTGGTATATACCAAAGATCTCGTTATCTTGGCAGGCGCAGGGGATTCGCTTGGCGACTTTGCTCCATTTACGCGCATTTTTCAGTGGGCAGATGAGCCTCCACCTAAATGGTGGTCACATGATGTCAAGTGGCGAACAATGGCATTGGCTTATTTTGGTCCGTCGACTGAAGACTTAGACGATTTTTTAGTTCTTTCTGATGAAGGACAAATCGAATTTAGGGGCGAACACGGCCCTATGATCGAAAAAATTCCCGGCGCAGGTGTGTTCAGCGAAGACGCCAAAGGCTGGGGTTATATGCGCACGCTGCGTCAGATAGGTGATCATCTGTATGCGGTGGGTGGTGCAGGACAAGTATACAAGCGCCTCGGCGCAGACCATTGGGAGCACATGGACGATGGAGTATTGCAAGCGCCCGATGTGGAAGACCGCTTGCTCTTAGCCGACATTAACGGCGCGACTGAAGACGATATTTATATCTGCGGAGGTATCCCTGGCGCATACGGTTTGGAAGGCAGGCTGTATCACTGGAATGGCAAGCAGTGGTCTGGTCTCGCACTGCCAACGACTGAACGCCTGACGGCGATCTATGTTGACGACAATAAAAATATCTGGATATGCGGTGCTAATGGCACGCTACTGCTTGGCAATTGGATAGATGGCTTCAAAGACCTCAGTAGCATCGACGACAACCAATTATTTTATTCGCTCACGAAATTCAACGACACGATGTATCTCGCCAGTAATCTCGGCTTGTTTTTTTATGATGGCAAATCGATTCAGAAAGTGCAAACAGGCTTACATTCTGAATTGCAAGATGCCAATGTGATCGATGCTGCTGATGGCGTACTCTGGTCAATCGGATTCAAAGACATCGCCCGTTTCGACGGCATAAAGTGGGAGCGTATTCATCACCCGGATAACCCACCTATTGGCGGTAAAACGGGCAGCGCGGCGGCAGGAAAACCATGACAGAGATTCTCGACTCGGTGGCGCTGCCCGATGCGATTTGCCAGCGCATTAATTGCCGCAATATTGGTGCATGGCTGGAGCAATTGGCATTAGACTTAGGCGTTAGCACTCAAGTAATCATGCCGACCCCGCCTGTAGCACGCCACGAATTTTTTGCACCTGAACGTGGACTACGCTTAGTGCTCGGTCACCCGCACGCAGGCTATGTCGAAGAAGGTGATATTGATCGCTGGATCATCTCTGAAGCTCAGTTTATCGTACCTGCTCAAACCCGTACCGCCAATGTTTGCCAGCTTCCATTTGATCTGGATGCGGAAAATGAAACACCACAGACAGCACAAAACAAACTGGATGGTGACAGCGTAGGCTTATCCGCCCGTAGCCTTGCACAAGGCAATCGTCGTCAAAGCTATTTTTTAGACAACGCGTTGATTGTTGAGATTACGTGGCGAGCAGAACTATGTGGAATTGAACGCGTCTGGGTCGTGCGTATGGGGAGTGAGATGTTAGAGCCGCCACGGACATCATAATTGGGCGCTGCCACCACACACCATTAATGCGCCTCGTGGCAGTATGTGTTCGCAACATGGAGCATGCGCGATATACCGATGCGCCAGCACAAGCAATCGATCCTAAACATGATAAAGATACGTCATTGGCATTGTTAAATCTGCCTGATGGTCGCGAGCAAGATGCCCTTGTTGATCGAATCAATCTTCATGAACACTTCTTCTCGAAGACCTAGTTCGCGAATCCCAAGGGTCTGGTCAAGTGTCTTTTTGAATCTCTTTAGGGAAAATATTGATACTGGTTAGTGGAAATCAGGATCAAATCGAACGTTCCAACATTTAACTGAAGAAAACCTCAAATACGACACTGCCACTACGCACTATCCACGCGCTTTGTGGCAGCACGTGCTTGGAAACCTACATGGACAGTGCGTTGCAAGCCGGTGTCTTTGAAAATTCACTTGCTAGACCAAACCAAAGTCATTGTCCAATTTCTAGATGGCAACCCAGACTGTCCGCTGATCACCGGCATGGTGCCCAACGCCATCCGCTTCGAAGACAAGATGGGCAAAGAGCAGCTCTGGCTGCATGCAGAAAAAGACCAGCTCACCGAAGTCGAACATGATGAAGACAAATGGGTCGGCAACGACAGACGCAAGACCGTCGATCACGACGAGACCAACCACATCAAGCATGACCGCACTGAAACGGTAGACAATGACGAAACCATCACGGTACACAACAACCGCAAAGAGCGCGTTGACCATAACGAGACCATCAGCGTCGGCGATAATCGTACCGAGGATGTGGGTAAGAACGAGACTATCAAAATCGGCGATAACCGCAGCGTCACCATAGGTGGAAACAAATCGGAAACGATCAGCCTGCTCAAGACCGAAACCATAGGTCTTGCCAAGATGCTGACCATCGGCGGCTTGTTTCAGACCACGGTAGGTGGTGCGATGAACACCACCGTGGCATTGATGCAGAGCGAGCAGGTCGGCATCTCGGTCTCACAAAAGGTGGGTCAAAATAAATCCGTCGATATAGGCGAAGACTACAGCATCACGGTCGGTAAAAAATTGGCCATCACTGCCGGAGAAGAACTATCGATCACCGTCGGTAAGGCAACAAATGGGTCGGCAACGACAGACGCAAGACCGTCGATCACGACGAGACCAACCACATCAAGCATGATCGTACCGAAACGGTAGTGGGAAGCATAGTGGCTTACGCCCGAAAGAGGTTCCGGCTGCCAAGCACTCCTCACTACATGGCTACAACGCCAACTTTCCGATAACAGTTAGTGATGACACTGTGTATCTTCCGCGTACCGGTGGAACGTTTGCATCCAGCGAATCGCAATTGGACTGGGTCAACTGCAATAAGATTTTTTAGAGTTCGATTATTGGCAAATCGTCATTACTCAGGAGGCTCTAACAATACATACGGCGCTAAATATACCCGTCTAAAAAAAAGTCGCTTGTCCGTATGGATTACGACAACCGTGATTGCTGATTTTACGAACCCACGCGTGCAATCCGACTCGGCGGGTTCGCCTCCTTACGGCCTTGTAAGCCAGAACCGCTGATTTTCCCCACTCCTCACTTTTTTCCTATCGAAAACCATTTGCTTGACAATAACTTGCGCCGGTACAGGATTTTAGCTCTTGCCGGAAAAATCAGCGGTTCCGCTTACACTCCCCACAAGGAATTGCCGCGTAAGCCGGTTTTCCGTTCTCCACACCGAGCGGGTAATGTCCCGAAAACGGCTTACCGTACTATTTGTTCCGTTTCCCCTGTTCTTCCCATCTTGCCCAATGTCCCAAAACTGTAACAGCGCGAAAGCCTGAGCAGAAAAGTACTAACATTAAGCCCTTAATATGCGCTCAAAAATGTCTATTTAGCTCTCAATTAACTCCGTTTAAAAGTTAATTTTACCTTTTTGGCACATTAGGCAAGAATAGCCAGCTTGCTTTTAATGTTGATCCAATTGAGTGACGAATACCTCAACCCGGCGATTTGGCTGTAAACAAGTGTGCAATACAGTACTCTGACTGATGCCCTTGCATGCAATGATCTGGTCTTGCAAGCCACGTCCATTAACGGAAATTGGCACGCTTACACCATGCTCTTGCAAATACACTTTGACCGTATTTGCCCGTGCCTTACTTAGACGAAAATTGTACGCAACAGCACCTAAGCGATCGGTATAACCAACCAAATCAAGGCTAATAACGCCAGTTCTTCCTGCGCTGATTTTTTGCGCCAGATCATCTAACTCGACACGACCTTTTGGCAATAAATCGCCATTGCCGGATTTGTCAAAATAAAACAAGGCATCTGCCGACAAGACAATTTTTTCTTTAATCAGGGTTGCTGGAACCGGAAGAGCCGGCGTAACTGCCGGTGCCAGAATTACTGCTGTTGGCACAACTGCAGGCACGCAACTGGCAGCTGCTTTTTCCGCCGCACCTATCAGGTCTTCTGCAATTTGCACATAGGGTTTGGCGTGACGCCAACCGGCTTCATGGATTTCATTTCCGGCATGCACCAACTCGACTTCCGCACAGGCGGTTTGTTGGGTTGCGCATTGATATCCTCCGTGTTTCTTCAAGAGCTCGTAACGCGCCCATAAATCGAGACGCAATTTTTCTGCACCATTGACCAAGGGCGTTTCCTGACCAGCGTCTTGATTTTTTTCCAATGTGCTAATAATGCGTTGGCTCTCGCTCAGAGCTTCTTGAGGAAAGTTACCGCGATCATTGCGGCTGTACTCGTGAAACGAAACGTCTAGCCAGCATTGTGCCTTGGACAATTGATAGTCCGCCACGCGCCGTCCACCGTCATTCAGTTTTTTGATGCGTTGCTGAGTATCGCGATACACGCCGTTATCGCGATGAATTGCACCATCGCTGGTGCGCTCCTCTTGCACTACCAACTTCGTTGCTTGCGCACCGCTATCGGCGATAGCGCACACTGGCATTGTCGCTATCGCGGCCATGGCAATGGCCAGCAATATCATTTGCTGGCGAAAACCGACGCCTACTTTGGAAGTCGTCAAAGCTACATTTTTAGTCATAATATTTCCTCTGAAATACATCATAATTATTGTGCGAACTACCGCGCCAAGGACGGATTGCTAGCAGGATTACGCGCAGCAAACAAGTCTTCATCAAATTTAAAACGGATACGCAAAAAGACGCCGCGATTGGTGTAGTCATTGCCTATCAAGTCACGATCACTGTAGCCGCGCCAGTTATAGCCGGCAGATAACCACAAATTGTCTTGCAGCTGATAGCCTAGCTCTACACCGAGCGCACGCTGCCTTGCTTTGCCTTGCGGGCTATACATATTGGAGGCAAGTCCACTGATATCCCAACGTTTGGCAATGTCATAAGTCGCCCGGCCGCTGATCAGATAGGCGCTATAGAATGCATCGCTAAGCTCATAATGATCACGCTGCCATTTAGCTGCCGTACGTCCGCTCAACCACCATGGCCGGGATGGATGATATTCGCCTTGCAGCGAAACGATATGTTTGTCAAAACCCTGACTGGCAGTTGGATCGCCTGGATAAGCGCTTAAGCCATCACTACCGTAAGGTGGCAAGTAACTATTGCTACCGCTCTTGTCACGCTGTACCCAATATTCATAACGTGCCAGAGCGCTGAAGCGATTGGTATCGGTATCGCGATAGGCCAGACCTAATTGCAACTTGTCTTCCCAGCGGTTACCACTATGGCCACGATTGTCGGTATCGAGCAAGTAATTACGCCCAAGGAAAGTCCAGTCGCGATTGATCTTGCGCGCTGCAGTCAGCGTAGACATCCAGGTATCGTTGCCCGCCAAGAGAACGGGGATGGCTGGTGCTGTAGGTGTAATACTGCTATTGGACTTGCTTTGGCTGGCGGAGCCATCCTTCAGGCGACGCCATTCCAGACGCGCACCCAACATCCACAATTCATTCGGCCGCCACTCCACTCCACCGGTCAGCGCATACGCGTCTTGAGTCTCACCACGATAGATGCGCAGGTATTCGGCTGACGTCGATAATTTGACGGTATCGCTCAGGTTCCAGGAATTCCGCATTCCGTTCGCCCATTGCAATTGCTCGCCGCTGACAGCATCGCGCATACGATATTCGGAAAATACTTTTTGGTTAGGCAGATATTCGGTATCCAGGCCTAATACAAAAGCATTGCTGTCGTAGATGCCATTCACCGCCTGTGGCGATGACAGGCCCGTGGTCCATTCATACTTGGCGTAGACGCGCCCCACTTCACTAAAACGATATGCGGCACCGAGTGCAGCACGATGATATTGAGCGCCGTCTACACCATGTTCATATTCACCGAAGACATCTACTTTTTCGCTTACACGATAAGTAGAACGCAGACGCAAACCTGTGCTGCTATAACTGACGCCAGCCAAGCCATAGTTACCACCATCGAGGCCATATCCAGTCTGCGGATTGATAAGGCTGGAACCGTAGCCAAAGCCTAGCTTCGATTGTGGATCGACTAACAAACCTGATCCCAGACTCAGCAAAGCACCAGCGTAATTGCCCGCTTCTTCCTTGGTATGCGTGAGACCCAGATCGATATCCCATGAAGAATTTACCGCGTAGATCGCACCCGCAGAAAAAGCATCGCGTGATGCATCGGCGATTCTTTGCTTGCTATGGGTACCTTCGACATACGCCGTCCATTGCTCATTAAGTGTATCCGTGACTTTTAACGCAGCTTCTTCGCGACCCTGACTGAGCGACGCTGCCGCATTATTAAAATATGCATCGCTTCTACCCAAAAACAAGCGCGCTTTCAAGGTGTTATCCTGATGCAAAGCCTCTATGCGCCAGGCATTGCCTTCTACCTCTTGCAAGCTGCCGCCCGCCGGAGCAGGCTGACCATACGCTGGTTGAAGGCTATAGGCACCACCAGTAGTTGATGCACCCAGCACACTATTGCTACGCGCAAATTCAGCAACAATGCTGGAATTCTCGCCAGGTTTATAGCTCGCATTGGCACTCATCAAAGTGTAAGGCGCATACGGATTTTTGTCGGAAACATAACTGGCACCAAACTCGGTACGCTCACCCGCTTTGATCTGGCCGTCCACCCCCACTACCCAAAATGTCTCGCCGCCAGAATCGACTTCATAAGTCACACGCAGAGATTTAGGATTGCCGTTCATATCAACCGAAGGCAAAGGCTGATTCAACAATATGCGGCCAGAAAATGGTTCAAAACTATAATCTGCGTAGCGTTGCAAAGACGTAGTAGAAAGTATTACTGACGGTTGATAACGATCACGCGTAATGATTTCTACTTTCTCTGATCCTGCTACCGCATCATGTTTGGAGACCGCGAAAGGTCCCGAAATGCCTTGTGCGGGAAATTCCTCAACCAATTGCACCAGATTATCTTTAGTCGCAAAACCATTGAGTAAGATGCCATCCTGATCGTAGTGAGCGCGTGCACCGTTCATGGAACGACTGTAATTACCCAGATCGCGCTTGCGGATATTTGCCACATTACCGCCACCGGTTTGCTGACTAAATCCGTCACCGGTATTAAAGTCGCCCCAGAGCAGATACGATTTATCTTTATCGACGCGTACATACATCTTCGAACTCGATTGCGCGTCAAAGCCACGTAGCGATGAATCGCCATACACTGCGTAATATTCATCAGGACGAACAGAACGGAACAAACGCGAATAAGTATCTTTATCGGAATCGTAGGCCATGGTCAGCAAGGCATCGCCCTTGATCTTCCCTTTCAGGAAAAAAGCGCTGCGCAATGCACTGTAGCGTTTGCCCTCTTTACTACTATTGGCAAAATTGTGTATCTCTTGTTCAAAACCATCATCACGACGTGCACCCGTTAATTGCAGAGGTGATTTTGCGTCGAAACGAATGATACCTTCCACCAGACCGACTGCCAGCATCTCACGCAATTCGGGTACAAAGCTGATAATGCCTTCGGCACGCACGCGCCCCGCGGTAATACGCACAGTCACATCTTGCGGCAGCGAAGGTGCTATCAACAATAAGTCAGCTTTACCGTCGATGACTTTAACTTGTGTGCTGCGTGTCACTTTATCTTGATCCAAACTGCCAGGACCGAATTCATCAGTACTCGCACCGGGAATCTGGATACGCCCGGCACTGGTTTCCACCGTGAGGTAGAGCGTGCCCTGCAATAGCTCACCGTCTTGACCGCGCACACTAATAGCCAGGCGCGCTGGCGTTTGACCATCGGCAGGCAGGCTATTCTGCGCAACGGCAACGCGGATCAAAGCCACTTTACTATTAAGAGAGTAGTCCACTTCAGCAACTTGGGCCGCAAACACACGGGGAGAATTGGCAGGCAAATTACTATTGCCGCTGCCAAGTAAATTAGCTGGCTGGCTATTGAAACTGGTTTGCGCCCACAAAGGTAAGGCGCTGGCAATCGCCAAAGCCAATGCCGAATAGCGCAAGCCACGACTGGCAAACTTCCGCGCTGGCGAGCGAGCTGTACGCGGGGTGTTAGAAATTAAATGCATGGCGGAGTTCGTCTTGAAATTAAGTTTAGTTAGCACGGCGTGCTCCCTGGTTGATTTCCAGTCGCTGCACAGGTGTATCGCGCTCGCTATCGGTTTCCAACACTGCTTTCTTTGAGCTGGCGCTATCTGTACGCGGCTTGACAATGCGCTGATTGGCGCTGTCACTTCCCTCTTGCGGGTGATTAGCGGCCTTGCCCTCGAAGATCAAAGCGTCGCCACCTTTTTTCTCGGTATGCGGAGCGCTGATTTCACCCTGAGTGCGGCGCGCCTTCACTTGCTCCAGCACCGTGTTGGAACACGAGCCCTCGATAAAGTCAGCGCGTTGCAATTCGCCATTCTTGAGGTCAAGGAACAGGCTATTGGCATCGCCCACATTGCGATTGCTACTAGTGACCATACGGCTACCACGCGGCAAGGTGGTCTGATCCACTTTCAGTACATGCGTTTTTGGCGACAGGCCACAATAGCTGTATTTACCTTCGCTATCACTGATGAGGAAAGTACCATCCTCGACATACATACGCACACCGGAAATACCCAGCTCTTCCTTATCCTTGATCTGATTACCATTGCAATCAACATAAATGGCACCAGTGATACAAGCGTTATTAGTGAACACGCCACCCGTTACGCGCACTCTGGCACGTGCTTCGTTCGAGCAATTTTGATTGCTGTTGTATGGACACTGCGCGTAGACACGGTTCACACCATCGCCTTGCATCGAGCCCACACCTAATCGCACGCGGTAGCTAATCGTCACACTCTTACCTGGATTAATGCTATCGAGTACGTAAGTCAGTTGCGCGCCAGGTGCACCTTGCAACATCATCAATTTGGCACCAGTGACGTGCGAGCTGTTGTCGATCAGACGGAAGCCCGCAGGCAAGCGATCAATAATATTTGGTTGCGGCACTGGAGAATTACCGATGTTCGCAATCGTCACGGTGTAAGTCACCATATCGCCCAGCTCTGCTTCCGTTTTGCTGGCCGTTTTACTGATCGTCAACATCGCATTGCCAGTCACGGTTGATGGCGCATTAGCGCAGCGCAAATCAACACAATTGACACCCGGATTCGGCGGATTGCCGTTATCACGAGGATCACCGCCACCACCCACTGACGCATAGTTAGTGATAACACCGGAGATCGTTGTCAGCCCTACCGAGACGGGTACCGTAATACTGTTGATTCCATTAATCGCGATCAAAGGCTGGCTAGGCGTGAAATCAAAATGCAGCAATACACCGTCCGTCACATTACCGCTGCTTAAGACATTGGAGATTACGCCATCTTTACTCGTCATTGCTGCATTCAGGCTCAATCCTGCTGGCAATTTTTCGATTAAGTGCAAGACACCGTCAGTCGCTGATTCACCTTGATTTTTGATGGTCAGGACATAGTCACCCGTACCGCCCAAACTGAACACGGCTGGAGCGGATTTAGTCAGCGTTAATACTGGGGGTCCCTTGATCACCGTCGCATCGCTGCTGCAATGTTCAACGTTGCCACACGCTGGTCCAGGCGGCATATCGACCAAAGGATCGTCGTTCAAACTGGCATAATTAATCACGTTGCCGACCGCGGCAGAAGCCACATTGACGTTCACCGTGATCGCTACGCTCTTGCCTGCCTCAAGCGCTACTGTGGGTGTGAACTCAAACTTCACGAGTTGACCATTGACAGTCAGCTTATCTATCGCACCTGCAACACTGATGATAGGATTAACACTGATCAGGCTCATGCCATTTGGTAGCAGATCACTCAACGTCAGGGAACCTACACTAGCAACGCTACCGGTATTGGCTATCGTCAGCACATATACACCAGGTTTACCGACCACCAAAGAACCGCTACGTGTTTTTGTCAGCTTGAGAGTTGGTTTGATCGCCGGCGGAATCGGCGGAGCTATCGTCACAGGATCTTTACTGCAATGATTCACATCGTTACAAGCTGGACCTGCCGGAAGCTCTACAAAAGGTTCTCCGCCACCACCGACAGCAGCATAATTAAGCAAAGTGCCGCTAGCCGTCGCTGCAACATCAACGTTGACCGTGATAGTCAGGCTTTGACCAGCCGTTATCGGCGCAATCGGCGTGAGCCAAAACGTGACCATCTGGCCGTTCACAATCACGCCACTAATAATGCCGGACGAAGCAAGCAGAGGATTACTTGCACTTAAGCTCATGCCAACGGGCAGCAAATCACTGAAGTGCAATACATCGGTACTTGCGCTACTGCCGACATTCGTTAGCTTCAGCGTATAGACAGCAGACTTACCACTCTGAATATCGCCGAGGTGATTTTTAACGATCTGAAATGAAGGTGGGGCGATAGGCTCTGGTCCATTGGTTACGGCAAAATTAGTTCGCGTGACCTTAGTACCGGACACTAAAGCTATCGCCGTAATTGTGTTGTCATTCAGACGCGCACCACGCACTACATTAGCGACATCTTTACCGGGAAAGGCACCACCGACTTCGTTAATGACCGCTGGAGACGGATTGGTTTTCAAAACTTGATACACAGTGCCAGGACGCAGATTATTAAAAACGTAGCTGCCATCACCCAAAGTAGTCGTAGTCAGACTGACCGCTTGGCCCAAGTCATCAGTACCAGTGAGTGTCAAACTCACACCCGGAAACGGCCAGTCACCGCCCAGTGTGTAATTAGAGTTAAGCACTCCTCTTTCTGTGTACACCACACCAGCGATACTGGCTGGCAAAATTTCACCGAAATTATTATTGATAGAAATAGCCGCGCTATTGTTTATCACCACGTCGCGTAACTGGCTGGCGGCGACCGTGCTATTTACTTCTTGCAATACACCGGCTGTACCGCCGACGTTGCTAGCGGTGGTGTTGACCTTGCCACGGGTACCGCCATCATTACTGCCTGGCGGACTAGTTACCAGGCCAACAGTACCCGCCGTAGTTTTGCCGCGCAAACTAACTACACCCGCAACTGCCGGCTGTGCAGCTTGCTGAATCACGGTGTAACGACCAGGCTCATCGAGGGCAAATTGATAGTAACCTGCGCCATAAGTTGCATCGGTTGCAGTGACCAGTGTTTTGCTCACGACTCTATCGTCGCCGGCACAGACCGCGGGCCCGGCACCTATCGGGCCTGGAGTATCCAGCACGCCATTCGGACCTGAGGAACAGCCGATCAGGGTCATGGTCACGCCATTGATACCTGCATCGGCCGGATCTTTCACACCGTCGTTATTCGCATCCAGATAAACGAAGCCAGATAAATAAGGACGCTGAGTTTCCGGAAAATCGAACTGCACGCCATTGGCGCCACCTGCCAGCACTATACCGCTCAATACACTGGTAGACGCCGTGTTACTCGCACCATAACTCGCACCGTTAGGCGTCACATTGCTACTGGTTGCATTTCGGACAGCTCGCGCCGTATTTGCTTGCGGTGCGCCATTGCCGTAGGCAGCAGGCTGCGTTTCGGTAATGGTGTAACCGGCAGCATCAGATGGTGTCAAATTATCAAACAGATAGTCACCACGCAAAGAAATTGGGCCCGCCGCAACGCTACTACTCGTTACGCTACGTGACACGGCATTTCCGTACTTGTCAGTACCCGTCAAAGTTATTGTCACGCCACCGATACCCTGATCAGTGATCAGCGTCGTATCGTCCTGATCGCCGTTATTGTTCAGATCCAGGAAAACACGGCCGGCGATTTTAGCGCCTTGCACTTGTACCGTAGCGGTCTTGGTATTGTTGGCCGGATTATTATCGACAGAAATTTCAGTTCCGGTGGCGTCTTTACCTGGGAAAATACTGGCGTTATTCGTGCGGTTCACCAGGTAAAGCGCGTTCGGCGCAGAACCGTCATACAAACCTGGCTTGGCACGCGCAAATAACTTCAGCGTAATAGTGTTGGCAACACCCGGCGGGAAAATACCGCCGATATCACAGGTAATGTCTTGTTGTTGCGCCAGCGTTGTGACATTGATGATGCCGTTAGAGATAAAGCAAACATTGTCTGTACCGTTTGCTGGCACAGCATTGGCAACAACCAAAGCACCGCTCAGCGTAGCGGCGCTACCTGTCGTGACTGATGCAACGGGCAATTGCGCACCGCTGTTGATCCATTCAAATCCGGTGGGTAAGGTATCGACCAGACGCATTTTCGGTGTTGTGGCAGTACCGTTGTTGCGCAGGACGATAGCATATTCAACTGGCTGGGCAATATCTACCGGCGATGCTGTCACAGTAGTTTTGCTAACGACTTCCAGATCAGCTTTTGGAAACACTACATTATTCACGGCCCCCAGATTATTACCAGCCAAAGCCGGATCGGAAGAACATTTACCTGAGCTTTCATACACATTGGTTTCATCGGCACACACAAATACTTTATTACCGAAAGTGACGGGACCGGTGGCGGTACCGCTCATATCCATCGCAATTTCAAAATTTACTTCCTGGCCTGCATCGAGAAAACTTTTGGCAACGACGGCGTCCAATTTGCAAATCACATTGGCGTCAGCGGCAGATTGTGTACATACGACAGCCTTGCTGACCAGCGCATAACCAGAACTTGCAGGAGCCAAATTGAGTCTGTCCGGCATTACTGCAGCCATAGAGACATGAAAGCCAGCTGGCACCGTCAAAATATCGGTCATGATCACATCTTCAGCACGCGAAGGGCCGGCATTGCGCACACTGAAGCGATAACGTAATTGATCACCAATCAGGAATTGCGATTGCCCTGCTGGATAAACAGCGACCTTCCCTTGTTGTAAATCGATCGCGGGCACCTTGATATCAAATGTGACCGACTTGCTGTTATTGGAGGTCGACGCCGCATCATTACAGGCAGCAGAAACCGATCCATTCGTTGCGGTCTCGGTTTTGAATTCGCAATAACTTGGATCTAGCGTGACGAACGCGGTATTGACTACATTGGAGTACAGAACGCTATTTGCCGCACCGCCTATGCCCGCTGGTTTCTTCACGCGAGCCTGAATGCTGATCGTCTGTGTTTCGTAGCGGTTGATTTGTGCCGTGTTAGTACAGCTAATTGCACCTGTGACGATGTTACTTGCAGCACAGCTGATCTTTGCCGGGTTAGATGGGGTAACACTGATGATGTCATAAGCGGGCACCACTAATGTAGGCACACCCGTATTCAAGGTATCGGCAATGGTGAACTGACTATTGCCGGTAATATTGGCAAGGCCAAGATTTTGTGCGGTAATCGTAAAGGTAATGATCTGTCCGATCGAAGGTACGGCCGGTGTCACGGTCTTGGTGGTGAGGGCCACATCAACTACCGGGACCACATTAACCGCCGCATTATCATTCAACTGCCCACCCGCAGGCGCAGTCAGGATTGCGTTCGGCGACGTCAACGTTGCTGTATTGGTTAAGGTTCCACCAGTCAGCGCGCGTGATACCGGTACATCGATCACGATCGTAGTGCCTGCAGGTACATTCGAAAAATTACAGGTCAGCGCGGCGCTACCGGCAGCGATATTGGCGCAACTGCCAAAAGTATTCGGCGTTGTCGTCACAGTGATAGCAGGCGTCTGATAACTTGGCGCCGGCGAACCTGTAGTGACGACATTCACGATGCCTGGAATATTGTCAGTCACGAATAAGGTAGGAATAGTTTCCTGAATCGCATTCACTGCCACACTTGGTGTTGTGACCGTTATGCGCCAATACAAAGTTGTAGCAGGGCCAGCCAAAGTTGGTGCATTCGCGACCAAATCAAAGTAAGTTGCGTTATCGACTGAGGACTCTTTTTTAATGCTGACCTGCGCTTTACCGGATACCACTGGCGTGGCAATCAGGCCAGTGCCTGCATCGGCACAATCATTCGCAGTACGGCCACCGTCGGGCGGTTGCGGGCCATCCGTATCAGCCAGACCAAGCGCAGTCAAAGCTTGCGAACCTGTACAAGCGCGATTGGTCAATTCAATCGGTGCAGCGACCGGAGCTATTGTAGAAGTAAAACTAACCGCATCGGATGCGCCGATTGCCAGGCTACCAGGTCCGGCTTTTTCGCAGGCGATACGCGTCGTCTTATTCACGTCAGCAATAAATACGGGCGCTACGATGCCAGTGGCGACAGTACAGATCCAACCGGGAGTCACACCTGAAACAATGCCGCCATCGACTTCTTCAGGACGCGCGTAATCGACGATACGCAAAGGATGGGTCGCATCGTAAGCCGCGGCGCTTGGGCTGGCCCCATCGTTATGTACGGTCAATGTGCTGGTGACTACCGTACCTGAGGGTTGCGGACCACCTGGCGATTTACTTTTGGAGGCGCGTAAATCGGCAAAAGGATTCACTATTTGATAGGGCAGCAAAATACTATTGTTGCCCATATTGGTATCGGCACGACCAGGCGGCGGCAATACCACGACTGGGAAACTCGATGCTTCAGGTGCTGCCGGCATGGTCAACGGAATAATAAAACTTTGCTGGGCGCCGACCAGCAAAGCGCCTACGGTACAGCTAACCAAAGTGCCGTTATAAGTAGTAGCTCCAACAGTAAGTGATTGTGCCGCGGTCTGTGTGCAACCGGCGGGCAACACGCCTATCGTAAATGTAGCCGGCACTATCGTTTCAACTATGCCATTGGCGGGGCTATTGAGCGGGCCATTATTCTTATGTGTCAAGGTAAGCGATTGCGAACTTCCGATGATCTGCGCCGCGGAAGGGAAGCTGCCGAGCGCCTGAATATCCGTACCGGGATCAACCACGTAGTTGACATTGGCAATATTATTTGAAGGTTCGGCGTCGAAGTAATTGCTATTACCGGAAGCGATGGACACGGTATTGGTAAACGAACCGTTATTCCCTGGCGTGCCTGTCAGAACAATAGAACTGGCGTTCAATTGAGCCAGGGTAAAAGCACCGCTGTAAGTACAGGTAAGGGTACGCGTTGTGTTAGCACTGACTGTCGCATTGCAACTTGGTGAGAGCCCGGTAAAGTTCACTGAACCTAAAGAAAAATCGGTCGAGGTGCCAGGCAAATTGTCGGTAACGATGACGGATGCGCCGATCGGCACATCGTCGCCAGAGTTGATTCTTGGCGTCAAGGTAAACACTATCGTGCCGCCGGTAATCGGATTACCTGCCGGTGAGGTTTTCGCTTTACCGACAACGATGTCACCCGTGCTGCGCACCGTGCCTGAGAACGTCGCCGCTGGCGGAGATGTACCCGTTGCAGTCAGGTTAAAGCCGCCTAGCGACAAGCCCTTGACTGAGAAATTAATCGTCCCGTTGTCACCAGAAATACCGTCTGGCACATCACACACCATGCTAGGCGCAGTGTAGACACAGCCCGCTGGGGGACTAGGTGGATTGACCGTCAGTTGCACGGGAATAGGTATGATGATCTTGTCACCGCTGCCTGCCAAGGTACGCGACCAATTAATGCTCACATTAACGATCTGGTCACGACCAAGATCGGTCACCGAAGTGACAGAAGTCGCCACCACTTGCGCTTGCGCTTGCGCTTGAGTGATACCCAAAAAACTTGTCGCTAGCAAGACACTACAAAAGAAGCCATAACTGCGCATGCGCTGCTCTCGCCAAATATTCGATCCAAAAGAAAAATTAAAGGTACGAATAAAGTTAAGAAAGTAGGCAATGGTATTCATGATTTCCTATTCGCCCACTCATGACGGACGACAGCGGTTGGTATTAATCAATCTGCGACATATCCAGTTCAATCCCACCTGCAGAATTGGACGAAAAGACGAGGTCGCATTACTTTGGTACCCTTAAGATCCGGTCGGAACTCAAGCGAAGCCGAAGTCTAGTTAATATCCAAGTAATTGTCTTTAAGAAATTGTTAAATAATTAGATTTGAAATGTAAAATCCAAAACAATTCGCTTAACGATGAGGAGGAAGATAGGAGACCACTTCATGCAATCGCCCTGATTATTTCAGGCTTTAGCTTACGCATTTTCTGGAAATGTACCTGCACCTTGCTTCGATGCTGCATAGTTACGTTTCTTCATGAATTGGAATTAAATTTCACCAATTTATCCAGACGCCACTTACGACCGATACCTCTCGTTTCATTGTTATTTATAAGCTGCCTGAGCGGCAGTGGACTTGCAGCATCAAGGATCACGCGCATAAATGCTGGGCTAACAATGGGAAATAACCGCAACATACAAAAAAAACAACACTTATATTAAAGGTAAATTTATAGTTGAAATACGTTTTAAATATAGAATTCCAATCATTTTTTTATCAAGATAATCGGTTTTTTGGTTTAAATCGACTTCATGACGCTGATAGTTAGATCAACATCAAATGTTGATCTCGCGTATATTTGTAATTGTTTTTTTGAATTTCACTAATTTATAATCATTTTTTTGCTTCGTAATTATTTTTGATAGTTACGGCAAGAAATGTGGCGAGTTTTCAGATAGCGAGCGCGGTATGGATGCAGTCGGAGGGAAATGGTTAAAAGAAAGCTTCAAGTTGCGCTTGGTACAACCACTGCGCGTCGAGAGCTATATTGCCAGAAGTCGTAAGACCATCACGACATTAGCTCATAAAGAGCAATATTTTCCGGAGTCCTTTCGCCCGGACCCGAGCATTTCCGGTCACTTGACCTTCATGTTCAAGCATGAGGAAATTCATCTTGAACTCTTAGCGCGTCTGTTTGATGCGATAGATCCAGTCCACCTGGAAGAGTGGGTACGCAGAGAATCAACAGGCAGTTATGCCCGCAGATCCGGGTTTTTTTTCGAATGGCTGAGCGGGCGCCGCTTAGATGTCGACGATGTCACCCAGGGCAACTATGTAGACGCTCTCGATCCCGCTCAATATTTCACAGCCGCCCAGATCAATCAGGTTCGTCGCTGGCGCGTGCGTGACAATATGCCAGGCTCACCAGCTTTTTGCCCGGTTGTCGTTTTGAGCGAACAAGTGCGAAGCACACAGGACTATGATTGCAAGACCGCCCTACTCGGCTTAGAGCAGGAATTTGGCGCGGATCTACTCTTGCGTAGCAGCGTTTGGCTGACCATTAAAGAAAGCCGCGCCAGTTTTGCGATTGAGCATGAAGAGGATCAGGACGACAGGATTAAGCGCTTTGCCATGGTAATGGAACACCTGTGCGGTGAAATACCCAATCCTTTATCGTTACCTGACCTAGAAGGCTTACAGAAAGAAATTCTCGGAGAAAATTCCTTAAGTTATGGCGTAAGAAAATCTCCTGTGTTTGTCGGTCATTACGCCGGATACCGGAATGTAGTCGACTATATCGCCCCACACTGGGAATCCGCGCCTTTATTACTTGCCGGCCTGAGTGCATCTTTGTCACGCACGAAGGGGCACGCACCGATATTACGCGCGACCATCGCCTCATTTGGCTTTGTATATATACACCCTATGTCGGATGGCAATGGCCGCATATCGCGCTTTCTGGTTAATGATATCTTGCGCCGCGACGGTGCAGTTCCCAAGCCTTTTATTTTGCCGATCTCAGCCACCATCACGCACTCAAGTTCAGCGCGTGTAGGCTACGATCAGAGCCTGGAAGTTTTTTCAAAACCACTAATGAAGCAATACACTAGCAATTACCGCTTTGCTGACTCGCAGACATATGAGGATGGCGTGGATTCCAATTTTCATTTCGACGCCTATGAAGACGCTGCTTATGCATGGCGCTATCCGAATTTGACTTCTCACGTTGAATATATGGGCAAGGTCATCAAGCAGACGATAGAAGAGGAAATGCACAATGAAGCGCTGTATATCCGCAACATCCATCGTGCTAGGGTAGCTTTAAAGCAAATTATGGAGGGGCCAGATCCCTTGCTTGACACGATCATTAGCAGCGTCTGGCAAAATAAGCAACTATCCAAGGCACTGCGCAAGCGCTTTCCAATACTCGACAATGAAGAGCGCGCAGCGCGGATAGTAAATGCAATTACGAATGCTTTTCGCGATAACCTAAGCAAAGCTGCACTTAATGGTGAGGATGAGGACAATGAATCCGTCGGCTTGAGTAAATAGCTTGCTATCAAACAGCGTGAAAAGCAGGAATTTGCACGCTGTTTGTATGATTTAGGCATTCCGGTTAAACAGTGCATTAACCGATATCAATGCTCAGTAAACCGCCACTTACCGAATACTTCCTGAACCTCGTTTCCCCCTGAAAAAGCGTTTAATATCAAATTTTTCAAGCCAGCTTTACGGATGAAGAGTGGCATTTACCTTTTCACTGGATATTAAACGCTGCACACATAAGACCCGCATGTACAATAGCGCTAAACCACTTTCAGTCTCGGCTGGGGTGCACGGGGTCGAAGGTTCGAATCCTTCCGTCCCGACCAATAAAATCACTACAAATCAGATACTTACAGAAGCAGTCAACAAACCAGTGTATATTAAACGTTGTTTAATATAGGTGCATCAAAAAATGGTCACGATATAGAAAAGCTCCAAATTTGGAGCTATTTTTTTGCCTATTTTCCAAATAGCGAAGCCCCCCCCTTATTTTCAGTACTCACAAAAAATAGGGCAATTACCCTGCCACCAATCTATGCTTCAGATAATTTGTAAGCTGCGAAATCGAAGTATTGGCATCGTCAACGCCAGTATACAAAATCAGTTCCGGCGAAATTGGTGCTTCATATTCAGCAGAAACACCCGAAAACATGCTAATTAAACCCTGCTCAGCCTTAGCATACAATCCCTTAGTATCCCGCTCCTTACAAATATCAATATCACAATGGCAGTAAACCTCAATAAAATCGCCATGTTCCATACTATTCCGAATATTCTGGCGAGCAGCAGCAAATGGTGAAATCAAGGCAACAATGACGACCATCCCCTGCTCTAACAGTAGTTTGGCCATCTCACCCACTCTGCGGATATTTTCTTGCCTGTCTTCAATAGAGAAACCTAAATCAGCACAAAGGCCATGACGAACATTGTCCCCATCAAGGCGTACGGTTTGAAACCCTTCTTGATACAGGTTGTATTCAACCGCAGATGCAACCGTCGATTTACCCGAACCTGATAAACCCGTAATCCAAACAACGGTGCCCTTGTGCTCGTTACGTTTTTCACGTTGCGAGCGGTCTAATAATCCGTTCTGCCAGAACACCTGATTTTTTTGAACATCAAGTTTCATGTTGGAATTCATAGCTCTTAACGCTCGCCAAATGATTCTGTCAGTGTTTTTCTGATTGGCTTTAACAGGTAGTCCATCAGAGAACGCTCCCCAGTGCGAATATCCACCTGAGCCGTCATACCCGGTAATATTTCCAGCTTCTTCCCGGTACTTGTTATCGCAGGATAAGATTCCGCGGCCAAATGCACCCGGTAATAGATGTCTTCACCGCGAGATTTTTCCTCTTTTAAGGTGTCAGCACTAACATAGGTAACCTTGGCAGGTACGCTACCAAAAATTGTATAGTCAAAGGGATCAAAGCGAATACTCGCAGCTAAACCCGGCCGGATGTGTGCAATATCCACAGGGCGAATCTTGGCTTCAATAATCAACTGATCATCAATAGGTATGATCTGCATAATTTCCTCTCCTGCGCGCAACACGCCGCCAACGGTAGTCACTCGAATATTTTTTACGATACCTGCCACTTTGGCCTCAAAAACGCTGTCCTCTTGTTCTTGCTTGCGGCGAGTTACAATCTGTGCATTTTGCGCAATTTCATCTTCGGCTTTAGACAAATCGATCCGGGCGTCCTCAAGAAATTTATTTTTCCGGTTTGCCAAGCGTGCTTCGGCCTCATTCAGGGATCGCTCGACTCGCAGCACTTCGGAACCGCTGACATCACCCGATTTTAAGAGTTGTTCAACCAGATATTTCTCTTTACGTGCAAGATCAACCCCCACCTTCAAGGTTCTGATTTCTTCTCCAATACCAATTCGCCTCTGAGCAAACAGAGCACGCTCGACATCAACAATCTCCTGATGGCTGGCCGGAATTTCCCCGGAAAATACCAACACAGGTGCTCCGGTCACCTCCGCCCTTAAGCGAATCGCCTTGGACTGCAAGGCAAATAACCGAGCTTCAACCTCGGCAACGACAGCTCCTATCCGCGTTTGCTCCAACCGGGCCAGCTCTTGCCCAATCTTAACGTGATCTCCCTCTTTCACCATTAGTTTGGATAAGGCTCCCCCGTCAACCGCCTGAATCACCTGCACCCGCTTGCTCGCAATCACTTCGCCGCTGGTACGGGTGACTTCATCAATTTTAAAATTCATCGCCCATATAATGAAACCAACCATGGCGAGAGCAAGTAAGCCAAACAGGGCGCCATGACTGCGGGAATGATAGTTTTCCAGCCGAGCTACCTTCGCCTGCTGCGAAGAATCATCCGTATCACCACGATTAAACCCCATTGTGCGGCCCTCCGATTTGCGGCATACCTGTTGGCCGCGGGGCAAGCGGTTTTCTTGTAAATAATTGAGGAATCACGTGTTCAGGCTTTCCATCTTTAATAATTTCACCTTGCTGCATCAGAATTACCCGCGTTGCTAACTTAGCTCCCAACATGGGCCGATGAGTGGACACGATCAGAATATCCTCTGGCAAAACAAACTCTTCCAAAACGGCCCAGACTTTTTCTTCACTCTCAGCATCCAGCGATGCGGTAGGTTCATCCAGCAGCCAAATCCTGGGCGCACCAATAATCACCCGCGACAAAGCCACCAGTTGACGCTGTCCGCCGGATAACCCTTCCCCCCCCTCACTTATTCCAAGATCCATGCCAGATGGATTATTTGCGGCAATGGCATCGACGCCGAGAGCCCGGATCACTTTCAGGAGTTTTGAGTCACTGCCTGTGCCGGAGAGCGTTAAATTGGTGCGCAAAGTCCCTTTAAAGAGATGTACCATTTGTGGCAAATACCCCGTCTGACTGGCGACCAGCTGTGGATCAACTTCCCATAGATCCGCATCGCCCAAGCGAATCCGGCCCTCATTCGGGCGATATAAACCCGCCATTACCTTCAACAGAGTAGACTTACCACAACCAACCGCCCCCACCAGTAAAACCCGCTCCCCGGAGTGGAACGCCAGTTTCGGAATATTAATTTGTTGGATGGGAGAATCAGGGTAAGCAAACCGAACCCTGTCTAATTCAATGCTCTCAGGTAAATGCTCAGGCAATAATAAGGTTTGATTTGGCCGGCGCTCTAAATCCAAATCAAGGACTTGATTAACCATCTTCAATGACTGACTGACACCTTGCCACTGAGTAATATATTGAATCCCCTGCGCAATCGGCGCAATGACCCGTCCGCCCAAAATACTGCAGGCAATCATGCCTCCCATCGTCAACTGGCCCAGCTCAACCTGCCAGACCCCGACCACAACTGCAGCCACATAAGCAATATTGGATAAAGTGCTTGTCGTTACATTAGAGAAATTGTTAATCGCTTTTTGCTGAATATTATAGCCATCAATCGAAGCGGTGATTTTTTGCCATTCTTCAGAAAACCGCCATGTGGCGTTACTAGAACGAATCGACTCAGCACCACGGATAGCATCAACTAGCACCCCTTGTCTTTCGTTGCTACGTATCATTTGTTTAAGCAATAAATCACGCAGTTGAATCTGCGTTACAAAACCTAAAATAAGCGCGATCGGTAATAAGCTGGCATAAACCCATCCCACTTTGCCGCCGATCACACCAATCACGCCGATAAACATCAGCGCAAAGGGCAGGTCAATCAGTCCAAAAATAACTCCCGATGAGAAAAACTGCCGCACAGAATCAAGGCCACTGACCTGTGCCGCCAGCGTTCCCAGGCTTTTAGGCTGAACATCTAATCGCAGATGGAGCAAATGATCAAAAACTTGCTGCGATACCTGCTTATCCACTTTCACAGAGACACTATCCAAAATCCGTGCTCTAACCACTTTCAGGCACCAATCAAGACTAATAATTAATGCCATTCCAACCACCAGCGTCGTCAAAGTAGAATAGGCCATCGTTGGCACTACCCGGTCATATACCTGCATAGCAAACAGCGAAGTGGCAATGGCAATGACATTAATAATCAAGGTTGCAATCACCACCTTAATCACCCAGGATGAATCACGAAACAACTCGCGCCACACCATATGGGCGGCCTGATTATTTCTGAATTCCGGCGTGATCGACTTCGAGCGTTGCGCTGTTGCACGAAGCCATACAACCAGCGAATTTTGCAAGGGTGCATCGCTGATTTCCTGCGTCTGTCCAGCTTGATCTGTCAGGCAGATCATTCCAGTCTCACCCTGCTCTGCCAGATACCATTGGTCTTCGTACCAGACCAATGCCGGTAAACGCCGTAAATCCAGCCGGCGCCATATCAGCTGAACCGGCTGTACTCCTTTAAGCAGCGCCTGAGCCAGAATATAACGAGCCTGATCGGCAGAATTAACAGCAGATAAATGATCCGCTTTGGCACATGCCGCAATCAGCAATGGCAGCTCCGCCGCCAAGCCCAGCTTGAGTAATAATTGATGCAAAAGTACGGCAGAGATTACTCTGACTGGAGAAGATTCCTTAGCTGTTAACTCCACATCCACGGATTTATTTGAATCAGGCACCATTATTTATCTCTCCGGCTGGTCAATAACATAATCAAGCCCGCCAATTAAAACTTTAAGTTTGAGCGCACTGACTTGCCCGTCATTACTTGCCTGTACCTGCAGCAAGCGCTGCTCAGTTAATTCACGTTGCATATTTAAAACGTCCAGCCAGCTTTTAAACCCGGACTCATACTGCCTTTGATAAGAGTCTAAAATCGCGTTCACCTCAGTGACCGACTCGGCCTGTGATTTCTCCAGGTTTTTCTGCAACTGCAGATTGCTTAATAAGCCAGTTACCGTACGGCGAATCTCGTTTCGCGCCGCATTCAAATCATCGGTACTCGCCTGTACCCGCGCATCAGCAGCCCGGGTTCTGCCTATCGTTGAAAAACCCATCCCGTCCAAGCTGGCTTCAAGCACAATACTGACGCGTGCTTTATCCGTTACAAAAGCTTGATTAAAAACATGATCGCCCTGCAAATAAACAGTGGGCATTGATGCAGTCAATTCCCGGGCAACCAAGGCTTGGGCCAGCTTGATACGCTGTAATTTCAACTGCACAACAGCACTCTGCTCCTGCGCAAGGGGAGCCAGATCGGCCGCAACTGGTAACTGCAAGAGGGTAGCGGGAATAGCTGGTTTTGCATCCACCGGAACCAGTGTCAGGGATAGTAAATCTTCCATGGCGACATCCAGCTCTGTGAGATACCTATCCTTTTGTGATTGCGCCTGCAACATACGAGCTAGCGCAAGCCGGACATCAGCAACTGAAGCTAACTCGCCTCGCTGGCGGCGTTGGATTTGCTGATAGAGTTTGGTCAGACTCTGTAAGTTGTCTTCCGCAATCTGTAACCGCGCTTTCGAGCCCTGCACGTGCGCATAAGAGGTAACGGTCAAATCCATGACTTGACGCATCAATTGAATATAATCGGCCTGATTGGCCGTTAATGACGCATCTGCAAAATTAATACTGCTGTCGATCCGCCCAAAGGCCCACAATGGCTGTCGTAAACGTACGCTGCCAGGCCGGGTATGATCATCATTAGCTGCCCACTGACCGCTTAATGATGGAAAACGCTGTGCTCTGGCCACATCACCATCAAAACCTGAGGCTGTTACTTCCGACAATTTCGCCTTCAGCGTCGGGTTTAATTTCACGGTGGCCCGCAATGCACCTTCAATGCCACTCATTTCACCGGCAGCAGATAAATTCGCCATAGCAAAACTGCATAGCAGCCCAAATATCCACGTTTTTTTACTCGTTAAACAGATTGTCATACTCAAGCCTGTGCTCCGTTTATCTGCATTGAAGACAGGCCTGAGTTCTGGCGCCAGTCAGCTTCCGCGGAATGATCTGCCAGTGGCTCGCGGGACTGTCGAACCCCTGCCGCTTTCTCGGGCAAACCAGCCAGCTCATAGGCTTTGGCTAAATCCTCACGCCAATCGGCTTTCCAGGGGCACTGTTGAAGAGCTTTCTCCATCAGCTTGATGCCATCATGGATATCATCGGACTGCACATAGATCAGTCCCAGCATATAGTTGGCTGCAGCGTGGTCTGGAATATGATGCAATAACTTCTTGAAGCTCAGCTCAGCCTGGGCAAATTTCTGCTGTTTATAATGCATAACCCCATCGGTCAGTAAACCAGCCTCTGGCAAAGTCACCATCTCGATCGGCTCCCATGTAATTTTGCGATTCGTGCCCTGAATCAAAGGCGCAATGTATTTTTCGTAATGCATCCATTTGGCTTTGGATGTTTTGTAAATCGGCTGGCGCACCTGCCAGACACTGGCGGTTTTAACGGGGCGATCCAGTTCACTGAAGTTCAGCACCTGCGTCTCCCAGTCCACGCCAATATAATCCAGCATTTTGCGTGCCATTCCCTCAGTATCCTCAACCACATCCTCATAATTTATTTCCAGGATTTCACCCGGAAAAAGCTGATGCCAGTGCTGCATCAGTAAATTATGGTCAGCTAACTGCTCACCAATCCACGTTAAATCGTAGGCAAAACCCATACCGCCAAATTTGGCCTGATAATCCATAAAATAATTGGAAATCGCGATATCACGCGGATCACGGCGCACCGAAATAATCCGAGCATTCGGAAATAAAAACTTAATCAGACCAATATTTTCAAAATTGTGTGGCAGCTTATCCACCACATGGCGGGCATCCGGATCAAAAACCTGCAATTCCTCCAGAATGCCATTGGCAATCCCTTGCGCCGTGGTGGCATTTAAATCATCAATGCAATCGGGATAGCTGCGACCCGAGCCGGTATTCCTTTCCCAGCGGTTTAACCCTTGAATACGGGCTGGAATAATGCCCAGTTCGCCTGCCCCGCAAATCTGGCTGTGGCCGGCTAAAATCTGCTCGATCAGCGTGGTCCCCGAACGCGGCATGCCCAATACAAACACCGGCAGGCTGGATGCCACGCCACAACCCTTGCGGTGCTCATACAATTCTTTGCAAAAGGCATGGCGGATCTGTGCACAGCTTTGCCGGTGCACTTTTGGATCGTAAGAGAGGAATTTTTTACTACCCAGATTGGCCTCAGCCGCCAGAGCAAAGCCCTTTTCGTAATTTTTTTGCTTTTCCCATGCACTGGCCAGCTGCAATAAAAAACCCGGCTGGCTGCGTCCCACCAGGCTCGGCTGTCTGGCCATCCATTCCAGCCGGTCCAGCGTTTTTTTATCTTCAGGAAACCGGCGGGCATTAATCAGCGCCGAATAGCCCTTGGCAGGGTCAATTTCTTTGATCCGCTCAAATAAGGTAATGGCCTCTTCAATTTGGCCGCATTGCATTTGTTGCTGGCCCAGCCCCTGTATTGCCGGCAAGAACCATGGGTTTTCTACCAGAATTTCCCGGAACAGGATTTCGGCCACCGCAAAATGCTGATCCTGGCTTTCCACCTGTGCCAGCGCATTTTTAGCCTGCCAGCGCAACACCTGGATCGCCTCTGCAGAGGCGCGCTCATCCTCTTGCAGAGCCTCTGCCTGCTCAAGCGCCGTTTCGGCCGCCTGGCGGGCCAGCTGATCCATCTGATGTACACAGGCACCTGACAACCTGACCCACCAGCTGATTTCTGGCTGACCTTGCTTTCTGGCCAGAGCAATACCGCGGCGCAATAAATAAATGGATTGTGGAATCTGCCCCTGACATTGGGCAAGTTCGGCCATTTGCGAAATCAAATCCAGGTTTTCAGGATAATATTTTAGTGCGGCGCGTAAAAAATCATCGGCGGCAGCATGCTGATCCAGCCCGGCCAGCTGCAGGGTAAACCCCTGCACCAGACGCACCCAGGTGGCTTCACTTAAAGAGGCGACATGCGCTTCCAGCCATTGCTCAGCCTTAGCGATCTCGCCGCCGGCAACTTGAATTTCAAGCTGCAAAGCCTGTAATTGAACAGTAAATTCTGCAGCAACCTCTGCACGCAATGCATGGGTATCCACACAGGCAGAGTCGTGGGCTTCTTGCGCTGCAAGCAGATCGCCCTCCTGCAGACAAAGCCGGGCCAGCGCACTCCACACGGAAAACCGCTGAGGCTCAAGCGCAGCCGAACGAGCATACAGCTGCCGAGCCTCCGCCACCCGGCCCTCACAGATACGACACCAGGCCAATCTTGCCAATGCCAGAGCATGTTCCGGCTGTTGTTCAAGCACCGCCTCTAACAGGGGCAAGGCGATTTGCCAGCGCAATAAAACACAATAGGCACCCGCAAGATCGACCCGGGCATCTAAGTCCAGCTCATCCTCATGCGCGGCGGCCTGCTCGCACACCTCGCTGGCCTCGGTGTATTCACCCAATTTTGCATGGGCCAGCGCCAGCAAAGGCAAGGCAGCCAGCTGACCATTTTCTGACCATAAAGCCTGAGCATTGGCTTTAAGCTCGTTAAATTGCTGCTGATCTGCCAGAGAGCGAAGAATATTTAAATAAACCATCAGGAGGAAGTTGATTCCAGGAATATATTTAAAAAAAAGAAACCGCTTGCAGGAGAAGCAAAAGGGATCCTCCCGGCCCTGAACCACAGAGCCAGAAGGCCGATAAACCGGGGCGATCACGCCACAAAACCTCTTTGTATTAAATAAACGTGAGCTTCCCCAGTGCTGACTATTTAAAAGGCGCCAAACCAGCGCGGCGGCCTTACCCCTGCAAAGCACGGTTTTATGAGGCCAATCCCTGCGTAGTCAGTACATTGGCCGGCAAGGCATTCATCCACAGCGCCCCGGTCGCTTTTCCAGGGAAGCCATGAACATTCGACCATGGCCCATTATTGGCCACCCCATTGGCATGCCACAGATAAATCCCATTAGACATCGTTGCGCCCCCGACAGGGTTGCCGCTGAAATTGCGCCGGAACAAACCGGTATTGGTCAGGTTCGCCGCCCAGGAGGACAAACCACCCAGTCTGCCCCACTGAATCGTTCCCGGGCCTGAGCCCTGACCGCGGGCATTGACGGCCTGTCCGCTGGCAATATTGACCCCAGAACCCGTGCCAACCAGGATCACTTTGTCATTGGCATCCAGATTATTCGCCCCGGTCCATTGCCCCCATGTGTCCCCGTGTGCTCCGGAATGCGCCAGCGGTACATTGCCGCTGTTCACACGAATATAAATCGTGTAATCCACTCCGGTAGCAAAGGTGCGGGAGCTATGGGCAGAAGTAACCCCCTGCACCAGATCAAAGATCACGATTGATGAATTGAGCGATGCAGCCGTATCAAAATCACGGGCATTCTGCGCAATGCCAGTGAAACTATTACCGGCGGTATCGGTAATCACCCCTGAACTCATGGTGACATCGTAGTGCGTGCCCCCCGCCAGGTCCGCAGTAGGATTAATGGTCACCACCCCGCCGCTGATCGAAACCTGACTGGAGTCAGTAATACTGATGGTACGGACATCCGCGCCGCCATTACTGATCACAATATTGCCACTGCCCGCCAGCACATTTTCATTAAAGGTCAGCACAATATTACTGTTAACAGCAACGGCAGTTGCATTATCAGCCGGTGTGCTGCTGGTTAAAGTGGGCGCACTGGTGTCGCCGGTTACCGCAAAATTACTGGTGTGAGCGCTGTTATTACCCGCCGTATCGGTTTCTGACACGTTGAATAAATAACTGGTGCCATCCGCAATGGAAGCGGTATAAGTCCAGTTGGTTCCGCTGACCGTTCCTGCGCCAATCAGGGATGCACCGTCGTAGATATAAACAACCGAGCCGGCTTCGCAGGTCCCCGCCAACACCAGGCTGGAATCATCTGAGCGCGAACCACTGACCAGCGCCCCCGTGATACTGCCCACATTGTCAGTCACACTGTTCAGGTGAGCCGTCACGGAGGTGTCGCCCGTGATGGTAAAGCTACTGGTGGCCACACTGGTGTTACCTGCAGCATCCGTTTCTTTTTCATTAAACTGATAGGTTGCGCCATTCGCCAGCGTGGCGGTATAGCTCCAGCTGGTGCCGCTGACCGTGGCCGCCCCCAGGAGGGTTGCGCCGTCATAAACATTCACGGTGGAACCGGCCTCGCAAGTACCGGCCAAGGCCAGGCTGGTATCGTCCGTGCGGCCACCGCTGATCAGCGTTCCTGTGAGCGAACCCACATCATCCGTTGCACTGGTAAAGTGAGCGGTTGGCGCGGTGGTGTCGCCAATCACCGTAAAGTTACTGGTCGCCGCGCTGGTATTGCCGGCAGAATCCGTTTCCTTAGCATTAAACTGATAAGTGGTGCCATCGGTGATGGTGGCACTGTAGCTCCAACTGGTCCCGCTGACGGTCGCAACACCCAACAGTGTGACTCCGTCATAGATATTCACATTGGAGCCGGTTTCGCAGGTGCCGGCTAAAACTAAGCTGGTGTCATTGGTTCTGTCACCACTATTTAATAAGCCCGTCACCCCAGCCACATCATCGGTCGCGCTGGTAAAGTTAGCAGTTGGCGTGGTGGTGTCGCCAATCACGGTAAAGTTGCTGGTGGCCGCGCTCGTGCTCCCTGCGATATCCGTTTCTTTGGCATTAAATTGATAAGTCGTGCCATTTACGATCGCCGCATTGTAGCTCCAGCTGGTGCCACTGACCGTGGCAGCCCCCAGGAGCGTTGCACCGTCATAAATATTTACGGTGGAACCTGCCTCGCAAGTGCCTACCAGCGCCAGGCTGGCGTCATCGGTGCGAGCGCCGCTAATCAGCGATCCCGTCACACTGCCCACATCATCCGTCACGCTCGTCAAACTTGCGGTAGGCGCACTGCTGTCGCCAATCACCGTGAAGTTGCTGGTCGCGGCACTGGTATTTCCGGCTAAATCCGTTTCCTTGACATTAAACTGGTAAGTGGTGCCATCGGTGATGGCGGCACTGTAACTCCAGCTGGTTCCGCTGACTATAGCGGCTCCCAGCAGAGTTGCGCCGTTATAAACATGAACGGTCGAGCCGGCTTCACAAGTACCGGCTAAAGCTAAACTGGTGTCGTTGGTTCTGTCACCACTGCTTAATAAGCCCGTTAACCCTGCCACATCATCTGTTGCACTAGTAAAGTTAGCCGTGGGTGTGGTGGTATCAACCAGGAAGCTTGCATTATCCGCTACTGCAATATGAGTCAACATCGCAGCATTTCCGGCAGCATCCCGCAATGTACCTCCATTGGCACTGAGACTATTTGCATCAATACTGATACCGTTTATATCGCTTTGTCCTGCCTGAATGCCATACTGAAACAACAAAGCCGTTGTTCCGGAACCCGATATATAGTTGGCATAAACAGAGGCTCCACCAATATTTAAAGCAATTCTTGGCGTACCGCCGCCTGTATTAACAACCGTTGCTTCATCCATTGTCACTGTCACTGAAACAACGTCACCGGAATTAAGGATACTGTTTTGTGCTCCGGTTGCACTACTAATCCCAACGGAGCTAACCTGCGGTGCGATTTCATCAACAAGATCATTAATCGCCAGAGTGACGGCCTTTTCGCTGGCGTTGCCGGCCGCATCCGTGGCTACCACGGTAAAGCTGTAGCTCGCTTTGGTTTCAAAGTCAGGATTGCCGGCCAGCGTCACTGCCCCCGTGCTGCCGTTAATGCTGAGCAGCGCCACATCGCCGGTCGCCGCTTTCAGGCTGTACACCGTAGCACCAGTGGCAATATCGCCGCTATCGGTCGAAGTCGCCGTATAAATGAGCTGCCCGGCACCGCTGTTTTCGTTGAGCGCCGTGGCCGTCGCTGCCGACGTGATACTCGGCGCCACTTCATCGAGATTGTTCACCGCCAGAGTGACGGCCTTTTCGCTGGCGTTGCCGGCCGCATCCGTGGCTACCACGGTAAAGCTGTAGCTCGCTTTGGTTTCAAAGTCAGGATTGCCGGCCAGCGTCACTGCCCCCGTGCTGCCGTTAATGCTGAGCAGCGCCACATCGCCGGTCGCCGCTTTCAGGCTGTACACCGTAGCACCAGTGGCAATATCGCCGCTATCGGTCGAAGTCGCCGTATAAATGAGCTGCCCGGCACCGCTGTTTTCGTTGAGCGCCGTGGCCGTCGCTGCCGACGTGATGGTCGGCGCCACTTCGTCGAGGTTATTCACCGTCAGCGTTACCGCCTTTGGTGTGCTGCTAGATTTACCATCACTGACAATAACATTAAAACTATAGCTGGACTTTGTTTCAAAATCGGCCGCAGCAATTAAAGTAACGACACCCGTAACTGAATTAATATTAAACGCTGCGGCATCCTGGCCGCTGAGGCTATAGCTTAAGACAGCTCCGACATCCGCGTCGCTGGCAGTGGCGGTATAGACGACCGCACTAGTGGCGGCATTTTCAGCTACAAAAGCCGCTGTGCCAGAAGTGATCAGTGGCACAGCATTGCCGGTAGTATCAACGATTAAGGTAAATTCGCTTGCGGCTAAATTCAAATTTCCGGATGCACTGGTAAAGCTGCCGCTCAACACATTGATGGTTGCAGGCGCGTTACTGTTTGGCGTTGGCGTAAAAGTCGCAGTATAGGTTTTTCCGCTGCCCGCAAAATTACTCAGGACGCCACCTGTAACAATAATGTCATTTGCAGCAAAATCATTAGCGGCATCACTAAGCGTAAATGTCAGCGTTGCGACATCACCCAGAGTTAATTGGATGTCATTACTACCAATCAGCACGGTTGGCGGAACGGTATCGACCACAATACTGCGCGTCGCTATCGCCGTTTCACCGGTGGTCAGTGTGGCGATCGCAGAAATCGTCTCCCCGCCTTGCCCCATCGCATTGATATCACTTCCGGTAACGATGTAGCTCCAGGTTGTTCCCGTAACAATAGCGACTTGATTATGACCACCGATACTCAAGGTAACGGTGGCCCCGGCTACCGTCGTGCCGCTAATGACAGAATTGGGTTCACCAATTGTGATTACATCATCGATAGCAATATGATTAATGCTCACAGAAGGACTGGTTTTTACGGTTAAACCAGAGATCACAGCACTTAAACTGGCGCCCCCCGTTCCATTGGCATTCACTGCTGCAGCTCTCGCCCCGACAATCAGGCTGTCCAGTACCTCCGTATTAAGTACCGCTGTGCCGCCCGTAACATTAAGCCCGGCGGTCACATTATCTATTGTCGCCTGCATATTGCCACCATTGCCGACATCCATGCCGGAGAAGGCCGCGAGAACAGCGCCATATTTTTCTGCCGCACTTAACGAATCCGGGGTAAAACTGGCATTAGCAGAGCCTAAGGTGTTTACGGTCGTAACAACCGGACTCTCAGCAAGATCCGCTAATCCAAAGGCATTGGCTACGGCGGCATTCGTTTGAACAACAGAATCTACGGTAATAGCTTTGGCACTAGCACCATCAAACACCGCCCCCGCCTTGGCAGCCGCAATCGTGGTCAAAACATTAATATTGAGGTTTGCAATACCAGTATTAACCACGCCCACTGCCATCAAATTGGCAGTTAAGTCACGTGCTTGTCCGGTTGCCTCGTCGATATAGTCATTTGTATTGGCACCGCTATCGTTATCTCGTACCTTGGCAATAACCACACCTGTATAACTACCGACGTCAAAGATGAATGTACCTGTTGCACTCAGCTTTCCGGTACCAAGCAGCGTAGTGCCATCTGACTGATAAAGACTCACCGTCAAGCCATTGGTTTCGATAACGGGACCTGCCACTACCGAAATATTCACAATATTGTGTACAAGTGTGGGTGGCGCTATGACAGTTTCATGACTGCTCCCCCCGTTTACCATTGCAATACCACCAAGAGCAAGCGCAGTCCCGCCTGCCCATGCGACAAACGCATGAGTATTTCCTGGTGGAATATAGGTAATTTCAGTTCCGCTGATACCGGATAAAGTAGATAGTAATGCGGTATTGCTTTGCGCCATATCCATCACAACATCATGGGTGCCATGGACATAAACAAGATGACTGCCATCGCCCAGATCGGCCCCCTCTGCACTATCTCCGCTCAATTTGAATTCGCTTCCGCGGTCTCCCGGCAGGGTGATATTACAAGATGCACTATCACATTCTTTAAAGTAATTTACAAGGTGAACCTGAGTGCCGTCTGCATAATCGAGTTGCAGATCATTGCCCGATTTTTTTGCAATAAGATCATCAACCAGTTGCCCTTCCTCGCCTTCCCGGTGCTTGAAAATGCGGTAATGCTCTCCGGCTTTTGCTTTAAATGTATTGACTTTCCCCATGATCAATAACTGCGATGACTTACCGTCAAACAAAGACATGTTGTCAATTTTCGTAGCCACATTGCTCATGAAGAACTCCTATTTGTAATTGGATATTTAACTCGGGATTAACTAACGTGATTTTAAAAAGTGAACATAACTGTACACTGAGCACACGTTAACTCCAAGTAAAACATTTGCTTCTCAGACAATGTTGCACTCACAAAAAGATGCGAAGACTCCAGTAATAATTACTGGCGGCTTGAATCGCCTAGGAAGTGCGAGGAAAACGAGGATATGAATGGCCCAGTCCGAAAGTTCTTTATTTACTAAGAGTGAGGATGAGAATCTGGCAATGAGCCCCTCAGTTTAAGTACTAGCTTGCAGACAACACGCAAATCGGGGGGGGATGCAGCCAATAATGCTTAGACATCTCGAATTAACAACACATCAACCGACATCAATACCCATTTGAAAGCTACTTACCGCATCCATCCTGAACCGCGCTTTTCCCTGAAAAAGCGTTTAATATCAATTATTTCTAGCTACCGTTACGGATGAAAAATTACATTTAATTTTTCACTGTATATTAAACGCTGCACCCATAAAGCCCGCATGCACGATAGCTCTAAGCCACTTTAAGTCGCTGCATGGGGTGCACGGGGTCGAAGGTTCGAATCCTTCCGTCCCGACCAATAAAATCAAGGACTTACAGTTTTTAGACTGTCAGTCCTTTTTTATTTTCCGGCTCAGTGTCCGGCGCGTGTCGGGATTCTCAAGAACACACATTACTGACCTCAGTGTAACGCCGCGCCGATTTTGGCACTCATTTGCAGCTTATTTGGCGCTGAACACCTCGGCATTTTTGCGGGTTATTTGTCCCTCTGGCGTTAAAATTGGCACAGGGAGCGTATTAGGTTTAACGCTGCTTTGAGGTGGATGAATTAGCGGGCATGGCACTTGCGTTAAAAAGGGGCTAGCCGCCCCTTTGTTTTGTCTAGATCATTGATTGCCAGTTCAATTCTTTATATATGCTTCAGGCTGATCGAGAACGCTATATGTCCACTCAAGACCATTTGGAAACTGAACCGCCACGACTTGACCACCTTTTAACGTGGCGTTTTTTCTGATGACGATTGCTTGTTGTGCTGGTTGATCCAAGCACTTTAGAACATTGTATCCCTCTGCCTGTATATGGCTGCAGGGCTGGAAACTAAAAATCACTTCCGCATTCTTATCAAAACTGGTTTCAAAAGAGCCTACAGGATATTCTCGGGTCACAATTGCACTACTACGATCATTCATTAAAATATTCGTCGACATCGCTGATTTGTGACTTAACGCTGATTTGTACATCTGAGCTTGTTGTGCAAAGTGCTGATATTCTGACACGCTACCAGCTCCGAATATTTGCTTTCCGTCTTGAGTAATGCGATCAGATTCCCCTACATACCTGGGAATTGGTTTGCTTTGTACAGAAGCAGGTGTTGATGCGCAGGCACTTAACGCTACTACAGCCATTACCAAAGCCATTTTTGGAAGTGAAAATTTAGTCGGGATAAAATTCATTATTGCTTTCTTTTAGATAAATTGCAGGAGTCGAGTGCCATTTGGGCTATTTATTATAGTGTCATCAAATGGCTTTTATATAATATATTCGATCAGAACAGGCTGTCCATGATCGTCGGCTCCCAGTTCAATATCACCAGTTCCTTACTGGTTTCAGGCTGGCCGTGGGTGTTTGATACGCTGTATTTGATGTCCAAGCCCATCATGTGCAGACCGTTAAATGCTTCCCTGATGGCTGGATGGTCGTTGATGCTGACCATGACTTTGCCTTTGCAGGTGCGCATGAAGTCGGCCATTTGTTGGTATTGCTCAAAGCCGAAGTCAACGCCATAGCCTTCGGTTTCCCAGTACGGTGGATCGCAGTAGAAGAAGGTATGCGGCCTGTCGTAGCGCTTCATGCAGTCTTGCCAGGTGAGGTTTTCTACGTAGGTGCCGGACAATCTGAGGTGGGCGGCGCTTAGGGCTTCTTCTATGCGGCATAGGTTGATCGGTGAGCCTGTGGTGGCGGTACCGAAGTTTTGGCCGCTGACTTTGCCGCCGAAGGCGTGCTGTTGTAAGTAGTAGAAACGGGCAGCGCGCTGGATGTCAGTAAGAGTTTCCAGCGGTGTGTCTTTCTGCCATTTGAAGATTTGGCGGCTGCTGATCGCCCATTTGAATTGCCGGACAAACTCTTCCAGGTGGTGCTGTACCACTCTGTATAGGTTCACGAGTTCGCCGTTGATGTCATTGATGACTTCGGTGGCCGCTGGGAAGGGGCGCAGGAAATACAGGGCTGCGCCACCGCAAAACACCTCTACATAGCATTCATGTTTTGGGAATAAAGGAATCAGTCTATCGGCTAAGCGGCGCTTGCCTCCTAACCAGGGGATGATGGGGTTTGTCATTGTTGATTGCTTCTAATGACGCTCCTGGGCGTTCTGGTGTGGCGCTCTCGGCGCTCAACATATTTAACGTGCGGCATCGTGGGCATTTGATATTGAGCCTGCGATAGTCGCCTTCACCTAGCTTTTTATGGCAATTGCCACATCGTATTTCCTGCATTTAACGCCCCTGTGCTAAGATTCGCCGCCTCCGTACGGGGTGGCAGAGCCTTGGTTTGTGCGCAGGTACTGACTGCAATCGAACGACCAGAGTGATGTTGACGCATCGCCTTGGTCGCTCTGTTCTTTTTAAATCAACTACCTTCAGATTTAACGCAATGCCGCTTATCTAGGCGATCCAGCAAGTGACATAACAAACACCAGCCACGCCTGCCTTCCTGTGTCCCTCTGTAGGCTCTGCTACTGATCGTTTCATCTTCGCTGCCACCCGTGGCCGCGTTGGCTAACTGGTCGTAGGAAACGGCAATGCGCCAGGCGCGTGGGCTACCCACGATGATGGCCAGCAGCATCCAGACTGAAGCAAGAACATGCGCCACCTGGCACAGCAAGAACAGGGCAAAAAGTATTAATCGGCTCATCCTGTAAATGCCTCTCTTGGTGTAATCGCGTTCGTTAGGATTTCAGTGACGCGTGTTGAGGTATAGATGCCCGCCGTTTTCATTAAATTGAGTCCGGCGATTACCTCTGGGTCAGTCAGATCAATACAATCCGCCGTTAGTACCTTGTCTCTGTAAATTTGTACTTTGACGTTGCTCTGTGCCAGCGTGTAAATCGCCTCCAGCTCATCGCCCAGTCGAATTAGATAGGCAAGCCGCGTGATTTTAGTGTTGGGCACAACTACGGGAATGACATCTACAGCCAGGCGGTAGGTGCCTGACGCGTAGTTCGCTGTCATATATTCTGCGCTGGCCAAGATGGTGTTAATCACATTCGCACCGTTTAAAATTTCGTATCTCATTTTGTGCGCCTCTTAATATTCAACAATGACCACGCCGCCGCCTTCGATGGCGGTGCCGCCGCCGATCCCATACGGAAGAGAAGGAAAGCCGCTACGAGCTGGGCCATAAAAACCAACCTTCGCACCGTTACCAGTTGAGTCTCCCTTGGAAAGCAGCGTTCCTGTTGTGCCAGAGCCGCCAGAGTTCCAGCCAGAAGTGGCGGCACTACCATTGCTGCCGCCACCTGCATCGACCAGATAGGCTCCCGTTCCGAATGACGAAACGCCACCTGGCTTAGCGCCAACAACAATGTTGATGTTGCCGGACGGTGGGGTCACTATCGCCGATGCAGCGCCAGCACCAGCGCCGACGGACGATGCCGCGTCATTACCCGCACCGGCGATCACATACACCCTTACTTGTCTTCCATCGCTGACAAACGTGCCGGATGAAGTGAAAATTTGCCGTATACCGGAGCCGAATACAGGTACACCAGGGATGAGCGGTGCAATGACGGAGGTTGCACCAGGCGCAGGCGTGGCGGTGACATAGCGTCCCATTAAGCTGGCTCCTCAAAGCCGTGCGCACGGGCGGAAACTGTTGCCAGTACCGTGCGCGCCCATATCTTCTCACCGGCAGAAACGGCGATGCCTGTGCGCTCCAGTACGCCAGGCCCAGGCAGCGGTGTTTCGTACTCCAGATAATCCGTTACTGCAGGCGCTCCGCCAGTGCCAACGGCAATTCGTACGGTGGTGGGCACCGCACCTCGGTTGCACAGACTAATATTCACGGTGGCCAGCTTAAGCGCTGGGCATGTGTAAAGTAAGGTATCAACGCCAGCGCCAAGATCCGCCGAACCTAATTTTCCTGAAGCCATAAGTAGTCCTTAAAATTGTCCAAAAAAGTAACGTTTTGGCTTGCTCTCGACAAAGGCAAGGCGAGCCAGCATATGCAGTAATGCCTGGTAGAGCTGAGTGTTATCAAGCGGATCTAAAACCAAGGATTCCGCTTCGATCACAAAGGCAATTTCTTCCTGAGTTGAGTTCAAGAACGCCGCTGTCACCGCCGTGCCCTGGATTTGATTGAATGGGTCTCCATCATGAAACTGATGATCGGTAGTGTTTATTCTTTGCATGGTTAATCTTCCAAATCGACAAAGGAAAAGGCGGCTTTAAAATTATCTAACCAGGCACGTACCTGGCTGCGATTGGCCGCTGAGATGACTTGGCCATTACGGCGCAAACGCACCCGCCAATACCAACAGACTGCCGGAGGACTGTAGATGCGGTCACCGCAACGATTGACGCCTGCGAAGAAGCCACGCGGCTCGTCAATGATGACGGTATAGCCTGCTTGCTCCAGCAGCGACTGGAAGTAGGCTTTTGACAGGCCGCCTGTTTGCAAGACCTTGGCCGTCAGCCGCGCCTGGCGCTCTGCAATAGTGGTCGCCGTCATCAAGCCCTGATCTGGCAAGCCGTAGACCCGCTCCCAATCCGACAAGAGTTGCACTGTAGTGCGCGGATCAATCTCCAGCAACATGGCCATAACACTGGCTTGGAAGGCATCAAGTTGATTCGCTTCGGCGCTTAACTCGGTACTCAGGAACTGCGCGGCCTTGTCATAGGCGACAGGCGGGAGTAGCAGTTTTAAAAAATCAATATGCGTATTCATGAGAGCGTGACTGTCCCCATGGTGGCGAGTTGAATATGCGTTGCATCGATCAAGGTGACGACGCTAGTCGCGGGACTAGTTAAGTTCACGTCGGTGACACCTGAGACATCGGTAATGCTGGCCAGAATGCGGCTGCGCATTACGGTGTCGCCAGGCTGGAGGCTGGCAATATAGGCCGTTAAAACATTTAACACGCTAGCCTGGACATCGGCCAGTACGACACCGGATAACACCACAGTGGCGACAACGTTAATGGTGACCAGTGTAGGTGTGGAGACCTGGCAATCGCCGCCCGCTGGATTGACGGTTTCTATGTAGTCTCTGACAGTGTTTTGCAGTACTTGTGGCGCAGGAATGCCGTTTGACAAAATCGCCACGTCGGCAGTACCGACACCGCGCCGTAGCGGATAACACCACGCGGCGCTCACGCCTGGCACTTCCAAAGCCCAACGGCGATAGTCAAATTTATTGCCGCCAGCCGGAGGATGACGCAAGCGATCTAAAAGACGTGACAGCAAAGAAGCGCTGGTTTCGATGTCGCTGCCAGATAGCATGGTGACAATCAGGGCAGCAGATGAAACGCCTGCAGGCGCAGAGGTCAAGGTTAGTGCAGTATTGGCCGCCTGATTCCCTACCAGGCCTGTGGCGCTGGCGACTGCGGCCAGCGTGATACTGCCGCCTGCCGCAATGTTGCCGGATGCGGTAGTCACATAGGCTTGACCATCGAGCGATTTACTTTCTACGCCCACATTGATGGTGACGCCTGGCGTACCAGTAAAAGCAATGCTGCCCGTCGCCGCTGTTGCTGGTTTTAAGCTCAAACCATAGAGCGAGGCATACTGCAGCAAAATATCGTCGTCTGCGGTATCGGGCATGATCTGGCGCGACATCCATGCCTGGTATTGATACAGACCTTCGACGGCAGCCGCAGAGGAATTGGCGCGCAAACGAAAATCGGAATCAGCCCCGACCACCGCCTGGGGATTCTGATTGACGATGTCGCGCAGTATGCCATCGCGGATTTGTTCAAAGGTTTTTACACTAAAGCTCATGTCGATTCCGGCGAATTAATTTATATAACTTTGAGTGGCAATTGAAAGCTTTTGATTTCACCTGAAGCTGCTAGGATCTCAATAGACAATTGATGGCGGCCAGCGGCAGAGGCATCTTTAACGCGGGTTACGCCTACTGTAATGCGCAAGGCGCGGCCATCGTCAAGCAGCGGTTTTAACGCCGACTCGGAATACTGTTTGGCCAGTACCGCGATGCGCGCCACATCTTTTTCACGCTGCAATTCATGCAGCCGACTTCCTAATAATGGGTCAGCCCAATAGCTCCCTAGTGGCACCATCAAGCGCAGGTAGGCGGCATTGGCCAAGCCTGCCATGGGATCGCGCACGGGCGCACCATTGACGACCTGGTAATCTTGTTGAAGTGGGTCGAGGTAGATATCCATCACATCGGCGCATCTGGGGTGGGAGTGCTGCCATGGTGGTGACCGTTATACGCGGCACGCATACCCGCCATTGACTTGCTGGTGTGGTCGCTCACATCACCAACGGCGACGATGCTGCCGTCGACATTCAGATTGCCGGTGAGATGGGTGACAGGTGTATCGATGGTGACGCTGGGCGTATTGGTAATGCGCACGGGCAAACCTGCACCTTTGATGACGATGCCCTGGCGCGTTAATACGATGGACTGACCCAGGTCATCATACAAAGCGACCTCGCCCGTTTTTAACGCCTTTAAGCGATATTTGACATGCTCAGTCGCAATGATGATGCCGTGCGCAGTCTTGCCACCCAAGGGCAGTACAATCATTTGTGTCTCGGGCAAAGGCACCGAGGTAAAACCGTAGTGCTGCATCAGTTCGTTATCCTGCAGCTGCTCGCCAGCCATACCATCGGCTTGCACCAGTTGGATAGGTGTACCGCTTTCGGTCTTGGTCAGCACGGCGCGAAATGCCAGGCGCACCCTAGAAAACGCTTTATGAATGGCGCGGTTAACGATCTCGTGATTCATTACACGTCATCCATATTAATCACTTCACCCGTGAGCGCATTTTTGCCACGGCGGTGTTTGCGCTTGTGTGGATGTGCTTCCACCACCCATACGCCATCTTCTTTTAAGGTCAGTTCTGTGGTGGTGCCTGTTCCTCGGCTGCGCAAGAACTTGCGCGCCATGATGAAGTACACGGCATCGACGCCGATCAAGTCGGACACCACCCGCACGCGCTGGCCTGGTGCCCACAAGCTGCCATCGCCTGGCTCACCTGGCGCGACTATCCTATGACCTTGCACGGTAATTTGCATTTCAAAACCTTTTAGACGCGAGTCGCCCATCAGTTTGGTGGCGCGCTCCTGGCATAGTGTTTGGGTGTCTGTTTCGTGATCGATGACGATCTTCGGGCGTGGCCAAAAAATGCCAGAATCCTTGGCAACGCCTTTGAAATTATGTTTTCCGCCTTCGCCATGAGTTGCATGGGTTTGACCTAACACCGTGATCTCAGAAAAGCGCTCGGCGATGTTGTCGGTACGGCTGATGCTTTCAACGTTGCTGCCGTCCGTATTGCAAATCAATACTGCCACCGCAGGCGTGCTGTAATCAGGGCCACCTACGACCAGCGTGCCGTCTGGATCAAACCACGGCCACAGCCCCTCGGCTTCTGCTGAATTGCGCAAGATCTCCCAGGCGGTGTCGCCTGGCTCTACGTTGATCTTTTCGCGGGTGCTGGTAGTTGAGGTCGTTTGCAAACGAATTTTAGTGATGCCCAAGGGGCGCACTATCGACGCGATGATTTCTTGCAAGGTGGCCATCTTGCGCACAAAGATGGGGGCTGAACAATCCACCAGTTGCGCCGCCATGTCACGCCCAGACAATTGATAAGTGTGGTTGCTCTTGCGGATGATGTGTTTGATGCTATCGATACGCCCTGTTAAAACACAGTCATTACCTACGCGCATTTCAATCTCGGCACCTGCGACTACATTCGATGGCATGGCCGCACTTCCGGTGGCGATCACGCATTGCCAGGCATCTGCAGGGATCAGCAGATCGGAGTCAATCTCGTAAGCCTCCCAGGTGGAATGCGCCTGGCCACCGATCAATAAGGAGACGATCTCATTGTCCTGTACCGCGTAATCATTTTGCATAGGCATTGAGCTTGTCTCCTGTGCTGATGCTGTTCGGCCTACGCAAATTGTTGAGACGTTGCAGCTCCAATGATCTGGCGTGGTTGCCATACCAGAGATGGGCAAGGAGGCGCAGCGGTGCGGGGGAGTCGACCAATCTGACTGTCAAAGGTGGACGTGCATTAAGGATGCTGCGGCCAGACTCTTGGGCGGTGAGCGCCAAAGTCTTTAAGGGTTCTGTGATGGCTCGCGCTTGCTCGACGTTGTAGCGCGCTCTGACCGATGTAATAGCATTATTGACGGAGGTACGGATAGTGCTAACCAGTTGTTCCACCTGACCAGGCGTTAAATGTGGCTCAGCCGATTCCGATGCCATGACCGTGGCCAGCACATGGGATTTAACGACCGCAGATTGCACCTTGAAGTAGGTGGTTAAGACTTGCGTATCTAATGTGCTTTGTGCTGCCGACACCAAATAGGTGGACGACGCTGGTATGAATAAGCCCGCGCTGCCAGAACCTGAACCAGCCCCCGCGCCTGCGCCTGGAATAACAGACGGCGTTAAACTGATGGCATTGGCCGTCGTGGTCGCTAACCATGCCTGATAGCTGGCAGGTGGATTGTTGGCGCTGGCGACGACGGGCACTAAAGAAGAGGTAGATAATAAGCGGTCAACTTTATTGAAACTGCTAGTCGCAAAGTTTTGCAAATACTCCAGTTCAGTCGGCACGATATCGACCATGGATTGGCAAGCTGAAGTCACGTCGGCCACAAAACCCAGCACGTTACGGATAGGATCGCTGATCGATGTGACTACTCCGTGTACTTCATTATTGACCGTCAGTAAAAAACTTACCGCTTGCTGGCGCATAGCGCCAATGCGGCTGAGCGCTTCCATAGAACCACCGTTAGCAGCCGTTTCGATTTTGTTGCACTCGGCGGCTAGCACTGCAGCATTGGCCGCCTCTACATTATTTGCAGCCGCATCGACGGCATCGGCTTTTTGACTTGCCAGATTGCGGTCAAAGAAAGGTTCGGCGGTGACCGACTCTTCAAATTCGATACTGATTGTGCAGGAATCAGGTGTGTCTGCTACGTGAGAAGTGCGATAGCTGCTGACCTGCATTTTTTGCATGACACCATACACAGGATGCACCAGAACGCCAGCGCCGCGCATATCAAGCGCGATCAGGAATTCTTGCAGACGCTGTTCATAGTCATCGCCAAAGAAAATCGCTTTGACTGAGACCTTGCGGGCTTCGCGCCCCATGTCCTCTACGTCCGCACCATCCGTGTACGGATAAGCGTGCCGTGCTAATGCGCGTGTCGCTTCGTCATCGACGGATAACATGTCGAATTCAATAGTGCGAAAGCTCGCTGGTAGAAGATTATTTGCCCAAGTCATGCGCGCAGCTTACGCGTGCGCACGTAGGGCTATAAGGTGGATGGGGTTCGGTGGTAGCGGCTGTTACGCTTAGCGGGAATGCTTAGTCGCGTAACCTAGTTGCGCAAAGATTGACGTTGATTACTGCGGTCTATTTCTGCTGCGATATTGCCGTTTTCTACGGTAATTTTAACGTCTAGCGGAATCGATGCGAAACGGCGCTCCGCCTCTATCGATTCACGCGCTTCCTTGCTTCCCATCGCAGCCATGGCGATGGCGATGCTGCGCCCGATGGCGTCGGCTAATGCTGTCCCTTCGATGGCCTTATTGATCAAGGAACCGACACCGTAACCAGCCGCTCCGGCAGCGGCCACACCACCTGCAGCGACCAGCGGCGCTCCAGCGATAAAACTGCTGGCTGGCATGGAGGCTGCGAAAGCGCCGGTTGTTAGAAGTCTGGTCAAGGCACCTCCAGTCGAGGCCATGATACGTGAAAGGATGCCGCCACTTGCGGCAGCGCCAACGACACTACCCGCCCCGCCTTTGGTCAAGATGCTGGCCAAGCTGGCAGCACCAGCGGCAGCGGCCAATGCAGTCAGCGCCGTGGTGGCCACGCTCATGGCTGCGGTAAAGGTCGGGTACTCACGCGACGAAGCGATCAAATGGTCGAGCACTGACTTGAGTGGACCATCGAGTGCGCTAAAACCTTTGTAAGCAGCGATTTCGCTTTCCTGTTCTTTTTGCTGCTTTTTGAATCCGACTTCGTTGGCCATGACTGCAAAATTCTTGTCTGTCGTACCGTTAGCCAGTTTAGTTTTACTTTCTACATTCTTGACGTATTCGCTGTTGTTCATCATAGCGACCAGTGCCATCAAGGCTTGTCTATCCTGGATCAATTTGCCAATCACTGAACCTTGCAAAATATCTGCCTGTGATTCAAAGTTGGCGCGTGCATCGTCGCCTTTTGCACCTGCGGCACCCTTGCGCAAAGCTTGATATTTTTTATCCTTGCCCACCGTCATATCGGTAAGGCGCACGAACGCATCCAGCGAATCTATCCCCTTTGTACGCGCTGCAGCTAAAGTGCCTGGTAAATCTATCCCCAGTTTCTGGGCATCTTTGGCGGTGTCCTGGCTGTTGATCTTTGCCAGCAAATTGACCAGGTTATTACCCGCTTCATCCTTAGTCCCCGCCGTGATGACGGATGCCTGGTTGGCCGCGAGTATCTTGGCCAGGCCATCGATACCAGACAGTCCAGAGAGGCGACCTGCTGCCATTTGCTGAGGCAACCACTTAGACATATCCTTTAACTCGAAACCGCCTTCCTGTCCTGCCGTGGTGGCCATGTCAAAGACTCTGGGAATATCCTTGGCGCCAATCTTAAAGGTCGCCATCGCCCTTAATGCGATATTAGCTAGCTGCGTAGGATCAGCGCCAGAGGCCGTGGCTGATTTGGTAATGCTAGGCAGCAAGGCCATTGCATCTTTAACGCTCATGGTACCTGCCGCAATCAAAGTATCCAAGGTGCTGGCAGCCTGGTCGCGGGTGCCGCCGCCTTCCCGCACCGACTTCTCTATCGATGTGTTAAGTTCTGTCTTGCCTGCGATGCGGCCTTCCTTGTCACGATCAGAAAAAGCGGTGTTAGCCATGCCAGCCAAACGCATACCGAAGTCCATGGTCTTGTTGAGCGGTTCGGCGACGATGAACTTGGCCGCTGCCGCACCAGCGAAGGCACCAGCGGCGAGCCGCCCGGCTGTTTTTAACTTGTCTAGGGCGGTAGTAGTTTTTTCAGCTTCATGACCGGCGCGGCGCACGCTATCGGCCAGTTGATCACCTGGGCGCTGGCGGCTTAACGTCCAGATTCGACCTAACAAGGCGTCGTAGGTACGACCCAGCACTGTGGTACTACCCTCTAGCTTATTTGTGCTATCGATGAGACGCTCGAAGGTGCTGCGGCCAGTATCACCGGTTTTCTGTTGTTGATGCCCCAGGGATCGGTTTGCTAGTTCTATTGCACGAGTGCCGTCAATCAGCCGGGTGGAGGTACTTTTGCCGACATCGGCAGTGTGCCGCAGATCGTCTTGTAACTGAGAAAGGCCGGTCTTGACCTCATTGCCACGCCAACGTAAGACCATGGCAAGTTCTAAATTGGCGCTCATAACAGATCCTACTTTACTGAGGTTGGTGGAGTGATTCCAGATGCTGCTTTTATTTTTTATTACGGCGCAGACGCGATTGGCTAATGTGGGTCGTGGTTCCGGCTGGCGCAATTTCCGCATTATTGCCAGCGTTTGGCGGCGCAAGGTGGTTGATGTGCGAGTGTAGTTCCGCCTCGCTCATGTCTATCACCGACTGCGGGTCAAATCCCGCCCGTCCAAGCAGGATTTGCGCCTGACGAACCCACTTTATGGCTTGCTCTGCGCCGAGAGCTTTTTTTCAACCTCGTCGATGGCGTCGGTCAATGCACCATAATCTTTATCACACAGACCAAGCACCAGGTCTGTACCGTGCGCCTCTGGCGGAATGCCATCGAATGTCACCTGGCGCGCCTCAATCGCGACACGCAGACGCGCTTTGGAGCAGCCCGCGCCCAGCTCTTCTATCGATTCTATGCTATCGCGCACGATTGCCGGACGGACGGTAAAGTCTTTGATGAGCTTGCCATCGAATTCGATACCAATGGATAAAGCAGTTTTAACGGTAATGGTCATAGTCACTCTAATGAGGTTTAATGAGAATAAATGTAGAAATAAATGCCGTGCGAACGCGGCATTTATTTGCCTACTCGATTGTTTACTCGACAACCTTACGCAAGGCAGACATCGACAATTCCTGCATGGCCTCGCCATCGACCTTGTATTTCTTCCCAATCTCTAGCGTGAAACAGTCGAGATAGCTGGTACGTGCGCCGCCGCCGACTGGGTAGACGGTGATCTTTGCCCCCACGATGGACACCCAATCCAGATCACCAGTGACAGGGATCACGGCTGACACCTTGATCGTGATTTCGCTGATGCCTTTGGAATAGCCGCGTGGCCGTCCGGTCTTGTTCATCGTTTTAACCAGCTTGCGGCCAGTCTTTTCGGAAACATCTAAGGATTCGATGTCGATCTCCTGACCATCGACCTCCATCACGATGCAGCCTTGATATTCTGTGAGTGCCATGTTTCAGACTCCTATTCGTTTGGTAAATTCGTTTAATTAAACAATTTCGTTACAAGATCAGGTCAATACGACCACCGAAGACATGCAAGCCATTGACGACATCGGTAGGTATCTTGGCGTTGAGACGGTTGGGATCTTGGCTATCGCGCTCAACGATCAGACCTGGTTTCCACTGTTCGACGTTTTCTATGATTTCCAGCTCTTCCAGTTTGACCATGACATCGAGCAGCTCGCTACGCACTTTGTCTGCCGTGCGCGCAGAGAGCTTGTCACGCGGGAAGCGCAGCGAGATGCGTTCACGCATGGTCTTGCGTACGTAATCCAGAGTGCGGATAGTCGTGATATCGAGCATAGAAATATCGGGGATGCCATTGGCATCTAGCGTGTAGGTGGTGATCGCACGTACTACCTGCACCTTGTCACCTGGGCCAATCTCAAAAGGTGTTACGCCATTGACCAGCGCGTTTTCTTGCTCGGTGCGAGACAGGCGATTGGCCAGCGGGATGATGCCTATACCTTTTAACGGCAAGGTATTTAACGGGCGGGCTGGATCTTCTTCCGAGGATGCCATAGCGGCAAATGCTGCCGCCACTTCAAACGGCAACGACAGTGTAGACGGCGTTAAACCTAGGCAGATACGACCGCTATTGACAGTGACCGCCAGCGTTGTGGATTGGGCGAGTGTGCCAACATGGCCAGCATAGCCAGTGACACCACGCTGCTCTAAGGCACCGGAGACGCTATCAAGGTGGTTGCGCAAGGTTTGCAAATTGGTGGTGTCGTTAAAAGCCGTGGCAATAATCGTATGTCCTGCGGTGAAGACGGCGGCCAATACTGCTGTCAGTACAGGATCTGTGACACCTGCCGACATCGCCCCTACGGCGGATGCGATACCTGCGGCATTGGTCACTACGGTAGAGACCTTAATCTGATTGCCCAGCGTGCCTTTGTTTTTGGCGGTCAATGTGACCACACCTACGGCAGCGGCAGCCGTGACCGGAATATCAGGGCGTGCAGTGATGGCGGCAACCAAACTAGCGGCGACGATGGTTGGCGTATCGGAAGCGGCAATCGCGACGTTGACAATATCGTTGGCGATATAAGCGGTCAGCACACCGCTGGCGGTGGCAGCACCAGTAATGGTGACGGTGCCAGCCGCTGCAACACTGCCGCCAGCATCATCGACAGCAATAGCTTGCAGCGCAATGTAGGGGTAAGTGCTAATGGCCGCGCTGGCCATCATGTGTAGTTGCGAACCGTAACCGAAATATTTACCCGCTTCGGCATCGCTGAATAGATCCGTCAACACGCCCGCAGCCAGTGTGCCAGCGGCAGTACGTTGACCGATCAAGAGCACTTTTTGCGCGTTGGCGGCTAAGGTGCGGACAGCAAGCGCGGTGTTGAATTCAAAATATTTACCTGGCTTGCGAATCGACGATGGAATCGTCGCAAAAGAGACATTAGGACTAGACATGCTTACTCTCCGGTGGATTTAGAGTTGCGGGATTTTTTGCCATCTGCTGCAGGTGCAGCATCAACAGTGGCGACGCTCGCAGCGGTCTCTGCTGCCGGAGTTTCTTCCAGCAGTACTAAATCACCATCCGACAGGCGGCGCTGGTAGTAGGTGCTGTCCGGCACGGAGACTGTCTCTGCATCGGTGATATAGCTGCGTGGCTTATCCTCCATAGGGACAGACAGGCCAGAGGCTGCTTTGACTTGTAGTAGTTTCATTGTTACTCCTGGTGGTTGATTCGATTGCACATTCATTGCTGATCAATATTTATAACGGGCGCTGCACCAGATCGCTGGCATCGGTCAGGTCATCGCCTGGCTTGATTCGATAATTCAGTCCGATGCGCAATAGATCAGTCTCAGTCTCTGGCGCTACGGTTTCGATATACTTGGTATGCCACTCCTGGGCAAACACAGCTAAGCCGTTACCGCGCATTTTTGTGTTGTAGAGTGTACGCACTGCGCCTGGCCGCAAGTGGTCAATGGCTAAGCCCAAATCTTGCATCAGCAGTAGTTGTTTAACGTCGCGCAGGATGCGGTACACGCCGACCTCGTTACCTGGGCCATCGTGGCGCGTGGTTTCTTCACTGCGGACACTGCGGGCACAGCACATGACGGCAAAACTGGCAGGTGTCATGAAGCGTTTTTCGCCCGTCTGCACGGGCTTGCCCGATCCGGAAAACGTCACCCATACCGCTGGCAGTGTGCGAACCACGTCAAAGGTATCGTCATCAAACTGCCCGCCATAACTCTCTACCGAACGCAGGTAATTTAAGCCAGCTGCAGCTTTGATGGTGGCGATGATGGCGGTTTCGATAGCGGCTAACATCAATATCCCGACATGCTGTCAACGTTAAACTTGCGCGCACCTGCCGCCAGACGTACTGCATTGCCCGTGGCAGAGACACCGCCGACTACCGCGCCATTCGCATCGACACCTAAAGGGATCTCACCGCGACCCGCCATGGTTAAATATTTGATCGCCTGGTGATAGCGCGCCTGGATGTCGTCGGTGCAGGTGACCTCAGTACCCGTCAAACGATAACGGGCAATGTCGCAGGCGTAGCCCACCAGCACCGCTGGCACGACGGCAAACGGCAAGGTGTAGCGCCCCGCCAGATAGCCTGCGATTTCGGCATCGGCAGCAGTCAGACCTTGCTGCAACACAGCGTCATTGATTGCGCCGGTAAAGTCACGATCTGTCAGCGCGATGACCTCTCGGTCACCGAAGCGGTTGCGCATGTCGGATTTGCTGGCGAACATTATGCTTAGACTGGCTCGTCAGTGTCGACAGGGTCAGTGATCGCACCGCAGGTAAGCAAAGCTGTGGCCTGCTTGTCCGTCAATGCGATGACTGCGCCGATTTCATAAAGTTCATCATCGTGGTTGATGACAACATTGACGATGTAGCGCTTCGTATCGGCTGCCTGGTTCATTTCTGTATTCACGTCGGCGGACGAGGTATTGCTCTTTGCCAGCGCTGGTGCTTTATTCTTGGGTTGCGTGGTTGCCATGATGGGCACTCCTTTAGGTATTGAAGATCAGTGCGGGCGGTATTTGGGTAAATGCCGCCCGGTCTTTGGTCTTGGCCGGACTAAGGGTTAAGGGATGATGTTTTGGAAGTAGTAACCCACATCCGGCGCGCAGATCACTTCTTTGACCGACTCACCAGAACGAATACGGATACCTCCGCGCAGCCCTTTGGTTGGCTCCGGGATGTCGCCTGCGATACGGGCACCGAACTGGGCGGTGAACCCGAAGGTAGGCTGACCAGACATGGCCGCCTGTGTATTGGAGTAGATCAATGCTGCATTCTTACCCCAGGCGCGTTGATAGGACGCGACCTGACCTTTGCGAGCAGTATTGACGAAGGCGGAACCGATACAGATTTCTTCCAACTCCAGCAATTCTGCCAACTGTTCACGCGAGATGGTACCGGCGCTTTGCGCAGACTTGTAGACAGCTTGCACCACTTTAGGATGCTGACGCAATGCCGTCCAGCCCAAGCGACCAATCACGAGTTTATTCGGGCGTACCAGCGGTGTATCCAAAGCAGCTAGCAAGGCACTTAAAGGATTGCTATTGACGTAATCGCTCCATTGCGAGGTGCCTGACAAGGTCTGCTGTTGACTGCCCAGGTAGTTGGCAGTATTAAATACGGTAGACGCGACGCGTACTTCACGATCCAGCAGGATCAAGTTGGTGAGCAGCATGGTGCTGATCGCTTTTGGATCTATCGGGCCACCTGTGGCGGGCTTGGGCATTGCGTTGAAAGCCTCTATCTCGCTGTTAGGAATTAAATCGTCCAGACCATAATCGGCACACTCATCGGTGACATCTGTACCGCCGAAGTCGACCATATTGGGATCAGACTTACGGCCTACCTTGGTCGACGGGACGGTATAACCTTGCGCCGCATCGTACTTGGTGTACTTGAATTTCATCGCCGTCGGTACGCGGGGTAAGGCGGAGTCGGCGATCAAGGAATCGGCGCTGTTTCTGTATGCAATCGCGATAGCGGATAGCTCAGGGTTAATGGGAAAGCCAGTTGTGGACATAAAGTCTCCTGATTAAAAAAAGGATGGGCGTTACTAACTAAATAACTAACTCAAGCGATACAAACAATGATGTGCCGCGCCTGAAAAAAACTCTGAATCTATTAACCCTGGATCTGGCCGATGGATTGCATGATGCGGATCACGTCACCAGCAGCGGTTGCCGTTTCTAATGCGCGGCCTGCTACGGAAGCGTTCACACCAGCTGCAGGTGCGGCAGCAATACCGCGCCCGGTAGCATCGGCAGTGATAAAGGCACCTCGGGTAATCGCTGCACCGGCTTCGACGTAGGCAATTTCTGCCAGTTGCACATCGCAACGCTCGCCAATGGCGGCGGCAATGTCGGTGGTGGTGCCGATCAAGGCATCGGTGGAGGCCGTGGCTAGCGTGATGCGATCATCGGCAGTGCCAGGCTTGACCAGGCGAAAGGCGGGAATGGCAACGTCAGCGACATAGTTCTTGGCTAATTGCAGATTGGACATGAGTAACTCCGAGTAAAAATGAGTGATTGTGGATTGCTGTATTGCGGTACTTGCGGCGCTCGCTCAGGACTTAGCGATTACGCCTGGCGCACAATGTGCGCGACTGCTTCGGCAGAACTGATCGTCCGGCCTGCCTTTTGCTCGGCTTCCTGGAACTCGACTGCTTTGCGTGCAAGTGCAGACGGATCTTCGATATCGACAATGCCTTTGCGCACACCAGCTGCTTCGCCGAAGTCAACAATCTTGGGTTGTGCCTGGAGTAGTACCTTGAGTGCATCGGCGAATGGCAAAGTCGACTTCTTCGCACCTTCAGAAAATTCGACTACGGCATCTGTATTTGTCGTCACGCTTGTACTGAGGCCGTTTAACAGAGCGATAGCATTGTCTTTTTGAGCTGGGTGCAACTGCGCACTGGCGACTAGCTGTTCGCAGAAGGATGCATTGCCTTGGTGGCGTTGTGCTTCTTCCTGGCTTGCCAAGGTGGCGCTACGTAGTGCGACTTGATCTGCTTCGGTTTTAAGGCGCAGGTTTTCTGCCTGCATGGCGGCGATTTGTTCTGGTGTCATGGATGCTCCTGTGGGTAAAACTGCTGGGTCTGAAAAGGAAGGCGTAACAGTGGCGGCATCGATCTCAGTTTCCTGAGTGCGGATTTCGTCGGATGTGCGTTGCAGCTGATCGATTTGCCAGTTGGGAATGAGCTGGTCGGCTTTGTCGGCACCGTCTTTGCCGATTACGTATTCCCGCAAGGCGCGGAACATGCCTGCCAGATTCGACCAGCTGTAACTTTGCTCATTGAAGTCGAACGAAACTATTTTTTCATCTGCCTCGTTAAATTCAGGATTGCGCAAGCCTTTGACCGCTGGTGGCTGTGCGCCCAGGAAGCCGACATGGCGCAAGTAGTACACACCTGGCACGGGATTGCTCGGAGACTCAGGGTGATAGAAGCTTGCCGAGATTTTTTTGAAACGCCCATTGCTGACCATCTCAGAGAAGTCGGGATCAATTTGGTCTGGCTCGGCCTGGATGACGCCATCGGCAAATGCCAATGACTTGACCCAGCCATAGGCAGGCAGATCGTGCTTGGGATGCCCTACGACTATCGGCGCTTCATGCGTTGCCGGATTGTAGGCGGCTACCATGGCGCTCACGTCTGATTCAGAAAAGTTATAGGCATCGCCACTTGCTGCGATGTGCTGACCGGGTTTGAATATTTGGATAGGTTTCATGTTGCCCATTGTGGGCAAATGAAATAAAGCAGTTAAGGCGGATAGGGTTCGGGGTGAGCTGTGGGGAGGTGCTTTTTTAGTCTAGCTGACATTGAGTACTAATGGCAAGAACGATGTTTTTACGCAAGTGCGAAGCGGTGTTGGCTTATTGCTTCGATTTAAACCGCGTTAAACCCCCGTTAAAACAAGCGGCGGCGCTTTTTTGGTAGTCTGGCTTAACTATGGCGTTAAAAAGCGCACTGCGGGGCGCACGTCGATTTTATATAAATCATTCCCGAATTACTCCCGAATTATTCACCAATCACGGATCGCAAGTAGATTTGCACTACCGATTCTATCGCGCTGACGGCCTCGGCTTGCAAGTTGCCATGACCATCCACTGGCAGAAATGGACGGGCTGGTATTTTTGATCCAGGGTGATTCACCTTCTTGGCATAGCGGCCATTAAACTTGAGCGCCTTACCATTTTTAGCAGCGATGACATGCGGCTTGGTTTGTCCGCCGAACTGGTGAATGGCGGCGTACACCACGTTGCTACCAATAGTGGCGCTGGTATCGGTATGACTTCCGACTATGGAATCACGCAGGCGGCCTGTGTCTTGCAGGATCATGCCGCCTTTGCGTTTATCTGATGGCTTTTTCAGCCCCAACCAGTGCGGCCTGCCTTGGGCTAGGAAGTTTTGTGCGGTGACGCTGACCAGGGTGGCGGCGACGCTTTCCATGAGCAAGGCGGGTTGCGCTATCTTGCTCATGGCCTGATTTAAGGCTGCCTCAAGCTCTTTGCTATTGATATTAATGTCGGCAACCATGTTGAGTCCTTAAACAATTTTCTACATACCGTTTTTAATTCAGGCGCTATAATGGAGTTGACGCGGTAGAGCTATATTCGTCTGCTTTACCCAAGCCCCTGCGGCTTGATGAGGTAATCGGGGATGACGAACCGGCACCGCGTCTTTTCTATTGCAACGTTCCTAAAGCAATGTCTCTAGCGCAACTGCACCAGTTTCTTGCGCACCTGCCGCCCGGCATTGTCATCATTCGATTTAAACAGCGTTAAAAAATAATTCTCGCCACCGTCCTTGGTTCGCTTGAGTGCTGCCCGATATAGCACGCCATCTTCCGCCAAAAACACCAGCCTGGCATCGCCCTGTTGGTAGACCTCGCCCTTGTCGATGATGTCCGGTATTTTTTGATAGTCCGTTAAGCTGATTTCTGGATGCTTGGCGACATGACTTGCCAGTGATTCTGCCGAGAGATAGACCGTTTGGGTGAGCGCGCCGATGGCTTTCATATCTTCAGGCTTTAACACTGCCACCGGGAAGTTCTCTAGCGACGCACCGTTAAAGAAGCGCTCGAATGCAGGCCCTTTTAAGGCACCGCGCACGTATTGATGCGCTACCGGATAGGCGTACTTATTCAATTGCGGCTGGTAGGCAGCGAGCGCCTGGTTACTGCTCCAGCCCGGATCGGTGCGGAAAGCTCTATCCATTCCTGGTAACTTCATTTGTGTGACGGTGGCGGTACCTGCTTCAGGGTTGCGCTTGGAGACTGGCACCTCTACTTGCTTCACATAGCCACTGGAATCAGATAGGGCATGGCCTTGTGCATCCATATCGGTTTGCATCAGGTTAATGACGGTACAGCGGCAGCGAAAACCATTCGGTGGCCAGATGCTTTGCCATACCGTATCGTCATGTTTGAACACCCGACCATGCAGAGAACGGTGTGACGGACGGGTGCGTCCGTCCAAGATCGCCGTGTACATCCAGTAAGGATGCGTTAGCGTAGTGCGCTTGAACTGCGTGTACTTACCCGCCATGTAGGCGCTGCGCACGTTGCTATCAAAAATCAATTGCAAGCGCCGTGGCGAGCCGTATTGGATGGGCTTGGTTGAGTTTGGGTAAGTGGCCGTGATCTCGCCCGTCTTCGGATCTATCGCCTTACCCCACCAGCCTTTTTGCTGTAGCAAGGGTTTTAAGGTGTCTTGGAATTTTGCATAGGTTGTGCCGTTCTTTAACGCGTCTGTCAGCGCCGTATGGATGTCTTGCAAGACATCGAGCTTGTGGCAATTGGCAACGGTGAAAGTGCGCGCATGGGCTTCTTGCCAGATCTCTTGCCAGCCGCCGCTGGTTTGCAAGCCCTTCGCGCCCAGGAAGGCCATGGCACGCTCTGGCGGTAGGTTGAACGCGACCTTAACGTCTGTCGATTTCATCCGGCCTCGCCTACGATTTGCGCGACGAACTCGGCCTGACCTAGCAATTCGGTCAGCTTGTCGCTGTCCATCATGGGATAGGCTTCGGCGATTACGTTAAACGCAGCCTCAAACGAATCGGCCTTTTGTAAGGCATCGATCAGGGGCTGCAACAAGGAAGCGGCCAAAGGCTGCAATTTACCGGCAGCGCCATCGATGGTGGACGTGAGCGCGCCTTCTAAGGCAATTTGGCTTGCCAGGCGTGCGAGATCCGATTCGGCGAACTCAGCTAAGTCGTCGGCCAATGGCAGCGCGGTGGCAGGTTTGCCGAATGCCGAGGGCACCGGTTCCCATTCGCCGCCATAGGTCTCATGCACATATTTTAATGTGGGGCGATAGCCTATCGCGTAGATGTTTTTGTCGCGCTCAGACTTGGCCAGCAGATCGGTGGGTTCGTCGACAATCCGGGAAATGCGCGGCACGCCTGCGCCTGGCATGTTCAGATCGACCAGCCATTGCGCGATGCTGGCGTTTAATGTATCTGACAAGAGATCGGCATCGGCCTTAACCAGCTCTATCCTGACTTCTTTCTTGGTGATTGCAGCTGCCGCGATGGCTCCGCCGCCGCCTTTGCCACCACCACTGTCGCCCAGGATGATCTCTTCGATCTGCTCATCCATATAGCGCGCCATGCGCTCGTAGGCATCGCTGCCTCCGGTGCGCGAGGCTTCGAGAAACTCGACCAGCATGTTTTCTGGAATGGCAATCGAAGTCTCTTGCGCGATGGATTGCATCGCCTCCATCAGTGCATCGATATCGGACGCTGGCGCGCCTGAGGGATATTTGCCGACAGCAGTTGGGCTGGCGAACTTATCCAGAAACACCAGCCAGGCCGAAATGTCCTGGCGCTTGAAGAAGGCTGGCCAGAATAAACGGGTGCCCAAGCCAAGGCCGAACGGGCTACCGTCTTTGCCGCCAAAGCTGTGAATGATAAATTTACGCTCGGGCAGCGCCTCACCGACCATCAGGTTTTCCCAGGTCAGCATGCGTGGCTTGTAATCGAGATCAAAGGTAAAGCGCCGCGCATTGCGTGGCATGATGCGGTTGATCCCAAATTCTTTACCGTCCGGCTGCCAGACGATTTCGCTAACAGAAAAACCTTTAAGGATGGCATCTAGGGCATTGAGCGTGACGGTATCAAAGTTGATGCGCATGAGATTGCGCTTAACCATCTCTGCCGCTGCCTTGTCCCTGGCGCTGTTACTGGCGGGATCTACCTGCCATGGCCTGCCGATGACGGCTAGCTTGCGTTTTTGCAAGGCGGAGAATACTTTGGCATCGCGTTCGATCTCATCATAAATTTTCAGACCCTTGTTACCGCCACGCTGTAACAGGGTGTCGTCTTGCTGACGCAGTACGCTGGTGAAAAACGGGTGTGTGATGTCGCGCTGTACTGTCGCGATGACACTGGTGAGGGATGATTTGTCTACTGCTGTCATGGTGCGTCCTGTCTTGTTTTACACTGCGTTTAAAGTAGCTGCGAGCGGTAGCTACGATTAGCCATTCACATAATCGGACATGGCAGACCCGGTGCGGCGCTGCCCGCTGGAACGATGCTCAAAGCCCCCCATACGCGAAATGAAGGCCATCCACAACATGTGCAGCGCATCAGGGCCATCGTCATGATCGGCTTTGGGGAAGTGGCGCAGCTGCTCTATCAAGGTGTTTTGTGAAGGGTGCAGACGGATCAAGCCGTTTGCCATATGTGGCTGTAGCGTCTCTATGCGCAGCAACTTGTCTGAATGTGGGATCACGGCGGTGGCAGGCACGGGAATGCCTCTGGCCGCGCTACGCTTGACCAGCTCGGTACGCAGGAACTCCTGAAACTGGACGGTCTCGATTACCCACGAGACACAGCGGTATTCCAGCTGCAGGGCGATGATGTCTTCAATAATTCTATCGGGTAGGCGCTTGGCAATCTTGGCCTCGACTACGTCGAGCACACCAGTAAAACGGTTACCGCCGCCCACCAGTAAGGCGGAGGGATCACGTGACGCGCCATGCTTACCCAGGGAGGGATCGCAGGCACCGTAGAATACCCATTCATTGAGGCGATTGACCCAGAACTGGATGCAGTTAGCGAACGGTGCGTCATCACCACTGACCGGATCATTCTGCTGCTCTGAGTCGAAAGCGGCTCTACCGTCACGCGCCCGCTTGACCATGAGTTTGTAAAACGTGGTGCCACCCGGCCAGCAAATTTTAACGCCCAGCTCCATCTCTGGATGGCTGTCATGGAAGGCTTTGGCGACTGCCTCACCATCGTTTAACAGTAGTTCTGCCCAGCGATCCCATAAGTCCATGCGGGCTGGCCACTGCTCAACGGCGCGAAATTTAACGCCGCGCCAGAGCGGGTTTTGTATCAATCGGGCGAGTACGGAATCGTAATGCAGGATGGTGCCGATGATGAACACGTCCAGGCTATCGTCGGCATAGCCTAATGACAGCAAACTTTTTAACACCCAGGTCATGAGCTTGTCGCGTTGATCAGGGCTGCGCACGTTCTCATCATTTTCCAAATCGTCGCCGATCACCAAATCAGGACGATATGGGCCATGGCGACGGCCACGCACTTTTTTGCCGGAGCCGAACACTTCGACCTTGACATCATTGGCGGTGACAATCACGCCGACTTGCCAGACGCGGCCTTGCCCGGTAGCTTCCGGAAAATCCACCAACAAGCGCGGGTTAAACTCTAGCTCTGCCTTGATCGCTTCCAACATAGGCAAGGCTTGATCCAGCGCATCCATGACGATGAGGGGATATTTCTTGCGCCCGGTAACGATGCACCAGAGCGTGCCTATCTGCGTGATGATGGTGGACTTGGCATGGCCACGCGGGGCAGCTACCGCATCATGGTCGCCAATCTTGTTATCGACCACTTCCTGAAAGCGATCAAACAAGTAATCATGCACCGTAGCGGGCGTATGCTTGATGTAGTGCGGAAAATATGTTTGCGCGAAATAGCGAAACGAAGCCATGGCCTGCAAGCGCCGCTCCTGGCGCTTAGCTGGATCTGGATCAAAGCCATCGCACTCGGCCTCAATCGCCAGGCGCATGCCGGTGGCTAGTTGGGCAAGCTGTTCCTTGAATTCTTTTTTGGTGATCTTGGCCATCAGTTATTCATTTTCATCGTCTTCACTTGCTCGCGAGGGAATGTTTGCCACCAGCGCATGAACGGCACCAACGACGTCAACAATTTCAAACTCTCGACGCCCATCTCCGAGCGCGAACCAAATGCTGCGTATTGCAGTTTCCCATCGATCTTTGCGCACCACTTTCCCGTCAGCACGAAACTCGTAATCCTCTGGTTCCATCCCACGGAACTCCGGCATTCGGAAGTCCTCTTCGGTCACCGCTCTTTTCATTTTTTTACCCGTAAGCCTTGACCAGCTCATCGCCGAACGGCTCCAGCAGTTCGGCAAATGCGTTGGTGTGTTGTGGGTAGCGCTGGCGGACAAAGCTGGCCAGCTTTTGCACCACGTCCATTGCCGTGGCCAGCTCTGAAGTTTCGGGCAGGATGCGTTTTGAGGCCGAGACTGTTTTGTTAAACGCATCGGCCAGACTGGCGAGCAGCTGCACTTTGACGACAGGGTTGATGTTGGCATCGCGTGTCAGCTCATCCATGCTGCTTTGGTATTGCGTGACCAGACCGGCCAGCATTTGGCGACCTATGTCTTCAATGCTGCCACCAGCTAACAATTGCGCAGACTGGGCTTTGTCCCAGTTATCGCCTTTCTCGGCCGACTGTGACTTCCAACGGCTGGCAGTGCCATACGAGACACCACACTTTAACGCCGCCACTTCTAGTGACAGCCGATCAAAGACATAGGCGCGACGTACTTTGTCGCGGATTTCTGCTGGATGCGCCATTGCTTACAGACCCAACTTGATTTTTGCCGCCATGATGCCGCCAGCGACTATTGCGCCAGACAGGCCACCGGCAACGGCACCGTACAAAATAGCTTGCTTCTTCATACCCGCCAATTGGGAATCAATGCCGTCCACCTTGTGATCAATCTTGCGTAGCAGGCGCAATTCTTCGCTTACTTCTGTGGTGGTGTTGTTCTGGTTGCTCATTGCTTGTCGGCTTTCTTATCGAGTTTGTCAAAAATACGGTCTACCTTGGCTTCAATCTTGTGCATCGCCTCCATCATTTCCAGCCGCCCGTTGCTGATCTCTGACTTCTGTGCAAAGTCGCGGGCGCACTGCAATTGGTACAGATGGAACTCTGTGGCTTTCTCTTCGTGCTTTTTTTTAACGCTATCGATATCTGTCTGGAGGCGGCTAATCCAAAGCCTGACAAAGAAGCCCAGGCACAAAAGTAAGCAAGTAAAAACACCAACAATGATCTGCGCTCCGGAAAGATCAACGCTCATAGAAAGCTTTCTCGCGTTGCGTCTGGCAGCTGATACAGAACTGGCAACCCGGCATGGCAAGGCGGCGATTTAACGGTATCGGCTCAGCACATTCAGTACACTCTAGTGCGCTGTCTGAGATGGTCTTGCCAGTTAGATTCGCCCGACGTGCTTGCTCTTGCAGCGCCAATTTTCGGTCTTGCGCTTCCTGTTCGGAGGCGCGGTCAATAAAATCAGTCATGCGTGTTTTCTAATGAGGTGATAGGGCTTTCCCAATCGATCAAGGTGTCTAACCTGGCGCGGCAGACTTCGTACTGGGCTTTGGTGTCGTTGATCCAGCTGGCGACGTCGGTATCGGTGGCAATGGCGGCATCCGCTTTAATAGGCTTGCTGGCGGGCGTGGGCAGGGTTGCAACTTTAGCTCTTGCGACTTCATCGTTAAGCAGGCGCACAGTGGCACTGTTAAGGCAAGCATTGCCAGTAGTCGAACGTTTGATTTCATGTTGTTTCTCCAGTTTGGAAGTAGTCAAGCGTTGCTCGGTGGTGTCCAGGGCGACCTGTAGGCTGTCTGCCCGCTCATTGGCTGTCACGATGCGCTTAAGTGCGGCACTGGCCGCCTGCGCTACTTGTTCGCTATGTTCAGCTTTGAGCGTTTCGTTATCGCCCTTGGCCAGCGCTAACTCGCCCGCGTTAAACCAGCTGGTGAAAAAGCAGCCGAGCAATAATCCAACTGCAAGCATGGACAGTTGCGACCGATAGGTTTGAATGAGCAGGCTGATCATGTGGCCACCACGACTCTGCCCCAGGCGGCATAGCGCGGCTGGATTCGATTGAGAATGCGGTCTGGATAAGATAGATTTTCAGCGCAATGGACAGGGTTACGGCTGGCGCGGCCACAAGCGGCATCGATAGCGATCCGGTTAAATCCGGCGTTTGCTATGGCGGCTTCTTTTTGCCAATGACCGAGACCGCCGTTATAGGCGCGTAGCGTTGCCCATAGGCGGTCAAACTCTTCGCCACCACCGACGCGCTGGTAGAGCCATCGATCATAGCCAACCAGCGAGCGCATAGCCCAGACCGGGTTACTTGGCTGGCACTCGGTGGCGGACAGTTTATTTAACGCACACCACCACTGCGCCGTGGCGGGCATAAACTGCGCCATGCCAGTAGCACCAACGCTGGAGACGGCTTGCGAGTTCCATCCGCTTTCTTGCCGGATCTGTGCGGCAAACATCGGCACTGGGGCGTCTAAACCCCAAGCTGCATGGGAAATGCGCGTTAAATCGGCGCGGTGCTGCACGGCAGCGCGGGGTATCTCTTGCGCTTGAGCTGGACTGCAACATGTGATGACACAAGCCATTGCACACATGCAGTACAAAAGGATAAGGCGAATTTTATTGAACATCATTACGCCCCCAAACCCACGGCGATCATGCTCGCTGCGACGATAATCGAACGGCGGATCTGTGCGGCGACAAACAGCAAGTCGTTTTGCACAAAACATTCCAGATCAAAGATCAGGCCACCGCCGTCGATGCTGTTGTCTTGCGGGGTCTCTGCGGCTAAAAAACTATCCGGGCGCGCATAGGGGAAGAGTGAACGATCCAGCCAATAGCCAACCACGCCCGCCAAGGCGATCAAGTTGATTTTGTACAGACTGACGGGCACCTGCTGCGGTGCCAGGGCGAAGATCAAGATGGACAGAGCAAGGGCAAAGATCAGCCAGTCCGTCATGCGGGGGAAAGCTTTCATTTCATAACACTCCTAATAAGGGTCAACGGGTTTCTTGAAAGAACGTTGCCAGCTTACGCGTGCGCGTGGAGGTGATTAAGGGGTAACGGGTTCGGGGGGGATTAAAAAAGGCCGCGAGTGCGGCCTTGGATGATGGTGTCTGTATTTCAGGGTAGAACTGTTCTTACCGCTTCGTATTTCTTTTTAAGCGGCAAATTTCGCGCTCCCAGATATCCTTCTTCTTCGCATCGACAATAGTTTGCCATTGCATATTGCTAGAAGCATCTGCACCGCCATTACAAAGCGGATCGATATGATCAATCACGTATCCTGGGCATTTGCCACGGGCTTGATTATTCGCTGGACATGGAACAGTTCTTTGAAATTCATGTTTTGCCGCAGTGCTGCGCACCTGTTTTGCTTGAGCACTATAGGAAAGCGAGACGCCTGCACAAATAACGAGAATGACTATTCGTCTTAAATTTCCGGCAAATATTCCAGTAAACTTCATTGTGGATAAACCTTCTTGTACAAGACTATAGACTGGGCATTTGCTACCTCTAGTTCCAAGGGAGACAAGGAATCGCAATACACTTTAACGTTATTGACATCGGTGTTATTCACTTTTTCATTTCCGGATTTGATGATCAGCTTATACCAGGCACATCCCACTATCGGATTTTTATCTTGACCTTTGTATGCATCACTAACATAGCCAAAGGCGAGATTGCGCTGCGCCTGATAGTTACCTTTCATCGCCAGATCTTTAACGGCTTCAAAAGTCTCCGGCTGGTACTCTGGCTCAGACTTATTCTCTTGTGCTTTGCTCTGCAACACAGACACTCTACATTGCTTTAATTCCTCTTTATACGCCTTTAGCCATACATCTCTTTGTTGGCGCAAATCCTTAGTCTCTGTATCAGTAAAGGAAAATGAATATCTTTGAAAATCGAGCAATGCAAAGTGGCATTGGGAGTAAATTTCAACGTTTTCATTTTTCAATTCATTCCATTGCGCCCTCCATTTGCGTAAAATTTGCACCAATGGTCGCGTAATATTGGTTGAAATGTCTTTTTCTACGTCGGTGCCATTGAGCGATGCAATCAAAGCTTTTTCTCCATGCTCAATCTGAAAAAGTGCTGATCCTGCGTGATTCCATGCCTCTTGTTTTGACCACGGTAGCGCGAGCGGTTCTTTAACTGAAGTCTCTTGCGCTTTATCGCAGCCAACTAAACCTAACGCCAATACGGTATAAAAAACGACTGCCTTCATTTTGGCTCCTGAAATTTAACGAAGCCAGAAGTTTAAAACAGATTTGCCTGCCGGTCTTCCTGCGTGGTGCCAACGCCCGCTAAAATTTTCACAATCGCCCGTTCGGTCATGGCATATTCCAGCGCTAGGTTCCTCAGGGATTTACCCTTGACGTATTTATCTGCAATTTGCCGGTTACGCACTAGCCTCAAGGCACCAGTGGCGCGGGGAATGTCAAAATGATCGATGCCTCCGAACTCAGACGCTAGTTTTAAAGCCGTCTCAAAACCGATCAGGCGCGACAGAATGTGCTCAGGTGTCATCAGCATAGGCACATAAAGCCTGACACCGCCATAGTGGCGCACTAACACCAAAGTGGCCTGTAGCCCGATGAGGTCGGCCACCTGGCGCAGCTGCTGCGGCAAGTCATCAATGCTGATGCTGTCTGCGCTGAGTTCAGCTATCATTTTGTCACTCTTCCATGGCGTTTGGCGTCTGCCATCAAGGCAGCGATAATTTTGGAGAGGTCGCTCACATCACAAAACTGGATGCTGTCACGCTTGAGGTTTTTAAGGATGGGGTCAAGGTAAGACCATGGTCGTCCAGCTTCTGCCAATAGCGCTTCTATCTTACGCATGCGCGGCATGCGATCAACTGCGACTTGTGGCAAACCGCGGCCACCAGATTTACCCTTGGCCTTCCAGCCTATCTTTTTAAAATGATCTAGTAGTTCCTTGCGGCCTTGCCACGTTAAATCCTTGCTCGACGTTTTACCAGTCACCTGCAACAGCAAGGCGCGGTAGGCATCGTCCTCAAGCGCCAGCTCTTTCTTTGCGATATGGATCTGCGCCATTTCGGCCTTGCGCAGCTGGTCGGCGTTTTTTAATGGCTTCATGCTTGAAAACCAATCGATACCAATTCAAGGCTTTGATTGTTTTTTTCAAAGTGGCGACGCATGGATTTAACGCTGTTCCAATGCGGCATGAGTGTAGTGTATTTTTTGTTGAACCTTTCCAGTTCCGCTTTGGGGCAACGTTTACCGCCATAGATTTTAATCAAGTCGGCACGATCTTTAGTTGATAGCAAAAAGGACGACTTAGGGCAAAAGAATCGCTTACCTTCGTCGCTGTCTTCTCTCATCCATTTGCCACACCATTGGCCATTAACGTAGGTCGTAATTGTGTACTTGAGCGATTTAATGCGCTCAATCTGCAAACTCACTTTAAAACCATCGATCAGCATTTCGACATGCCCCCATGATCCTGATAGTTCTGTCTCGACCTGCATCCATTGTTCTTTAGTGATAGTCATCTGTATTTCCTTCTCTCGTTCGATTTTTGCTCAACGCCAGAAGAAAGCAAACTCATTACCTGTTTTTTGAATTCATCGTAGCTAGTGCCACGACCATCCAAGAATGCGCTTGCCGGAAAAGTCCCCGCATCAACAAGCTGTACCAAGCGATATGCATCCTGGATTTTTATTGAGACAACCGCGTCTTTTTGCATCATATTTTCCTTGGCTTCTGTAGGCCGGGTTAGGCGTAGCCGTAACCCGGCATGGGTGCTCATCAGTACCGGACACCCCTGTCCGGCAGACCATGGAGAGAATGTCCTCGCCATGGTTTCGCTTAGGGTTTAGCTAAATGCGATCGTATCTTTCAAGGCCTTGGCCGCGCTAAACTTCGGCACCACCTTTGCGGGGATGTCGATCTCGGCACCAGTGGCAGGGTTGCGGCCTTTGCGAGCTGCGCGCTCTTCAGCGCTGAATTTGCCTATGCCAGGCAAAGCCACTTCGTCACGCTTGACCAATGCGCCGTTAATGACATCGGCCAAGGAATCCAAGACCGCTTCAACAGAATTTTTCTGTACACCAGAGTCTTTGTAGTGGATGGAACGTGTTTGAATTGCGGCGATCAGTTCTTGTTTGTTCATGTGTTACTCCGTTAAATAGATGGGATTTTAAAAAAGTGACCCGTCTCGTGGGATCATCCGGCACACTCACTCAGGCAAATGGGAACCCGGCGTGTACTGGTGCTGTTACCGAAAGGCTGGTAATGATTTGCGCCACCTGCACCTGGGCGCTCTAATGTCGTTAAATCTTTACAGCGCGGCCATATCCAAGGCAATCGCGTCGTACTGATCCGTCTCATCACGCCTTTGATAAAAGCGTACGTATTGCTTGCTGCCGACCACTTGCACCGATTCGCCTATGGCTTGCATGGCGCGCTTCCAGCGTTCATCGGCAATGTCTAGGCGGCGCAAGCCGAGAATGCGGCCATGGTTGAGATTACCCTCGCTATCAGTCTTGAAGGCGTCTTGCACCAAGACTTGAATTTCAGGACTGGAGCCTTGGCTCCATTCAGTAATGCATTCGTCGATCAAGGATTTGGCCGCCTGCAAACGTTCGTCAAACTGGATGTTTTCAGAGACGGCAAACTGCACCTTGTATTTGCCGTCAAAGCTAAACAGCGTGACGTTGCCTTTCTTGCCACCCAGCTTGGTGTCGTATTGCTCCAGGCTGAGATCGACAAAGGCGGCGATATCGGCGAAGGTGGTTTTCTTAAAATCGACCAGCGCGGTTTTAACGGCCACCGCCTTGTTGATGAGTTCTTGCACCAGTTGGTCTCTGGCCTTGTCGATAGGCTTGACCAGCAACTCAGGCACCAGACGGCCTTGGGCGTCTTTCAGGTAACCTGCGGGGATTTCAAATTGGCTTGCTGTATTCATGTGTTGCTCCTGTGTTGATTAATTCGTTAAACATCGGTAGGGCCGATGGGAATACGTTGCTGCGGTGGCTTTCTATCTTGCGGCTCTGGCGGTGGCCAGGGCACTAACGGGTCAAAGTGATTCATTTCATCCATCTCCTATGTACTAACATTGAACAAACTATTCCCAACGGCCCACCGACAAGGTAAGCGCCTATCTCCAACCAGCCTGCGCCTGGAGCGAGCTTGTACAAGAGCATCTGGCCAGCGCCAACCACAAAGCTAGTAATGCCCGCCGCCGTGTAGCGCCCCTGGTTGACATTGAGGCTTTGAAAGCCCAGGGCGAATACCAGCACGAAGGTCGAGAGGAATAAGGTCAACGCTTGTTGCATCAGTGCACCTCTTTCGATAGCGGACGGACGATCTTGACTTTCTTGTCGATGAAGCAGGCCAGAATGTCGTGAATCGCTTGCATATCTTTACAAAGGTGCGCAGTGACCAGCGAGGACAGCCAGTTAGTCATGTCTTGTGTGGTGGTCTGGTACGTTGCGCGCTCTTGCAATGCCTGCGCCAAAGCGTTTTCCAGATCGCCGTAGGTCGGCGCTTGCCCGGTGCTGAGCATGCTTTCGATTTTTTGCAGTGGGCTGTTCATGTTATTGCCCTCCCAAGTTACGCATGGCGGCACGGATGTCAGCACGGCGAATTAATAAGGCGATACGGGCACGCTCTGCGTCAAATTGGTTAACTTGCAGCTCTTGCACGTAGTCGCCCAAGGCGCGGTACTGGCTATCAATACGCCAGATCTGCCACGCTTTGACCAAACGTTTGACGCTGGCAATGGCTTCACCAAGCAAGATGTGATTGTTGGCGGCTTCACTTATTTGAGCGATTTTCATACTGGCACCTCTTCAGTTGAGACGGCAATCTGAGGCGCGCCCACTTCTGGCAGTGGCAAGGTGACCTTGTCGATGATCCCGGCTTGCTGCACATCGCCAGTCCCCATCTTCTTAATGCGTTCTTGGGTTTTCATATCCGATACACGGCGGGCGTTAAATCCGTTTTCCCAATAATCACTGCGTGGGTCTTCTACTGGGTAAGGGTTATCTTTAATGCCGCCGATGCAGTAGTAACCTTCGTCATTCGCATCGCTGAAGCTTTTAGCCTTGCCTACGCCACCCTGCGTGGCGCTCACTGGTGCCGGTTTGAATGCGACAACTTGCGCAGCTGTTACAGATGCTGCGGCCACTATTGGGCGCGGCTTGTGGCTACACTGCTGACACGCCTGCCAATGCTGCATTTGCAGCGGATTATGGGTAGGTGCCGCACACAATGCACGTTCACGGCAATATTCCCCGCCGACCTGTTTGCCGTTATAGGGGCAATCAAGCTGCTCGTATGCACGGCGAAACTCGCGCTCAAAGTTAGCAGTCGAGGCGGTGCCTTTGCCATAGGCGGCCAGACCGTTAATGACGGCGGAGACCGTGGCGCGGTTCACATCCATCTTTAACGCCACTTGCGTCTTGTTACTCGCCGCCACTTCACGCTCCAGCGCTTTAAACCAGTCGGCATTCATGTATTCACACCAGGTCATCTTCATCTCCTTTTTCTTCAACCCACATCACACGATTCTTGTTCGGGTCATACACTTGTTTGGTGCGTTGGATCATCGGCGCACGTGGGCCGGTGTCCATGTTCGGTTTAAAGCGATAGCGCCCTGGTCGTGCACGTCGCCCCAATACTGGCGCTGTGATGCAGTCGAGATACCCGGCACTGGCCAACATAAAGACATAGGTCTTGGCGGTTTCTTCCGCGACGACTTGCGAGCTGGTGCTGGCGAATGCAGCGAGTTCGCGATAGTCGAAGTTTTGCCCCTTCAACACCCGGCGCATGGTTCCCCACATCGCCTCGTTCACGCTACCCTGTGTAACGATTTCCCCTTTCTTGGTAAGCCGTGGCGCTTCCACACCGTTGTCCTTGATCAGGGCGTAGATATTGCGCTTACACATGGTGCCGACAGCTTCACTGTCAATGACTGCGATAAAGCCCGCCTTAAGAAGGACTTTGACGTAGTCTTTGACTGCATCTTCAGACACTTTGCCGCGCTGGGCGATCTGTGCCTGGGTGAAACGGTCTTGCTGCTTGCGTATCTGCGCCCACACTTTTTGACGCGGCGACTTTCCGCCACTCATTTCTTGTTCGGCAGGTAATCTGGCCATCGTTAAATCTTCCTTTTTGGATGAGTGGCGGAAGGCAAAGCGATTTTCTGCAATGCCGCGAAATTGACGCTGTCCATGCCTTGCGTTAAACAATGTTCATGCAGTTGGTTAAAGCACTTGACCACGCTGCTGACTGAGCCTTTCGCAAACTGCACCAGGGCTTCTACCGCATTGGCCTCAAATTCGATGTTGGGGCAATAGATCGGCGCTAACTTATAAGCGTCAGCCACCGTGACGTCTTGCGCCTCAGCCCAGGCCGATACGCGGCGATACAGTTGTTTAAACTGCGGTTTTGCCATCGCATTGGGTAACTGCTCTTCACCGACCAGGAGGATCGGCGTCTGGGTAGAATCGAACAGTTCGCGGGTGATCTGCGCCAGGATCGGCTTTTCGATGGCGCGGTTAAATTCATCCAGGATCAGCACACGCTTGGAAGCGGCCAGCTGGCTGGTCACCGCATCGAACAAGTCGGGAATCGTCGAGTTGTAGCTGTAATCCACCTTCATTTCTTCCAGTATCTTTTGCAGGAAGGTTTTCTTCGTCCAGACCGCTTTCATCTGCACAAAGTAAGCGCGGGTATCGAGCGCCAGGGTATTGCTGCTGAAGGTTTTACCCCAGCCACTAGGGCCATATAGCACCCCGATACCGTCCATACCTAGCCGGCGATTGGTTAGTTGTTCCAGCGTAGCCGCCACCAGGTCAAAGGTGGCAATCGCCGCCACCCCACCTTTCGGGCGCGCCAGTGCGGATTTATTTTGCAGCTTGCTAATTGCGTTAGTCATCGTCATAATCCTTCTTGAAATTACTTCAGTTTTGGTTCATACAAAGCACGGTGGCCACCGTGCTTTGTTCATTTAAAGACTCTTCTTGCATAGCGATACGACGTTTCTCAAACATCCGAAATTCATTCGATTGCTGATAGCTGCCATACCATCTGGTGAGCGCAGGGTCATCCATCACACCCCCTTTGCTCACGTAGTCATCCAATGCCACCCACCGCTTAAATCGTTCCTGGGGTGACTCAGGCATTGCCGTTACATTACTTACCTCGACTTCTGCTGCCACTTCTAGTACAAGCTTCTCTTCTTGTTTAACGCTGTTAATCAACACTGCCTCATTCGCTTCCAATGCCCAGCGCTGCCGGATCTCATCAATATTGGTGGGGATCTGCACGCTCTGAATAATTTCCAAAGCCAGCGCGCCATCGCGCTCGGCGTGGATTTCTTCGATATTTGCTCGCGCTCGTTTTTCGCGTCCGAGTGCGCGTTTTTCTTGCGCCTTTTCGACCACCGATTTCGGCATGTAAGGAGCCTTGTTTGCATCTAACTCAGCATCACAGATCAAGCGGCCATCAATGGCGTAGACCCAGATGAATTGCGGGTTGTGGATGTCATACGCAACCGGCAGTAACTCACCGTTAAATTCTTCCAGGGCGTTGTTGTAGTAGCGCAGGCCAAACAATTCCACCTCGCATCGACGCACCGTGCGCATGAGTTGCGGCCGAAACAAAGCAATGCTTTCTTGTTTGCTGATCATGTGTGGCGCAAAGCCTTTGGTTTCCGCCATCGCCCATGCTTCATTTGGCGATTGACGGCGTTTGCGTCCTGTTACTGGATCAGTGATCGTTGCTAAGCTACTGTGTGGTTTATTGTTGTAGGCGTTAAATTTTTTATGCAAAAACTCGGTAAAGACCGGCCAGCCCATCAAGGGCATGACGGCAACTTCGCCTTTATTCTTGGATTGAAGCGCCTTGCGTGAGAGTTTGAAGACGTTATGCTTGGCTTCTCTATCCATGTCCGCGCCCATGTAACCAGGGATCTCTTTAGCGGCTTTGGTTAAGGTCTGGTGAAAACGCTCGATCACACCACGCGCTTGTGAGTTGTAGGGCAGGCTATGCAGCATGTCCGTCCCAAGTCGCGCCATAAAGCCAGTGGCTTCATCTTCCATCATCTTATTCACATAGCCAGAGCCATTGTCGACATAGAAGATGGCTGGTATGCCACCGTTTTCTACCGCATTGCGCAAGGCATCCAAGACCGCAAGCGCACTTTCATTCAAACCCACCGACCAGCCGATTAAGCGCCTCGTGGCGATATCGATGATGCTGGTGATCTCGGGACGGAAAGGCCGACCATGCAATGGGTGCTGTACTTCGGCGTCAAATTTGTGGCCATCGGCGCTGTACACATCGGCGGGCAATAGTTCATCAAAGCTGCGACGCACAAAGGGTTTCAGGTTTTTTAACTCCCTATCTCCCATGCGACCCGCCTGCAAGCTGACATTGCCAACCTTCTTCAAGAACCGGCGCACCTGGTGAATGCTGGGGTGATCTCCTGGTGTCGCTTCGACAAACATTTGGTAGGCGTGTTCTACCGTGGGTTTTTCAGGCTTTTGGTAGTAGCTCATAAAGGCTTTCGCCCAGGACGGCACCGACATATCGGCTGCCCGTTTTTTCGGCACGATTTGCCCCGTTTTTTGGTATTCAACAAAGCGCACCAGGCTACGCTCAGACGGCAAACCGTCTGGGCTGCTACGGCCACGCTCATCCCGCGCTAACTTCAGCATGGCCACCAGTTGCGGTGACGCTTGACCCAGTCCCACTAGCTCTAACAAGGTGCGGGCAGCCTTTTTTAACGGGTAGCCAGTGCGCTGCGTGATCTGCTCTAAAGCATGCAAAACACCTTTGCGTGCATCGGCTTTGAGGTTTTGTTCTCGGGTGTAATGGCTGCTGTTTTTGGCTATGACCGCTATGCTGGTGGTCGCAGGTGCTAGCGCGGCTAGCTCTTGCGCCGCTTTGTTGCGTATCGCTGCCAACACTTCGGCTGGTGGGGTGTATTCGCGGCGCAGGCCGCCCTGTCCTGAAATTTCAAGGAAAGACCATTCATCGCGATCTGCTTTTGCAATAAGACCCACTTTTGTTCCAGGTAAGCCTGGCAGGCGCATCCCTGCCAGTTCTGCTGCGCTGTAGTGGGTCTTGATTGCCACTTGACTCATTGCTGCGCTCCGAAAAGTTCCAACTCGGGCTGGCCGACCTTAAGCACATTGCTGCGCTGATAAGCTAGTTGCGACAGGGTTTTGGTTAACGCGGCCACGGTGTCGTCTACAGCGTCGCCATGTTGATAGAAGCGAGACAACAGCGTTAACGCCTCGGCAAAGTTGCCTTGCAGCTCGGCTAGATCTGTCACATCCGACTTTTTACCCGCTGGGATGGCGACCACTACCTTGTCGCCCTGTGCCATGCATAGGTACTCACTAATAAAGCTAACGCCGCAAAATGTCTCAAATTGGCGCGCCCGATTTAACGGCATCGAGGTATCTGCCATCCAGCGGTACAGAGTTTTTAACTCTACGCCCATCAAATCTGCCAATACCTTAATAGGGCGGCGTTGCTCGGAAGCGTATTCCACGCATAATTCCAGCGCCTCGGACAAGCTGCTCGCTCTTACTGACTTCCAGCGTCTTTTTCTTAACAACATAATCACCACTCCGAGAAACACAAAACTAGCGTTAAACCACAACAGCCCTTAAGATTCAGTTCAAGCAGCAACACATTGCAAAGACTGTGAAGACTGAAAGGTGTTAAGCGTTAAAACTGGCGTAAAATTCCGCTTTGCATAACGCTCTGGCCAAATAGATTCGGGAGCAAGACCAATAGCTTGGGCAATAATTTTTTCGGCTTTTAGGTAAGGGCGTTCTAGCGCACCGTTTAATGTGCGCTCGGCAAAACCGTTTTGAACTGAGAGTTGGCGCAGAGACCAACCCTTTTTATGCAGAGCTGCAACGATATCCGCACGGTGCCAATCGGCTTGGGCGGTTTTTTTTGAATTGTTTAATGCGTCCATTGTTTCCCTCTTTTGTTTGGGTTAGTGGATGCATCTTAATAAGTATTAACCGTTAAGTCAACGCTTAACGGTTAATTTATTTATTTATTTCTCATGTATTTATTAAGTCATTGTTTTTAATAATGTTTTTAGTTAACTTTCTGACGATTAAACCGTTGTGCAAAGTTAACAGTTAGGGAAATGGAACCGTTAAGTGAAAAAGCTATACTCTGCTACTGAAATTTTGGGTATGAATTTGCCTGGGCTACCAAAATCTAAGCCTGCATTTCTCGCTAAGGCGGAAAAAGAGAAATGGTTTTACGAGACCAAGGTCGGCCTGGGTGGAATACGGAAGATGTTTCAGATTCCAACGTATTACCAGCCTGGATACAAGCCATATGCAGGAGAGCCGGGGCAGACTGCGCCTGCCAAGAGTAAATCGGATTCAGTAACGTCCATTGTTGAGGGTGCAGACCAGATTGCTGCCCAGGCCGTCGACGCATTCGGCACGAAGATAGACCCACAGCGCCTGTCTAAGGCGATACAAATCGTGGAGAGGTACTTGGAAGAAAAAAAGATCTACGCTACCGCAGAGCGTAAGAGCGATGTCGTGGTGGTGGTGTATAACTTCTTGAAGAATAAACATGGTCAAGAAGAGATTGATCAGCTATTGAAACTGGTTGCTTAAAATATTGCCCTATATCAACGTCTCATTGCCTACATTGATATATTTATAAAGTAAAATCATCCCTAAAAAAATAGGGCTGTATGTACTTTGGTGAAGGTGAACATGGTGACGCAGAGCTTAACGCGCTCCTGAGAAATACCTTCAAGACAAAAGAGCCGAAAACGCTAGCCGTATATCGGTTTGTGGAAATGAGCGACACAGCAACACCGGCAGCAAACGACCCGATCTATCCAGTATCAGATCAAGAACCTGCAAACCCTGATCATTCCGGTGCCAATAAAAGCGCAAAAAGGAACTATTTCTTGCTATTTTTTACCATTTTACTAAAACGCTATTTTTGGCACGCAATTGCCATAATTGCCGCGCTGTTACTGGGTTTCGTGGCTTTTAGATTACTTGTACCCCAGTGCCAAAGCAGTCACTCCCCCACACTCAGCTAACAAATTCATCAGGAGTTTGGTTTTCTCGATAGCAGAATATAGCACGCAGATCGCCCACCTAGATTATCAACTTATTAAGCACAATAAATAACTTCCCACCAACATTGACACCAAAGATAATCGTGACCGCATGGAAACAGACATGCGAGCTACTATAGTGACACGCTGGATGTCTCCGATTTTCATCAACGATTTTAACTTTCCGATTGCACCTTTTCAAACCTCTATCCGGCCCTCGGCATTGACGTCATTGACGGCAGCGACTCAGTTTGAAATATAAATCAACAGCCTTCGTCCAAAAACTACTTAGCTACGCACTACCTACCCACCGCCCGTCGACCGCTCTACGGCATTGATCACAAGACGCTCGATCCGGCCTTCCCCTGATATAAATCCCTTCAGCCGTTCGGCTTTCCGAATGATGCTGCAGGACGATTTCCGGAAATCCGACCACCACCCGCCCCACCCAAACAAATCACATCAAATAATCAATGACTTATAGAATTTTTGATAGTGGCATGATCTGTGCAATAGAAAGCATCAACCGCGTACTCGCGTGGCTAACAAATATATAACGGAGACAAGCCTATGAGTGCAGTTACAACTTGCATGGAACACGATCGGTTCGGCGACCGGGAAGCCCCTGCTGCCGCCTATTCTGGTGTCCATACGCTGGGTGCGCTGGAACATTTCGATATCACTGCCGCAGCCCATCTCAGTGGCCGTGGCGTGGCCGAAATTGTGCTCAAACGCACACTGATGAGTCCTGAGCCGCTTGCCGAAGTGCTGCGCCCGGAAGTGCTGACCAGGCCGCAAATGCTCCTGGCCCGAGTCGCCTGAGCCTCACTTCACGTCAAAACAATAAGGAAAGCATTATGAAATTGAACCGCTTAACGACCCTAATCATGATCGCCATGGTACTCGGCATCATTGTCGGCTATGCGTGCAATACCCTCGCCATTAGCCCGGCTCAAGCCAAGGAGATCGCCTCCTACTTCGGCATTCTGACCGATATTTTTCTACGCCTGATTAAGATGATCATCGCCCCACTGGTCTTCGCCACCTTGGTTTCCGGCTTGGCCGGCATGGGTGATTCAAAGGCGGTTGGCCGCATCGGTGCCAAAGCCCTAGGCTGGTTCGTCGGGGCCTCAATTTGCTCGCTAGCGCTAGGGTTAGTCTTCGCCAACTTGCTGCAGCCAGGCGCAAACCTGGGGGTGCCGCTTCCGGAAGTGGGTAGTGTCGTTGGTTTGAAGACCAGTGCGCTCAATCTGAAGGATTTCATTACCCACGTCTTCCCGAAGAATATTTTCGAAGCGATGGCTGCTAACGAAATTCTGCAGATTTTGGTCTTTGCGGTGTTCTTCGGCCTGGCGCTTGGTCACATTCATAACCAGGCCGCACGCAGCTTGGTCAGCACCATGGAAGAAGTGGGGCATGTCATGCTCAAAGTCACCGACTATGTCATGCGTTTCGCCCCTATTGGTGTGTTCGGCGCAGTCGCCGGCATTATCACGACCCAAGGCCTTGGCATGCTACTGGTCTTCGGAAAGCTGCTGATGGGTTTCTACATTACCCTCGCTGTTCTATGGCTGGTGCTGATACTGGCTGGTTACTTCGTACTAGGTAAGGACGTCTTTCGCTTACTCAAACTGGTTCGCAGCCCTATGCTATTAGGCTTCTCCACCGCCAGCAGCGAATCAGCCTATCCCAAGCTGATGGAACAACTCGAAAAATTCGGCATCCGCGATCGCATCACTGGCTTTGTGCTACCGTTGGGCTACTCATTTAACCTCGATGGCTCGATGATCTACACCACCTTCGCGGCGCTGTTCGTCGCCCAGGCCTACGGCATCGAGCTGAGCCTGACGACGCAGATCACCATGCTGCTAGTGTTGATGATCTCCAGCAAGGGCATCGCCGGCGTACCGCGCGCCTCGCTGGTAGTCGTGGCCGCCGTGCTGCCCATGTTCAATCTGCCGGAAGCGGGCTTACTGTTGATACTCGGGATTGATCACTTCCTTGACATGGGACGCACAGCTACCAACGTACTCGGCAACGCCATTGCCACCGCCGTCGTTGCTAAGTGGGAAAACGCCATCGATGCGGTGGACGATACCCTTGCTGAAGCCGACGCAGCATTGCCGATCACGGATGACGATCTGGTGATCGCCAGAGCAGCCTAAAAATCACCTGCTCCCGGGTTCAGCGCCACCCTCGCGCTGAACCATTTTCCAGACCTGATACCAATCGTGTCAGGTCGTTTTTTTTTGGCCAAAAATAATTATTGATAGGCACATAATCGCTTCCATCACCTTCTTCGGCGACATGATCGATACCACAGCTAGCGCACTCTGGTGCTCAGTAGCGCCTGCCCCTCTCGTTTCATCTTGCTGCCTCTTACTATCATTGCGCTGATCAGCGCCCGGGTTCGGGCATCGTCACTATCCTGGTCCTCAAACAAGGGCGCGAATTCCTCTATAATAGGCTGCCAAGCCCGCCACCATGTCCAGTAATCGCCCCCTACGCCACCTGCCGATCCTGCTACTGCTCCTCATCCTGATGATGCTGAGCGGCGTCACCGCGTACCGCATTGCCCAGCAACTTGGCCTGGCCGAACTGCAGGCCACAGGTCTACACCGGCTCGACCTGTACACCGCCAGCCTGGAACGCGAAATCGGCAAATACGCCTTTCTTCCCGGCACGCTTGGCCTTGAACGCGATGTTCTGGCGCTGCTAGAAAAACGTGACCACGGCAAGCTGGCACCGCAGGTCAATGCCTATCTTGAGCAACTCAACGAGCGCGCTGGCACGCTTTCAATCTACGTCATTGATACCGCTGGCAATGTCGTCGCCTCTAGCAATTGGCGCCGAGCCGACAGCTTCATCGGCGAAGAGCTCGCGTTCCGCCCCTATTTCCGCGAGGCGATGGATAGCGGCCACGGCCGCTTCTTCGGGATCGGTACGACACGCGGCGAACCCGGCTACTACCTGGCCTCGACACTAGTCGACGATACCAAGACGATGGGCGTCGCCGTCATCAAGGTGAGCCTGGAACAACTAGAAAAATCATGGACCACGGTCGAAACCCCTGCCATGGTGAGCGACGAAAACGGCGTCATCATCCTCGGTTCGGTTGCAAACTGGAAATTCACCACGCTGCGCCCACTGGAAGAAAAGACGCGCACCGCCTTCGACCAGACCCAGCAATACAACCGGCGCGCCCTCAAACCGCTAGGTCTGAAAGAACTACGTGAACTCGATCACGGCGCCCGGCTGGTCAGTATTGCAAAAGAAAGTCCCGAGATCGCCTCAGTCTACCCGGTGGCCGGCCGCTTCCTTGCGCAATCGAGGCCATTGCCCGGCACACCATGGACGCTGACCGTGCTCTCGCAGCTGAAGCAGGTCGACGATATTGCGCAAAGCCGCGCCGCCGTTGCCGTGGTGGTCGCCGCGCTGCTCTTCATGTTCGGCCTGATGGCCAACGAACGTCGTCGTCACCTGAAGGACCGCCTGGCCGCCCGCGAAGCGCTGCAAAAAGCACATGACGAGTTGGAGCGCAAGGTGGATGAACGCACCGCCGACCTGTCCGCTGCCAACCAACAGTTACAGGACGAAATTACCGAACGTATCCGCGCTGAACACACGCTGCGTGCCGCACAGGACGAACTGGTGCAGGCTGGCAAACTGGCGGTTATCGGTCAGCTATCGACCGGCATCGCGCATGAACTCAATCAGCCACTGGCCGCGCTGCGTACACTCTCAGGTAATGGCGTGCGTTTCCTTGATCGCGGCGACCTCAACACCACCCGCTCCAATCTCGAACGGATTGCCCAACTGACCGATCGCATGGGCCTGATTACCGGCCAATTGCGCACCTTTGCCCATAAATCTAGCGGCCAGTTGAAGGCGGTTCCACTGTGTCGCGCGCTCGACAACGCGCTAGCGCTGCTAGAACAGCGCCTGATTCAGGCCAATGCTGAAGTTCGCCGCACCTGCCCGCTACCAGAACCGGTCGCCTTGTGCGACGTCAATCGACTGGAACAAGTGTTAATCAACCTGATCGGCAACGCGCTCGACGCCATGGAAGGCCAAGCAGCTCCCTGTATCGAGCTAAGCTGCGAATGTGTTGCTCAGCAGGCCCGCCTGACGGTACGCGACCACGGCCCGGGGCTGGACGACACCGCAATCAGCCACCTGTTTGAAGCCTTTTTCACCACCAAGCAAGCCGGTGTCGGCTTGGGCCTTGGTCTGAGCATTTCTGCCAGCATCATCCGCGATTTCGGCGGCACCTTGGCTGGCACCAATCACCCCGAGGGCGGCGCCCTTTTTACCTTAGAAATCCCTCTCTATAACAAGGTCGAGCACCATGAGTGAAGTTCTGAAAGTACTGATCATCGAGGACGACCCAGACGTTGCGCTCGGTTGCGAGCAGGCCCTGCAGCTTGAAGGCATCGCCGTCGAATGCGTCAGTAGTGCCGAGCAGGCACGTCGCCAGCTGGGCCGCGACTTTTGCGGTATCGTCATCAGCGATATACGCTTGCCGAAAATGGATGGAATGAGCTTTCTGCGTGAAATTCTCAACATCGACCCAGAGTTGCCCGTGGTACTGATCACCGGCCATGGTGATATTTCGATGGCCGTGCAGGCCATGAAGGACGGGGCACACGACTTCATCCAGAAACCTTTTGCCCCGGAATACCTGGTCGAAGTCGTGCGCCGGGCCCTAGAAAAACGCAGCCTAGTGTTGGAAGTACGCGCTCTGCGCCGCCAACTTGAGCAACGCGATCAGCTCGAAGGAAAAATGATAGGCCGAGCACCATCCATGCAAAAAATCCGCAACATGGTGGTCTGCCTGGCCGACAGCGCCGCCGACGTATTGATTCTCGGCGAAACTGGCACCGGCAAAGAATTGGTCGCCCGATGCTTGCACGAAGCTAGTTCTCGCCGACATGGCAACTTCGTCGCCATCAACTGCGGAGGACTACCGGAAACCCTGTTTGACAGCGAAATTTTCGGCCACGAAGCCGGTGCCTACACCGGCGCCGCAAAAAAACGCATAGGCAAGATTGAGCACGCCAGCGGCGGCACCCTGTTCCTCGACGAAATCGAGAGCATGCCACTCGCCATGCAGATCAAACTGCTGCGTGTATTGCAGGAACGTACGCTGGAACGCCTCGGGTCCAACACGCTGATCCCTATCGACTGTCGCGTCATTGCTGCGACCAAAACCGACCTGGTTGAGCTTGCTGCCAAAGGCGGTTTCCGTAGCGATCTGTATTACCGGCTCAGCGTCGCCACCCTGGATCTGCCTCCATTACGCGAACGGCGCGAAGATATTCCGCTACTGTTCGAACATTTTTTGCTTCTGGGAGCAGCCCGTCATCAACGCCCAGTGCCCGACACAACACCAGGCCGCATCCGCCAATTGGTCGGCTACGGCTGGCCGGGCAACATCCGCGAACTTCGCAATGTCGCGGACCGCTGCGTCCTTGGGATAGAGAGCGGCTCGCCACCTTTTGGCCAGTCGCAAGCCAACGGCACTACACCGCTCGCCGAGACAGTCGAAGCTTTTGAACGTGCGCTGATCGTCGATGCCCTGCACCGCCACGGCAGTCTCGCACGCACCGCTGAAGCGCTGGGCGTGGCCAAGACGACGCTACATGACAAGATCAAAAAATACGGGCTGGACGGAAGTTAAATAGACGCGGTTTTTATTCAATCCGAATCTAGCTTACGCACCTGACGGGCGCGTGCGACGCGCATTGAACTGAGATTTTCCATTCGGCGCAACAAAGCTTAGGCTCGGCCTCGCTCCGTACTGTCAATTCCGGCAACGCGGCGGCCTGCCTTCTCTTTTAAAACATACTCCCCCTAGTGTTTTTTTAGTGCGCAATAGATATGTGCGCAAACGCTAGGTTTTATTTAAAATATTGGGGAGTATATGGTTTTGACAGTCTTTTGATCGATCAACGACGAGCATGCACCGCGCCAAATTTTAGCGCCGCTCTAGTACGCATATTCCACGTGCATCTCCAGCCTACCACCCTGGTGAGGCGCATAGGATATACATCTCCGGCTAGCCTTGCCTGCAGACCGCATGGAATATGCGCACTGGCGGCATTGCCCTGTACAATGCCTGCGCTTCTGGCTTACTCAATTATTCCTGCGCTATCACCACTTATTATTTTTATGAATACACTTGCGCTACTTCGCAGCGGTCAGCTACATGGCATACAGCGGCTAGATTTGTCTTGCGACCTGACTGAGTTTCCGGTCGAAATTTACGAGCTTGCTGACACGCTGGAGGTTTTAAACCTGTCTGGCAATGCCTTGACTAGCTTGCCGCAGGATTTCTCCAGGCTGCATCAACTGCGCGTGCTGTTTTGCTCAGAGAATCGATTTACTCACGTACCGGAAGTGCTAGGCGAATGCCCGCGTTTGAGCATGATAGGTTTTAAAGCCAACCAAATTACTGAACTACCACCTGCTGCCTTGACGCCTGCGCTACGCTGGTTGATATTGACTGACAACGCCTTGAGCACCCTGCCGGCGGAGTTAGGCGACTGCAGGCAACTGCAAAAACTCATGCTATCCGGTAATCACCTAGAGCAACTGCCCGAGCAGATGGCGGCCTGCACGGCGCTAGAATTGCTACGTATCGCCTCGAATCGTTTTAGCTCCTTACCGGATTGGTTACTACAATTGCCAAGACTAGCATGGCTGGCATATGCGGATAATCCTGTCTGTGATTTGGCTGAGGCGGCCGCTTTACAGCGTCAGGCAGCGCAATTCAATCAGATTGCCTGGGATAGTCTGAGTCTGCATCAAGAACTGGGACAAGGCGCTTCAGGAGTAATCCATCAGGCAACGTGGCGTCAGCAAAATAGCCAAACAACTTCAAGCTCCGCGCTGGAGCAGCAAGTCGCCGTCAAATTATTCAAGAGCGCCGTGACCAGTGATGGCTTACCAGAGTGCGAGATGGCGGCATGCATGAGCGCTGGTAGTCATCCGAATCTGATCGGCGTCGCCGGCCAGATAGCTGGACACCCGGAGCGCAGCGCTGGCTTGGTGATGCAGCTGATAGATCCTAGCTACCAAAATCTGGCCGGGCCACCTAGCCTAGCCTCGTGTACGCGCGACGTATACGCCAGCGACACCCAATTCACAGTAGAGACTGCCTTGCGCATCGCAACGGGCATTGCTGCGGCAGTTAGCCATCTGCATGCCCACGGGATACTGCATGGGGATTTGTACGGCCATAATATTTTGCGCAATCCGCAAGGCGAATCTCTGCTGGGCGATTTTGGCGCAGCCTCGTTCTTTGCACCGGACGATGTAGTCAATGCGCAGGCATTGCAGCGACTGGAAGTGCGCGCCTTCGCCTGCTTGCTGGAAGAATTATTAGATCGCTGCGTGCATGTACCCGCACAACAATCTTACCTACTCGGCTTGCGTGCGCTGCAGGCGCGCTGCGCACTTGAAGATTGCGAGCAGCGGCCCTTGTTCGCTGAGATAGCGTTAGAGTTATCGCGCTTATGCGCTTAAGTGTGTATTTGGTTTGCACGGACTTAAGCGCATAAAAAAAGCCCGAAGCTAGCTTCGGGCTTTTTTTTAAAGTAAGAACAGACTCAAATTCGAACTCGAACTCATTCTACTTCGACCACTTCTTGTGAAGCTTCGGGCGGAACTGCATCGCCTTCGGAGAACTCAAGCTTAACTTGATCGTTTTCATCCAGATCGACCACAACCCGACCGCCACTGACTAATTTACCGAACAAGAGCTCATCCGCCAAGGCCTTGCGTATCATGTCCTGGATCAGGCGTGCCATCGGCCTAGCACCCATCAATGGATCAAAGCCTTTTTTACCGAGGAATTTACGCAGATTATCGGTAAACGTTGCTTCGACTTTTTTCTCATGCAACTGCTCTTCTAGCTGCATCAGGAACTTGTCGACGACGCGCAGAATAATCTCTTCGTCCAAGGCACGGAAGCTGATGATAGCATCGAGACGATTGCGGAATTCAGGCGTAAACATGCGCTTGATATCGACCATCTCATCGCCGGCTTCTTTATTGCTATTGAAACCGATAGAACGTTTTTGCAGACTTTCGGCACCGGCGTTGGTAGTCATAATGATGATGACATTGCGGAAGTCCGCCTTGCGACCATTATTATCGGTCAGGGTGCCGTGATCCATCACTTGCAACAAGATATTAAAGACATCGGGATGCGCTTTTTCTATCTCATCGAGTAACAGGACCGCATGCGGTTTCTTGTTAATTGCCTCAGTCAATAAACCACCCTGATCAAAGCCAACATAGCCTGGCGGCGCACCGATCAGACGGCTGACCGCATGCCGCTCCATGTATTCCGACATATCGAAGCGTATCAGCTCAATCCCTAAGGTAAAGGCTAATTGCTTGGCGACCTCAGTTTTGCCAACGCCGGTAGGACCGGAGAACAAGAAGGAACCTATTGGCTTATCGGTTTTACCCAAACCAGCACGCGCCATCTTGATCGATGAAGCCAGCGCTTCAATCGCAGGCTCTTGTCCAAATACGACGTTCTTCAAATCTCTATCGATAGTCTGCAACTTACTGCGATCATCCTGATTCACCGTTTGTGGCGGGATGCGGGCGATCTTGGCAATGATGTCTTCAATATCTGCTTTACCAATCGTTTTCTTTTGCTTGGACTTAGGCAAAATACGCTGAGCAGCACCAGCCTCATCGATCACATCAATCGCCTTATCTGGCAAATGACGGTCATTAATAAAGCGTGCCGACAATTCAGCAGCGGTGGTCAAAGCCGAGGCCGTGTATTTGACGTTGTGATGCTCTTCGAATTTAGACTTCAAGCCACGCAAAATCTGCACGGTTTGTTCGATGGTCGGCTCATTCACGTCAATTTTTTGGAAACGACGTGCCAAAGCGTGATCTTTTTCAAACACACCGCGATATTCAGTATAGGTAGTCGCCCCTATGCACTTGAGCTGCCCATTCGACAGTGCAGGCTTCAAGAGATTGGAGGCATCCAAGGTACCGCCAGAAGCCGAACCGGCACCGATGATGGTATGGATCTCATCAATAAACAAAATGCCGTTCGGCGTGTCTTTGAGCTGTTTCAAGACGCCTTTTAAGCGCAACTCAAAATCACCGCGATATTTGGTGCCAGCTAACAAGGCACCCATGTCGAGAGAATACACAACGGATTCTTGTAAGATATCAGGCACGGCATTTTGCGTAATTCTCCAGGCCAGACCTTCGGCAATGGCGGTCTTACCGACACCAGCCTCGCCGACCAGTAAAGGATTATTTTTACGCCTACGGCACAAAATCTGTATCACGCGTTCAACTTCGCTATCGCGACCGATCAAAGGATCAATGCGCCCTTCGGCCGCCGCTTTATTCAAGTTTTGGGTAAATTGATCCAGTGGGCTCTCTTTTGCCTGTGTTTCAGCTTGTGCATCGTCGACACCTTCGACTGATTTTTGCGGCTCGCTCAAATTATCTTTGCGCACGCCGTGCGAGATGAAGTTCACCACATCCAGGCGCGTCACGCCTTGCTGATGTAAGTAGTACACCGCATGCGAATCTTTTTCGCCGAAGATGGCGACCAGCACATTGGCGCCAGTCACTTCTTTTTTGCCGTTCGAGGCTGATTGCACGTGCATGATGGCGCGTTGTATTACACGCTGAAAGCCCAAGGTGGGCTGAGTATCAACCTCGCCAGTACCTTGCACAGTAGGCGTGTTATCACTGATGAAATTGCTCAGTAATTTACGCAGGTCTTCAATATTTACAGCGCAGGCGCGCATGACTTCGGCGGCAGAAGGGTTATCGAGCAGAGCCAGTAATAAATGCTCAACCGTGATAAATTCATACCGTGCCTGCCTGGCCTCAACAAAGGCCATATGCAGACTCACTTCTAATTCTTGCGCAATCATACTTCCTCCATCACACATTGCAGGGGGTGCCCTGCTTTACGGGCATGCGTTAAAACCAACTCGACTTTAGTCAAGGCAATATCTTTGGAATAGGTCCCACAGACGCCCTTGCCATCTCTATGTACCTTAAGCATGATTTGCATCGCGGTTTCTCTATCTTTATTAAAGTACTCCTGAATGATGGCAACCACAAATTCCATAGGCGTGTAGTCATCATTGAGGAGTGCCACCAGAAACATGGAAGGCGGCTTAAGCTTTTGCGCCTGCCGCTCCAGTATCGTACTGTTTTCGTGCTTGTTTCCCATACGTCTATTCTAGTACGTTGATTCAATCGAGAGGCAAATATTAAACGAATAAAAGAAGCATAATTTGATCTCTTTTCAAATGTTACGCGTTTTCTTCATTTTCCGCAGATGGAGCCTAAAACCCAGAGATCAAGTCTTATCATTAAGTAAAAATACAACAGTAATACATGTACCATCAAATACCAGCAAACTAAACTTGACTTTAGTTTTCATTCCGCCAAGAATGATATTTATTGACAAGTTTTAATAAATTATTGTCAATATGAAGTGAGCAATGAAGGGAGAGGTAGCAATTTGCTAGGTTTCTTGCTTTTACGGCTCGTGTGATTAGTTTATATTCGAAAGATGCATTATGGCAACAGGTACCGTAAAGTGGTTCAATGACTCCAAAGGCTTCGGCTTTATTACTCCGGATGACGGCGGCGAAGATTTGTTCGCACATTTTTCCGCAATCCAGATGAACGGCTTTAAGACACTCAAAGAAGGTCAAAAAGTTCAGTTCGAAGTAACGCAAGGCCCTAAAGGCAAGCAAGCTTCTAACATCCAAAATCCTTAATCTCATCGATCAGGTTTTGTTATAAAAGGCCTCGCAATTGCGAGGCCTTTTTTCATTCTATCAAGAATAGGATGTAAGCAAAACAGCTCCCGCCAAGCACACCTCAGAAAACGGCACTCCCGTAAAGCAATACTATAGCGGCAACACTCAGACAATTTCACCTAAAGCCTAATGGGGAAGTTTCGCTTTCTAGATATCCGAAGTACCCCTACAATTCGGGTAAGAATTTTTGCCTGCCGCTCAATTAATGAAATTACGCTCCAAAATAATCCTCTTTGCGATTACCCCGCTGCTGTTATCCTTCACAGCCATAGCTATCGCGGTATTTTATCAAGCGACTGTCCTAGCGCAACAGCAACGCAGCACGGTCGAGCAAGCCTATCTGGCCAGCAAAGAAGCTGAATTAAAACACTATGTATCTATGGGTAGCGCGTCTATCGCGCATTTATACAATGCGAAACAACAAGACGCTACCCAACAAGAGGAAGCAAAAAAAATTCTCGCCGCCCTCGCTTTTGGTGATGACGGGTATTTTTACATCTATGATTTGCAGGGAAAAAACCTGATGCACCCGCGCCGCCCCGATCTGGTTGAAAAGAACCTTTGGGACATGGTTGATCCGAATGGCAACTTCACCATACAAGAACTAATCGGCCGAGCGCATGCCGGCGGCGGCGCGATACGCTATTTATGGGAAAAACCATCAACAAAAAAAGTCGTTCCAAAATTAGGATACGTCATTAAGCTTGAACGTTGGGGCTGGGTACTTGGCACAGGCATCTACTTAGACGATGTGGATATGGCATTAAACCAGATAGACGTACAGGTCGCTAGCAACATACACCGCACCATGTTTTGGATTGCCGGGATCGCCATCACCAGCGCGATCCTGATTGCACTGTCGGGTCTGGCCCTGAATATCAGTGAGTCCCGCCTAGCGGAAGCCAAACTGAAAGTTCTGGCGCAAAGCGTAGTCCGCTCCCAGGAAGACGAGCGAGCCCGTTTATCGAGAGATCTACATGACGGACTCAGTCAACTTCTGGTCTCAATCAAATTACAGATCGAATCTGGCATAGCAAAGTTGGGGGAAAAAATATCAGCTTCGGATGCCGCGCACTTAGCGTTTACCCGTGCCACACTTCAAATTAATGATGCACTCAACGAAGTACGCAGAATCTCGCACGACTTGCGCCCTGCACTATTGGACGATCTCGGTTTAGTGGCCGCGTTTAAGCATCTCGCAAGTGAGTTTGAAAGTGCCAGCAAAATCTCACTGCAATTTGACTCGCTGGGCGATTTTCATATGATGAATGAAGCCGGCAGCACGGCGCTATATAGAGTCGCACAAGAAGCACTGACAAATATTCATAAGCACGCAAAAAACGCCAGCTTGGTCAGGCTGACATTAAGCTGCAATCAACACCAAGCCACGCTCACCATTGCCGACAACGGCAGCGGTTTTGATATTGCCAGCATCGTCAAACACCCCAAGCGCGGCATAGGTTTAAGCAATATGCGAGAGCGACTAGCGACAGTAAATGGTCAGTTAGATTTACAATCAGGCGCAGACGGCACCGAGCTCAAAGCATGCATCTATTTCAAAGACGCCTAATGAAACATTTAAGCAATATCAAGCTATTAATAATCGATGACCATCCACTAGTGCGCGATGGTCTCAGGGCCAGGCTAGAAAGCATAGCCCACTTCGAAATCGTGGGCGAAGCCGGCAACCAAGAGGATGCCTTACAATTGGCTTCGTCACTGGCTATCGATCTGATCTTAATGGATATTAATTTAGGTCGCTCCAGCGGGATTCAACTAACTGCCGAGTTTCTTAAACGGCATCCCCAGATATCCGTAATTATTTTATCCATGCATGACAAGGCCGAGTATGTAGCGCAGGCCATTGAAGCTGGCGCGAAGGCCTACGTCTTAAAAGATGCGCCTGCCGAAGAAATTATAAAAGCCATCAATAGCGTCGCCGCAGGCGCAAACTATTTTAGTTCAGGCATAAAACCTGTAGAAAGTGCGCTAAAGCCTAGCTCTACCCTGACAATGAGGGAGCAATGCATATTAGCGAGTATCGCCACCGGAAAATCAAACAAACACATCGCCAGAGAATTAAATCTTAGCGTTAGGACAGTAGAAACACATAGGCTCAATATCAAGCGAAAACTAAATATTGAAGGCCAGGCAGACCTGATTCGATATGCACTGGGTCAAGTACAACTTTAAAGAATCGTAAAATTTACGAACGAAAAAAAGCCGATTCCAGTCAAATGAAATCGGCTTTTGCAATTTTAAGAGAAACTGAATTCTCCTAAACTTAATTACATATTTTCTATCATGACATCGCCAAAACCTGAGCAAGAAACCTGTGTGGCACCTTCCATCAAGCGCGCGAAATCGTAAGTCACTTTTTTAACTGTGATCGCTTTTTCTGTTGAAGAGATCAGCAAATCAGCCGCTTCCAACCAGCCCATATGACGCAACATCATTTCCGCGGACAAGATCAATGAACCTGGGTTCACATAATCTTTACCCGCGTATTTAGGTGCCGTACCATGCGTTGCTTCAAACATCGCGATAGAGTCAGACAAGTTTGCGCCAGGTGCGATACCGATACCACCAACTTGCGCAGCCAAAGCATCAGAGATGTAATCACCATTCAAGTTCAAAGTAGCGATGACGCTGTATTCATTTGGACGCAACAAAATTTGCTGCAAGAATGCATCAGCAATAGAGTCTTTGACGATAATGTCTTTACCAGTCTTAGGATTCTTGAATTTGCACCATGGGCCGCCGTCGATCAATTCAGCGCCAAATTCTTTTTGTGCTAAAGCGTAGGCCCAATCACGGAAGCCACCTTCGGTGTACTTCATGATGTTACCTTTGTGAACGATAGTCACCGAAGGTTTATCATTGTCGATCGCATATTGTATCGCCTTACGTACCAGACGCTCGGTACCTTCGATAGAAACCGGTTTGATACCGATACCCGAAGTTTCTGGGAAACGAATCTTAGTAACGCCCATTTCTGTTTTCAAGAAAGCGATCAGTTTCTTAACTTGCTCCGAACCTTGCGCAAATTCGATACCGGCATAGATATCTTCTGAGTTTTCACGGAAGATCACCATGTCTGTCTTATGCGGCTCACGCACTGGCGACGGGACACCCTTAAAATAACGCACCGGACGCAAACAAACATACAGATCAAGTTCTTGACGCAAAGCGACGTTCAATGAACGGATCCCGCCGCCAACTGGCGTGGTCAATGGGCCTTTGATAGAAACAACGTAGTCTTTCAAGACACGCAAAGTTTCTTCAGGCAACCAGACATCTGGACCATAAACTTTGGTCGATTTCTCACCAGCGTAGATTTCCATCCAGCTAATTTTGCGCTTGCCCGCATAAGCTTTGGCAACTGCGGCATCTACTACCTTCATCATGACTGGGCTGATATCAACGCCAGTACCATCGCCTTCGATAAAAGGAATGATAGGATTATCTGGAACATTCAGTGAATAATCAGCATTGACGGTAATTTTTTTACCTTCAGCGGGAACTTTAATATGTTGGTACATCGTTTTCTCCGTAGATTCGGGTGATCAAGCGGGTCGCGCTTTTCTCAAAATATGTCTAGTCTGGACTTTTTAGAGTAAACTCTTTAAAAAATAAACTCTTATATAAGACAGAAGACCACCATTTCGCATTATGCACTAGTATTTTACTAGATGCCATAATTTTACGACACTAGCGTTTTATGCAAGCCTCATACAATACACCAATGAAATTGATATTACTCAATAAACCATACAATGTGATGTGTCAATTTTCGGACCATCCAAGCCGCCAGACACTCGCCAACTATATCAACATCCCCGGCGTGTATCCAGCTGGTCGGCTCGACGCAGACAGTGAAGGCCTAGTATTGCTGACCGATGATGGACAACTACAGCATAGCATCAGCCATCCAGATCACAAGCAAGCAAAAACCTATTTGGTTCAAGTAGAGGGCACACCCACTGTCGCGCAGCTCAAGCTATTGTCGCATCCCATCAACTTAGGCGACTTCACCACAAAAGCTTGCATAGTTAAACACATCAATACGCCAGAGTGGCTTTGGCTGCGCGACCCACCAATACGCCAAAGGGCCGAGATCCCCACCAGTTGGCTCTGCATAATTCTTTCTGAAGGAAAAAACCGCCAGGTAAGACGCATGACGGCAGCCGCAGGCTTACCGACATTAAGACTGATACGCAGCGCGATAGGAAATTTTTCTTTGGAAACGCATCCCTTGTTGCCCGGGGAGTGGATGGAAGTACAGATGTAGAAAAAACGGCGCCCCACATTCGCTAGCCCCCATACATACGCTACTGCGTAGTACACTAGTGTGCCTATCTTTCCTTCAACTCTAAAATGCAATCAAAAATGATCATGCAAAGTATTTTCACTCGGTTTATAGCGCTAAGCGCGATCGTCCTAAGCAGCACCTCATTTTCTTACGCCCAGGCTAAATCGGCAAACGTGCAACTATCTGCCGGTATTTATGTGATACACGCAGAAGTGGCAGCAACCGATGCCGAGCGTCAACAAGGTTTGATGATGCGCACTAAACTGGCCAGCAATGAGGGCATGGTATTTGATTTTGGAGCGCCTGCAGGCGTCTGCATGTGGATGAAGAATACGCTAATCCCCTTATCTGTGGCGTTTATCGACACCGAAGGGAAAATCGTTAACATTGAGGACATGCAACCTGAAACCACCGACTCCCATTGTGCAAAAAAAGTGGTGCGCTATGCATTGGAGATGAATCAAGGCTGGTTTAAACAGAAAAATATTAAATCCGGCAGCAAAATAGAAGGTCTGCCACTACGTCCATAATAGCAAGAATGCAGGCACTGAAAACAGTGACTGCATAGATCAACATTGCGCACGCCAGACTCGCGGAAAAACAAAAAAGCCACGATAAATCGCGGCTTTTTTTTACATCTTAAAGATTAAATTTAAGCGCTTGATACAGGCAATGCCTATTCGATACGCTTAAAAATCTATTAAGCTGCCAATGCTTTAATCGCAGCAGACAAACGGCTCTTATGGCGAGCTGCTTTGTTCTTGTGGATAATTTTTTTATCAGCGATACGATCTAAAGTAGAGATCGAATTTTGATAGATAACAGCTGCAGCAGCTTTGTCACCGGCTTCGATTGCCTTACGAACAGCTTTGATTGCTGTACGCAGAGTCGAACGCTGGCTAGAATTGTGCGCGTTTTGTTTTACTGCTTGACGAGCACGCTTGCGTGCTTGTGCGGTATTTGCCATGAGATTTCCTAAACGTGGTCAAAGCGACGGGTTCAAAGTGACCTCACAAGATTGCCACGCCGCATAATTTCTTTACAGCTTTGCAGTATAACTTCTTTTATTTACATTAGCAAGCAACTGCAAGCTTTTGTAAAAAAGCACGCTCCCGACTTAGCTAAACTGTTGTATAAGACACCGATACTATCCGCTGTTGCCCCCTATCCCGGCAACCAAGCTTGCTAACTTTATGTATTTTTTATGTGGAGCATTTTTATGACCTCTCCTTTTATATTATCAGGGGCACATGTACAACTGGAACCCCTGAGCCAGGGTCACCTGAGTGCCATTCAGGCGGCCGCCTGTGACGGCGAGTTATGGAAACTATTTTTTACCACTGTGCCCTCGCCTGAGAATACCCAGCTTTGGTTAGACACCGCACTTGACATGCAAAAACAGGAAAAGGCGATTCCCTTTGCAGTACGTAGTCTGTTCAACGGAGAGATTATAGGCAGCACACGTTACTGCAATATCGACCATAATAATAAGCGCTTGGAAATTGGTTATACATGGTACGCAAAAAGTGTACAGAGAAGCGCAGTCAATACCGAGTGCAAATTACTTTTATTAAGCCACGCCTTTGAAGTATCTGAATGTAACGCGGTAGAATTTCGCACCGATTGGTTTAATCGCGTTTCGCAGACCGCAATAGAACGACTGGGCGCCAAGCGTGACGGCGTGCTACGCAATCATACAATCTTGCCAGATGGCCGGGTGCGCGACACTGTGGTGTACAGCATACTGAAAAATGAATGGCCAGGCGTCAAGAAAAACTTGCAGTTCATGCTAAACCAATACCCTAAATAATCTATAGATGTAGGAGCTTAAGTGCTAATCGATTTCTTCTTCACTCTGAAAGACGCAAAAATTCCTGTTTCCATCAAGGAATTTCTGACGCTGCTAGAGGCCATGGAAAAAGGCCTGATCAGCATGTCTATGGATAATTTTTATTACCTATCCAGGACTATCATGGTCAAGGATGAGGCGCATTACGACAAATTTGATCGCGCATTCGGCCTATATTTCAAGGGCATAGAGACTATTTTTGAAAAAAATCCTGAAATTCCACTGGAGTGGCTCAGCCAACGCATGATGCGTGAACTCAGTGACGAGCAACGCGCCGCCTTAGAAAAATTCGGCTACGATAAATTAATGGACCGGTTGCAAGAACTACTCAAAGAGCAAAAAGAACGACATGAAGGTGGCAGCAAATGGATAGGCACCGGCGGCACCTCTCCTTTTGGCAACGGAGGAACCAATCCCGAGGGAGTGCGCATAGGCGGCAAAGGTGGCAATCGCACCGCAGTCAAAGTGTGGGAAGCGCGCGCGTATAAAGATTACGATGCAGAGCGCGAACTGGGCACACGCAATATCAAGGTGGCATTGCGGCGCTTACGCAAATTTGCGCGTCTAGGCGCACAAGAAGAACTGGCACTGGACGCCACCATCAAGGCGACCGCAAATAATGCCGGCTACCTGGATATCAAAATGCAGGCCGAGCGCAAAAACAATATCAAGGTCCTGATGCTGCTCGACGTAGGCGGCACCATGGACGATCATATAGCGCGAACCGAAGAATTGTTTTCCGCCGCCAAAACCGAATTTAAAAATATGGAGTTTTTTTACTTCCATAACTGTGTCTACGATTATTTATGGAAAAACAACCAGCGCCGCCACGCTGAAAAATCCCCGACCTGGGATGTCTTGCGTAAATACCCGCCCGATACCAAGGTGATTTTTGTTGGCGACGCCACCATGAGCCCCTATGAAATTTTGCAGCCTGGTGGCTCGGTTGAATACAATAATGAAGAAGCCGGTGCCACCTGGCTGCAACGCTTTACCTCTAGCTTCCCCAAATTCATTTGGCTCAATCCCGAGCCTGAGGGCTTATGGCAATACCGGCAATCGGTTTCGGTGATACGACAAATCATGAATAACCGCATGTTTCCGGTAACGATAGAGGGATTGGAGCGCGGCATGCGACTATTAAGCAAATGAAGCCATCCTACAAAGCTGCATACACTGTATATAAAACCAGCTAAAGGCAACTAAAGCTAACAATTACAGCTACAATAGGCAAATTTTTCCAACTGCACCAAGCTGGTCTAAAAATACAAGTAGCAAATGTTTTTCCTGCATTTGCTAGCAGTCACTAAGACCTATCATTTTAAAAAATATTTTTGCCAATTCTTTTAGACTCATCGCATGGCCACTAAAAAAACCTCTCTCCCATCCGACTATAGCGAATCATCCATCCGAGTCCTTAAAGGCCTGGAGCCGGTCAAACAAAGGCCGGGCATGTACACCCGCACCGAAAATCCACTGCACATTATTCAAGAGGTGATCGACAATGCCTCGGATGAAGCGCTGGGTGGGCATTGCAAGAATATGCACATCACCGTCAATGCCGATGGCAGTATTACTGTCGAAGATGACGGTCGAGGTATTCCGGTCGGTCTACATCCGGAGGAACAAGTTCCAACCGTAGAGATAGTCTTCACACGCTTACATGCGGGCGGAAAATTCGATAAGGGTTCAGGCGGCGCCTATGCGTTTTCGGGCGGCTTGCATGGCGTCGGCGTATCGGTCACGAATGCGCTCTCCAAGCGCTTAGAGATCACGGTATGGCGCGAAGCGGGTATCCATAAACTCACCTTCGCCGATGGCGACGTCATCGAACCTTTAACTAGCGTGCCGCAGACCCGTGGCGACAAAAAGAATGGCACCCGCGTTAGCATCTGGCCAGACCCTAAGTATTTTGACTCACCCAATATTTCACAAACAGAGCTGCAGCGTTTGTTGCGCTCCAAGGCGGTCTTGTTACCGGGCGTCAAAGTCACACTCAGCATAGAAAAAACCGGCGAGAGCCAAACCTGGCAGTACGATCAAGGCTTACGCGGCTATCTGACCGAGTCGCTGGCGCAATCCTCGCACGGTGAACCCCTGATACCTTTGTTCGAAGGCGAACAATTCTCAAATGGCGACACCGACGGCTTTGCCGAAGGCGAAGGCGCCAGTTGGGTAGTGGCATGGACAGAAGAAGGCGCGGTAGTGCGCGAATCCTTCGTCAATCTAATCCCCACCACAGCGGGCGGCACGCACGAGTCCGGTTTGCGCGAAGGCCTGTATGGCGCTGTCAAAGGCTTCGTCGAGATGCACTCACTGCTACCGAAAGGCGTTAAGCTATTGCCGGAAGATGTCTTCGCACGAGTCTCTTTTGTGCTCTCTGCCAAGGTCTTGGATCCGCAATTTCAGGGCCAAATTAAAGAACGTTTAAACTCGCGCGACGCCGTCAAACTGGTCTCTAGCTTTACCAAACCACCGTTAGAGCTGTGGCTCAATTCGCATGTCGATTATGGCAAAAAACTCGCTGAGCTAGTCATCAAGCAAGCGCAGTCGCGCTTACGTTCGCTGCAAAAAGTCGAGAAGAAAAAATCTTCGGGTGTGGCGGTATTACCGGGCAAACTGACCGATTGCGAATCTAGCGACATCACCCGCAACGAATTATTTTTGGTCGAAGGTGACTCAGCCGGCGGCTCAGCCAAAATGGGGCGCGACAAAGAGTTTCAGGCGATACTGCCGCTGCGCGGAAAAGTGTTGAACTCCTGGGAATCTGAGCGCGATCGCTTGTTCGCCAACAACGAAATCCATGACATCGCAGTAGCGATCGGCGTCGATCCGCACAGCATGAAAGACAATCCGGACATCTCCAATCTGCGCTACGGAAAAATCTGCATACTCTCAGATGCGGACGTCGATGGCTCGCATATTCAGGTGTTGTTGCTGACGCTGTTTTTCAAACATTTTCCGCAGTTGATAGCGCGCGGTCACATCTGTGTGGCGCGCCCTCCTCTGTTCCGAGTCGATGCACCAGCGCGCGGCAAGAAGCCAGCGCAAAAAATCTACGCGCTAGACCAGGGTGAACTAACCGCGATAGAAGACAAATTGCGTAAAGATGGTGTCAAAGAAGGCGCTTGGGCGATCTCGCGCTTTAAAGGTCTCGGTGAAATGAATGCGGTGCAGTTGTGGGACACCACTATGAATCCGGATACCCGTCGTCTGCTGCCAGTGGCGCTGGGCGAATTTGATCAAGAGTTTTCTGAGGCGCGCTTCAATATGCTGATGGGCAAAGGCGAAGCGGCAGCACGCCGTGCCTGGCTGGAAGAGCATGGCAATGAAGTGGAAGCCGACATCTAATTCCATGTCTAAATCATCCGTGCACTTTGTCGGCTTCGCTTGCCGTACGTTTGTACTGTCTGCGCCCTTCGCGTTCACGAATGATTTAGAAATGGAATAAAATCTGAAAAACATATACGCAATACCCATGCGCCTTGCAGGCCGAAAATGCCTGGAAACCCGCATGGATACTGCGCGATTAAAATTAGAAACTTCAATTTTCTTATTCTAAAGAACAAGCACTATGAGCGAACAAGCAAATTTATTTGAAGAAGCCGCCGGCGGCGGTGGCGAAGGCGGCGAAACCCTGACGCTGGCCAGCTTTGCCGAGCGGGCCTATCTCGACTATGCGATCTCGGTAGTCAAAGGACGTGCGCTACCGGATGTCTGCGACGGCCAAAAACCGGTGCAGAGACGCATCCTGTATTCGATGAACGAACTCGGTTTAAACTCCGCTGCCAAGCCACGTAAATCGGCCACGGTAGTCGGTGATGTTTTGGGTAAACTCCATCCACATGGCGACCAGTCTGTGTACGACGCGATGGTGCGCATGGCACAAAATTTCTCACTGCGCTATCCGCTGATTGATGGCCAGGGTAACTTTGGTTCACGCGATGGCGATGGCGCGGCCGCGATGCGATACACCGAAGCGCGTCTGACCCCGATATCTAAATTACTGCTCGATGAAATCGATCTGGGCACAGTCGATTTCCAGCCTAACTATGATGGATCGTACGAAGAGCCGACGCTGCTACCAAGCCGCCTGCCCTTCGTTTTACTCAATGGCGCGTCCGGTATCGCAGTGGGTATGGCGACCGAAATCCCATCCCATAATTTAACTGAAGTGGCGAAAGCGGCGGTTGCCTTAATTCGTAATCCAGCCATGCAACACAGCGAATTGATGAGCTTCATCCCCGGCCCTGATTTCCCGGGCGGTGGACAAATCATCACACCAAGTGCAGCGATCGCCGACATTTACGCCAATGGCCGTGGCAGCATGAAGGTCAGAGCGTGCTGGAAGATAGAAGAGTTGGCACGTGGCCAGTGGCAGGCCGTGATTACCGAACTGCCACCGGGCACTTCTTCACAAAAAATATTGGAAGAGATAGAGGAAATCACCAACCCGAAAATTCGGATGGGGAAAAAATCTCTGTCGCCGGAGCAGATCAGCCTCAAGCAAGTGGTGCTATCAGTACTCGATAGAGTGCGCGATGAATCGGGTAAAGATTTCCCAGTACGCTTGGTGTTAGAACCTAAGTCGAAGAATCAGGATCAAGGCGAGTTCATGCAGATGTTGCTGGCGCATACCTCGCTGGAAACGTCTGCCTCCATGAATCTGGTGATGATAGGCGGCGATGGCCGCCCCCGTCAAAAAGGTTTGCTAGAAATACTCAGTGAGTGGATCGCTTTCCGCTTCACCACGGTAACCCGCCGCACCATCTACAAACTGAAAAAAGTCGATGACCGCATTCATATTTTAGAAGGGCGTGAAGCGGTTTTACTTAATATCGACAAGGTGATTAAGATTATCCGTGAAGCGGATGAGCCTAAGCCCGCCTTGATGCAAGCCTTCAAACTCTCCGACCGCCAGGCCGAAGACATCCTTGAGATTCGCCTGCGCCAATTGGCAAGACTAGAGGCCATCAAGATACAGCAAGAGTTAGCTGAGTTACGCTTAGAAAAAACTGGGCTACAGGCTTTACTCGATGACCCTGGTGCCATGAAAAAATGCATCGTCAAAGAAATCGAAGCCGATGCCAAGCTATATGGCGATGCACGCCGCACCTTAATCGAAGAAGCACAACGCGCCTCGACCGAACAAAAAGTGATCGACGAGCCAGTCACGGTAGTGATCTCGGAAAAAGGCTGGGTGCGTGCCCGCACCGGGCATGAGCACGATGCCGCGCAATTCACCTTTAAAGCTGGCGATGCTTTGTATGGCACGTTTGAATGCCGCACCGTTGACACCATGCTGGTATTCGGCTCCAACGGCCGGGTCTACTCGGTAGCAGTGTCCGCTCTACCAGGGGCACGTGGCGACGGCATACCGATTACCACCTTAATCGACCTGGCAAGTGGCACGCGTATTCTGCATTACTTTGCAGGCAATACAGAAACCAGCTTATTACTGGCATCGAGCGCAGGCTATGGCTTTACCGCCAAAGTTAGCGACATGATGGGTCGCATGAAAGCGGGCAAAGCATTTATGACGCTAGATGCAGAAGACCTGCCGCTGCCGCCGGCGCTCATCGCGGCAGACGCCAGTGCGATTGCCTGCCTGTCGGAAAAAGGCCGTCTATTGGTGTTTGGCTTAAACGAAATCAAGCAACTGTCTAGCGGCGGTCGCGGTGTAATACTGATGGAGTTAGAAGCGAACGAGAAACTCTTAGGCGTCAAGGCGATTAGCCAAAAAGGCGTCAGGATTGCCGGCATAGGTCGCGCCGGAAAAGCACAAGAGCTGCAACTAAGCGCCAGCAGTTTAGCCATCCACATCGGTAAGCGCGCCCGCAAAGGCAAGGCACTAGAATCGAAGATCAAAGCAGTCGAGATTTATCGCGTATAGAAGCGCCTGAGCTCAAAAAAATGCAGGCTTCGCGCCTGCATTTTTTATGCTAATTGACCCAGCACAATACGATTTTTGCCACTTTTTTTCGCCATGTACAAGGCCGCATCCGCGTTTTCGATCAAAGCATTGACATCTGCTGCGCGGCTAAGATCAGAAATTCCGGCAGAAAAAGTCACAGCAAACTCGCCCTGATCCGAAAATTGCTGCAGTTTCGCAAATGCGATCCGAACTTCGTCAAGAACCGTCATTGCACTCGTTGCCGAAGTGGCCGGAAAAATCACGATAAATTCTTCGCCGCCATAGCGACCAACCACATCGCTTCTGCGCAAACGCTGCCTAAGCAAGCGTGACAAAGTGCGCAATACCTGATCGCCGACCGGATGTCCATAGTTATCGTTGACAAGCTTAAAATTATCCAGGTCTAGCATGGCCACGGCCAACGGGGTTTTATTCCGGACTGCCATCGATACCTCGGCGATTAACTCTTCCTTTATCGCCGTATGATTGTAGAGGCCGGTTAAACCATCGCGCATAATCAAAGTGCGCAAAGAGCGATAACGCTCAGCCCGGGTGGATATCGACGACACCAAAAACTCAGGATGAATAGGTTTAGTCAAAAAATCATCAGCACCGGCTTTCACGGCATCGAGCTGTTTAGCAAAATCGTTTTCTGTCGACAGAAAAACAATCGGGATATCCAAAAAGGAGTTATCTTGACGCACCATCTTTGCCAACTCCACACCACCGCACAGTGGCATGTACACATCCATCAAAATGAGTTCTGGCCGGAACTGCGCCATCACATTAAATAGTTGCGCTGGATTATTCAGTACCTCGACACTCATGTGCGCAGCACTTAACACCTTGGCTTGATATTCTGAACTTGCTAGGTCATCATCAACGATTAATATTCTATAGCCATTACCCGAAGTGCTTCTAACGAGAAAATCGATATTCTCTATCAATAAAGAGATATCGACCGGTTTAGTGAAATAACCATCGCCGCCTGACCTTACAGCTCTTAAGCGACTCTCAAAACGACTGGAATTGGAAGTAAATAAAACTTTACTAGTGAAATTTGCAGTTAGCCGTATTTTTTCAATTTCCAGAGCACCGGCAAATTGTTCGTCGGAAAAACCCAGATTGATCAAGATAACGTCTGGCATTCTTACTGCAACCCTCGGCGCTAAATCACGTACTGCATTTAAAATCACCAGTTCATAGCCGAAATGCCGCAATTGCACCGCAATTGCCTCACACATCTGACTATCTTCGTCCACCACATAAATCAGCCTCGGTGCCGAAACATCCGCGGCTTTGTGCGGCAACGCAACTTCCTGTGCTACTTCCGCATCCTCGTCAACATCGACCACTGGCTTAGCCGACATCGCATGTGACAGATATTCGCGCACCTCGTTTGAAAAGTCTGATAGCTGCACATCCGACCATACCGTGCCGGACAATAAGGGTTTAATCCTTACTTCAAGTTTTCTCGATTGCTGTCCCAATTCATCAAAACCAAAGGTCCCGGCCGAACCCGACATGGTATGCAACAAACGATGAAGTAAGGCTAAGGCATCCTTATCCTCTGGATGTTGTGTAAATTGACTTAAGGCATGGTCTATCTCTTGCAACTTCGACGGCAGTTTTTCAGCAAAGATCTGATTTAAAGCACGCAATGCGTCCTGCAAGCTTTCCTGTTTATCATCCATTTAGTTCGCCTTACTCCATAAAGCCCTAACTTGAGAAGATAACTCCATGGGATCAAAGGGTTTGGCGATCACACCGATCGCCCCTAAGGAGATATAAAAATCCAGCTCAGTTGACTGCACCTTGGCGGTCATAAAGATCACCGGCGTATTTGCGGTAGCTGGCAATTTTCTTAACTCTAGCAGTGTAGTCGGCCCATCCATATTGGGCATCATGACATCAAGCAAGAGCAAATCGGGAACAAAGCCCGCATTTGCGCTTGCCAGCGCCTCGGCACCAGAGCTACAGGTTTTTAGGCTAAGTCCGCCAACAACCTCCAAAGCAATTTGTGCCACCGCTTGAATATCAAGATCATCTTCTACGTACAAGATGTGGGTAAGTGTTTTTTCAGACATGACTATCCTTCTAATTGCAACAAAACCAATGTGCGGTAAACACATCAAAAATTAATTGTGTTCTTGAAATAACTCAAGGAACGACCGCAATGACGGAATACGCAAATTAAGGCAACTATAACAATAAATAATCAGAGTTGCATTCAAATTGACTTATAAACAGGACTCACCCCAAATTGTTCCAACTAAGCGTACCGCTGAATACAGTACTTTAGTACCGCAAGGCAGATACAAGGACGCTGGGGCGGTTTTGCGTATGCCCTAATAATTTACTTTAACGAGAAATCTACTCGGTTCACAGCACCTTTGTCACTGATACCTTCAGCACTTAGCTTAGGAGCGATCAAAAATAAGCGGTCTTTACTCACTTCGCCTTTCCGCACCAAGTATTCAAACACCACGTCGGAGCGCTTTTGCGCAAGTGAGCTCAAGGCTTCAGGCGTAATCACGGTGTTCTTCAAAATCGCCGCCTTTGCCTCTTCCGGTGGGAGTGTCTTGGCGACTCCTATCAAATTGCGCGGTTTTTCAAATTTTTCCGATCGATACACGTCTTCTATATACGAGTGGCGATCAGCCTCATCGACACTCACTTGCTGAAGTTCGATTTCCGGGTCTTTCTTTTGCGCATCGCGTATTTTAAGTGCCCGAATTTTATTATCCAGACTTAATAATTTTAATCCTGCGCTATCCGTTTCCGGATCGCCCCGACCAGAGATCTCGACTCTCAATTTGGATCTTTCCTTAAGCGCCTTGGCTAAGCCATCCAGCTTCGTTAGTGCAGACTGACTCAAATTAGCAGTACCAGGTGCGAACTCAATGTAAGCGAGTTCATCACCGCCGCCAAAAGCACTGCCCAGAAAAGCAAAGGGCGAGGTGATTGCTTTGGTAATCAGATTGCCAATGACTTTAAAAATAACACCGCTTACCGAAAACTGCGGGTCCGAAAGCGAACCGGATATAGGCACGTTGATCGCAATCAAACCATCGTTGTCCTTCAACAGAGACAGGGCTAAATTGACCGGCAATTTAGTCGCATCCGGGCTATCTTTCTTTTCGCCGAAAGTGAATTGATCCAAACGAATTTCATTCTCGGCTTGCAATTTATCGTTTTCTATACGGTAAGCAAGTTGCACAGTAAGGTGACCTTTTGCGATGGCATAACCTGCATATTTTTCCGAATATTGACTCATACGGGTCAGTTGTATACCCGTGGCACTGGCTTTGATATCTAGCGCAATTGGTGTGCTAAGCGGATTGAGCGTACCCGATACAAGTACCGGTGCGTCATTATCAATTTTCGCGGCTAACTGCACGCTCGCGGATTCAGGCTTATCTGATGAAATACTGCCGATATTGCCAGCTACTCCGGTTAAATTTGCGGTGTAATTTGGTTTGATGAAATTATCAGTGAAGTTGATATTCCCGCCTCGCAGCACGGTTTGCCCCACTCTAATCTGAAGAGAATTAACGACGGTTTTTTTAGTCGGCGCTTGAGGATTCATCTCGTTTGGTCTGGATGCCGACTCGGGATTCGCCCCTATGCCTTGACTTGAGGACGGCGACTCATGCACCACAATATTGCTTAAGTTGAGCTTAGCCTTGTCAGATAGAATGACTTTGGCAAAGAAGTCGTTTAAATCTAGCTTACGCACATTGACGAATTGTTTTGCTCCACCAACGCTGGCGTTAATACCTTCAAGACTAATCGATTTCCAGTGCAAAAAATCATCAGACTGGCCTTTTTCCAGAATTTGAAAATCGTTCAAACTGAACCCGCCCTCAAACGTGCTTTGCATAGGTTTATTCGGAGTATTCAGAATACTTATTTTTGCCTTGCTACTGGCGCTACCGCGCAACAACTCCACATTCAACAGATGTGAAAAGTAAGGAGAGAGCGCCGCAACCGGTAAGTATTGGCCATCCAGATTGAGCAATATCTGCCTCAATTGCGGACTTGCCGAGCCGGTAAAATTTAATTTCCCTTTGCGATTAAAGCTAGACGCCCATTTCATATTAATCGTTTGCGACAAATCACTACTGAGCTGGTCGGCACTAAACGCAACACCCTCTAGTTTCAGATTCACATTCGGGCTCACGGACTGATCGATAAAGGCGAGATTGCTGGCACTTAGTCCAAAACTAGCCAGGCTGATTTTCCAATCCTGATTTTCCACTGTTGACGTTTCTGTAGGTTTTACCGCAGGTTTCACCGGAACGCTGGATTTGGCTGGCACCAGCCATTTTTGCAGGTTTAACTTAGAGTTATTATCGCGTCGAATTTCTGCATCCAGATTAGCGATTTTAACTTCACCTATCGTCAAAGTCCGCGCTTCCGTGCTCATCGCCAGCGCATCGACCGCCAATGATTTGATCGCAATCTGTCCTTCATTTTTTGCTTTTGGTTGCAATTTAAAATCCTGCAATTCTATTCCGGTGTCAGACAGACTTAACTTCCCTTGCTCCAGATTTACTTGCGACTTAACTGATAGCTTTCCGTTTAGCTTGGCGAGCAGAAAACGATTTACATAATTTTGATAGAGCTCCAACTGCAAATTAGCGAGAGAAGCAACACCCTTCAGATCGACACTCAGAGGATTAAACTGGCCGTCAAACTGTACGCTTTGATTTTCGCCCAGATTGGCACTCAGGCTGATTGGAGAAAGTGCGGTATTGGGCGCAGTGGAGAACTGTTTCGCGGTGAATTTAATATCCGAAATATGTGTAGTCTGCAGCGGTGCGGCTTGAAATCCGTCGGCAAAATGGATGCTACCCTTCTGCAACAGAATCTCACTGATCTGCACTAGCGGTTTCGCGGCCTTGTTTTCATCTGGGTTTGCTATGGCAGTTGCGACTGGCTTGTCGCCCGCCGTTGGAGCATTGCCCAAACTAGCCCAGTTCAAGACACCTTTTTCATCCATTGAGGCCCAGACCTCGGGAGTATCCAGGATCAGCTTATCGAGCTTGAGGGTACGACTGGATAAATTAAAGCTCTGAATATGTGCTTCAAAGCGCGCCAACTTAATCAATGACGCCTTTTGTTTATCCTGCAGCGCTAGGGCATCGACCAGCACTGATCCCGAGAGTAAGACTTCCGGTAGTTTATTCTTCCGAGAAAAGGTTAGATCCAACTTGGTCGTCAGTTTCGCGCTATCTAATTGCACGGGTAAAACAACCGGTACATAGGCCACGTAACTGGCCAGATCCAGATGATCAATATCGATCGCTAATGAAGTTTCCAGACTATCGACAAAAGGTTTGCTGCGTCCGTTCAGAGAAAATGTCGTGCCATTAATCTTTGCCGATAAACGTGGCTGCACAAAGCTATTGATAGACGAAGGGAAATTCGACATAAACGGCAAACCTAGCTGCACTGAGGAAAGCGCTATATGTTTATTGAGTACCTGGTCATCAAATTGTATCGCCCCATTTTGCAACTGCACATTGGCCAGCGAAAATCGAAATGGCGTCTCGCTTTTTGGCATGGCCGCCACGCGATCCAAGATATCTGAAAAATTGTAATGGCCATGGTCATCGGCCGAAGTTCTCACCACATGCACGCTTACCTGATCAAGCAGGATTTCATCCATAACCAGGGCGCGGTGATATACAGAGGCGATGGACAGACTGAACACCGCATTCTTGATTGTCAGCGCTGGCGTTGTATTGTCTGGCTCAAACATGCGTACGCCATTGGCGCTCAGTGTCAAAGTCAAAGGGGAAAAACTCAGTTCGGCAATCTCTAATTTGCGTCCGAGTTGTTGCTGTACTTGCTGCCCAGCCACTTGTTTAACATAGGAAGGCAAGGCCAACCAGCTCAGCAGCATCAGCAGGACAAGCAATACCACGGTCCCGAGAACGATTTTTTTCGTTCTCCCTTGCCAGATTTTTTGAAAAAAGTGCAGGACAAGTTGAGACACGGCATTTCCTTCTTGTAGCTAAAACGACAGTTTAACCAAGCGTAGGCGATGTTTCCATTAGATTTAGAGTAATTTCACTTTTTTATACATTATTTCAAGTAAAGGAGTTCAAGCACCCCGCAAAAACGCTGGCAACACAGGGGTTGCCGCCTATGCCATACGCCAGGTCGCCCGGCCTGTCTATCGCCCACAGCGCGAAATCAGCTATTTTCCCCGCTGCCAGGCTGCCTAACTGATCCTGCAAACCCAAGGCTTTTGCTGCATGTTGCGTTACCCCTTGCAAGGCCTCCTGTGGCGTCAGGCGAAACAAAGTACATCCCATATTCATGGCCAGCAACAAGGATGTCATGGGCGAGGTGCCCGGATTACTATCAGTCGCTAAAGCCATAGGCACGCCAGCCTCACGCAAAGCGGCAATCGGCGGCAACTTGGTCTCACGTAAAAAATAATACGCGCCAGGTAACAGCACCGCCACCGTGCCACTGGCCTGCATGGCGGCGATGCCTGGTGCCGACAGATACTCGAGGTGATCCGCAGATAGTCCTTCGTAACGCGCAGTCAATACCGCCCCGCCTTGATCGGATAATTGTTCGGCATGCAGTTTTACCGGCAAACCATGCCTGTGCGCCGCTTGAAATACGCGCTCGGTCTGGTCCGCAGAAAAACCAATTTTTTCGCAAAACGCGTCGACCGCATCAACTAAACCTTCCGCCACTAAGGCCGGTAGCATATGCTCGATGAGCTCGGTCAAATAGTCATCGGCACGCCCTGTGTACTCGGGCGGCAAGGCATGTGCGCCAAGAAAAGTGGTTTTTATGCGTACCGGATAATCACGCCCGATTTGACGTGCCACCCTGAGCATTTTGGCTTCGTTTTCCAGATCCAAGCCATAGCCGGATTTGATTTCTATCGTGGTCACGCCTTCGCGCAGCAGATGCCGCAGTCGCGTCACGCTCGCTTGCATTAACTCGGCTTCGCTGGCAGCCCGGGTCGCGCGCACCGTGGATAAGATGCCGCCCCCTTTACGCGCGATTTCTTCATAGGCAACGCCATTCAGACGCGCCTCGAATTCGTCGCTACGATTGCCGGCGTACACGATGTGGCTATGGCAATCGATTAATCCCGGCGTCAACCAATAGCCTTTGCCGTCGTGCAATGTATCGGCCGTATAGTTGGCTGGCAGCGCAGCGCGCGCACCTAGCCAGGCGATCTTGCCATCTTTGACGGCGATGGCGCCATCGCGTATTTCGCCATAGCCGTCTTGCATAGTGGCCAAATGTAGATTAGTCCACAGACTATCCCAGTGCTGCATATGCGCCCTCGCCTTGATTCAGAAAACTAATCCGCATCAGATATAAGATTGCGCCCTCTTGCGCTGCTATCTGCAAACGTATGCCCGCATGCTCATGTTCCTCTTCGATCAGGACCAGATCGCCTGGTCCCAAATCGCTCTCGCCGCTAAGGCTCGCGACACCTGCCGCGCAATACAACAGTATCTGTTGCGCATCGGGCGCCATCACATAATGCTCGCCGCCCGTCAGGCGCTGCATGAAATGCTGGCAGACATCGCGGCGCGTCATCAGATTCAGATCAAGTACCGCACCACCTAGTAACTCGGCGAAGATAGGCAATTCACCGGCGAACTGGTAAGGAAAACTGGTTTGCGTCAAGCTCACGCTGTCGGCTGTGCTTTGTTCGCTATCACTTTGCAGCGACAAACCTTCGCCGGACAAAATTGCCAGGCTGCGGTCTATCTGCGCAAAATGCGAAAACGCGCCGGCCTGTTTTACCTCGGCCCGACTCAAGCGCCAGACGAAATCATCCAAGCTTGCCCCGGGCGGAAAAACCGCCAGCTCTGTCGTGCTGCCAGCGCCATTTTTCCAAGGCATGCTGTGATAGTCTTGATTGCTCCACTTGCGCATAGGCTGAACTCTTATTTCAAATATAGATGTTGATACAGTGATTGACATTGTGCACTCAAACTGCCTTGCAACACCATCTCTTTAGCGGCGGCGATATCGGGTGCGAAGAAACGGTCTTTATCATAAAACGCGACTTTTGCACGCAAAGCCTGAAGCACACTGGCCAATTTTTCTGAAGTTGCTAACGGCTGATGGAAATCGATACCTTGGCCGGCGGCCAGCAATTCTATGCCGACGATGGTGGCGGTATTGTGCGCCATCTCGTGCAAGCGGCGTCCGGCAAACGTGGCCATACTGACGTGATCTTCCTGATTCGCCGAGGTCGGAATCGTATCGACACTGGCTGGATGTGCATGTGATTTATTTTCCGACGCCAGCGCGGCGGCCGTCACATGAGCGATCATAAAACCAGAATTTAAGCCTGAAGAAGGGACTAAAAATGGCGGCAGGCCAGAGATAGATGCGTCGATCAGCAAGGCGATGCGGCGTTCTGAGATAGAGCCGATTTCGGCGATCGCCAGCGCCAGCGTATCAGCGGCAAACGCGACTGGCTCGGCATGGAAATTACCACCAGACAGTACTTCACCGGTATCGACAAACACCAGAGGATTATCGGTCACGGCATTGGCCTCGATCAGCAAAGTGCGCGCTGCGTTATTGATGATATCCAGACAGGCCCCCATCACTTGCGGCTGGCAGCGCAGGCAATACGGATCTTGTACGCGCTCATCGTTGATCAGATGCGATTTGCGGATTTCACTACCCTGCAATAAATCGCGATAAATGCTAGCGGTAGCGATCTGCCCAGGCTGACCGCGCACGGCATGGATGCGTGGATCAAACGGCGCGTCGCTACCCTTGGCAGCATCCACAGACATAGCACCGGTGATGGTCGCAGCTTCCAGTAAGCGCTCGGCCAAAAACAGACCATTCAAGGCAAGTGCGGTTGATACCTGGGTACCGTTGATCAAGGCCAGACCTTCTTTGGCAGCCAGCACTACCGGCGTAATACCCGCCTCTTTTAAAGCGGCTTTGGCGTCGACCAACTTGCCATTGACCCGCACTTCGCCCTCGCCCATCAGCGCCAGCGTCATGTGCGACAAAGGTGCCAGATCGCCGGAAGCGCCCACCGAGCCCTTGACCGGAATCGCCGGCATGATGCCCGCATTGTAGAGCGCAATCATGCTGTCGATGACCGAGGCGCGGATACCGGAAAAGCCGCGTGCCAGACTGGCGATTTTCATGAGTAAAATCAGGCGCACAATATCATCTGAAATAAGTTCGCCGGAGCCGACCGAGTGCGACAAGATCAGATTGCGCTGCAGCAGTTCTAATTGCTCATCCGGAATACGGGTCTTAGCCAACTTACCGAAACCGGTATTGATGCCATAAGCGGCATCGCCCTTGGCGACGATTTTATCGATAGTGGCAGATGCCTCATTGATGGCAGCATACGCGCTGCTCGCTAATTTCAAAGGGCGCGCCGTCTGCCAGACAGAACGCAAATCAGACAAACTGAATTGACCAGGCTGGATTTCGAATAATGATGTCATGGTGATTTCCTGTAATAATTAAAACCGATTACGCAATATCCATGCGGGTTTCAGAGCATTTTGCTTCTGAAAGGCGCATGGATACTGCGCATTAGATATTTGGAACTTGCGTAATGTAGCTAATCTAAACTGCTCACTTAATCATAGGCAGATTTAAAGCATTCTTCTTGGCGCAAGCGACCGCGGTCTCGTAACCGGCATCAGCATGCCGCATCACTCCGGAACCGCTGTCATTCACCAGCACCCGCGCCAGACGTTTAGCCGCCGCCTCAGTTCCATCGGCCACAATCACCATACCGGAATGCTGCGAGTAGCCCATGCCGACGCCACCGCCGTGATGCAAAGATACCCAACTTGCACCGCCCGCAGTATTGAGTAAGGCATTGAGCAAAGGCCAATCCGAGACCGCATCGGTGCCGTCCAGCATACCTTCAGTCTCGCGATTCGGGCTGGCCACAGAGCCGGTATCAAGATGATCGCGACCTATCACGATAGGCGCCTTGAGTTCGCCATTCTTAACCATTTCATTAAACGCCAGACCTGCCAGATGACGCTCGCCCAAACCTAGCCAGCAAATACGCGCAGGCAAACCCTGAAAGGCGATGCGCTCTCTCGCCATATCCAGCCAATTATGGACCGCAGTATGGTGCGGGAACAATTCTTTGATCTTGGCATCGGTTTTATAGATGTCTTCTGGATCACCCGACAAGGCGACCCAACGGAACGGCCCTTTACCATCACAAAACAAAGGACGGATGTAAGCAGGCACAAAACCGGGGAAGTCAAAAGCATTTTTGACGCCAGTATCAAATGCCACCTGACGGATGTTATTCCCGTAATCGACAGTGGCGATACCCATCGCATGAAAATCTAACATCGCCTGCACATGCACAGCACAGGATTTGGCCGCATCATCGCTCAATTTGGCGTGCTGATGCTGATCATGCTGCGCTGCCTTCCATTGCTCCACATTCCAGCCTATTGGCAAGTAGCCATTGATGAGATCATGTGCCGAAGTCTGGTCGGTTACCAGATCCGGTGCAATGCCGCCAGCTTTGGCGCGCCTGACCAGCTCTGGCAAGATCTCTGCTGCATTGCCGAGCAAGGCGATAGAGACCGCCTCTTTACGTTCACAGTGATGCTTGATCAGCGCCAGAGCGTCATCAATATCTTTGGCTTGCTTGTCGACGTAACGGGTACGCAGGCGGAAATCAATACTGCTTTGCTGGCATTCTATGTTGAGCGAGACCGCGCCGGCGAGTGTCGCGGCGAGCGGTTGCGCACCGCCCATGCCACCCAGACCGGCCGTCAAAATCCAGCGTCCGCCCCAGTCACCGTTAAAGTGCTGCTTACCGGCTTCGACAAAGGTTTCGTAAGTGCCCTGAACGATGCCCTGGCTACCGATGTAAATCCAGCTACCAGCCGTCATCTGGCCATACATGAATAAGCCCTTGCGGTCTAACTCATTAAAATGTTCCCAGTTGGCCCATTTCGGGACTAAATTGGAATTGGCGATCAGGACACGTGGCGCATCTTCATGCGTCTTAAACACGCCGACCGGTTTACCCGATTGAATTAACAGGGTTTCATCTTCGCCCAATGCCTTGAGCGAAGCGAGGATCTGGTCATAGCACTCCCAATTGCGCGCGGCGCGACCGATGCCACCGTAGACCACTAAATGCTTAGGATTCTCAGCCACTTCCGGATCGAGATTGTTTTGTATCATGCGGTAGGCGGCTTCGGCCACCCAGGTCTTGCAGACTTTTTCGGCACCGCGCGGTGCCCGGATTTCGCGACTTGCGTCCCAACGGCTATCGTTTTTCATGATGCAACACTCCTAATATGGAAGAGGAATTCAAAAATCGTAGCCGTCACAGAGCGACTAAACTCGAATTAAAACCAGTGTAAGTTGTATATACAACTTTTGCAAGAGGATTTTTTTTGTGCGACAATGCAATAAATTCATTTAGCAGGAATCACGTGCCGCCTAAAAACTCAGTCAGTCCCGCCTTCCAGACCATCAAGGACTATTTACTCAAAGAAATTCAATCCGGCACCTGGAAGGAAGGCGACGCCATCCCCTCAGAAGCGATGCTCGCAGAACAGTTTAGCGTCTCGCGCATGACAGTCAACCGCGCCGTGAGAGAACTTACCACTGAGCAAATACTCACCCGTATTCAAGGCTCAGGCACTTACGTTGCACAACATAAATATCAAGCCACACTGGTAGAAATCAAAAGCATTGCTGACGAAATCCGCTCACGTGGCCACGCCCACCGCAGCGAGTTACACACGTTGACGGCGGTTGCCGCATCGCAAAAGTTGGCGCTGGAATTTCAAGTCAAGACTGGCCATCCCTTGTTTCACTCGCTGATCGTCCACTTTGAAAACGAGATTGCGATACAGGTAGAAGACCGCTGGGTCAACTCAGAACTGGCACCGGCCTATTTGAAACAAAATTTCTCCAGTATCACCCCTAACGAATATTTAGTGGCCGTCGCCCCCTTAGAGGGTGTCGATTACAGCATAGAGGCGGTGCTGCCGCCCAAAGGCATCGCCGATATGTTACATATTTCCAGCAAAGAAGCCTGTCTGGTACTACACCGAAAAACCCGTTCGCAAGCAAAGATCGCCACCATAGTCACTATGTGGCATCCAGGCATGTGCTATCAGTTTGCCGGTAGTTTCTGAAATTATCTAATCGCCGAGCGCAAAAACCTAGGTAATAAGGATTACAGCTATCGCTTGTCGATAATTGAACTTTTTACAAAAAAAACACACTACTTCAGGTCAAATTATTCACACTCACTCTTTTCTCATGCCGCTGACTAGACGTTCATCGATCATTTTATTTTTTGTAGCAATCACTGCTTCCTTCGCTGCGCTAGCTGAGGGCATCGCTGATGCGAAAGTAGAAGTAAAACCCCGTCCTAAGATCGCCTTAGTCCTGTCCGGCGGCGGAGCGCGTGGTTTCGCCCATATCGGGGTGCTGCGGGTATTGAAAGAAATGCATATTCCGGTCGATATGGTGGTCGGCACTAGTATGGGAGCTGTGGTAGGCGGCGCCTATGCAGCCGGCCGCAGCGTAGAAGAATTGGAGCAACTGGTCAAAGACACATCGTGGGACAGCGTGCTGGCAGATAGGCCCGCACGCGACAAACTCGATTTTCGACGTCGCGAAGAAGATGTATTACTCCCCTCGCGCATAGAATTTGCCATCACCAAACCTGGCATTTCCTTGCCACCTTCGGCGGCTGGCAATGCCGCGCTGGAACAGGCCCTCAAGCATTTACTGCCTAGTGGCACGCGCAATGACCCTATCGATCAATTACCACTACCGTTTCGCTCTGTGGTCTCGGATTTAGTGACCGGCGAACTGATAGAGCTGACCAACACACCCCTATTTCAAACCTTGCGCGCCTCGCTCGCAGTGCCCGGTGTCTTTGCACCGGTGCATATCAACCAGCATTTAGTGGTAGACGGCGGCCTGGTACGCAATCTGCCGATAGACATGGCGCATAAAATGGGGGCGGATATCGTCATCGCCGTCAATGTTGGCACCCCGCTGGCAGAAGAGCGGCAACTAGGTAGCGCCATCAGCGTAGCGCAACAAATGCTACAAATTTTGACCGAGCAAAACGTACAGCGCTCGCTCAATGAATTGCGTCCGCAAGATATTTTGATTGCCCCCGATCTGGCCGGCATTAGTTTTCTCGATTTCAACGAACATGACAAAACCATGCTGGCTGGCCAGGTCGCCACCAGACTATCAGCATCACGTCTGAAGGCATTGGCGGTATCGGAAGAAACGTATGCGGCACTAGAGCAAAATCGCTTTGCCGCCTTCATTGCCCCCGACATTGCCCTGCCCTTGGCCAGAATTGAAGTCAAAGGTACTCGCTACATTAACCCAGCCGGACTGATCGCACAGACCGGTTTACAGCCAGGCCAGATTATCACCGAGGAGCAAATCGAGCAAGCCAGCAGTAAATTATATGGACGCGGCGATCTCGATCACGTAGAGACCGAGATTCACGACACCATCGATCAGCGCAGCGTCACCATTACCGCCAACGAAGCTAGCTGGAGCCGCAATCGCCTCAGGATAGGTCTGGAACTGGCCAGCGATTTTAGCGATAACAATAGTTTTTCTTTAGGTGCCATGCATGTGGCCGCCTCGCTTAATCCCTGGGGTGGCGAACTGCGCAGTACCGCCAAGATAGGCTCGCAGCGTCAGCTAGGAACACAATTATTTCAGCCTTTAGGGCCGGGCTCAGAATACTATATTGCCCCCTCCTTGCAATACGGCGCCAACTCTCAAGATATCTTTGAGCAAGGCAGAAAAACTCTGCGTGCAGGATTTAAATTCACCACGGCGACCCTGGCGGCAGGCAAACAATTATCCAACTGGGGCGACCTCAGAATTGGCGTCAATCGCCAGTTAAATCAAGCCAATGTCGAGCTGCCTGATACGCCAGATCAGGCCAGCCTAAAAGCTTTTGACACCACCCAATTTTTCAATTTCAGAATAGATACTCTTGATTCACTGGGATTTCCGACACGCGGACAATTTCTCGACGCAGGATGGCAGCGTTCATCTGCGAAAGAGAATGGACAAAGATCCTTAGCTCAATCGTCTATTATCGCCATGTCGGCCTTTCAGACCGGCGACTGGGCCGGGCATATCTATGGCGAGTGGGCCAAATCGCAACGTGGCAGTGCACCTTTGTCGCTGGGCGGATTCTTACGCTTATCCGGCACCCCCGCCAATTCGCTATCGAACAACACTGTGGCCTTGGGTCGCATGGTGTTGGCGCGCCGCGTAGGCAGTGTACCGACCGCTTTGGGTGGCGCGATACGGTTAGGATTTTCGGCCGAACTAGGCGGTGGTTTTGGCGCCGACGATGTGGTGAAGTTTAGCAATTTAAAGCAAAGCGCCAGTGCCTTCGTTTCTTTGGATACCCGCTTTGGCCCACTCTATTTCGGTAGTGGCACCACACGCGGTTCTGGCTCTACGCTTTACCTCTTTTTAGGCCCAATCTGGTGAAGCACGCTGCTCTTCGCGCCAGCCATAGTCACCGGTCGGCGCAAGGCGGTAAAGGCGGCGTATTCCCACGAACGGAAACCCAGCAACAAAGTAAATCCATCGCGCTCGCTAGCGGGCAAGCGTCTATCCTCTTGCTGCAGACGCGCCAGCTCAGCCGCCAGTTGGCGTATTTTCTGTAGCAATTCTTGTGCACTATTGAGCGATAAGCGTGCCGGCACGCACATCAAGGTTTCACCGACGCCATCGAAGCGGCCGTTAAAATAGTCGGCGACGACAAACTCTCGGAAATAGGTTTGTACCGGGCCATCGGCACGCCAATGGAAGGCGGTTGACACGCGTAGACGATAGCGATTTAAGGGTTTCAGCTCGATAAATTCAAGCTTATCGAGCGCGAGCAAACCAAGTATGCATTCGGCATCGCTTAGTTCATACGTCTCAACCATTTGTTCCATGGTCCAATGACCGAGGCAGCAAATGGCCAGCAATAGCAATTTGGGACTAGCCATCAAAGACTGCTCTTGTGCCAGCGTCAGGGTATCGGCATGCGGAGTGACATCGGCAGCTTGACGCAAGACATCTTCCATTGCAACGCCAGCAGCTTTGCAAATTTGCGCCAGACGCGACAAAGACATATCTTTTTGCCCAAACATCCGTTTGACACTGGACTCGCTCATTTGTATGCGTTCGGCCAGGGTTTTATATGTAACCCCGGCACGTCTCAATTCCGTACGCAGCACTTGCAACACCAATTCAGGTGAACTCATTCCCGCCCTCCCCTTGAAATTTAATTACAGATCAGCGCATACCTAGAAACGTCGCGCCATTCTGATTTTAGAGGGGGAGTGTAAACCAAATCGCTTACGGTGACGAAAAAATACTAAGGCCTATCAAATACTTGCAGGCTTACCCTGTTTCGATCTAAGCCTGCGATCAGAGCTGACTTAATTATTCAGCGCCCATAGTCCATCCTGGCGCAGCGACTTAGTCTGCAGCACTGATTCCGGCAAAGAAATATGTAATGCAGCTAGCCGTTCAGGATCAATCAAGACGATGGGTTTTTGTTGCTTCAAGATCGATAGGACGTCTGGTTTTTTATGCGATTTGAGAATTTTAATCGCTTGTACTCCGGATAAATTCCCGACCACCCCGAAATCAGCACCTATATACAGGACCGCGCCCGGTACGCGTACCATGGCAAAACTGACGATAGGGAGATTGTATTCGGCACCAAAGTCGCTTAAATCCAGAGTTGGCTCATATTTACGCAAGCCATAATAAGTGTCTAGCGGCACCGCATACATTTGCGCGCCTTTACCGTTGTCCAATAATTCTTTAACTGAAGGAATAATGCTGTCCGCTTTATCGACAAGCTTGGACGATATTTGTATTCCCTCATGCTGGGCACTGACTCGGGCGCTCTCAACGTGCGCCACGCCATTGACATCATCGCTATGCACCATACCTATTTTTTTCACCTCTGGGAAAAGCTGATGAACTACCCGCATCGATTCCGCCATATCCATATACAAGGTAGCGCCAGTCACGCCTACCCCTGCATCTTGCAGAGAGGTGCAACCTGCATCAATTGGGTTGGCCACGGCCGTAAACACGACGGGGATATGTGCATCGCTGAGTATGGATCGGGTATATTTGGTGGCGGCCGACCCTATGGTCAACACCAGATCTGGTTTTGCCATAGTGATGCGTTCGGCTTCCTGTCTGAGCCTGAGCAAGACCCCGAATTTATCCCAAAAACTGCCGTTTTCTATATTGAAATCTAACTTCACACGGTTAATCTGCAGGTTCTCTCCCAGCACCAGACCATTATCTTTAAGCGTCGTTAAGAAGCCATCCAAGGACTGTTGATAGGGTTCAATATCGGTCACTTGCAAGACTTCTATTTTATACGTATGCACAACGTCCATCGTAGAAGGCGGCAGTAATTCCATAGACTGAGCAGGCAGGTTGCAGACCAGGCCGAGACACGCGATCATTTTCACAATTTTGTTCATTTCATTTCCCCTAGAATAAAAAATTTTCACATTTCGTCAATATCATCGACCTCAGCCGAGCTACTACACTCCCTGCAAAAACCTTGACTAGCTATATGCTTGCTGTCATTCGACTCACAGGAACAAAATTTAGACGTGACAAAACCGGCGCGTACTTCACTGTCGCGCTCGGCTTGTCCTAACAAAAAATACAGCGTTAAGGGGCGATAGCGGCGCGCATGCTTAGACCTATGCGTTGCTTTAGATTTTGAATTTTTGGATCAATCGCAGGCCCAGTGTCTGTCGCGATTTTCTTACCTAATGCGCTTTGCATTTCTGGTATCAAGGATTCAAATTTTTTCTTCACTGGCGACTCTAGTAAGGCAACAATCTGCCGCAATTCTTCTTCGCTAAATTTTTCTGCCATGATAGGTACAACAGTAGACGGTATCAATTTTTGCGCACTAGCGCGCACTAGTGGCGTCGTTTCAGCATAAAATTCTTTGGCGAACTCACCAATTTCCTTCATCGTCGCTTCCTGTTTTTCAGCCGAAGTACGTCCTTGTAATAAGGAGCGTGATTGCCGCAAGGATTCGGATACCGGCTCTTGCAACATAGTCAGACCAATATTTTCCACATGCCAGGATTGTAAAATCCGATTAATAAGTTGTTCTTTTGCCGGTGAAATTGTAGCTTGTGCATTTGCGCTGGCCGCCAGGCTCATAACGAACATGGCTATTACTGATCTAAACATGAAAACGACTCCATAAATTAAATAATGATAAAAATCTCTGCCTTCACCTGTAACACAAAGATTGGTACTAACAACTGCAAAAATCTAATTAAAACGGATGCGTATAGCTCATCCCAAAATAGCGCACAATCAAATCACCTTTCACATCCATGCCCGCATAGGGGTTGTAGATCAAATTGAAAAAATTATCGCAATTTAGATTGCAATCGGTTCGGGCAGGAACGTTATAGGTTCCCTTTAAGTAACTGGCGGCAACGTTCATCACTGCACCACTATCGAATTTATATTGAAAACCGACACTCTTAAGCTTGGTGTCTGGCATAGGAGAAAACAGAGATATTTTATCAGCCGGAATCGAACTCTTACGAGGCTCATAGCCAAGGCGTAACGCCAACTTATCAGTCACCTGTGCTTGCATACCAAAACCATAACTGATCACGTTTTGCATGCCCATATTCAAGGTCAGTTCACGCGGATTAGCAACCCCGAACAGACGCCCCATTTGCAGCAAAGCGATGTCCTGATCAAATTTCAAGGTGACCGTTTTCCACTTCGACCAATCGGCGTAACCTATGTCCATATTAAATTGCAGAAAATCGAGCGGCTTGACTTTAATCCCCATCTGCACGCGAGCAGGATGGTTAATCGAAGAAATCACACTACCAGTTTGAATCTCGGGAATTTGCTGTGGAAACCCAACAATGGCACCGGCGATAGGGCCAAGCAAACTTGAATTCATGCCTTTCACAAATTGCCTCAGCATAGGATCGGTATGAAATTCGTACTCACCTTTGTAAGTTGTGTTACTTCCGCCTTGATACACCAGGCCCATCCCAAACCAGCTCTTAGGTTCCCATAAAACGCCCAGATTAATGGTGGGCTCAAACGGCGCTGTCATGTCGACTTTAAAACTCGCTGCTTTTTTAAACGGATCTAGCATGCCCTCTTTGCCACCCGCGCATAGTCCGAAAAAAAAATTATCTATGACATTCGAATTACCTTCGGGACAAACGCCTTTCTGTAACTGCCCTACCGTCCCCAAAAGTTTATTTGGGAAGCGCATATCGGTATCAATTGCGAAGTTTGCATAGGCAATAGGTACAGAGACACCAACTCTCAAGGTATCTGAAACCTTGTAACCCACCGATGGGGACAGATAGACCAGGCGCTGAATATCCATCAACTTACCCTGATAACGACCAGGATCATTTTTATCCTGAGTACGGTCTATCGTAAACGCCATAGACAAATAAGTAAGGGTACCAAAAGTAAACGGAGAACCGGCTTCGTTCCAGGTATATCCCATACCAGGAACGACTACCGCAGGCAAACGCCAGTGCGGTACGCCGACTACCGGAATGTACATAGCCTGACGCACAGGACCGGTATGAGTACCATTTAAAGGGTCATCTTTAAAACCACCTAAATTCAGATCTGGAGCCGAGGTAAACGATGCTTTCGTGCGTATCGAAGCGATGAACACACTATCGGTTTTGGTATTACCTTCCATGCGTGCCAAACCAGCAGGATTCATGTGGATAGACTCGACACCCGGAGGATCAGCCGTAACCGCATTCCCCAGGGACATCGCGGTTGGACTGGCAACCAGGTTATCGGTCAAATCGGCACGCGCCGTTGGCAGCACACCAAGACCGAGCAAGCAAGTGACCAGCAAGCGTTGCCTTAGCAAGCCAGATACTCTTAAAGTAGTCATGACAATAGCGCCTGATTAAAACGACAAAGGCAAAGTCATATCCAAAGTAAAATTAGGCGAATTGGCGGTCAAGCCTATGCCTACCGAGGTATTGAGAGTGGTTTTTGGCGAGATACGATAACCCAAACCCAAGCTCAAAACACCAGAAGTCTGCGGCGTAGTATGGACAGCATAGGTATTTACACCATCAGTGAACCGCAGTTTAGAGCCCGCCGCGATAGACTCCTGAAATGACACCGAGGTCGTAATTGCATACGAGAGTGCATAAGCAAAACCGGCGCCGAATCCCATAGTCAGTCCAGGTCTTACTTCGGTAAGGATTTTGGACCCCATTACCTGGCTCAATTTCGTGGCTGGACGACTATAGGTCAGGTTAAAGGACCCAAAAATCGCCACTGGGTCAACGATTTTATTCACGTTCACGCCTCCACTAAAAGCAGTCACACCGGAACCGGTAGCGATTCCACTCCCGGCAACCACTTTAAATGGGCTAGTGCCGGTAGGCAGGCGTAAACCTGCATTCGCGGTTATCGAGGTGGAGTCACGTTTGGCCTCGAACGGCTGAAAACGGGCACCAAAACTCATATCACCAAATGAATTGGAGGTACCATCCAACACTTGTGACTGGGTATATTTACTCACGATAGGCAAAGTAAAGTTACCCGTTAAATTATTTAACAAGCCGTAATCAAGAGAAAATGTATTCGTTAACGTGTGCGAGTTAACATTCTCGATATTAAACAAAGTGGCACTTCCCGAAGACAAATCAGTATTGATTTTATCCTGACCTATGTATGCGTAATTGAGATCATAAATCAGTTGAAAAGCGCCCTTTTTAATCAGGGTGTAATCCTTATCAACCGATGTCAGTGTTTGCTTCAGCAAACTCGCCTGATCGCCATCTCCTTCTTTTTTTGCCAGTGCTTCGCGTGCCGCGGCATCCCCTGCTTTGGCAGCGTCGGCAGTCGGTGCTGCCACTGTAGCAGGGCTCTTAACTGTGGATGTTTCTTGAGACTGAACTGGCATGGCAACGGCAACAGCAAGCAAACCCAACATAGTATGAAACTTCATGAAAACTCCTGGTGACCTAATAAATAATTTTGTTTGCTTACGCATAGACTCTATGAAATTCGCATCATCGATGAATAATCGAGATGCCACCGTAGCCGTTAATCACGCGCTCCATCGGCAGCACTGTGCTCATCATTTGTAGTTGCCCCTTATCCTTGACTCTGTCCATGTCAGTGACGCCTAGCTCCATATCGGACAGTGCGAGTTGCCCCAAGATTGGGCGATTTTTAGGCGGATAAACGATGAAGAGGGTATTGCGATCCCAGAGAGTCGCGAACTCTTTGAGCGAGAAGACGATGTTGCCCGCAGATGGATCAGCTATAAATACGATGCCATCACGCACACCACGTAAGACCACAAAATGTTTGGCACCAGCGTAATCGATAGGAACGATAGCCGGATGCTCTAAGCTCAACAAATCTTTTATTTCGCCTCGAAAACCCGCGCTCTCAATATTTAAAGAGGCGACGTAGCGTTTCATATCCAACAAAGAGAAACCGCGGCGTGCAATAATTTTTTCTTTCTCGCCGCGCTCCAGCATTCCCTCCATCGCTTCCTGCTCTGTCACAGTCAACCCCAAGTGGAAATTCAGTATCGTGACTAGAGCAGCAGAACCACAACTATAATCAAAGGCCTGACGCGCGATGTGCTTGTACTTAAGTTCGGAGAACGGCTCCATCACGACCGACTGCGTGATCGGCCCACCACCGACGCCAGCCTGCTGTAATTCGAATTGATTTTGAGGACGGTCTAGTGGTTCATGTTTCGACCAAATTGCAGATCCGCCGACTAGGACTGCGACCAAACTAGCCAACAGCATCAGCATAACGGCACACCAGCCACTATCGTGCTCGCTACCTGCAAATTCAGTAAGGACAAGCTCGCTGCGTGCCCACCGGAAAACTGTATCCACTTGATGCTTTTCATACTGTCTCTTTAATCTTATATTTGTTCAACATCACCAACTGAACTCATTCAATGGCATCAATTACAGCATTCGCGTAGCGCCTGATCTCTATGGTCAAGTCGCAACACAAAAAAAATACACACCCACTCCATTTACGTAAATGACACTCAACACTAACGTGCATATCAAACAATTCGCAAGTTAGATTTTAGAGGTGAGCCTCAGGGATGCACACTTTTAAAATCTACTAGCATTCACGGAGTAAACCAGAATAAATCCGGACAAATTTTCGCTGATTTCAGGCTCATTTAAACTTCACATTCAGGTATTGAATCTGCATAGAGCCTATGCTACTAGAGCCAAGATCGACCTTGCCGGTAGGTGTGGTGAAGCTAATATTGTCAACATGCAGGCTGCCAGCGGGTGCATCTTTTTGTACATCTGGCCAAGCGATCCCCATCTGAAAACTCGAATTCCCATTGGCATCATTAACGACTCTGAACGAACCTGGCTGACTCGCCACATCGGCGATCACCCAAGGCGTCCCAGTACCGTCGGCATTGCTCACTTTAAACCCGTTCACAGCCATCTGACCGCTGCTATTGCCCCGCCCGTTCGGCTGCAAAAAAATATTTTCCGCCGACATCTTCAAAGCAAGTCCAAACGCCAGACCGCCAGACCCTGAGGTCGTCCATTGCATACTACTGCCCACGTAAGACATATTTTGATACGTCACACTGGTGCCTAAACTGCGTCCATTGGCTACGATCTCCAAATCGTAGGCATACTGCAAAGGATAATCGCTGGCAATGTCAGGCAAAGAGATATTGATGAGATCAGGCATACCAGGAACGCTGGGCAAAATATCAAATTTAACGCCTAGGGTTCCGGTCAATGCGACTTTATTTAATATGATGGAAGCGGGGTTATTGTCGCTATCATAGACACCCAGATTGATTGACCCGATATTGGCATTCAATCCGAGCAAAAAAGAGACGCCATCACGTCCCTGCACGTCGGACAGAGCATCATCGTTGAGTGTCTGCAGATTTGCGGCGACGCTTACGCTGCTTGCGGCAAATACCGGACACAGCAAGCTTGCCCGGAGGACGTGAAGGAGGTTCATGAACTCAGACTCTAGCGGCCAAGCGCCAGATTCGGTGGCAGCGCACCGACAATTGCCGTCAGTCTATCCCGAAAATTTAGCCAGGCACCCGTTTGCGCCAAAGTTGGTTGAGCCATGCCAGCGGCAGCTTGAAACTGCACCGGTGCGCTCAACATAGAGATCCAAAAATCCCGGCTGGGACCAGCAGCATTACCAGCAGTAACGCCACCGAGTTGCGACAATGCCAGGCAGCCAGAGCCGCCCGTCGGACAACTACCATCCCAGCGTTTACCGCTACCAATATTTGAATCGAGCACGCCAGCGGCGCCACCATCGACCAACATAGAACCGCTCAGTGAGGCGAGGCGCATACCGATGTCACCAGAAATCCCATCAAAACCAACACGCAATCCGACTACCTGGCTATTACCAACGCCGCCGGCATTGTTGTAGACAAATTCGAGGTACGGATTAGATATTTGCACCAGTCTTTGCGCGGCAGTGCCGTCGCTGCGACCAAATTGCAATGCCGGCATATTGATATCAGCACCCAGGCCATTGTTAGGCGCATAGTTGTACTGACCCAAAATTACATTCTTAAAATTCGCGTTGAGAGTGAGATCGGCATTAAGTGTAATGCGCGAAAAATCCAGCCCGTTGTAACTGCTATTACTTAAAATAGTCAGGCCCTGACCGCTCACGTCAGCTAGCTCTTGCTCGGATAATTCTAATGATTCTGCTCTGGCCGCAACGCAAAACGTCAAGCTGGCGCAGAGGCAAGTCAACATCAAAAATCTGTTTTTTCTTGGTCGCATGATTTTCACAGATCAAACCTATCCAGCAAAAGAAACATCGCAAGTGTTAAAAGCGCGTAGCGCAAAAGCAAAGATATGTCAGAAAAAGAGACGGCTTTCGATTCGCATCGATCGTCGCCTCTTTTCTTTAGCTAGCTCTCAAAAAAGAGCTTAACTATCTAGCTTAGTGAGCCCAGATATATACGGTAGTGCCTTGCAATTTGATGTCATTCATAGCGAATGAACCATAAGATGCTGCGCTGTTACCCATTTTGATAGAAGCAACAGACATGTTCAACTCATGACCAGCAGCCACAGTGATTTGTGGAATCGCGATTTTCACGACGTCGCCAGCTGGCATGAAAGCAGCTAAACCAGTACCACCAGTAACACCCAATACGGATGCAGGACCGCTTGCGGCGCTAGCATCAGCTTGGAAGCTTGCGTTGTTGATGATATCGATAGTGGCAGCGAATGAACCTGTAATAGCGATGTTGTTGAAGCTTACTTTACCACCAGTAGCATCAGTATCTGTGTAGACAAAAGAACCGACATTGATGTTCAGGTTAGCGGCGATAGATACACCGTCTTGACCGCTGACTTGGCTCAGATCGGAGTCTTCAATTGTTGTCATGGCAGATGCTGCCATTGCGAAAGACGACAGAGCTGCAGCGAGTGCGAGTTTTTTGATCAGTTTCATGGTAAGTCTCCAGTTATTATTAAATTTATTTTTAAATTTTTTATTGAATTTTTTTAAGTATCTTTAAAACTTTTACCTCAACGAACACATTGCTCAATGCGTCTTTTGGAAACATTTTGCGATGCCAGACCATGCGCTCCACAGTCATTGATGCTCGGCTACACAACGGATTTTGAATTAAATCATGGTCGCTGCGTCACGTAATAAAGACTAATGGAATTGTTTTTGCGCTCACAGATTTTATTTAGAGTATTTACTCGGATATTTCCTGCGTGCGATAAATTTATGCACGCATTTAAAATAAAACAGACCCTTTTAACCTATCAATTTCACCCGCTTTTATCTATGAAATTTTCAGCGAATAACGAGAATCAAAAATCGCAGTTAAATCAAAAAAAATACAAAGAAAAAAAACAACATGCATAAACAGATGATGTGCGAAAGTTTCTGAGCAGAATATTTACAAGAAAATTTACAAGAAAACTTATCAAAAAATTGATCTGTACTTTTTTTAAATCGGTAAATAGCCAGATATCTAACCAAAAAAAATGAGTCAGTCGAAAGATCGTCCATCGCTTCATCATAAAAAAAGCCTGGATCAATTAAGCTCAAGCCACTACAGAAATTCATTCTGACGTGGGGATTACTCCGTCTATTCTTTAAGCGGTCTATGTACTTTCACCGCGCTTATCGAGCATTAATAAATAAGACCTGATAGCCAAGCAATTACTCAATTATTTTCAGTGCGCCAAACCAATCATTGCCAAAGCCGGGACCAAGCAAAGACAAGGCAAATATCTATTTGCCTAAAATCTGATGAATGAGCGCTCCCAATTAGGTAAATAGGCTTCTGCATTTTTTGCAGACGAACAGCATACAAAAAAAATCAGCAAGCCGAAATCTCAGCTATTTTTCTGATGATTTTTCTGTTGTTGTTTTTTTTATGAGAAACGAATGACGCGTGCTTTTTTTTAGCATTTCTATGTATTCAATGGCGTCAAAGCGTAACGCGATCATAGAGAAAACAGTGCGGACCGCTGATCTATTTTTTTGACAGTTTTTTTCAAAAAATGAGCGCAATTTATTACCCACCAGAAATCTGGAATAAATATTCTAAATAAAATCTGTGAGTGTAAAAACAATTCAATTAATCTTTATTACGTGATGCAGCGAGACGGAGCAAAACGCAAAATCTCTTGCAACACCTAGCAACACTGACGCTAATAGCCAGCGCCTTGTGAAGCGAGATGTCTTCCGAAGCGACATAGAACATCATGTTTGCTTGAGTAAAAAAACCTAGAAAACTAAATTAAATAACTGGAGATTTACTATGAAACTGATCAAAAAACTCGCACTCGCAGCAGCTTTGTCTTCTTTCGCAATGGCAGCATCTGCCATGACAACAATCGAAGATTCCGATCTGAGCCAAGTCAGCGGTCAAGACGGTGTATCTATCGCCGCCAACCTGAACATCAATGTCGGTTCTTTTGTCTACACAGACACTGATACTGCTGGTGGTTCTGTAAGCTTCAACAACATCGCTATCACAGGTTCATTCGCTGCGACTATCGACATCATCAACAACGCAACTTTCCAAGCTGACGCTAGCGCCGCAAGTGGCCCTAACTCAGTATTGGGTGTTACTGGTGGTGCTGGTTTAGCTGCTTTCATGCCAGCTGGCGATGTCGTAAAAATCGCTATTCCACAAATCACTGTGGCTGCTGGTCATGAGTTGAACATGTCCGTTGCTTCTATCAAAATGGGTAACAGCGCAGCATCTTATGGTTCATTCGCTATGAATGACATCAAATTGCAAGGCACTACAGTGTATATCTGGGCTCACTAATCTTTAGTTTCGACTAAAGTATAGCCAGAAGATGGCGGACATCGACTTAGCTTGATGTCCGCCATCTTCTGTTGGTAGCAACCAGCGCTGGCCTGGCGCATAATACAAATCATGCAAATCATGACGGGTGGATACCATGGAATGGCTTAAACAAAATCAAAAAAAATCTCTGCTTGGTCAATTATTGATCAGTAAAAAACTGATCTCTGAAGAGCAACTGACAGAGGCGATCAAGTTACAAAAAGAGACCGGGCAACGCTTAGGTGATATTTTCGCCGAGTGGAATCTGATTACCCAGCGCCAGATACAAGGCATATTGCGCAAGCAGCGCACCCTGCGTTTGACCGCCACCATTGCCAGCTCTTTACTGGCACCGATCCAAGCCTATGCCGCCGTGGTGCCAGCACCGGTGACGCAGCTAACGCAAACCTCAAACAGCCAGGGCCAAAACAATTGGCGCACACTGACCGAGCAAGAGCTCTCAGAAATATCGGGCCAGGGTATACTCGATGACACCCTCAACGACGCCCTCAATCTGAACCCGCAAAACGACAATAACCGCAATTTTCAGAACACCCAACATCAGCAAGTCAATCTGCAACAGCGTAAAGACCCGGGTCTACAGGTCTTGGGCAGCGTCGCCAAATTAATGAATCCCATGCTGATGATGCTCGATGCCAAAACCACTATCTCGGATGTGGTCTACGACTCAGCCAATGCGGCGGCCGTGATCAATAAAGATGGTTCTATCACGCTGAATCTGCCAAGTTCTATTGGTGAAATGAAGTTTGAAAACATCCGCATCAAAGGCAGTACCGGACCCAGCTTTGGCAGCATAGACATCAAGGGCATCGATTTGCGTGGCACCACGCTGACCATCAAATCACATTAATTTTTATCGCGCAAAATGACCGTATTGCAGAGCCGCAGAGATAACCATTCAGGTCAACTCTACCTCTCTGCATTTTTATATTTTGCGCGCTGTATGTCAACCGCCCACTGGCAATAGCAAAAACCCCGCGCCAGTCTGGCCTCACTCTCTGCTCAATTAAATTGAACTATTCGTGCAAGCGCCCGCCTAACTGGCAAATGCCGTAAAATTCGTGACGCAATAAAACCAGTTCATTTAGATTTTTGCAGGAAATTTTGTATGTATTCATTCTTAGGTAACGGCACCCGCCGCGTGGCGATGGCAGTCGCGACTATCGCCCTACTCTCCGGCTGTGCTGGAAATAAATCTGTCACCTTACAGCAAGAAGAATTTGGCGCTAGCAACGTCTTCTCTAACACCTTTGCCGGCTCAGAAACAGCGGCGTGCGAAGCGGCCAGGCGAGCCTTATTGAGCCAGGGCTATGTAATTTACGACGCCAAGTCCTCGTATATCAAAGGTCGCAGAAAATTTCAACGCGATAGCGATGTCCATGTAGAAATCGATTTTACCGTGGTCTGCGCTAAAGATGGCAAAGGCAGTAATAGCAGCAGCGTGTTTGCCAATGCGGTACTGGATCGCTACACCCTCAAAAAGAGCAGCAACGCCAGCTTAGGGGTGGGTGGTTTTGGCTCGGTCTCGCTGCCTTTCGGTGCTAGCGATGATGCGCTGGTCAAGGTATCGAGCGAAACAGTAGCCACCGGGAAGTTTTACCAGCGTTTTTTTGAGCTGCTAGAGCGCTATATGGATGACTCATCGATCGATAGCGATGAGAGCGAAACGATGAAAAAAGACCTGGCCACCAGCGCAAACCCGATTGTGAAGAAGCCCGACTCTAAAACGGAACAAAATTAAACGGCATAGCGCCACCAAAAATAAAAAAGGCAGCCGAGGTTGCCTTTTTGCATACAAAGAATAATCTCAATTAACGCTTACCCGCCGCAGTTGCTGGCAAATAATTCAGTGGATCGTTCATGCCAGCGGCATACGCGGTCTGCACCGAGCGTGGGCGCAAGCAAGTTGCGCTCAGCACTTTAACGTCAGGTGAGATTTCATTCACGCACACTTGCAGATCTTGGACTTTGTTTTGCGGGATACCGGCTGCAGCGGCGATAGACACCACCGTATGCAAGTTGGCACCGTGAGCGATCAGGGTATCGACAGTGTATTGCAAATCATTACTGGAAGTAAGCGCAGTAAAGATACCGTCCATAGAAATATCGACCGCAGCCTTAGGCGCTTGCGCCTGAGCCAGCGACAAAGTTACCAACAAAGCCGCACCAACTACCGTATTTTTTATCATTTTCTTCATCGCATATCTCCTCGTTAAGACAAACCACTTTGTCTGACCCGTCTGATTCTAAATAAAGTCGGCATAAATTCAAAGCACTAATTGCTCAGCATCAAAAAATCCATGAATTCAGAAAAATCAATAGTGATCAGCATGGCAACTATTGATTTTCAAAACGACCTGGCCAGACGCGCATAGTCCATGCGCCTTGCAGGTCAGGCAGGCTGGAAACCCGCATGGACTATGCGCAAGCGGCCTATGCCCATTTTCAAAACTAAGCAGCGTCGGCTAATGGCGCTATCGTCGTGGCATTGAGTAAATCGACGATCTCCTGGTCGATTTGCAAGGCATAGGCTGGCGGTATCACCAGCGTCGTGATTTGCTGCAAGCGCGCATACGGCAAATCTTTTAGCATCAGCCTATCGATACGGGTTGCCTCTAGGGGATGGGTGGCGGCCTCGTACAAGATCACCTCATGATCTAGCGGATAATCGCGCGCCAGCTTATCGACCAAAATCTGCAAACGGGCCTGATTGGTGTCAAAACGTTTCATGCTCAGCTCGCCCGCCAGGCCCGGCTGCCACAAGATCAGCAACGCGGACGGATCAATCTTGCGCTGATAAATCATGTACTGGGTGGTTTCCATAGATTGCATACCGAACTTGGCCGGATCGATGCCGATATCGGCCACCAGACAATCTTCGGCCGAGATCCCCGGCTCCATCACCGCACTAAAACCCTCGGCGCGCGCGTCCGCTATCGCCATATGCGAAATGCAAGCAAATATACCTGGGTGGCCGTAAAAAGCGGCGCACACCGTCTTACCGGCACGCACATGCTCCATGATAGTTGCGGTCATGCGTATATAAGTATCGCGGCGGTTTTTACCGTCTACATCGCAATCGCTGTAATGGCCGAGCAGGCAGATGTATTCTTTGGCGACGCCCTGCAGCCATTTGCGTGCAAAAATATTCGGCACCGCGGCGATCACGACATCGGCTGTTTCTATATGGCTCAGGGCGATAGGCGTCATCTGCCCGGCCATGCGCATGCCTGTGCCTACGCAAATTAATTTGCCGATTTTTGCTGTGTTCATAATCTTAAAATGTGAGGAAGTGATTGATTGATACTGCGATTGATAGCGACACTTAATGGCAGGCCTAGCCTGCCATTTTTATTGATACAGCGAGACGCGGTTACGGCCTTCTGTTTTGGAGAAATACAGGGCTTTATCGGCGGCCGCCAATGTATCTTCAAATTCTTTTAATTCGCGCATGCCGCAGCTGGCGACCCCAAAACTGGCCGTAATCGGAAAGGCAAAACCGCTGGGATTGCTGTCGATGGCGGCAATCGCGGCGCGGCAGCTTTCGGCCAGCGCCAGCGCCTGATGCTGATCGAACTTAGGCAGGCAGATGGCAAATTCTTCTCCGCCTAAACGCCCCAGCATCTCGGCTTTGGGCAAGAGCGCTTTGACCTTGTCACTGACCGATTTCAGCACCCAATCGCCGACCGAATGACCGAAGCTATCGTTGATGTTTTTAAAGTGATCCATGTCAAACAAAATCACACTGATACTGCCGGCGCTTTTGTCAAACTGCTGCATGCCGCAGGCGACAAAATGGCTGCGATTACTCACCTGGGTTAAACCGTCTATCTGCGAAGAGAGGCGAAATAGATTTTTTTGTTTGAGGGTTTTAAAACTCCAGGCAGCGAGTACCGCCATCAGGATGGCACCGAGGGCAATCAACATCAGCAGATTTTGGTTATTCTTTTGCTCGAGTTGTTTCTCGGTGCGCAGAATTTTATTTTTTTGTTCCAGCAAAGTGAGTTGATTGGCCTTGTCCTGGGTATCGAATTTAACCCTTTGATACGCCAGATTTTTATGCAACTGATCATCCAAGACCTTCTTTTTCAGCGCCAGATTGATGTCGTAATAGTCGAGGGCACTTGCCATATTTCCTTGGGCGCGCTTGATCTTGGCCAAGGTTTCGCTAGACTTTTCCATAAGCTGAACAACATCTTCCAATTTTGCACTTTGATATGCTTGCAAAGCATAACGCTCAGCTTGCACAAGATCATTCTTTTTTAGATATGCGCGAGCGATCGCGTCCTCTAATTGAGTCACAAAATCTGAAGTCTGATTCGATTTTGCAAACTCGAGCAATAAAGGAATCCCTGCACTTATACCTAATTCGGCCGATCCTGAATCAACCAAATCAATTGCAGCCATTGCTTTGATCATCAACGTAATAATTTTGCTACCAGTTGCATCGCAGACTTTAATTGCCTCCGGCACTAGAGATCGCGCACGGTCGTTTTCGCCTCGCAAAAAATTGATTTCGATAATATCTGCAATACCCGTACATTTTGCGACGCTAAAACTATCTGTACCAAGAGCATACATACGTTCAGCATATTGCATTGATTCATCATAAGCCTTCAGTGAATTATCTAATACAACTGCCGCCTGTAATATTTGTACGACACTATTAATATCCGTTAACTTTGGCAGCAACAAAATACCCTCGTTCATTGCAACTAGGGCGTTCTCGTAATCACCAAGACTATTATATCCATCAGATAATAAATAGATAAATCCAGCGCGGACGTTTGGATCTTTAATTTGATCAATAATCGATTTAACCAATGCAACTTGTTCTTTATACTTGCTTGTAAAAGAGAACGAAGACGCCAAGAGCAAATAATATTTTTGCTTTTGTTTTTCGCTAAATGTTTTCTCAAATTGACGTAATTTTTCAAACGTTTGAGAAGCATTTTGAGGCGCGACCTTTAAATCGTCGCTTACCTCTTTTAAAAGAACATCAATCGCACTATTCGCTTCTGCATAGGTATTTATTGGATGAGTAAATCCAAATGCTATCGAAATAATTAAGAACCCCTTAAGAAAAAAAGCCCTCAACTCTATCGGCAGAATTTTCATTAATTTTAAAATGACGAAATTGTTACTTTAATAGACGGAAGCGCATCTGCAGAAATTCCCAATAAATCCGCTATCTTTTTCTTATCGCCAGACATCACAGCCGCTTTTTCTTCTGGCGTTAATCCGAACTTTTTCATCGCTGCTTTTGGGTCTTTGGCGTGCGCTTCACGTGCTGCGGCATCTTTGTCCAGGGTGTTGAGGTAATCGAGTAATTTTGACATTTTTAAGCTTAATATTTATGCGTGGAAATAATTTGTAATAAATTGCAACAGAGGATTCTAGTGCATTTTTGTAGTCATGAGAGAAATATTATTCGGCTCGCATCTGAGCTACAGCTAGGCCATGCGTCTTTAGTGCGGCATCTCTACAACACACGCAGAAAAATCCATCGTAGCAATACGCCTGCGCTGATACCAGCGCCGCGCTGTCTTCTGATTTTTTATCGCAACTCTTGATCATCCGGGCATTGCGGCGGCAAGCCCAGCTTGATGCCATCGAGATCCTTGAGTTCACGTAAATTACTCACGCGCCCGACAAAGGGGCTGCGCTCGCTCCAGCCATCGTCGCGCGCAGGCACCAGCCAATAACCGTCTTCGTCACGCGCTATCCAAAAACGCGGTTGCTGCATATATTCGTAAAGCGTGATCACGGCTAGCCTCTCAATATTTAAATGTCAAACACAGAAAATACCGGATAGCGCAGCCATTCTGGCTCGTGATGGCGTTTGCCCTTGCTGAAGATAAATCCCAATACCGCATCCTGATCGTTTAATAGCTCAGGATTTTGGGTCTTCCAGAGAGCAAACTTGGCTTTGAGTTCCGGTTCTTGCTCCAGCATCTCTAGTGCGCTGTCTTCAAACACGTAATCTGAGTAAGCTTCTTTTTTCTCCAGCACGCTATTGAAAAAACCCCATCTGAAAAAGCTGTCATGTGCTTGCGGCTCTAGGGTCTCTACTGCGTAACGGGCATTTTCCTGATTCAGATACACCAACACATCACCGGCACGCGCCAGAACAGTGTCAGTCTGCGTTGTGATTTCGACGGCATCGTGAAACATATGCCCCTCATAAGGCGTGCTACGCGAGCCTATATTTTTAAAATGCGTGCTTTGCACCTGCATGGTCTGGTCGGCAGTGAGGGTGTGCAGTTCCAATTTATTCCATTGCAGACGCTGTATCACTTCGCGCCAGGCTTGCGGTATCAGGTAGGCCTTGGGGGTAGCAATCACAGTCTCCGCGACAAAGTGATCGTAGTAGGCAATGTCTTTTTCCCAGGGCTGGCTACGGTCATACGAGAGGCGCGTGTAATTGCCCAGTTTGCTGGGGCTATACACGGCTTGATAACCTTTGAAGCGAAAACTCGATACCTGGCTGTGATCGGCCTTCCATTGCACAGGCCATTGCCTTCTTTGGCTGGCAGCTAGCTTGGCGGCGGCGCGCAAAGTCTGGATCTGCGCTGCGTTAGTGACGGTAAATTCCAGCACTACCTCGACCAGCGTGCGCATAGAGGCATAACGATCAGCATAGGGTTTAAGCATATGGGTTTCGGGCATGAAACCTATGCAGTGATGCAGAGCGGCGTAACCAGTAGAAAAACGTGGCACTTCTAAAAAATCTTCTATGCCGTCATCCGGCGTCAGCTTTACCGGATTAACGTAGGGGCAAGTGGGCCAGCCGCGCTGCTCCATCTCCTGGTAAATCGCGGGCAGCATGCTGTTGCGCAAAAAGGGGCCGAGACCGTCGCCGAGCTTATCGGCCTGGGTCTGTATCAGCGTCATGGTATAGCTGTAGTCGGCACCGTTGGAGGTATGGGTATCGACCATCACATCCGGGTCCCAGCTAGTGAAAAACTGATTAAATACCTGCGCTGCGAGGCTGTCGCATTTAATAAAATCGCGATTCAAATCGAGATTGCGGCCATTGGCGCGAAAGCCAAATAACTCGGGGCCATCTTGATTGACACGTGAGGTATTTTGCCGATTCAAGCAGCCATCGACGTTGTAAATCGGGATGAATAAAAATACGGTCGTGCCGAGCGCCGCCAGACGTTCTGGCTGGGTGCAAAAATCTCTGACTAAGGCCATGCAGGCATCAATACCCTCCGGTTCGCCCGGATGAATGCCGTTGTTATTAAAAAACACTGGCCGCGCTGCGGCCTTGATCTGCGCACGTTCAAATACGCCATCGCTGCTGATCACGCCGGCATGCATGGGGATGCCATTGTCGGAGACGCCGATCTGGGCAAACTGCAAAATCTGCGGGAACGCGGCAGCCAGTTGTTGGTAAAACGGGATGCATTGTTCCCAAGTGCTGGTTTGATTCTGATTACCTAACTCGTAGGGCGTCGGATAGACGCTGGCAGAACTGGCGGTATGATTGAAGATGGCGGACATAGCGGCACTTTCTTTTTGCTATAGATATCGGGTAGAAAATCGTGGCGCAGATTGTAGCATTTGGTAGAGAAATGCTAGGCTTTTCTGTGACGCAAGCAGCATAAATCGGGTACATTGGCGCTCCCTGCCCTAAGCACTGTTGAAATTACCATGCAAGCCGAAGATCTCTTATTACTCGTCAGCCGTGAAATGCCTTACGGCAAATATCAGGGGCGCTTGATTGCCGACTTGCCCGGGCATTATCTGGGCTGGTTCGCGCGCGAGGGTTTCCCTAAGGGCGAGATCGGCAGATTACTGGCCTTGATGTATGAGATCGATCACAATAATCTGGGTGCATTGCTGGTACCCTTGCGCGGAAAAACGGCACCGCGCCCGCGCTAAACTCAGTTCAGCTAAGGGTTCATCAAACTCTGTACCCGCTTGCGGACAAAGTTGATATGACTGCGCAGGCCGTACAACTCTTCGGCATACGAGAGCGGTATCGAGATGCGATTGACTTTTTCTTCTATCTCATCAAGATTTTTTAATTGTTGTTGCGCCACTTGCTGACGCTGTTCTGGCGCCACCTCGTCTAGCGCCTGCTCGACCAGACGCAATTTGCCATACCACTGATACACGCGTGAACGGATGCGCCACACGTACAGTGGCGGGATGATTTTAGACAGTGGCAGAAACAGCGCACCGGCCGCTAAAAACACCACCCACATGCGCTCGACAAAATTGGCCAGCCAAAAGCTCAGGTAGCGCTGAAAAAATGGTGGGCCATTTTTATAGAATTTCTCAGCCTGTGCAGCCACCGGGATCTCGCTGTAACGATCAGACGGAAACTCGCCCTGCTTACTGAACCAGCCAGCGCCGCCGTGTATCTTTTGCGCGGCCTGTAGCAATTGTCCTATCAGCGCCGGATGCAGGCTCTCGTGCGCCACCAGCGTAGCGGTAGGCGAGATCAAATGAACATCACGCGAAGGGATATTTTTGCCGAAATCAACAATGCCACGTGGCAGCACCACATGCGATAAAAACGGGAAACGACGGCTGTATGCCTCGGCCTGAGTAAAATCAAACAGCTGTATGCCGGGCGTCTGCAATAGCATTTGCAGTATTAGCGAATCGGGTGCCGAGCTCATGATGAGGGCATCGATCTTGCCATCTAGCAGTGCCACGGTGGCTGGAGTATTGGCGAGCCGCGAGAGCTGCACATCCGACTCTTGCATGCCATTGACATCAAGAATTTGTTTAAACAACCTAGCTCCTCCCATGCCCTCGCTGCCTACATTAATCCTTTTATTTTTAAATTGGGTGATGCTAGTGAGTTCTTTTTTGTCGCGGTAAAAAATCCAGATAGGCTCATAAAATAAACTGCCCAGCGACACTAAACCCTTGCTACGCGCCTCGGCCTCATCGGTAGAGCCGCTCTGTACGAAACCGATTTCTATCACCGAATCGGGGTCGCTAATTTTATCCAGATTTTCTTGTGAGCCTTGCGAGGCCTGTAAGTTGAGGCTGATCTGGTTCTTCGCCATTTCTGCGGCGTAGCGCTTGGCGTAAGCCTCATAGGCGCTATTCTCTTGGCCGGTAATAAAATCGATCTGGCGTGGTGGTGCCGGATCAACCAGTTTATACGCCAAGCCACCCACCACCAGTATCATCAGCAGCATAGGGCCAAACGCGATTAACAGATCGCGCAAGGAGAACAGAGTGAATTTAATTTTCGACATGGCTAAGGGCTAATAGTGGGGGCAGAGTATCAGGCGGGCTGATATTCGGCATGAAAACCATCTAAGCCTGCCAGCATATCGGCAAACGCGGCCGCCACCTGAGTCGGTTCGCCTTTGACGCCCAGCTCTATGTGCCGACGGATATTCGCATCGCCAACGCTAGGCAGGCTGAACACTTTGATCTGCAGGTACTTGGCTTCTAGCGCTTCCATCATCGGCGTCAGGGTGGACTCCATCGCTTCAAACACCAGCACCGCCTGTTCGGCATACGGGGTTTGATGAAACAGATGGGGGTAATGGGTATCGAGTACCCACTCCAGCATAGGCCAGGCCATGACCGGAAACCCTGGCACGAAGTAATGCTGCCGGATCGCAAAACCGGGGATTTTATTGTAGGGATTGGGTATCAACTCAGCGCCCTGCGGGAACTTGCCCATATTGAGCTTGTGCAGGTTTTCCGGGCTATCCAGATTAACGGCGCTAGCGCTATCTGGCGCGGTTTCCAGGATGCGCTGTTGTATCAGTTTTTTCGCCTCGGGATGTATTGCCAGTGGCAGCTCTAAAGCCAGGCCAGCACATTGACGGGTGTGATCATCCGGCGTCGCACCTATGCCACCGGTACAAAACACGATATCGCCACTGGCAAAACTGCGTTGCAAGGTGGCGACAATGCGCGCCCTGTCGTCGCCGATATACTCGGCCCAATCTAGTTGCAGACCGCGCGCCGTCAGTAACTCTATGACATGCGGTAAGTGCTTATCGCTACGCTTGCCGGATAAAATTTCGTCGCCAATGATGATGAGACCTATTGCCATATTCACTCCTTAGGGAAGCCCACAAGAAAAAAACAGAGAAAAAGCCAGAAGCTGTGACTATGCAATCACGTTCAAAAGCAGGCAAGCCCAGGGCGCATATTCCATGCGCTCTGCAGGCCAGATGCCGCCAACTGCCGCATGGAATATGCGCCTCCGGCCTGCCTGCTGTTCATTTTAGCGGCACGGTTTCTACGCTGCTTTTTTTACCGCTTTTTTTTACCGCTTCTTTATACAGTTACAGTGCTGTTTCTATGCTGCTGCAAGGCAGCCATGCAATAGTATTGGAACCACAGTCCGGTAAAAATAAATACCAGCACATACAACCAGATTGCCAGACCAGCGAGAAACGGGAAGAACACGATGGACATCACGCCACCCAACCACAACAACATCGGTGCACCACCGATGATGCCAGAGATGGTGCCCATGATCAGAAACGGCGTGCGGTGCTGGCGCGTTAGCAGTTTCCGCTCGGCCGCATCTGCATGTTCAGCCAGCGCATCATACGCCATCACGCGGTAAGTGAGCCACCCTAGCAACAAGGGCTGCAGTACAAAATGCAGGGGCGGCAGCAACACCAGCGGCAGAGTGAGCAGCCATACGAGCAGAAAAATCAAAAACGAACTGAGCGAATGCCATAAACTGCCGAACCAAGAACCGCCCTGGCGTTGTTCTAAGTCTGAATAGGCACCGCGACTGACGTGGCGACTGATCACCGGCATGGCGATCAGCGCGGTTGCCAATAAAGAGCTTAGAACCATAAAAGGCAGCAGCAACCACATCGCGATTAAAGGCACGATCACCGTCTTAAACGCCAACATGCCAGTCCATGCCAAGAGTTCGCCGCTAGTTTTAAAACCGTCATGGGCGACAAAAAACGCCTGGATAAAATCGATCAGATCCTGCATGCCCCACCACAAGGCCACGCCCCACAAGGCCAGCGACAAGAAAAACGGCAGCAGGCTCAAAAGCAAGATACGAAAGTGAAATTGTGCCAGCAGTGCCTTGCCCCACGCACTGGCGATCGCGCTTAAATTCATCGTGTTTCCTGGTGTGGTCTAGCCTGCTCTTCAGGGCCATCGCGCCCGAACAGACGTTTGATGCCCAGCCATTGTTGTGAAAAAAAACCGCGGCCATAATCGCGTGAACGGCCTTCTGGCGCGACTAATTGATCGCGAATGCCGGTCATGGAATATTCCTGGAGAAATAAAGCGCTGCCAAACAACACGTCCCAGATCGGGAACAAGACCGCGAAATTATGTCCGCCTATGCTGCCCTTGCCATGCGTTTCGTGACCTACGCCTATCGCATGATGGGTGCGATGGTAGCGCGGCGAGACCAGTAAATATTCTCCTATGCGGCCAAAATGGATGCGTACATTGGCATGCTGCAGGCTTTGCAACATGCGCGAGACCACTACCAGCGTCACATATTGACCAGGCTGAACGCCGATTGCAATCGCGATTAAGCCCATGTAAATGTCGCGCAAGATATCGTCGAATAGGTGATTGCGATTGTCGCTCCACAAATTCATATTGCGCTGACTGTGGTGCAGGCTATGCAGCGCCCACCACCAGTTGAACTGATGTTCGGCACGGTGATACCAGTAATCGAAAAAATCCAGTACCAGCAAATAGATACAGAACAGCAGCACTGGGTAGTCCAACATTGTTGGCCAGATGTTTTCCAAATTAAACGGGTTCAATCCTTGCAGATGCAATTCGGCAGTCAGGCTATCGAGTAAGGGATCGAGTAGCAAAAAGATCGCCACCGAAAATATCCCCAAGCGGTGCAAGGCGGTGTAAATAAAATCATTCCAGCGCGCCGAGCGGTCGGTGATTTTATGCACAGGTATCAATGCTTCCAAGGGCCGCAACACCATATACAGCACCAACAATTCGCAGACGCCCATCAAAAACCATTCGACACCGTGAAAGGCATCTTCGACGAACTCACCAAGGCCGATTTGAAATACTAAAGGCTGTACGATAACTTCAAAAATCCAGGCTTGCACGCTGGTAAACAGATCTGAAAAATTCATTTATTTATTCGGGGAATTTGTGCGGGAATTTTTTTGGGAATACTGAGGATGTTCCCGCAGTGTAGCAAAGCAAAAGCCTTTTTGCTCCAGCCCACTGATTAAAGGTTCCAAGTTTTCGGGTGCCCACGGCGTCTTGCGCGACCAGATACCCAGATGCGCCATGAAGATATCGCCGTCTTTTAAACCGTCCAGTGCACGTTTGAGCAAAGCCGGATTACTCCAGCTTTCGCTAGGCAATTCATCGCCAGAAAAGCCAGCCAGCGACCAGCCTACATGGCGATAGCCACAACTGAGCACGGCTGTCTCAAGCTGAGCACTAAGTTTGCCGCCAGGTGCGCGCCAAAACGGATCAAGTTTAGCGCCGGTTAATTGCATAAAGCGCTGATCGACACGACGCAACTCATCGCAATATTGCTGCGCCGTCCAAGTTAATTTCTTACCGGCTTGCGCACCGAACTGCGGTTTGACTTCAACACGGCCATCCGGCAAATCGCGCGAAAAATACACGTGATCAAAGCTGTGACTGCCGAAAGCATGGCCATCTTGCAGCAACTGCTTCCAGTAGGGAGCCCAGGCCGGGTCCAAAGAATAATCGCCGTTGACAGTTTTTTCATTCGCCAGAAAAAACGTGGCCTTGATACGATGGCGACGTAAAGTCTGGGCAATGAATTCGGCTTGCGATTGGCTGCCGGTATCGAAACTGAGGTAGATAGTGGCCTTGCAGCTACTCGCTGCCGAGGCCTGCGCCGAGCCAGCAGAAAACGCCGCCATCAGGCTGAACAGCGTAGCGAGCACAACAGATTTGCGGGGCCTCATCGTCACCTGGTTTTACATGGTCGCAGCACGGTCATAAAAGTACACGCCATGCGGTGAGCGTCCGACAGGGATGAGTTTGATGACTTTTTTGCTGGCGACATCAATCACTGCGACTTTTTTGATCCAGCGCAGCGTCGCCCACAATGTTTTACCATCGGCGCTTAGCTCCATACAATCTGGGCCGCCCGGTACCGGGATCGTACCTACGTTTTCCAGCGTCAGCTGATCGATGATGTTAATCGTATTGGATGTGCGATTCGAGACAAACACGTGGCGCTTATCGCCCATAGAACGGAAATTATGCGTACCGGCACCGGCGGTGATGCGCTTAACCGTTTTTTGGGTGCGCCAGTCTATGACTTCGACATAATCCTTGCCCATAATACCGACCAGCAAATGCTTATCGTCCGGCGTCATAACGATACCGGCAGGCAGCTTACCGACGGGAATAGTCCATTTCACTTTTTGCGTGGCCAGATCGATCGCCGAGATCTGATCACTGCCCTGCTGGGTAATGAAGACGGTGGTGCTGGCGGCATCAAATGCCATATGACTAGGCAGCTTGGCCAGAGGAACCCGATTGGCCAAAGTAAAGTCTTTGCCATCGTATTTATAAAAATCGACGCGATCAAGTCGCAGAGAATTGGAGATGAACCATTTTTGGTTAGGCGAAAAGCCGATCTGATACGGATCGGCCACATCTTTGATGCGCCTTTGAATCTGACCCGTCTTAGGATCCAAAAACACCAGTTCATCACCGACAGCATTGGCAACGATCAGGGATTTATTATCAGGAGTGGCCATTAAATGATGTGGCTCTTTACCGATAGGGAAACTGCTGAGCTCTTTAAAGTTTTCCTGATCCAGCAAAGTGACCGTGGCATCGCGTGAATTGAGAACCACCACCACGCTGGCTTGGGCTTCTTGAAACATGGCAGACAACAGCGAAGAGAACACTAAAGATAAAGCTAAAAAACGAAGCTGCATGAAGAATTACCGCTTAAAAAGTTAACAAAATTGATAAAGCGTATTTTACCGCGCCTAGCCAAGCGAAGAGAGACTATCCATAAAATGCCTGCTTCTTTTTACACTATTTTGCGTAAAATCAAGCGCTCTTACGGATTATTACTGAAGATTACGCAATTTCACGCATGCAGCTTGCGCTGCGAGCGGAGCAGAACCAGGTTTTAGTCTACAATTGCGCCAGTTTTTTAATCACGAATAGGAAAAAATCATGACTAGCACAACAACAGTTTCAGGATTGCAATACGAAGATAAAGTCATAGGCGAAGGCGCAGAAGCGCAAGCTGGCAATAATGTTGACGTTCATTACACCGGCTGGTTGCAAAATCCAGACGGCAGTGCCGGTAAAAAATTCGACTCTAGTAAAGACCGTGGCACACCATTTTCTTTCGCACTAGGCGCTGGCCAAGTGATCAAGGGCTGGGATGAAGGCGTGCAAGGCATGAAAATCGGCGGCACCCGCGTCTTGACTATTCCATCGGCCTTAGGCTATGGCGCCCGCGGTGCTGGCGGCGTGATCCCCGCGAACGCGACTTTGATTTTTGAAGTTGAATTGTTGGGCGTGTAATACAACCATACAAAATCTGCTTTTTAGGGGAGTATGCCACCCGCCACCTTGCTTGCGCATATTTTATGTGCACAAGCAAGGTGGCAAGACTGATACCCCTAGGTAGTATAAGAATCCTCCTGAGACATGGAGGATTTTTTTTGTCTGGTAAAACGCGCCCCCAACTGATGCGCAGCCTATCGCGCAGAATTTGACTCAAAACAAGGTCAAAATGATAAACTGCCACGCTGCTGCCTATAAAAATAACAAGCTGCCGCAATCGCTAGCACATCTCGCTGCTGCGCCCCTATCACCTTCTAAGTCTGTCTTGTTTTTATGCCTCACACCAGCGCTACTGCCATTTCGACACAGTCCGAGACTAACTCCGGCACAACTACGCACCAGGACATTTTGTACGGCCCAACGCAAACCGAACTGATACGCAACGAGGTATTGGCAGATCTGCTGGAAGCCAGTGCATCCCAATTTCCCGAACAACCCGCCCTGATTTTGGGCGAGCACATCCTCAGCTATGCGCAACTCAATGACAGGGCCGACTGCGCCGCTTCGCACCTGATCGCAGCAGGCGTAAGACCAGGGCAGATTATTGGTCTATGGCTGCCGCGCGGTATCGATTTATTGCTCATGCAGGCAGCCATTGCCAAGACCGGCGCTGCCTGGTTGCCGTTTGATGCCGATACGCCCGTCGAGCGTATCGCAGTCTGCCTGGAAGACGCGCAGGCCTTCGGCATTGTCAGTTGCCAGGCTTTGGCAGCGCAACTGAGCGCCCTGCCCTGCCCGATCTGGCCTGCTGAAGACTTACTACTAACAAGCTCTGCGCCCTTACTGCGACGCCAGGGCGCATCAGCCAGCGATCCAGCGTATGTGATTTACACCTCAGGCTCGACAGGCAAACCCAAGGGCATTGCGATTACCCAGGGCAGTATCTGCCATTTTTTACGTAGCGAAAACAGTGTCTTGGGAGTGCGCAGCAGCGACCGTGTGTATCAGGGTTTTTCTGTCGCCTTTGACATGTCGTTTGAAGAGATCTGGATCAGTTATTTGGTCGGTGCCTGTCTTTGGATAGCGCCGCGCGAAGTAGCGCTGGATCCCGATGCGCTGCCGCATGAACTGAATCAAAATCAAGTCACCGTTCTGCACGCAGTACCGACCTTGCTGGCTTTATTTAGCCGCGATGTACCTAGCCTGCGCATCATCAATCTGGGTGGCGAGATGTGCCCGGAAACCTTGGTAGCGCGCTGGGTCAAGCCGGGACGGCAATTATTCAATACCTATGGCCCGACCGAGGCGACAGTGTCTGCCAGCCTGGCAGAACTGCATCTAAACCAGCCAGTGACTATCGGCAAACCCCTGCCAAATTATGGCTTACTGGTGATCGATACGGCCGTAGAAAACGGCTTACGCGTATTGCAGCGCGGCGAAACCGGCGAACTATGCATTACCGGCCCCGGCGTTGCTAAGGGCTATCTTGGCCGCCCGGATCTGACTGCGGAAAAATTCCTCGTCAACCCCTGGGCCAGCGGAGCCTACGATCAACGACTGTATCGTACCGGCGATCTGGCCCGTATCGAAGCCGATGGCAGTGTGCAATGCCTGGGACGATCCGATGACCAGGTAAAAATCCGCGGTTTTCGGGTAGAACTGGGTGAGATCGAAGCAGTATTGGCCAAGCAAGCTGGCGTAGGCACAGTGGCGGTGATCTTGCGTCAGGAAGAAGGCATAGATCACTTGATCGCCTTCATCGTAGCCGAAGCCGATCAGACACTTTCTAGCGCCGCACTCCGGGCAAACCTGGCAGCAGTGTTGCCACCGTATATGGTGCCGGGACGCTTTGAGAGTCTACTGGAAATGCCGCGCCTTACCTCGGGCAAGATAGACCGTAAAGAATTGAAAAATCGGCCGCTGACGGTACTAAGTAATTCGGCAGAATCGGATCGTGCGGACAACCTGGCCGAGGAAGTTTTATTTACTGCCTTGCACAAATTATTCCCTGGTCAAGCGATCCGCAGAGAGCTCGATTTTTTCGCCGATCTGGGCGGCCATTCTTTATTAGCGGCGCGTCTGGTGTCGGCCTTACGGGCCGATGCGCGCTTCGCCTACTTCAAGATCAGCGATATTTATCAGCACCGGCACATAGGCCAAATCGCCTTGGTTTTAGCGCAATCACAGATAAGCAATAGTAGCGACGCCAGTGCCAATGCCGATATGTGGACCCCGCCATCGAGTTTAAAACGCTGGACTTGCGGTGCGGCGCAGGCGATCGCTATCCCCTGGCTGGTGGCAATCCGCATGATGCAATGGCTGACTCCGTTTTTTGCCTATCACTTCCTGACTGGCGATGCCGATGACTCCATACCGAGAGCAATCGCTTTGTCGGTAGGCGTATTTTTATTGCTGACGATACTAGAGTTTGCTGTCGCCATCCTAGGGAAATGGCTGATCGCCGGCAGATTAAAAGAAGGCCTCTACCCGCTCTGGGGCTTCACCTATTTTCGCTGGTGGCTAGCAGATCGATTAGTCGAGGCCGCTCCCGTCTATATGTTAAGTGGCTCATCGCTGTATGTTTGGTGGTTGCGCGCATTGGGAGCAAAGATAGGAAAGGACGTGAATATCGGCTCGCTGACTTTACGTGCTCCTGATCTGCTGGAGATTGGCGACCAGGCCAGCATAGGCAATGCCAGCAATTTTGAAAATGCCCGTATCGAACGTGGTCAATTGCGACTCGGTCGTATCAGCATAGGCAAGAATGCCTGCGTCGGCTCGTATGCAGTGCTCGAAGGAGGCGTCACGATAGGCGAATACGGCCATCTGGAAGGCCAATCGGCGCTCAGCGAAGGACAAACCATCCCAGATCGACGGATCTGGCGCGGCTCACCGGCGCATGACGTCGCCGCTTTTGAGCCGGATTCGATTCCAGCGCGCCCGGCAGTATCAAACTTGCGTCTGGCAGCTGAAGGGATATTCTTCATCTTTGGCAGTGCCTTGGTTGCGGCCCTATTTTTTCTGCCGGTTTTCCCTAGTTTTGTCGCCATCGATATGCTCGATAACGTCGAGACTTTTCCGTGGTTGCAAGGGAGTTCGATTGTTTTTCAATTGACTAAATATTTTATTCTGGCCTTCCCTGCGACGGCGATACTGATACTCTGCACCGCCCTGCTGTCAGCCGGAATACGCTGGAGCGTTTTACCGAAACTCAAACCTGGCAGTTATTCTGTGCATGGCAATACCTATTGCGCAAAATGGCTGGTGAATCAAATTCAGGAATCGAGTCTGCATGTCTTGCATGGTGTGTATGCCACCGTGTATGCCCCTTTCTGGTATCGTTTATTGGGTGCCAAAGTGGGCAAAGGTGCCGAGATCTCGACTGCACTCGGGGTCGTGCCAGATATGCTGACACTGGGCGATGAGACCTTTATCGCCGATGCGGTATTACTCGGCGACGAACAAATCGATGGCGGTTGGATGAGCATGCAGCCAACGGTCATTTCGCGCCGCAGCTTTGTCGGTAACGGTGCGTATATTCCGGATGGCACCATCTTGCCGGAGAACGTACTGATAGGCGTGCACAGTACTGCTCCGGCCAATGAGACCATGCGCAATGGCGACACCTGGTTGGGCTCACCGGCTATCCATTTGCCGGCACGGGAAGAAGTCAAAGGCTTTCCTGAAGAGCTGACCTTCCATCCCTCGATCTGGCGTCGGATAGGCCGCACCCTGGTGGAAACTTTCCGCATCATCGCACCGCATGCGATGGTGATCTCGGTCGGCTATACCATCGTGCTTGATCTGATGCCACTAGCAGGCGACGACTTATGGGGAGAAGTTTTGTATTACCTGATCTTGGCAGGTTTGGGCTACGGGCTGGGCTGCTTTGCCTTTGTATTGGCATTGAAATGGATCTTAATGGGGCGCTACCAAAAGAGCAGCACGCCTATGTGGACCAGATTTGTATGGATCTCGGAAGCTATCACTAATTTGTATGAAGGCATCGCCGTACCGAACTTCATGCGCTATCTGCGCGGCACCCCGTGGCTGCCGCTGGCGTTTAATTTACTTGGCACTAACATCGGCAAAGGCGTGTATCTAGACACGACCGACATCACGGAGTTTGATTGTGTCAGCATCGGTGCGTATAGCGAAATCAATGCACTAGCCTGCCCGCAAACCCATTTATTTGAAGACCGCGTCATGAAAATCGATCATGTCAGGATTGGTGAACGCGTGTACATGGGACCGCGCAGCGCGGTACTGTACAGTGCGGTGGTCGGTGACGATGCCAAACTGGGAGCACTCACACTGGTGATGAAGGGCGAATTTATTCCCGCCAAATCGAGCTGGCGCGGTTGTCCGGCCTCGATTGCGCTTGCCACTTCACACGTTTAACTAGCTCGACTGAGCCATGTCGGCGCTGACTGTGTATCCATGGCCAGAGCAAAGCGCAGCGGCGTGCGCTGCTCTGGCTGAGCATGCTCTAGTGGTATTGAGCGTAATCACGCCAGCCTCGGCCAGCCGTGATTTTGCCCGACAACAGATACGTTTAGCATTAGGTAATGTCTTGAGCCAGTACTCTGGCTGCCCAGTCGAACAGCTGATACTAGAGCGTCAAGCCGGTCAGGTACCGGGCCTGAAATTATCGATTCCTGGTCATCAGATTGCCATTTCCATCAGCCATGAAAGCGGCTTATCGATTGCAGCAATCGCGGCAATCAATCATGGATCTCGTGATAATTTTAGCGATCGTCAGCCAGATAGCGATAAGCAGCGCGCAGGACTAGGAATAGATCTGCTAAAAATAGCGCATCTGCCAGACTGGCAAGAAGTTGCTGCACTCTATTTAGGGCCGCAAGTGAGTGCCGCCATCGCTGCCACTCCCTTGCCGCAGCAAGCGGCCTGCTTCGCCCGGCACTGGGCACAACTGGAAGCTAAATTAAAATACCAGGGACTGGCTTTGAGTGAATGGTCAGAGCAAAGCACAGCGGATGTACAGGCCTACCTGTTGCAAGAACTCGCCTTGCCGACTGGCTATGCGGGCGCGATCGCGACCAGCATCCAGGCTAAGTCAGAATAACTCAGGACAAGTTAGGCTAGCATCAGCCTAGTCGATACGGCCTCAAGATAGTTGATATGCAGCTGTAATTCAGCTGTCATTCAGCTGCAATCGAATTTCAAGGCCGTTCTGTACGCCATCCGCCCGAACTAAAACTGCTCAAGCTGCTTCCACACTGTTTCAGTGCTGCCAGTATCACCACTTGGCTTTAGACAAAATCACCAGCCACTTACGCAAGACTAAAATTTCCAGATGCCCGGCTTGTACTCCGGTGGAGCAGTCCATAATGGGATTAACCCGATATTGACGTCGTCTGAAATCAAGACACACAAATATTTCTCTGCTACCCAAGCGCATTAAAAATGAGGTAGGTGCAAATTGCAGGCTAAAACGCGCATCAAAAGATTGTTCGAGGTTAGTCATTTGAGATGATCTCCATTTCGTAAACTAGGTGGATTAAGGAATTCTATGAACTCTATAAAACCTGTAAGTACATAAATTTCTATCGGATTACATGTTGATCACTTTAGCATAAAGTACTGTATATGCAATCAGTATTTATATTTTTCGTGGTTTTCCCACTTTTTCTGCGTGCCTTTTACAACAAGTCACAACAAGTCACAACAAGTTTGAATTTGTCTGAATAAGCGATTATACTGATTTTATATACAGTAGTTTTTTTATTCGGCAATTCATGAAATCGACCTCATCCCCCGCCCCGGAAAGCATACATCCCTCGCTATGGCGTGCCTCACAATTGGCGCGTGGCCATGGCGACTATGTGGCTTGCGGTTACTCAGGCTTAGCAGCAGAGCTGCCCGGTGCGGGCTGGCCCAATGGCGCTTTGAGCGAAATCCTCATACAACATCCGGGTACGGCGGAGTTACGCCTGTTGCAACCGGCCCTGGCAGGTTTGCAGCGTGGTCACATTATCTTGCTGCAGCCGCCTTATCAACCGCAAGCCCTGGGTTTATCTGAACTAGGCCTGGATATCTCCCGCGTACTGTGGATACGCTGCAATACACATAAAGATGCGCTGTGGAGCGCAGAACAAATCTTACGTAGCGGTAGTTGTGCGGCTCTGCTGTTTTGGCAAACGCAAATCAGAACCGAGAATCTGCGCCGCCTGCATCTGGCGGCACAAAGCGGCACGACGCTGTTTGCCGTGATCCGTCCGCAGCAGCAAGCGCTGAACCCATCGCCGGCCCCCTTGCGTCTAAAACTCCAGCGCGTCGCACTTGGCCTACAAGTAGAGATCATCAAGCGACGCGGTGCACAACAACATGCACCCTTGATTATTCCAGTGGCGCGTCTGTCCTCCATGTACCGCGCCCGCCCTGACACCGCCATTTATGAGCATGACCATGTTGACCACCCACTCAATATCAACGCCAGCATCAACGCTGGTATCAACGCCTGCATCAATTCCGGCATCAACCTCCGCGACCAAGCCGGCAGTGCTATGGTTGGCAGTGCATCTGCCGCAGCTCAGCATAGAAACTTTCCAGCCGAACTGGCTAGCTGACCTTGGCACGGTAGTGCTGGACAAAAATCGCGTGGTGGCGCTGTCAAAGCACGCCAGCGCGGCAGGTGTACAACTGGGGATGCGCAGTGGCAGTGTGCAGATGCTATTACCCGAGGCAATGCTCAGGCAATATGATAGCGAGCAAGAGCAGGCATCTTTGCAGCGGGTCGCGACCACACTGCTCCAATATTCACCGCAAGTAGCCGCTGCCGGGCCGGCCAGTCTGCTCATGAACATAGGTGCCAGCCTGCGCTTGTTTGGCGGAGTCCGGCAATTGCGGCGCTGCGTGCTAAACAGCATGGCGCTACTGGGCATCAGTGCCACCCTGAGCTATGCACCTAACGCAGCCGCAGCCGGGCTACTGGCGCATGCCGCTAATGCATATGGTCGACGCGGCCTGTATTGCCTCAATCCTATGCGCTTAAGTCGCCGGCTCGACCCACTCGCACTGAGCCTATTACCAGCCGCCACGCCCTGGCGCGACTGGCTACAAGGTATCGCTTGCCATGATTTAAAAAGCTTACGCCAATTACCGCGTGCAGGAATACAGCGACGCTGCGGTAAGGATTTATTATCACAGTTAGATTACGCCTATGGAGTCGCCACCGAGTTACATCAATGGCTGGAAGTGCCAGCAGAATTCATCGCACGCATAGAGCTGCCCGAGCGCATAGAGCAAGCCGAGGCCCTGCTCAATTATGCTAACGCTCTATTGCAACAACTCAGCGGCTGGTTAAGAGCGAAGCAGTTGGCAGTTAGCCAGATACAACTGGAATTAGAACACGAACGCGGGCGTCTGGCAGTGGCACCTAGCCAGTTGACCATCACCTTAGCTGAAGCGAGCTGGCAAGCAGAGCATCTGGCGCGACTCTTAAAAGAACGGCTGGCACAACTGAGCCTGACAACACCGGTGATGGCCTTACGCCTGCATGCCATGCAGCTAGTGGCCATGCAGGCGCCCAGCGCCAGCTTATTTCCAGAACCCAGCGGCAGCCCGCAACAACAGCACAGACTATTAGAGTTATTAGTGGCGCGCTTAGGCGCAGACCAGGTATTGCAAACGCTGCCGCAAGCCGACTATAGACCGGAAGTGGCAAATCACTGGATAGCGGCGATACCCTCGCAGCCCAAAGCGCGCGCTACGGCACAGTTGCCACACGCGCCGACAGCCATGATGAACCGTCCGAGCTGGCTACTGGCAGAGCCTATTCCTCTGGAGCTAAGACAACATAGGCCATATTATCGCGGTGCACTGAGCATACTGTCGCCGCCCGAACGTATCGAAGCCGGTTGGTGGAATGGGCAATTAGTCACCCGTGATTACTTTATCGCCGAGAACAGCGAACACCTGCGCTGCTGGATCTACCATGAAAGAATCAGCGTCGCCCAACACACAGGGCAGCAAGATGCCGATGCGGTCTGGTATCTGCATGGCTGGTTCGGCTAAGGTGCGCCAATGAAAAACCTATACAAAACAGTGGCAGGCCCAGCGCGCATATTCCATGCGCCTTGCAGGCTGGTATGGCTGGAAACCCGCATGGAATATGCGCGTCCGGCCAGGCTACTTTTAAATCTCAAACACGCCCGGGCGCCACACTTAGCGCTCATCTGGTCGCCAGCACTGAGCTTGAATCAGCATGGATAAGCCTGAACCCGGGCCCGGCCAGATGCGGCAGCCAAGCACCACCTCTCTGCCCGCTTACCTACCTGATTACGCAGAATTATTTTGCCTGTCTAATTTCACGTTTTTGCAAGGGGCGTCACATGCTGAAGAATTAGTCGCGCGTGCCGTCAAACTGGACTATCGGGCGCTGGCGATTACCGACGAATGCTCACTGGCAGGCGTAGTGCGGGCCCATGAAGAAGCGAAAAAACATCATCTGCCGCTACTGATAGGTGCGCATTTCAAACTCAGCGCCACTGATGAGCAAGATGGCGGCACCCTAATTGCCCTGGCACAAAATCGTGAAGGCTATGGCAATCTGTCTGAACTGATCACACTGGCACGCACCCGCACCACCAAAGGGACCTACTTCATTACAGCACAAGATTTTAGCGCGCCACCGCCCGGATATACCCATCTGCGCGGCTTACCAGACTGCCTGATGATCCTGGTGCCCGATTATCCCGCCGATATCGAGCTGCTATCGAAACAAGCGGCATGGGTCAAGGCGCTCTTCCCGCAACGTGCCTGGCTGGGTTTGAATTTACTCACCCGTGGCATGGATGAGTTGCATCAGGGCCGGGTCACCGCAATTGCCCAGCACCAGCGCCTGCCTTTGGTAGCGATAGGCCAGGTCTGTATGCATGTGCGTTCGCGCAAGCCCTTGCAAGATACACTCACTGCGATACGCCTGAGTAAAAGCATCGCCGATTGCGGCTACCAACTGGCACCGAATGCAGAACAACATCTACGTTCGCGCTTACGCCTGGCCAATCTGTATCCAGCAGCCGCGCTGGCAGAAACCATCAAGATTGCCAGCCTGTGTCATTTCTCGCTCGATGAATTGCGCTATGAGTACCCGGATGAACTGGTGCCAGCAGGACAAACTCCGGCCAGTTATTTAAAACAAGAAGTCTATCTGGGCGCAAAGCTGCGCTACCCGCTGGGGCTCAGCGCCAGCGTCACACAAAAAATAGAGTACGAGCTGCACCTGATCAACGATCTCGCTTACGAGCCCTACTTCTTAACCGTGCACGACATTGTCAGGTTCGCCCGCTCACAAGGCATCTTGTGCCAGGGGCGCGGCTCAGCCGCCAACTCGGTGGTCTGCTACTGCCTGCACATCACCGAAGTGAGCCCAGATAGCGACACTCTGCTATTCGAGCGCTTTTTATCAAAAGAGCGCGGCGAACCACCCGATATCGATGTCGATTTTGAGCACCAGCGGCGCGAAGAGGTGATCCAGTATCTGTATAAAAAATACGGCAGAAATCGTACCGCGCTGGCCGCAGCAGTCCACACTTACCGACCCAAAGGCGCTTTGCGCGAAGCCGGCAAGGCGCTGGGCGTCGACCTGGCACTGGTCGATGCGGTCGCCAAAGCACATCACTGGTTTGATAGTAAACACGATTTACTCCAGCGCTTCAGCGAAAGTGGGTTAGATCCCGATTCTGCGCTGGCGCAGCAATGGGCTAGCCTGGCGACCCAGTTACTCGGTTTTCCGCGACATTTGTCACAACACAGCGGCGGCTTCGTAATCGCCAAAGGTAAATTATCGCGGCTGGTGCCGATAGAAAATGCGGCGATGAAAGAGCGCAGCGTGATTGAGTGGGATAAAGATGATCTTGAGTCGCTAGGCTTACTCAAGGTTGATGTGCTGGCACTGGGCATGCTCTCGGCTCTCAAGCGCGCATTTGATCTGATGGCCAGCTTGCCCGGCCGGCCGCGCAACATGCAAGAACTACCACGCGAAGATGCCACCACTTACAAGATGATATGCCAGGCCGATACCATAGGCGTATTCCAAATTGAATCGCGTGCGCAAATGAGTATGTTGCCACGCCTGCGCCCGCAGACTTTTTACGATCTGGTGGTACAAGTGGCGATCGTCAGACCCGGCCCAATACAGGGCGGCATGGTGCATCCGTATTTACGCAGAAGACAAGGTTTGGAAGCCATCAGCTACCCGAAACCCGAGATAGAAAAAATACTCGCGCGCACGCTGGGTGTGCCTATCTTCCAGGAGCAAGTGATGCGCATCGCCATGGTGGCGGCCGATTTCAGCCCGGGCGAAGCCGATGAGTTACGGCGCGCCATGGCCGCCTGGAAACGCAAAGGCGGACTAGCACATTATAAAGAGCGCATCATCGACAGTATGAAAAAAAATGGCTACGACGAGCAATTTGCGACGGCTATTTTCAATCAGATGTTAGGCTTTGGCGAATACGGTTTTCCCGAAAGCCACGCCGCCAGTTTTGCGATTCTGACTTACGCCAGCAGCTGGATCAAATGCCATGAACCTGCGGTTTTTTTATGCTCGCTGCTCAACTCACAACCGCTGGGGTTTTATTCGCCATCGCAACTGGTGCAGGATGCACGCCGTCATGGCGTAGTCGTCAAGCCGGTCACCATAGAGGCGAGCAACTGGGAATCCTGTCTGGAGCACGATGATCCAAGCAAGACATCCGCAAGCGCGGTGCGTTTAGGAATGTCACTCTTGCGCGGCATGTCTTTTGAGGCGGCACAGCGGATACAAGCGGCACGCACGCAGCGCGCCTTTAGCGACATGACGGATCTGGCCAGGCGCGCACAACTAAATCGTCGCGACATCGAAGCTTTAGCCGCTGGCAATGCGCTGATCTCACTAGCCGGACATCGCCGGCTAGCCTTGTGGCAGGCAGTGGCAGCGATACCGGACAAGGATTTACTCCATACCGTCACTCTGGAAGAGCAGACTCCAGTGTTGGCCGCGCCGAGCGAAGCGCAAGAGATCGTCAGCGATTACCACAGTGCCGGCTTGACACTGGGACGGCACCCGCTCGCCTTATTGCGCCAGCGCCTGCTTAAGCTGCGCTTCCTGCCGGCAGAGTTACTCAACACTTTCCAGAATCGCCAATTTGCACGCGGTTGCGGCATGGTCACGGTACGCCAGCGCCCCGGCACCGCCAAAGGGGTGCTGTTCATCACGATAGAAGATGAGACCGGGCCGGTGAATGTAATTATCTGGCCATCGCTGGTAGAACAGCAACGCAAAGAAGTGCTCAGTGCCAGACTGCTAGGGGTGTACGGCATCTGGCAGCGCGAAGGCGAGGTCTGCCATCTGGTGGCAAAGCGCCTGGTAGACCTGTCGCATTTACTGGGCCAACTAGAAAGCGCCAGCCGGGATTTTTGTTAGATCTAGGACTTACGCAAAACCGCCCCAGCGTTGTTGCACTCGCCTTGCCGTACTAGCGTACTGTCTTCGGCGATGCGCCTAGCTGGAGCAATTTTGCGTAAGTCCCAAGATCTAACGAACACCAGTGCCCATTATTCGGTCATTTGCGGCTGGGCGATAGTTCTTAATTGAAAACGAGCATCGTCATTGAATAACCAGGTCTCGGTGATCTCTAATTTACCGTTTTTTACCAGCAGCGAACTAGGCTTAGGAAAAGGTGCGGCATTGCTGATACTCGCCAGGGCAATGTTTTCTGTGACTTTATCATGGTTACTACGCAGCACATCGCTGCGCAGCAATTTACCATCGGCATTCATGGTGTATTTTAAGACGACCACCGAGCGCAGCAAAGCTTGCGGCCTATCCGTATACACCTTGCCAGAATTACGCTCAGAGATACGCTGCGCCAATTCACGCTTATAGCCATTGAGAGTAAATGAGTTTGACGATCCGACTTTTTCATTGGTCTTTTTGCCGATTTCATTGGTCTGTTTGCCGACTTCATCGCTTTTTTTTCCGCCCGGTATAGGCGTAGAGCAAGCGGCAACGGCACAACAGGCTAACAGTAGTAAGCGTCTTATTTTCATGTCCACCGCTTTCAATTCAGGTCTCACCTGCACTAGTAAAGCAAACACTATTATTCGTCATCATCCGGCAAGCTCAAGCGCCCGGTATGGTAATCATACTCGTAGACCTCACCATAACGTCCCCACTCTATCGCAATCTCAAGTACACGCTTGGCTTCATCTGCTTTCAAAAACTCTTCCAGCAACTCGATGAACGGCTGCTCAGGCAGGCTACCGCTGCCATCCAACTCTAGATTACGCCGTATATGCGCGGCCAGCGGCACATGTGTCAGCAATTGCTGGCCAAACAACTCTTGCCTTAAGGTCTGATCGGCATCGGCATAATGCTGACCCAGAGCACTAAGAATAATATCGCCCTTTTCCAGAACCGCCAATCCTAATAAGCTCAGCGCCTCATAGGTAGGAAATAGCTCTTCATCGGTAAGATCAACTTCTTCTGCCAGTTGCGGCAAATCGGCACGCCCATTGAAAGGCGCTTGCGCCAGCAGATCCAGCATACCTTCAATACGGCTGACATCGGTCTCCGGCAAACGGTAGCCCAAATGTCGCGGATGCGTGGTGCCGGTCGCAGCTTCCTGTGCGGTGCGCATGGTCATCAGACCATACACTTCATCGATCAGCGCCCTGACCTCGATAGAGTCGACATCGCGCGGACGTGGCAAATCTATCTTCACTTCCGAACGTATGCAGCCAGGGTTGCTGGACATGATGATGATACGGTCAGCCATCATGACTGCTTCTTCAATATTATGCGAAACGATCAAGATGCCCTTGGTCGGAATACGGTTTTCATCCCACAGTTCCAGCATATCGTTACGCAGTGTCTCGCCAGTCAGGACATCGAGCGCAGAAAACGCCTCATCCATCAAGAGCACATCGGGATTGGTCACCAGCGCACGGGCTATCCCTACACGCTGCTTCATGCCGCCCGACAATTCCCGCGGCAAGGCACCGCCAAAACCGGCCAGACCGATTAATTCCAACACGGCGTCGGCACGTGTCTTGCGTTCATCGCTGGCCACGCCCTGCGCTTCTAATCCCAACTCTACATTTTGTTGTACCGTCAGCCATGGAAATAAGGCGAAAGACTGAAACACCATCGCAATCCCGGCCACCGGCCCATAAATTTCCTTGCCACGATAGGCAAGCTGGCCGGTATCGGCGGGTATCAAGCCGGCCATGATACGCAGCAAGGTGGACTTGCCTGAACCCGACTTACCCAGCAAGGCAACGATCTCGCCTTCCTCCAGTTGAAAGTCTAGCTTTTCCAGCACACTACGTGCGTGTCCATCCGCCGCTTTAAAAGACTTGGCAACTTGATTGAGTTCTATTAATTTTTGCTTCATGTTTTCTCTCCTGCTAATCGTCACATATTTCTACTTAGTCCGCCTACCGAAGACCCTAGCTACTACGGTCTTCCGCCAGCGAATACAATCTGCGCCAGAAAAAACGATTGAGTAGCATGACAAATACGCACATCACCGCAATCCCGAGTGCGATACGATGAAAATCCCCTAGCTCTGTCATCTGCTTGATATAACTCCCTAAGCCATCGGCTACCAGGGTGGTTTTACCCCAGGTCACGTATTCGGCCACGATACTGGCATTCCAGGAGCCACCACTGGCGGTAATGGCCCCCGTTACATAACTAGGGAACACCGCCGGCAGATACACGCGCTTCCATTTCAGCCAACCCTTCAAGCCTAGATTGTCGGCTGCCAGACGCAATTCATTCGGGATGATTGCGGCACCAGCGACGACATTAAACAAGATGTACCACTGGGTACCAAACACCATTAAGGGACTGAGCCAAATATTGGCATTGAGCTTTAGCGACACCATAAAAAACACCACCACCGGGAACATCAAGTTGACCGGAAAAGCCGCTAAAAACTGCGCCAATGCCTGCACCCGCTGCGAGTATTGCGGCCGCAGCCCTACCCACACTGCAATCGGCACCCACACCAGAGACGCCAGGCCTATCAGCAGCATGACACGCAACAAGGTAATCAACCCGAGGCCGACTACATGTACCACTTCGGCCCAACCGACATCGATATGCACAAAACTGACCAACCTGTACACGGCCCACACACAAGCCAAGGCCAAGCTCACATCCCAAGCACGGCCCCACAGCGGACTATGGCTAGACGCTAAAGACCGGCTAGAAGTGCCATCATGCTTCAGACTGAACCAGCCCAAGGCACGACTTAACCAGGCCCACATGCGCTCAGACCAGGAGCGCAACCAATAACTACTACGCATCCAATCGAGTAACCAGGATTGTTGAGCAGTATCGCCCTGTGATTCTTCAAATCGAAATTTATCGGCCCAAGCCAGCAAGGGGCGGAAAAACAATTGGTCGTAAAGTAAAATCCCCGCCAACATGGCCGTAATTGCCCATGCGATCGCGATGCCATTCTCGGCCTCGATCGCCACCGCAATATACGAGCCTATACCGGGCAATTTAATATCCTGGCCAGCAACCGAGATCGCCTCCGCCGCCACCAGAAAAAACCAGCCGCCCGACATCGACATCATCATATTCCACAGTAGACCAGGCATGGCAAAAGGCAGCTCCAGACGCCAGAAGCGCTGCCAACCGGACAGTCTGAAAATACGTGCCGCTTCGTTGAGTTCGGGCGGTACGGTGCGCATCGATTGATACAGACTAAACGCCATATTCCAGGCTTGCGAAGTGAAGATTGCAAACACCGCAGCACACTCTACGCCGAGTAAATTCCCGGGGAACAAGGCGATAAACGGCGCAATCGCAATTGCCTGAAATCCCAAAATCGGTACCGACTGCAAGATATCGAGTGCCGGTATCATCACTTTTTCGGCGGCGGCATATTTCACCGCAATGGCAGCGAATAGCAGGCTAAACAAAAGAGCGAAAGCCAAGGCCGTAAACATCCGTAAAATCGTGCGTAACAGGTAGTACGGAAGGTAACTAGGATCCAGCGATATCTGCAAAGTCTCGCCAACCGCAAACGGATGGCTCATCTGCATGGCGGCAAACGCAAACAACACGATCAATGCTAACACTAACGGCAGCAAGGCCCAATCCCAGCGATTCGGACCGCCAGTCGAGGCGGCATCCTCACGCCTTTGCAAATTAAAAAGCTCAAACATCAGCACGCTCCCAATTGCAGCCACGGCCAAAGTTAGCCTGAATAAAAAATAATAAGGACAAAACGACCTCCTTAATCACCCCGACCACGTGTACGCATGCGCCACTGAGCTAGATGAATAAATTGTGCGCACGAACAAGACTAGCCACCCGTTACGGGGTCAGATATCGTGTTAAACACGCGCTTAAAATGTGGGGAAGAAGGAAGAAGCAGTTTGAACAAACTGCTTGATGCAACTACCCGCCGGTGACGGCAAGGTAGCGACAGAAATCTGCGTTTACTTTGCCAGGATGTGATCGATCAAAGATCGACAACTATAACTGTCCACAGATTGTGCTCCATTAATTAGAAGCGCTTACTGTAACACAGAGCTAGTTTCCCTAGCAACACGTATTAATATACTGGAATGGAGTATATTTTTGTTGCGCAATAGCTATATGCGCAAACCACGGTGTTTTTTGCCATACTCCCCCTAAGCGTTTAAGGAGAGGGCACGTCAAGTCCACACCGTAGCAATTATTCCGATTTAGGGGCCGCGCCGCCTGGCGGGCTGGCGCGTGCTTGCTGACGCGCCTTTAATTCTGCAGCGATTTCTTTTTGCTCCAGCTGAATCGCAAAATCGAGTGCCGACAAGTTCATACTATTGATCAGCGCGATATCCGCGCCCTCATCGAGCAATAATTGAACCGCAGCCAATTTCCCTGAACGCACCGCCATCATCAGGGGCGTGGTTTTATTGGGGGAGATGGCATCGATATAGGCGGCATGCTCCAGCAGTAAGGCAATAATTTTGACGTCACCATTGATGGCGGCATAGTGCAATGCGGCCCAGCCAGCCTGATTCACTTCGGCACCAGCATCGAGCAACTGAGTTACAGCAGCACGATTGCCCAGATAGGCAGCCAGCATCAAGGCGGTATCGCCATTCTGCGCGCGCGCCTCTAGCTTGATGTCGGGCTGTTTAAGCAAGAGATCGACCACTTTCATGGATTTTTCGCGCAGCGCTATCATCAGCACCGTCTCGCCGCGCTCTGCTTCCAGAGTATTGACGTCCATGCCCTTCGCTAACAAGCTTTGCACGGTACGCACATCGTTAAACTTGACCGCAAATAAAAAGTCGTCGTAGGCTGCCGCGTGCGCCGAACCACTTACTCCAGCGAGGAGCAAGCATAAGCCAGAGAACAGCAGTGCGGACAAAGAAAAGGAGAATTTAGGCAAATTCATTTCAGAAAAGTCATCGCAGACTTATGGCGTAATTTTAAACAGATCAAAAAAGTTTTTGCTGGTGGTTTCTTGCACCTGCTTGACTGGCAAGCCCTTCAAGTCGGCCAGATATTCGCCAACATGTCTGACAAATCCGGGCTCATTCATTTTGCCGCGATGTGGCATCGGTGCCAGATAAGGCGAATCGGTTTCTATCAAAATACGCTCTAGAGGCAGCGCTTTGGCGACCGCCTGCAAATCCTTGGCACTCTTAAATGTCAGTATGCCCGAGAAGGAAATATAAAACCCCATCTCGATCGCGGCCAAGGCCACCTCCAGCGATTCGGTGAAGCAATGCATGACACCGGCCGCGCCACCATTATCCGTGCCTGCGCCCTCCTCGCGCATGATACGGATAGTGTCTTCCGATGCGGCACGGGTATGAATAATTAAGGGTTTGCCGCTGATGCGTGAGGCCCGAATATGCTGGCGAAACCGTTCGCGCTGCCATTCCAGATCACCTTTGAGGCGAAAATAATCCAAGCCGGTTTCACCGATCGCGATAATCTTGGGGTGCTGAGATAAAGCAACCAATTGCGCTGCACTCGGCTCTTCGGTGTCTTCGTAATCCGGATGCACCCCGACCGAGGCATAGATGTGAGGATATTGCTCTGCCAGTGCCAACACTTGCGGAAAATCAGGCAAGTCCACCGACACGCACAGCGCATGAGTAACACCGTTATCCTGCATTTTTTGCAAAATCTCGGGCATCCTCACCGCTAGTTCAGGGAAGTTTATATGGCAATGCGAATCTATATACATGGACTAAGTGGGTAGCTAAGTGGGTGGCTAAGTGCAAAATCAAGGTAGAAGCTACAGACAGCAAAGGAAGTTGCAGCAGGGCTTACTTTGAAGCGGCGATCACATTCAAGACCGCTTGCGCCGAGATACTGGCGGTGTCACGCAATAAAGTGTGGTGCATATCGGTAAACCTTTGCTTGAGTCTAGTCTGCAAGGGCAAATCCGTCAATTGCTGCCACAAGGCTTGCGCCATCGCCTCAGGAGTAGCGGCAGATTGTAAAAATTCTGGCACCAGAAACTCTTCGGCAAGAATATTCGGCAGACCTATCCAGGGTTGATAACCCATATGCTTTAAGATTTGCCACGAAGCTTCCATCATCTTGTAGGCAATCACCATAGGTTTTTTAAATAAAGCCACCTCTAGTGAAGCGGTTCCGGAAGCAACCAAGACCACATTGGCAGCTGCGATCACCGTATGCGATTGTCCATCGACCAATAAGACCGGTACGCCATCCAACTTTGCGGCCACCACCAGATTGATGTAGTAACTACGCTGCTTTTCGCCCACCATAGGCACTACGATCTGCAACTGAGGATCGCGCTCACAGAGAATTTTCGCGGTTGCGATGAAAGCTTCGGTGTTATATTTAATTTCAGAGATACGGCTACCTGGCAGCATCGCCACCACAGTCGCATCCTGCGCGATACCAAGCGCATCGCGTGCCGCCGCCATATCCGGCTCCATCTCTATCACCTGCGCCAAGGGATGACCAACGTAGGTAGCAGGAATGCCGGCCTTGCGATAAATTTCTTCTTCGAACGGGAATACCACCAGCATGTGCGAGACAGCTTGTGCAATTTTTTTGATACGACCGCCGCGCCAGGCCCAAATCGAAGGGCTAATGTAATGCATAGTCGGAATGCCGGCCTGCTTGAGCTGAATTTCCAGATCAAGATTAAAATCGGGCGCATCGACACCGATAAAGACATCGGGTCTCTCATCGAGTAAGCGTTGGCTCAGTTGTTTGCGAATCCCGGAAATTTCGCGGTAATGCATCATCACTTCAAAGATGCCACGCACCGACAACTTCTCCATAGGATAGTCGCTGACGAAGCCATGCGCCATCATATGTGGACCACCGATGCCGTGCATTAGCGCATCGGGCAATTGCGGTCTGAGCCCGGACAATAAGCGTCCAGCTAAAAGGTCGCCGGAAGTTTCACCTGCGACCATGGCGATGCGAGTTTGATTTGACACGATTTGTGCTTACTTCCTAGATTAACGAACGATGCCGCGCGTGGAGCCATCCAGAAATTCGCGTATCGCCTTGACGTGTAAGGCTTGCTCAGGCGCCAAATCAGCGACTTGCTGATCCAAGGCCAGCTTTGCCTCTTCGAGCGTCAAGCCAGACTTGTACAATAATTTATACGATTGGCGTATCGCGGAGATTTGCTCACGGCTAAAACCACGACGCTTAAGCCCCTCGACATTGATGCCATGGGCAGCTGCCGGATTGCCATTAAGCATGACGAACGGTGGCACATCCTGGGTTAAGCTGGTGCTCATACCGACCATCGCATGGGCACCAATCTTGCAAAACTGATGGGTATTTGAAAACCCGCCCAGAATCACCCAATCTCCTATGTGGACATGGCCAGCCAGGGCTGCATTATTCGCAAAAATCGTATGATTTCCGACCTGGCAATCATGCGCGATATGCACATAAGCCATGATCCAATTATCATTGCCCAGACGCGTCACACCCACGTCCTGCGAAGTGCCGAGATTGAAAGTACAGAACTCGCGTATTACATTGCGGTCGCCAATTTCTAACCTGGTCGGTTCACCCGCGTATTTTTTATCTTGCGGCGCTGCGCCTATCGATGAAAATTGAAACAGGGTATTTTCGCGCCCTATCGTAGTGTGTCCTTCTATCACTACATGCGGTCCGATTTTTGTCCCAGCGCCTATGCGCACATTCGGACCGATAATTGTGTAGGCACCTACCTCGACCGAACTGTCGAGACTGGCTTTCGGATCAATCAGGGCACTAGGATGGATAGCCATGTTTACACCGCTGCGACCGTAGTTACCCCCGCTGCCGCATCATCGGCAGTACGTAAAGTACACATCAAATCACCTTCCAAAGCCAATTGACCATCGACCGACGCTTTTGCCTTGTATTTCCAGATACCGCGGCTTACCCGGGTAATCTCGATTTCCATTTTCAATTGATCGCCTGGTTCTACCGGACGTTTGAAACGCACGTTATCAATCCCGACAAAATACACGATGGTGTTTTCATCTGGTTTCTTGCCCATCGTCAGAAACGACAAGATGGCGGCAGTCTGCGCCATTGCTTCTACCATCAGCACGCCTGGCATGACCGGCTTATTTGGGAAATGTCCGTTGAAGAACTCTTCATTCGCGGTCACATTTTTGATCGCGGTAATACTCTTACCGCTCTCCCATTCCAGCACGCGATCAACCAACAACATAGGATAACGGTGTGGCAGGTATTGTTTGATTTGATTGATGTCTAGAGTCTTCATAATTATTTTTCTGCTTTTTCTGTGAGTAACTTAATTGTTTTTTCAAGAGTGCGAATTTTTTCTCGCATGCTAGTCAGATTACGTACGATAGCCGCCGATTTTTCCCACTCAGCATTTTTCGCCAGGGGATAAAACCCGGTATATTGCCCCGCTTCGAGTATCGATCTAGAGACCATGCTGGCAGAAGAAATATGCACATGATCAACGATAGTGAGATGCCCGAGTACCATCGCAGCACCGCCAAAAGTGCAGTGTTTACCTATTTTGGCGCTACCGGCGACTCCGACGCAACCAGCCATGGCGGTATGGGCACCAATCTGACAGTTATGCCCGATCTGGATTTGATTATCGAGCTTAACACCCTCTTCGATGATGGTATCGGCCAACGCGCCGCGATCTATACTGGTATTGGCACCGATATCGACATCGTCACCTATCAGTACGCGGCCAGTTTGAGGAATCTTGATCCACTTACCAGCGTCGTTGGCGAAGCCAAAACCGTCGGCACCTATCACCGCACCGGAATGGATATTGCAGCGTTTGCCAATCACGCAATAGTCGTAAATTGTGACGTTGGCATGCAACTTGGTATCGGCATCAATGCTGACACCGCGACCGATCACCGAACCAGCACCAATCACCACATTCTCGCCTATCACCGCTTCGGCCTCTATCACCACCTGCGCCGCGATACTGGCACTTGCAGCGACCAGCGCATGTGGACTGACACTGGCACTTGGATGTATCCCCAAAGGTGGCGCAATCGCAGCAAGGGCAGCAAAATACTGCGCCGCACGGGCAAAATAAACATAAGGCTGAGCGCTGATAATGCGAGCGCCAGAAAACGCTGCACCTAGCTGCAGATGGTCGGATTCAGTGAGTATCAGTACCGCGGCACGGGTAGATTCGGCCTGTGCGCGCAGTTTAGAATTGGAGAGAAACGTCGCGTGACGCTCATCGGCATCGCTTAAAGGTGCGATGCCTATCACTACTGTATTTGGATTGCCAATTAATTGACCACCGAAGCGATCGACTAATTCACCCAGTCGCGTTCCGGAATGAGTCATGACTTACTTAGCCAGCGCTTTAATCACTTTATCGGTGATATCTATGCGCGGATTGAAATACACGGCATCTTGCAAAACGATGTCATATTTTTCTAGCTCGGCGATTTGCTTCACTACTTTTTGCGCACGTTCGACCAAAGAAGCAATCTCTTCGTTTCTACGTTGATTCAAATCTTCATTGTAAATACGTTGTTTGCGCTTGAAATCTTGATCCATATCGGTCAGATCACGCTGACGCTTGACTCTATCAGCATCAGTAATCACCGCAGACTCTTTATCCAATTTCTCCGCCAAGCCCTTAATTTTCGTCACAGTATCGAATAGTTCTTTACTGCGTTTAGAAAACTCTTGCTCAATTTTTGCTTCAGCAGCCTTGGAAGGGCTAGATTCACGCATCACGCGCTGCGAATCAAAATAGGCGACCTTAGAATCCTGAGCGTAAACAGGCGCAACGCTGACACAACAAGCTGCAAAAACCATCAGGCCTTGCAACAACTTGGACGGGGTAGTAAGTTGACTCAAAATAATCTCCATAATACAAACTAAGGCAAACCACACAAACGCAGAAAACACCGATTATATAAGTATTTTTTTAAAATCCAGTACCCATTTGGAACTGGAAGGTTTGCGTCTTATCACCCACTTTAGAATTCAAAGCTTTACCAAAACTTAATTTCAAAGGTCCCACCGGTGAGATCCAGCTGATACCAATACCTGCTGAAGCGCGCAACTCTTTGAATTGAATTTTTTGACCTTCATCAAATACGTTACCAGCATCAAGAAAGGTGAACCAACGCAGCGATTTATCTGCGCCTGGGAAAGGCACCTGCAATTCTGCATTAGCCAGCAACCGAGCGGCACCGCCCAGAGAATCCCCATAGGGATCTTTACTTCCCAAAGACGAGGCATCATAGCCGCGCACCGAACCTATTCCACCGGCATAAAAGTTTTTAAATAAAGGGTAACGACTACCACCCAAGCCATGCCCATAGTCAAATTCCCCATTGAGTGCCAGGATTACCGAACGATACACAGGTGTAAAGTATTGGTGATTATAAATTCCACGATAATATTTAAAATCACCGATCGCTGACAACTCCAGATTGGCACGTTGGTAGCGCCCTATACTAGGAGTTAAAGGGCTGTCGCGACTATCTCTTTGCCAGGCAGCAGTCAGAGGAAAGGTAGTATTGACCGCCTTGCCGTATCCGTATTCATCCACCTTACCAAAGTCTTTCACATATTGCAGATATCGAGGGGGACTAGTCGGAATTGTTTCCACCTGTGTGCGCTCAACACCAAGACCGAAAAATACCGTATCCAACTCCGAAAACGGGACACCAAAACGGATGTTTCCACCGGTAGAAAGAATTTTATAATCGCCTTGGCTACCAGCGATCGGTCTAGTAGTCCTATGATACAGATCAAAACTACGACTGACACCGTCATCAGTAAAATACGGATCGGTATGCGAGATAGCAATAGTACGATTTTGCTTGCTGGTATTGATATCCAAACCTACCGTATCACCGCTACCAAATACATTGCTCTGCTGAATCGAGCCTGTCAGCGTCAGTTTCTCAGTTTGCGAATAACCGGCACCAAACATGATATTGCCGGTTGGTCGCTCGGTTACCGCCAGATTGACATCGACCTGATCGGTACTTGTGGAGACTTCTGGCGTTTCTATCGTCACTTCTTTAAAGAAGCCTAGTCTCTCGACTCTATCTCTGGAAACTTTGATTTTTTCTCCGTCGTACCAAGAACCTTCAAACTGCCGGAACTCTCTACGGATTACTTCATCTCTAGTTTTGGTGTTGCCCGCTAAATTGATACGGCGTACATAAACGCGCTTACCGGGGTCGACAAACACCGTAAAAGCAACTTCTTTTTTCTCTTTATCCAACAAAGGATTGGCGTTTACATTGGCAAAAGCGTAGCCAAAATTCCCCATCCGTTCGGAAATGCGTCTGGTACTCTCAGTCAGTCTGGCGGCGTTGTATACATCACCTTTATTCAACAACAGTAACTGCGAAAGCTCAGCTTCACGCCCGAACATTTCACCTTCCAGCTTAATATCTGAGACCGTATATTTATCGCCCTCAATAATATTAACGGTGATGTAAATTTCTTTTTTATCCGGTGTAATTGAAATCTGAGTAGACTCAACTTGCATCTCAAGAAAACCGCGATTTTGATAAAAGGACTTGAGATTTTCTATATCGCCAGCGAGTTTTTGCTTGGAATACTGATCGGCTTTGGTGTACCAACTAAACCAGGTCGGCGTACTCAAGGCCATTAATTCAAACAGTTCGCTATCGGTAAAATATTTGTTCCCGATCACGTTGATACGCGCGATTTTCGCGATCTCACCCTCTTCTACTGCAAAGGTCACGTTCACGCGATTACGCTCTATCGGTGTAATGGTGGTAGTGATTTGCATACCGTACAAGCCACGAGAAAGATATTGACGTTTCAATTCTTGCTCAGCCCTATCCACCGTCGCTTTATCAAAAATCTTGGTCTCACCTACGCCCACATCTTTAAGCGCTTTCACCAATGCGTCTTTTTCGAATTCTTTAGTGCCGGTAAAATCAACCCCCGCAATGGTGGGACGCTCTTCCAGTAAGACGATTAAAACCCCATCTTGCGCTTCTATCTGCACGTCCTTAAAAAAACCAGTCGCATACAAAGATTTGATGGCGGAGACGCTCTTAGCGTCATCAAAGGTTTCACCGACGCGGACAGGCAAGTAACTAAAAACCGTTCCAGCTTCAGTTCGCTGCAAACCTTCAACACGGATATCCTTAACCTTAAATGGTTCAACTGCCAGGGCCTGCCCTGAGCACAATGCAAACGCTGCTAGCGCCAAGGCGCGACGACGTAAATTAGGCAAAGTATAGTTCTCTATATGTGATTTCATTAGGTATTATCTAATCTTAATATTTCTACTAGGCATTTCTAATGGAGCAACGCTGCATCAAGTTGATCAAATGACCAAACGATTATGACATGAGTCTTGCTATGTCATTAAAGAAAGCAACGGCCATTAAACTCATCAACAAAACAACGCCGGCACGTTGCGCAATCTCGCCGAACCGTTCCGACACTGGTTTTCCTGTTAAAACTTCCAGCGAATAATACAACAAATGTCCACCATCCAACACGGGGATAGGAAGCAAATTCATAACACCCAGACTGATACTGATGAGGGCAATAAAACTGAGGTAACTAATCAACCCAGTCCTGGAGGTTTGTCCGGCGTAATCAGCGATCGTAATCGGTCCGGTCAAGTTTTTCCAGGACACATCACCAGTCAGCATTTTGCCTAACATTTTGAAGGTGAGCATACTGGTTTCCCAGGTTTTTACGCTAGCTTTGATAACCGCACTCATAGGAGAGTTCACAACGCTCAGCATCTCAGGAGCGAGCATCAACTGCACCTTTATCCGCCCTATCTTTTCTCCACGGATGACGTCCGTTTCTGGAGTAACGTTTAGAGTAAGTTCTTGTTGGCCACGTTTGACTAGGAGTCGAAGACTTTTATCCGAAGAAGCGTTAATGATCTCGGTAAATTCGAGGCCATCCAACACTGCCTTACCATCGATTGTCAAAATTTGATCGCCGGGCAGTAAACCAGCACGACTAGCAGGACCTCCAGCCTCCAAACCTTGCAATATCGCAGCTGGTCTGGCCACAGAAAAACCCAACTTAGTCAAAAAATCTGACTCAAGTTCAGCATCAGTAAGACGACTCAAGCTTAAACCGAGTTCCCGTGACTCCACCTTAAGATTAACATTGTCATTGATGCGCTGTACAACAAGGCTCGCGTCAGATTTTGCTAATCCCAATTGTAATAATTTCCAGTGCAACTCAGTCCATGTCTGCACGCGCTGGCCGTTCACCGCAGTAACCAGATCACCATGACGCAAGCCTGCTTGATAAGCAGCGGAAGTTTCTGAAGGCACCCGTATTTTTGCCATCGGTTCAGGAACGCCATGCAAATACAGGCCAGTAAACAGCAGAATAGCTAATAAAAAATTGGCGATCGGTCCAGCAGCTACGATCGCGATACGCTTCCAGACCGATTGTCGTGAAAACTCCCGTAGCAGATCTTGTTCCGAGATCTCAGAAACATCTTGCTCTCGGGCGTCCAGCATTTTTACGTAACCACCTAATGGCAAAATAGAAATTGCCCATTCGGTCTGATCTACCCCCAACTTACGAGAGAAAATTACTTTTCCCATCCCCACGGAAAAACGCAAAATCTTTACGCCACACCAACGAGCAACAAGGTAATGCCCTAGCTCGTGTATCGTCACTAAGCTGCCGAGCGCCACAACAAAAGCAAGAATGGTCTGCAACATCACCATGCGCGTATGATCTCAAGGCTTAAAGCACGCGCTTCTTGATCGCATTCAAAAATCGCATCAATATCGAGGACCTCGCGAATTGAAGACTTATCCATAACGCGAGCGATGATTTGGTCTATCATTCTGAAACCTATTTTTCCATCTAAAAATGCTTGGACAGCGATCTCATTACTTGCGTTCAATATAGTTGGAGCAGATTGTCCAGTTTTTAGTGCTGCGTACGCTAACTCCAGGCAAGGGAAGCGTTTAAAATCCGGCGCGAAGAAATTTAGCTGCATGACTTTAGTCAGGTCGAGCGCTGCGACTCCCGAATTGATACGTTCAGGGTAAGCCAAGCCATAGGCTATCGGTGTGCGCATATCTGGATTTCCCATTTGCGCCAGAACCGAGCCATCCAAATATGAAACCATGGAATGGATAACACTTTGAGGATGTATCAGCACCTCAATTTGTTCCGCAGGCGCGTTAAACAACCAATGCGCCTCAATTACCTCTAGGCCCTTATTCATCATCGTGGCCGAATCCACCGAGATCTTCCGTCCCATAACCCAATTTGGATGCGCAACCGCCTCTGCAGGAGTCACATTATCCAGTGAATTCAAAGCGCGATTGAGAAAGGGACCGCCAGAAGCGGTCAGGATGATTTTATCTACGCCATGCTGTTGCGGGCGTCTGTCATAAGTTTGCGGCAGACATTGAAAAATCGCATTATGCTCACTGTCGATTGGTAATAAAGTCGCCCCACTCATCCGTATTGCATCAATAAACAACTGACCTGACATTACCAAGGCTTCTTTATTTGCCAGTAAAACCTTCTTACCTGCTTTCGCTGCCGCCAATGAGGCCGGTAATCCAGCAGCACCAACTATCGCCGCCATAACTGCATCACACGCATCGGCGCTGGCAACCTCACATAAAGCCTGAGGTCCGTATAAAACCTCTGTTGTCAGCTTTTTTTCACGCAACAACAATTGCAGCTCCGCCGCGGCTAACGCAGTCCCCACCACCGCAAACGAAGGTCTGAATTGCACGCACTGTTCAGCCAACTTCTGCACCTGACTATGTGCGGTCAATGCATAAACGGTGTATAGATCAGGATGCCTGGATATCACATCTAGCGTGGATACACCTATCGATCCAGTCGAGCCCAAAACACAAATTTTCTGCATATTTTTATTCACCGAACTCGCGATCATCGCAACCACAGATCCAAGAGTGCCGCCAGAGGCAACACAGGAATCAAGGCATCGATACGATCCAAAACACCGCCATGACCGGGGAGCAAAGCACTACTATCCTTCATGTTTGCCCGCCGTTTCAAAGATGACTCAAATAAGTCGCCAACAACACTGGCGCTAGCCAGCAAAGTAAAGACCAGCACAAAACCCAACACTCCCAACTTAATAAAAATCTTCGCCGGAAAAATATCTGTCGCGACACCAAGATAAACAGCAAGCCCGCCGACAAGCAGCACCCCAAGCCAACCACCTATGGCACCTTCCCATGATTTCCCGGGTGAAATTGAGGGCGCAAGTTTACGCCTGCCAAATGCCTTACCCGAGAAATACGCCCCCACATCGGCAACCCAAACTACGGCCATGACGGACAGGAAAAACAATGGAGAGTGCGCAAACAAGACAGTCATGGCGACAAAGCAGCCGAAGATGCTTAATCCATAAATACCATTTAATGTGCTATTTGAAATACTGTTTAATGCTGGCAAGCCAAAGGCTAGAGATGGAATCAACCTTAGCAACCAAAACAATACGCACAACGCGAACAATAGCGGAGTGGTTGGACTAGAGAGTAAGAAGCCGTTAAGGCTGAGGTAATAAAACAGCGCTGACCAGACCAGCGCCATAAGAAGTGGGGCTGGCTTATTAAATAAACGTTGCCCTTCCCACATCGCGGCGCCGAAGAAGAGCGTTGCGACAATTGAAAACAGCTGAATTGAACCTAAGTACAGGATAGGAACTAGCACTGCCAACAACAGCAAAGCTGTAATGACACGAGTTTTAAGCATAATTTACCTTATCGCGAATGTAGTTTTATTGCCTACCTAGGCAAGGACTTGCGCACTTGTACGACCAAAGCGCCGCTCTCTTGCTTGGTAGGATTTAATCGCGTCATCTAAAGCATGCGCATTGAAATCCGGCCAAAATGTATCCGTGAAATACAATTCACTGTATGCCAGTTGCCATAACAAGAAATTGGAGATTCTAGTTTCGCCGCCAGTGCGAATGAACAAATCGGGTTCAGGCGCATACGCCATAGACAAATACGGCGCAAGCTGCTCTTCGGTTATGGCATTATCGGGCGTTAGCTCTTGTTTAAGTCGATTAAATGCTTGCACAATATCCCAACGGCCACCGTAATTAGCACAAATCGTCACGGTCAACCCTTGATTGCTTTCCGTAAGAGTTTCGGCCGCGTGTATCGTTTTTTGCAATTGCGCGTCAAACCGCGACAAATCACCAACCACTTTAAGACGAATGCCATTCGCATGCATTTTCACGACTTCTTTTTCAAGCGCAGTGACAAAAAGACGCATAAGCAAAGAAACTTCCTCTGCAGGCCTGCGCCAATTTTCAGAACTAAAGGCAAATAACGTCAAATACTTCACTTCACGCTTAACGCAGGCTTTAACCATGACACGGACAGCGTCCACACCCTTAGCATGTCCAGCCACTCGAGGCAAAAATCGTTTGGTCGCCCAACGACCATTGCCATCCATGATGATCGCGATATGCTGTGGAACACTTCCCACAACAGGAACTTCTTTTGTCGAACTAATGTGAACCATGTATATCCAGAATGAGTGAAAAAATACTCTCGACGACAAGCTATACCGTCAATACTTCTTTTTCCTTATCAGCCAGTGATTTATCCACATCAGCCACAAACTTGTCCGTCAATTTTTGGATTTCATCCGATGCGCGACGCTCGTCATCCTCGGAACATTCCTTATCTTTTACCAGCTTCTTCAGTGACTCATTCGCGTCACGACGAATATTGCGAATAGCAATCTTCGCATCTTCACCTTCGGTCTTGACCAATTTAACCATTTCTTTGCGCCGCTCTTCAGTCAAAGCTGGAGTAGGGACGCGTATCATTTCGCCTTGCGTAGATGGATTCAAACCTAGATCTGCATCACGAATTGCCTTCTCTATCGCCGATATCATCTTCTTTTCCCACGGCTGAACGCCAATGGTACGAGCGTCGATCAAAGTCACGTTTGCCACCTGAGTGATATTGGTAGGCGCGCCGTAATAGTCAACCATCACGTGATCCAAGATCCCTGTATGAGCGCGACCAGTACGCACTTTAGAAAGATCTACCTTTAGAGTCTCGAGCGACTTTTGCATCCGCAATTGAGTATTATTTTTTACTTCTATGATGGACATACCATCCTCCTGTACAAATCAATGCAGACAAATATCATTATTTATCTTATTTATTTCAATATAAAACAAGGGCAGATATAGGCCAACGAGCTTACCTATATGCCATGAAGCAAATTATACGTGGACAAGCGTGCCTTCGTCGCCACCCATAATCAGATTTTTCAATGCACCCGGCTTGACAATAGAAAACACTTTGATCGGTAATTTCTGATCACGACAAAGAGCAAATGCTGTGGCATCCATCACTTGTAAATGACGAGAAATGGCCTCATCAAAAGAAATAGTGGAATAACGCGTAGCTGTAGGATCTTTCTTCGGATCTGCGGTATAAACACCATCAACCTTGGTCGCTTTTAATACGATTTCAGCACCGATTTCAGAACCGCGCAACGCAGCAGCAGTATCAGTGGTGAAGAATGGATTTCCTGTTCCCGCAGCGAAAATCACCACCTTACCTTCTTCCAGATACTGCAAAGCCTTAGGACGCACGTAAGGCTCAACGACCTGCTCAATTGCAATTGCCGACATCACCCGAGCCACAACGCCAGCCTGACGCATCGCATCACCCAAGGCAAGCGCATTCATGACGGTTGCCAGCATTCCCATGTAATCCGCCGTAGCCCTATCCATTCCCTGCGCACCAGGCGCGACTCCGCGAAAAATATTGCCACCACCAATTACAATTGCGAGCTCAACACCCATTCTCGACACTTCAGCGACATCGGCGACCATACGTTCAATGGTAGCGCGATTAATACCGTAAGCATCATCGCCCATCAAGGCTTCGCCAGAGAGCTTCAAAAGCACACGCTTATAAGCAGGTTTAATCACGGTCCGGGCTCCTTAAAAAATAAATGAAGATATTATTGTGAATACGCTAGATAAAAAAACACTATCCAAATCCAACGTACTGGCAAAAATAACCTAGTAACAAAAGCCTCAAAATTGAAGCTTAAAAAAACGGGCCTTTCGGCCCGTTTTTTTGCCTAATTACGCTTGCTTTGCGGCGGCGACTTGCGCTGCCACTTCTGCTGCGAAATCATCTTGCTTCTTCTCTATGCCTTCACCTACAACATACATAGTAAAAGACTTGATGGAAGCGTCAACAGATTTCAACATTTGCTCAACAGTTTGCTTATCATTCTTAACAAAAGTCTGATTCAACAAAGAAACTTCTTTCAAAAACTTTTGAACCGAGCCTTCAACCATTTTGGTTACGATATCAGCTGGTTTACCAGACTCAGCCGCTTTCAAGGATGCGACTGAACGCTCCTTTTCAATCAATTCAGCAGGTACTTGATCGGCAGACAAAGAAACTGGCTTCATCGCAGCGATATGCATCGCAACGTCTTTGCCGACTTGTTCGTCACTGGCCGAAAATTCAACCATAACGCCAATACGTGTGCCATGCAGATAAGAAGTCAACTTATCGGCAGTGTCAAAGCGCTGAAAACGACGGATTGACATATTTTCACCGATACGACCGATCAAAGCAGCACGAACAGTTTCCACAGTAGAGCCATCCAAAGGCAGCGCAGCCAATGCGGCCACATCTGCAGGATTGTGCTCAGCAACCAATTTTACGCATGCATTTGCAAAGGCGATAAAATCGTCGTTTTTGGTAACGAAATCAGTTTCGCAGTTAACTTCGATCAAAGCACCAACACCACCGACAACAACTGAAGCAACTACACCTTCAGCAGTTATACGCGAAGCTGCCTTGGAAGCCTTACCACCCAACTTAACGCGCAAAATCTCTTCAGCACGCTCCAAATCACCATCAGCTTCTACCAATGCTTTTTTGCATTCCATCATAGGCGCATCTGTCTTTGCGCGCAATTCACCTACCATCGCTGCTGTAATCGCCGCCATGTATCTCTCCTAGTTACGTTGCATCACAAAGATGCCATCAATAAATTCTGTTTAAAAAAAGGGGCGAACGATTGTTTGCCCCTTTTATTTTGACTTTACCGAATCAAAATCCGGCAAAAATCATTCGCTATTACGCTTGCTCTACTTCAACAAACTCGTCAGCACTTGGCTTAACTGCTTCCAGCACTTCATTCACAGCATTTGCACGACCTTCCAAGATTGCATCAGCAACGCCACGAGCGTACAGAGCAATTGCCTTAGACGAGTCATCGTTACCAGGAATAATGTAAGTTACGCCATCTGGTGAGTGATTAGTATCAACGATACCGATTACTGGAATACCCAATTTAGCGGCCTCAGTAATAGTACCTTTATGAAAACCGACATCCACAACAAAAATCGCATCAGGAACACCAGCCATATCCTTAATACCGCCGATAGACTTTTGCAACTTGATCATTTCGCGTTGAAACATCAAAGCTTCTTTTTTCGACAACTTCTCTACTGAACCATCTTCCACAATCGCTTCCATGTCTTTCAAGCGTTTGATTGAAGTTTTTACAGTTTTAAAGTTAGTCAACATACCACCCAACCAACGCTGATCAACGTATGGCATGCCAGCACGTTGCGCTTCAGCAGCGATCAACTCACGCGCTTGACGCTTAGTACCAACCATCAATACTGTACCGCGATTAGACGACAATTGACGAATGTACTTGATTGCTTCCTGGTACATGCCCAGGGTTTTTTCAAGATTGATAATATGGATTTTATTGCGATGACCAAAAATGTACGGAGCCATTTTTGGATTCCAGAAACGGGTTTGATGACCAAAATGGACACCGGCTTCCAACATTTCACGCATTGATACAGACATAATAACTCCAGGGTTAGGTCTTGAATCCAAGTCAGTGATCCCATTCGGGACACCCTTTTTGACCAGATTCGTGTTTAAAAAATTACTAAATTTAAGTCATTAGCTAAAGAAACACTCTAGCCAACCATCTATTGTACTACGATTAGCAAACATACTTCAAGCTTGTTGATCGCACTACTCGCCGCTCAGCATGAGCGAATAGTGCAGTCCTGGACTATAATCGCGTATTACTGATTTTTCAATTTACATGGTTAAGCATGACATCTATTTCTATTAAAACACCAGAAGACATCGCGGGAATGCGCATAGCCGGTCGACTCGGATCTGAAGTTCTCGATTACATCACACCCTTTGTAAAAGTTGGTGTGACCACGGGCGAAATTGATAGACTTTGCCACGAGTACATGCTGAACGTACAGGGCAGCATACCTGCCCCTTTAAACTACTGCCCTCCTGGCTATACTCCTTACCCAAAAGCAATTTGCACTTCAGTCAATGATGTTATTTGCCATGGAATTCCAGGTGATAAAGTATTAAAAAGTGGCGACGTCGTTAATTTAGACATTACCGTCATCAAAGATGGTTATCACGGTGACAATAGCCGCATGTTTTTAGTGGGCGAGCCGTCGATACTGGCAAAAAGACTCAGCGAAATTACTTACGAATGCATGTGGCTAGGCATCTCAAAAGTTAAACCTGGTAATCATTTGGGCGACATTGGCCACATTATTCAACAACATGCAGAAAAAGCAGGCTATAGCGTAGTCCGAGAATTTTGTGGACATGGCATAGGTAAGGTTTTTCATGAAGAGCCTCAAGTTCTCCATTACGGACGCCCGGGCACTTTGGAAAAGCTCGCGCCAGGGATGATTTTCACGATCGAACCTATGATTAACGCCGGTCGTCGTGAAATCAAGGAAATGGGAGATGGCTGGACCATCAAGACTAAAGACCGCAGCCTATCAGCGCAGTGGGAGCACACCATACTCGTCACCGAAACTGGCTATGAAGTCTTAACCCTATCCGCCGGTTCACCACCACCACCTGCATTCATTACCACAGCCAAATGACAACGCCAGTCCCCGCGCTCGTCTTCAAACAAGAACTGAAGGCAGCGCAACAACTTGTAATCAGTACATTCAAAGAAAATACCAAAGCAGAAGCCTTACTTCAAAATCTATGCCGCTGCGTAGATGGCATCCTAGGAAAAATCTGGAAGAGCTATGACTTTCCAAAATCGACCGCGCTGGTGGCAGTCGGCGGCTACGGCCGTGGCGAGTTATTTCCCCATTCCGATGTCGATGTACTAGTCTTACTTACAGAGTCGCCCGATTCTGCATTGCGTGCAAAATTAGAAAACCTGGTGCAGGTTTTATGGGATATCGGCCTGGATATAGGTCATAGCATACGCACTGTCGACGAATGCATTACTGAAAGTAACGCGGACATCACTGTCCAAACCAGCCTACTCGAAGCGCGACTACTAACAGGCAGTAGAAATTTATTTCGACAATTACAAATTCGTTTCGATGAGAATATGAATCCTCAGCAGTTTTTCCAAGGTAAGCTCCTGGAATTGCAGCAGCGACACGTCAAATATGAAGACACTCCGTACAGTCTAGAACCCAACTGCAAAGAGAGTCCTGGCGGGCTAAGGGATTTACAAGTGATCCTCTGGGTCGCCAAAGCTGCAAAACTGGGCAATTCGTGGAAAGAATTAGCTGAGCATGGGCTAATTACCGCCACCGAAGCCCATCAGCTGAAACGCAATGAACGCGCCTTCAAGGATATCCGCATACGCCTGCACATACACGCCGGTCGACGCGAGGATAGGCTTATTTTTGATATACAAACAGCAATAGCCGAAACCTTCGGATTCAAAACTACTGAATCCCGACGTGCCAGCGAGTATCTCATGCAGCGCTATTATTGGGCCGCAAAGGCAGTTACCCAGCTCAATACCATACTATTACAAAATATTGAGAGCACTCTCTTTCCACAACCCTCAGTTCCTCAAGCGGTTAATGAGCGCTTCAATGAAGTCAATAGCTTCATTGATGTCGCCAATGATGACGTCTTTAAGACCTCGCCATCGGCGATGCTAGAAGTGTTTTTACTGCTGGCTCAGCACAACGAACTAAAAGGAATGACAGCGCGCACACTACGCGCTTTATGGCATGCGCGTTTCTTAATTGATGCCGGATTTAGACACGACATTTTTAATCGCGCCCTGTTTTTACAGATATTGCAGTCTCCGCAAGGCATTACCCATGCTTTACGGCACATGAACCAAATGAGCATACTTGGTCGTTATTTGCCAAATTTTCGCCGCATCATAGGACAGATGCAACACGATCTGTTCCATGCCTATACGGTAGACCAGCACATTTTGATGGTGGTACGTAATCTGCGCCGTTTTACCATGACCGAGCATGCGCATGAATACCCATTTTGCAGCCAGTTAATGGCCAATTTCACGCAGCCTTGGGTGCTGTACATTGCAGCCTTGTTTCACGACATAGCGAAGGGCCGCAATGGCGATCACTCCATATTGGGCATGAGTGACGCCAAGAAATTTTGTCATGATCACGGCATTTCAAAAGCCAACTCTGAACTCATTGTCTTCCTGGTGCAAAACCACTTGACTATGTCTCATGTTGCGCAAAAACAAGATTTATCCGATCCAGAGGTCATTCAGCGTTTCGTGACGCTAGTCAAAGACGAACGCCATTTAACGGCATTGTACCTATTGACCGTATCAGATATACGCGGCACCAGCCCGAAAGTCTGGAACGCCTGGAAAGGCAAACTACTGGAAGATTTATATCGCATCAGTCTGCGCGTGCTGGGCGGAGAAGCGCCATCCAAAGACCGGGAATTAAAAAACCGCCAACAAGATGCCTTGAAATCTTTGCGCCTGCACGGATTGGCAAGCAATGCCCACGAAAAACTATGGCAACAGCTCGATATGGCCTATTTTTTGCGCCACGACGCATCCGATATCGCCTGGCAAACGCGCGCCTTACATGACCGCATAGAGAGTCAGACGCCGGTCGTAAAATGCCGGCTCTCCCCGATCGGCGAGGGATTGCAAGTGGTGGTCTATGTCAAGGATCAAGCAGATTTATTTGCCCGCATTTGCAGTTACTTCGATGGCAAAAATTTTAGCATTTTAGATGCCAAAATTCACACAACTAAAAGCGGCTATGCGCTAGATACTTTCTTGGTGACTGAACCTGCGTTTGCGAATAATTATCGCGACATTATTAGCTTAATCGAACATGAATTAGCAGAAATTCTCATACGGCAAACCCCATTATCAGAACCAAATCGCGGCCGACTTTCGCGTCTATCGAGAACCTTCCCTTTAGCCCCTATCGTCGACTTACGACCTGACGAAAAAGGCCAATTCTATTTGCTCTCGATATCAGCCAACGATAGAAATGGCCTGCTATATGCGATCGCCAATGTTCTCACCAAATACAAAATTAACCTTCATACTGCGAAGATTATGACCTTGGGTGAACGGGTAGAAGACGTTTTTCTCATTGACGGTGCAGCCCTGCAACACGCCAGAACCCAAATACAATTAGAAACCGAACTACTCGATACTTTACGTATTTAAGCTAACACCCAGCCAAAAAAAACGACCACTTCAAGAATCAGTGCCCGCACTAAACCATTTACTCAGTACTAACTCACTATCATGACCGAACAATTACGCCTCTCAAAAAGAATGTCCGAACTCGGACTTTGCTCCCGCCGCGAGGCCGATGAATGGATAGAGCGCGGCTGGGTGCGCGTTGATGGCAAAATCGTCTCGGAACTTGGCAGCAAAGTCTTCCCGCATCAACGCGTCTCCGTTGAGCGCCAAGCCGCAGCCGAACAATCTAAACGCGTCACCATCCTCATTAACAAACCGGTAGGATTGGTCAGCGGACAAGCGGAAGATGGCCATCAACCAGCCATTTCATTAGTCAAAGCAGAAAATCGCTGGAGCGAATGCCCAGTGGATAATCAATTCCATCCAACTCAACTCATGAGCCTGGTCGCCGCCGGCCGCCTCGATATAGACTCGGTGGGCTTATTAGTACTCACCCAAGATGGCCGTATCGCCAAACACTTGATTGGACAAGACACCACAGTAGAAAAAGAATACCTGGTGCGCGTTCAATACAGCAAGCCAGGACGATTACCAGAAAAGGATTTGCGTTTATTGAATCACGGCTTAAGTCTGGATGGGAAAAAACTTATTCCTGCAAAAGTCCGCTGGCAAAATGACGATCAACTCAATTTCATCCTAAAAGAAGGAAAGAAACGCCAAATCCGCCGCATGTGCGAAATGGTAGGCCTCATCGTTTTAGGCTTGAAACGCGTCAGAATTGGGAAAGTGAAATTGGGCAAGCTACCAGAAGGCCAGTGGCGCTACTTGCAAGAAGACGAACAATTTTAAAAGCGAAATTTCGAACAAGTTATTCCATCACTTCATATACTCCCCCTAGAAAATTTTAAAACTAGATGATTACGCATAGAGATAGTGCGCTCTCTGAATCTACTAGGTAGGAGTATCGTCATATTACTCGTAGGTACTTGAAATGAATCGGGGCTATTCCGATTCATTTCAGGTCGCGCCGCCTCCTCCCTTCAAAAAACTTTGCGCCACGGATCTGAGAGTGAGCAAGGGAAATTAGGTAGAGAGCCTGAAGCACGACAAGACAACGACAAGAAAAATATCTAAAAGTCAATAATCCAAACTCTCCAAGAGCTCGAATTCCCACATACTCCCCTAAAATTAAATTGAAACAGCCCAATTGCGCATACAGGTTGTGCGCATTAAAAATATACAGGAGGGAGTATCTTCACGACGACGGTGCCGCGGACGGATAATTCGGCAGTGTCGATCTACACGAATGGCGTCAAGGCGAGTAGTAAACGGTTTTCTGGTGCGCTTCACACCCCGCAAAGCAAAAACCCCTCAACAGTACTCTGTTGAGGGGTTTTCTAATAAAAGCCTGACGATGACCTACTTTCACACTGGTTGCAGCACTATCATTGGCGCGGAGTCGTTTCACGGTCCTGTTCGGGATGGGAAGGGGTGGTACCGACTTGCTAT